>JAPLGO010000007.1 GCA_026390115.1 Campylobacterales bacterium | reverse complement strand
TTTCATCTCTATTGCCAAATTATAGGCATGTCTTAGAAATACAAGTAATTTATTTGCAGTGCTGTTTGATAGTTTTTTGGTTGTTACCATTTCAATATGGAGTTTGGAAATCATAGGGGAAGTTATTTCATCCATTGGGTAAGAGCCTAACATGGGAAGGATATGTACTCTGTAGGTGGATTCATTCTTATCCCATGAGTTACTGTGCACTTTAATATGTGGGAGATAGTATTCTTCATAAAATTTAATTAGGGTCAGAGTCTTGCTTTTCTTTGTAAACATTGATTCTAAGCTATCCGTAGCTATTGCTTTTCTCATCTTGAGTGCTAGATGTCTAGCTTCATCTGCAGTCATGGTGTCTGCATTACCTAGTTTCTGCATAGTGCGTTTGGTATCTATTGAGTAGGAGTAGTAAAAGGTTTTATTGCCTGTATTTCTTACCTCTAGCTGGAAGCCTGAGAGTTCTGTGTCGTAATATACCTCTTTAGGTTTATCACCTTTACAGGTTGCTGTAGTTGTAAATCTGTTTGTAAGGTTGATTTTAGCCATTTTAAATCCTTCTGAATTAGTGGCAGTATATGCAAGCTAAAAAACCTTGTCAAGTGGCATCACCTGCAGAATACCTGCAGCAGGTGGATGTAATTTATGCTAAAAAATGTCTCGAAAGTTAAAAGAGAATTTGGGACAGCTGGAAGTGTTTGTACATGGGTATTTTACATAGATATAACAGAGAAATGGATATTTGAAATAACAACCTGCAAATTACCAGTAAAAAATTAAAAAATAAGCAAACTTTTAGAATAAAGAAATTTGATGATTGGGTAGATTAGTAACAAAAAGTAGAAATAGTAGTTTCAGGTTCAGTTAAGCTCTAAGGAACGCTAGAAATCACGAAATGAGTTTGGATAATGATTTGTATTGATGAAAGTGTTTTATGGGTTGTGGTGGAGGTATGGATTGATTTCTAAAAAAATGTAAAAAGAGAGAGATGTTTTAGTTTTTATTTATATTAATGGGATATAATTTTGCTAGTTGGGACAGATAGAGAGTGGGGACTCTCTATAAGCTTTTAATACAATCTTGTTGCTAATAGCATCAAGATTATAACAATTATGAGGGCTAATCGCATTGTTATATCCTTGTTAAAGGCTGACCCTGTCCCACCTTCTCCTTCACAATACAATCCACACATCATAATCGCCAACTAGAACTGTAATTATAGCTAATAATATTTATTTTTTTAAAATGATGATTTTTTTCAATAGAATCTGCGTTATGTTAATGAAAGAAAAATTAAGAAAAAGCATAAAAGAGTCCCTCCCTTTTTTTAAGCCGTTTCTTATGTTTGTGTTTCAGGTTCAGTTAAGTTCTAAGAGACGCTAGGAATCACGAAATGAGTTTGGATAATGATTCGTATTTATGAAAGTGTTTTATGGGTTGTGGTGGAGATATGAGTAAAAATAGAGTAGTAACGAAAAAAACCTGACCAACTCCTAAGAGAAAGTGAGGCTTAAAAGCTTTTTGGGCTTTTGGATTCATTTCACCTCAGGAGAGGTGGAATGAAAAAGAGAATTAAGCTACAGCAGTGAATAAACCAGCAGTAGAAATTGTATCAAGAGTACCTGCATCAACATAGCCTACTAAAACGATACCTTCATAAGTACCAGCACCAGTAGTACCATTTGTATCGTATACTAACATAGAATCATGATCCGTACCAGCTACGCCACCCACGAATGTATTAGTTGTAGCATTGTATGTACCTTGCATTAATGTAACATCACCTATAGTTGCTACACCTTGAGCAGTTCCATTTTTGATAAGAACTGCTGATGTAACTATTGCAGCAGCAGATGATAGTTGAACTTTATCACCAGCACTAAAACCAGAAATAATATCCATACCTACTGTTGTTTGTGAAGCACTATAGGTAGCAGATGTTGCTGCTGCAGCAAAGTTAGCAGCTACAGCAGTATCAAGTACAGCAACATTGAAAACATCAGCTCCAGCTCCAGCTACCATAATATCTGCGCCAAGACCACCAGTAACAGTCATACCAGTAGATGCTAAAGCGATATAGTCATTTTTAGCAGTACCAATTACAGTTTCAAAACCAGAAACAGTATCATTCTCACCACCAGCAACTATGTTACCAACAGTTGTTGTTGTGCTAGAAGTTGCAACTGAATCATATTGAGCAGCGTGACCAGAAGCCAATGTTGTAATATTTGTAGCACCTACAACAGCACCATTATCAAATGTGATTGTAGATGAGCTAAAGTTAATCGCCATACCATTAGTAGCTGAATCATTTGTAGTAGCAGCAATTGCAGCAGTTGCAAGGTGACCAGCATAACTTAATGTATCTGAACCAGTACCACCAACAAATGTGTCACTAGAGTTAACAAGATTACCGCCTCCATTTGCTGCAGCACCAATACTTGCATCAACAATTGTATCAGCACCAATTGAACCGTTTACTGTTACTGCGTGAGCATGACCATTTAAAGTTACGCTATTTACAGTAGTAGCTAAAGCTGCACCTAAACTAATTGTTGAGTTTGCAGTACCTGCAGCCAACAAGTCATTTGTAATTACAGTAGTTAAACCACCAGTTAAAGAAGAAGCATTAAGGTTAACAACGCCGCTAGCAGTTGCAGCACCATCATCAGTTGTATAATTAACTAAAGCTACTGCCGCACCAGAAAGTGTGGATGTGATGTCTCCAGCTGTATTTTTAATTGTAGCAGCTGCGCCACCTGCACCAGCATCATCAATAAATGTTGCTGCTGTTATATTCACAGTGATACCAGTAGCATCTGCAGCTGAAACAGCAGTAGTAGTATCAGTTAATTTAACTCCACCAGCTGTAGAAGTTAGAGTAATAGTACCAACAGAACCGCCTGCTGCTTGAGTAATGTCATCAACTGTTAATAGACCATTTGTAGCAGTAACAGAAATATCACCAATAATTTTAGCATTGATAGTACTTAATGTAGCAGCTGTAGCAGCGTTAACAGTTACTGAAGCTAAATTAGTAACAGTAGCAGAACCGATTGCACCAGCAGTAACACTACCAGCAGTACCTGTAGCTGTTAAAGCGATAGTTGATAATGCAGTTAAACTTGCAGTATTTGCACCAACAGTAAGTGCACCAGCAGCAGTCATTGTTTCATGTACAAGTGATGTTGGTGAAACAGCACCCATTGTTACAGTAGATGTTCCAGTAATAGTAAGGTCTGTCATAGTATTACCAGCTGCAGCGATTGCTTGTCCACCAATTAATGCACCAGTAGCGTTAATTGTTAAAGACGTTGCATTTGTAGCAGTTATTGCACCAACTAGGTTAGATGCAGCACCGATAGTTACAGTCTCTGCAGTAATATTAAATGTAGTTAATGCACCTGTTAAACCACCAGCAAGGTTGATTGTACTTGCAGCTTCAGCAGCAGCAAAACCAACTGTTACAGCGCCTGCAACGAAAGCAGCACCTGCAGTAGCAGCAGAAGTTGCAACAGTTGAACCAGCACTTAAAGTAGCAAGATTAACAACATTTGTAGAAGCAATTTGTGCATTAACAGTCAATGCTTTGTTAGATGAATTGATTGTTTGAGCAAGAGTCATTGATCCAACAACTGTTAAATTTTCAACATCATTCAAAACAAGAATATTTGCAGCACCAGGGTTGTTGATTACCAATGTATCAGTACCTGTTCCACCACTAATATAGTCTGTAGCTGCAAACGCTGTACCGTTAATTCTGATTGTATCATCACCAGCTTCACCAAATAAATAAGTGCTACCAGTAGCAGTATTAGTATAATCAAGTCTATCATTACCAGCGCCAAGTTTAATTGTATCTGACTTAGTTGCTGCAGTTTGACTAACAACACCAATATTATCTGCACCTGCACCAAGAAGTACAGTTAAACCAGTTGTATCGCCTGTAATAGTATCTACTGTATTATATGGAGCAGCAGCAGTTACAGCAGTTGAACCAGTAATACCATCAGTGTTTGCAGTAGCAGTTAATGATTTAAGAGCTGTTGTAGCAATTGCACCTAATTTAACAAGACCTGTATCAGTAACAGTTACATCAGTCACACCAACAAGACCATTAGCAGTAACAGTTAAAGCACCCGTACCAGAAATAGTAAGAGCTGTAACACCTGGAGCAGTAAATGCAGTTAATGTACTAGTACCAGTTACATTCAATTCAGCTGATTCGAAACCTGCATTAACTGTTGAAGTAACACCAGTTGCAGTATTTAAGTTAACTGTTAACTTATCTGCTGTACCAGCAAGAGCGTCAGCTGTATATGTAGCAGTGATAGTGTTTGTAGTTGAACCATTAAAGCCTAAACTCATAGCACCATTTGCAGCATTTGTAGCAGTAATAGAACCAGTAGAACCAGTAGTATTTAAAGCATTTACACCAGTGATGTGTGTCATGTCCATAGTTGTATTACCAAGAGTAGTAATATTTAATGTTTCAATTTTTGTAATTACTGTTGTAGCAGCTATATTTGCATTTGTAGTAATATTCATAACGTCATGATCAGTACTTGAACTATCTATAACGCTATCAGTTGCACCCAAAGTAAGGATGTCAGCAGTAACAGTATCATTACCATTATGAGTAGCGATAGTGTCAGCACTTGTTGTCAATGAAGCTGTTACTGGAAGTAAGTTAGTGATTGAAGCATTAGCAGCCGTAACTGTAGCA
>JAPLGO010000001.1 GCA_026390115.1 Campylobacterales bacterium | reverse complement strand
AGTAACTTCAACTTAATAGTTATTATTAAATCTATTTACTTGCTTAGTTTTCAATGATCTCAAACTCATCTCGATAGCTTCTACTTGAAGTTTCTCTAGGCCTAAACTCTAGGTCTCTGTGTTTGTGGACGGGAATTATAGACAAAACTAACTGTGATGTCAATACTTTTTCAAAGATATTTGAATATTTATACAAAAGTGTTTACATTTCATAAGATCTTCTTATGTATAAAACTTTAATCTTACATTATAAATATAATAAACAAGTTAACTTTACTCAACAATGCTGAATTGTTGCTTTTTATTAACTCTTTATATATAGAATTCTCTACCAAAATCAAATGCGTATAAACAATATGCACAAAAAAAAGGAATAATAATGGGACTATATGATCGCGATTATGCAAGAGGTAAATCTTTTGCTTACGAAAATACTTCTAAAAGTGATACACAGATAATATCTTTTGTGAAAGAGACTTATAAACTTTTTGCTGCTTCAATGATGGCTGGTGCTGTTGGTGCTTATGTTGGTGTACCTATGGCTGCAACTATTGCAGCCTACATGTGGCCGTTATTTGCTTTAGAAATCGGCTTACTAATTGGCTTGCACTTTGTTAAACATAAGCCAGGAATTAACTTAGCAGTTATGTTTGGATTTGTGTTTATGACAGGATTAATGCTTGCTCCTTTGCTTTCTCGTACACTTGGTATGAGTGGGGGAGGGACTATAATCGGCAACGCTTTTGCGATGACGTCTGTTGTATTTGGCGCTATGAGTTTTTATGCTATTAAAACAACAAAAGATTTTACTAACTACGGTAAACCGCTTATGATTGCACTTTTTGTAATTATTGGTTTTTCTATTCTTAACATGTTTCTTGGTAATCCAATGTTGCATGTTATCATCTCTGGGGTAGTTGTTATCCTATTTAGTATTATGGTTATTTATGATACTCAGAATATTATGAATGGCTCATATGAAACCCCAATTGATGGAGCAATCGCACTTTATCTAGATTTCTTAAATATTTTCACCGCTCTTTTACAACTATTTGGCATCTTTGGAAATGACGAATAATTCATCAACTTGCAATTTCTCACCCGAACTTTTTCGGGTGGTTGATGCAAATCTAAACCGCCTTAAAGAGGGAATAAGAGTTGTAGAAGATATTATGAGATATCAAGAAAACAATAAAAAGCTATCTTCTAAACTTAAACAGCTAAGACACAAATCTCGTATTGACGAGCAAGAGCTCCTACTAAAACATCGCGACAGTGTAAATGATGTTCTCCGTCCAACCATAAAAAGCGAACTTAATCGTACTGATATAAAAAGTATACTCATTGCTAATTTTAAGAGAGCACAAGAGTCATCAAGAGTTTTAGAGGAGCTCTTTAAGCTTTACAATCTCGACTATAGTGAAAACTTTAAATATATAAGATATGAACTTTATACTCTTGAAAAAGAGGTGATTTTCGAAGTAATAAACACTACTTCAAACTCTAAATAATTGAGAGGATACTCATTCATTAATTTTTTCATTTGCTTATAATTTAAAAGACCTCTTGAACCGCTTACACCACTTTGCTTTATATACTTAAACATATCTCTGACCGACTCAAACTCTAACTTATATTCAACTATCTCAAAATCTGCATCAAAACAGTTTTTTTGAAGTTCATAAACTTCATTAACTGTTCTTAGCGGTGGTGCGAGTGATGCTGTTTCATGTAATGTTTTAAAAGTATTTGAAGTAAAAATAGCTAAAGCTACCGGAGCATTAAAAAGCTTAATGTTTCTAAACACATTTTTTAAATTTTCTGCCCACTGCAAGGCTGAGGCCGAGAAAACAACATCATATCTTTTTTTTAAAAGAGCTTCAAATGTAGTTTCATCGTTAAAATCACCATAAAAAATTTCTATATTATTTGAATGAGGATGTAACTCTAACATGCCGGATGCAAAATCAACTCCGCAAAAATGTTCATACTTCCAATCAATACTTTTGCACAAAGCACCGCTTCCACAACCTAAATCTAAAATATACTTAGGTTTGTATGTTACTTTTTGAAGTAATCTTTTTATAACTTTATTTTGTATTATATTATTGGAGCCATAATGAACAGCATACTTAGAGAATTCAGAACTTATTTTCATTTTATTTACAACCAACAACACGCTATCTTTCTAAAATTATACCCTAGTTTGTAATCTTAACTTTTTTAGATATAATTCGCAACTTTTTATATTTAGGAATTAATAAATGACAACTAGTTTTTTACTTATTGTACAAATTGTTTTAGTTGTATTCATCGTGATAGCAGTACTACTACAAAAAAGCTCAAGTATAGGTCTTGGCGCATATAGTGGCTCAAATGAGTCTGTTTTCGGGGCAAAAGGTCCGGCTAGTTTTTTAGCAAAGGCTACTTTTATAATAGGATTCCTATTTGTTGTAAATACGGTTGCTTTAGGGTATCTCTATTCACAATCAAAAAATGTATCTGTGGTTGACGCTCTTGTAGAAACAACAAATGTTGTTGCACCGATTGTAGCACCGGTAACTACAGTTGCCGCACCGATTCAACAAAGCGAACAAAACAGTACAAAATAGTTGCATTTACTGCAACTATCCATAACTCTCCCTATAAAACATCTACAATACCACTTTTATATCATTTAAAATATTTCTCGCTACAATTACGCCATTATTTACACAAGGAAACAAAATGCTCAATGAAATATATAGCGAGTGCGAAACAAAAATGCAGTTAAGCATAAACCACATGTTAAGAGACTTTAAAACACTTAGAACCGGTAAAATTACCACTTCAGTTTTGGATAATGTAAGAATCGACTACTATGGTACCTTAACTGCCCTTGACCAAGTAGGTTCAATTATAGCAACAGATGCTACAACGATTGTAATCAATCCTTGGGAAAAAAACCTTTTATCGGCCATCGACAGTGCTATCTCTAAGGCAAATGTTGGAGCAAATCCAAACAATGACGGTGTTCAAATCAAACTATTTTTTCCTGCTATGACTGTAGAGCAGAGACAGGAGTCTGTAAAACAGATGAAAGGGATGGGTGAACATGCAAAAGTTTCTCTTAGAAATGATAGAAAAAATGCAAACGACAAAATTAAAAAACTTGAAAAAGATAAATTGATAACGGCGGATGAATCAAAATCTGCTCAGGAAGCTATTCAAAAAATCACAGACAAGTATTCGGCAAATGTTGAGCAAATTCTAAAAGACAAAGAAGTAGAGATTCTAAAAGTATAGGTTTCTTATACGTAAGGTATTTTGCAAAAATAATAAAAATAGGAATTTAGATGGATATTAAGAAAATATATATGGATGCAAATGCTCTTTTAGAGGGGCATTTTAAACTAAGTTCCGGAAACCACTCACAATTTTATCTACAATCTGCAAAGGTATTAGAAAACCCTAAAACGGCAAAACTGCTTGCGGATGAACTTGCAAAACAAATCAGAGCAAGCGGAGTTAAAATTGACACTGTTTGTGCCCCAGCCCTTGGTGGTCTGATTGCCGGTTTTGCTCTTGCTCAAGCACTTGATTGCCGTTACATCTTTGCTGAGAGAGTAGAAGGAAAGATGTGTATTCGTCGTGGATTCGAAATCAAAGAAGGCGAAAGAGTGTTGATGTGTGAAGATATTATTACAACCGGCGGCTCTGCGATGGAAGCAGCAGAAGTTGTTGAGAGTTTTGGCGGCGAAATAGTCGCTATTGCTGCACTTGCAAATCGTGGTTTTTGTAAACGAAAAAATAGTGATGTTACAACTAAAACTAATTGTAAACTGCCGCAAGATATTCCATTTTTTGCACTAGCCGACTTTACATTTGAGATACACTCTCCCGACAATTGCCCACTTTGCAAAAATGGAAGCGAAGCAATAAAGCCCGGTTCGAGAGGTAATTAACTTATTCAAACTCTTTTGGAACAAGTCCAAAAGAGTAAAATTACCTTACTTTCTATTGTAATAAACCTGCAACATTTGAAGCACCTGCATTCGCTTGACTCTGTGCAAAAGAGCCGATTTGGTTCATAATATTTTGTCGTGAAAAGTTAGCACTCTCCGCCGCAAAATCAACATCTCTCATTTGAGACTCGGCCGAAGCTAAATTAATGTGCGTTACAAATATATTTCTAATAGTTGATTCAAGCTGATTTTGTGATGCGCCTAGAGTGGAGCGAATATCGCCTATTTTACCCATGGCACTCTCAATAGTATCCATGGCACTTAAAGCACCGGCTTGCGTTGTAACATCTATGCTTCCAACAAGGGAAGAGACTTGAGTATCACCGATTGTGACACTCTGAGTTGCTCCGCCGTCTGCACCGAATTGCGTAACAAACGTACCATTTCCAAAGCTTCCACCAGTTCCGTCAAGTAGCTTCATGCCATTATAGTTCGTAGATTTTGCAATGTCGTCTAAAGATTTTAGCAAGCCATCTATCTCTTTTTGAATTATAACTCTGTCATCTGAACTCATTGTTCCATTTGAAGCCTGTAAAGTTAAAGTTTTAACTCTATCTAAGTTGTCATTGTAGCCTTGAAGTGCTCCATCTGCAACTTGAAGCATCCCGACACTTTCATTCGCATTCATAATAGCCTGTCCCAAGTCGGAAACATGTGATGAAATCTTGTCGGAAATACCAAACCTTGAAATATCATTAGACGCACCATTTAACTTAGCGTCGGAAGCAAGAGCCGATAAATTTTTACCAATCCCGCTATTTGCAGAGTTTGAACGTAGATTAGAATTCACGGATGGCACATTTGTGTTAATAGAAAATCCCATTTCAAATCCTTTTTTTTTAAAATAACCATTATGGTTGTATTTTACCATAAGATTAATACTTCTTCAGTTCACATGTCCTCATGCTCTCAACTAAAACTCTTGCTACTTCAGCTTTTCCATCAACAATAATAGAAATATTTAAATCTCCTAATTTTTCTTTCTCTTCTAAAGAGACAACTTTTACAATCAAATTTACATCTTTAGAATATTGTAAAACAGATTCACAAATCAATCTCTTTTTTTCTAAGTTGTCAAGAGTAACTATAACGGCAGCTGCTTTTTCTACATGTAAGGCATTTAAAATAGAGTGTTTTGACGCATCTCCTAAATAAGCTTCCATCCCATCATTGAGAGCCTCTTTAACATGTTTATAGGAATTGTCCACGATTACATAGGGAGCACCTATTTTATCCAGCTCTTTCGTTACAAATTTTCCGACTATGCTATAGCCACAGACTATTACATGATTAGCTCGGCTTTGCAAGGCTGACATATCTGAATCATCCTCTTTTTCTTTTGTAAACAGTTCAACAAAAGTACTGATTTTGCTGATAAAGAATGGTGTAACAATCATAGATAAAATAACGACTAGAACCAATAATTGGGTTAAATGACTATTGAGTGAACCATTCGCACTTGCAACCGCAAATATTACAAACGAAAATTCTCCAACTTGAGAGAGTGCCAATGCCGCTTTAAAAGAGACTGGATGGGAAGATGATATTCTTAAAATTGTGTAAATAATCGCTGTTTTTAAAACAAGCACAATTACAAACAACCAAACTATAAGTGCGAATTTTTCTACAAAAAGTGCTACGTCAATCTTCATTCCAACAACAACAAAGAAGGTGCCAAGGAGTAAATCTTTAAAAGGTGCAATATCTGATTCCACCCTGTGATGGTACTTCGTTTCAGCTATAATCATGCCGGCAACAAAAGCACCCAGTGAGTAACTAAACCCCATGTAATGAGCCAAAAGTGAGGCACTGACTACAATAAATAAAACTGAGCCCATAAAAAGTTCATCAAGCTCCGATGAGGCAGAGAAATGTAAAAGCCAAGTCATAAGCTTTTTTCCGACAATAAATAGAAGACCGAATGCAAAAATCGCACTTACAACCGTATCTTGCAAAAGAACAAAAATACTCTCATTTCCTTCACTTGCCAAAAAAGTTAAAAGAATTAAGATAGGAATAACCGCTATATCTTGGAATATAAGTATTCCCGTCGCTTTTTGTCCATAGGGTGTATGTATCTCTTTTGAACTTTTCAAATAGCTTAAAACAACCGCCGTAGAAGAGAGTGAAAATGCAAAAGAGATAATCAAAGAAGATTTTAAATCAAGATTAAAGAAATAGTGGCTGATGGCATAAATAATGAAAGCAGTAAAAATAACCTGCAAAAGTCCATTACCAAAAATCTCTTTTTTCATGCTTCCCATCTTTGCTAATGATATTTCAAGACCGATAGTAAACATCAAAAATACTATACCAAATTCACCGACAAGCCCAAGCGTATGTGAATCACTTATAGCTCTTAAGTCGAAAGCGTAAGCTATTATTATGCCCGTAAATATATATCCTATAATCTGAGAGATTCCGAATTGTTTTAAAAAAATATTAATAATAATTGATATTCCCAATGCTGCTATGATGTAAAATATTGAATATTCCATTTTGACCTTTCCTATTTCCTTTTATATTATATACAACTAATACAAATTCTAAAGTAAAACACCTAGAGCTTAAACGACACACTATAAAGCATCTAACTAATTTCATTATTTAACTCTTCAAAAGTAATTTTCTACTATAATCGCGTCTATTATTTAACTATTTATGGAGTTTTTGCATGACTAAATACATTTTTGTTACAGGCGGAGTTTTAAGTTCTCTTGGAAAAGGGATTACGGCTGCGAGTGTTGGCACACTGCTCAAACACGCTGGCAAAAAAGTGGGCATGTTAAAGATAGACCCCTATATAAATGTTGACCCAGGGACTATGAGTCCGCTTGAACATGGTGAAGTTTTTGTTACAAAGGATGGCGCAGAGACTGATTTAGATATAGGAAACTATGAAAGATTTTTGGACACCTCTTATTTAAAATCGAGCAACTTCACAACAGGGCAGGTTTATTTAAGTGTTATTGAACGAGAAAGAGCAGGCGGCTATCTTGGGCAAACAATCCAGGTTATTCCTCACATTGTCGGCGAAATCGTAAAGCGAATCAAAGAGGCTGGAGAAGGGCATGAAATCTTAATAGTGGAGCTTGGCGGAACAGTCGGTGATATCGAAGGACTCCCTTTTATGGAGGCTATCCGCCAGATGAAACATGATGATGAGGTTGAGGGAACATTTTTTATACATGTAACGCTTATCCCCTACATCAAAGCAGCGGGTGAATTAAAATCTAAACCGACGCAGCACTCTGTTCAAGAGCTTCGCCGTATCGGAATTACTCCGCAGATGATTATTGCCAGAAGCGAAAATCCAATGCCTAAAACTTTCAAGAAAAAACTTGCAATGAGTTGTGATGTTTCACAAGACAGCGTTATAGAAGCACTTGATGCAGCAACTATTTATGATGTGCCAATCTCTTTTTTAAGACAACATATTTTAAAACCTCTCTCAAAAGAGTTAAATTTAGGCGAATTAAATCCAGACATGGAAGAGTGGGATTCATTGGTTAAAAAAATAGTTCAGCCTAAAAACAGGGTTGTTGTAGGATTTGTTGGCAAATATCTTCAACTCAAAGAGGCGTATAAATCTTTAACCGAATCGCTTATTCACTGCGGTGCACATTTAGATACGAGAGTAGATATACACTGGGTGGATTCTGAAGAGGTAGAAGAAAGAGGAGCAGAAGCGCTATTAAAAGACTGTGACTCTGTTTTGGTTGCAGGCGGATTTGGAAATCGTGGGGTTGAGGGTAAAATTCAAGCTATTCAATATGCCCGTGAAAATAGAGTTCCGTACCTTGGAATCTGTCTTGGCATGCAGTTAACACTTGTAGAGTATGCTAGAAATGTTCTTGGGTTTAAGGGTGCAAACTCTGTAGAATTCGATGAAAAAACTCCTTATCCTATGGTTTATCTCATAGATAACTTTTTAGACCAAAGCGGCAACAAACAACTCCGCACACATAAATCACCGATGGGTGGAACATTGAGACTCGGAGAGTATCCATGCGATACAAAAGAGGGTTCAATTTTAAGAAAAGCATATGGCGGAGCTGAAACTATTTTAGAGAGACATCGCCACCGTTATGAAGCAAATCCGACTTACCGTGAGGCTTTAGAAAAAGCAGGAATGATAGTTACGGGTGAATCGGATGGACTTATAGAAACTGTTGAAATTGAAAATCATCCTTGGTTTTTAGGTGTACAGTTTCATCCTGAGTTTACTTCAAGACTTCAAACACCAAATCCATCTATACTAGCATTTGTTAAAGCATCTTTGGGTGTTTGGTAATAATATTATTTGCTAAGTGATATACCATTATTGAACAAGTCAGCTCTTTTTGAGCTGCTTTCTAAAAGATTTCCAACAGAAGATAAAAAATTATCTCAAATTCCGAACCCTGCACTATTGAGTGATGCTACAAAATCCGCACAAAAAATTGCACTTGCTATAAAAGAAAAGAAAAAAATAGCAGTAGTTGGCGATTATGATGTGGACGGGGTAAGTTCAACTGCCATTATGGTTAATTTTTTTAGACAGATTCCCTATCCATTAGAGGCGATAATTCCAAACAGATTTAATGACGGCTACGGAGTTTCTCCAAATGTTTTGAATAGAATCGATACCGACCTCTTAATAACCGTTGACAATGGAATCACTGCTATAGAAGCTGCAAAAATATGCAAAGAAAGAAATATTGAGTTAATCATAACAGACCATCACACTCCCTTAGAAATGCTTCCAGACGCTTTTTCTATAGTGAATCCAAAACTTTCTACATGTCAATACCCTTTCAAAGAGATATGCGGTGCACAGGTGGCATGGCTTCTTTTGGCACTGCTAAAAAAGGAGTTAAATCTTTCGATTGACATGAAACAATTTTTAGACATTTTGTCTATCGCCATTATTGCGGATGTTATGCCTCTTATTGATATAAATCGAACACTGGTTCAGGAGGGTTTAAAAATTTTAACAACATCCAACAGACCCGCTTCTGTCATAATAAGAGATTTCTTAAATAAATCTGTAATTACTTCAGAGGATATTGCCTTTGCAATAGCGCCTAGAATAAACTCTGCAGGAAGACTTGAAGATGCTTCCATTGCCCTGAAATTTTTTACAGCAACATCAACAAATGAGGCATATAGGCAATTTGAACTCCTTGGCAAACTGAATGAATTAAGAAAAGAGACAGAAGCCGAGTGCACAAAAGAGGCTATTGAAAATGCTGATGATTCTCACCATGTAATAGTTGTGGCGCATAAGGATTGGCATGAGGGCGTTGTTGGAATTGTTGCAGCAAGGTTAGTGGAACACTTTGGTAAGCCTTCGATAGTTTTAAGTTGTGAAAACGGCATGGCAAAAGGAAGTGCAAGAAGTATTGGTGAAGTAAGTATTTATGAACTTATAAAAGCCAATGACTCCTATTTGACAAAGTTCGGCGGACATAAAATGGCAGCAGGAGTCGGACTTGAAGAGAAGAATATTGACGCTTTTAGAGTTGCCATTAACAAAACTGCCTCAAAGCTATCTCCTACTGATTTCATGCCAAAAGATGCCATAGTTGGAATATTATCCACTGAAGATATTGATTTTGAGCTTCTAAATTTACTAGAGGGGTTTGAGCCTTTTGGAGAAGCAAACCTCCGTCCTAGATTTTTACTCAAAGATGCAGAAATTATAAGTATAAAATTGATGGGAAGTGATAAGTCACACTCTAAGATTGAAGTTAAACAATTTCCAAATACCATAAAAACATTAGAACTTATAGCATTCAGAAGAGTGTTTGAAATGCCTGAAAATAAAAAAATTACCTGCAGCTACACGGTAATAAAAAATGAATTTAGCAATAGAGTATCCATTCAACTTCTTCTCAATAAAATTTACTAAAATCATTAAAGGCATACTTACAGTCAACATGTGTTTACTTTGGGTACACCTATTAAGAAAATCTAATATTTAAAACTAATATTAAGGCTTAAACTTGTACTATGGTATAACTTTATCTAATAAAAAGAGGGAAATCATGAAGAAAAGTAAAATCTTAGAAGAAATACTGGCAGAAGTTGACAAACATCCGGAGATTATGTCTCGTCGTGAGGCTCTAAAATATTTAAGCGTATCTCCGTTAGCTGCATCCATTTTAGCAGGAGCTACAGTTGGAACAACTGCTGTTACTGCATCTGATGCTAAAGGCAAAATTGTTATCGTTGGTGGCGGTTTAGCTGGAATAAGTACAGCAGCTCGTCTAAAAAATACTTTAGCAAATGCAGATATAACGGTTATTGAGCCAGACCCAAAATCAGTCTCTTACCAACCAGGTCAAACCCTTATTGCTGCGGGTATTTGGACAAAAAGTGATATCGTTTATATGACTGATGATTATCTTCCAAAGGGTGTAAAACTTATCAAGGGAAGCGTTACTGCATTTGATCCTGCTAATAACAAAGTTACTGTTGATGGGAAAGAGGAAATATCATACGACCAACTCATTATTGCTACTGGCTTAATGTTAAACTTTGCAGGAATTAAAGGCTTAAATGGTGTTATTACTTCAGCTGGTGCTGATAATGCTGCAACAAAAGCACAAATCGGTAAAGATGGTCTTCACTCTATTTACTTTCAAGACGGTGCAGAAGCTACATGGGCTGGAATTCAAGAATTAGTTGCAAAAGCTAAAGCCTATACAGGTTCTGAAAAATTAAAAGCTGTATTTACAGATACAAACACACCGGTCAAATGTGGCGGTGCTCCTAAAAAAATCATGTATCTAACACATGCGAGACTTAAAGAAGCTGGTGTAGCTGATAAAGTTGAACTTACTTTTTATCCAGATGGCGGAAAAATGTTTCCTGTTGCTGAATACCATGATGCGATACTTGAACAGTTTAAAGTTAGAGGTTTCAAATGGAATTATGGTCATAACCTTACAGAAGTAGATACTGCGAATAAAGTAGCTATCTTTGATCATCATACTCAAGTGAAAGGTAAACTAGACCAAGATACTGGTGAATATGAAATGATTACTACCCATGAAAGAGTTGAAGTTAAATATGATTTTATGCACGTTACTCCTCCAATGAAAGCTCCTGATGTTGTTGCTAAATCGCCGGTTGGTTCGGAAAAAGGATGGGTTCCTGTTACAAAAGAGACTCTTCAGCATGTTAAATTCAAAAATGTATGGTCTATTGGGGATGTTGCTGCAATTCCTATGGGTAAGACAGGCGGTTCAATCCGTAAACAATACAAAGTTTTAGTTGATAATATTGTAGCTTCTATGGAAGGCAAAACTACATTACCGGCTGCTTATGGCGGCTACACTGTATGTCCGCTTATCACAGGAATCGGTACAGTAATGCTTGCTGAATTTGACTGGAGTGCAAAGCCAACTCCATCATTTCCACTTGATCCGACGAAAGAGAGATGGATATGGTGGTTATTAAAAGTTTATGCACTTAAGCCAATGACAATACACGGCATGCTTTCAGGTAAAGCATAATTTAATCCTCGAAAGAGGGTTAGGTTATATTTTCCGAAATGTTACAATTACTATAAAATGCCGACACTAGTTTTAATAAAAATTAAATTTTTATTTTTACTTCGTTAGAATACATAAATTTTGAAGGAGATTGAATGAATAAAATCGTAAAAATTGCACTTGCTGCAACAATTGTTTTAGGAATGAGTGTTACAACTGTAAGTGCAGATGTAGCAAAAGGTCAGAAACTCTATTTAAAACAATTAAAAGCTCCATGTTCTGAAGCAAATATAGGAACCGGTGCGTTAATGGCTGGTAAGCATACTCAGGCTGAGTGGAAAGCGATTAAAGAAAGCGGCAAGTTAGCTGATGAAATCAAGAAAATTTGTCCAAATGTGAAGGATGGTGCGGTTAAAGAAGATTACCTAGAGCATTACTATGACTTTTTCCACGAATTTGGAAGTGACAGCGGAAATGTTCCTTCTTGCGGTTAATTAAATAATCATAAACCGTTTTACCTTGCTAAGGCATAGGTTAAAGCGGTTTAACCCTCTTTAAATTGTACTTCTTTTCAAAATTAAACCACAATATTATCTTTTTTAACTTATAATAAATGATGAAAATAATTACACTCTTTTTAACAACTCTTTTTCTCTTGACTGCATGTACAAATGAAAATAAAATGCCTTTAACTAAGCCTATACTAACAGAATCTGGCATTAACTCTTTAACTTCAAAAACTCAATATGTGCTCAATGCTATTGCTCCGAATCTCTTAGGTTATGAAATAACAAATTTTACAGCTTTGGAGAGCGGAGAATCTAAGAGCATAATGAGAGTAAGTTATCAGGGGCATGAAGTGATGATAATAACTCCAACTAAGCCAAAAGAGGACTCTCAACAATATATAAAAAGTATATCAATTACGAGTGATTATGTAGAAAATCCTTTTAATATTAAAATAGGAGATACATATAATCGAGATAATTTTTCTACATGCGAAGAGCTGAAAGAGGGTCTGACTTGTAAAAAAGATAAGTTTAAAAATATTTTATTAATTTTTAAAAAAAACAATAAAACATGGTCACTAAAAGAGATAGTTTGGAGCGGCGATGCCTAATATTTCGGAGTGCCACAGTAATCGCTCAGAGATAACAGAACTAAAAGTTTTAGATAACAATTTTGTGGCATACAGTACAAAAACACATGGCATAAAAATTTTCTCACATAAAGACTGTTCCGTACAATTAAATGTAAACATGCTTCATGAAAATTTCGCAAGTGCTGATGCTACTGCTTTTAGCCCCAATGGAGAGTATTTAGCATTTTGTGTTAAAACAGTAATATATATAATTCACATACTTAGCAAAACAGTGATAAAAATAATAAATACATATAAAGAAGAGATAGAAATATTGTCTTTTGATTTAGAATCAAAATATATCATCGCCGGAACTGCTGCAGGCAGAATACTCCAATATCAATATGACGGTTCATCTTTTTTAGCAAGACTCTGCTCTTTTAGTAGAACAAGCCAAACTCAAATGTTAACACAAAGCTTTGTAAGCACATTTAAATTTCATAAAAACAGGTTGGCTTGCGGAAGCCATTTTGGTGATATATTTATCGTAGATTTACACTCTCGAGTCAATAAAAATTATCTAACAAACTCTAAAGCTCGTGTAAACGCTATCTGTTTCTTGGATGAAAAAACGGTAATAAGCGGCACCTCGGATGGAAAACTGTTCATAAACTATTTAGACAATATGAAAGAATCTAGGCGGATAGATACAAGTTTTACCACAATAGCAAATATTATATTAATGTCAAATCCTAACTATGCGATAATTAGTGGGAATGCAAAACATGTATCGATTTACGATATAAAAAACAATAAAATTGTTCAAAATAAATACATAAAATTTACCGAAAAAGTGAACGATATAGCCATAGTAAACTGTGATACATTAATAGCCGTAGTTGACAATTCAGATATCTTCCGTGTTGAATTACCTAGCCTTGCAAAACTTAAATCGCTTATTTTTCACAATATATTAGATGAAGCTTTTAATTTATGTGAAAAAGATTTTTCAATGAAAGATACAAAAGAGTATAAACAACTTCAAAAGAATTACGACAAAGTTTATGCTCAGGCTGTACAAGCGCTTATCAACAGGCAAAAAACATATGCTCTTCAATTGATAGATATGTTTAAAAATGTATCCTCTAAAAAAGAGGAGATAGCACTACTTTTTAAGGCTTATGAGAATTATCCTAGATTTCAATCTCTCTATTTAGAAAAGAAATATCCTCTCGCTTATATCTTAAGCACTCAGTTTCCTGCACTTCAGCACGCTTATCAGTACAAAAAAATGGAAGCGTCTTGGAGGGAGGCTTTTATGAATGCTCAAAGACAAATTCTTCTCGGCAAAGATGAGACAGCAAAATCTCTTCTTTATGAGTATATGACAGTGACTTCCAAGCGACCCATGATAAAGTTAATTCTAAACCATAACAAAAAATTTATAGAATTTTTAAAAGCTATCGAAGCAAAAGATTTTCAAAAGGTGAATGAAATTGCAAAAACGCATGAGGATTTTACTAAAATCCCAACTTACAAATCTCTTCAAAATGATATAGAATATGGTTTAATTGAAATACAAAATTATATAAAACAAGGTGAAGTAGATTTAGCAACTGAAGCCTTAGCAAAATATAAAGATCTCCCATCAATCGCCTCAAAGGTAAGTACGCTTAGAGAAAATTGTCAAAGTATGCAAAAACTCATAAATGCTTATGAGATTAATGATTTTAAATCATGTTATGACATTTTAGACACGCACAAGGGCTTAGAGTTTAGTGAACTTGGTATGATGCTGGATAAACATTGGTCAAAACTTATGCAGAGTTGCGAAGAGTTTGCATCAAAAGGCAATATAAAAGATATAAAGGCAATACTGGGAGAACTTATACTTCTAAATACAAGAAGAGATAAAATAGGCGATCTTTTAAGAGTTAGTTTTCATACTAAAATCAGAATGTTTATGGAAAAAAAAAGTATGAAGAGTGCAGAAAATACAATATATTCATACATAGATATCTTTGGTATCGATACAGAGATAAAGTTGATGATGCAATTTTATGAAGCTAACACAAAAGCCAAACTAGCCATTACACACAACAGCAGAAGAGATAGAGATAATTGGATTAACTCAGAAATTATTATTGGTTCTTAACACCCATAATAGCCATTAAGCTATTTAAAGTATCGCTAAACTCACTCTGAAGCTGTGCATCTTGCGTTAAAAACTCCTGCATCGCCTCTTTTTTATCTATGGCTTCATCAAGCTCTCTGTCCGTTCCTTTACTGTACGCACCGATTCGGATTAAAACTTCATTCTCTTTTAAAAGCGTATATAATCTTCTGAACTTTAAGACAGCTTTTAAATGCTCCTTCGTAATAATGTCATTCATTACCCTGGAAGCTGAGTTGAGTATATGGATAGGTGGATAGATACCAAAGTCTGTAAGTTCGCGTGAGAGGACTATATGCCCGTCTAAAATAGAACGGGATTGGTCGGCGATTGGATCGCTCATGTCATCGCCCTCAATCAGTACCGTAAAGAATGCCGTAATTGAACCTTTTCCCTCCTCTTTTCCCGCTCTCTCCATGAGTTGTGGAAGAAGGGTTAGTGATGATGGAGGATAGCCTTTTGAAGTCGGAGGTTCACCAAGGGCAAGACCTATCTCACGTTGCGCCATCGCAAACCTTGTAACGGAATCCATAATAAAGAGAACATCCAGCCCTTGATCTTTGAAATACTCCGCGACGCTCATGGCAGCAAAAGCACCGTACTTTCTCATAAGAGGTGAATCATCAGAGGTCGCGACTATAATCACGGTATTCTCGAGATTCCCTCCTAAGTTTTTTTCTATAAACTCAGGAACTTCTCTTCCTCTCTCTCCGATGAGTGCGACAACTTTTATAGGAGCGTTAGCACCTTTTACAATCATACCCATAAGCGTAGATTTTCCAACACCGCTTCCTGCAAAAATACCTAGCTTCTGTCCTTTTCCACATGTCAAGAGTCCATCAATGCTTTTTACACCGACGCTAAAAACTTCATTAATCATTCCCCTTTTCATCGCGGCAATCGGTGCTTTTATAATCGGTGAGAGTTGTGAACAGCTAATGTTACCTTTGCCATCAATTGGTCGCATGAAAGGGTCAACTACACGTCCGAGAAGTGCATCTCCAACGGGAATATTCATCCCTGTTTGGTCTAAAAAAACTCTATCACCAGAGCAAAATCCCTCTACAAAACTAAAGGGCGTTATAAAAAATGTAGCTCCATCTATCTCTGTAACCATTCCAAAAGTCTCCTGTCCTGTATCGGTAGAGACGATTTTCACCATGTCGCTGATACTTACTTTTAAACCCACAGCCGTAATGATAGTAGCATTGATTTTAACTACTTCACCAAATGCCACTGAGTAGCTTTTTGATGAAATCTTATTCTTAAGTGATTTGAATGGCATAAGACAATATTCGTTAGTAGCGAGTGCCAGAGGGTGAATTGATGAGAGAGAAGAATTCACTTCTAGTTTTTTGATCTTTTTTAAAAAGACCGCGAAGAGCAGAAGATGTTGTTGTTGAGTTTATCTTTTCAACGCCCCGCATCTCCATGCACATGTGGCGGGCGACGATGACAACGGCGACACCTTTTGGCTGGATTGCCTCCATAATTGCATCTGCAATCTGTTCTGTAAGTTGCTCTTGAATCTGCATACGACGCGCAAAAACATTTACAACCCTAGGAATTTTTGAAAGCCCGACAACTTTTCCATCAGGAATATAAGCAACATGAACACGCCCTATAATAGGAAGAAGATGATGCTCACATGTAGAGTAAAACTCTATATCTTTTATAAGAACCATCTCATCATTCGAACTTGTAAAGAGCGCTTTTTCAAGAATCTCTTTAGGATTTTCTTTGTATCCGCTATAGATAAATTCATGCGCCTTTCTCACTCTTGATGGAGTGTCTAAAAGACCCTCTCTCTGTGGGTTTTCCCCCACATGAAGCATCATAGTTTTTACAGCGCTTTCAAAATCTGCATCTTGTTGTTTATTCAAAATAGTACCTTAGAATTTATTGAACTAAAACATGAGGAACAATCATAGGATATTTCTTCATTTTTCTAAAAATATGTTTTCTCACAATTTGACGCAAATCATTCTCTAACGCTCTAGGATTTTCAATCATTCCCTCTTTTAAATGCATTAAGAAATTTTCTAATATTTCTTCCATCTCTTTGGCAAAATTCTTATCTTGCTTATCTGCAACTAAACCGAAACTTGTAACTTTTGGTTTTGCAACCATTTTACCATGTTGTCCATCGACCTGAGCAACTAGCATAACTATACCATCCGTTGCTAATTTTTGACGGTCAAGAACTATGTCATCTTCAATCTGATGATTATTTTGGTTATCAATATATGTTTTACCTGTTTTAACTGTTTTAACTTTTCTCATATATTTTGGAGAAACTTCTATCTGCTCGCCGTCCGTCATAAGAAGGATATTTCTCTCGGGAACACCACACATCATACCGGTTTCTTTATGTCTCATTACATGATTATACTCACCATGAATCGGCAAAAAGAATTTAGGATTTACAAGGCGAAGCATAAGTTTTTGCTCTTCAATACTAGCATGTCCGGAAACATGTATATCTTTATCTGTTGCAACTTTAGCACTGGCTCTTTGAAGATGATTTAACATTCCAGAAATAGAGCTTTCATTGCCTGGAATAGCACGAGAAGATAATACAATCAAGTCTGTAGGCTTGATTTTTACATGTCTGTGTTCACCTATAGACATTCTAAAGAGTGCCGAGTTAGGCTCACCTTGTGAACCGGTTGTAACGATAAGCACCTCTTTATCATTCATACGAGCAAGTTCATCTGCATCTACAAATATATTTTTAGGAAATTTGATATAGTCATACTGCATAGCAATCTCTATATTTCTCTCCATTGAACGACCGATAATACAAACTTTTCGTCCATATTTAAGACCGTACTGGATAGCTTGATACACACGATGAATGTTTGAGCTGAATGTAGATAAAAGAATTCTACCCTCAGCTTTCGAGAAAACTCTGTCAAGTGCAGGCGCAACACTCAGTTCTGAAGGAGTAGGCAGAGTATTATATGAGTTTGTTGAGTCACTCATTAGACATAAAACACCCTTATCTCCATAATAGGCGAGTCTGTGTAAATCTGCAGTATATCCATCAACCGGAGTGTGGTCTATTTTAAAGTCGCCCGTATGAATTACTGTACCAGCTGCTGTTGTAATTGCTACAGCAGAAGAGTCAACAATAGAGTGTGTCATGTGCATCCACTCTATCTCAAAATCATTACCAATTTTGTAAATTTGTCTCTTTTCGATTGGATTAAAATATTTTCTAAATTCTTTAAGGTGGTGTTCATCAAATTTACTGCCAATCATTGCCAGAGGAAGCGGTGTTGCATAAATAGGAAACTGCATCTCTTTATAAAGATAAGGCATAGCACCAATATGATCTTCATGGGCATGTGTGATAATTACGGCAACAATTTTATCTTTTATCTCTCGAAGGTAAGTAAAATCAGGAACCAAAATATCAACGCCATGCATATCCTCATCTGGAAAACTCATGCCGACATCTACAAGAATTGCTTCTTTTTCTGTTTCAAAAACAGTGATATTTCCACCGATTTCACCGAGACCGCCAAGCGGAGTAATGCGAATTTTTGAATTAGAGTTCAGATCTAATTTATAGTGAGGATTTAATCTTTGTTTATGTGCTTCTTGATTTTTAGTTACAAAAAGTTTAAGATTTTCATCAATTGGGGCTAATTGTCGACGATTTTTACTACTGCTTCCGCCGCCACTGCTTCTATTTTTATTTCTGTTTGGATTATTATTTGGCTTAGTGGCATCTGTTGGACTTGAGCCCTCTGCTTTTTCACTTGCAACTGGTTTACGATTGTTATTTGGTCTTCTATTGTTTGTATTTGGTTTACGGTTTTCCTGAGGATTACTAGCTTGTATATCCTGATTCTCTTCTGCCATCCAAACTCCTTGTATTTGTTAATTTATAGAGTTGGTGATAGTCGTGGGTAGAGAGCTCATGAGGTCGGACGGTTAATGTAAGTTCAAGCTCTTCATAAGCCTCTTGAAGCAAAGTTTTTTCATACACAACACATAGATTTTTCATAAGAGTTTTTCGAGGTTGCTTGAATGCAACTCTTAACATATTCTCAAAATTCTCATCATTTCTATTACTGTTTTTTTGTATCAAAAAAACAGCAGAATCAATTTTTGGCTGTGGTTCAAAAGCAGTTGGCGGAACTTTCACAACTATGTGTGCATTCCCTAAACTTTGAGTTATGACACTCAAAGAACCAAATACTTTTTCCCCGTGCGTAGCGCAAAATTTTTCTGCTACTTCAAGTTGTACCATTACAAGTATATTTTCACACATTGGATCTGCGAGTGCTTTTAAAATGATGTTTGTCGCTATATAATAGGGCAAGTTTGCCACTAAATCATAAGGCTCATCAATCAGGCTACTCTGCCAAGCGTTCAAAACATCTCCACAATTTATGTGAAGCCGCTTGGTGGCAATCTCTTCTTTAAATATACTTTGTAACAATTTACATAAATCGGTATCTACCTCAAAAGCTTCTACACTTTTGACATCAACTAAAAACTTAGTTAAATCACCTAAGCCAGGCCCAATTTCTACAATTTTATTGTTTGTTTTGGGCATCGCTTCGACGATTTTTCTTAAAACAGTTTCATCTTTTAAAAAATTCTGTCCAAATTTTTTTTTAGCCACAATGCTATTTATTTTCATAAAAACGATTTTATTATAATTTTGCTTATAAATAGTTAACACTTAAATAAAATTTCAGATTTCTTTTAGAATTCAATTTCACATGCAGCAGAATGTTTCATGTGAAACATTCTACAACTCTTAATGCGATAACCTTAATATAAGCACCAAAGTGTATAATTTCAAACAATATAATCAAGGTAAAATCATATATGAACTATTTTGCAAAAAGAATTATTCCCTGTCTTGATGTTAAAGATGGACGTGTTGTTAAAGGTGTAAATTTTGTAGGGCTCAAAGATGCAGGAGACCCTGTTGAAGTTGCTCGTCGCTACAATGAAGAGGGCGCGGATGAACTCACATTTTTAGACATTACAGCCTCTAGCGATAACAGAGATACTATAGTTGACATAGTCGCTCAAGTCGCACGAGAGATTTTCATACCGCTTACGGTTGGTGGCGGAATTAGGAAACTGGATGACATCTACAAACTTTTAAATGTTGGATGCGACAAAGTAAGTGTTAATTCAGCAGCCATTAAAAGACCGAAATTAATTGATGAGGGTGCAAAGAGATTTGGCTCTCAGTGCATCGTTACAGCGATTGATGTAAAAAAAGTTGGTGATAAGTACCATGTCTTTTTAAATGGCGGGAGAGAAGATACAGGACTGGATGCAGTAGAGTGGGCAAAGGAGGTAGTAAGTCGTGGAAGCGGTGAAATACTTCTAACCTCAATGGATGCAGACGGAACTAAAGCAGGCTTTGAATTAAATATTACCGAGCAGATAAGTCGTGCAGTGCATGTCCCTGTAATAGCAAGTGGTGGAGCTGGAACTATGGAGCATATAAAAGAGGCATTTGAACATGGAGCAGATGCGGCACTGGCCGCTAGCATCTTTCACTATAGAGAGATTGATATAATGGACCTCAAACACTACCTTCACAATAATGGAATTCCAGTTCGCCTATGATAATCTGCGCAGGAAATAATGAAACTTTTGATTTCGCCACTCCTATGGGAGTTGGTCTGATAGAGGCTGCTATGAATTTAACAAGACTTTGCCTCTTTGATAAACCTGAATTTTTACTCTTTATCGGAAGTGCAGGGAGTTATGGTAATCATACTATTTTTGACATAGTTGAATCAAAAACAGCTTCAAACATAGAATTAGCTTTTTTGAATGATGATGCTTACACGCCTCTTGATAATGTAATTTCTACTAACATGACTAACAAAAAAGAGATTATCGTCAACTCATCCAACTACATTTCTACATCTCAAGAGCTAACAAAAAAGTTTTTAAAACTTGGGGTAGAGATAGAGAATATGGAGTTTTTTTCGGTTTTAAAAATTGCGCAGGAATTTAATATTCCTGCGGGTGGAGTTTTTTGCATAACAAACTACACTAACAAAGACGCTCATAATGACTTTTTAAAAAATCATGAAAAGGCAAAAGAGCTTTTAGCTTCACATGTAAAAAGTAGAATAAAAGAGTTAACTTCAAATTCAAAGGATTCTTTATAACATGGGTGAATTAAAACCTTCTTTATTAGACTTTACTCAAAAAGAGCTTTTAGAACTTATCAAACCTAACTTTAGAGTTAAACAGATTTATGGCTGGCTTTATCATCAATACGCCGAAAACTTTGAGGATATGAAAAATATTCCAAAAGCTCTCAAAGAAGAACTAGCTCAAAAATATACTCTCAATCCGATGAAGATAATCAAAAAAGAGATTTCTTCAGATGGCACTGTAAAGTATCTTTTTGAGCTTCAAGATGGAAAAACAGTAGAAGCAGTTTGGCTTAAAATGAAAGAAGAGCTTCGTGATGAAGCTGAAGAAGTTATACAAGAGGCAAAATACACAATATGCGTTTCAACCCAAGTAGGGTGCAAAATAGGATGTTCTTTTTGTTTAACAGCAAAAGGTGGATTTACTAGAGATTTAACTGCCGGAGAGATAGTCGCCCAAGTTGTAAATCTCAAACGAGACAACGACCATAAACACAATAGAAAGATAAACATAGTCTATATGGGAATGGGCGAACCTCTCGATAACCTTAATAATCTAGCCAAAGCTATAGAAATATTTCAGGATGAAGACGGCTTATGTATATCCGGAAAAAGACAAACAGTCTCCACAAGCGGACTGAGCAGTAAAATAGATAAGCTAGGAGAAATGGATTTAGGTGTTCATATAGCTATCTCGCTTCATGCCGTAGATGACGAGCTAAGAACCGAATTAATACCAATGAATAAAGCTCATAATATCTCCTCAATAATAGAAGCTGTAAAAAGATTTCCTATTGATACTCGTAAGAGAGTTATGTTTGAGTATTTGGTTATTAAAAATAAAAACGACGATATAGCCTCTGCAAAAAAACTTGTAAAGCTTTTAAGTGATATCAAGGCTAAAGTAAATCTTATCTACTTTAATCCATATCCTGGAACAACCTATGAGAGACCATCGAGAGCCGACATGGTAGCTTTTCAAGAGTATTTAACAAATCATGGATTACTCTGTACTATACGTGATTCCAAGGGTATAGATATTAGTGCCGCATGCGGACAATTAAAAGAAAAAACAGAAAAGGATTTGTAATGGGTTCTATAGAAATATTTCAAATAGTTTTTTTAGTACTTGTGTTTGCGGTCGGGGTTGTGGGTTTTGTTAAAGCTGCTACAAAAGAAGATTAAAAAGTAAACGACCAACACTCCAGGGAGGTCGTTTATAGGCATAATGATACCTTAGTTTTCTTATAAAAAAATAATCTTCAAAAACTTCTTTTCTCTTCTTAAAAAAAATATAAACATATAAATTTTGTACAAATTTCTTCAGAATGTGTATTATTCACACATTGCTCTAACCTGTGAATATCTTAAGCTTTAAAGAAGATGAATTTTATAATTTATCACTTCTTTAAGAATTAATTTATATAAATATAGGCTGAAAGTTACAATGACTAAATATCTTTCAAAGTGCCTATTTATGGGATACATAGGCTTTTAACACGATTATTTATTATGAATTTAAATGTCTGTGAAAAATCACACATAGTTATTCACCTCAAGATTGAATATTCTTAAAATTTATTGTTTTATACACTCAAAACAAACTTTCTCAAAATCAATCTTACTTTTTATACTATAAACTTTTTCATACAGTTCAAACTCTAATTCATTTGCATGCAGAAGCAATCTACTCGCACCACTATTATCAATTCTTTCTTTAGCATCTAACTCTTTATCTAGGAACTTAACAATATTCTCTTCACTCTGTCCATAAATCGGGTCACCGACTATTGGATGTTTCACGTGGAACAGATGCACTCTTATTTGATGCTGTCTTCCGGTGTATGGAGAACACTCAACCAAAGTCATATCAACATGTGGAAAATACTTCAAAGGTACAAAATCCGTTTTAGACGCTTTTCCACTTTCATGTACTTTTACAACCATTCTCACAATTGCACTATCATCCTCAGCTCTTAAAAGCGGGGCTTCTACACAAAGCGTTTCTTTAAACTCCCCATGAACCATCGCTAGATATTTTTTCTTCATATCTCGCTCTTGGAACATCATTTTTATATCTCGCTCACTCACCTTATTTCTTGCACACAGAACAAGTCCGCTTGTCTCTTGGTCAATACGGTGTGCTATATTTGCATCTCTTCCAAACTGAAACTTTAACTCATCTATAAGCGAGTAATCTGTATTTCTATTTTGAGGATGAATGAGAACTCCGCTCGGCTTATCAAAAACAACAAATTCCTCATGTATAACATGTGGAATCAAACCTTTTGTAATCGGTTTAAAGTATATAAATTCAAACTCACCCTCTATCTCAGCTGAAGTTCTGGTCATCGGTTTACCGTCGATAAAGAGACGACCTTTAGCGATTAATCTTTGCGCCTCTTTTTGTGTGTAGTCTAACTCTTTTATCAAATACAAAAAGGCTTTTTGCTTTTTATGGGCAAACATTTTCTTTATTACAAATGGCAAATTTCAATCCTTGTTTAATCAATTTATTACAATAGTTTCTGTAAAATTCATCACTTTAAATTTGTGAATTTTAACATAATACATAAGATAATTAACATGAGGTTTAATATATGATTGAGAGATACTCCAGAGAAGAGATGAGTTCCAAGTGGACAATGCAGGCAAAATATCAGGCTTGGCTAGATGTGGAACTGGCGGTTGTAAAAGCATGGAACAGATTAGGTCTGATTCCGGACGTGGATGCAGTAAAGATTGTTGATAACGCAGCATTCGATATAAAAAGAATCGATGAGATAGAAGCCGTTACTCGCCATGACCTCATTGCATTTACTACTAGTGTCTCAGAATCTCTTGGCGAAGAGAGCAGATGGTTTCACTACGGAATGACAAGTTCTGACACAGTGGACACTTCCGTAGCTCTTCAGATGAAATCTTCTTTAGAGTTAGTTATCGAAGATGTAAAAATGCTTATGGAGTCTATCAAAAAAAGAGCGATGGAACATAAGATGACTCTTATGGTTGGAAGAAGCCATGGAATACATGGCGAGCCTATAACGTTTGGTTTAGTGTTAGCTGTTTGGTATGACGAGATGGCGAGACATTTAGAAAACTTGGAACAAACACTTGTTGTCATAAGTGTTGGGCAAGTGAGCGGTGCGATGGGTAACTTTGCACATGCTCCGCTAGAGCTTGAGGAGTATGCATGTGAAGAGCTAGGGCTAAAACCTGCTCCTGCGTCCAACCAAGTTATACAAAGAGACAGATATGCGAGACTTGCAACTGCGCTAGCACTTATGGCTAGCTCTATTGAAAAATTTGCAGTTCAAGTGCGTCACTGGCAGAGAACCGAAGTTTATGAGTGTGAAGAGTATTTTGCAAAGGGTCAAAAAGGCTCCTCCGCAATGCCGCATAAACGAAATCCTATCCTAACAGAAAATATAACAGGTTTGGCTCGAATGATTAGAGCCTATGCTATTCCTGCCATGGAGAATGTTGCGCTTTGGCATGAGAGAGATATTAGCCACTCTTCGACTGAAAGATTCTGGTTGCCGGACTCATTTATTACAACTGACTTTATGTTGCATCGTATGAATAACGTTATAGCAAACTTGACTGTCTATCCGCAAAATATGATAAAAAATCTGAATCTGACAGGCGGATTGGTATTTTCACAAAGAGTACTTTTAGAACTTCCTATAAAAGGTGTTAGCAGAGAAGATGCTTACAGAATCGTTCAAAGAAATGCCATGAAAGTCTGGGAAGAGATTCAGCAGGGTAAACCTACAACAAACGAAAAGGGAGAGAGTCTCTATCTCAATCATCTTTTGGCAGATGAAGAGTTAAGAAATTCACTCAGTGAAGAGGCAATTCGTGAATGTTTTAACTTTGATTATTACACGAAAAATGTAGATAAAATTTTTGCAAGAGTTTTTAAATAGGACATCACATGATAACAATTATAAAAAGAAACGGTAGAACAGAAAAGCTAGATATCAGTAAAATTCAGAAGTACACTTCTGCTGCTGTTTCCGGTTTAACAAATGTATCTCAAAGTGAATTAGAGGTGGATGCACAGATTCACTTTCGTGATGGAATAACATCCAAAGAGATTCAGCAAACGCTCATTAAAACTGCGGTTGACAAGATAGATATTGATGCACCGAACTGGACTTTTGTCGCCTCAAGACTTTTTCTATTCAACTTATATCATCAAGTAAATGGATATTCAGGTTATGGCTCACTTGAAAAATATTTTATCAGAGGCGAAAAAGAGGGAAGAATTCTTTTGGGTTTAAGAGAGATGTATAATCTTGAAGAACTGGAAAAACATCTCAAACCGGAGAGAGATTTACTCTTCAACTATCTTGGAGTTAAAACACTTTACGACAGATACTTAATCAAAGATAGAAACTCAGACCCGATTGAACTTCCTCAACACATGTTTATGGCAATTGCCATGTTCTTAGCGCAAAGAGAAGAGAAAAAAGAGGAGTGGGCGATTAAATTTTATAACATGATTTCTTTGTTTGAAGTCATGTTAGCAACTCCAACACTCTCAAATGCAAGAACAACAAGACACCAACTTAGCTCATGTTATATTGGCTCAACACCCGACAATATCGAAGGTATTTTTGACTCTTACCAAGAGATGGCAATGCTCTCCAAATTTGGTGGCGGTATTGGTTGGGATTGGACGGGTGTTCGCTCAATGGGTTCCTATATTGATGGACATAAAAATGCAGCAGGCGGAACAGTTCCATTCCTCAAAATTACAAACGATATCGCTATTGCGGTTGATCAGCTAGGAACCAGAAAAGGTGCTATTGCTGTTTATCTAGAGCCATGGCACATTGATGTAAATGACTTTTTAGATCTGAAGAAAAACTCCGGTGAAGAACGCCGCCGTGCGCATGATTTATTTCCTGCCATGTGGCTCAATGACCTGTTCATGCAGAGAGTTCAAGAGGATGCTATCTGGACACTTCTTGACCCTTATGATTGTCCCGATTTACCTAAGCTTTATGGCAAAGAGTTTAACAAAAGATATGAAGAACTCGAACAAGATGAGAACATTATTAAAGAGAAACTCAAAGCAAAAGATTTATGGAAAAAGATTTTAACTTCCTATTTTGAAACAGGAAGTCCATTTCTCTGCTTCAAAGATAACGCTAACAAAGCTAACCCGAACGATCATTACGGTGTTATTAGAAGCTCAAATCTTTGTACAGAAATCTTCCAAAACACAGAGCCTAATCACTATAAAATAAAATTTATTTTTGAAAATGGAGAGAGTGTTAGTTATGAAGAGGACGAACTTGTAACAGTTGACAGTGGACTAACAAAAGCTGCAAAAAAAGTAACTGCACTAGACTCTCTTGGCGGAGTGCCAATCTATGTTGTTGAGAAAGAAAAAGTCAATGGAGCAACTGCTGTTTGTAACTTAGCGTCTGTGAACCTCTCGCGAATAAACACAAAAGAGGAAATTGACAGAATTGTTCCCATAGCCGTTCGCGCTTTGGATAATGTAATTGATCTGAATTTTTACCCTATTGAAAAAGTAAAACGAACCAACATGCGAAGTCGTTCTATCGGGCTTGGTGTTATGGGTGAAGCACAGATGTTAGCAGAACAGTCTATTGCATGGGGAAGTCAAGAACACTTTGACAAGATAGATGAAGTTATGGAGGCAGTGAGCTATAACACTATCTCTGCGTCTGCTGACATAGCACTTGAAAAAGGTGCTTATCCTGAATTTGAAGGTTCAAAATGGAGTAGGGGAATTATGCCGATGGATCATGCGAATGCAGAGGTTATAAATCTTGTAGATCGCGGCGGGCTTTTCGCCTCAGCATACGCATGGGATGAACTCCGCTCTAAAGTTAAAAAACAAGGGATGAGAAACGGCTATCTTATGGCTATCGCACCTACAAGTTCTATATCAATTTTAACGGGAACTACACAAGCGATTGAGCCTGTATTTAAAAGAAAATGGTTTGAAGAGAATCTATCAGGTTTGATACCTGTAGTCGTCCCAAACCTCTCTCCTGAGACATGGAGCTACTACACTCCAGCCTATGACTTAGACCAGAGAGTTCTCATCAGAGCAGCAGCAATTCGCCAAAAATGGCTAGATCAAGGTCAAAGTCTTAATATATTTATTACTCTCGATAAAGCAAGCGGAAAGTACCTCAATGACATCTACATGCTGGCATGGAAACTAGGTCTTAAATCTACTTACTATCTTCGTTCACAATCGCCGGAAATTGCACATAATGTAGAAGACAGATCTATGGAATGTGTAGGTTGTCAATAGGATTAGGATAATGAAACCGCTTTTAGCAACTCAATTAGATACATTTCTGCAAAGATTTGACAACTTTAGAGGTGGAGAGATTCGCTCAATTGATGTCATCTCTCTAACTAAAATTGTGATGACCCTTGCAGGACAAGACAGCGCTAGAGACTTTGATTGGATTACAGTAAAGATAGAATTTAACTCTGTCAGTGATGCAAGAGTTATAGAAAACTCTAAATTAAAATTTATAGATATGAACAATGGTATAACTATTATAAATAATGATAATATATTTGCTTTTGGGCTTGATGAGTGCTATAATATCTCAAGCACTAAAAATTCTGCATGCTTTGTTGTGTGTTCGGATTTAAAATTTCAAGAGGGTGCTTTCTAATCGCGATGCTGCAAAGGAGTCAAGATGAGTTATGAAGTAAGAGGAACCATTTTAGGTTTTGAAGATACTGTAAAAGTGGAGATAGAGAAGGTTGATGAGCTTTTTTCAACAATGCAAGACGCTAATAATAAGGCCATATCTTTTACTCTGGTTAATCCTTATGCTCTAAGAGAGTATTCGTTTGATGTACCGTCTGATATAAAAGTATTATTAGATATTAACGCGGATTCTAATATCAGTGTTTATAACGTAGTTGTTATTCAGAACCCGCTTGAAAATTCAACTATAAACTTTCTCGCACCAGTCATAGTAAATGATGATAACAAAAGAGTAGCGCAAGCTGTACTCAATCCCAAAAGACATCCTGATTTTGGAATGACAGAAACTGTAAAGTCTTTTAAATCATAAAATGCGTGTAATCTGCCCTCACTGCCTAAGCGTAAATAACATTCCCCATAAAGAGTCTTACGCAAAGGCAAATTGTGGGAAGTGCAAAAAATCGTTACTTGACACAAAGCCTATAGAACTTACTAACAGCACTTTTGATGAGGTTGTAGTAAACAGTGATTTACCCGTAATTATTGACTTCTGGGCACCTTGGTGCGGACCATGCAAGATGATGGCTCCTAATTTTGAGAAGAGTGCCACAAAATTTCCACTCAAAGTGCTTTTTGCAAAAGTAAATACAGAAAATGAACAAATTTTAGGTTCAAGATTTGGCATTAGAAGCATTCCGACACTAGTGATATTTAAAGATTCAAAAGAGGTTCATAGAGTTTCTGGAGCTTTAGATGAGGCAAAATTAAGCGGGCTTGTTTCACAATTTATTTAGAAAATAACTCTCGGCATGTGAAAATTCACACACCATGAGGAGTTAATAAATTACTTTATATATGAACAGCAGTAATCAGTTACACTTCTTATCTTTAAATCAAAAGATGAATTGGCAGGAACTTCAAAAGTCTCAGGCGTGTTTAGTGTTTTCCACTCCTCATTTGGAAGTTTAATATCCAAATCACCGCTCATAATCTCCATAATTTCTGCTTCATTTGTCCCAAAAGTATAATCACCCGGAAGCATAATTCCTAGTGTTTTAAGAGAACCGTCATTAAACTCAACACTACGACTTGTAACCTTCCCGTCATAATAAATATTTGCTTTCTTTACTACGCTTACATTTTTAAAACTTGACATTTTTAGCCTTTTTTTGAAGGTATTATACTATTTTAATTGAAAAAAGCGATATGGTTCCATATCCTATACCCTCGCTGTGCAGCTCAACATCTCCACCTAAAATATTTGCCATTTTTTTACTCAGTGAAAGACCCAGCCCCGTTCCTTTGTGCTGCTTCTGCATTACATTCTCAACTTGAGTAAAGTCATTAAAAAGCTGTATCATATCCTCTTTAGCAATACCGATACCGCTATCTTTTACACTAACAAAGAGTGTGTTAGCGTTGTTATAAAGCTCCAGTGTCACATCTCCCTCTTGCGTAAATTTTATAGCATTAGAGATAAGATTTATAACAATTTGTTTAAACATTTTAGGGTCTGTTTTGTAATGACTATTTTCAAAATTTTCTGCAATAAAATCAAAGTTTATATTTTTATCTTTAGCTAATGGTTGAAGCATTGCATGTGAACTTTGAACCAACTCTAAAATATTCACATCCTCTATATGTGCTTCCATTTTTCCTGCTTCTATTTTTGCAATATCTAAAATTTCATTTATCATATTTAGTAAATAGTGTGCAGATGATTCTATATTACCCATCGTATCTAGCTGGTCATCATTGAGTTCTTCATAGGCTATCATGTACTGTGTAAAACCGATAATTGCGTTTAACGGAGTTCTAAGTTCATGCGACATATTTGATATGAATGCAGATTTAGCACGGGATGCCGACATTGTTCTATCTATTAGCCTTATTCTATCAAGTTGCAGGGTAATCATCGAAGCAATTGAGTTATAAAAATCTTTTTCATTTTTATCTTCAAAGTTATCCAGTCCTAACTCTATTGAACCAAAATAGAGCTTCTCATTTTTTTCAAAATCTGTAACGAAAAGAGAAATATACTCTTTATCTGCATGGTAGAATTTTTCTTTATTAAAATGTAAATCACTTTTGTTTGTCAATATTTTTATCTGCTTGATTGACGTTTCGATACACTCATCTTCATTTTTTGTCTGAATAATTGTGTTAAAAATCTCAATAAGTTGAATAAATCTTTTTAATCTTAACTTATTCTCCTCTTCAAGTTTTTCGAGTGCGGATGATGTAGTTTTAATCATTGTGTTAAAGGAGTGTGTTAGTATAGCAATCTCGTCTTTAGAATCAACATGTAACTCCATAGAATAATTATGTGTGTTTGTTATCTCATCTGTTATAGCTGTCAACTCCTCTATGGGCTTGACAATACCCTTGGAATATTTAAGAGAAACAAATATAATCAATACAAAGATAACAACCGATATATAGAGCATAAAACGAATGAAATCATATAAAAATGCTAACGCGACACTTTTATCAACAGCATATACTATATTCCAATCACTCATAATCGAAGATAATTTTTTATAGACTATAACATGTTCGGCATTGATTACACTGCTTTCATCCTTGCTGAAATTAAGGTTTAATGTCAGATTTTCACCTATCGTAAAACCACTTCCACGATTTACAATATAGGAATGAATACTGTTTTTATGCGTAAGATACATATCTAAATTATCCAAATCATACTCCAAAACTAAAAAACCTAGCTGCTTATTCTCATCAAACGAAGCCGTAACATTTGAATAGATATATAATTTTTTTCCATCAATGTATTCGCCATGCGTGTTTGTTAGCTGACTTAAATCAAATTTACCCAACATGTCACTCTTGGTCGAAGAAGCTATTATATTTTCATCCATGTTTACTGCCATAAGCGTTAAATTCAGGTTAATATCATTTGATTTTTGTATTAAAAGTCTTGAAATTCTTTTATCAAGATCTTCTGCCAAAAAATCATCCATCATATCGAGTGAGCTTAAAAAATTTACCTCTTTTTCTAAGGATGCTAAATGGTTATCTACCAGTTTTATAACTGCTTCAGTTCTATCAAACTGTTCAACTACAATCTTACTCACCATTTTTGATTCACTTAGCAGAAGCGTATAAACCAGAAGCGTAAGAAATGGTAAAAAGCCGATGGCTATAAATGTTGCAAGAAGTTTCTTTCGCAAAGATTTTTGAAAATAATCAAACATCGCTTAAGCTTTTTCTTATCTCTAAAATTTCATCCATGCTCTCCAAAAAGTGTGCAACAACCATTGGATTAAAATGTGCGCCTGAATCATTCTTTATAATTTCAAGTGTTTTTTCGAGCGTAAATGCTTTTTTATAAGGTCTCTCACTCAGAAGTGCGTCAAAAACATCCACAACCGCTACGATTGCTCCACAAAGCGGTATATCATCACCACTCAGCCCTCTTGGATACCCTTGACCGTTGTATTTTTCATGGTGAGAGTGTGCAATTTCTGCTGCAAGCTTTAAAAGCGGTGTCTCTTTTTGAGAAAGGATAGAGTGTCCTATGGCAGAGTGGGTTTTCATAATTGTAAACTCTTCATCATCAAGCTTACCGGGTTTTAAAAGTACACTGTCTTCGATCCCGACTTTACCAATGTCATGCATGGGAGCTGCAAGGCGGATTAGCTCTACATCCTCTTCGCACCAGCCAAACTTTTTGGCAATGAGTGCTGCCATCTCTCCAACCCGTACGGTATGTGCTGATGTTTCATTGTCTCGATATTCAGCTGTTTTGCTTAATATTGAAATAATATCTTTTTCACTTTTTTGAACTTCAATCAATGCATTTTGCAGCTCTTTTGTTTTCTCTTTTACTTGAAATTCTAAAAGTGATTTATGCTCTTTGAGCATGTTTTGATAGATTCCGATTTTTATTGCATTTTTTACTCGGAGTCTAAACTCGACTATATCAAAAGGCTTTGTCAGATACTCATCCGCACCTAACTCTAAACCCTTTGTTATTGCATCTTTGTCTGAAAGTGCAGAAATAATTATAAGAGGAATGGTAGAGAATTCATCATCCTCTTTTATAATTTTTGTAGCTTCGTACCCATTCATAACAGGCATCATCAAATCCATTAAAATCAGATCTATTTTTGTAGTGTTTAAAATTTCTAATGCCTCTTTTCCATTTATCGCTTCGACAACACTAAAACCCTCTTTTTCCAATATCTTTGAGGCGACTTTTCTATTCATTAACTCATCATCACACAAAAGTACTCTAGCCATCAATCGCTCCACTTATATAAAACTTTTACACTATCATCAACGCTATTTGCATTTATATACCCAATAGCACCATCCACTTTTTTAACAAAAGCCTTTACGCTCTCCTCCGATTTCATATTTACAGGAGGTCTATGCCCCAAATAATGCTCTTTTGTCCAGTAGGATTTCAGTCTCTCAAAACTCATATCCAAAAGCTTCTCTTCAAACTTCACTCTTAATGAATCTCCCGCTTCCAGATTTACAGGAACTGCCGCAAAATTATCAATGAATGTAAGTTTTTTCAAGAATATTGCTTTTATTTCACTCTCTGAGAGTTCTTTTATATTTTTATTTGAAATAACAGCATACTCGTTTGCTAAAGATAAAAGTGGCACAAATACTAGCATGATCGAAGCTATAGCAATCTTTTTCATTAGAACATCACTGACAATGAGAATAAAAATTGATTCTCCAAATGCAGAGAATGAAACTGATATTCAGACTTTATTGCTACCGGATATATTGGTCTGTAAGTGTGTGCGACTATCGCGATATCATCTTTTTTATTGTTAAGCTTGTCATCATAGGATTCAAATCTCAGAATTCCGATATGCTGCTCGGTAAAGCGGTATAGCCCTTGAATATAGGCTGCATAGTTGGTAGTAAACTCTCTTTTAGATTTTTGCGAGCCGATTTCACTTTGAAACTGATACTTATCTCTATCATATTTGCCGGAGAGAAGAAAATAGTAAAGTTCATCTGGTGTGGCTAAAGAACTGTCAAGTCTATTAAAATGACCGCCGTTTATCTTTATTGCATAGTCATCTTTCCCATACAAAAGACCAATACCATAATGTTTATCTATTTTATAATTGTTATAGTTATTGTCTATATCTTCATTATTCTGAAGCATTAAATTTACTTTTAATTCAGCTTCATTATAGGAGGAGTACGTGGCACCTGCGCCGGTTGTAAACTTTGGAAAGATAATTTCAGAGGTAATCGGGTTTGATGAAGTATCTCTTAATACATTTACCGGCAACAGATTCCAAAAACCTATAGGAGAGTTATATTTACCTACTCGAAACATGTAGCTTTCATTATAGTTGTAATCCAGATAGATTCTCTCCGTGTTCAATCTGTTATTTTTATTAACATCTTTTGCATCATCTTTATACGTCTCTGTATAAAATCCCTTGTACTCAACCTCAGCCATGTAGGAGAATTTATCATAACTTCCATAACCTATAACAGCTATGTCATCAAGTCTGTATCTATTTTCGTTGTTCATATTTCTATAATCTGATGAAACATAACCGCCAACGAAAAACGGAAGAGATGCAACTTGAATCCCTTCACCTAGCTGATATTCCTCTTCTGCGTACAAAGACAGTACTAAAGCTAAAATTACAATAATTTTAAGCAAAAACAACCCCTCTAATTTTTTAGTATGTTAACATGTTCTCTTAAAACTAATCGCCACTTGGACCATTATGACAATCATAACAGCCGACTTTAGCACCTTTAACAAATGTTTTAGTTCTGCCCTCTACGCTCAGTGTTCTTGCACTAAATGTTTTAGATAAATCAGAACCTCTGTAATCAGACCCATGGCATGAAGTACATTGCGCAGCATTACGCTCTGCAACATTTTGATGCGAGCTTACCCATCCTTGATCAACACTATGCATGCCGTGTGGACCACCGGTTGTTGTTGATGGCACAGTTGTATGGCATGCCGTACACTCTGCAATTGTACCGCTATGACCTTGAATCTGGTTGCTTATTACATTATCTTCAGCATGGCTGCTTGGAAATATAGCATGTGTGGAACCATGACATGATGAACATTGTAAATCTCCATGTCCCGTGCTGAGTTTGTATAAACTTGCTCCGACAGAGGGGGTATTTGGATTTGTTGCAAACCTTGTATCTACAACAGCTCTCATGCTTCCACCTACCATTGCATTAGTATGTCTCTGTCCGCCTTGATGACAAACTTGACAATTCGGCTCATCCATCCATCCCATTCGATTTGAGTTTCCGACATCATTCATCGTCCCATGGCAACTTTGACACTGCATCATTTGCGTACCGTCTGCATTTTTTGCACTTCCCATGGCGCCTCTTAAACACTCTGTAGCAGCCCCGGGATGGCAATTATAACAAGCTGAACGATTTGTAGAATCACTTAACCTGAGACTGTTGTTAGGGTCTATAACGCTTGCATGTTTTGAATGCAAAGATGTAGTAAGTGCTTTAGCATTTCCAATATTGGTCGTGGCTAATGCATTTGAGCTGTGGCATGATGCACATAAAATCGGTGTGCCTGCTTTTGCTGTTGCATATAGACTTGCCTGATAGTTTGTATATCCCTTCGCTTTTACTGCACTCAAATCGGCTGCATTTATAGGGTGCTTCTCATCATGAAGTTTTAAAATATTAAGTTTATAATCTTTCAAAGTATCCACAGAGTTTTCCCAGCCGGCTATCGGTTTTGCTGCGGTTGAACTTACTGTGCTTGCATGACACTTTTCACAATCCATCTCATCACTCACCGGAAGTACTACATCCGCCGTTGCCAAGGTTGTTCCGGCTGTATTTTTTGCTACAACCCTTACCATTGGATAGTAGTTTGTTGCGTTATTATCATCACGATTCACAATCGGAATTCCGCTTGCCTCCCACTTGCCACCACTTGCACTATAGGCCATGGCATGCGGAACTGTTGAAGGAGTAGCATTGCCTGTTAAACCTATATCGCTTACACTAGATGAACCGGGAAAAAGAGATGTTAAATAGCTCCAGAAATTCGTTTTTGTACTGCTTTTTGTATTTGTATGCCCGTTATAAGTAAGTGACTCATAAGTAAGTGTTACATTTGTGGTTACATGTTTATTTGAAGTTCCTGCTTTATAGATGAGATGTGCGTTTAGATTGTTGTAAGGCGGAAGTATTGAAAAAATAGAAAAATCACTCCCATCAAAACAGTGCATACCTAAATCATTCCATGCGAGGAGTATATATGTTGCGCTAACTGTCGAGGTAGCAGTAGTTGTTGAATTTGATGCAGATGTTGTACCGGCGGTCGTCAAACCCTCCTCATGACTATTGTTACTCTCAGAGCTTGAACTCTCACCACTACTTTCTTTTGAGTTTATTGTAACTACTCCATCTGTTGAGGTACTGCTACTGCTGCCGACATTACATCCTCCTAGCAAAAACACCATAACAAAAAAAATAAAAGATTTCATAAAATCCCCCTTTATTACTAAATTTTATGAAACTTTATAATAAAAAAATGAAGAGATTATGAAGATTTATTTACTTTATATCCGACAGCTCTAATATTAACTATAAAATCTTTTCTATTTAACTTTTTTCTTATATTTTTTATATGTACTTCTACGATGTTGCTATGCTTTATTGAGTAGTTATCTTTGTTTAAATGTTCGCTCAACTGATACTTTGTAAGAACAATATTTTGATTTCTCATAAATAGTTCTAATAAATCAAACTCCGCTGTTGTCAAATCAACAAGCGCACCGTTTACAAAAACTTCATGTGTTAAAATATTTAGCACTACATCGTCAACACTAATCATAGAAGATTTTTCTTTTGAACCTTTTCTCAGCAAAACTCTCATTCTTGCCAGTAATTCAATATTGGAATAGGGTTTACATAAATAATCATCGGCACCGGAATCAAGTACTTTGACCCTGTCATCAATCTCAGAGTTTGCGGAAAGCATAAGTATAGGTGTAGTTATAAAACCATGGCTTCTTATCTCTTTTAGAAGGAAAAGTCCATCTCCATCGCCTAAATTCCAATCAAGCAGTATTATAGAGTAACTGTTTCTATCAAGATACTCTTTTGCATCAAAATATCCGCATGCCACATCGCAACTATACTTTTCATTTTTTAAAAGTTGCAGGAGCTGCTTTGCACTGGGTGCATCATCTTCTATAATTAAAACATTCAAAAAAACTCCTTAGAATTGTTTTTTTAACCTAACTCTTTGAGAATGCGTTATGGCAACCGCCATCGCATCGGTAATATCGAGGGGTTTTATTTCTTTCTTTATATTTAAAAGTTTCTTTACCATAAATGCAACCTGCTCTTTACCTGCTTTTGCTTTTCCTGTAAGAGCTTTTTTTACCTGCAAAGCCGTATATTCATGAAACTGCCCGAACTCTTGAAGAAGTTTTAACATGATTGCACCGCGAAATTGCGCCAGTTTTATTGTGGTGGCAGGATTATGAGCATAAAAAATATCTTCCATGGCCACTTCATCAATTTTATGATTTTCAAATATCGTCGTTAATCCCTCCACCATCTGAGGTATCTGAAACTGCAAATCCTCTGCCTTCATTTTTATAAGCCCTGCCTCAACAAGCGAAATCTTACCAATTTCTAAAGAGATAAGAGCATAACCCATGTTTCTTGTTCCCGGATCAATTCCTAGTATTATCATCTTTTCCTGCTCAGCATGTGAAGTTAATTACAAATTATATACAAAAATAGTATTACATGCTGTTATTCACACTATTCACATATTAGCTATTCACATCTTTTTTAACTCTGTTTATGCGAAAAATAGATATTATTCACATACAAAAAAATAATTAAGGCATGCAATGGATATCGGTCAAGAAGTTTTAAAATCACTTAAAGAAGAGATTACAGAGGTTGAATATAACAGATATATTAAGTTTTTAACTTATGATGCAAAAAAATCAACAAGTGATCTTGCAATATTTTATGCTCAAAATGCCCTTGTTTCTAATTGGATAAAAAGTAAATATACAGAAAAAATAGCACATCTTTTTGAGGTCAAAACAGGCTCAAAAGTTAGTATTATGATAACACTGAAAAATCAAATAGACAGTAAAAAAAGTAAAAAATCTACCGAAGAAAAAACGCAACACTCACTTTTAAATCCATCACACTCCTTTGATAATTTTATGGTTGGCGGTTCAAACCAATTTGCCTATGCGACTGTTAAAAGTGTAAGTGAAAAACCGGGAACTCTTTATAATCCTGTTTTTATATATGGCGGAGTAGGACTTGGTAAAACTCACCTTATGCAGGCTGCTGGCAATGTACTACAAAACCAGGGGAAAGTTGTTATCTACACCACTGTTGAACAATTTTTAAACGATTTTATAAGACATTTAAGAAATAAAACAATGGAGAGATTTCAAGAAAAGTACCGTAAATGTGATGTACTTCTTATAGATGATATTCAATTTTTAAGCAACAAAGAGGGGATACAAGAGGAATTTTTTCACACTTTTGAAGCTCTTAAAGGTGCAGGCAAACAAATAATTTTAACAGCTGATAAACACCCTAAAAAAATTGCAGGTTTGGAAGAGAGACTGAGAAGCCGTTTTGAACATGGGTTAGTTGCAGATATTCATCCACCGGAACTTGAAACAAAAATCGCAATTATAGAAAATAAATGCAGATTAAATAAAGTAAAACTTTCTAAAGATATTATCAATTATATAGCAACCGTAATCGACAGCAATGTACGTGAAATAGAAGGTATTTTATCTAAACTTCATGCTTACTCTCAGCTAATAAATGTAGATATTGATTTAGCTTTTACTAAAAATGTATTAAAAGACCAACTTCAAGAAAATCGCGCAAATATAACACTTGACTTAATTGTGCAGAGTGTATCAAAAGATTTAAATATAAAACCAAGTGAAATTCGCTCAAAAGGCAGAAGTAAAAATCTCGTTTATGCCAGAAGAATTGCAATATATCTTTGTCGTGAACTCACGCAAAATACAATGCCTCAGCTTGCCCAATACTTTGGCATGCAAGACCATACGGCTATTAGCCACACACTTAAAAAAATAAGTGAACTTATGAAAAATGATGAAGATTTTAAAGTGAAAATTGAAGAATTAACAAATAAAATAACATCATCTTCATAAAATATAAAAAAAAAGATATAATTCATAAAGTGAGTAAGTGTGAAAAAAGAGACTTGTATTAAAGTTACAGTTGTAACCCTTGAAATAGGAGTGAATTAGTGTTATTCACATTTTCACAAACACCTACTACTACATACTAAAATTATAATAAATATATAGGATTTAATATGAAAATTACGGTTTCAAAATCAATTATCGAAAATATTTTAAACCATGCTCAACCTTTTTTAGAAAAAAAAGATACTTCACAAATTACATCGCATGTATATTTAAATGTTTCTAAATCCATATTAACTCTCAAAGCTACAGATTATGAAATAGGATATTTAGTAACAACTGACAAAGTAAATGTAATATCAGAAGGAAGCACGACAGCAAACGGCAAAAAATTCATAGATATTATTAGAATTTTAAAAGATGGTGAAATAAGTTTAGAAGTAAAAAATGATATTTTATACATTTCTCAATCACACTCAAAATTTAAATTACCTACTTTCTCTCATAACGATTTTCCTGAATTTCCAAATTATAAAGGAAAATCTCAAATTTCTATAGATTCACATTTTCTTATAGATTCACTCAAAAAAATAACTCCGGCAATTGATATTAATAATCCAAAATTTGAACTCAATGGCGCCTTAATAGATATAAAACATGAAAATCTCAATTTTGCATCAACTGACACTCGAAGATTAGCCGTTGTTACTATTGCTAAAGATAGTTCTACAGAACTTTCTATAATACTTCCAAGAAAAGCTATTATAGAAATACAAAAATTGTTTTTTGATAATATTGAACTTTATTATGATCAAACAAATTTAATAATTCATTCTGATCAATATACATTTTTTACAAAACTTATCAATGGAAAATTTCCAGAATATTCCAGAATTATTCCAAAAGAAATAGCAAATACTCTTGTTTTACCAAAATCAGTAATGATAGAATCTATTAAGCAGATTACTACTATTTCAACAGATGTCAAAATAACATTTTTTAATGATTTAATTACTTTTGAATCCCTTAGTGATGATAACATAGAAGCAAAAACAGAAATAAGTTTTTCTACAGGATTTGTAATACCATTTACGATTGCTATCAACAGTAGATATTTACTCGACTTTTTAAATGCTATTAATTCTTCAGAATTTAGTTTAGGTTTAAACGAAGGAAATTTACCTTTTGTATTAAGTGATGAAAACTTTAAAACAGTTGTAATGCCAATAGTTATATAAATTTATAAATTATCCTTATTATAAAGGGTAATTTTTCTGCATCTTAAAACCAATCTACAAAGCGTAAAACTTCCTTTTAGTAAAATTTTGATAAAATAACCTCAATAATGCCAAAATGGCTGTGGAGTGTTTAATGGAAAATTACGGTGCTAGTAATATTAAAGTTCTTAAAGGTTTAGAAGCAGTTCGCAAAAGACCAGGGATGTACATTGGTGACACTGGTCACAGAGGTCTTCATCATTTAGTTTATGAAGTTGTTGATAACTCTATAGATGAGGCAATGGCTGGTCATTGTAACACTATAAATGTTGTACTTACAAAAGAGGGAACATGTAGAGTATCAGATAACGGTCGTGGTATTCCTACCGACATGCACCCAACTGAAGGAATGTCTGCGGCAACAGTTGTTTTGACTGTTTTGCATGCCGGCGGTAAGTTTGACAAAGATACCTATAAAGTTTCTGGCGGACTTCACGGTGTAGGTGTTTCTGTTGTGAATGCTCTTTCATCTGATCTTAAAATGACTATTTTCAGAAATGGTGAAATTTTTGAACAAAACTTTAAAAAAGGTATTCCTCAAGAAGTTTTAGCAGTAACCGGAACAACCAAAAAAACCGGAACAACAATTGAATTTTTCCCAGATGCTAGTATATTTACAGAAACTATCACTTTTGAATATGAATATTTATCAAAAAGATTTAAAGAGCTAGCGTACTTAAATCCATTCATTACAATTATTTTTAAAGATGAGCGAACAAATGTAAAAGAGGAGTACCACTTTGAAGGTGGTATTGCTCAATATGTAGCTGACATGAATAAAAAAGCGGTAGTTGCTCAAGTTTTCTCGTTTTCAGCAAAAATTGAAGATATTGAGTTTGATATTGCACTCATGTACAATGACACTTATGAAGAAAAACTTGCATCTTTTGTAAATAATATTCGTACTCCAAACGGTGGTACACATGAGGCCGGTTTTAGAGCAGGGCTTACCCGTGTAATATCAAATTATAACACTCAAAATGGTGCTGTAAAAGAGAAAGATTTAAAAATTAGCGGTGAAGATACAAGCGAAGGTCTTATAGCAATTGTTTCTGTTCGTGTTCCTGAACCACAATTTGAGGGTCAAACCAAAGGCAAACTCGGAAATACTTATGTAAGACCACTAGTTCAAAAACTGACATATGAACTTCTCTCAAAATATTTTGAAGAAAACCCACTCGAAGCAAAAGCAATAGTTTCAAAATCTTTAATGGCTGCAAGAGGTCGTGAGGCTGCTAAAAAAGCTAGAGAGCTTACAAGAAGAAAAGATTCTATGAGTGTTGGAACTCTTCCTGGAAAACTTGCTGATTGTCAAAGTAAAGATGCAAGCATCTGTGAACTTTATCTTGTCGAAGGTGACTCTGCGGGCGGTTCTGCAAAAATGGGAAGAGACCGAGTTTTTCAAGCAATTTTGCCACTCAAAGGTAAAATTTTAAATGTCGAAAAAGCAAGACTGGACAAAGTTTTAAAATCAGAAGAAATTACAAATATGATAACAGCTATGGGATGTGGCATTGGTGACGATTATAATGAAGATAAACTTCGTTATCATAAAATCATTATTATGACCGATGCGGATGTTGATGGTTCCCACATTCAAACGCTCTTGCTTACATTTTTCTTCCGCCATTTTAGAGATGTAGTAGAAAAAGGATATTTATACCTTGCTCAGCCACCACTTTACCGTTATAAAAAAGGTAAAAAAGAGATTTATTTTAAAGATGACCGCGCCATGAATGATTATCTCATTGAAAATGGGATAGAGTCTTTAGAAATAGAGAGTGTAGGAAGTAATGATTTGGTTGCTTATTTTAGAATGGTTGACCATTATAGAGGCTCATTGGAAGCACTGGAGAGAAGATATGCACTTGTTGAATTGATTCGATTTTTTATTGAAAATCCAGATGTTATAGGATTAGATACAACAAACATGTATGAAAAAGTTGAAAGCTTTTTGGTAGCTACAGGAAATAATATTCTTACAAAATCAATTACTCCCGAACATATTCATATTTTTGTTCAGACAAAAGGCGGGATGGAAGAGTTACTTATCAATGATGATCTTTTTGCAGCGCCTCATTTTAGTGAAGCAGACTTTGTCTATAGAAAGATTATGGAGTGGAATATAAAATTTGAAAACGATATAATCGTAGAGTTGGAAAATATCAAAGAGTATGCTAAGAAAGGTGCATATATTCAGCGATATAAAGGTCTGGGAGAGATGAATCCTGACCAACTTTGGGAAACAACTATGACACCTGAAAATCGTGTTTTACTTCAAGTTAAAATTGATGATGCAGAGCTGGCAAGCGATACATTTACTTTATTTATGGGCGATGAAGTTGAACCTCGTCGTAATTATATAGAAACACATGCTAAAGATGTTAAACATTTGGATGTTTAACCCCACATGTTCCTCCCGCAAACAAAAGAGAGAGAATACCGTTTTAAGTTAGCACTTAGAATGGGGCTCCCTATTTTTGCCCTTATCTTAGCCCTCGTATCAAACACGCTTATTACGACTTATGATAGTCTGCAAGTAACTTTTTATATTGAATCTATTCTGCTTTTAGCATTTAGTATCTATTTTATTTTTTATCTTATATATCGTGGGTTTGATGAGAAAATAACAGAAGTTGTTTCAAAAACATTTACAAGAGAGTACCTCTATAAGTATCTAAATAAAGAACTAAAAAAAGAGAAAGAATATACATTAATTCTTATAAGTATAGATAATTTAAATGATATAAATGCGCGCTATGGCATAAAAAATGGAGATAAAACTCTTTATCAAGTTGCCAAAGATGTGAGTGAATATTTGGAGAGTAAAAATATTTATAATTTTGCGATTGGGCATGTAAAAGGTGGTGATTTTGTCATCGGACTAAAAGGTAATAAAAATCAGTACAATACTATTTTGGAACTTTTTTGCTTAAAAAGCAGTGAGTATAAAGTAGATGATATAGAGGTTAAAATATCGGGTGCGATTGTTGACACATCTTTTTCAAATAATTTAGATTATATGATAGAAAATCTTTTTGAAATTCAAGAGCAAATTAAATATCAGAAGCATACTTTTAGTGATGAGAAGATAAACCCAAGTGAGTTAGAATCTTTCGTCATAAGTGCAATTAAAAACAGAACTTTTATTTTATTGACACAAAATGTTTTTGAAAATAGTAAAAGCGTTATAAAAGAGTGTTTTGTAAAGCTAAAAACACCAAACGCTAAACTTCTTCATCAAAAAAGTTATATGAATGTAATCAATAGACTTGGGCTTATGGTTGATTTTGATTTAATGGTTTTAGAAAAAACAATTGCATGCATAAATGATAAAGAGAGTGAAATTTTTGCTCTTACAATAGCACCAACTTCGCTTAGAAATCCAATCTTTTTAATGAAAATAAAAGAGCTTATTAAAAATAAAAATAAAATTATGTTTATAATAAGTGAACAAGAGTACTATTCATATATTGAAAAATTTAATAATACTTTAAAATCATTAAGAGAAATGGGGATATTAATTGCCATTGACAGGCTCGGTTCAATGCACACGAGTTTTTTATACATGAGAGATTTAGAAATAGATGCGGTTCGGTTAGATGCTCAATTAACAAAAGAGATAAGAAAGAGAAACTATAATAGTATAATAATTGGTTTTGTCGCAATGGCACAAGCCAGAGGTATTAAGATATGGATGAAGATGATTGAATCGGAAGATACAAAAATGGAAGCTGCAAAGCTTCAAGTTGACTATTTCCAAGGGAAATATCTCAGTGAGCTAGAAAAAATTTATGAAAAGTAAGGATGAAGATGAAGTACGGTGAAAAAATAGTTAATGAATTTGATGTTGAAAAAGATTTAGAAATTTGGCCAAATGAACACAAAAGAAACTATCTTATAAAGATGACTCTGCCTGAATTTTCTTGTCTCTGTCCTAGAAGCGGATATCCGGATTTTGCTACGATTTATCTTGAATATACGCCTGATGAGTGGGTTGTAGAGCTAAAAGCGATAAAGCTTTATATCAACAGTTTTAGAGATAGACACATTTCGCATGAGAACTCTGCAAATGAAATATATGAGGTTCTTGAAAAAAAATTAAAACCAAAATATATGAAAATAGTAGCAGATTATAATCCAAGAGGAAATGTACATACGGTAATTGAGGTAGATAGCGCAAGGGTTTAATTTTTATGTTATGAAATAAGGAGTTGGCATGTTTGAAAACATTATTAATATACTGAAAAATAGTGATAGTGGCTCCGACAAAAAAAAGTTAGAAATGATAGATAAAATATCTAAAATGAATTTGACCGATATGAGAGCATATATGAAAAGCAGTATGCAAGGTTTTGAGCCCTCAGAAGAAGGTGTTATAGAAATTTTAAAAAAATTAACAACAGTTAATGAAGAAACTTCTGAGAGATATTTAGCAAATGACGACATGGATAGTAAAATTAAAAATTGCTTCGAATTAGTTTTGGTTATTGCATCGGATATTAGAATCACTATTGATGCGATAGAACTCATTCAGGAGTTTATAAATGTGTACGCCGACATAATTGCTGATTATGATACAAAGTATAAGCAGATATATGGTTTAAAATTAAAAAATTCTATAAAAAATGCGATTCGAATCGTAAATACTAAAACCGATTTTAGCAGAAAAGAAAATGTGCTAAATGATTCTTTAACCACTCATTAGCTTCATCATAAGAGCTGAATTCCTCATTCATTTGGGCTTCATAGGCATCTTCTAAAATTTCTGAAAACTCTTTGGATGCTACGTTTCCACATGCCAATATATCTCTTCCTCTTAAAAATGGAACAGCTTTCTTATTTGAAATATTTAATTTTTTTGCCTGTTCATTTATCTCATCACAAGCCATGTAGAGCCCATGATTTGAGTTTTTGTATATTGCCTTTTTTAAAATTAGAAAATTTTCTATATTTACTTTTGTAGCAAGTCTAAATAGTTCCGAATTGCTCTGTTTAATTTTTATATGATTATGAATTAAAGGTAAAATTTTTTTTAGCAACTTTTTCTCATTTGTTAGTTTGGATACAAAACTGATAGTCAGCATATCATCAAACTTATAACAAACTCCTGCTAACATCAAAACAGTTTTTGTACTTTTATTTATAATTTCTTGTTTTGCAATTTCATCTACTGTTTGCAAAGTATGTATCCAGTCGTTATTATTTAATGTACCAAGTTCAGAAAAATATTTTATTGCACCAAGCTCTTTTAAAAGTTCTAACCCAAGGGAAGGTTTAGATGATTTTAATAAAAGCTTTTTAATCTCCTCAAATACTCTTTCCTTGGGAAGTTCATAGAGTATGTTATGAGTTATCATCTCTTTGCAAAGCTTAAAAAGTTCATCATCTATTGTCAAATCAAATCTTGCACAAAACTGCACGGCTCTCAAAACTCTAAGCGGGTCGTCTGAAAATTTATTTTTATCCACTGCTCTTAGAATTTTATTTTTTAAATCATTTATGCCATTAAATGGATCTAATATTTTATTGTTAAGAACATCATATCCGATTGCATTTACAGTAAAATCACGTCGGTTTGCTGCGGTAATGAAATTTAGGTTTGATTGAATTTTTATATCAAAACCTGCATGACCGGAGGAAATTTTACTATCTGTTCTGGGGAGGGTGAAGTCTATATCTAAATCTTTTATTCGTAATTTGCAGACACCAAAGCTTTTGCCAAAACTGTTTACACTGCCAAACTCTGTTAAAAGCCCTTCAAGTTCATTAAATGAAGATATATTATAAACCTCAATATCTATATCCTTAGATGTAATATTTAAAAAGCTATCACGAACATAACCGCCGACAATTACACATGACGCACCGCTCATGTGTAATTTATCAAATATTTTTTTTAAATAATCAGGATATTTAATCATTTATATCTCAATAGTGTGAATTTTTTTGATTCAGATTGTCAAGTATATCACTACTTTTATGAATATATAACGATTTTTTGGATACAATCGCGAAAATTTTTACCCTTTGTTTCATTAAAGCTTTAAAGAAACGAATACTCAAGGAACCCCCATGCAAAAGATTAGAAATATTGCAGTTATTGCACACGTTGACCACGGCAAAACTACATTAGTTGATGGATTGTTAGAGCAATCAGGAACATATGGTGCTCATGAGCAACATGATGAAAGAGCTATGGATAGCAATGATTTAGAAAAAGAAAGAGGTATTACAATTCTTTCTAAAAATACGGCTATCCGTTATAAAGATTATAAAATTAACATTATCGACACTCCTGGTCACGCGGATTTTGGTGGAGAAGTTGAACGCGTTCTTAAAATGGTTGATGGTGTTTTGGTACTTGTAGATGCGTATGAAGGTGTTATGCCTCAAACAAAATTTGTTGTTAAAAAGATGCTAGCACTTGGTAAAAAACCAATTGTTGTAATCAACAAAATAGACAAACCTTCGGCAGATCCTGAGCGTGTTGTGGATGAGATGTTTGACCTTTTTGCAGCTATGGGTGCAACGGATGATCAGCAAGATTTTCCAATTATTTATGCTGCTGCTCGTGATGGTATTGCAAAGTTAGATATGGATGAAGAGGGTGGAGATTTTCAATGTATTTTTGAAACTATTCTAAAGCATATTCCTGAGCCACAGGGTGATAGAGAAAATCATACTCAAGCACAAGTATTTACACTTGATTATGATAACTATGTCGGTAAAATAGGTATTTCCCGTATTTTCAACGGTGTTATCAGAAAAGGCGATAATGTTATGTTGGCAAAAGCTGACGGTGAATTAGTAAAAGGTAAAATCACTAAACTTATTGGTTTTCATGGTCTTAACCGTATGGAAATTCAAGAAGCTGAAGCGGGCGATATCGTTGCATTTGCCGGTTTAGAAACAGTGGATGTCGGTGATACTATTTGTGATCCTAAGAATCCTATGCCGCTTGATCCAATGCATATTGAAGAGCCAACTTTAACGGTTATATTTTCTGTAAATGATTCTCCACTTGCTGGTCAAGAGGGTAAACATGTTACTTCAAATAAGCTAAAAGACCGTCTTGAAGCTGAAATGACAACAAATGTTGCTATGAAGTTAGAAATTGTTGGAGAGGGTAAATTTAAAGTTTCAGGTCGTGGAGAGTTACAAATAACTATTCTTGCTGAAAATATGCGTCGTGAAAACTTTGAATTTGGTGTTAGCCGTCCGGAAGTTATCGTTAGAGAAATCGAAGGTGTTAAGTGTGAACCATTTGAGCATTTAGTTGTAGATGTTCCAGAAGAGTTCAGCGGTTCAGTTATTGAAAAACTTGGTAAAAGAAAAGCAGAAATGAAAGCAATGGTTCCAATGGGTCAAGGCTTTCAAAGAATTGAGTTTGAAATACCAGCCCGTGCACTTATCGGATTCCGTGGACAATTCTTAACAGACACAAAGGGAGAGGGAATTATGAATCACTCTTTCTTAGAGTTCCGTCCTTATAGTGGTACAGTTGAGTCAAGAACTTACGGTGCACTTGTATCTATGGAAAATGGTGAAACATTAGCGTATTCACTCTTTAACATTCAAGACCGTGGTGTTCTTTTTATAGGGCCACAAACTAAAATATATGAAGGAATGATTGTTGGTGAACACTCTCGCTCTAATGATTTAGTGGTAAATGCTATCAAAGGTAAAGCGCAATCAAATGTTCGTTCATCCGGTGCTGATGAAGCTATAAAACTTATTCCACCTCGTGATATGTCACTTGAACGTGCATTGGAGTGGATTGAAGATGATGAACTTCTTGAAGTTACTCCAAAATCTATCCGTATTCGTAAAAGATATTTAACAGAAGCAGAAAGAAAAAGATACTCTCGTAAATAGTTTACCGCTCTTTATATTTCCACAGGCTATTGTCTGTGGAATCTTATCTATACTATCAAATCTTTGAAATTATCAAACTACTTTTTATTATTTTAATGTCGATATACTTACCCACTAAAGAAGGATAAAAAAATGGATAATTTAATATATATTGGCTCATTAATTTTATTGGCTTTGCTTACTTTTACATTCAACAGAGCTAACTATACAAAGTTGATGTTTTTGGCAGTTGCTGTAGGTGCTTATATTGTATATTCCCATGAAACAGGTCACTCCGCTACAGAATTTAAAGATAAAATGATAAAATCTGTTGATAAATCCGCTGAGAAATTTGTCGATAGATATGATAGTGATATTAAAGATGCAGAAAAAGTAAAAAAAGAGTCACAAAAATAAAAAAGCTTTTATTGGTTTCAATTAAACAAAAACTTCCGATGCTATAATCATAGATTATAAATTTTTATGTCAGTGAATAAATAAATAAGAGAGAGCAAGAAAGTGAATAGAAAAGAGATATATAATCCGAATTCAACTGAAAATGTAAATGACAGAAGAGTTTTTGGTGGAAATCCAACGGGTATTTTTGAGTTAAATAATATAAAATATCAGTGGGCATACAATCTTTGGGAAGTTATGCTTAATAACACATGGTTCCCAAAAGAAGTTGATATGACAAGGGATGTAAATGACTATAAACAACTAACAGATGCCGAAAAAACAGCGTATGATAAGGCACTTTCTCAATTGATATTTATGGATTCACTTCAAACAAACAATTTAATTGATAATATAAATCCCTATGTCACTGCGCCAGAGATTAACCTTATTTTGGTTCGTCAATCCTTTGAAGAGGCGCTTCACTCACAAAGTTATGCGGTTATGGTTGATAGTATCTCACAAAATTCGGCTGAAATTTATGATTTATGGCGTCGCGATATGATGCTGAAGGGTAAAAATGATGCAATTGCAAGAGTCTATCAAGAACTTGCAAAAAATCCATCAGAATATAATTTTGTAAAAGCATGTTTCGCAAATCAAATCTTAGAGGGAATCTATTTTTACAGCGGTTTTGCATATATCTATACTCTTGCAAGATCAGGAAAAATGTTGGGCTCCGCGCAGATGATTCGGTTTATTCAAAGAGATGAAGTTACACATCTTGTTCTTTTTCAGAATCTAATAAATACACTTCGCAAAGAAAGAGCAGATCTCTTTAGCGATAAACTAAGAGCAGAAGTAATTGAGATGTTCAAAGAAGCTGCAAAGCTCGAAGCAGACTGGGGAAGATACATCACTCAAGGTCAGATTTTGGGTTTGACAGATGATATTGTTGAGCAATATATTCAATTCTTAGCGGATGAGAGGCTCAATGCAGTTGGATTTGAGAAGATTTACAATGTTACAAATCCGATTAAATGGGTGAATGATTTTGCAAAATTTAATGATCAAAAAACTAACTTCTTTGAGGGAACTGTAACAAATTACTCAAAAGGCAGCTTATCATTTGATGATGACTTTTAGCGAGTAAGCATGTACAAACTATGCTCACTCTCATTTATAACAACTAACAACTATAACACTAACTTACAAACACTCCTAACACTTATAAATCAAACTTCAAAAAACTCACTCATTGTAGCCCCAGAGGTGTGTTTGAGCGGTTTTGATTATGATAACTTTGATAATGTCTGCTCTTTCGCACCGATTGCTGTAGAAGAGATAAAAAAAGCCTCAACAGATAAGATTATCATACTAACTATCATCGAAAAAAGAGGAGATGAAGTTTTCAACTTTGCAAAAATTTTTCATAACGGTGAAGTTATTTATGAGAGAGCAAAGGCAAGGTTATTCCGTTTTGGTGGAGAGGATAACTATTTTTCTGAGGGTGGCGATGATGCTATTAAGATTATTGAAATAGAGGGGATGAAGATAGGAGTAATTATCTGTTTTGAACTTCGTTTTAAAGAGTTATGGAAAAAATTAGAGGGATGCGATATCATCGCTACACCCTCTTGGTGGGGAGTTTTGCGAACAGAACACTTCAAAACGCTTACAAGAGCATTAGCAATAATGAATCAGTGCTATGTAGTTGCAAGCGATAGTTTGAATGAAGATTGCACAAAAATGAGTGGTATCATAGCTCCAAACGGTAAAGTGCGTCGTAATGGGAATAAAGCTTGCTTAGAAGTAAATTATATTGAAAAAGAGATAACCTTAATGAGAAGATACATGGATGTTGGCATAGAATGGATAGAATAACAGCTACAAAAACAACCAGATTAGCAGAGGATTGCCACCAAAAATTTGCTCTCAGCCCTGAAGTTAGAAACGCTATTGCAAATACAAATAGGGAAGCTTTTGTTCCAATGGGGCTTAAGCATAATGCCTACAAATTGGATGCCCTGCCTATGGGGTATGCCCAGTGGATAAGTTCTCCTTTAACTGTTGCTAAAATGAGCCAATATTTAGAGCCCAAAGGTGGCTATAAAGTTCTGGAGGTTGGGTGTGGAAGTGGCTATCAAGCAGCAGTGCTCTCGCACATGTTTCGCGGAGTTTTTACTATAGAGAGAATTGAGTCGCTAATGTTTGAAGCAAAAGCCCGCTTTAAAGAGCTCAACCTTAATAATATTCATACAAAAATAGATGATGGACAAAACGGCTGGAAGCAGTACGCTCCTTACGATAGAATACTATTCTCAGCCTCGACAAAAGTGATACCGCAAAAACTTTTTGAGCAACTGACTGATGGCGGGATTTTAGTAGCACCTATAGAAAAAGCCGGCAAGCAAATAATAACCCGCTTTAAAAAGAACGGTTCAAATATTGAGCAGACCGAATTAGAAGCATGCGATTTTGTTCCTATTTTAGACGGCATACAGAAATAATGGAGGTATCTATGGAGATGTACGGCATAACTTATTCACAACCAAAAGTAGTTCTACTACAAGACACAGGTATTGGCGTAGCAGAGGCAGCTGCACGAACATGTTATGACTCGTTTGAAAATAGTGAAAATGAGGTAATCAAACAGATTGAAAGCAGCATGCCTGAGGCGGACGAATGCAGTGCGATAAACTCTATAGAAGATTCAACTCTTTTAAGTGACTTGGCTTGGACCTATTTTCATCACTCTATTTTAGAGCATGCAAATCTCAGTTTTCTGATTCGCGGTACTTCAAGAGGTGTACTTCAAGAGCATGCAAGACATCGCATTCAGGCTATATCAGTGCGAAGCACTCGCTATACTATGAGTTCTGTTATCAACGCTTTTGTCGCATCAAAACATGGAGGGGACAGAGAATTTTTTATAGATAAGATTTCAGATTTTGATATGTTTGTAACGATAGATAGAGAGTACAACAAAATCGAAATAGGTGCAATTTATGATAAACTAGAATTTCAGTCGCAAAGAGTGGAAGATTTTCTTGATATGGCTGTCGCAAAAAGTTCTCTTTCATTTGTAGAAGAGCTTTCTGGCAATGCACAAGCGCTTTTTGAAGCATTAGAGGCTGGCAAAAAGAAAAAGAATGTAGGCGACGCTTTTAAGCACGTCATTACAGACAATGTAAAAGTTGACATGGTTGTAACATTTAATCTTAGAAGTTTAAAAAACTATTTTACATTGAGAGATAGTGGTGCGGCATACTTTCAAATTCGTTGGCTAGCTCAAGAGATGATGCGGGTAACGCCATCGAAATATTTAGACTTAATTATCAAAAAAAGATTATAAAAAAAAGGATTTACATGTCTAAAGAAACAGTGTTTTGGAAATTGTGCTTAGCGTCAGTAGTTGTTTTTGGCGGATGTGCAAATATGACATTTAATGCTCAGATGTGTCAAAATATAAGATTAGACCCTCAGGCGACTATGCCTCAGGAGTGTATAAAATATAGCGAAGAAGAGGCTGCAAAAGCGTCTATCAAGCCATCCGAAAAAATTCAGTCAAAAGAAAGTTTAGAGGTTAACAAAGAGTAAAAAATTTTTACTCTTTGTCTGCTGGTTTTTTAAGAGATTTTATATTTATCTTTTTGCCTGTAAGCACTGGAGCGGACTCTCTTTTAGAGCCGTCATGACGATGATTTCTATCGCCTGATTTGCCAGAAAATATAGCTTTTCCATTTTCATCTTTCCCTAAAAATGTCGAACTTTTTTTATCTTTGTCATAAGGCTTTTTAAATCCGGATTTTCCATCTTTGTCAAAAGACTTCTTAAAGCCGGACTTATCATCTTTCTTATCTTTATCCCAAGGTTTTTTAGCAGCAGATTTGTCATCTTTATCCCATGGTTTCTTGAAGCTAGGCTTGTTATCATCTTTTTTATCTTTGTCCCAAGGCTTCTTTGCACCAAACTTATCATCTTTTTTGTCCTTATCATAAGGCTTTTTGAAACCGGATTTGTCTTTATCAAACGGCTTTTTAAAATCAGACTTTTCATCCTTTTTATCCCTGTCATAAGGTTTTGCAGAACGAGGTTTGTCATCTCTTGGCGGTCTATCGCCAAATTTTTTCTTCTCACCTTTGAAGTCGCTGTTTCTTGGTCTGAAATCTTTTCTCTCTTCTCTTGGTGCGTACTCTTTTTTTACAACTTCCTGCTTTACAACAATAGCCGGTCCGAAGCCTTCAATTGGCTCTTGCATAATAGTTCGCCCGATGAGCGTCTCTATCGGGTAGAGAAGTTTTTCCTCTTCTTGGTCGAGTAAAATCAGTGCATGTGAGGTTGCGTGAGCAATTCTAGCCATGTAAGCAATGGCTTTGTCGGGTAAATTGTAACTAATGAGAAGTTCAGCTTTAAGTCCCGGTGCTTTTAGTAATTCATCATCGTTTATAAAAGTGATATTTTTTGAATTTTCACCCTTTTCAATTGTTTCACAAGTGACAACAATAATATTTTTTCCCTCATTTCTCATGAGAAGCAGCTTTAAAAGCTCCTGTTTTTTCTCTGATTGACATGGGTGAACACGGTGATTGTGGCGTTTTAAAGTTGGAGTAGAAGATGGCATAGAAATCCTTGAGTGGTTTGCAGCTGTAGAAAGTTGTACGCTGCAAAATTGTTGCATGATTATAGCGTAAATGTGGCTAGAGAGTTTCATTCTTACGCAAAATCTGCTATAATGCCCCAAATTTAGCCTATTTAAGCTAATGTAAAAGGTAGTTAATGTCATTTAAACAACTCGGGCTCATTGAGCCACTTCTAAAAGCCATACAAGAGCAGGGCTACACAGAACCTACTCCCGTTCAAAAGCAGGCAATCCCTGTTATTTTAGCCAAAAAAGATATTCTTGCAGGTGCACAAACCGGAACAGGAAAAACAGCAGGTTTTACGCTCCCGATGCTTCAACTTTTAAGTCAGCATAAGCGAGCACACAACAAACCGGAGATTCGTGCACTTATTCTAACCCCAACAAGAGAGCTTGCATCTCAAGTTGCCGAAAGTGTAGATATTTATGGAAAACATCTTCCTTTTAAATCGACTGTTATATTTGGAGGAGTAAAAATTAATCCTCAGCTTGTAGCACTTAGAAAAGGTGTTGATATTGTTATCGCTACTCCTGGACGACTTTTAGACCATATTTCTCAAAAAACTATTGACCTATCAAAAGTTGATTTTTTGATTTTGGATGAAGCGGATAGAATGCTGGATATGGGATTTATCAACGATATTAGAAAAATCTTAGCAATTTTGCCAAAAAACAGACAAAATCTTCTCTTCTCTGCTACTTTTTCTGATGATATAAAAAGACTCGCAGATAATCTCTTAAATGCTCCGACGCTTATAGAAGTGGCTCGTGCAAATATGTCATCTGAGCAGGTGAAGCAGGTTATCCATCCGGTAGATAAAGAGAGAAAAAAAGAGTTGCTTTCACACCTTATAAAAGAGGGTGACTGGAAGCAGGTACTTGTTTTTACAAGAACAAAACATGGTGCAAATAAGCTAAGTGAATATCTTGAAAAAGAGGGTATAACAGCTACGGCAATCCATGGAAACAAGAGTCAAAATGCACGAACTAAGGCTTTGTCCGACTTTAAAGCAGGGGAGGTAAGAGTTTTAGTAGCAACCGATATTGCAGCGCGCGGTATAGACATCGATCAGCTTCCGCATGTGGTCAATTTTGAGCTCCCTAATGTTCCCGAAGATTATGTTCACCGCATTGGGCGAACCGGTCGTGCAGGCAATATCGGAGAGGCACTCTCGCTTGTTTGTATAGACGAAAAAGAGTTTCTTGAAAATATAGAGAAACTGATTAAAAAAGATATTCACCGATTTGTAGTAAAAGGTTTTGCTCCGGACCCGTCTATAAAAGCTGAGCCTATTGTGCAAAAAAGAGGTTCAGGTTCAAACAATAGGTCTCGTCCTAGCAACAGAACTCGTCCATCTCCAAAAGGTAGAAAATAGTAGTTGCCATGAACTCTTTAAAATCAATAACACTCAATTTGTTGATGCCACTACTCATATCTCTGGTTTTTTTACTATTGATTGCGAACGGCACAAAAATACCGAGCATCATATTTAGTCTGACTCCCTATATATTTTATGCAGTGAGCGCCATGATTTTATGGGTCTCATGGGAGTTTAATCGTAACAGATTTATATTTATTATCATACCTCTCATAATTATGCATATTGGATTTCAATATCTAAGCGCACAAAGAGCTACTGACCTATTTTTGTATAGCTCTCTATTATATCCCTTGCATATCATTTTATTTTTATTTTTAAAAGAACGAGGGCTTTTTTCTATTTGGGGCATATTCAAGATAGTGTTTTTTGTCTTTGAAATAGCGACTGTACTATATTTTGTATTTTATCCGAATGCCACACTCAAAGAGTTGCTGGAGGTAAAAATATTTGCAATATCTTTTTATCCACTCAAAGATGTTACGGCCGTTATTGGAATACTCACTGTTTTAATCATGGGTGCAGTAGTCGTTTTCAACAGATATTTGATGTATAACAGTACATTCTTAGTCATCATAATCACATTTTATATGGGCCTATTTTTTCTTAAAACTCCACATGCTAATGAAATATCTTTGCTTGCAATAAGTGTTATTATTTTTGCCCTGCTTATTCGAGAGTCGTACAGATTAGCCTTTTATGATGAGCTGACCTCTATGCCTGGCAGGCGTGCTCTAGTAGAAGATATGGCAAAACTTGGAAGAAAGTACTCACTTGCCATGATAGATATAGATTTTTTTAAAAAATTTAATGATACCTACGGGCATGATACGGGCGATGAAGTTTTAAAAATGGTCGCTTCAAAGCTTGTTGGTGTCGGTGGAGACGGTAAAGCGTATAGATACGGCGGAGAGGAGTTTGTGATTCTATTTCCATCCAAAGAGGTGGATGAATCGTTTGTACATGTAGATGCTCTAAGACAAAAAATAGCTACATCTCCCTTTATTGTAAGAAACAAAAAAAGCTCTAAAACCATCTATATTAATATCTCTTCAGGAATAGTCCAAAATTCTCAAAAAGATAAAGATCCATTTGCAGCCATGAAAAGAGCAGATAACGCACTTTATAAAGCTAAAGAAGCCGGAAGAAATCAGGTAATAAAAGGTTGATAGAGGCTTTTTGGTATAATTCTATCACTTTAGCGCCATAATGCGGCTAGCGTAACAACAATGAGTTCTGCAAGAGCTCTAAATAAAATGAAAAAAGGTAGAATGTATGAATACGGAAAAAGAGTTAATAGCAAGAAGTGGCGGGGTTTGTGAACTTTGCGGAAGCAGTGAAGATTTGGGTGTTTTGGAAGTTGGCGTAACAGACGGAAGCAGTGAGCAGTCCATATATGCATGCGCAACATGTAAAAAGCAGATTAGCTCCGAAACATTGGATGAAAACCACTTTAACTGTTTAAACGAAAGCATGTGGAGTGAAGTTCCTGCTGTTAAAGTTATGTCCTATATTTTACTAAACAAGTTAGGTCGCCAAGATTTGGTTGAGATGATGTATCTGGAAGAGGATGAAAAAAAATGGGCAGATTCGGCTCTCAATGCCTCTACAAATAAATTAGTTCATAAAGATGCAAATGGTGTAATCCTTCAAGCCGGAGACAGCGTGGTTATATTAAAAGATTTAGAGGTTAAAGGTGCAGGCTTTACTGCAAAAAGGGGCACAACTGTTACTCGTATTGCTCTTCCCGCCGATATCGACGACCATATTGAAGGAAGAGTAAACGGTACGAAAATCTTCCTAAAAACTGAATTTTTGAAAAAAGTATAATGAAACCGCACGAAAGATTTTACAAGATAGAAGACGACTTCCGCTCGCCCTATGCTAGAGACAGAGATAGGATTATCCACTCTGATAGTTTTAGAAAGCTTGAGTATAAAACTCAGGTTTTTTTAAATCAAGAGGGTGATTTTTTTCGCACCCGTCTTACCCACTCCATAGAAGTTTCACAAATTGCCCGCTCCATAACCTCTACCCTAAGATTAAGTGAAGCGTTGGCAGAGGCTATTGCACTTGCGCATGATTTAGGTCACACTCCTTTTGGTCACATCGGCGGAGATTCTCTGGATGAGTGCCTGAAAGAAGATGGCTTTACAAGCGGGTTTGAGCATAACTTTCAAAGTTTTAGAGTTGTCTCACTCTTGGAGAAAAGATACAATAGCTACAATGGTCTAAACCTCTCTTTCGCCACACTTGAGGGCATTCTGAAACACTCCTATCCCTACAAAAAAAGCTTTCTGCCTGCAATTATCCATGAACAGTTTAACCTTGAAACACACCCTTCTATAGAAGCCATGGTTGTTGACCGTGCCGATGAGATAGCCTATATAAGCCATGATATAGACGATGGAGTCAATTCAGGACTTATCAGTTTTGATGATTTAAGAGAGAGCGAGTTGATTTGTGAGATTTTGGAAAAAGTTGCTCATGAGGGAGTCGGATTTGAGAACGATGAGATGTTTCGATACCGTTTTAGTTCCCATCTTATAAACCATCTTATTTATTCACTCTTAGAATTCTCCAAAGATAAAATCACAAGAGGCGAAATATTGAGTGCAACAATTGACAGCAACAATGATATTCCTATCGGTTTTGATCCGAAACTGGAGAAAAAACTGAAAAAACTGAAAAAACTGCTTTTCAATAAACTTTATCAACATAAAAATATTATGATAAAAATGTTTGCAGGAAAACAAGCTATAAAAGGGTTATATAAAGGGCTTATGCAAGAAGAGAAGATGTTGCCGGAGTTTTATTATAAGCAGTTACATGTTAGAAATAAGCACAGAGTGGTAGCCGACTATATCGCCAATATGAGTGACAGGCATGCTATCTCGTTTTATAATGAAATGTACGGGAAGTTGTAGTTTAGAATTTTCGTTCTATCTTAAAGGGTGTTATTTAAGTACATTTGTAATATATTTTTGACAAAATTTTAAAAAAGGGGATTTTGTATGCTTAAAGAGATGCAACAAAATGATTTTATTGTTTCAAAAACTGACCTGAAAGGTCGCATAACCTATACAAATAAAATTTTTATGCAGATGGCAGAGTACAAAGAGGAGGAGTTACTTGGTAAGCCTCATAGTATAATTCGCCATCCGGATATGCCAAAAGCTGTCTTCAAACTTTTGTGGGAAAGAGTGAGTAAAAAAGAGGAAATATTTGCTTATGTAATCAATAAAACAAAAAATGGGAATGATTATTGGGTATTTGCATATGTTACAGCTTCATTGGATGAAAAAGGAAATTTAGTCGGCTACTACTCAGTCAGACGAAAGCCAAGTGCAAAAGCTATCGGGATTATAAAACCTCTTTATGCAAAAATGCTTGAAGCCGAGAAGAGAAGCGGTGTAGAAGCTTCAACTAAAATATTAACAGATATATTAACAGAAAAAGGAGTGAGCTACGATGAATTTATCATCTCTATTCAAGAGTAACCAAACTCTATTGCTTTTAGTTGCACTTGTAGGTGTAATGATATTTGCTTTGGTTACAGGAGGCTATATTTTAGCTTTAGTTTTGTTTTTTGTTTTACTGCTGTCTCTCTTTGTTCCAGCGGGTTCTAGCTCTGAATCATCTTCAGCATTACGTCTTGCAATGCAAAGGGTTTTAAAGAATGCAGCAAATGGTAAGCTAGAAGATCGTGTTACACATATACCGGATGACAACTCTGCCGAGTCAGATTTTGCATGGAGCCTTAATGATGTTCTTGACCAACTAGAAGCTTTTATGAGAGATACTGTAACTACTATAGAAAAGGCTTCTGCAGGTCAAACATATAGAAGAACTTATCCGGAAGGTCTTCATGGGGTTTTTTATACAACTGCAAAAACACTCAATGAGGCAATCTCATCTATAGCAAGGGGTAATGAAACAAAATTGAGAGGAGAACTTTCACATGAATTAGGCAATTTAGGCGGTGGAGTGAGTCAAGGTCTTACGGTTATTCAAAAAGATATAAATTTATGTTCTGAAGATTCGCATGAAATTGTCGGTGTTGCTAATAAAACTGCTGAAGAGTCGTCAAAAAGTTTGGATACAGTTGTTGAAATAAGTCAAAGATTAAGCGAACTTGTTGAGCTTATAGCCTCTTCTCATGGCGGTATAATAAACTTGGAACAACGCTCAGCAGAGATTTCAGAAGTTGTCGGACTCATTAAAGATATAGCAGATCAAACAAATCTTTTAGCTCTTAACGCTGCAATTGAAGCCGCACGTGCAGGTGAGCATGGGCGAGGATTTGCAGTCGTAGCAGATGAGGTTCGTAAACTTGCCGAAAGAACACAAAAGGCAACAAATCAGATAGAAATCACTATCAAAGCATTGCAACAAGAGACAAATGACATAAGAACAAATTCTGACAATATTTCAGAGATTGCAGATACTTCAAATACAGTTATACATGCGTTTGAAGATACATTTAAAGAACTCAACTCTCTCGCAAACAGTGCATCTCATTCAGCTATAAAAGTTCAAAATCGTCTCTTTACGACACTTGTGAAGGTTGATCACATTATTTTTAAATCTAAAGCGTATTCTTCTATTTTAGAAGCTGATTCATCTGCTGTTTTTGCTGATCACAAAAATTGTCGTATGGGTAAATGGTATCTTGGGATTGGTCAAGAGAGATTTGGCAATACAAAAGCTTTTGCTCAGATGGATGCTCCACATGCCGTAGTTCATAATTCAGTATTTAAAAACTTTGAATTTGTAAAACATGGCACAACATTAAAATTTGATAATCCGAAACATATAGTAGTAAATTTTACTTTAATGGAAGAGGCATCTGCCGAACTCTTTACTAAACTCGATGCTATGATAGAGGAGTATGAACTATCAAAATAGTTTCTCAAAAAGAGAACTATTAAGGATAGCTTAAATAAATAGGAATAAAATATGGTTAACTTGCTATTTATTTATAATAAATATAATTACGCATCTCAAATATGTTTTCCCCCTTTCATATAGAGATAAAGATAAACTCCTATAAATTTTCTAGAAACCTTCTCAAGCTCTTAACCCCCTTTACAGAGCTTGAGACTTTTATGCTAAAATCACGCTATGAAAAAAATCATCCTAACTACCTTAAATTCAAGATACACCCACAGCTCTATAGGTCTTAGATATTTGTATGCCAATTTAAAAGAGTTGCGAGAAGAAGCTGAGATTCTAGAATTCAGCATCAACGATGCTCTTCAAACGGTAGTAGAAAAAGTGCTCTTTTGTATGCCTAATATTGTAGGTATCGGTGTTTATATCTGGAATGCAAAAGAGGTGCAAGAACTTGTTCACATTTTAAAAAAAGTTTCACCATCTACAACAATAATCTTAGGCGGTCCTGAAGTGACTCACACACCATTTCGTGTCAATTTTGATGAAGCTGATTTTATTATTCAGGGTGAAGGTGATCTGGCTTTTTATGAGCTTTGTAAAAATATTTTTGATAAAAATTTGCCAATAGAAAAAATCATTAAAATGAACACTCCAGAACTTAAAACAGTAGAGCTTCCATACAGATACTACACAGACGATGATATAAAAAACCGCTACATTTATGTAGAAATATCGAGAGGCTGCCCATTTCACTGTGAATTTTGTCTCTCTTCCATGGATGAACGGGTCAGAGCATTTGATTTGGACGCAGTTTTGGGAGAATTTGAGCTTTTATGGCAAAGAGGAGCTAGAAATTTCAAATTTATTGATAGAACTTTTAACCTAAATATAAAAACAGCTAACAGAATATTAGATTTCTTTTTGGCAAAAGAATCTTCTTATTTTGCTCACTTTGAAGTAATCCCAGACCATTTCCCAGCCTCAATCAAAGAAAAAATTGCAAAGTTTCCACATGGTGCGCTACAGTTTGAAATAGGGATACAGACGCTTAATTTAGAAATTGCCAACAATATATCTAGACAACTCAACCTAGAAAAGATTAGAGAAAATATAAGCTTTTTAGAACATGAAACCGAAGCCCATATACATCTTGATTTGATAGTCGGGCTTCCCAATGAATCGCTAGAGAGTTTTGGCAGGAATCTTGATGAATTAGTAAAACTCAGCAGTTGTGAGATACAGATAGGAATACTTAAAAAACTCTCAGGAACATTTATAAACCGCCATGATATTGAACACAGCATGGTTTATAGTGATATTCCACCTTATGATATTTTGCAAAACTCTCAGCTTAGCTTTAATGATATACAAATTATGAAAAGGTTTGCGAGATTTTGGGATTTAACTTATAACAGCGGAAATTTCAAAAAGAGTGTTAAACTTATCTGGCAAGATGAGAGTGTTTACGAAAACTTTTATGCATTTGGGATGTGGATATACAAACAGACCGACTCCACATGGCAAATTTCTCTTCAAAGGCTTGGCGAACTGCTCTTTATATACCTAACACAAATTAAAAAACTCTCACCGGAAATAGTCGCAAAAGAGATGCTCGAAGACATGATGAAAGTCAGAGGCAGAGCAATTCCTAGTTACTTAAAAGCATATGCCAAAGAGTATATCACAGATGCAAAAGAGGGAACAGCAGGTTTTAATAAAAGACAAATCTAATTAATGTATAATAAAAAATGATTTTTCTTAAAATATTATTATTCATTTTACTAGCATCGGATTTTGTTTATGCAGGGCAGCCTTACGTTGATGCAGCTTTGATTGTACAAGTCGGACAAAAGTATGATGAGTTTGCAAAAAAAAGATTTGTCTATCTTCAGCAAAGTTTGGATGCTCTCGCCGGGAAAACTGACGCGGAGAAGTTGGAAGAGATAAATACCTTCTATAATGAGGTTAAATATGCAGCTGACATGAAGGTGTATGGAGTAAGCGATTATTGGGCTACTCCTTCGGAATTTTTGGCTAAAGATATGGGCGATTGCGAAGATTATGTAATAGCCAAATACTTCGCTCTGGTTTATCTTGGGATTGATCCTAAAAAGCTGTTTTTTACTTATGTCCGTTCTACACAGTTTAAAGAAGCGCACATGGTTTTAACATACTTTGCAACCGCCAGAAGTGAGCCTCTTGTTATGGATAACAACAACCACAAAGTTCTCCCTGCCTCAAAAAGAACAGACCTTACCCCTATTTATAATTTTAGCGGAACCTCCCTTTACAAGGCTTCCGGAAATGATGCCGGAGAAAAGATAGAAAATGAAAAAATCCACAAAAACTGGGATGAATTAAACCTCAACATACAAAGGAAAAAAATATGACTCTCTTCAAGCAGATAGCCCTTATATTATCTATATTTTTACTCATTATATTTGGAACTGTTTTGACGCTCAATTTTAAGAGTGCCAACACTTCGGTTCAGGAGAGGCTTTATGAGGATGCTAAAAATACTGCAACTTCTCTTAGTCTCTCTCTTGGAACCGCTGTCGGCGACACTTCAGTTATGACAACCATGATAAATGCCAACTTTGATAGCGGAAACTATCTCTACATTTCGCTTGTGGATGTTGATAATGTAATTTTGTATGAGAGAAAATCAGAAAATCAGCAAATAACAGTGCCTGAATGGTTTTTAAAAGTGGTAAAAATTCATGCACCGGTTGCATCTGCAAATGTATCGGCCGGTTGGAGTCAGGTAGGTATATTGAATGTTCAGAGTGATGTCAGTTACGCCTACAAGCAGTTATATACAATTTTTACGGGTCTTTTCGTATCGTTTGGCATCATTGCTATTATTGCACTTACAATTTTAAACTTGATACTTGCTGCAATTCTCAAGCCACTTAAAGAGGTTCAAAGACAGGCAGAAGCGGTTGGAAGAAATGAGTTCATTATGCAGGGAAGCATTCCAAATACAAAAGAGTTCAAAGATGTTGTTCTTGGCATGAATAACATGGTTTCAAAAGTAAAAGCACTGTTTGACAAAGGGAATGAGGAACTCAAACGACAAAAAGAGCTAGAATATATAGACCCGACAACAAAACTTAGAAACCGCAAATACCTCATAGATAAACTGCCGGAGTATCTTAAAATTGATGCCTTTTCAAAAGGTGGTATCAATATAATCATAGCATTGAGTGGTGTGATAGAAGCTAATGAGCGTATAGGACACAAAGATGTTGATAAGCTTTTTATTGAACTAGCTGATATATTTAAGAATAATGTAGATGAATGTGAACATGCAATAATATCTAGAATAAATGGTACGGAGTTCTCAATTTTACTGCCTGATTGTTCAAATATGCATTCGTTATTTATAGCTGAAAATATTTATGATAGGGCAAACAGAGCCATAAAAGAATATAATTTGGATCTTAATGAGACGTTTATTTCTATAGGTCTTTATGAATATAATTACAAACAAAATATAGGACAGCTCCTTTCATTATCCGATAATGCCCTTGCTAAAGCAAAAGTTAAAGATATGCATATACATCTAGATAAAGCTGAAACAGCAATAGAAGTTATGGGTAAGGATGCTTGGAGGCTGATTATAAATCAAGCTCTAGAGTTTAATAACTTCTCTTTTGTTTCATGGACAGCTGTAGATTTAAAGAGTAAAACAATTGCACACAATGTTCTTAGTTTATCAATGAAAATAGATGATGGTACTGTGTACTCTTACGGTCAATTTATGGCCTCTGCAAATCAAGTAGGTCTTAGCTCACAAATTTACAAAAACGTTATCAATATGATGTTTAAAAAACCAGACAGTAATCTCAAAGGTTCAACTTGCTCACTTAGACTCTCTTTTGAGTTTTTAGATATGAAAGAGACTTATCATGAGCTTAGCAATCTATTTAAAGAGTATGCAAAATATCTTCCTTTTAAGTTAGTAATTGAGATACCGGATAAATTGGTTCGCAAGAATTCTGAACAGATTAAGCAGTATAAAGCTCTTTTTGAGAAATATAATATTGAAATGGGAATTTATGAGTTTATCGGTGAAAGTTCGGATTATCAATATCTGCAAGATTTAAGACCTGCTTACATAAAAGGTGAAACAAGCTACTTCTTAGGTCAAAGTGAGCAAGCTTTATCGGCTCTTAGACTTATAACAGATACGGTAGGTATCTCACTTGTCGCAACAGGAGTTATGGATTTAGAGACACTTGGCAAGCTTGAAGCAAAAGATATATTTATTATTCAGGGTCGAGCTACGGAGATGATTGAGCTAAAGTAAAAAAATTATACTTTAATATAGTTTTTTATATACTATATATCAGTGAATTGTAACCAATATGCAAAAAAAGGGTATATATGTTTTTTGGAAATAATCGTGAGTTAGAGGCGTCTATAAAGAAAAAAGAGGAAGAGATTCACTCACTTAAAAATGAGATTGAAAATGCAAACGCAAGAATTTTGAGATTGGAAGAGGCGGCAAGAGTTAATGACTCTGCGCATGTTATGAATGAGCTTACAAATGCATTAACAAAAAGTCTTACGGATGGCTGTGAAAGAGATTTGAAAATAATTCAAGGTGACCTAGGCAGTAATCTAAAAAGTCTTGAAGATGTTGATAGCAGAAACCAAACAAATGGTGAATATACGCAACAAACGCAAGCAGATGTGAACGATTTAGCGAGTGATATGGACGCCTTACTCGAACATATTACAAGCACCTATGAGCAAGTAAATACTCTGAATTCTAATGTTGAGAGCATCTCTAGTGTTATAAATCTTATTAAAGATATCTCTGATCAAACAAATCTTTTAGCCCTTAATGCTGCGATTGAAGCCGCAAGAGCTGGCGAGCATGGCAGGGGATTTGCGGTCGTAGCGGATGAGGTCAGAAAACTGGCTGAGAGAACGCAAAAAGCTACAAGTGAAGTTGAAATCACAGTTCAGGGTCTAAAGCAAAATACACAAGAAGTTCATGCGCACTCAAAAGCCATGGAAGAGTTGTCTCAAAGCTCAAATACCAAAATGGATATATTCCAAGAGAGAATGAATAAGTTATCATCCAATACAGAGATAATTGCTATGGAGAATAAAGATATCACTTATGCTATTTTTATGGTTTTAAGTAAACTCGACCACCTGCTCTTTAAAGCAAACGGATACAAAACTGTATTTAGCGGGGAAATCACAGGCTCTTTTGCATCAGACACAGAGTGCAGACTCGGAAAATGGTATTTTGAAGGTACAGGAAAAGAGAAGTTTGGAAAATGTGCAAGCTTTTCTAAAATGGTTGAACCGCATAAAGAGGTACATGACAGCATCAAGAAAGTTGTTGAGTGCGTAAAAAATGGCACATGCACAATAGAATCTAAAAATGTTATGACCTACTTCAATGCTGCAGAGAACGGCAGCAAAAAAGTTGTAGAACTTTTAGGTACTATACTAGAAGAAGAGAAAAGATATAGACACAATCATTAATAACTAAACTCCCCTGGAGTTTAGACCTTTTATCAGAGCACCTTCAATTTCAGTTGTATAATCAGGATTTAATTTTCTCAGTTCTCTCTCAAAATTTATAATTAAATCTTTATTTGTATTTGGATGAAGACAGATACTGAAAATTATCTCCAAATATGTATCAAAATGACGATAAGTTTTAACTCCTCCCTTTTCATCAATTACTCCATAATTTTTTATAACTGAATCAAGAGCCTCTTTGAGTTCTTTAGAAGTTGTTTTTTCATCTTCTATAATTGCTTGTAAAGATTGTAAATCTAATATCGGTTCTTTTTTTTCTGCTTCATTATTAATCTGCACTCTCTTATTCCTAATTGATACAAGCAAAAAAATTAATAAACCTAAAATAACCGTTAAACCAAAACCTACTTCTAAAAGAAAGACAATATCCATAATTTTTTCCTATACATTGAATCTACCAATTTTTTCACTCAATATTTGGGCATCTTCACTAAGAGAATCTGCTAAATCCATTAACTCATCAATAGTTTTTGAACTACCCTCAACCACACACTGAACATCTGAAGTACTTTCATTAATATCTTCTATATCCAAACATATTTTAGAATTTTTTTCTAACAATATATTTGTGTACTCTTTCGTTGTTTGAAGTTTTTTAGCAGCCTCTGTAATGAGTAATTTTACTTCATCGCTATGCTCATTCAACTCATTTAAAGAGTAAGATTGTTCTTTGATACTGTCAACCGCCTCAACAGCTATTTGTGAGAGCACTTTAAATGTTGCATCGCTCTCTGTCAGAGACTTCTGAGTTTTTTCGGCTAGTTTTCTGACTTCATCGGCAACAACTGCAAAGCCTCTTCCATGTTCACCTGCACGGGCGGCTTCAATCGCAGCATTAAGGGCTAAAAGATTTGTCTGCTGCGCAATATCAGATATGATTGTCAGAATATGTTGAACATCTCCTATTGTCTGATTAAGGTTACTTATCTGCTCAACGGTTTCTCCTCCTTTTTCAACATTCATCTTAATGCCAGAAATCATACTTTCAATTTTATCTTGTGCATTACTCAGGGAACTATCTGCTTCATTTATTCTATTAACTGATTCATTATTGATTTGATTCGACTCTTTCATAATATTTTCTATTTTTGTAGAATTGTTCATCATGTCACGGAGAAGAGTACATCCCTTAGATATCTCATTTTTTTGTGAAACAGTCATTTTATTTATACGAAGTGCTACATCCTTATTGGTCGCAACGGCATGTTTTGTATCACGAATAAAACTTGCGGAGTCCTCTATAAACTCATTTATGTATTTTGCGATAAGACCAATCTCATCATTATATTTGATAGTAAGTTGCTTTGAAAAATCACCTTTCATCAAGGAAAGTTCATTCACTATCCTCTCTACCTGAGATCCGACGAGTACCTTCATGCCAAAATATACAGCGAGCTGAATAACTAGCTGAAGAGTAATCACTCCAATCCACATAAACAGTGTTTGACTCCTAATTTTTTCTATCTCCGAGACTATGTCAATATAAACGGTAGCACCGCCAAGAACCGTTCCTTCAGGAACATTATGACATGCAAGACAATTGGTTCCCTTGTAGTTTGAAATCGCAATAAACGGCATGGTAATTCTTAACGTTTTATTATTATTTTCATCAAAATCTGTAACAATTGTTTTCGTTTCTATGCTCTTTTTGTCAAGCGCATCTCTTGAATGCTCAATTTCCAAACCTTCACCGTAATCTGGGGTTAAATTGCTTGTTCTGAAAGCATAAAAACCTTTTACCTCATCTGTTGAAGCGGTTTTTTCATAAAAAAGTTTTCTATTTTCTACATCCGATATAGTGCCGGTAAGCATCATCATGTTTAGCCCATTAATGGTGCTTTGAGCTATCGCAACGCCTTTTCCCTCAATAATCTCTATTAAGTTGGCACGATTTTTATCTTGAAGCCAAAAGATAACACTGCTAAGCATAACAGATAAGATAACAAAGATTGCAATTTGCAGTTTTGTACTTATACTAAGATTTTGAAAATATTTTGGCATCGCTGCTTCCATCATATAGTTTTTATAAATAAGTGTTGATTATACACTAATTGTAAAATATCTGCATCGTATAACCACATATATTATAACAACTGTTACAAAATAACGTTATAAAAAAGTTTATCTATAGATTAGAAAAAATCATCACATAACTAGCAAAATTTTTTAATGTGATTAAAATCATAATAAATGTAAAATTTCACCTGTTAAAACGTGCCAAACTTGTTGTGAAGCAAGGACGGAAAGCTATGGGTCTTTGATAAGAGATCGCCAGGTTGCAATATTCTTCTAATTTGTATTCCTAGATTTTTTATCTGCATAAAACTCATTAAATTTAAAGGATTTATTATGAAAAAACAAAAATTTATTCATTCATTGTCGGTAATTGTGACACTATCGTTTTATGGCTGTGGTTCTGGAACTAGCTCTAGTTCATTAAGCGATGCTTCTGCTTCCGTACAAACTGTAATTTCAGGATACAGTGTAGTAGTTGAAAGAGGTGCCGTTTATGATTCTAATGTTACAGATGCAAATGGCAGTGTTGCAGTACAGGTAAGTGATACAAATAATACATATATATTCGTAAATGAGCCTGTTTTTCCTGTTACAGCTGTAGGTGGCTGGATTGATGTTGACGGTGATGGAAATTTAACAGCTGCGGATGTTGCCCTTGACATTAATCTTACATCTTACAGTAACGTAATTACTCCTACTACTACATATATTGCTGATGAAAATGAAACAATCCGTGAGCAAAAATTATTTGTGTTAGCGCAAGAAACAAATACAACAGAAGAAGAGTTGTTAAAAGTTCCGTCTAAGGCAACAAAGAAGTCCATTATTGTTCTTAATGCTGTTTATGAGAAATTAATTGAAAAAAATAATTCACATTCGAATGCACCAATTGCAATTGAAGCTATTTTAAAAAGATTTAGTGAACTTGAGAATAACAGCAATCTGGATTATAATGCTACATCTTTGAAGATGGCACTTGCTGTTGAAGAACAAACAATGTTTAATCTTGAAGCGCAAGGTTTGATACAAACATTAAATTTTGATGAAATAGAAAAAATTAAAGCTAAAAAACCTTTAAAACAAAAGATAAATGGTGAAACTTCTGATTCAGGAACAGCACATAGATGACAAGGAACCTGCCAAATATAACTGTTTGACAGGCTCATCAAACTCTCATCACGCTGATTACACATGTAAGAAGATTTTTTGAAATATCTTGGGACTGTTCAAGATTCTGTGTCTTGAGTATAAGCCCTTCAAAATCAAAGTGTAACTATTTTTTATAAATCATCTTGGCATTTTTTAATGCCAACGATTGTAATAATTTGCAAATTTTCATCAACTATATAAACAACGATATTATCTGTTTTGAGGAAATATTTTAGCACCTTTTTTTATATCTTAAAGAGATGTAAAAGGAATTTTTGATTTTAAACAAATATTTTGCATTTTGTTTCAAAAATGTTCTATTGATACCCTTGAAAGTACGATTTTTTTGGGATTTATTGCGTTTCTGGTGGACAGTGAGGGGGACATTGACTAAACCCTCTATAACCCCTGAAATTAGGGATTTTATATCATCGTCAGACAGTGAAAGTGTCATAGTTTTATGTCCTTAGTATCATAGTTCTTTTCTAGCATCATCTTAAAACGATTTAACTTAATTTGTGGCTAAACTGTATGATTGACTATTTAAATATTTATTTTATTCAATAGCTTCCGGCAGGCATAAAATAGCCTCTTGGCTTTTTTAATTTTAAAATTATTTTTTTATTTTTTGAATTCGCCGTTGGCTTGATTTTTTTTGTTGGGTTTTTATTTTTCAATTACTGCGTAATTTTAAACTAAAAATTTGTAAAAAAGTAATAACTTACGTTCTAACTTTTTTACAAACTCTCATAATTTCTTTTTTTCTTTAATGGGTTATTTGACATAATGATACAATTTAATAAAAATGGAAATATAATATAACAATATTGTGGATTTAGGCTTTTGAGCATAAATAGCCCTACAACAATTTCTTAAATTGTTGTAAGATGGTATCTATATTATACTAAATGATATTGTATCATTGAGTGTCCGTCACATATATTCTTTTTTTTCAAGCGTGTATTTTATACATAAAAATATAAAATACAAGAATAATATTTGAGTAATCTTAAAATGTTGATTTTTGGATTTTTATCTGCGGATAGTCTTTCGCCGATTTTTGTATTATTTCTAACTCAAACAAGATAGCCTAAACCCCTCTCATTAAAAATGAGGTCAGAAGCAGGGGGCTTAACTAAGGGTCTCTTGTCCTTGCTAAGTCTTTTTTCTAAACTATTAGTTTGCTCTTATCATATTGATAAATCAACTTAGATAAGGTTTAGACGCTCATACTTTCGTAGAAGGTGTTTTTTTTAGTTTATTGTGAGATTTTACATTGACAATAATAAGGGAAATTATTATTAAAACGCTTCTGACGTCCTTTAATAATAATTCATGGGTTGTAAAATCTCAAACTTCCAGCTGTAGAAAAAACACAAAAAGGTTATTTAGTAAGTGAAAGATATATTTATCTTTCACTTACTAAATAATTATAGAAATAAAATTTTGTTTTTTTGTTTTTTGCTATTTTTTTTGCGAAAAAGTTTTAAAACATTTGGGAGGCAGTTCGTATATATACAATATTTATAGAAAAAAGAATCAAGAATAATCAATTCAGATATTTATAAGTTTGGGGTGAAATTTTCAAATAAAACAGTAAAAAAACAAGAGGTGGTTTAAGTTTCAGAATGTAACTTTTTTTAATTTAACTGCCAAATTTTAGAGTTCGTTAGACATCAGATTTAAATTTTGGCTCAATGTGGTTATACTTCAAAGATTTTAAAAATTGGCGATTTTTAATAGATTTAACGAAAAGTTGAGCTTAAAGCAGTTGATTATATACAAAGCAAACCAAATAGCAAATAGTTGCGAATATTCTTTTAAGAGAAAAATAAAGTTTATCGCTAGATCTATAATTTACAAAAAATTCATAACAAAATTATTTGATTTTTTTGATACCCATACCCACCCCGTTTATGATCTTATTATTTCAACTCACCCAAGAATATACAGTAAGCCATTCCATCCTTATCTTGTATATGAATTTAGCATTTACGAGAAAATAAACTATATTACATCTCATTATCGATTTATAGCAAATAAATTCAAAGAAGAGTCTATAGACGCTATGTATAGTAGATCAGGTATTAATTTACTAGATATTGAGTTTGGAGACGATAAATTCATTGTTAAGCTATTTTATGATGGTTCTTTCGAGAAAGAAGGTGAGCTTATACTATCTTTTTTGGATGCCCAGAACCAAAGAATTTATTCGGTTACTTTTTTGTTTGCAGAAATAGAGGGTAAGTTGCATGCAATAATAGGCGGAATGCAAGGACCAAGTCCAAGTGAATATTCACAGAGAGTGGTTAGGAACATTACAAAAGCTATGCACGGTGTACGACCACGAGATTTCATGATATTTATTACTAGGCAAATATGCAAAACACTCAAAGTTGATTACCTTAATGCGATTTCAACAAAATATCATGCTGGACACTCACGTAAGCCAAGACATGCTGAAAAGTTCAAAGCAGATTATGATATATACTGGATTGAATCAGGTGGTATTTTTAATGGATATTTTTTCAGTTTACCGATTGTCGAAAATCGTAAAAGTTTTGATGAAATTAAATCAAACAAGCGCTCTATGTACACTAAACGCTTTTTAATGCTAGATAAATTCTCTATAGATATTGAAAATATTTTAAATGCCACAACATATGGCGATTAATGCTTATTTGGGACGTAATGAAAAAATGAGCGCCTAAATAATCATTTTTTATTATATTTAAAGAAGTGAAAACAACATTTTATTAAATTTAATGTTTTAAGAAATATGTATAAAAAAGGGTTTCAAAAGGGTTTTCCCTTTGCAAGAAGAGATAACCAACGGTTCTCCTATCTTGAATAAGCCTTTTTAAAAGTCATATCTATTCCTATTATTTTTTTTCATTTGCATAATTAAGAGTTATAAAACTTTTAAAGGTGTAAAAAATGAAATATGAAAATATAAAAGAAGAGATTGACGGATTAACGAGTAGTATTGATAGTATTAATAAAGAGGAGCTAAAAGAGCTTGCTGAATTGATTGAGCAAATGCAAGAGTGTGAAAGCATCAAATGCATAGAAAAAATTAGTCATACATTAACAAATATACATATGCTTAAAATATTTGTAAAAATCAAAGATAATAAAATTGTATATTTTAAAGATTTGATTAAACAAAAAAAATTAGAGTTAAAACAGCTTGAACAAGAGCTAAAAGACTTCAACAAATGAGCAGGAAGCTAAAAAACTGGATAACCATCGCAAAGACGATTAAATCTGGCAAGAATGGGTTATTGACTTATTTAAGGTATTTAACCAATAATAATCACAAAAATCACATAAAAGATGGTCATTCAATAAGAAACTTTCAATCTATGCAAAAGGTATTTTTAAATATGTGCATTCCTCTTGAAGTTGCACATACTAAACAACTATTAAAAGGTGTTGGTGGGAAACCACCAAACAAATATGGGCATTCTTTCACAATAAACTTTCCTTTTTCTTTCAAAGACGACAAAAAAGAGAAAAGCGCCATTCAGTCTATATTGTTAAAGTTCTTTACTAACCTAATCGATGCTAATAATCTTGATATGAAAAGAGAAGACATAATTAACCATATACAGGACAATAATTTCTACAACATACACAAGCAAGAGCAAGGTAGTATGATGCAGTTTAATTTTGTGCTGTCAGAGTATATCAAAGATGTCAAACTTGATTTGTCTAAAAAGAAATACTCATTTTTATTGAAAAATATCGCAATTGAAGTAGCAAGAGCAAAAGGCTATGATATAAATGAATATGTTATAAAAACCAATAAACCAACGGCAAAGAAAAAAATACCAATTAATAAATCTAAATTAGACAAGCAAAGAGATGCACTAAATGAGTATAAAAGCAGTATTGACACTATTTTAGAAGACCTTGAAGAGAAGGTTGAAAAAAGAGTATTAATCTATCTAAATCGCATGGATAAAGCTCTTGAAGAGAACAATCAGGAGAAGTTTGATAAGAATATGGAGCTTGTAAATAAAAATATCAAAGATGTTATTTTAAGCACTAAGAGAAAAAGTAGCTTTGATATTGATATATAGATTGGCAATTGATTGATTTAGCCTAGCGTAGCTATTGTAAATCAATCAATCACTGATATTTTGAACTTGTTCATCCTTAGAGATAAGCGAATAATATTATGAAGTATATTCTATCGCGTCAACAATTTCTTTTTTTAGCTTTAAGTTAAAACCTTTTGCGTATGTATCAATCGTCAAAGAACTATTATCACTTTTGCTATGTCCAACTATTTCTTGAATAATGGGAAGTTTTTCAGGGAAAGTATTTACAGCCTTGCCTATGAAAGTGGCTCTAAATGTGTGAAATACTTTTTCGCCTTCAACATCAAGAATTTTATAAAGTTTTCGCAATATTGCTTTTTGAACAGCGCTTTGAGTTTTTCTGGAAATAGTGGAAATTTTGTATTTTTTATATCGCTTAAAAGTTTGTCACAAATAGGAATATCTCTAATCCCTGCATCTGTCTTTGATTTAGGTAAATCTATGTATGTAATGCTATCTTTTTCTCTTATGTTTTCATTTTCAATATTGATAATTTCTGATACTCTCATACCTGTGTAAATCGCTATTTTAAACGCCATTTTATAATTTGGTTCTATATCTTCATAATTTAGAACAGCGTTTATTTCTTCGTCAGTGAAATTTTCTTTTTTTACTGTTATTTCTTTTAATGTCTCTAAGCCCTCAATATTATTTTCTTTGAGATATTTATAATTAACACCAAATTTTATAAATTGATTTACATTTCGCATTATTCCATTGATAGTTTTGGCAACCAGACCAGAGCTGATTAAATAGTCTCTAAATCCTTCAAAATCTTCTATGTTAAGAGAATGTATATTTCTGTCTTTGAAATATTTAATTAATTTGGTAAAAATAGAATAATATTGCTTATAGCTACTGTCCCCAACTTTATTTGACTTATTTTTCATAACAAGAAATTTACTCTTTAATTCTTCAAAAGTTATAGAGTGTTCAGCAGATTGAGGAGAAGTATCAACTTGTGATAAAGCTGTTTGAACTCTTTCATAATTATAGAGCATTGCGTTTTTATAAGCTTCTTCTGCATCTTTATACATTTCTCTATATTCTTCCATAGTGTCGTATTCAAAAATGATTTTAAAATCACCTTTTGAAAATGTATACATAAATTCTCCATCATTGAGCAGGTTCAAAAGTTTTCTACGATTTAAAGCAATCTTTAAATCCTTTGTTTTCAAACTAATTCTATACTGTTTTTTATTAATCTTTCTTCTGTAATAGTAAATATCTTGAACTTTGTAAATTCTCAAAGGTGCATAGTTTTTGTTAGAAGTGTCATACAGTTGATTCTTTATATGTTTTGTGCTGGTGTTAGTCCCTATTTTAGGGTGTTTGAAGTCATTTTTGTTCTTCTGGTGGACAGTGAGGGGTTCGAACCCTCGGTAGGTTTCCCTACGCTACCTTTCCAAGGTAGTAGATTCAACCGCTCTCCCAACTGTCCTTGTATGAGAAGTTGAATTTTACCGAGTTCGTTCTTAATTTTTAGTAATATTGCCGATTTATAAATTTTTTGTTTCGCTAAAACTTTTATTTTGGCTATCGTAAATTACATATGCTGCATAGGGGAATGATATGCTAAATGCTTCTTCAAGGCTAAGATTTAGGACTATGCCTATAAAAACTCTTATTACTCCGGCATGTGTAACTACTAAAACATTTTTTTGTTTTAGTGATGGCAGGAACTCTAAAAAAAACTCTTCTACTCTTTTTGTATAACTCTTATAATCTTCGCCGTCAAGTGCATTTATCCACTGCGAAAAATCTTTATACTCTATCTCGCCTTGCGCAGTTATTTCATCAAAACTAAGCCCTTCATGCCGTCCCCATGACTTCTCTCTCAGCCTCTGTGTGTAGATTGCATCTTTGGTATGCCCAAAGTATTTAATAGTCTCTTTTGCACGAATAAGGTCTGAGCAAAAAACACTCTCAAAGTTTATGTTGTTAAAATGTTTGGCTAATTTTTTGGCTGATTCGTATCCTTTTTTTGAGAGTCCAATATCCAGATGCCCATTATATTTTTTATGATACGCTTCTTCAACTTCTGCATGGCGAATGAGAGTGATTTTCATGAAATGCCGATAATCAGTATGCTGTTTAACAGAATCAACTCTGTTATCTCAATAGTAAAACCGTAAATATCTCCTGTAAAACCACCATATCTTTTCACAAAATAGAGCTTTATAACAAACAAAACTAACACATTCGCAAACATCAAAACAAAGCTCCATGAGCCGAGCGCCCACATGCCAAATATAATGACATAAAAAGTTGCTGCTAAAACCTGAACCTTTCTTAGCTCATTTTTTGCAAAACTGCTCATGCCGTTGGGGCTTACATAGGGATAGAGGTAGATTGCCAAAACTGTATTAAAACGAGAGAGCATCAAAACCAGAGGAAGTAGATAGAAAACGTCAAACACCCACAAAGTAGAAGCTTTTACAATTAAAAAAGTAGCGGTAAATATCATTCCCATTGCTCCGATATGGGGCTCTTTCATGACTTGTAAGGCTCTCTCTTTTGGAGCGTAAATTCCATCAATAGTATCACTCAGACCATCAAGATGCAGGGCACCTGTGAGAAATATCCACATGCCAAAGATGATAACCCCTAGGTGCGCATGTGAAATATAGGGATTTAAGAGTTCATGCATGCCCCACAATATTGTGCCAAGAATGAATCCAACCAAAGGGTAAAACATGACCGCATAGCCGTTTATTCCTTTGCTGAAATCATGCACTCTAAAAAAAGGAAGCGTAGTAAGCATAGAGACGGCAAGGGCGAAACCTTTAAAAATATCTCTCATTTTATCCTAGTTGCTATGCCGGCAACCGTATGATAAACTTCATCACAGTGCGATGCTATAAGTTGTGATAATTTTCCGCTGATGTCAATAAACTCTCTTGCTAATTTATTTTCAGGAATAACACCGCAGCCAACATCATTTATAACAAACACTATGTTTTGTTTGAGTTTTAGAATGTTAGTTAGTTCTTCTTTCATAGCAAAAAAATCAAATCCGTGATAAAGCATATTATTAATCCATATACTCAGACACTCAACCAAAACGCTATCGTGACACCCCAGTAGTATTTTTTCGTAAAGTTTTAACGGCTCTTCAATAGTTATAAAATTATCTTTTCGCTGTTTTTTATGCTCATTAATTCTTATCTGCATCTCATCATCAATAAACTCAGTAGTAGCCAAATAGTAAGGTTTTGTTAATGAGTTTTTTAATATAAAATTTTCTGCATGCAAAGATTTACCGCTTTTTATACCGCCGATAAAGAGTGCTTTCATCTACCGTACTATATCGCTGTAGTCATATTTACTCAAATCAATATACATTTTTTTGCCAACAGCAACAACTCTTTTATCATCTTTTATTTTTTTAAATCTCTTTTTAATTTTTTCTTGCATCTGCTCCGAAAAACCGCTCTGTTTGAGATATTTTTTTAGAGATAAGCGTTGGCTCTTTTCTTTTGGCTCATCTTCAATATCTTCAATATCAGCCTCCACATGCGGCTCTTTTATGCTCTCATACATCGGAGTGTTGAGCATAAATTGTGAAGAGATAGTGTTGAGGATATTTTTTAACTGCTCGTCTTTATCTCTATAAATTTGTTCTATTTTTATTCGCTCTTCTATGAGCATCCGCTCTTTTTGGTCTCGGAGGGTTCTTGTCTCACCTTCAAGTTTTTCAACTTTCTCCTGAAGTTTTACATTCTGCTCTTCTAAAAATTTATAGTATTTATCATCCTGATTTTTGTCACTTTTTTTCGTTTGTGTTCTGTTAGTTGCTTGTGAAACAGCCCCATCTATTTCAACAAGCTTTACACCACTTTCTACAACGCTTTGCAATGAGCCTCTTCTGATTCTGTTATGGATAGCCTCTTTTGAAACCCCAAAATGGGTAGCTGCATCTTCAATGCTCATTTTTGACATGTGGATTATCTCATGTTCTCAAACACAAGTGGAGCTTCCCACTCCATTCCGCGAATTGCAGCGATTACAGCTTGCAAATCATCAAGTTTTGCACCCTTTACTCTTATAGAATCTCCCTCTATCTGGGCATTTACTTTGAGTTTTAGGTTTTTTATCTCAGCAGTTATTTTTTTTGCTTCTTTGGACTCTATATAATCAACAATCTTAAAAGTCGCTTTTCTTGTTCCGCCGCTTGCATCTTCCACTTTTTGCTCATCTAAAACTTTAGATGACAAACCCTGTTTTAGAAGTTTTGCGATTACCACATCTTTGAGAGCGTCAAGTTTATTATCGCTTGAAGCTACCAAAACAAGAAGTTTGTCCTTTTCTTTATAGGCGACTTCATAATTTGTACCCTTGAAGTCATAACGGTTTGCAACCTCTCTGTCAACAAGATTTATCGCATCTTTAAAACTCTGCATGTTTATTTTTGCACTAATATCAAATGAATACTCTTTTGCCATATTAAACCCTTTTACATTAATTGAGAATTATTATAACACATTTCAATTGTTAGTACTGTTAGTTGTTTTAAAAACTAGGACTCCCATCGAAACTAAAATCGCCGCCAAAATTACTAAAATTGGGGTCTGTAAACCCAAGCATCGCAGATTTTGAGCGAAGTTTTTCTATATCCGCTTTGCTAGAAATTTCCTGTGGGCAAACCATTGTACACTCATTGCAAAGAGTACAATCCCAAACGCCGTTGGTCTGAATGTTGTCAATTTTTGCATGTACGCCATCCTCTCTCGCATCGCTCACATATCTCCAAACTCTTGTGAGTGAGAATGGACCAAGAAACTCCTCGTTTACTGCATAAACAGGACAAGCGCTGTAACATGAGCCGCAAAGAATACAGTCGCTTTGCACTTCATTTCGCTTCTCATCCTCCATAGTTAATGAAATATTTTTGCTTTGGAAAATTTGCCAAGCTTTTGCTTTTGTATTGAAAGAGTAAGCCCTTTCCATGTCTACAACCAAATCACGAAGTACAGTTACATTTCTAAGAGGCTCAACTAAATCCTCATTTTGTACCTTATATCCGCATGCCAAGACTTCTTTGCCGTTGACACGCACTGAACAACTGCCGCAGACACTGCTTCTGCATCCGCTGGAGTAGGTAAGGGTTGAATCCTGCTTTGTTTTTATCTCATTTAAAACTTCTAAGAGTGTTGCATTCTGCATCTCAACTTCATACTCTGCAACCTCTTCCCTTTTGATTTTTATCTTCATAAACTACTCCATAAAGTCTGCATAAAGTACATCATTTTCTTTCCAAGTTATCGTATGCGCCTTGTATACCATGTCGTTTTCGTTTGGTATATCTGCTCTAAAGTGCGCACCGCGGCTCTCATTTCTACTTATCGCACAAACCAAAATTATTTCGCAAAGCTCCACCATGTTTACAAACTCAATAAACTCGACAAGGTTTGTATTATAGAGTTTTGACTTATCTCTTGGACCCATAAAAGGAATCTCTTTTTGAATTTGACGAATAGCTTTAAGAGCTGCCTTTAAGCCCATCTCATTTCTGCTTATTCCAACATTGTCATAAAAAATATTGCCTATTATCTTTCGCTTTTGATAAAAATCTATTTGGTTTGTAAACTGTTTTACATCAGTTATAAAATTGTTAGTAGTGTTTGTTTGTATTGTTGTATCAATTTTTTTATCAAACTTTTTTGCATGCTTTGCTGCGCTCTCTCCCGCTTGTTTTCCAAAAACTACAAGCTCTAAGAGAGAGTTTCCGCCAAGACGGTTTGCTCCATGCACTTTGTGGCTTGCACACTCGCCCACGGCAAAAAGTCCTTCCAGTTTGGTTTGGGAGTTTTTATCCACCTCGATACCGCCCATGGTGTAGTGCGCGACCGGTTTTATGGGAATTAGTTCATAAATAGGGTCAACATTTTCATAAAGTTTTGCCAATTTTCTCTCTTGAGGAAGCTCCTCGTCTATAAACGCTTCGCCTAAATGACGAATATCCAAAAATACATCTTCGCCTCTTTCTATCTCGTTGTGAATTGCACGGGCTACTTCATCACGCGGAGCCAACTCGTTCGTAAATCTTTCACCCTTAGAGTTTAAAAGATGTCCGCCGGCGCCTCTGGCACTCTCTGAAATAAGGATTGAAGAGTTTTTAAGAGCAGTAGGATGAAACTGAATAAACTCCATGTCTCTGAGTCTTGCCCCTGCACGAATTGCAGCGGCAATGCCATCGCCTGTTGAGCCGATGGCATTGGTAGAGTGTTTGTGATAGATTCTGCTGTATCCTCCGGTTGCGACAATAACTGAGGCACTTTCATAGTTCTCTATTTCGCCTGTGCGAATGTTTAAAACAGTTGCTCCGCATGCATAAGATTTGTTAGTTTCATCTTTGTTTGTTATAAAATTGAGAAGGTATCTTTCGTTTAAAATTTCAATGCCGGCTGCGAGAACTCTATCATATAATGTGTGAAGAATTTTAAGTCCAGTGTAATCTTGAGCGTAACAAGCACGAGGAGCAGAGGCACCGCCAAGAGTTCTCTGAGCGATTTTTGCATCTTTGGTTCTGCTGAAGCATACGCCGATGCTATCGAGCCAATGTACAGCTGTCGGTGCTTGTTCGCACATAAATCTGACTGATTCTTCATTTGCTAAGCCGTGCGCAGATTTGAGAGTGTTTTGAACATGTGCCTCAATGCTATCTTCGCTCACATTTCCCAGTGCTGCATTAATTCCGCCCTGAGCCATTGTTGTCTGGCTTCTGGTAGGGTAATCTTTGGTTAGGATTCGCACTTTTGCACCGGCAGAATGAGCATGTATGGCAGCAACCAAACCTGCACCGCCCGCTCCTATAATTAAAACATCACTTCTCATACACTAACCTTTAAAAAATTTGAGCTAAAAAAAAGTATCTTAAAACCCTTAAGCTTCCTGCAATTATAACAAACCAAACAAATCTGAGTCTTATAACACCTGCAACAAGAGTGAGTGGATCGCCGATAAGCGGAAGCCATGTGAAGGGTAGAATAAAGTAACCATATTTGCTTCCATAAGCTAAGCTTTTAGAACCGATTTTTGATTTTGCAAGTTTAGTTTGCGTTTTCTCGCTAAGCCAGTAACCAAACCAGTAGTTGAGGATTATGGCTAAAATATTTCCCAAAGAGGCAAAAGTAAGAGCATATGAAATACTCATACCCTCCGAGAGGGCCAACACAAAAGTGGCTTCAGAACTGAGTGGAAAGATAGTTGCTGCAAGAAATGCGGAGAGAAAGAGTGCTAATTCTTGCATGTGGAGTTATTAATTCTACGCGTCTTTAACTTTTTTGATGAGTTCTCTTGCTTTGGCAAGTGCGTTGTCAACTTTATCAAAAACAAGTGCAACGGCCAGTCTTCTGCCTTTGTGTGCTTCTGGTTTTGAGAAAATTCTTACAAAACTGTTTTCGCTAAAAAGAGAATCATCCACTTCAACAACAGGAGCAAAGTTGTGTGTTTCAGATTTAAAAGCGGCACTTGCACCGTCTCCGTAAAAAGTGAATCCTAATGGAAGTCCCAAAACTGCTCTCAAATGAAGTGCGAATTCACTCTGAGATTGTGTGATAAGCGTAACCATTCCCGTGTCATGTGGGCGAGGTGAAACTTCTGAGAAATAGACCTCATCCCCTTTAATAAAAAGTTCAACACCAAAAAGACCTTGACCGCCAAGCCCGTCGGTGATTTTTTTAGCCATCTCTTGCGCTTTTTGTTTTGCAACTTCACTCATCGCCATCGGCTGCCATGAGAAGACATAATCGCCGTCTCTTTGCTCATGCCCTATAGGTTCGCAAAAAACTGTCTCTTTTCCGTTTCTGGCTGTTAAAAGTGCAATTTCATAGTCAAAATCAACAAAGGCTTCCACGATAAGTTCACTTGAATCGCCTCTTGCCTCTTTTGCCATTTCCCATGATTTTTCTATATCGGCAGCACTTTTTGCCACACTCTGTCCATGTCCTGAGCTGCTCATAACAGGTTTTATAACACAAGGAAAGCCCATTCGCTGGGCAGCGGCTTTTAGCTGATCAAGAGTCTTTACAAACTCATACGCACCTGTTTTCAGCCCCAGCTCTTCTGCTGCAAAACGGCGGATATTTTTACGGTTCATGGTCTTATTGACTGCTTCGGCATTTGGAATAACATTAAATCCCTCCGCTTCTGCTTCAAAGAGAGCGGCAATGCTGATAGCTTCAATCTCTGGCAAAATATAGTCAGGTTTTTCACGACGGATAATCTCTAAGAGAGCATCTTTATCTTGCATGTTTATGACATAAGAGCGGTGTGCCACATGGTGCGCAGGAGCATTTTGGTATCTGTCCACTGCGATAACTTCAAGCCCCAATCTTTGAGCCTCGATAACGACTTCTTTGCCTAACTCGCCAGAGCCAAGTAACATAATTTTTTTTGAATTTGATTTGAGGGGAGCAGAGAATTGCATAAAAATTCCTTCATAAATAATGAAGGAATTATAGCAAAAATGGATTAAACTATTAAAGTTCTAGTTTTTCAATCCGATTAAAGTTTGAAGAAGCTGATCCGCAGTGGTAATTGTTTTACCGTTTGCCTGATATCCTCTTTGAATTATAATAAGCTGTGTCAAGGCACGAGATAAATCCACATTGGAAGCTTCCAATGCGGAAGATTGGATAAATCCACGCCCTGCAGTTGCCGCTGTACCGATAATCGGTTCACCGGAGTTTGCAGACTGGGTAAATACATTTCCCCCTTCAGTTCCAAGCCCTTCATTATTTGTAAATTTGGCCATGGCAATCTGAGCAAGACCAAATGAGCGACCATTTGAAAATGAACCAATTAAAGTACCGCTTTGATCTATTCTAATTCCTACTAAATCCCCACCTGTATAACCATCTTGAGATATACCCGATGTTGACGATGTAGAGTCAAAACTTGTCATACCGTCAAATGAATTGGGAGTACCGAAACTGAGACTTACCTGCTGGTTTGGTGCTGAACCGTTATTTCCTGAAAATGAAACATTTGGCGGATTATAGGTTGATAATGAACCATCATTATTAAAACGAATTGAACCGGTTTTTTCATTGTAGGGTGCAATTGTATTAATGGTAGCCGGTTCCGGAACAGTAATTTTCATGTCCCATGTACTGCCTGTTGCTACATCAACTGCTGTCTTTCTAAACTCCATTCGTAGTGTATGCTTAGAGCCAAGCGAATCATAAACATCTATACTGCTAGAGTGTGTTGCAGCATTAAAACCTTGAGAATACGCTTTACCGCCACTTCCAGCCGGTAAAACAGCATTCATTGCTTCCATATTTCTACTGAAACGCGTATTATCGGTAATACCCACAGCAGAGTATGCCGTAACCTTTAGATTCATATCATAATCATTAGCACCACCGCCAGGATTTGTTATCTCAAACTTCCCTTGCGCATTTACTTTAATCTCTATGTTATTACCGGCACCGGCAACGCCACCGCCATCAGCACGTGCCTGCTTCTCCATCGCATATCGTAAATCAGAGAGGGTAGTAAATTTTTTATCAATCCCTGTTGCCGTTGAGACAACCGCTGGGTCATACTGGTATTTATAAGCAGTTATAACTGAACCGGATGTAACACCGCTGTTTGCATTACCGGCAGTTACATTTATATTATGCGATGTTGAATCGCTACTGTTAGTATTTGTTAAATTAATTTTATTATTGGCTATATCGTATGTAGCTGTTACTCCGGTTACAGAAGTTTGGGCATTAATTGCTGCTGTGAATCTATTTCCATTTACTGCTGCTGTGTTTAACGGGTCCCCACCGGTTGTTGTAATCAGTTTAGTTGTCCCGTCATCAAGTGTAAATGTTAAATTCAGCTCTCCGGCACCGCCTTGAACTACACCGACACCATTTTTTTGAGAACTTAAAAATGAAGCCCAGACACCTTGATCTTTTTGAAGACTGAAAGCTGCTCCGGATTCATTAAACATAACTCCTACATCGCCTGATGGTACAGGATTTCCTGCCGCATCTATTCCGTCACTGGAACCAGGAGTCGTTATGCTGGGCGGAGTACCTGAAGCAACTTCATAGGCCGGAGAAAAAGTCTCAACTTGTGTTCCTGAGTCAAGGTTTGCTTTTAGTACAACTTCATGGCTAGGACTGGCAGGGGTTGTGAGTCCAGGTGCTATATTTATGCTTTTAATAGGATTGGTTGAATCCACTTTGCCGGTTGCACTATCTCTAAGCCAACCTTGCGCGATAAAACCGTTATTATCAACAAAATTTCCGCCGGCGTCAAATTTAAAGTCGCCCGCTCTGGTATATTTGTATGTGCTGCCGTTATCAGGAGAGATTATAAAAAATCCATCCCCTTGAATAGCAACATCCGTATTTTTGTCAGAATTTTGAATTGAACCTTGAGAGAATATGCGTGTCATAGAGCTTATAGTAGAGCCTAGCCCTATCTGTACGGAATTTTTACCGCCTAATGAACCCTGAGGAGCTGTAGCGATTGCTTGAGTCTGAGCCAACAGATCTGAAAAGTTAGCACGAGAGTATTTAAAACCTGTTGTGTTTACATTGGCAATATTATTTGATTCAACATCCATTGCAACTTGATGTGATTGCAGCCCTGAGATGCCAGAATAAAGTGATTTTAACATTTTAAATCCTTTTCATTTTTATTTAATAAGTAAAAGGAACCAGTCCCTTTTATTTTGCTAGGGCCGCTGATACGACTGAAGCTAAGCTTTTAGAATTTTTATTTTATGGTATATGTATTGAGCATTTAGCGTTCCAAGTTATCTATTTATTTGTGCATGCTTAAAGCTTTTTGTATCATTTGGTCTGCTGTGGTTACACATTTTGAACTAGCGTCATACGCTTTTTGATGTATTATTAAATCTGTTAACCCTGTGCTCATTTGAACATTTGAACCCTCTAGTTTAAAGTTCATTATATTTGCGCCAAGAGTGTCTTTGCCGTTTGCATCCTTAAAAAATATTGCTTTCCCGCTATTAGAAGATTCTGAAAATCTTGTTCCGCTTACTCTGTCTAAGCCTTGATCATTTTGAAAATGATAGACGGCAATTTTTCCGACACTGCTTTGCAGACCGTTTGTAAAAGCAGCCAAAACTTCTCCGTTTTTGTTAATCGAATAACCTTCAAGATCTCCGCCGACTGTTCCATCTACAATACTTGAGCCCGACTTGTAAATTCCGTTCGTTGTAACAACCCCACCATATCCACTACCCAAATCAATCGCAACATTTGTACCGTTGTTATCAATAGTTGTAAGCGTAGTTGAGAGTAAATCACCAGTTTCGCCAAAGCTTACACTTCCTTTTTTGGTATCAAATGTGGTTAACCCATCTGATGATTTTGTAGTTGCGACTACATCCCATTGACTTCCCGGAGGAGTTTGTGTAGCACTTTTAGTAAACTCCAATTGCAAATTGTTTTTATTTCCTTTTGAATCAACAATTCCGGCACCAACAGGTATCATATCTGTTCCGAGACCCAGATTAGCAAAGAATTTTGCATTTGTTGTCGGTTGGGCAGGATAGGTTAAATATTTTGGAAATTGGAGTTTTTCTTGAGATGCTGCACTATTTAGCGGTACTTCACCTAGTGTTTTAGTAAGCGTGTTGTTAGAGATATTTCCGCCCATAGTTCCCAAAACATGAAAACCGTCACCCGTTACCAAATTATCATTGGCATCAAAAGAGAAACTTCCGTCACGGGTGTATAAAGGTGTACCGGACGACTGCACTCCAAACCATCCATCCCCGCTAATTGCCAAATCTGTATTTCTTTCTGTGAGTATCGCAGAACCATTTTGCATATTCATGGTTGTTGCTGATATTCTTGTACCAACTCCAACTTGATCATTTGAGTTGGCAGATGTAGAGTTGAGTGCATTTTCAAAGAGTGATGAAAATTCTGCACTATATCCACGAAACCCATTTGTACTTACATTCGCCAAATTATCAGATATTACATCTATGGCTGTTTGGTTACTTTGAAGAGAAGAGATTCCGGTATAAAAGGCTTGCGTCATCATAGTGAAATTCCCTTATTTAGTAAACTTCTACAACATTTGCAAGAGGTACATAATTTGAACCAACTTTCAGAAGAGTATTCCCCTGATCAAATTTAACTGATTCTATAGGGTAGGCACCAAGCCTTGTTGTTAAAGGGTTTCCAGCAGGGTCACTATAGCTTGCGTTAACATGATAGATGCCACTGGCTGCAACATTCCCTGCAACATCTTTTCCATCCCAAGTGAATTGATAAACACCGGCGGGATTAGTACCGACATCGAGTGCTCCAACTTTATTGCCACTCCCATCCGTAATATCTACTGTACCTTTTTGAACGGCATTCGGAAAATAGACCTCAAATTTAGAAGCAGTTCCCTTATCATAAGTTATGGCATCACTCCCTAAATCAGCTGTTTTTCCAATAGCTGCAATAGTAGAGAACTGTTGAGTACTTCCTAGTGCTTTTGTTAAGTTTGTTAAAGCTGTATTCGTTTTATCAGAAGATTCTAAAGTTGCCAGCTGAGAGGTTTGAGTTAAAATTTTCTCACTATCCATAGGTGCGGTTGGATCTTGATATTGAAGTTCTGTTAAAAGAAGTTTCATAAAATCATCTTTTCCTAAAGCACTTTGATCTTTTGCTATTGCTGCTGCGGTAGTAGATGTTGCTGCTGTGGTAGCTACTGTTGCGGCATTTTGTCCGGTTGGTGTGATTGCCATTCTAGTATGTCCTTTATATGTATCTAGGAACGATTATCTCTAAAGAGCTTAAAATCTCTTCATTTTTTTCATCATTCTCAAAATAGTTATACTCTTTATGAGCCTCATTTTGCTGTTGTTTTTGCCCTTGCTGCTGGCTTGAAGCAGAGTTGTCAGAGCTGTTACTAAAATTTAATGTAGCATTATTTATTCCACTATTATTTAACTGTGTTTTTAACTCCATTATATTCGCTGAGAGGGTATTGATTGCGGTTGAATTTGAGCTGATATTGACATGTAAATTGCTACCTCTTTGCACTACCGTCAACTCTACATCGCCGAATTTTTCCGGATTGAGTTGCACTTTAACTCTTGTGAAGGGCGCTTTGTAATCCTCTATTACAGTTTTAACATCTGCTGAGAGATATTTTATCATCTGCTTGGCTTCGTTAATCTTTACTTCAAGGCTATCGGCTTTATGTACGCTCAATCCATCCAGCTTTGTGTTTTGGGAGCTATCAACTTTTGATTCTGTGTCGCCGACTAAAAGTTTTTCAAATGAGTTTTCGGATTGACTTTTAGATTCAGTTGGATTGCTAGATTCTACTATTCTTGCAGCAGAAACAGAGATATTACCGGCAAGCGCAGATAAACTTTGCGTCGGTTTTTCTCCACTCAGAAGTGATTTTAGAGTCTCATCCGCTCTGTTTTTAGTGATTTTTTCTTCAACTTTCAGTGTTCCGCCGGATTTAGCCTGAACCAGTTGCTCTGTTGTATGTTCTGCCGGTGCCAAGGTTTTTAAAAGAGGTGCAACTTTTGTCTTAGGCTCTTCTATGGTTACTATTTTGTCAGATTGAGCCACATCATTATCATTTTTAATTTCAGCTTTGAGTTCTTTGGTTTGCGGAGCTTTTACTTTTTTTTCTTTAATATCAAAAGCTTCTGCTATTATCTCTTTAGTTTGTGGAACTTCTGCAGCTGTACTCTCTTTTGGAGTCTCTTTGACGGCTGTCTTTGGAAGTGGAATTTCTACAGTTGCACTCTCTTTGACGGCTGTTTTTGGAAGTGGAACTTCTGCAGTTGCACTCTCTTTGACGGCTGTTTTGGTATTTAGTGTTTCTGTCTTAAGTGCCTCTTTTAAAGGTTCTTTTATTACTGCTTTGGCTGGCTGAATCTCTTGAGACGGACTCTCTTTTGCAGTCCTGAGAATGGAAGTGGCATCCGGTTTATTAGTTTTTACCTCCGGACGAACATCTTCAATTGTTATTTTACTAATATTTATACCAAACTTTTTGCCTACTTCAGCCAGACCTTTGAGTGTTTTTGGAAGTTCTTTTATTTCGGATTTTTTATAATCGTCACTCTCTATAATTTTAGATTTCAGATACTCTTTGGCATCTTTTACCAAAATTCTGAACTCCTCTTTACTTAGTGTTGAGGTTATTTTTGGGTTTAATTCAAAGGGCACAGATGCTTCTTTTAACTCTACTTTCGATTCTGCCATTTGTACATTTTTGTTTTTAAGCAGTGATGCCAATGTTTCGGTTTTTGTGGATGATTTTGTGCTATTTATATCTTTTTCTTCACTCGATAGAGATAAAACTAAAGCTCCGTTTTGAATAGATTGAGTCTCTTTCTTAGTGCTTATCCCCTTTAAAAGTTCAGAGAACGACAGCTTCGATTTATCTTCTTTTGTCACTAAACTTATGGGTGATGATGAACTATTTTTTGTTTTTATATCTAATGAAATCATTTTATCTCCATATGACAAAAGGTTATATATCTGTATTAGCATTTTTTATTCCAAAACATTGGAACAAATTGTGCTATTAATTCAAAATATCATAGAAAGGGTTGCCCGTGAAGTTATTATATTTTTTTGTTATATCTCTATTGTTCTCAACTTCGGTTTTTGCTGATTCAAAATATGTATTAGTTACAAAAACAAAAAGTCAGGCTGAATTGCCATACATAAAAGCTAAATTAAAAAAGTTAGAACTAAATATAGTTACTTACAAATCCGGAGATGAATATAGTGTATATTCCGGTGCTTTTAAAAACTACAAATCTGCAATTATTGCATTGCAAAGTATTCAAAGTTATTTTCCTGAAGCAGCTGTAGTTTCATTTGACTCACATGCAGTCGAAGAAGAAACAAGAATTTCAAAGGGAGGATACTATTTTATAAATGGCTCACTTGCATCTTTAGGAGTTCCGTTTGACCATTCTGTCCAAAAAGGAAACATAACGACAAATTCAATTGGAACAAGTGCTATGGGATATATCTTTGAAGCGGGATATAACTTTGAAAATAATATTTTTATGACTTTAAGTTATTTGAATGCAGCCTCAACTACAAATACGATTTCAAATCTTTACGGCACAATCAATTATAAGATGAGAATGGGTCAATTTGAGCCTTATATCGGCGTATTGGGCGGATTAAGTACGCTTAGCTGGACAAAGCCACCAATGTTAAATGCAACAAGCGGAGCCGATAGTGCTTTGTTATATGGTGCTCAAACAGGATTAAGTTACGACACGGGATTTAGCAATTTGGCACTTTTTATAAACTATCAGTTCGCTTTTATGAATCATGAAACGCCTCTGGCAATTAAAAATACAACAAATACGATAACGGCCTCTTCAACCCTTACTCAAAACATAATACAAGGGATAAATCTAGGAGTTCAATACAGATTTTAAAGAATTACTAGAAGTCTGAGTAGTTTAGATTAACTTCCATTTCAACTTCGCACAACCCATCTTTAAAAATTGTGTTTACGATTGTTGCATTTTTAATTAAATTTTGAACATGCGCTCTTACTTCCGAACGAGTAACCTGCATATTTTTAATTGTGTCTTGACCTTCAACTGACACACCTTTTATACGCTCTGCTATAAGTCTGTATCCATCCACCATAGCAGCACGCTTTGCAAGGGCTTGAGCTTGAGCCGGCATAGTTGTAAACGCAGGAGCAACACCTTGACCGAATACGGTTATTCTTACATTTTTTTCAGGTTTTAATACAAGGTCATTATCTAAATCTTTCACTTCTTGGAGTTTACCGGATGGATAACCGTCAGCCGCATAAACAGCAGATATGTTGGCAACACATAATATAAATAAAATCAAATATTTCATTAAAATTCCTAACTTAAATTTTCACAGGCATTATAGCAAAAAGCACATAAATTAAAACGTGTACTTAATGCTAAACTTATTTCCGACAGTTTTAAAGTCTATATGATCTTTTTTTTCGATAGCTTGAAAATCTTCATACATATAGCTATAACCTAAATAAATATTATTAACAACTTGATACTCTATTCCAAACTGATAGCCTGTAGATTTAGATTCTGAATAGGAGAGGGAGCTTATATTTCCAAAGAGAACAAAGCCGTATCGGTAATATTTAAAGCCCGCATATGGCAATACGATAAGAGCATCTACTTTGTCATACATATAGATTGCGTTTGGATTTGCATTGTCTTTCATCCGCACAAGATAATCGATAACTTTTAGGTTTGCTCCAATATCAAGTTCTATGTCACCCATATAAAACCCTTTTTTTACTGCGCCTTTTGCTTTGAAATCTTGAAAAACTACAGCATTGAGTACTTTATAATCTATATTTGTTGCTGCGTTAGTAAATGGTTTATCTACCATTGTCACACCGCGAGTGATATTAACATCGTTCTTTTGCACCATGTTAAAGTAGCTAATATAGACATTTGGAACATAATCGTAATCAAATCGTGTTTCCACCGAGAAAAATGATGATGTTGAATTTGCATATTTAAAATCTTTTCCGAAGTCGATAACAGAGGGAGTTGCATTTGATAGAGTTCCTTGGAAATCTGACATGTATATTGCAGCTTCAACTGTTGTATGGATTTTTGTGTACCAAGCAGTATTTTCTATGGATGTAGAACCATTCTCAACCTGAGCATCTTTTGCAAGAAGCGATTCACCCGAATAAGCAGATACAAATATAACAAACAATAAAAAAAACTTTAACAACATAAAAACCCCTTTTCACCTTTTTAATTGTAAGTATTTTAACATAATATTTAAATTACCGCAGAAACTCATGATGCATTTGTATCGGTATATCTGTATACCTTAGTAAACTGTATTTCGCTTGATATATTTGAGTCTAATTTAGCTCTTTGGCACCCGTACAAGCCATTGGTATTTTTAGGTGTTTGTATATAAATTTGCTTGCCTGTGTTTGCCCATGCTTTGTCAAAGGCAAAATAGTAGCTATTTTGAAAAACAGTTACGCTTTCATTGGTTTTCGTTGCACCTAAGAGTGGGTAGTAGAGTACAACTTTATTTGCTGAATCAAATCCTGAATTATTGTTAAAATTAAGCGTAAGACCATTTACGGAGTCGCTTGCTCTTATCGCTTCGGTCGCGTTACTATCAATTAAAGTATTTTTATAATACGTATCTTTAATACATGCAGATGCATCAAAAACGGCATCTGTTTTGTCAAATATGCTGTACGTTACACTCTCAGCTGTAACATTCATATCAACATAAGTAGAGTTTGTATATGCCGGTTCTAAAGCAGTTTCAACAACCGATTGAAGTCTTGGAAGTGCCCATTCATGTATATTTGCATCTGTAGAGAGCAGAGAAAATACTCTTTTCACTTCTGCTATTTGTGATATTACAAATGTTCTATTGCTGTCCGGAATTATAATATTCATATCTAGTTCAAGTACCGATAGAACTTCCGATATGCTTAAATTTTGATATCCGTTATCCAAAATTCGAGTCAACAGTGCATTTTTTATTTTGTACTGCAAATCTTTTTTTTGAACTTCTGTCAATGTCTTGGACATTACTTTCTTTGCTACGAATTCTATGAGTGATTTTGTAATTTGTATCTCTTGTGATAGAGCAAAGAGTTGAATATTTTGCATGGTATCACTTACTATATCGCTGCTGCTTAATCCAAAGGCACTTCCAAGATTAGTAGCAGAAGCTTCAAATGCTGCTTTGTTTTTTATAGTTGATTGAAAAAAGAGAACTTTTGCCAAATCTGTAAATGGAGTTAAGGCAATTTTGGTAGTCGGGAGCGTACTGTTTACATCTAATATGCTCTGAAATTCACCCGAAAAAGATTTATTTGTTGCTATATCTGTTCCGCCAAATCCTATAAGAGGAATCATTGTGTTTTTGTTGACTTTTAAATTAGTAAAACTGAATGTTCCATTGCCGTCTGTAGTTGTTGATGGTTCTGTTGTGCCGCATACGCCGTTGCTGTCTAAATCTAAGCAGATTTTTGCTCCGCTGATATAACTATCCACCATAACACCTCCAAAAGAGAGTGTTGTTGTATTACTTTCTACCGGTACAGTCGAGTTTGTATCGGTCGTATTTGTGTCTGTAGTGTTTGTATCGGTTGTATTTGTATCTGGAACGGCAAATATATCTATATTTATTTTTATAGGTGTTAGAGAAGCTCCGCTGGCCGCATTTTCAAGTGCGGCAATTACTTTTCCCTGCTCTGTTTCTAAAGCTGCCTGATAAGTGTTGAGATTTGCGGCGGTTAAATTTTTATTTGCAACAAAAGAATCTATTGCCACCTTAAGTTCTGCTACTTGCGCTGTTAGAAAACTCTTTTCATTTGCCGGAATGGTAATAGTAGAGAGTGTCTCAAGCTTTGTAAGCACTTTTTCTATGTTTATATCTACATCTTCGCTAATTTGCGTGATAATTGCACTCTTTATCTCTCTTTGAAGTTGAAGCAGTTGTACGGATGTTAATGAGATCCCTTTTGCTTTGGTTGCAGCAGTCTCAATGAGTGCCAAAGTTTGTTGAATCTCTTGTGTTATTGCAAATACGCCGGCATACTGCATAGGGCTTTTGTTGCTATACCCTTCCGAAATTTTATAAGCAACTGCTATTTGTTTGATAGAGGCTTGTAGTGAAGAGTAAGTTTGTGCCGGCGAATTAAGAAAAGAAGTTGCAATCATATCTGTTAACGGTGTTACAAAAAGTTGCCCAGCTTGTGGGGCATTGTCCGTATCTACAATACTTTTGAATTTGCCTGTAAAGCTTTTGTTTGTTGCCGTGTCTGTTCCGCCGCTTGCTATAACCGGCATATAGAGCGTACCTGTTACATTTATGTCTCCAAAGCTAAATGCTCCGCTGTTTGAGGTAAGGGTAGATGGCTCGCTCACATCACATGAACCGTTCATATTAAGGTCTAAACAGACGCTTGAATTTTTTATGTAGCCATCGATAACAGCACCGCTGAGAGTTATTTTTTTTATTGTGTTTCCCGTACTGCTGCTTGTTGTCTCACAGCCGGTAAAAAGAATTAAAGATATATAAGTAAAAAATAAAAAGACCAAATATTTCAAGCAGATACTCCCCACCATATAGATGGGGTGCATTTTATCTTAATTTGTCTTTATCTCTTTTAAAGTAGGAAAAGGTGGTATTTGCATGGATGGAAAAATGCCCTCAAAGCACTTTTGCTCTTTAAAATCATAAACATAAAATTTTTTGGCTTCATACTCTTTGCTGAATTCAAAAAAAGTTTTTGGCAAAGCTGGACCGTACTTGTAACTTCTTTTTGTTTTTACTTCTATTTTTGGATAGATGAGCGCAATGCGTGTATCGTTATAGATTCCCTTTTCATGGTGTGAAAAGTAACGAGATTTTGCACTCATTGTTTCATCTTTGCTCACCGCAGACTCTTGTGTTATTCCAGAATCAAGTAAAAAGTTATACTGTTTGTCATCCAAAATTTTCTGACATGCAACATTTATAGTATTGCTTTTTATCTCTACTTTTGTATCCGACAAAGCCAGTACAAAAAAGGTTACATTTGGCTCCAAATATTTTAAGAGCAACAGCTCTCCTTCTAATTTCTCATGTGAAAATACCGCCCACAGCTTACTTACACTGTCATAAACAACTATATATTTCAGTTCTGAAACTTCGCCAAAAGTTTTAACAACATCCACGCCGTCTTGAGGAGTCGTGAGGGAATTCCAACCTTTTTTTAAGTCGTATGTTTTTGAGTTGTAAAAAGGGGAAGTACTAGGAATCTCTTTTGAGAGAATCTCTCTCTCTTTAGGAGAGAAAGATGGAGAAGCTTCTTGCAAAGAGTTTGCAAGAAGTGTTATACAAAACAGTGAAAGAGTAAAGAACTGCTTCATCATCTTATAACCTCGTTAGCTCCTTAAGGAACTAACGATGTGTTTACAGCACTTATTTGTGTTAAAGCTATTGGTGTAGCAATACTAGCATCTGCAATAGCTTGAGATGTAGGGAATGTACCTCGGTAAATGTGACCGTTATACTCTAAGAAGAATGTATGACTAGTACCAGCACTGGCATATGCAACTACATTCTGAATCTGAGCTACTCTTGTTCCGCCGATAGAATAGTTAGCTGTCCATGCAACATCTTGTGTAAAGTTTGCATTTGCTATCGGTACGAATGAGAGACGAGTAGTCGCTCCACTTGCAAGCGTAGCCAAACTTACGCCGGCATTTTCACTTGGAAGAGTTTGCGTAGCAGTATTCACACATGCTGAGTTGTAAACAGAACCAATTTGAGATTTCAAACCAACACCTTGCGTATGTGTTAGTACTGTAGCTCCTTTGAGTAAGCTTGCGTAGATAATCTCTTTAGCATCTGAAACATTTGAAGTATTCATTGCACCATCCGCCGCAACTATGCGTAAAGTATTATCCACACCAAAATCAAATTCTGTACAAGCGTTAAATGTCGCTGCATTTCCTGAAGCCGGAAGTGTTTTTACTACAGCAGTAGTTCTTGTTGCTTGTACTTCTGGAACATAACCGTTAAATACATAGAAGTTCGATGTAGTCCCCGTTGCACCTAAAATTATACTTGTACCACCTGAAACAGTCGGTGTAGTCATAACAGGAGCTTGATAGTCAATACTAACAACACCGCTAGCCGTAACAGCCTGACCTTTACCGTTTACAGCTCTTACTGTAATAGAGATTGGTCCCGTTTGGTCTTGAGCAAAATTTCTTAATGCGTAACTTGACACATCGGCTGTAAAGATATTTGATGAAGGACTTGATCTTGTTAATGGAACATCTTCACCGCCAACAGTAAGATATGCTGAACTGGCTACTGCATCACTAAGTCCAGTGATAGTTACTGATATTTGACCACTGTTCATAATGTTTGTTGTCGCTAAACCAGCTGCATTACTGAAATAGTATGTATAAGCAGGGCTTGTAAATGTTGCCGAAACTATCGAAACTGCGTCCGGCGTTTTATTTTCTAAATAGACCCAGTAACCGGCGTTATGGTTAATGTTGAATAGGTTAAATTCGTTGTTTAAGAACCACTCACTTTCATTACGCGTAATATCTATACTGTCCCAAGCAATAGCACTCGTTGTATTGGTATCTAACTCAGTAGTAGCTTTTAAGATAGCTCTTACATCATAACCTGTTCCGGCGTTACGAAGCGTGTAGAGTGGACCGTAAGTAGCGTAGTTAGGTGAAGCTATAGGGTTTGTTTTAAGGTCGGCTACCAAATCACCGGTAGTTATACCCGAACCTAATTTTCCTGCAGTAGCTGCGTTTGTATCAGGAACTACAACATTTGTAGCTCCAGCGCCAGAAGTATTATTAATATCAAAGATTGTTACACCTAGACCGGCAACCGTGATGTTGACATCCGTTATATTGTTTGTAGCCGCACTGTAGTTATGGCTTGCAGAGCCATGCACACCGAGAGTATTTTGAATCATATTATTAATTCCGGCAACTAACGCATCAAAATATGCTAACCTAGTCGGTATAGTAGTACCTAATGCCGGAGCCGTTATAGTTGCAGTAGTTGCATTAATAGTGACATTAGTATCAACAGCTAAATTAGGGTCAAATAGAGGACTCACAAACGAGTGCTGAATAAGAGGTAATCTTGCAACGCTATCAAGAGAATAAACTCCTGCAACAGCACCTTTTGCTAAATCTCCGGCTGTTGAACTAGCAGACAATATATCTACCGTTCCGCTTGCAACATCTTTGATATCGAAAGTAGAGATAGCATTCGTTACAGCTACAAGCTTTGGTACGGTATCTAGAGTAGCATTTGCATCAATCAAAGTTGTAGCCGCTACAGCATTTATATTAGTTACCAAAGAGGCTAATGTAGCACCTGATGCAACTACTGTATTTGCAGTGCCAGAAACTGTCACATTTCCAGCCGTCGTATTTGTGTCTGCAAAAACACGAGTATAAGTAGCATCTTTAAGAGTGTATGGCGTTGTATTTGCCACGATAAGCATGTCAGCTGTACCATCAAAATTTGTATCGATTTGTGTAGCTGTAGGAGTTGAACCAAGAATAGCATGGATAGCATTTGCTGCATTAGTCAAACTTGCAGTAATATTTGCCGTAGCCGAACCAGTTGTTGTATCACTGCTTGTAAATGTGAGTTTAGCACCAGTAGCATCGGCACCACCACCAGTAAGTATGGAATCAGAAGTGCCCGCACCCGTTAAAACATTCACAATTGTTGTATATTCGCCATAGGCAGATGTTGCACTGGTAGTAGCGGAATTGTTTATATCGGCAACTGTGGTTCTAACACCATTAACATATGGTTGTGCCCCATCCAATGTTGCCACCGGTACATTAGTAGCTGTCGCATTAGCATCACCAATTGTAAACTTTCTGTCTGAGAGAAAAATCATAGTTCCCGCACCCGAACCTTGAAACGCTTTTATATTAAATGTTTGAGGTAGAGAACCTAGTAGTTTGGCAGACTCTATCGCCGCATTGATGGTCATAGCATCAGCGTTATTACCACCACCGGCAATTGCAGAAGCTGTTATAGAGTTTACTCCGGAATCGTCCGTAATTACAAACTGACTTCCATTGGCAACGGATGTAAGAACTAAGCCGGTCGCTGCATGACGGATGTATGGTTGGTGGTCATCAAATGACAACATGTTCCATCCCGCCGTAAGCGTGCTTGCATTGCTCTCATCTTGATACATTGCAGGATCTGGAATACCGCTAAGAGCAGTTGCCTGACCTAGAATTAGACCAGTCGCACCATCTTGATCCGGATTTAAACTTCCAAGAGCATCTAATCTATCTGCTCTACCCCAATATGCCTTACCTGCAGTAAAGCTAGTGAAGTCTTGAACAGTTGCATTTTTTTGATTTACTTCCCACTGTTGCGTTATGGCATTGAAGTGGTAAAAACTTGCTGTTGCGCCAGTAGCTAAAAGCTGAGTAGAAGCATTAAAATATTTTGCTTCAACCGGATTATCAGTTGTATTAAAATCGAGTACGCCTGTAACTGTTTTAATCTTGTCTGTTGTAGCAACTACGGCACCACTTCCTAAAGTAGCAGTTAAAGCATTTGCCCAAGTACTAGATTCTGCAATTGTTGCTGAATAAAGAGTTCCATTAAACAAAATCTCTATTGCTTTGCCCTCAAGAGAAGCTTTGTAGTTAAACTTTACGTTAGGTATACTGGTAGAACCGACTTTCATATACATACTGCGAACCGGTTCTGTAGCATTGTATGCTGTTGTAGATATATCAACACCGACTGAAAGTGTATTTATAACCGGAGTAGCAGGTAGCAGGGCTTGAAGCGATGCTAAATTTCCACCATTCGATAGACCTGGCGTTGCCAATTCATCTGTAGTCGGTATGTCGGCAAGTGATGTAAGACCAGCCGAAAAAGAAGAAGTTCCGGAAGATACAGCGCTAGGAACGCCATTGCTGAAACCATTCACCCCAAACAGATTCCAAACGCTATCTGTCACCTTTGAGGACAACGGTAAGTATGTTGCAGCATCATCTGCCACTGCCATATTGCTTAGTGCCATAATAGTCACTAAACTTAATAAACTTTTTTTATAATTCATAAACTATCCTTTTTAAAATTTAATTTATAGCACGAGTGCTATCTATATACTTTTTTCATGCTGATTTGTGTACCAACAACATTATTCAAAATCAACCTGTAGCATGAAGGTTTTGTAGTCATATTAGACTGCACATACACTGTATTGTTAATACCTGGAATACTCTTGTCACTCCATGCTATATCATATGTTAGGAAAAACACGCCTTCCATCAAATAGCTTGTATATCCCTGCAAATTCAGGCTTTTTATATCCGGAAATGATTTATAAAACAGAGTCACCCATGTTTTACCTGCATTTACAGAGTCACCTTCTAAGTGTTCAGATCTAATCTCTAAGCCTTGATCTTTAACGCTAAAAAAGCTAGAACCATTCTCTCCGACATTTACGCCATTATATGAAGCATCCCTTGCTATTTGATATGTACTCGCATTACAAGCACTCGCATCATAAATTGCACCGACTGTATCAAAGTCACTTTCAGGCGTTACAGTTGAACCGCCGCCATTTGTACCGCCGCCATTTGTACCATTGTTATCTGTCGAATTGGTATCAGTTGTATTAGAATCTGAGTGTATCGGATTAGGGTCTATTAAATCTAAACCTATGCCAATATTACTATTTGTTGTAGCTGAAGAGTTCACTGAATTTGATGATGTATCCACACCGCAAGAACAGAGAAAAACAATTACAAAAATTGAGACTAATAACTTCATCATATACCTCTTACCTTATTTCCTTAACTAGCAGGAAGTGGTGGAGGTGTTCCTAGGGATGGGTTAAGACTAACGCCAAGTCCATTTGCAGTAGTTGTATTACTTACATTGCCATTACTAGTGACCGGAGGAGTAACAGGCTTACTACCTGTATTACTTGTCTGTCCACTTGTGCCACTGCTTGCTGAGGTTGCCCCACTACTACTCTCTCCACACCCTGCCAACATTAACATGGTAATGCTAGCCAAAAGGAAAATTCCTTTTTTCATTTTAACTCCTTTTAAATTGAAAATTGTTTCATGTCTATATCGACAACATAAAACAATTTATTAATATAAATTTACGAACATTGTAAATTCCGCAAAAGGAACTCATCAATTGGTGCAACCGAGCAAATAGTGTTCCAACTTTTATTTGAAATTGTAATTTTGTTTGCAAATTGTTTACTTAGGGTGGGAATATGTTTTGATAGGTATATTTGAAAGCGATTATATGCTCTCTTCTTGAATATTAATTGTTAATGATTGTATATAACATAAATTTTTATGCTAATGTTGATAGATAAATACTATCTTTTATTCTAAAACTTGTATTGAATGCCAAACAGTATATTATCTAATCTTTTGTGATGCAGTTCTGAGCTATTAATTACGGAATTACCTTGTATTTGGGTTTTTAGTGTTGATACATGATCCATTGCAGCAACTCTATATGCTAAAGAGAGTGAAATTTCATTATTGATTGGATAGCTCACGCCAAATTGTGCACCTGTTAATACGGATGTGCTTTGGTCATTAAAAGAGGTAGGATTTTCTATAGGGTACATGTTCCATTTGAGGTAACTATTTCCTACAAATAGACCGAAATAGGGAGAAAAATTGTAGTAAGTTAAAAACTTGTAATTAAGAGAGAGGTAGATATTATCCATTATAATATCGCCGTTTATTATTTGAGAATAGCCTAAAGTACAAAAAATTCCATTTTTAAATTCGTAGCCTAAATCCAGACCATAGTTTCCAAAATCTTCATACGGAGCCTTTGCAACAACGCTTCCCTCTTTGCCAATGTGGTTTGATATTGAATTGCTGTAGCCTAAATCTAGACCGACAAAAAAATTATCATCACCTTTTCTTGGAATATTTTTGCTTTGGCTGTCTTTTTGTTTTATAACCCTCTGGGTATCCTCACTTTTAACTATAAAAGCTCCCGGAAAATATGTTTTTATTATCTCTAGTCCCTCTTTTGCAGATTCTTCATCATTATAGGGACCGGCATAAATAAGATACTTTGCATCGGTGTAGCTATATTTTACAGGTACACCGATTTCTGCAAATCTTGAATTTACGGACAATAAGGTATTCTTATTCGATGTTTTGGCAATCTTAATATATGACTGCTCGTAGCCAAAAACAGTGGATACCAATAAAAAAATAAAAATTATAATTTTCAAGCCAACTTCCTTCTATTTTCTATGTTTGGATTTTGTTTGAGTATATCGACACTTTTTTATTTTCCTTAACAAGGAGGCTTAATGTTTTTATGTTAGAATATCAACTATAATAATCTTTCATAAATAGGGGCTGATATTGAGATACAGTGTAAGAGTGGCGATTGCCGGCATCCTACTTATCTTCCTATCCGCTTGTGAAAATTCAAAATTTGTCAGAGAAAATTTATCTATAAACGGCACCGCTGTTGATGGCTATATTTCGGGTGCTAATATCTGCTTGGATTTAGACAGTAACGGAATCTGCTCTGCTGCGGAAGCAAAAACCACCACGGCTGCTGATGGAACATTTAGCTTTAGTAATATAGAAAAAGGTGCCAATAGCTATGGAACTGTAATATTGACAGGCGGAAAAGATACTGCAACTAATAAAGAGCTTAGTGAAGAGCTAAAAAATATTATAGATACTAAAAATGTACATTCTACTATTTTAATAACCCCCTTAACCGACTTAACAGCCATATCTTTTTTGGATTCATCTGTAAAAAACAGTACAAAACTGAACGATTCGAGAGAGATGATAGAAGGCGGTCTCTCTCTCTTGCAAACCGATTTAGATAAAGACCCGATGTCAGATATTAAGATATTTTTTAAAGTTCAAGATTTGCAATACATAAAAAAAATAGTACAAAATGTCACCATCACCTCACTAGTCCAAGAGATAAATGCTACTAAGAAACAAGAGATAGATTATAAAATAAAAAAGGCACTACTTACTCCGATAGAAGAGAAGAAGTGGGATACTTTAGATTTGTATATTATATTGTCTGTCATGGAAGCAGAAACCGGTGCTCATATATCTACCCAAGCAAAGGAGTTTGTAGCCAAAAATCTTAATCAATTTAGAGCTTCTCTTAAGGTTTTGAGTGCCGATTCAAGATTAACGGTTAACATGCTGAGTAGGCTTCAGGTTCTCTTGGAAATACAAAGAGACACTTCCATAACTGCTATAAACTCCAAGGATTACAACGCAACAATAACTCCTATAGATTTGAACACAACTTTTGATAAGATTGCACAAACTGATTTCAATACTACGGATGCGATTTATGATGCAGTGGCTTGTTCAGATAACAGTACTTATAATGTAATCGAAAATACCAGTTTTATTCCTGAAGCTACAGCAGACACAACAAATGGGGTCTATATTAAGTCCAACATAGGATTTAATACTCAAATAGAAAAAACATCAGTAAAACTTTTTTATCCTGATTTAGCTACAGGAAAAACAGGTACAAAGACAATGTTTATTGGCGAAAAATATTATCTTGAATTTGATAATGCATGGGTTTTAAAGAGTGATAATAAAGTGTATATTCAAACGCCAAGCAGCGACAGCAATCTCTCTGAATGTTATAAACTCAATCTCTCATCTACAAATGCCAATGTGCTTACAACAACAAAAGTGTTTAGATACTCAGGCTCTCTGCTTTAGTCTTTTGGCTCTTCAAAAAAGATAATTTACAGTTTTTACAGCACTGCAAAAAGCCGAGTCTCATCCCTTGAAGAGAAGGGTGAACTGCTCATTTGCAACTCGTCAATTGACACAATATAACTTTCATCTGTCTTAGTTTTGCAATAGGTCAAAATAATTTTTGCAGCTAGTGCTTTGTCAGTTTCAGTTGCATTTTTGCTTAGCAAAGAGTGCGGACCCATTAATTTTACAGTTGAAAGATGAGAATATTTGTCGTTGACTATCTTTCGCAGATGTTCGTTCTCTTCTTTGTCTCTTCCGACTACTAGTTTCGCACCGTCACTTAGGCGAAAATGCCTTCCGTATTTCATAACTAAAATATCTTTTACTTCAAACTTGTCATACTTTATGAAGTCAAACATCTTCTTTCCAAAATGCTCATCTGTCAATAAACAGCCTCCGCCTGGGCTTTCAAAATCATCCAATCCTATTTCGCCTGCCAGCTGCATCTGTCTGTCGCGGCTTCTTCCTGTGATGCCCTCTAATTTTTCCCTATCGACCCAGCCGTTGATTTCTGCAATCGTCGGGGTCAGCATTTTTGCCGAAAGAGGGCGAAGAAGAAGCCCGTTGCAGTTACTCTCGTCCAAAACCGTTTGAAGTGCATCTTTGTTTTGGCTCATCGGTCTCTGCCCCATAACCTCACCGCTAATCAAAAAACTGGCGCCTTCCGCTTCCATAATTCTTTTTGCAACCGCAAACATCTTTGCATGACAATCGATGCATGGATTAAAGTTTTTTCCGTACCCATGTTTTGGGTCAAAGAGAACATCTTGAAGATATTCATTTTGAATATCAATAATTTTAAGCTCTGCTCCCACTTGGTCACACATACTCTGCATGTGGGTTAGTCTGTCTTTTGTACTGCCGAAACCTGTGTTTATATTGACGGCTAAAACTTCTATTCCTTGGTCTATGATGAGTTTTATAGCCAGAGTAGAATCGAGTCCACCGCTGAAGAGTGCGATTGCTTTCATGTTGTTTTCCTTTGTCGGCATGTGAAAATCAGTTGCCAAAAGCAACCAGTTCGCCCCGTTTTAATTTTGCAATTTTACCACGAAATTTTCTTATATAAAAAGCTTTCTCTTCAAAAGAGATAGAAGTTTGGACATTTACTTTTTTCAACTCTCTTTCATAATGTTTAGACAAAAAAGCTATCAGTTCATTTTTGAGTGCATCTTCCTCTTGGAGTGCGTTAATATTATCATCCACCAAGATTGCCATGAGTTGGGGTGCATCGCGGTAACCTTGAAGTGCCAATGAGAACTCTGATGCATGAAATTGCAAAAGAGAGGGGTCGAGAACATCCAAAATCTGGTCTATATGGTGTGGATACTCCAAAACTGTTTTTATGAGGCTGAGTTCCCACATGTCTTTATGTGTATTCTTGTGCATTAGCAGCGTATTCTTTGTTGTGTTCGTTTGATTTGTCAGTTTGATGTAGGAGGGATTTATGCCTAATCTTTGAGCAAAATAGTTTTTGTATTTATCTTGAAGGATTGCCGATAAAGTTTTAATATATCCAATTCCTTCATGCATGGATGCCTCTTTTGCCTTCGGGTCGCTGAGGTTGTAGCCTAGAAGTAGCTCATCCAAAACAAACTCTATAAATGGCTGTGGTTTTCTAAATATATTTGCCAGCTCTTCAACCGCACCTTTGGCAACCATGTCGGCAGGGTCAAGTCCTCCGCCGAAGATAACAACACCACCGTCAAAGCCTGAAGCACTTAAGAGTTTTGCGGCTTTAAGCGCAGCTGCTCTTCCAGCGCTATCCCCATCATACGCCATGATAACCTTTGCTTCGCCTTTTCTGAGTTGCGGCAAATGTTCAGGTGTAAGAGCCGTACCAAGGGTCGCGACAGCATTTGTAAAACCTGCTTGATGGAGCATAATAACATCGAGATATCCCTCTGTGATGATGATTTCTCGCAGTTTGTAAATGGTCTGCTTTGCATGGTGGTAAGCGTAGAGAAGACGGGATTTGTTAAAAAACGGAGTCTCGGGAGAGTTTATATATTTGGCTTGATGTCCGGTAATGGTTCTTCCGCCAAAGCCGACAATAGTTCCATTCGCAGAGTGAATAGGGAAGGTAATGCGCTCTATAAATCTGGCAAATGTGGTTCTGTTGTCGCTGTTGTAGCCCACAACTCCCATCTCAGCGGCTTCACTCATGTTGAGCTTTTGAGCTTTAATATAGTTGATTGTTGCAAGAGAGTCAGGCGCGTAGCCAATTCCAAACTTCTCTATGCTGCTCTCATAAATGCCCCTTTCTCTTAAATAGTCGGAGGCGGTTTTGTTTGAGCTGAGAAGATTTTTGTACCATTCATTTACACTTTCCATAAGATGTGAGCGAGGCTTGTTTTGTTTGTTGTCGGTGTAAGAGAGAGAAAAATTATAGGTTGAAGCTAGTTTTTCAAGAGCTTCAGGATAGCTCAGTTTTTCATACTCCATCACAAATCTAAGGCTGTCGCCACCGACTCCACAGCCAAAACAGTGGTATATCTGTTTTTGAGGGCTTACCGTAAATGAGGCGGTTTTTTCGCCATGAAAAGGGCATGGTGCTTTAAAATTTGCACCCGATTTTTTTAACTCCAGATAGGAACCGACAACATCAACAATATCAAGTCGTGCTTTTAAAGCTTCTATAGAGTCTTGGGTAATCATGGCGAAATTATATCTTTTAGTCAATTAAATCATTATATTGTGGTACAATTTCAACTCCAAAATTTTAAAGAAAGTGGGTGATGTGATATGCCTGGTATTATACTACGCAGTGATGACAATTTTGATGCATCTTACCGCCGTTTCAAAAAGCAGACTGACCGTAACTTAATCGTTACTGAAGCTCGTGCTCGCCGTTTCCATGAAACAGCAACTGAAAAGCTTAAGAAATTCAAAATTGCTTCTCGCAAAAAAATGCTTAAGCGTCTTTATATGATGAGACGCTACGAATCACGCCTCTAAACGACAGCCTTCGGGCTGCGTTTAACCTCTTATAAACCCTTCTAAATAGTCTCAAAATAAATTTACTAAAAAGTAAGCAAAAAGTTATAAACTGATATAATTGCCGCATGAGATTCAGAGAAATAAAAAAACAATCAAAAATACCAAAAACCCCGACTTTAGTTGTTAGTTATGCTGGCTTTTTAGACCGTGCAAAAGCTTTTGTGACTGATATATTTATGATAGGTTTGCCCGTGGCAATTATTATTATGATGATGTTCGGCTATGATGAAACAAAAAGTGCCACTGCTTTGGATGTGATAGTCAAAGATAAGAAAGCTATAGAACATGCACCAAATCCGATGGCCTCAATAGTTCAAATAGTACTTATTATGGGGGTTACTGTCATTTTTTGGAGAAAAGAAGGGCAGACTCCTGGGAAAAAATTTGCACATATAAAAGTAGTAGATGCTTCAACTCTCAAAGAAGCTCCATACTTCAAGCTTATTCTCCGTTTTATTAGCTATTTTATCTCACTGCTTACGTTTGGATTCTTTTTGGGGTTTCTTAGAGATGATAAAAAAACATTGCATGACTTATTGAGCGGAACTGCTGTAATTCAGACGAAATAATAACCTCCTTATGCCGGTATTCTTAGGAATTTTTTACTTTTTTTACTTCTCTATCGTCGGTGTTTATATTATCTTTATGCCAAAAGTGTTGGCGATGTCAGGTTACTCTGCCACCGAGATAGGAACCATCTTCGCGGTTGCTCCTTTGGTTCGTTTTTTACTCCCGTTTGCTTTCACAAGAGGATTAAAACTGAATGTAAAAACATTCAATGCAGCACTCTTTGTTATGCTGTTAAGTTCTATTGCTTTTTACTTCTCCCTTGATAATTTTTACAAACTCTTATTAGCAAATACAGGGCTTGGGATCGGGCTAAGTTTGATCCTTCCATACATCGAACTTATTGCACTGAGTCAAATAGGCAAAGAGAAGTATGGCAAAATTAGACTCTTTGGTTCTGTTGGTTTTGTTCTGGTCGCACTTGTTTTGGTTCGCTTCTTAACAGAGCCGATTGTCGCATTAGAGTTTTTAGTAGTTCTCACTTTTTTAACTGCGATAGTCGCTTTTATAATTGCAAAAGATACAAATAAAACGGAAGATAAAAGAGAAGATGTACAAAATGACATCAACCTTCTTACAGATTGGAGACTTTGGCTAGGGCTTACTCTTATGCAGATGAGTTTTGGAGCCTATTACAACTTTTTTACCATCTACGAAACTGACCATAGCGTAAGTTTAAATATGACAATCTATCTATGGAGTTTCGGGGTTTTGGCTGAGATTTTTATGCTCTATTTTCAGGGAAAACTGCTTCGGGGAAATCTGCTTCTGATTTTGCAGATAACCACTTTTATAACTGCTTTGCGCTGGTTTTTGCTATTTCTATTTCCGGAGAATCTTTGGATACTTTTTTTCTCTCAAACGCTCCACGCGCTGAGCTTCGCACTTTTTCACTCTGCGGCAATTAGCTATCTTTTTTATCTCTACAAGCACAAACCGCTAGCGCAACAGTTTTTTTCAGGAATAAGTTACGGTTTAGGAGGATTCAGCGGGGCACTGCTTGCAGGGTATATTTATGAGTTTTACCCGAAATATCTTTTTCTTAGTTCGGCAGCTTTTGCACTTTTGGCATCTTGGTTTTTGTATGTATGGAGCAAAAAAGATCTGTTACATGCGAAAAAAGTTAGAAATCCATAATCAAATTAGCCGCAAAAGTTCTGTCTCCCCTTTGTGTATCGCGCGTCGGCAGATTGACATAATCAATTTTATAACTTACTCCGGCTGATAAAATGTTTGTAATCTTATTTATGAATGCTGTTTTAGAGTAGATAAAAAAGTTGCTGACATCAAAAAATTCGGATCTGTAGCTTAACTCTTGTGTAAACTTCAGGGTTTCAGCTATATTTCTTTCGTAGAGTGCTTTGGCTCTGTATGAAGCATACGCCCTTGTTTTCCCGATATCACTACTTGCTATAACGATACTCCCCGCGTTTGGATAGGGAACTTCATTTCCAAGAGCGTCATAATTTACATCTGCTCTCTTATCTTTTGCATAAAGAATATTTCCCTCAAGCGTTAGTTTATGCTCCTCTGTTTTAAAAAGCTTGTGTTTTGCACTTGGACCTGTATAAAACTGATAATCAAAACTTGAAAACTTATCCTCTTTGTACCCGACTAAATAACCAAAAGAGAAAGTGTCCGTAACATCATAGTCGTATGAGAGCTCTGTAAGGTATTTATTTTTATTCTCCACATTCTTATTTGTGCTGTACTGTCCATCTAACATAAGTTCAAAAACATGTTGATTCCAATTTTTTTTTGCCCTTGCGTCAAGACTTACGGTTGTAGTTGTGCTGGTGCCCTGTGTGTTAACATAGCCGAGTTCTGCATGGGAGGCAAGATTGTTGTCTGCCTCTTTTGCCATAACGAAAGAGCTTAGCAATACGACCGTAAAGAATATTTTTTTCATTCTGTCTTTTCCTTATATGCTCTTTGCAATAGTTTTGTTGTTCTCGTATTGCACGAGTGGAAAAGAGAATCCTTTTTCTTCAAATGCAAGTTTTACGACTTCGAGCATGTCCGAACAGACGCTTGTATAATTTTCGGTTGCTACCCAAACTTTAAACGCCAAATTTACGCTGTATTGCGTAAGCTCATGCACCGCAACCAAAGGAGCAGGTTCACTTAAAACTCTTGCATCCTTATGAATAATATCCATTAAAATCTCTTTGGCAGCTCTTAAATCATCGCTGTAACTTATGCTGAAGATAAGCTCCACTCTTCTCTCATATCTGTTTGAAAAGTTTGTGATATTTTTGCTGATGATCGTTGAGTTGGGTATTGTGATAGTACTTCTGTCTGCTGCTTCCAAGATAGTTGAGAATAGATTTATCTCTTTTACATTTCCGGTTGCTCCGGCGGTTTCGATTAAATCTCCGATTTTGAAAGGTCTGAAAACTATGATGATGATAGCAGCTCCTATATTGGAGAGAGAATCCTTAAGTGCCAGACCAACCGCTAAAGATGCTGCACCAAATACTGCCAAAAAAGAGGTTGTGTTGACGCCGATAGCATTTAAAGCGGCTAAAACAACCATAACGATGAGTAAAAAATAGATAATACTATTAGCAAATTCTACTAAAGTTTGATCAACGCTAGCTTTTTCCATCAGGTTTTTTATAATCATTGCAATTTTTCTTGAAGCCCACTTCCCGATGATAAAAATAAGAATTGCCGCAAAAATTTTTAATCCGTACTGGCTTGCATAGACCGCTAGCATCTCTGAGTATTTTGAAATATCCATAATTTTCCTTTGATTTATTTACGAAATTGTAGCTAAATGATTTTATTTTTTACATTCTCTACATGGCGGGCAATTGCATGGTATCTGTTGAGGTTTGGAGAGCTTACTTTATACAAAAGAGGACGGTATTTCAGATAATTCTTCCATACTCTTATACTTGCGGACTCTTTGCCTCTTTTTGAGAGTTCAAGAGAGACAACAGCGTTGATAAAACCTTTTATAAGTTTTATTTCATCGCTCTCATCAAATCTCAACGGATACCAGATTGTTTCTAAAGTTTCATGTGCATCGTAAAATCGGTTTTCACCAATTTCTACTAAAGATTTGTCTAAAAGCTGTGTTTGGCTGCTAGTCATCAAAAAGCGTCATATTTTTTCTCCAATAGCCTCTTCCGCCTTTGAGTGAAATACAGTGATACTCCGGAAACTTTTCTCTATACTCTTTAATCCTGTAAAGTGTTGATTTTCCGCTGTCGCAGTAAAATACAAAAACAGTTCCAGCAGGATATTTTTTCATCTCAAAAGGGTTATAGGTCACAGTGCGTGCATTTTCAATGGGCGATAAAATCGTATCAATCAAAACAACTTTAATACCATTCGTCTCAAGCTTTAATTTATTTTGCAAGTACTCTTTTTGTGTCCACTCATCGGGATAAGTCATCATAAAACCTCTTGTTCATTTGTGCAATTATATAAAAGAAGCTTTAGTTGCAGATTAAATCTTTTTGGAACTCACAAATACCGCAACCGAACTAAGCAGTGCACCTAAAAATACTATAGTATAGCCCGTCGGCAAATCGTAATAGTAGGAGATGATTATGGCGATTATGCTAAAAAACCATCCAATGCCAAAGCTGGCAAAAAGTGGGTTTTTAAAGGAGAGTGATATCGCCATGAGCGCTGGGGCAATAAGTAAAACAAACACGACCAGCACACCTGCTAAATGTACCGATGATGTGACTGTCAGAGCCAAAAGAGAGAAGAATAGTAGCTCCTTGTAAAAGCCGCTGAGTCGAGGATAAACTTTCCAGATTGAAGCCGCAATAAAAGCGTAAATCGCTCCACTTTTTAGCACATCGCTCATTGGAGTAAAGAGTATATCGTTTGCTAATAGTGATTTAAAATGCTCCATGCCCTCTGCTGAGCTTGAGAGCACCATCATAATTCCACTCGCACCCAGAACATACAAAAGCCCGATAAATGCCTCGAGCTTCATCTCCCTTTGCGAAGCGACGGCTATTAAAAAAGCACTTAGCATGGCAAAAGAGAGTGTTAAAAGGTAAAAGAACTCTCCATGAAAATATCCAAGACTTACGGCGGAGCCAAGCGCTGCAAATTGAGCAATGGCTAGGTCTGTAAATATAATTCCTTTTTCTAAAATTTTTATTCCGAACCATGCATGTATCATCACAAGGATAATTACTAAAGCAATAGGAACCAAGAGAATGTCAATCATTTTATGGCACTTGTAAGGTAATCAAAAAGCGAAACCAAATCTTCAATAGTATCCAGTGCTCCGATATCATGAGGCATAATCACAACTTTAATTCCTGTTTTTTCACTAATAAACTCAGCCGTTTTTGTATCGTGATAGACATCATGCAAGATACAACAAGGTTTCTCTTTTTTGATAAGTTCAATGAGTTCCATAGTGTGCTTTGAACTTGGCGGGATTCCGGGAAGCGGCTCAATCGTTGCAATAGAAGTGAGTCCATACGCATGGTTAAAGTATGCCATAACATTATGGTACTGCACAACTTTAAGAGCATTTTTGTCTGCCATTTTGCTTTTCCACATCTCAAGCTTTTTATTCCACATGTCAGAAAAATGGGCATAATTTTTTTCATACACTGCACTGTTTTGGCTGTCGATAGAGATTAAAAACTCTTTTACGGTTCCGGCAAGAATCAAAATATTGTTTGGGTCAAGGTGAAAGTGCGGGTTTCCATCAGGGTGCACATCACCGCCTGAACGGTCAACGCTTGCCGGTTTTTGCAGAAGTTCCACATGCTGTGAAAGGTCTAAAAATGTTTTTGCATTTGTAGCGATTTTTGGGTTTGAAGCACGGTCGATAAGAGGAGGGAGCCAGCCGATTTCTAGCTGTCCTCCGTTCATAATGAGTGCATCTGCATCTCTGACTTTGGCAATGAGCGAAGGGCGCGGAACAACAAAATGCGGATCCCAATTTCCTTTTGCCAAAACTACCGTATCAACCTTTTCTCCGCCGATTGCTTTTGTCAGAGCACCGATGTAAGGGTAGGTAACTGCAATGTTGAGGTTAGCAAAAAGTGTTAGCGGTAAAAGAAAGAGTAGTGCAAAAATATATTTTTTCATATGTATCTCCTAAAAACTATGTGCGCCATGTGCGCCGATAGCAAATGTTAATTGAAGGATAATTTCATCAATCGCCTTATTGTTTCCATACATCTTGAATGTCTCATCATGCGAATATTGAAGTCTCAGCTGCGCAAATTCACTTGTTTTATATGAAGCATTTAGCGTTGTTTTAGCACCGTAAGAATCTTGTAAAAAATCCTCGTATCTCAAACCGGCTTTCCAGTTCTCATCCATCTGATAGACTATCTGCGTGTAGTAGCCGCTCTGTTTCTTATCTTTACCGATTGTTACATCATCGCTTTTCATATCTCTGTATAAAAGTTCACTCTGCCAGTTGATAAAACTGTAGCTGTTAAAATAGTTTTTGACGCTCAAATCAGCACCGTAAACTTCTGAGTTACCCTTATAAATAGGTGCCGCAGAGACTGCATTCTTTATGTTCGAAACACCATTTGCATAACTCACTCCAAGGAGTACAGAGGCGTCTTTTATATCAAATGAATTTTTTAAGTATCCGACATAGAGTGGTTCGCCGTCTTTTTTATCAAAATCATTGGCGAATGTGCCACCGTTTCCTTTTTGCATCGCCTCAAATCCTAATTTCATATACCATGGAGTCGGAGCTAACCACTGAAACTGAACCCCAGGAGCGTTTATTCCTTCCGGCGATAAAAAGCTGTTGTAAACAAGAGGTGCATCTGCAAAATCCCAAACATGTGCATGTTGCGAATTCAGGCGTCCAAAATCAGATTTGAATTTTCCGCCTTTTACTTTGAGGCTGTAGGGAAGTGCTTTTGTGGTGAAATAAGCCTCTTCTATTTCAACACTCTCTGTGCCATAATGAAATATACCGTCAAGTTCAAAAGCTTGGTCAACATTGCTGTGAAGCATCATTTCGGCATAGTTTAGGTTAAAGCCGTTATTGGTGTTGAATTCCTTAAATGTTCCATAATTTCCATAGTTTGAAGTCGGAGCACTCTTTTCTAATTCAGTGTTACTTACATTTCTGTGAACATAACCCGTATCGACTATAAGTGAGATGTCGGGTATAAATTTTGATTGCTCAAAGCTTCCGCCATGTTCGTGTTCATGTTCTGTAGCAAAAGTTAATGTTGCACAAAGTGCAGTAAATATGACTATCTTTTTCATAATTGTCCTGAATAAATTATATTGGTTGTGTATGCTGATAAAGTTTTTACAATTTGTATTTAAGAGATTTGAGGAGGAGCACGGCTTTTATATGTAGTTTGTTTTGTTTGTGAGTTTAAAATTAGTGTTTGCAAAAAAATAGATTCAAAGCTGAAGAGTTCTACTTCTTTAAAATCAACCACTACGTCGGCAGAGACCGAGTGGTTATCGACTATACAAATTTGACATGTAGAACTGTCATGATTTTTCACATGCTCAATTTCGTGCAGAGCCGTAAAAGTTGTGGCAATAATAAAAAGAATGGATAGTATTAGCTTGAGTTTCATAGGTGCAATTTTAGCATTATTTATGAAACAACCAAAGGCATGTCCAAAGTTACCGCTCCGGAAATAGAGCGATAATAATTTTAGAATTGCTACGGTGCCACTTTTGGCAGTTCGCTCGATAGAATATCAAGGTTAGGCAGCATAATAATCTCTATGCGGCGATTAAGTGCTCTTCCTTCTTTTGTTTCGTTGTCTGCACGAGGATGAAATTCACCAAAACCTGCCGCCGACACATTTGTAGATAATACGCCTTTTTCAATCATCAAGTGAAGAACGCTGAGCGCGCGGGCAGTTGAAAGCTCCCAGTTACTTGGAAAACTTGAACTCTTAATTGGTACGCTGTCTGTATGCCCCTCTATCTGAAACTTGCGGTCGGTAAAATCTTTTAATACATTTGCTATATTTGTAAGAGCTATTTTTCCTTCAGAGTTAACCACGGCATTTCCGCTTGCAAAAAGAACATTCTCCGGCAGATTGATAACTATGCGCCCGTTTTCTATGCTGACTGTGAGCTGTCTGCCGTCAATCATCTTCTGAAGCTGTTGCACGAATCTGGCATAAATCGCATTTCGTTTTTTTGTCTCATTGTCAATCAAACGCATAGTCTCTAGTTGCTTCTCATAATCATCTAATTTCAGCAGTGACGAATTCAGGAGATTTTGTGCATCATACAGCTCTTCTTGAAGAGCCAATTTTTTAATATCAAGACCTGAGAGTTCATTTTTTGTTTGCGCTATCTCATTTTTGTTCATTTTAATTATACGATCCTGCTCTTCAATAGTTTTTTCAGCCATTTCTAACGAAGATTTTGTTTTGTCAAGTTCTTGCAGCGTTGCTTCATGCGTCTGCTTCATGACACAGCCGGAATTAAACAGTGCCAAGAGACCCAGTGTCACTATAATTGATAATTTCATATTATTCTCCTTTTTCTGTTTCGTTTATTTTTGCATAACTTTTTTGTCTGTTCTTTCTACAAGTATCTTCGATTTATCTTGTATTTTATTTTCTCTTTCCATATCTTTTTGTCGTCGTTCTATATCTTTTTTCAGTCGTTCCACCTCTTTGTTCTTAAGCTTTTCTTCTCTTTGTATCTGTTTTTGTCCATTTCTTTGAGTCTGAGTCTCTTGTGTTTGGGCAAACTTTTCTGCTCTGTCTTGCTGCTTTTCTCCCATCCCTGCCTGTTTTTCATTGAACTTATTTTGTTTTTGCTCTTTTAAGTTTATTTTGTGTTCCGACACTGCCGTAGCTTCAACCGCCAGCAATAAACACGATGTAGCAAGAAGCGCCAATACTACTTTTTTCATTATTTTCCCTTTTAAGTAAATTGCATTATTATAACTCAGATTATTGAAATTATTATATAAACATAAACTTTATGTTAATATATAAAAACATGTCTCGTTTAAGGAGTCTCGTCATGAAATATATTCGTTTTTTTAATCAACTTACGATAAATGATGTTCCCACTGTGGGCGGGAAGAATGCCAGTTTGGGTGAAATGTATCAGCATCTCACATGTGAGGGAATAAACATTCCTAATGGTTTTGCAACTACGAGCGATGCCTATTGGCTATTGCTGGAAGAGAATGAGATAAAAAACAAAATAAAAGATGCACTTGAAGGTCTTGATATTTCGGATACTGCCAATCTTCAAAAACGAGGCAAAGAGGTTCGTGAGTTAATACTCTCTTCAAAACTTCCGCATGTACTTGAAGAGGAGCTGTTGGAAGCATACGAAATTTTGTCGGATGAGTACGGCTCACAGAATGTTGATGTCGCAGTTCGCTCCTCCGGAACGGCTGAGGATTTGCCGGATGCAAGTTTTGCAGGGCAGCAGGAGACATTTTTAAATATCAACAGCAGCGATAAACTCCTAAAAAGCGTTTTGAAATGCTATGCTTCACTCTTTACCGACCGTGCTATAAGTTATAGAACAAGCCGCGGATTTGACCACTTCAAAGTGGCTCTCTCGGTCGGTGTTCAGAAAATGGTGCGAAGCGATATTTCATCAAGCGGAATCATGTTTACGGTTGACACAGAGAGCGGTTCGGAAAATTTGATACTTATAAACTCTATCTGGGGTTTGGGCGAAAATGTAGTGAGCGGAAGAGTCAATGCGGATGAATTTTTTGTTTTTAAACCTACGCTAAAAGAAGGTAAAAATACCATCCTAAAACGTGCACTCGGAAGTAAAAAAGAGAAGATGTTCTATGGAAAAGATGAGAATAATCAGACACAAAATATGAATACCTCAGTGGAAGAGCAAAGCACTTTTTCTATAAATGACAGCGAGGTGATAGCCTTAGCAAAAGCAGCGCTTATTATCGAAGAGCATTATGGATGCCATATGGATATTGAGTGGGCAAAAGATGGAGGAGACGATAAACTCTATATAGTCCAAGCAAGACCAGAAACCGTGCAGAGTAAACTTCATGATGATATAAGTATAGAAAAATATTCACTTCAAAAGAGTGCAGATGCAAAAGTCTTAACATCGGGAAGAGCAGTCGGCGATAAAATTGGCAGCGGAAGAGTAAGGGTTATCCATGATATATCAGAGTTTGGTACATTTGAAGAGGGGGAGGTTTTGGTTGCAGAGACTACAAATCCTGACTGGGAGCCGATTATGAAAAAAGCCTCAGCCGTTATTACAAGTCGTGGAAGCCGTACCTGCCATGCAGCCATAGTAGCCCGGGAAATAGGAGTTCCTGCAGTGGTTGGATGCAACAATGCAACAGAGATACTTCAAAACGGTGCGAGCGTGACTGTAAGTTGCGCAGAGGGCGATGAGGGGTACATTTATGAGGGGGAAATTCCATACTCTGTCAAAACGATAAATATGAATGACCTTAAACCGACAAGAACAAAACTTTTTATGAATATAGGAAATCCCGCTGAGGCATTTAACCTTGCAAAAATGCCAAATGACGGAGTAGGGCTTGCCAGAATGGAGTTTATTATGAGCCACTCCATAAATGCCCACCCGATGGCGCTTGTTGACATGCACAAAGGTTTGGATGTAAAAAATGGGGATGAAATAGTCTCGTTTGCGGCAGGATATAGCGACATGAAAGAGTTTTTTCTGCAAAAAATCAGTGAGGGAGTGGGAACAATCGCCGCCGCTTTTTATCCAAAACCCGTCATCATAAGAACAAGCGATTTTAAGAGTAATGAGTACAGAAACATGAGAGGCGGATTTGTGTATGAGGCGGAGGAGGAGAATCCGATGATAGGCTTTCGCGGTGCGAGCCGTTACTATGACGAAAGTTCTAAGGAGTCTTTCGAGTGGGAGTGTGAGGCACTCAAAAGAGTAAGAGATGACATGGGACTCACAAACATTAAAATTATGATTCCCTTTGTGAGAACACCGGAGGAGGGAGCAAAAGTGGTGGAGATTATGAAAAGTCAAGGTTTGGTTCAGGGCGAAAACTCTCTTGAAATATATGCCATGTGCGAAATTCCCTCCAATGTAATCATAGCCGATAAGTTTTTAGAGATATTTGACGGCTACTCCATAGGATCCAACGATCTGACGCAGTTGACTCTTGGAGTTGATAGGGAGAGTGCAAAAATAGCGCATATATTTGATGAGAGGAATGAAGCGGTAAAGAGAATGTTGCAAATGGCGATAGCGGCATGTAAAAAAGCAGATAAATATATCGGTATCTGCGGACAGGCACCTTCAGACTATCCTGAAATTACCCAATTCTTAGTAGAAAATGAAATTGATTCTATCTCCCTGAATCCAGACTCTTTGTATAAAATGCATGTGGTTGTTAGTGATATTGAGAGTAAGCTTTAAAAAAAGCTTACTTCTTTTTTGGTATTGTGACGGTTAAAACCCCATCTTTATACTCTTTTTTGATATTTGATGTATCGGCATCTTGGGCAAGAGAGACACTTCTCTGAAACTTATTCACAAATCTCTCTCTGCTTATAAAGTTAGAAGCGTTATTCTCTTTATACTCATCAACTTTAGCTTGTATTATTAGAATCCCGCCATCTGTTTTTATCTCAATGTCGCTCTCTTTAACCCCTGGAATATCTGTTTTTATAATATATTTGTCATTATCAACAGAGACATCAAGAAGTGGTTTATAAAAGAAATCATCAAATTCTGCCTTAAAAAAAGAGTCATTTGCAAATATTGAGTTAAATCTGCTAAAAGCTTTATCAAATTCTCTCTGCATTATTTGAAACTCTATAAACGGATTTACTTTCTGTATAGTCGGACTTGTTAGTAGAGTCCGTACAAAAGGATCCTCTTTAACCAAAACGCCCTGATATTTTACATCACTTTTGAGCTCATATATCATATAACTCTGCCATAAAAATATAACTATAATAACAGTTCCAACGATTTTCAAGTTGCTGTTTATAGACTGTAACATCTTATATTACCGTTATCTTCTTGACTTCTTTTTCTTTCTCTTGAACCTTAATTTTCGGAATTACTACTTCAAGAACACCGTCTTTTGATGCAGCTTCAATATTTTCTACATCCACATTGTCAGGCAGAGTAAAGTTTCTTTGAAATTTTCCAAAGGAAGTCTCTATCTTGTAGTAATCCTCCTCTTTAACCTCTTTTTTGAAATTTCTTTCGCCGGAGATTTTAAGTACATTACCCTCAATATCCACCTTTATATCCTCTTTTTTTACCCCTGGCAAATCAACATCTATGTGATAAGCAAACTCTCCTTCTCTTGTATTCATAACCGGAACAAAGCCGGAGATGGATGACTCTTCTCCCATATTAATCTTTGGCAAAGCGGTACTTAGATAGTTAAACCTTCTGTTGAGGTCTCTTAAATCTTTAAAAGGGTCAAATCTTGTAATTAACATGGCAAACTCCTGAAATACAATTTTATATAGGGGGGGGGTAATAAATAACATTAATAAATAAATATTACCACCTATACTTGCGGCAGTATAAATGAAACGAGATTAAAGAAACCTTAAATCATTTAATAAAACAATTATAGTGTGTTTAACTCTTTTAAGTCTTAGATTGCTATAATAAATAAAAGGATAATTATTTTCCTTTATATAACTTTTAGAGGAGTTTTTATGTCAACTACGAAAGAAAATCTAGATAGCGCGTTTAGCGGTGAGAGCCAAGCGTATCAAAAATATGTAGCTTTTGCTAAAAAAGCCGAGAAAGACGGGTTTGGGAATATTGCAAAACTGTTTCGTACAACTGCAGAAGCTGAACGAATTCATGCGGAGGGTCATTTAAAAGCTATGGACAAAATAGGTTCAACTCTTGAAAATCTTGAAGCCGCAATTGGCGGGGAGACTTATGAATTTGAAGACATGTATCCTCCGATGTACGCACAGGCTGTTAAAGATGAGCACAAAGCCAAGAAAATGTTTGGTTATGCACTTGAAGCTGAGAAAGTCCATGCTGCTCTTTATGCAAAAGCACTTCAAGCTGTCAAAGAGGGAAAAGATTTAGACGAAGTAAATATTTATCTATGCCCTACATGTGGATATATTGAGCTAGGAACTCCGCCAGAAAAGTGTCCTGTATGTGGAGTAAAAGGCTCTACATTTGTTCAGATTTAAGGAGCGTGAATGTTAGTATGCGATTGTAATGATATCCATTTTGATGAGATTAAAGAGGCTGTAAAAAAACATGGCAATGGTATGGAAGCCATTATGGAAGAGACCGGTGCAGGAACTGCATGCGAATGTTGCCTAGAAGAGGATTGTGAAAAAGTAGATTTGCCGCTTCCTTTGGCAATTAAAAGAGCTTTAAAAGAGATATAAAGAGGAGTTTGTTATGGCTGTTCGTGGAAATTCGATTATAAAAGGTGTGGAAATCAGTGAAATTATTAGGCTTTTAAATAGAGCTTATGCGGATGAGTGGTTAGCGTATTACCAATATTTTATAGAAGCAAAAGTTGTTAAAGGACTTATGAAAGATGCTGTCATCTCCGAGCTGATGCTTCATGCGGCAGATGAACTTAGACATGCGACGATGCTGGCAGATAGGATTGTCCAGCTTGGAGGGATACCTCTTTTAAACCCGCAGGAGTGGTTTAAACAAACAAATTGCGGTTATGAAGAGCCTTCAGAGTTTGATGTGGTCAAAATACTTGAAGATTCTATAAAAGGCGAGCAGTGCGCAATTAGCACCTATTCATCTATAGCTGACATTGTAAAAGACAAGGATATCATTACATATAATATGGTGTCGCAAATTTTAACTGACGAGGTTGAGCATGAAGAGGATTTACAAGCTCTCCATGACGACATCTCAGAATTTATCTATAACATTAAAAAGAGTATAAATTAATACTCCTTTTAATCTTCGTGGTGCACCTCTGGAGCTATTTCAATTACATTCATGTGCTCTATGTTTATTCCTTTGCCGTCAATACAAGCAGTTGGACAGATTGCTTTTGCTCTGGACATAAGAACGGGAATGTAGAAGAGTGAGACAAGAGTAGATGCTATACTTCCAAATATCAGAGCAATGCCAAGCCCGCCAAATATTGGATCGGTTGCGAGAAGCAAACTGCCTAAAATAATCGCAACAGCGGTGAGCAGAATAGGTTTTGCTCTTGTGGCTGTTGATATAGCGATAGCCCTGTTTTTTTCTATACCGCTCTCAATGAGTGACTTCGTAAAATCTATTAAAAGAAGTGAACTTCTTGCACTGATACCCATGAGTGAAATGAATCCGATGAGAGATGTGGCTGTGAGAAAAAAGTGCACATCGGTAATAACCAGTGAAATCATGTCGGTTATAAAGTGACCTATAATCACCCCGATAATAGATAAAAAACTGCCTACCAAAACTATGCCGCTCAGGGCAAAAGATTTGTAATAGACAACCATCAGAAGAAACATCAAAACCAAAGCAGATATAAATGCTCCACCCAAATCTCTGAATGTATCAAGCGAAACTTTCATCTCTCCGTCCCAGCGAACTAAAACTTTCTCTTTTGTCTCTTTGTGTGTCAATTCCAGATCGAACATGTAGGTGCTCATTCCTGTTAATTTTTTAATTTCAAAATCTCTTGAGAGTTTTTCTATCATTTTCTCTCTTGCATCCATAAGAGGATAGACTTGAGAGACTAAATCGCACTCCGCAGTAATCGATACCATATTTCTCATATTTTTCTTAAAAATAGTCGGGTCGGCAACCGTTGGAACTACATCTATTACCTCTTTCATCGGAACCATTATTCCTGCCATGTTTATCAGTTTAAGTCTTGAGAGTTTCAGTTCAAGTTCATCTTTTGATGCATTGTCTAGGGTTCTTGTCTCTTCTGTCAAACTCACAAAAATCGGAATCTGGTCTTGCTGCAATCCTGAGTTTTTAATGGCTACCACATTCCCCTTGAATGCCATATAGAGTATGTTACTGACCTGTTCTACGCTTAGATTACTGGCTATTATTTTTTCAACATTCGGGATTATTTCATATTTTGTATAGACATCATCCTGCATAACATCAATATCTGCAAGACCCTCAGTCGCTTTTAACGACTCTTGTATAATTTTTGATGTCTCTCTTAAGAGTAAATTATCTTTTCCAAACAGATTCACCTCTATGGTTGCAAATGTCGGCGGACCTGATGGCATCTCTATAAATTTGACTGTTGCATCCGGATATACGCCTTCGCACTTCTTTTGGATTATCGGTCGTATTCTGTGAACCATCATGTAAGAAGCTTCATCTCTTCCATGTTTAGGAGTTAGATTTACAACTATTTCAGCTTGATTCTTTAGATTCTTAAATCCGCTTCCCTTTACAAGCCCTGCATAATCAAGTGGAGCACCCTGACCCAAAAACATCTCCATATTTAAAATTTCTTTCTCTTTTCTTAGCTCTTGTGTCACGCACTCAACTACCTCTTTTGTCTGCTTAATAGTGCTGTTTGTTGCTGTGTCAACATATATACTGAAGGTGTCGGCGCTTTTTCCAGGTAACATCTTTGCAAGAACGATTCGAGTAGGTATCATCATTAGAGAGAAAATTAACAGACCTAAAACTATAAAGCCTATCTTTTTCTGCTCTTTCCTATCGCTCGCTATTTTATATATATACTCTTCCATATTTTAATGGTGTCCTTTGGTATGTTTGAGAAGTTTTTTTGCCAAGAAAGGAGTAAAAACATAAGCGACAAAAAGTGACACGGCTAAGGCAACAGGAACATTCAGAGGAATAGGAAGCATAAACTGCCCCATCATTCCGCCAACAAATGCCATAGGAATCATGGTAAGCATAATCGCTATTGTTGCTATGTTTGTCGATGGTCCGATTTCGTCTGTGGCTTCTATAATAATTTGGTCAAAATTTTTATGCACAGACTCCTTTAAGTGCATTCGCCTGTGTATATTTTCAATAACAATAATGGCATCATCCACAATAAGCCCCAGACTTAACAAGAATGCAAAGAGTGTAATCCTGTTAATGGTTTGGTCTGTCATCATGGCAATAAAAAGTGTAGCTGCAAGTATCATGGGTACTGCAATTGTTACAACAAGCGATTCTCTCCACCCTAAAAAAGGGATTAGAATAAGAGATATTATTGCAATGGTCAGAACAAGGTGATGCACCAATTCATTTACTGCTTCGTTTGCTCTCTCACCGTAATTCCTGGTAACAATATATCCCAGACCATTCTTGCTTAGCTCCTCTTCATTTTCCTTTAATGTTTCTATAATACTTTCAGCCAAATGGACAGCGTTCGTTCCTTTCAGCTTTGAAACGGTCATAGTGACTTGGTCCTGAGTATCCGAAAATGGGGAGCCATCTGCTTGATAGTTGATAAAAGCCTCTTGATAATTTTGTATATCATAAAAGTATTTAACATCTGCAATATCTTTGAGATAGATAAGAGAATCCATATATTTTGCGATAATGAGGTTTTGAAGGTCTTCTATATCGTTGATGGCATTTTTAACACCAAACACTATGAGCCGATTCTCTTTTGTCGGCAAATCAACTTCCGGAGAGTTCTTTGCGATTGCTTGGATAGACTGAACCACTTGACCGATTGATATATGGTAGCCTGAAAGTTTATCAAGGTCTAAAAGAACATTAAATTGCGGTTTCTTCGCACCTTTTAAAGTGGTTTTTGAAATATGCTCAATAGAATTTATATCTTGCTGAATATCTTTTATCTGTTTGTAGAGAACAATATGGTCAATCCCTTTTTCCTCTTTTTTGTAAAAAGCAACCGTTACTATGGGAACATCAATATCGATATCAAAAGGCTTTACAAGCGGCATCATGGCTCCACCCGGCAGTGAATCCATGTTCTGCATAACTTTGTCATAGAGCTTTAGGTTTGAAGACTCTCTATCTTGACCGATATCATATTGTATGTTCAGCATGCCGACATTGTGCATGGCAGTGGAATAAATATCTTTTACGCCCTTTATTTCACTTATTCTTCTTTCTAATGGTTTTAAAACAGCATTATTTATCTCATCCGGTGAAGCACCCGGCATGGGAACAATTATAGAACCGCCGCTTACTGCAATTTGCGGATCTTCTTCTCTGGGCATAACGACTAAAGAAATATAACCTAAAGAGAGAATAGAGAATGCAAGAATAGCGGTGAGAGGGTTGTTTAAAAACCCCTTTGCCAAGTGTCCTGCAATATTATTTATCTTGTATGGTTTCATTTGATTCCTAAATAGTTGTCATGTACAGCTTTTAGAGAACTTATAATCTCTTTTATATCATTTTTTTCTAAGAGTGTTTCGGGGGTGTCATTTTCTATATTCTTTAAAAAATTACTCTCCTTCTGTCCAACACCCATGAGCGCAATATTTGTCACGAGCCAATCACTCTTTCTTAGCTTTGCCCTCTCTATTACTGTGTTTACAAACTCATCTTTTTTGCTAAATACCTGCTCTTGAAGTTTTGTCAGATTTTGGTGTTGATGCTCATCCAACCCATAACCGTTTAGCTTGCCTATCAAGTAAGGAGTAACTTTGTATTTGCTCGGTAATTTTACAAATCTTTTTGATTGAAAAAGATTTATTTTTTCATTGTCAAACATCATATAAGCGTTAATTTGAATATCATAAAAATCGCTTTGCTTGCTTAACTTTAAAAATTTTTCAATTTTCGATATCTCATTCAAATCAAAATGTGTTGAGTATTTACGATTAAAATCTTCATCTTTATCTTGAGAAAGTGTTGCCACATAATCAACTCTTGGCTGAATAAATTTAACCGCTGTTAAATTTATTTTTTTATTATCATATTGATAAAAATTTGTTAGCTTTTCATCTATACCGCTTAAGCGAAATAACCCGATAATTAAAGCTATTAAAATTGATGATAATAGCAATAACTTAACCTTTTCTATAGCTTTCATTTTAATCCTTCTTGCATCCCTTTTGATAAGAAGATTTTATATCAATACGCATAAAAAAACAACCCTATCTATTTGTTATGCGAATATTAATTAGAAATCTTACTTTATTACACAAAGTTAATATAAATAATAAAAAATAATAACAATCTTATGAATATATATTCAATAAATTGATATGCTTACAATCAGAAAAAATTTAAAGGGTGTTTATGAAAAATGTACTAATGATGATTATCTTAATGTTTGGGTTAAGCCTTGCTCTTCATGCAAAAGATATCGATGGAAATATACTTGTTGTAAAAAATAACTTGTCCTATGAAAAAGATAAAAATGAAGTTTTTACAGGAAATGCTTACTTCTTTTTTGAAGATGGCAAAACAAAAAAAATCGTACCTTACTATCAAGGTCAAATGGACGGAAGATTGACAGAATGGAGAAGTAATGGAGCTATAAAAACTGTTGCTTATTTTAGAAAGGGCAAGCAAGACGGCGAATATATAGGTAATTACGAGAATGATAAAAAAGCCGTAGTCGCTTACTTTAAAGAGGGACTGCAAAACGGGGAAGTTGCTACTTGGTATGAAAACGGCAGAAAAAAAAGCAGCTCATACTTTAAAAATGATCTTCAAGACGGCGAGTATAAAACTTGGCATGAAAATGGAAACTTAGCATCTCAAGGACTCTATATAAATGGTAAAAAAGATGGTCTTCAAAAAAAATGGCATGAGAATGGACAGCTAGGATATAAGGCTTTTTTCAGTAATGGTAATATTATGGGAGAAATTGACATTTGGGATCAAAATGGCGTTTATGTGCCAAAAAAATAGTATATAATTTTGTCTTTATCTAATATACTAGGAACAAACATGCCAATTTCAAGAAGCACTTCATTGTGCTCTGCAAACTTTATTGTTATTTCTATGATTCCTGTACTATTCTTTTTAGCTATAGTCATGGGATACATGGGAATAATTCCGCTTAATGTGCCGCTCTCTTCGGTCTTGATTATTGGATTTATTTTACTTACTTTTTTAATGTTTACCAAACATAATGCTAATTACAGTATTTGTAAGATGCGTTCTTCTTATATAAAAATGGAGAATGCTTTAAATTCTAAATTAGAGGCAAACTCTTTAATTATCAATAGCGAGAGAAAATCTGTGCTTGATATTGGAGATTTTTTAAATCATTATTATGCAGATATTAGGAATAACAACTTTGTGGCAGTTGCGGCATCAATATTTCCTATGTTAGGAATATTAGGAACATTTTTAGCAATCTCTATCTCGATGCCTACTTTTTCAGTTTCAGATACTACGGCATTAGATAATGATATATCTATTCTTTTAAGTGGCGTTGGCTCTGCATTTTATGCTTCTATTTATGGAATCCTGCTCTCTCTTATATGGACATATTTTGAAAAAAGCGGCCTTAGCAAGATAGACCACTACTTTGCAGCTATTAAAGAAAGATTTAAATCAAATGTATGGTCAAATGATGAGTTGACAATTTATAAATATTCTCAATATGAGCTTAAAGACAATAGATTTCTTACAGCATTGCGTGAAACTTTTAATCTTGATTTCGTCAAGACACTCAACGAGCAGCATTTATCAAGTTTTAAAGAAATTATGCATGAAAGCAACTATAACTTTACACAAATATCTAGCCATCTTCAATATGCATCCAAAGAGCTAAAAGAGACACTTTCTTTAATGGATAATAATCAAAATGCACAAGAAGCGAAAAATCAGATAGAGAAGAATTTATTAGACTTTACTTATGCAACAAAAAATCTTGAAAAGAGCACTAAAATATTTAATGCACATCTTACTACTTCACTTGATAAAACATTTGAAAAGATTGATGCAGAGATAGGTGATATAGTTATAAAATTGGCAGATTTTGCAACGCATGTGAGTTTAGAGAGTAAAGAAGTTCAAGATAGTGTAAAAAAATATCATCAGATGATAGCTAGTCAGATAAAAGCTCAATAAATGTTTTATAAAAACGAAAATGATGATAACGCAAACTTCTGGATATCGTATGCTGACCTTATGGCAGGCTTGCTTTTTGTTTTTATTCTGCTTATTGGTGCAATAGTTGTAAAATCAATCGTGCTCAAAACAAATCTCGATAACAAAGAGAGTTCGTTAGAGAGTTCTACACGAATGCTACTTTTGAGAGACACGGAAGTTCAAAAACTAAAAAAGTTACTGGAAGATAGAATGAATGAACTAAAGAGTTCACAAGATGCTTTGATTTTAACGAGAGATTCATTGAAATTAAAAACTGAAGAGATAGTGAATTTAAACAATATGTTATTGGCACAAAATATGAAAGTTGATGATTTCAACTCCAAAATAATAATTATACAAAATCTACTCAGTGAAACAAACACCAGTTTGAGCAATCAAAACAAAAAACTGCAAGATTATGAGAACAAAGTTTTAATACTCTCTAATGAATTAAGCGGTAAAGATGAGACATTAAAATTAAAGGATAAAGAGCTTTTAGATCTATTACATGCAATAGAGCAGAAGCAGACAAAGTATGATGTGCTCATAGCAAAACTCCAAGCCCAAAAGGCTAAAATCAAAGGTTTGACAGGTATTAAAATAAAGCTTATTGCAGAACTAAAAGAGAGTCTTGGAAAAAATGTTGAGATTGACCCAAAAAGCGGTTCTTTAAGGTTAGCATCAAATATATTATTTGACAAAGGAAGTGCTGAGTTAAAAGAGTCGTCAAAAATAGAGCTTAAGAAAGTCTTCATTGAATATATAGGTGCTTTGATATCAAACAAAAGTATTCAGTCTCAGCTTGACAGAATATCCATAGAAGGGCATACAGACAGTGACGGAGGATATTTATATAACTTAAACCTTTCCCAACAAAGAGCGTATGCGGTTATGAACTATCTTTTAACACTAGATTTTACTAACGATAATAATCTTAAGCCTCTTTTAGTGGCAAGTGGTCGTTCGTATCAAGACACTATTTACAATAAAGATATGGTAGAAGACAAAGATGCTTCAAGAAGAATTGAGATTAAATTTAGCTTGAGAAATGATGATGCTATGGATGAGATTGGCAGGCTGTTAGATTTTGAATAAATTTGAAGCAAAGAATATTCATATAGCATCTGAATATCTAAAAAATAAGTTAAATATATTTAAGAAAATAGAGAGTAACAATATAAAAGTTGAAAATGTCTATATTGTTGAAGGGGAAAAAGAGTCACTCTTTAAAAGAATTATTAATTTAATATTTAAGTCCTAGAATTTTACAATAGCTGAAAAACATAGCTGTCATCCATGTTTTTCACATTATATCTATAGTAGCCGTCTAATTCAATAACGACTCTATAGTATCCATCGTGATTTCCTACTCTTATCTTTGTAAATACATTTTCAGTGATATTCTGTTCATAAAATTTGACACTCTTACTGCTTTTAAAATCTATTACGATTCTATGTGGCTGAATAAGCAGAAAGTTTCTTATTATTTTATCATTAGTAATAATTTTAAAATATTTTTCCGATGAATAAAAACTCGCATATTCAAAAGAGGCTATTTTTTGATATTTATCCCCATTTCTTGCAGGCTGTTCTTCTATTTTTACTGTCTCTTTTTTCACAGAATCTTTTTTTATATTCTCTTCTTGAATAGCATCATTAGAAGTATAGTTTTGAGATATGAAAATTGGCTTATGCCAATCAACAGAATTTTCTAACGGGATAGTTTTATTCTCTTCTGAACCATCAAGATTTTTATACTGTATTGTTACGCCCTGAAGAACTCTTGCTTGAGGAGGAAGCGCTATAGTTGCTTTTTTTAGTGGCAAAATAACAGCGGTTTCATTTGTAGTATATGGAATATCTTTCTCACCGTCGGAGGGAAAAAAAGGATTTTCTCGAGCATCTAATATACCAATAATAATAAATGCAATTAGTAGTATTTTCACCACTTCAACCCTTATTTTTTTATTTATTATATCATTTATTGTGTGGAAATCTCTTTGAGCTCAAAATACTCTCTTTGAAGCTCTGCATTATCATTTTTAAGTCTATTAATCTCAGATTGAAGGTAATTTTCATAATCCTGAAGTCCAAAGAGAACTTCAAGAGAGTTTGTTCCGTACAGCACGGCACCAAGATAGACACCCAAGCCTAAGACAAGTAAAATAAGAATCAAAAATTTTGCTAACGACAATCCCAGATATTTTTGAGTAAAGCTCTGAGAAGAGACATTTTCTTCATATAACTCTTCTATATTCATTCGGATAAAGCTTAATTAAACAGCGTTGAACCTAAATACTCGCCATACACAACCTCATTTTCTATCTCTAAAAGACGGTTGTATTTTGCAGTTCTTTCACCTCTGGCAGTTGAGCCTGTCTTAATTTCTCCACAGTTTAAAGCTACTGCAAAGTCAGCAATAAAAGCATCTTCACTCTCTCCGGAACGGTGACTCATAACACATTTATAGCCATTTCTTTGTGCAAGTCTTACCGTCTGCATCGTTTCACTTACCGAACCTATTTGATTTGGTTTAATAAGGATAGAATTTGCAATACCTTTTTGAATACCTTCATTTAGTATGCTTGCATTAGTAACAAACAGATCATCACCTACAAGTTGAATTTTATCGCCTAGTTTTTCTGTTAAAATTTTCCATCCATCCCAGTCATCTTCGCTTAAGCCATCTTCTATCGAAACTATTGGATATTTTGAGCAGAGATCAACATAATAATCAACTAATTCGGCAGAGGTAACTGTTCTTTTCTCAGAATCAAGTTTATAACCTCCATCTACCACTAGCTCTGATGCAGCAACATCAAGTGCTATTGCCATCTGTGTTCCAGCTTTGTATCCTGCTTTTTCAATGGCTTCCATAATAATTTGAATCGGCTCCTCATTTGAACTCAAATCCGGAGCAAAACCACCTTCATCACCAAGTGCAGTATTATGTTTTTTAGCCTTTAGAATTGCTTTGAGATGGTGATAAACTTCAGAACTAGCTTGGAGTGCGGTTGCAAAATCATCAAACCCAATCGGCATAATCATGTACTCTTGGAAGTCAACTGAGTTGTCCGCATGTGAACCGCCATTGATAATATTGAGCATAGGAGTAGGAACAACCATAGCATTTGCACCCCCTAAGTAGCGATAGAGTGGCATCTTGAGACTTTTTGCCGCTGCACGAGCTACTGCCATAGAAACACCAAGTACAGCATTCGCACCTAAGTTGCCATAGTTGTCTGTACCGTCAAGTTCTTTCATTGTAGCATCAATAACTGCTTGATTGTATGGAGAGAGACCGATAATTACATCTGATATTTTCGCGTTCACATTTTCTACTGCTTGCAGTACGCCTTTACCCATGTATCGACTTCCGCCGTCGCGAAGTTCTAATGCTTCTCTTTTGCCGGTGCTCGCACCTGAAGGTACAATCGCACTTTCAACTGTTCCATCACTCAACTCTACTGTTGTTTTAACCGTTGGATTACCGCGAGAATCCAATACCTCAATCGCGTTTATATTATCTATGTACATTACTCATCTACCTCGCTTATTTCAGATATATCCATGGTCATAAGGCTGCTTATTCCCATAGCACTTTTAATTTTGTCTTCTATCTCTTTTGCTAAAACCGGATCTTCTTTAAACTTAGCCTTAACATTTTCACGCCCTTGACCAAGTTTTATATCTTCATAAGAGAACCAAGCTCCACTTTTGTCAATTATATCAAGTTTTACGCCATAATCAACAAGTTCACCCTCTTTAGAGATACCTTCACCGAACATGATATCAAACTCTGCTTGACGAAAAGGAGGAGCAACTTTATTTTTTATAACTTTTGCTTTGACACGGTTGCCGATACTATTTTCTCCCTGTTTTAGGGATGCTATTCTTCTAACGTCGATTCTTACAGAAGCATAAAATTTGAGGGCATTTCCACCTGTTGTAGTCTCAGGAGAGCCGTAACCCATCATTCCAATTTTCATTCGAATCTGGTTGATAAATATAACAGTACAGTTCATTTTATGTAAAATACCCGTCAATTTTCGAAGAGCTTTTGACATAAGACGCGCTTGAACACCGACATTTTGGTCAGACATCTCACCTTCAATCTCAGATTTAGGGGTTAGTGCCGCAACAGAATCTATAACGATTAAATCAATTGCTCCGCTTCTGGCAATAGTTTCAACTATATCTAAAGCCTGTTCTCCGTAATCGGGTTGAGAAACAAGAAGATTGTCTACATCAACACCCAAGTTTCTTGCATAGATAACATCGAGCGCATGTTCTGCATCGATAAATGCACAAACGCCGCCGGCTTTTTGGCATTCTGCTGTTATTTGGAGTGCTAAAGTCGTTTTACCTGAACTTTCAGGTCCGTAAATTTCTACAACTCTTCCCTGAGGAACACCGCCTATTCCCAATGCCAAGTCGAGTCCGAGAGAACCTGTACTAATTGCTTCAATAGGCGTAATCTCTTTATCACCTAATCGCATCAAAGCACCTTTTCCAAATGCTTTATCTATCTGTTTCATTGCTAAGTCTAATGATTTTTGTTTGTTTGCATCCATTTTTGGCTCACTTTTTATTAAATTTAGACTTATTGTATGTCAATTTAAAATATTAGTTCAAAAATATTTCATTTTGTCATACTTTTTTGAATTTATCTATTTTGCTTTATAGAAAAATCAGATAAATTAGGGTGAGATTTTATCCTTATTTGGTTAAAATTTAGTTTATAATAACTAAATGCTTTTATAACGGACATGTAACTTGAAAAAAACACTAATAGCCCACTCTCCGGACGCTGATGATATTTTTATGTACTATGCTATCAATTTTGGCTGGGTAGATATGAAAAATACTCATTTTGATAATATCGCAAAAGACATTCAAACACTCAATGAAGATGCACTTAACGGTGTTTATGACATTGTTGCCATAAGTTTTGCTCTCTATCCGCATATCAAAGATGAATATGCCTTGCTTCGTACTGCTGTCAGTTTTGGTGAGGGGTATGGTCCAAAAATTATCAAAAAAAAAGATGCTGTTTTAAAGAAAAACTTTAAGGTGGCACTCAGTGGAAAACACACTACTAATGCCATGCTTTTTCGCATAGCGTATCCACATGCAAGAGTAACCTATATAAATTTTCTTGAGATTGAAAATGCTGTATTAAGTGGCAAGGTGGATGCCGGAGTTTTGATTCATGAGAGTATTTTAACTTACAGTAGTGAACTTGAAGTGGAACGGGAGATGTGGGATATTTGGCAAGAGTTAGCAGGGAATGATTTACCTCTTCCTCTTGGCGGAATGGTAATTCGCCGCTCCATTCCACTCAAAAAAGCTATAGAGTATGAGGCAACATTAACTAAAGCAGTTCAAGTGGCACGAGACCACAAAGAGAGACTCTCCAAGATGCTTCTTGAGAGAGATTTGGTTCGTATAAATGCAGTCACATTAGATAAATATCTTGAACTCTATGCAAATGATGCGTCAATAACACTGAGTGAAATACAGTACAAAGCCATTAATAAACTCTTTGAGATAGGTTATAAACATGGCTTCTATGAAGTGGAAGTCAAAGTAGAAGATTATTTAATCCCTACAGAATATGCAGCATTAAGGAACTCATAGATTATGGAAGCAAAGCTTATAGCCTTAGGTATCGAAACTTTTAAAATTGCAATGTTGCTTTCCCTGCCGGGGCTTTTAACAGGCATGTTTTTGGGTTTGGCGGTAAGTATTTTTCAAGCTACCACTCAAATCAATGAGATGACCCTCAGTTTTATTCCTAAAATTTTGGGTGTTGTTATTGTTTTGGTTCTCACCATGCCTTGGATGCTTAACTCTATGACCGACTTTTCTAAAGAAGTATTTAACTTAATTCCAACATTTGTAGAGTAATGAACTCTAAGCTTATCGATTTTTCTCGCTTTTCTTCTATCAAAATTGGAGGCTCTTTAGATGTTTTTATATTGGAAGAGGCTTCAGAATATGACAAAGATTACTATCTTATAGGCGCATGCAACAACACCCTTATCGGCACACAACCTCCACCGCTTATGATACTCAGCAAAAAATATGACTATATAAAAATAGAAGAGAACCTCCTAAAAATAGGTGCGGCAACTCCATCAGGAAAAATAGCCTCATTTTGCAAAAAACATGACATTGCAAATTTTGAGTTTGTATCACATCTCCCTGGAACTCTCGGCGGTTTAGTGAAGATGAATGCAGGATTAAAAGAGTATGAGATTTTTAATAATTTAATTTCTGTTTCTACATGTGTAGCGAGCTGCAGCGAAGAAATGCCCTTGGGGTTCGATGGCGTAAAAAAGAGGGAGGAGATAAATTTTGGATACAGATTTACCGACATCCAAACTCCCATTCTAAAGGCAACATTTACTCTGTCGCATGGATTTGACAGAGATAAAGTAGAACTATTCAAGAAGATGCGTTTGAACCAGCCAAACATGCCAAGTGCAGGAAGCTGTTTTAAAAATCCGGTTGGAGACTATGCAGGAAGATTGATAGAAGCAGTCGGACTCAAAGGATATAGAGTTGGAGGAATGGAATTTAGTGAAATGCATGCAAATTTTTTGGTAAATGCGGACAATGGCTCATTCGATGATGCGATATTTTTAATCCAAGAGGCACAAAAGAGAGTTTACGAGCAGTTTGGCATTTGGCTAGAGAATGAAATTATCGTTTTAGATACAAGATACATGGACAAAAGCTCACCCCTTATAAATCCACATGTCAAAGCATAACGCCTCGAGGGTATTTCCTCGCTGGCGCTCACCACACATGTGGAGTGGTTTCTAAAAACGAAGCATTAAACCAGCATAAATTCCGGAAAAACTTAAATCCATAGTGGCATTTGTACTGCCTTCCTCTTCAATCTTAATCTTTTGAACTCTATATCCAACTTCCAATGCCGGCTGAACAATCGGCATAATGTCGAGTGTATAATCAACTTTTGCTCTAAAATCATAGATACTGTTTGAGTTGTATCCAATATATTTCAAATCCGACTCAAAACCTATATTTGTAGCCGGAATCTGAACTCTTGCTCTTGCGTATAAAAGAGGAATTGCAAGTGAGGTTGACTCACTGTATGAAGTGTTTGCAACTCCATTAATTGTCATATTTCCTATCGCTTTATAAGAGACGTTAGTAGCTTTAACATCAATACCGAGGTCTATCGTTATCCAAGGCGTATTATCCAAGATATTGTAATAAGGAATAATGTCAAATTGTTTTATCTCTAAGGTACTGTTTGCCGTAGTGGCGACGCTGAATTCTTTGAATGAACCTGTTGTTTCACCGCTATTCTTGACATTTGTATATTCAATTCTTAGATTTGGAAGAATAGGAATCGGATGTTTTACAAGCAGCCATGCATAGCCATTTGTCTCATCTTTCTCTAAAGATTTATCGTTACCTGTGCCACCGCTTGAAGTGTAGGTAATTTCACCACTCGATTTTTGTGCCCATGCACCGACACCCATTTCAACCCTTGCTATATCTGCAGTAGCAATAGTTGCAAAAACAGTTCCACATGCCACCATTGATAAGATTTTTTTCATAGTAAACTCCATAAATAAATATGGATGATTGTATCAAAGAGTTTTATAAAGAGTGTTTAAAGTACGGGAGTTGTTATTCTAGGGCAAAAAAGCCCTAAAACAGGAGGAAGAAAAGTAAAAAATTATTTAACAGCAGCCATTGCAGCGTCGTAGTTTGGCTCTTCTGTGATTTCTGGAACGATTTCTTTGTATGCTACAACACCGTCTGCGTCAACTACGAAGATTGCTCTACATGTTACACCTGCAAGAACAGAACCACCAAGCAATACGCCGTACGCGTTAGCGAAATCTTTGTTTCTAAAGTCTGAAGTAACAGTCAGTTTGTCAATTCCCTCTGCTGCACAGAATCTGCCAGAAGCAAATGGTAAATCTAAAGATACGATAGTAGCTTTTACACCTTCTAATGAAGCAACTTTTGCATTGAAGTTACGAGTTTCAGTAGCACATACACCTGTGTCAAGTGAAGGAACAACAATGATAAGTTGCTTGACGCCCTGAGTACCACCAACAATAACATCACCTAAACCAGCTGAATTTACAACTGTAACTTCCGGCGCTTTATCACCAACATTTACTTCATTTCCTAATAATTCTACGTCTGTACCCTTGAATTTTGTAGTTGCCATCTTAGCTCCCTAGTTTGATTTGTTCAATTTTACAAAAAAAATTCTTTCACAAGAAACCTTTTTTGTTGTTAGAAGAAGTATATTTTAAATCGGGTAATTTTACTCTTAATCAGAATAAGTCTCTTTTGAGATAAGATTTAATTAAGTTTATAGCTGACTTTTAGGTGAAATATCAAGCACATCCAAAGAGCTAAATATCTCTTTTTCATACATCTCAACCGCTACTCTTCCTATCATTGCGGCATTGTCCGAACAGTATTTTAGCTCACTCAAAAGCAGTGAAGCTCCATGAGGTTTGAGGAGCTCCTCTATCTGAGAACGAAGGTAAAGATTTGCACTTGCCCCGCCAACAATCGCAAAACTTTGAGGCGGATTTATCAGGAAATATTTCTTGAGTTTATGAATGATATGTGCCGTCGCTACATGTTCAAAAGAGGCTGCAATATCGGCATAATCCTCTTTCGCACCACTCTCTACCGCCAGCCTGGCAGCATTTTTTAGCCCAGAATAGGAGAAAGCAATCTTTGGAATCCGCATAAGCGGAATAGTAAAGTTATACTTTTTTCTATCTCCGCTAAGGGCTAATTGCTCAATGAGCGGTCCACCAGGATAGCCAAGCCCCATCATCTTCGCAACCTTATCAAAGCTCTCTCCAAAGCTGTCATCCATGCTTTTTGCAATCGTACTGATTTCACTGAGGCTTTTTACTTCCATCACCTGTGTATGACCGCCAGAGACCAATAAAACCGTAAGCGGAAACATTGTTTCTTTCTCTATAAAAAGAGAGTAGATATGCCCGACCAGATGGTTTACTCCGAGAAGAGGAATGCCAAGTGCAACAGAGATAGCCTTTGCCATGGTCACGCCTTCTATAAGGGTAACTGCAAGTCCCGGAGAAGAGGTAACTGCAACAGCTTTGAGTTTATCAAAGTAAGGTTTACACTCCTCTAAAATTTTTGGCAACGCCTCTGCATGAAGCCTTGCTGCAAGCTCCGGAACAACACCGCCATACACCGAGTGCTCTAACTCTTGAGAGATTTTTTTATGAAACAGAAGCTTACATGTCTCTATCTCTGTAATCGCTATTGCACTGTCGTCGCAGCTGCTCTCAATACTTAATATCATTATCTCTTCTCCAAAATATGCAGATACTCGTATGTTCTATCTGCCGTGTGGTTTCTATTTTCTGTCTTATCGGCTTTAAACCTTTGGTACTCTTTGGTTTGCAAATCATATTTACCGTATTTTGACATAATATTTTTTACATCCTTTTCGCTCATCAATCCCTCATTGTTGTAGCTCAGAAAAATATATTGAAAGTTCGCATTTTTGATTAACTCTTCAAAGCTTGCATGCACCTCATTTTTTTTAGAGTAATCAGAGCGGTTGTACTCTCTTAGTCCAGTTTTACCCTTTGGAACAAAATCATCATACTGCGTGATTGTGTTTAACATGTGGTAATTCGCACTATATTGTCTCTGATTGTAAGGTGGGTCAAGATACAAAATATCGCCCTTAATCTCTTTTATGAGTTCATTGCTGTCTTTATTAAAAACTACATGAGAATTGCCCTTTTCTAAAAAGTGTGCAGGTTCTAAAACTAACTCTTTTAATGCGGACTTTTTAATATGTTTTAAAAATGCTCCATAAACTGATGCCGTATTTGCTATTTTGTCGGCACTCTCAACTAGGGAAGCCAATAAAAAATAGTACAAACTCTCATCAATAGCATCGCTCTCTTTCCACTCTCTGATTTTGGTTCGCATGGTGTCGATTCTTTTACCGTTTTCATCGCTAAAATACTGTCGCTCACTTCCGCTCCCCATGCAGTAATTTTGATAGATAAAACCATCTTCTATTAAAGGCAAACTGTTCAACTCTTCTATATATTTTTCTTTGTCCGCTATTGCTTTATGATTTTCTATATAGTTTTTATTTAATACAAAACTGTAATGTTCTAAATCGTTACTGATAACCTGTTTCACATCTTTTTTAAAAGTTCGCCCGACTATTCCCGTTCCGGCAAAAATATCACAAAAAACTTTCTGAGACAAATCACTGCCGACAACATTTATTATTTCATCTTTTAAAAATGAAGCGAGTTTTCGCTTTGAGCCTATGTAGTTCATTTCACATCTATTGAAAAATTTTGTTTTAAAATATCAAGAAATACCTTATTTCTTTTGTTTGCATCTTGTAGAACTTGTGAAAACTCAAGAACATTAAGATGCGCGTTGATGCTTCCATCTTTACCACTAATATATTTATAGTATGAACTGATTTTGTTTGTACTGTCGCCAAAAGAATATTCATCAAAAGTTTGTGAGTCAGTTAACCACTCTCTAAAAGGCTCATTTATATCAATAATCGTGTAAGAAAATATACTTCTTACATGTTCAATATTTTTTCTTATATACATTGGATAATCTTGAAGTTGTGTGATTGCTTTTTTCTTTTCTGATAATTCATTATTTAGCCGCTTAAACTCTATCAATAAAACATCTTTATATTCATTGTCTTGATTTGAATAGAACATAACTAAATCAGGTTCTTGGTTCTTATGGTGTTCAATAACTTCATCTACTGTTTTCCCAGTAACATCACTAACAATTTTTGCAATTGTTTTATCACTGGCACAATAATTATAAGACATAAATTTATCATCAAAAATCCAAACATTATTAGCATAAGTAAATAATGTGTTACTTGTATGAGACATTGGCATAAATAAATTGTGAATATCCTCTTCTTTGAAAGCAGACTTTTTTTCTGAAGTTTCATCATAAATTTCAATCAACATGTCAATAATTGTCTGCCTATATCCAATATAATCAGCAAGTTGTTCTCTTCCAACTTCTGTAAAATGGTTAGTTATGTCTTTAAATCTCTTTTCATTAAATTTATTTTTATCTTTTTTAAGCTCATTTGTGAACTTTTCAACCTCTGCTCTTACTTTTTTTGTTTCTTGAAAAAAATCATTTTCAGCTTGTTTTTGTATATTAGATTCTGTCATTGTTAAGCTATCTATTTTATTCACATATCTAGCCAAATGTGGAAACTGATCTATTATCTTATTTTTTCTTATTTTTAAATCTTGTTCAACTTCTGGAAATTTTTCTTTTAGTATTACATTTAATAGTTTTTGTAATTGCTCATTTATCTCTGGAAATGTTATTGGATTCTCTTTTGTTGGATTACTTTGTCCAAAGGTTATTACAAATGCATTCCGTGAATCTTTCACTCTATTTTCCTCGAAATATTGTGAAGTAAGGCAAAAGATACCACTATAGCCAGCATCTAATTTTTCTAATCTTATTCCTTTTGAAAAAGCGGTAATGTACCTATCGGAAGCACCATAAAATTGTTCTATAGTATTTTTATTATCTTTTTGCACCCTATACAGTAAATTAAATTTATATTTTTTTTCATTTTTTAAATCATCATTTTCTTTGTCAAATTTTGATAAATCAACAGTAATATCAAAACTCTTATTGTCAAACTTAAGCTCTTCAAATTTTTCTTTTAAATTTAATTTATCCAACCATTTTTTATTGTCAATTTCAATTATAAAATTTTCGTCTATATCTTTAAATCTAATAAACATTGGCAAAAGTTTGACAAAAGTATCTTCTTCAATTTTTTTTATATCATAGTGTTTGTAGCCATGTTGTTTTGAATAGTCTTCATTTAAATTTTTAAATGTTGTTATGGTAAAACTAGAATTAGACGAAATTTCATTTCGTGTTATTTCATCAATAACATTAGCTGTGAATTTTCTATTAAAATCAATATTGACATTCTGACCCAATGAATTCTGAGTGTCTTTTGTTTGGCTTTCGATAATAATATTATCAAAAACCTTTAAACACATAATTCTACCACTACCCAAGGCACCTTGTGTTATTTTGTAATCACTCCAAAGTGTCAAATAGGATTCTATATTTTTATCAGTAAATCCTTCACCATTATCTTTAATGGAATACCCAGAAATATAGTTATTTTCATCTTTGTTAAAAAATATTTCAACTTTGTCTGCATTCGCCTGAAAAGAATTTATAACAGCTTCATAGAGCGGTTGAAAAAAACCTATATCTTCAGTAATACTTTTTATAGCCCATTCTATATTAACTAACATTTAATAATCCTTGTGTAAAATACAAAAATGCACTCATGTTTATCTCTTTCGCTTATAACCCAAAGCGAATCGGTATTTATATCGGACTCTTTCCAGCTTTTCATATCTAAATCATTAAATTTCATTTTTATAAATTCCTTAGGCTCAAATATAAAAAGGTTGCAAAAGTATAATAACCAAAGATTTTATACTATGCTATAGTATAAAAGTAAAGATATTTATACTGTGGAATAAAAAACTATCGAATGTATCTTCTTACCTCTTCATCAATAGCAAACACATCTTCTATACTCTTTGGTAGATCTGTAAACTTTTCATACGCATTTATAATTGCTTTTGAAATATCCATAAACCCTATCTCTTTGTTTATAAACTTCTCTATTGCTGCTTCGTTTGCGGCATTTATTACGACGCCTCTTGCAGGGTTTTTTAGTAGCTCCGCTTTTATTTGCCAAATCGGGTATCTGTCACATGTGATTTCGCGAAATTCGAGAGAGCCTACTTTGAGTAAATCTACATGTCCTAAGATATTTTCACTCATGTTTCCATTGAGTGCGTAGGCGATTGGGAGCTGCATGTCGGCATGTGCGAAGTGTGCGGTTGTTGAGCCGTCTCTGAAATTTATGAGTGCATGGATGAGTGATTTTGTCTCAATCAGAGCGTCGTATTTTCCCTCGCCGAAGAGCCATCTTGCCTCTAGGAGTTCAAATATTTTGTTAACCATTGTAGCGCTGTCTATGGTTATTTTTTGTCCCATCGACCAGTTCGGGTGTTTTTGTGTATCGGCTAATGTAGCACTGGAGAGCCGCTTGATATCCCAGTCACGAAATGCTCCGCCGCTGGCAGTGATAATCATCTTCTCGATGGGTCTATTTTGCATTAAGTACCAAAGACCGAAGTGTTCACTGTCAATGGGTTGGATTTTGCTTGTGTCGATGAAATTTCCACCTGCCACGAGAGACTCTTTGTTTGCAAGAGCAACTCTTTTGTTGCATGCGAGGGCTGTAAGTGTTGGACGAAGCCCCAAAAAACCTACAAGGGCGTTTACTACGAGCTCGGAGTTTGAATCTTCTATAACTTTTAAAATTGCCTCTTCGCCGAAAAGGACATTTTTATGATTTACATTTTTGACATCCTCTTGCCGTGCGACGACAACAGTTTTCGGGGCATGATTTAAAATCTGAGTGTTTAAAAGATTGATATTATTTCCGGCAACTAAAACTTCAACGGAGATGTTGAATTTTTTGGCAACTTTAAGTGTATTTACACCGATAGAACCTGTCGAACCAAGGAGTATCAATTTACACTAAACCTCTTAAAAGAACAAGCATTACAATAGCACCAAAGAGGTAGCCATCGATGCGGTCTAGAACACCGCCATGTCCAGGGAGTAAATCTCCGCTATCTTTTACATCAGCCTTTCTTTTAAGAGAACTCTCAAACAAGTCGCCAAAAATAGAGCTCACTGCAACCACAAATGAGATAATGATAGAAATTTTTAAATCTACAATTGCAAGCCCCGCGAACATACCGCTGAGTGTTGCCATAAATACACCGCCGATTACGCCTTCAAGTGTTTTATTTGGGCTTGTTTCGCTAAAAGAGGTTTTACCCATGCTTTTTCCAAACGCATACGCTCCCACATCCGTCATGGCAACAACAACTAAAAGCCATAAAAGTGCCAATACTCCGTATTCTTGATACATAGTAAATGCAAAAAGCATCCCTGCAGTCGGGTAAATAAATGGAAAAAAATCTTTCCACTCGAGTTCTTTATTGTATGCTACGGCACTCGCATATGCAACACCGGCAAGTACGAAGAGGTCATCACCGTAAGGGTAAACGGCAGCTATAAGCCAGATTCCTACTGCGTATATTAGAAGTGAGTGATTTTCAACTCCAAAGAGTTTCGAAGCTTCTTTAAAAGCTAAAATATAGATAACTCCAAGAGTCAGCCATGTCAAGTAAAAGTTATCTATAAAACCTACAGCTAAAACCGTACTGACAAGCACTAATCCAGTGATAATCCTCTCTTTATGGTCTGCAAATATACTCATAAAATTTCCTCAAAATAATTTGGTTTGGATTATAGCCAATCACACTTTAATATCTAGTTTATGCTCAGAAAAAACCGTTTCATCCTCTTCTGCTTCCTCTTTTTTTTGTTTTTTGCCTCTTTTATTCTCTTGGTCAGCTTCATCTCTTTCATGCTCTCTGTCCGGATCAACTTCATGGTTGCCCTCAGCCGGACGGATTTCTAAAATTTTTTGCTCCTCTTCATTTACGATAGACTGAGCAGCGACATTTTGAATGTCAAGACGATTTTGGAAATTTCCCTGTACTGAGGAGACGGTAGCAGTTTGTTGATTCACATAAATCGTATTTCCGATTGCACCTATAGACATTTTCGACCCCTTATCTTGTATCTATCTCAATAGTTTTGTACTTGTTATATAACACATTCGCACCACTCTGAATAGTGACTTCTCTTCGCGGAGTATAATCGACCAAATATCTGTCTTTTTCAAACATTGTAAAGTCAACACATAATCTTGCGGCACTCTCTATAATGTTCATCGGCACATTCTGCTTGTCGGTTGTGATAATTACATGCGCAGAAGGGCGTTCTTTCATATGAAGCCAAATATCTTTTGCTCTTGCATTTTTGAGCAGTTCGATATTTCCCCTCTCATTTTTCCCAAGCTGAACTTTATACCCCTCTATCCAAAAAGTCTCAATTGAATCATTCTCTTTCATCTTCTTGTTTTGAACCTTTTTTGGAAAAAGAAGTTCTACTTTTGCCACATCCTTTGCCTCTTCAACCGTGTTAATAAAAAGTTTGAGATGTTCTATTTTTGAAGAGAGAGATTCTCTTTCTATATGCAGATTTTTTACCTTCTGTTTGGCTTTTTTGCTTTGAGCAAAAAGAGAATCGGACATCATGGCAACAGTCGGATATGTTTTTGAAATCTCTATATTTATTTTTGTCCCATCATAATCATCAAGTTCCAAAACCCTGTTGTAGGGTTTGATTTTGTGCATGTTGGATAAAACTAAGTTTCCGTAATGCTGATTCTTTTGCGCCTCATTTTTTAAACTCTCCTCATCCTCAAGCGCATTAAATAGTTTCTCTATTTTTTTTAATTTTTTATTTAAAAGAGTAATCTTTTGTTTTTTCAGCGAAAAAAGTTTCTGATTTTGCTCTTTTTCATGTTGTGCATATAAAAACTGTTCAATATCTTCTAGCGGATACTCCTTCGCTTCAAAGGGAGCTGCCGGAACATTGAGAAGTTTTTGGCCGACTCTCACTTCACGAAAAGATGAAAATAAATCCACATGCCGAAGTGCCTCAAGCACAACATCATTTTCATCCAAGATAATAACATTCGTATATTTTCCTGTAAATTCAAACTGCAGATAGGTAAACTCTTCTTTATATGCCGAGGCTACCGATGTTTTAAATCGGAGTATTTTGTCACCGTTTAAAAGTTCAATGCCCAATATATTTGCACGTGCAAACCGCTTTGCCAAAAGAACGTCAAAAGGAGCGTTATAAAGCTTTGAACGGGAATAAGAGGAGCATTTAAACATAACTGAATTTGAACGCTGCATCTCAAAATAAATTGCATCGTCTCTATCGAATCCGACTTTTATAATTGTGTCTGATACCCTGTATATTGCAGAGATTTTTGTAAATTTTTGCAGGTAAATAATAATCTGTTTTAGGTGTGATAGTTTCATAAAAAGATTGTAGCACAGAATTAACAGCAATTAAATTTGGATGTAGCGTAAGGTAACATCTTTTCTTAAGAAGTAAGATTTAAATTTTGGAGTTCTTCCTCTATGGCATAAAACATATTTTATCTTCATGTATAATCAGATAAAATGATTCGATTTATTTTGCAGTGGGCTACTGAAGTTACACACTAAAACGAACAAGTCCGTTTTAGTGGCGGGGACAGATGCCCCTACATACGAAAAACTTTGTTTTTCGAAAATTATTAAGGATTTTAGATGAATATACGAAATTTTTTTCTGTTTGGCTTTTTTTTAGCGGTTTTATTTGCATTAAGCGGTTGCCAAAGTAATAATAGTGACGCCCCTCTATCTTCAAAGACAGTTATACCTGACATAAACAGTTCAGATACCAGAAAATCAGTTGTGCTGCCTGTATCAACTGCCGCCTTAACTTTGAACGGTGAAGCGGTACAGATAAGTGTACGTGTTTTTGACAGCACTAATATTCCCTCCTCTGAAGGCAATGTTAAAATAGCTTATCCGGATGATGCCGTAGCGGGAAGGGATATCGGTTCATTTGACAAGCTCTCATCTACCCTCGTTAACGGTGTTGCCTCCTTCATCTACGCGGCTCCGGCTAAGTTGGATTTGAACACATCCGACATCAAATTCGGCTTTTATCATGATTCGGATGTTTCAAATATAAAAACATACACATTTACTATCTCTCCGGAATCTAATCAGATGGTTTCAAATAGTTATGAGCTTTACAGCAGCCTAGACGGCGGCAGCGTATCTATGAATTTGAATGCAAGCAAGTCAATTTCATTCCGTCTCAATAATGATTCAAACCAATCATTACCGGATAAAGACATAGCATCTATTAACATAGTGTCTTTAAACCCGAATATTGCAACTTTGGAGGATGTTACAACAGGAACAGTCGGAAATGACATTACAATCAGTAATAAAAACAGCATCACAATTAATGCCGGCAGCAATACACTTTCAGGGGTGGTTCCTCTGCATGTAAGAGCGGAATTTAGAGACTCAAACGGGAATACGAAAAGTATCGACAAAGTATTTAATATAGTTGTTTTGTCTGGACCGCCGAGTGCTATGAGTCTTTCCTATGCAAGTACGGAACAAGTTCCAGAAAGAGCAAAATATATTGAGAAATGGGTTCTTACGGTAACGGATAAATATAACAATTTGGTCAATACAAATCCTGTAGTCTCAATGGGTATGATGGCTGGATATGCTCAAAGTTCTGCACCGACTGGAAATATTGCCAATAATCTTTTCTTTTTGCCTAGCGTTGGAAATGGTACATTAAGCAGTGTTAATAATAATTTTGTAACAGTGGCATCAGCATTTGGGAATATGAGTCAGGGCAATGAATATCTAGTAACATTTGGAAATGGATATACATATAATGCCTCAGGCAAATGGGATATCGCTACTATCAACAGCACTGCTTTGGGTTTAACCGATGAGTATAAAGGAGAAAACACCTCCGGCTTGGGTTTTGCTGTTGGAAGTAACTACAGACAAGATGCATGTGCAGAGGGAGTGGAGTGGGTAGGCAATGTTTATCCGGCGGAGCAGAATAGCTACACTGTTAACTCTACGGGAAGCATGGTGATAAATGTAGAGTATGACTACTATCTAACCGCGAAAGATGTTATGTTGTGGGTGAATCTTACCGGAATTCAGCAGAGTGATAAAAGTATGGTAAGAATAGGAGAAGCAAAAAAAATAACGCTTAGAGGTTCTGGTTTAACTAGCGAGACATACGCATTCTCTGCCGGATTTAGCGGAGTAGTTCGATTGCATGTAACATTAAACGGAACAACAGAACTCCTTAGAAATGCAAACTTTGGCTATTCTGTTGTTGTGACATCTGATGGCGCGAAATGGAGTGTTTCAGATGACTCAATGGCACATGGCATTACCTACTGTTATGGAGCCAACAACCAAAATGGTGTAAGTTATGTCGATATTAATTTTTCTTCTCCGACACCACTTAGCGGAACAGTAGGGTTAGTCAATGTTTTATCTGCAACCGAATTCTAAAAGGAAAAATAGATGATAAAAAAAATTGTTTTAGCATGTGCTGTTTTGGGCTGCTCTTTGAGTGCAGGCGGATTTGGAGACAAGTCGTTGATAGGAATTGAAGGCGGTTACAGCGGTATGGGAATGGAGAGAACCGCACCTACTGAAGCGACTTTAAGCAGTGAGCATAAAAGCGGTCATCTTGGTTTAAAAATAGGTGCCGAGGCAGGAAACTACAGACTCTTTTTGAGTACTAGATACTTCAATGACAACGATTTTGACTATATTACAACATATGGTGTAGAGGGTCAATATCTGTTTAATGTCTCCAAATCTGCCAACTTTTTTATAGGTATAAATGGCGGCATGGCAAATATGAAATTTATGATTCCCAACGAAAGTTTTTCCCGTACTATTTCTGATGCCTATTATGGCGGTGATGTTGGCTTTAACATCCATGCGGCTCAGTCAGTTGATGTAGAACTTGGAACAAGAATTATGGATCTTCAGTTTGAGAACAGAAAAAACAGTGTTAGTTACATATTTGAGAGTATGGTCTCTGCATATGTAAGTTTAATTTATAAGTTTCAAATGAATTGATGAAAGGACGACATGGTCACAAATTTTCTTATAAATGATATTTAGCTACAATTTCGCATGGCTAATAAACACAAAAAAAATACAAAAATAAATCAGAAAATCAAAAAATATTTTGATAATGACCCTTTTGATGTGGGCATTGAACGGGTTAGCGTTGAGACGCTGAGTGAACTTTGCCACTACCTCGGCATTTACGATATTGAGCATAATAAAAAAGTTCTCATAAAAACTATTCGGATGCTTTGGAGCGAAGCAGACAGCGATTTCCGTCAAGAGATTCTAAACTTTTTTCATGCAAACGAAATCATCTACTATTCGACTGCCCCAAAAGAGCAAAACCAAGACAGAAACCAGAAGATAGATGCTCTTTTGCAGGAGTTACATGTAACGCCCGAAGAGGCTGCTCTGCTTAGTTCTGCCTTTATGGAGGTGAGAAGCAAAAAAATCACTTTAGAGAAGATGGAAGCGAAACTTCTGCATATCCGATTTGATTTAAAAAAAGAGGAGTTGCAGAAGAGGCTTGATGGGGTTTTTGACATCGATGACATGCTTGAATTTAACGCTTCGATAAAATATCAGCTTTACGGGCAAACCTTTCACAAAATAGTGACGCTCAATACAAAAGCCTACGATTATAACTATCTGTTAGAGAGTAGCATTGATGAGATAGTCCAAAAAGTAACTCTTGACAAAGAGGCGGCAGCTGCACAAAAACAAAAAAATATAGATACATTTTTGGCAAATATAAAAGATCCCCACCCCTATTTGACGCAAGAACAGATTTTAAATGCACTTCGCTCTGCACCGCCAAAGTCAAAACTGCAGTTTCCGGCTCTAAAGAGAGAAATCTTAAAAGAGATTCTTGAAAAAAATATAACCCTCTCAGATGTGAATGCACATTCCGATGAAATTCTTATAATCATGCAAGAGCAATTTGTTTTGCCCTATTCAACCATAAAAATTCCATACAATTTAGAAGTTCATATAGAGCTAAACTCTCTTTTAGAAGATATCTGGAATGCGAATGAACTGAACATTGATGAAGCTGTGCAGAGTGCAAAAAAAGAGAATGAAGAGAACTTTTTACATTCGTTAAAGAGTCTTATGGATGAGTGCGGAAGTTATGCGACTCTGCTTCATTTCAGCGATGAGCAACTTCATCAAAAAGTATATGAAATTTTGGTTGATTTGTTGTCAAAATCTCTTGCTATAAGCTCAAAAGCAGCTAGAAAAACTATCAAAACATTTATGTTCAATATCCATGAGCAGCTTATAAAAAAACAGAGACAAGCTCTTCTCGCACGAACCATAAGGGATTTTAAAAACCTCTTTCCCATGGCGAGACAGATGCGAAGAAAACTGATTCTTCACATTGGTCCGACAAACAGCGGGAAAACCTACCAAGCTATGCAGAAGCTCCAAAGTGCAGATACGGGTTATTATCTTGCACCTCTCAGATTGCTTGCCCTTGAAGGGTATGAAACGCTTAAAGCAAAGGGTATTGAAACTTCACTCATCACGGGAGAGGAGCAGCTTTTAAATGAAGAGGCAACACATATAAGTTCTACAATAGAGATGCTCAATTTTGAGGTGGATGTGGATGTCTGTGTCATAGATGAGGTGCAGATGATAGATGACCGAGACCGTGGCTGGGCTTGGGCAAATGCCATTATCGGCGCACCTGCAAAAGAGATTATTATGACTGGCTCACCTAATGCTAAAGAGGCGATTATTGCCCTTGCAGAGTATCTGGGTGAAGAGCTTGAAATTATAGAATTTGAGAGAAAGAATCCTCTTGTTCTTTTAGATGAGCCGACACATGTGAGAGATGTAAAAGAAGGGACGGCGATTATTGCTTTTAGCAGAAAAGATGTATTAAAACTCAAGCAGAATTTTTCAAAATTTTTCAAAGTAAGCGTTGTTTATGGAAATCTTTCACCTGAAGTGAGACGGGAAGAGGCGAGAAGGTTTAGAGAAAAAGAGACACAGATACTTATAGCAACCGATGCCATAGCCATGGGAATGAATCTGCCGATTCAAACCATACTCTTTTCTAAGGCGGATAAGTTTGACGGCATAAGCCAAAGAAATTTAGAACCCTCAGAAGTGCATCAAATCTCTGGAAGAGCCGGCAGATTTGGGCTTCATGAGAAAGGTTTTGTCGGAGCATTAGACAGCGAAGTTTTAAGTATTGTAAAAAAGAATTTTTATAAAGAGGCAAAAAAGATAACAGTGCCTTTTAGGGTTATGGCAAATCTAGAACATATAAAGTTAGTGAGTAATATTCTAGAGGAGAGATCACTCAAAGAGGTGTTACGATTTTTTGTCGAGAACATGGAGTTCAGTGGTCCGTTTCACGCTTCAAATTTAGATGACATGGTTGAGGCTGCAAAAATTGTTGATACCTATGATTTGGATATCGCCACCAAGTATCATCTTGCATGTGCACCGCTTACTCTGAAATCACCTTATATCGTGGCATCCTATGAAAGTTATATTTTGGCATTAGAGAAAAAAATGCCTGTTATCTACGTGCCACCAATGTTGAGCGGAAGTTTTGCTCAAACTACCGAGGAGCTTTTGCGGGCTGAAGATATGGTAAAAGAGATTTCGCTCTATTTGTGGCTTAGCTACAGGTTTAAAGAGTACTTTCTAGATGCAGATTTAGCGCGAAAGTCACGACATATTCTGAATAAATTTATAGAGGATTCTCTTCAGCAGAGCCATTTTGTTCCAAGATGCAGAATGTGCCAAGCAGCACTGCCGATGAACTCAAAATATACAATTTGTCAATCATGTTTTAAAAGACACTACACGGGTCAAAAAGGGAGAACTAACCGCAGATATGACTAACTAAAACGGACGCGTCCGTTTTAGTGCATAACATCAGTGATAACGCCTAGCTTTTAAATTCATCTATGGTTGCTTGAAGTGAGTTGGCCACTTGTACAAGTCTTTTTAGATCACTCTCAATTCTCTCGACACTTGTGCCATTTTTTGTTGAGAGAGACTCGATTTTTGCTATATCTTTTATAATTTCCTCTATATTTTTAGACATTTTTAGACTATCTTCTTTAGATTTTGTTGCTACTTCGTTTGATAGATTCATAGCTCTTGATGTTGTGTGAATTTTATCTTCTACTTCGCTAGAGATATTTGTAAGGTTTTCTATATTTTTTGCATTTTTGTGCATTTTGTCGCTTACATCGTTTATGGATTGAACAATTGTACTTACGCTCATGTCAATTTCTGTCAGGCTTTTTTGGGTTCTCTCTGCCAGTTTTCTTACCTCGTCTGCCACAACCGCAAATCCTCTTCCATGTTCACCTGCTCTTGCTGCTTCTATGGCTGCATTGAGAGCCAAAAGGTTTGTCTGCTCTGCTATATCTTTTATAACATTCAACACATCTTTTACTTGATCTGCATTGTTTTTAAGACCCGAAAGTTCAGAGGAGAGCTCATTTTCTATCTCTACAAACAGACCCACTTCATGGCTTAACATGGAGAGAGACTCCCTTGCAGTATCAAGTTCAACACCTGCCTCCTGAACAGCATGCTGCGTCTGCTCGGTTGCTTCTATGCTTTGAACTAAAAGACCTTTGATTGCTTCACTTTTTTGAGTTGTTTCTCCGACTATCTTTTGCTCTTCCAAAGTGCTTTTTCCTATGACATGGCTGGAGTTTTCAATCTCTGAAGCGATGGATGAATTCTCATGACCTAGAGATTTGACTTCATTGACGGTATCTTGAATCATCTCTATAAATTTATTTACCTCTTTTGCGGCATCTCCGAACTCATTTCCACTTTTATCAGCCAATCGTTTTGTTAAATCTTTATCTCCCCCGACAAGCTCAGAAATACGGCTTTTCAAATCAGAAAGTGGATTGAAAATTTCTCTCATAAAAAATATACTGGCGAGAACAGCAAAAATAATAGAACCGACAAGGAGTGTTATTAAAAGTGTTCTTTGTGTTGAAAAAATATCTGCATCATTTTTATCTAGTGAAATTACTAAATCCATCGCACCAAGAACATACCCCTCTTTTGCGTTATAGTGGCAGGAGAGGCATTTGGCTTCTGCAACCATAGGCTTAAGCATCCGTATTGTATGGTGACCGTTTGTATTGCTCTCTACAATTTTTGAAGTGCCATTGTTTAATGTATCTTGTATGAGTTCGTCTGTTGTAATTGGCTTGTCTGATGGATAAATTTCTAAAACAGCTTTTGATTTTGTTATGTCAAGAGAGTCTATACCTTCTATTGCTCTGGCATGTTTATATGTATCTTGAACAACCGCAGGATCGCCCATCATCATACTTCCTGTCATTGTCTGAAAAATAGATTGACTCAGCATGCTTAGTGATTGTTGCGTTGCTTTATTGGATAACTCATTGAGAGTTGAGGAGAGATAGGAAACACTTCCTATAAGCCCCATAATACTAAGTGCTAAAACAGAAACGACAACTTTTGATTTTACTGTTTGAAACATAATAATTCCTAATACTAAAAAACTTTAAAAAAAATTATACCTTAATAGTCCTCGGAAAATATCAAATTTTATATAAAATGTATTCGATTTTTTCTAGAATATTATCTTGAGTTATATTATTTGCAACTGCATAACCAAGAGCAGCACCTGCTCCAACCCCCTCTTTAGCTTCTCCTTCATCATATTTTTTAAGGATGGGAATCGTTGCGTTTTTAAATGAAAATGTAGTATAAACGGCATGCGGAGTAAAGCTTAACTGAGATAATATGTGTGCAATATCTGAGTTTTTATCTTTAGTTACCCATTCAGTTGTAGCAAGGGTTATATTTTTATCTTTTACTCTCATAAAAACATCCTCTCTTAGCTTGTCTGCTACAAGCAAACAAGCCGCCATCTGCGTTCCTCCTGCTAAAACAACATGAAATCTTCTTGAAGCTTCAAGCAAAAACCCGGCACAAAAAATGAGCATGTTATCGCTTACTATGGAAAGCTTCTCTATATTTGACATATCGGAGTTTAGAAGAGAGAGAGCCTTTGTAACAGTTTCATCTTTTATACTCTTTGGCACATCTTTAAAACTGGAAGAGAAATCGTCTCTGCAGTCATATCCAAGAGCGAGTGCGGTAGCCATAGCAGTCGTTGTTCCGCTTGGAGTGCTCTCGGCTAAAATAAGGTAGTTTCCTTTTAGCTCATAACTCTTTCCGTATGCCATACCTTTAGAAAAAACATCTCTGACGTCTATGCCCGCACCTTCGCTGATGGAACCGGATGGAGCTATTTCAAAGTCATGGCATGTTACACTCTTTGGAGTTACATCAAGACCGAGATTTAAAATCTCAATTCGCGTGAAAGGGACAAGATTGTGTACGGCTCTTGTTATGACGGCGGGGGTCGGAACACCGTTTGGGGTCTCTGCCAGCTCGCCCAGTGAGAAGACCTTCTCGTTTATAATAAACTCTGCATCAAGGGTTGGAGTAAGAGGAATCATACCGGGTATTCCAGCTTGTGTTATCCCCTCAATCTCACATGTTCTCGTCACGCATGCCGCCAGTAAAAAATCTGCTCTGCCACTTGGAAGAGAATCTTCTTTATCTGTAAAAATATTCATTGTTTTCATAAGCTCTTCTTTGTTATTAAATCTATTATTTCGCAATTATAACGAGGCTAATGCTTTTTTAAACTTAAAGCAGATTTAAATATACAGAGTGTAAAAAAATTGTATCTTCCTAATCAGGCTCTCTACGATTCCTACAAAAATAAGTATCTTCTTTCAGACGGGCTTTTGAGTGTTGTTTCTCAAAAACTGCTGCGACGCCTCTGCCATGAGTGTAAAAAAGAGGTGCAACTCTCCAAGGAAGAGCTGATGAACCATTTTGGTGAATACAAAGAGGAGATTATGTCTCTGCCGGATAAGAAGGTGAAACTTTATGAAGCAGTTGGGTGTAAACACTGCAGAGAGAGAGCGAATATTTGGGTCGGATAGCAGTTGTAGAACACTTTTGCGTAGATGATACGATAAGAGATATGATAGAACATGATAAAAGTAGTGCAGAGCTGCAACGCTATATCCGATATAGCGGTTATACAGATATAAGAAATGATATGCTTAAAAAGTTGTTACAAGAAATTACGAGCTTGCAGGAAGTGAGCCGAATAACGGATTAGGTAAAAACTATAAACTTTTTACAATCCCAAGATTGCTAGGTTGCTCTTCCTTTCTTGGCACTCGATAGGCATGAAGCAACCTAAAAAAGAGATTTAGTAAGAACTATAATGTCTTTATTCAGAAAATCAACGGCACAAATGAAAATCCGTAGTGTTCCTTCGCCTCAAGTTTTCCATCCTCATTTTTTTTTATCTCATACACTGAATCCCTGACAGGAATTACAAGTTTTCCGCCGATTTTTAGCTGCGCGGTCAACTCAAATGGAAATTCATTTGCGGCAGCAGAGACCAAAATACGATCAAATTCTTCACCGACTATTCCCAATTTAGCTTTTGCTTGAATGATTTTTGCATTATTAAAGTTATACTTTGCAAGATTACTGTTTCCGAATTTTACAAGTTCACTCACTCTTTCCACTCCGGTTACGGAGCCGCTCTCTCCAGCTATGAAGGCAAGAAGTGCCGTTGTCCAACCCGAGCCGCTTCCTATGTCTAAAATTTTTTCTCCCTCTTTTGGAGAGAGCATCTCCATCATCATCGCCACTGTTCTTGGCTGAGAGATGGTCTGTCCATGTCCTATCTGAAGAGGATAATCTTCATATATGTCAGGAGCGGCCGAATCACGAACGAAATCTGCCCTGTCCACATTTTTAAAAGCTTCAATTATATTTTTTGTACATAGTACCTCTATATCTATCAGGTTCTCGGTTAGCTCTGTGTTAGAAATCATTATTCCCATACCCCTTTAAGGTTATATCCGCAATGAGGGCAGGTTCCGTTTTCATCAAGATGGTTGGTTACAAATTGACCGATATTGCCGCTTCTCTCTATCACCTTATGTTTGCAGTCCGGACAGTAGGTTGACTCATAATCGTTATCGTCAATATTCCCTACATACACATAGTTCAGCCCCTCCTCTTGACCAATTTTATAGGCTCTGTGAAGGGTTGCGGTGGAAGTTCTTGCAACATCCAGCATTTTGTACATGGGGTGGAAAGCTGAGAGGTGCCATGGCATGGATGTGTCAACGGAGGCGATAAATTTTGCGATACCACGAATCTCTTCGTCCGAGTCGTTCTTGCCCTCAATAAGCAGCGTTGTAATCTCGACCCAAATTCCTTTTTCATGCGCATACTTTACCGCTTCAAGTACCGGCTTTAGCCGTGCACCGCATATCTCTTTGTAAAACTCATCGCTAAAAGATTTGATGTCAATATTCATTCCTTCAATGTAAGGAGCAAGCAAATCAATGGCTTTTTTTGTCTCATATCCGCTTGTGACATAGATATTTTTTAATCCCTTGTCTTTTGCCAGTCTAGCCGTGTCATAGGTATATTCAAAGAAAACCACAGGCTCGTTGTAGGTGTATGCAATGGAATCACATCTGTTTGCGATTGCGAGTTCTACAATTTCATTTGGCGGGAACTCCTGACCGATAATCTGATGGTTATGTTCTTTAGGGTATTGAGATATATCGTAGTTCTGGCAAAATTTACATGAGAAGTTGCACCCTACTGTTCCAACTGAAAAGGCTTTGCTTTTTGGAAGAAAGTGAAACATAGGTTTTTTCTCTACGGGGTCAACATTTACGGCAGCGGCTATCCCATATACGAGAAGTTTCAGCTCCCCATCTACAACCCTTTTGACTCCGCAAATCCCATACTCTCCCTCATCAAGCGTGCATGACTGGGAACAGGCTTCACACATGATTTTACCGCTTTTTAGTTTTTTGCTTAACCAAGCGTTATGATTCATCTTCATCTCCTTCTATTTATTTAATAAATGCTCAGCAAAATAGCCTGCCATGCTCTCGAGTGTAGCAACTTTTGCATAGTCGTCTTCGGGGACTTCTACCCCTGTTTTTTCATGCATGGAAGTAAGTATTTTTAAGAAATCGAATGAATCAATTTCCAAAGAGCGCTGCAAATTCCCATCGGGTGTAATCTCATCCACACCTATATCGGGGGCAACTTCTAAAATCTGCTCAATTATCATAATCTTAATCTCATCTTTTGTCATAACAGCTCCTCAGGTTTTTGTAAATATCGGTTCAACTTATCTAAAAACAGCGCTCCAATGCGCCCGTCTGTGGCACGGTGGTCGCCTGCGAGCGTTGCAGACATGACCTTTCTGACGCAAAGTGCATCCTTCTCAGCCCAAGGTTTATTCATAATAGCTCCGAATCCGACAATGGCGAGTTGCGGAGGATAGATAACTCCATAGACACTCTCCACTCCCAAATCACCTAAGTTAGTAATTGTAATCGTCTGTTGTGTCATTTCGCTGGAGCGAAGTTTACCCGTGCGGGTGCGTGTTATCAGTTCACTTAGAGAGTGCATCGTATCGTCTAGGCTCATCTCTTGTGCATCTACTAATGCCGGAGTAATCAATCCTCCGCCTCGCAGTGCAATAGCTATGCCCGGATGAATCTCTTTGCTTAGTTGCATCTCAGAATCTTGCCAAAAGCCGTTGAGCTGGGGAACCTCTTTGAGCGAGAGCACAACCGCGCGAACCAGAAGAGCGACGGGCAGTATTCTCTCATTGATGTTCCTCTCTCTGTTTAACTCTTTCAAATACTCCAAAGCGGGCGTCATATTGATGGAGGTTGCAAGGTAGTAGTGAGGTATTTCGGCGTTGGAACGGCTCATGGCGGCAGCAATAGCCTGACGCATGCCATCTTTAAATTTTTCTTTGTCGGCAGATTTCTCTTTTGTCGGGGCAACGGCTTCTATCTGACTGAGTTGAATCACACCCTCTATCGGAGTGATTTGATTCAAATCGACACCCAGCTCTACCGCTCTTTTACGGGCAGCCGGAGAGATTTTTATACGCTCCTCTTGAGCTAAATTTTGCTCTTTCGTTATGCTCTTTTGCTTTGTCTTTTCTGTTTGTGCCATAGTATCATCAGCAGAAGCTATGATTGCCAGCGGCATGCCGACTTTGCAGTCGGTCTCAGGTGCAACAAGAAGTTTTTTTACTATACCGTCTTCAAAAACTTCAATCTCTATAACCCCCTTGCTCGTTTCAACCTCAGCAATTATCTGCCCCTTTTTAACTGCATCTCCCTCTTTTACATGCCACTCCATTAAAACAGCAGATTCCATGTCGGCACCCAGACTGGGCATCAAGAACTGGCTCATGACTTACCCATCATTTTTTTTGCCATAGCAACAATCTTTTCTGGATTTGGCAAAGCGGCATCCTCAAGATGTTTCGCATAAGGAATCGGAACCTCTGCCGTACAGACGCGCTCCATCGGTGCATCAAGCTCATAAAAAGCCTGCTCATTGATGCGCGCCATAATCTCGGCAGAGATACTTCCAGACTTCCACCCCTCATCCACGATTATAACCTTGTGCGTTTTTTTAATGGAGTTCATAATCGTCTCATCATCTAGAGGGCGGAGGGAGCGCAAATCAATTACCTCTGCATCAATTCCATCCTCTGCCAAAGTTTTAGAGGCTTCAAGTGCCTTGAAGAGGCTTATTCCATAGCTTACAATGGTTATATCTTTGCCGACTTTATGAATAAGCGCTTTTCCGATAGGTGTGGGTGTTGCATGAACATCAAGAGAACCCTTTGAGTTGTAGAGAAGGGCGTTTTCAAAAATAAGCACAGGGTCAGGATCAGCCAATGCTAACCCAACCATCTCATAGGCGTCTTGAATGGTCGCAGGTGTCAAGACTTTCAGTCCGGGAATGTGTGCAAACCATCCTTCCAAAGAGTGGGAGTGCTGTGCCGCCAGCTGTTTACCTCCGCCCGTAGCCATGCGGATTACCAGAGGAACATTGAACTGTCCGCCCGACATGTGAAGCAGAGTTGCGGCATTGTTCATAATCTGGTCAAGCGCTAAAAGGCTGAAATTCACGGTCATTATCTCAACAATTGGACGCATGCCGTTCATGGCCGCTCCGATTCCGGCACCCGTAAAAGCTGATTCGCTCAGCGGCGTATCTATAATCCTCTCGGCTCCGAACTCATCTAAAAGCCCCATGCTCACAGCATAACAGCCTCCATAATGACCGACATCTTCGCCCATTAGAAATACGCGTTCATCTTCGCGCATGGCTTTGCGGATAGCCTCTTTAACTGCTTCACGGTAGGTAGTGATATTATCCATGGCTCGCCTCCGAATATACAAATCTCTCTAAATCCTCTATCGGCTCAAGTGTTCCATTCTCTGCAAATGTAACCGCCTCATCTATTGTATTCTTTATTTCATCTTCCATCTCTGCTCTATCTATCTCAGACCACATATTTTTATCTTTGAGACTATTTTCAAAGAGTGTGAGAGGGTCTTTCCTCTTCCACTCCTCCACTTCCGATTTTTGGCGGTAGAGTTCGGCATCGAACATGGAGTGGGCGCGAAAACGGTAGGTGAGGCACTCCAAGAACATGGGGGCTTGCTCTTTGTGAATAGAGGCTATAGCCTCTTTTGCCGCTTGTGCAACATCCATAACACTCATTCCATCTATCTGTTTTGAGCTTATTTTATAGGATGCCGCCTTTTTATAGATGTCGGTCTCAGATTCTGTATATTTTAAAGCTGTTCCCATGGCATATCTGTTATTCTCACAAACAAATAAAACCGGAAGCTTCCACAGCGCGGCTAAGTTGAGAGATTCATGAAACTCCCCCTCAGCCACGGCACCATCGCCAAATATGCATACAGTAACTCGATTTCGTTTCATCATCTTATCTGCGAGTGCCATCCCGACGGCAAGAGGCAGAGCTCCCGCAACGATTGCACTGCCGCCGTAAAATCTTGTTGCCCCGTCAAAAAGATGCATAGAGCCGCCGCGTCCACGCGAACACCCCTCCATTTTTCCGAACATCTCCGCCATCATACTCTTTGCACTTACACCGTGGGCAATGGCATGTCCATGCTCGCGGTAGGTGGCAAATACGGCATCTTCTTGGCTCAATGCACTCATAACTCCAACTGCTATCGCCTCTTCTCCAATGTAGAGATGCAAAAAGCCGCGAATTTTTTGGTTGGAGTAAAGCTCCACACATTTCTCTTCAAATCGGCGGATGAGAAGCATCTCTTTGTAAAACTCTTTCGCTTTGTTTAAATCAAGTTCCATGCAATTCCTTTAATCTTCCAATGTTGAGGTGTCGCCCTCCGGCAACCCCATCTCTCGAGCTTTTAGAACTCTTCGCATAATTTTTCCGCTTCTTGTTTTTGGCAGATTTTGTTGAAACTCTATCTCTTTGGGTGCTACGGCAATGCCCAGTTTTTTGCGTCCAAAGCCTAGGAGTTCATGCATCAGAGCATCGCTCGGGCTATAACCAGCTTTAAGTGTTACAAAGGCTTTGACCAGCTGACCTATCATTTCGTCAGGCTTGCCGATAACTCCGGCTTCCGCAACTGCAGGATGCTCCATAAGAGCACTCTCAACCTCAAAGGGACCCACCATGTGACCGGAGGTTTTGATAATATCATCCGCGCGTCCAACAAACCAAAAGTATCTATCCTCATCTCTATATGCCAAATCACCGCTTATGTACCACTCTCCTATAAAACAACTTTTGTACTTCTCCTCTGCATGAAGATAACCTCGAAAGAGAGAGGGAAAGCCGACTTTTAGGGCTAACTCACCCTCTTTGTTCGGTTCATTCACTTGGGTAAGAGTTCCATCCCCGTTTTGATGCACAATACCCGCTTCGATGCCCGGAAGTGCTCTGCCCATGGAACCGGGGCGGACGGTTTGAGAGATAAGGTTTGCAATCATTATTCCACCCGTTTCCGTCTGCCACCAGTTATCATGAATAGGGAGACCCAATTTTTCTTTGCCCCATAGAACAGCTTCAGGATTCAGGGGTTCCCCCACGCTTTGGATAAGGCGAAGATGGGAGAGGTCGTACTCTTTTGTCGGTTCGGAATCCATTCTCATAAGACGGCGGATAGCCGTGGGAGCCGTGTACCAGACGGTTATTTTCTCCTCTTGGAGTATTTTGTACCATCGTGCGGCATCAAACTCGCTCTCATCTACAATGTTTGTCACTCCATGTATCCATGGGGTGATAATCCCGTAGGAGGTTCCCGTTACCCAGCCGGGGTCGGCGGTACACCAGTAGTTGTCATTTGGATGAAAATCCAGCACATATTTTCCGCTCATCCAGTGGGTATAGATGGCTTTATGTACATGTACAACTCCCTTCGGCATGCCTGTTGTTCCGCTTGTAAAGTGGAGAATGGACATCTCCTCGGGGTCTGTATAGGGTATCTCAAATGTGTCTGAGGCTTCCTTCATCAGACGAGAACATGAGAGCACTTTTTCGCTCTCATGTTCATCGATGTCAAAGAGCAAAATGTAGCGAAGTTCAAGGAGTTTGTCTAAAATAGGGATTACTTTTTTATCAAAGAGCGCTTTTGTTGTTAGTAATACTTTTGCATCACCACGCTGCATGCGTTGAAGTATCGGTTCGGGTCCAAACTGAGAAAAGAGAGGACAAAGAACACTCTGATTTTTGAGTACTCCTATAACGGAGATGTAGAGTTGTGGAATGCGAGGAGAGAGGGTGAAAACTCTCTCTCCCTTTGAGATGTTTAAAGTTTTTAAAACATTTGCAAACTTTGCCGTCTCTTTTTTCATTTGGGCAAAAGAGTAGGTTTCTCTTTCTCCGTTTTGCCCCAGCCACAGCAGAGCAGTCTTCTCTGCCAATGCTCCGTTGGCATGTCTGTCGATTGCTTCGTGAGCGATATTTAAACCGCCAAGAGGAGCACCTTCAAACTCTTTGGCTATATCCTTCCAGCGAAAGTCACTGTAAACATGTTCATAATCAATTAAGTTTGGTTCAACCGGAAAGTTGTTTATATTTTTTTCAATCCACATCTTATTCATTTTACATCCTATTAAAGCAGGTTGCATCTCTTTAGTTTAAGCAGTATAATAACACAATTACATATAATATAATAAATTTTATATTAACTTCACAGAGGGGTCTGTTTTTATGTTGAAAAGATGGCGGCTGATTGATAGTGGAGTTGGAACGGCTCAGTATAATATGGCGTTGGATGAGGCTCTTCTGCGTAACTTCACAAAGGGGAGTCTGCCGATTCTTAGAGTTTACAGATGGGAGTGTTCGCTCAGTTTTGGCAGATTTTCAGACGTAAGAAGCAGTGTTGATTTAAAAATTCTTCAAGAGAAGAGACTTTCACATGTCCGTCGTATGACAGGTGGCGGGGTGCTTGTACATGGAGGAGATTTCTCCTACACATTGGTACTTCCAAGAGAGAGTTTAAAAGATGTTGGCGTAAAAAAAAGTTACAAATATCTGTGTGGCTTTCTCCTAGAGCTTTACAAGAGGTTGGGTCTAAATGCTGCCTTCGCCCATGATTTGAAACTGCAAAGCTCAAAATCTAATATCTGCATGGCCTCATATGAGCCTTACGACATCATAATAGATGGTAAAAAGATGGGCGGAAATGCCCAGCGATACACAAAAGATTTGCTTTTTCAACATGGAACTATTCCCATCACTCTCAACAGTGAAGCGTTTAAAGATCTGTTTTTGGAAGAGTCTGGTTTAGGAGCTGCGGCTGCCTTGGATAAAATGCAAAAAGCGATAACACCTGAGCAGCTTACAAATATGTTGCTGGAAGCATTTAAATTATTTTTTGATGCTGTTCTTTTTCCTGATACTATAAACCGTTCAGAAAAAAGGAGTGCTTACGAACTTTTAATAAATAAATATAGTCAAGAGGGGTGGAATAGAGATGCAAAACATGATGAAGCATAAGCCGGAGTGGTTACGCAAAAAAATCTCACTCAGCCTCAATCAGGAGTTGGAGTCGCTGTTTACGAGGACACATGTAAATACAGTCTGCAAAGAGGCGATGTGTCCGAATATCAGCGAATGCTTCTCTAAAAAACAGGCTACATTTTTGATTTTAGGCACGCTTTGTACCCGTGCCTGCAGTTTTTGTGCCGTTAGCAAGGGAAAAGGGGTTGCAGTCGATGAGAGTGAGCCGCAAAATATTGCTTTAACCGTAAAAGAGCTTGGATTGCGGCATGTGGTGATTACAAGTGCTACTAGAGATGATTTAAGGGACGGGGGAGCAGAACATTTTTGCAAAACCGTAGATGCCATCAAAGCAATAGATAACTCCATTGTTGTGGAGCTGCTCATTCCCGACATGTTGGAAAATGAGGATGCACTGAGGCGGGTGGCTAGGAGCGGAGCCGAAATTGTAGGGCATAATCTTGAGACGGTGCCCCGTCTCTACGGAGTTCGGGGAGGTTCGGATTATAACCGCTCTTTGAGGGTACTGAAGATGTTGGCAACTCTCAATCCGACAATTGCCACAAAGAGCGGAATAATGCTTGGTCTAGGCGAGAGAGACGAGGAGGTGGAGGCTCTTATGAAAGAGCTGCTGAATGTCGGCTGCAGATATCTCAGTATAGGTCAATACCTTGCACCCTCAAGTGGACATGCAAAGGTGGTTGAGTATGTTCAGCCAGAGCGGTTTGAAGCCTTGCGGGAGCTTGGAATGAGGATGGGGTTTGCATATATAAAAAGTTCGCCCTATGTCAGAAGCAGTTATATGGCACATGAGTATCTGGAGGAAAGATGAAAGAGTATGATGTTATAGTTATCGGCGGCGGTGCCGGAGGGTATAGAGCTGCGATAGAGCTTGGAGAGGCGAGAGTAAAGACGCTTCTGGTTGAAAGAGCAAAAGAGAGAATAGGCGGTGTTTGCCTCAATGAGGGGTGTATTCCCACTAAAAATTATCTAGAGAGTGCCAACTTTGCATTAAGAACATCCCATTTTCAAGAGTGCGGACTTATGCTGGAACTTAAAGGGCTGAATCTTGAAAAACTCAGAGACAAAACAACTGCACTTATAACCGAGATTCGCACCGGTGTTTTATGGCTGCTTGAGCAGGCAAAGGTAGAGCTTTTATTTGGCACTGCAACTTTTGTAGATGCACATACTATAGAGGTTGCAGGAGAGAAAATCTCCTTTAAAAAGTGCATTATATCGACCGGTTCACACAGCAGAGAGCTGCCGCAGCTTCATCTTGTCAATAATCGCATCATTACAAGCAGTGATATTTTTGAGTTGGTCAACATGCCAAAATCTATCGCAATTGTAGGGGTCGGGGCGATTGGATGTGAGGCGGCAACTTTTTTCAGTGCCTTTGGCGTGGAGGTGACACTGATTGGGCGCAGTGTACAGCTTCTCTCCTACGAGGATGAGGATATATCCAAAGCGCTGCTTCGGGCATTTAAAAAGCGTAATATAAAAGTGATAAGCTCCGCCGTTATCTCCAAGGCAGAGGTAAAAGAGGATGGAGTTGAGTTGTTCATAGAGGGAGGGGAGCAGATAAGATGTGAACTGATTCTTGTTGCGTCAGGGCGCGTGCCCCATACAGAAGGGCTGAATCTTGAAAAGGCGGCGGTTGAGTTGGATGCAAAGGGATTTATTGAGGTCACACCCTCTTTTCAAACCTCACAAAGCCATATCTATGCACTCGGAGACTGCATCGCAACACCGGCTTTTGCCCACACCGCCTATGCCGAAGCAAAGATAGTTGCTTACAATATCATAAACAATAAGAGCTATGTGAATACGCATCTCTCGCCCTCCGCCGTTTTTTGCAATCCCCCTATTGCAAGCTGCGGTGTAAGAGAAAAGGATGCAAGGGAGAGTGAAGCTCTGATTGAAGTAAAAAAAGCCTATTTTAAAGCGAACTCAAAAGCAAAAATTGAGGGAGATGACTCAGGGTTTGCAAAACTGATTATTTGTGCAAAAAGCGGCAGAGTGCTAGGTGCTTCGATTATTGGGGCAGGGGCTACTGAGGTTATTCACGAATTGCTGTTGGCGATAGAAAAAAAAGTTACATTTAAAGAGTTAAAAGAGTTAATCCATATACATCCGACACTCTCAGAGATTATAAGTTATCTTTAAAGGGTCTTTTTTTAGGATACAGTCATTAAGGATTCAAGTTTTTGAAGAATCTCATCACGCATCTCTTTGAGCTTCTCAATTCCATCCGATTTATTATCTTCCTCGGAGTGTAAAAGCTCCGTGGCATACCGGTGTAACTCTGAATGAAGTCCGTTGAGCGATTCAAAGAGGGGATTGTTGCGCTGTTCTATTGACGCATCATGAAGAAGCCAGCTGCCAAGATGGCAGTGTGCAGGCCCTAATTCCGGAAGGTTAGAACTTTTCTTCTGTAAAAACTCTTCAATAGAAAGAATCCAATTGCGGTGCTCAACTGAGGCATGGAGTATTGCACGATTGCTTTCATTTATTGGAGTAGCTGCTCCTCATGAGGGAAATCCTCTCCAAGATTTCATCCAGTTGATTATCTCCTCTGCAGGCATTGCTTTTGCGATGGCATACCCCTGCGCTATATCACATCCCAGTTGCAAAAGTATCTTTCCATGATCTTCCGACTCAACTCCCTCCGCAACCGCATGGCAGCCAAATGCGCGGGCGAGTCCTATTGACGCTTCTACGATAGAGAGGTTATTACATGAGCTCAGCAAATCTATTACAAAACTTTTATCTATTTTGAGGGTATTCATGGGAAGCGTTTTTAAATAGTGTAAAGAAGCGTACCCCGTTCCAAAATCATCAATCGCAATGCTTACCCCAAGCTCTTGGCATTCACGTAGTGTTTTTGAGGTAACCTCAAAGTTGTCAAATGCTGCTGTTTCCAAAAGCTCTATCTCTACCGTATTTGGTTTTATGTCAGGGTGTTTTGCGAAAAGCTTTTTTAAATATGCAGAAAAGTTCGGTTGCTGGACTTCATACGAGCTCACATTAATACTGAGCGTAATATCAAAGTCATTTAGATGCAAAGATTCTAATTGAGAAAAAGCATGCTCAAAAACCCAGCGTCCAAGTTCAATCATAGAGCTTTGGTCATGTTCTACAAGAGGAAGAAAAATGTCGGGGTAAAGAAGACCTTTTTGTGGATGATTCCAACGCAGAAGTGCTTCAAATCCCACTATTTTATTGTCCCTCATGTTGACTTTCGGTTGATAATAGAGAACTAACTGCTCTGTTTTAATGGCCTCTTGCAAGTTTGATATTTGTTGCTGTTGCTCTTTGAGCTCTTGAGTGGCTTCTAAATCAAAAATTTTAAATTGGTTCTTGCCCAAAAGTTTAGCATGGTACATGGCTTGATCAGCCTGACGAAGAAGCGCTTCGTTTCCAATATCATCTCTTTGAGGGTAGAAGCTGACTCCAATACTGGCAGAAACATGCATACTGTTTTCGTTATATAAAATATTTGAAGAGAGGTCGCTTAAGAGACGATGGAGCAAAGGAGTTACTTCATTACTATTTTTAAGTTCAGTCGCAACAATAACAAATTCATCGCCGCCCAATCGTGAGACAATGTCGCCCTCGCGAACCAATTGAGACATTCTCTGTGCCAGAACGGACAAAACTTCATCCCCTGCCTCATGCCCATATGTATCATTAATCTCTTTAAAGCCGTCCAAGTCGATAAAGAACAGGGCAAGAAATTGATTGTTCCGTTTTACACTATGCATGGCATGTGTCAGCAGCTCTGAAAGTAAAAACCGGTTTGGAAGATTTGTTAAAGAGTCATGTTTGGCAGTGTGACTCAGTTTTTCCTGAAACTCAAGCTGGTGTGAAATGTCGCTGTTAAAACCGACAAATTGCAAAGGCGTACCGTCTGCGCTAAACTGAGCTTTGCCTCTGCCTAGAATCGAACGCCAAGAGCCGTCTTTCGCCCGTAAACGGAAATGGTTTTCGTAAGTTCCTTTACCCTTTGTGTCTATATACTCCTGAACAATTTTTAAGGCTTGTTCTTTATCGTCGGGGTGCAATAACTTAAGCCATGTCTCAATATTTTTGGATAATTCACCTTTAGTATATCCCAACATTGTTTCAAAGCGTTCAGATAAGAGGAAATCATCTGTTTGCAAGTTCCAATCCCATAAGCCGTCTTGAGTACCTTCAATTGCTAAAGCAAAGCGGTTGCGCTCCTCTTGAAGGGATGTTTCTAGTTTTTTACTTCTCTTTATCTCTTTAATCAATCGCCTGTTCCAATAGAGAATAATAAGGATGAGAGCAACCATAAATAAACCGTATTTTAAAACTGTTTCACGCTCAATACCGTTGTTAATCTTAAAGCTAAACCAACTGTTAGTGATTTCTTTTTTTTTGCTCTGCGGAATTGCTTCAAGCGCCTTATTGAGAATTGAAACAAGTTCAGGGTGCTGTTTTGTGGTCGCTATGCTGTGGTGACTTACATAGTTTGTTTGGCCGGAAACACGTAATGAAAGCATACCCGAAGATTCTATAGAGTGGCTTATTAGGCCTGCATCCCCTAAATAAGCATCAGCATTGCCATCCAAAACAGCCCTCAGTGCTTCATGAACATTTCCGACGACCAATTGACTGATGTCCGGATAATCTTTTGAGAGCAACTCCGAAATAAAATAACCTTTTTCTACGGCAATCTTTTTTCCTTTGAGCCGCTCTATGGTATCAAGATACCCATGTTGCCCACTATCAACGATAACAATTGGCGTAGAGATAAAAGGTTTGGTAAAATTTAAGTATTTTTCACGTTCCGGTGTTTGAACGGCATCGGAAATGATGTCAATTTCACCAAGTTTTGCCATTTCCAGAGTTTGAGCCCAGGATTTATCTTTGAGTATCTCAATTTTTACACCAAGGTACTCTTGAACGAGAGCCATGTAATCCGCGGTCAATCCAACATAATTACCATGTGAATCAATCCATTCGTAAGGCTGAAAATCCCTGTCAATCCCCATGATGAAAACCGGATGAGACAACAGCCATGCCCGTTCCTGTTCTGTAAGTGTTTGAATAAAATCTTGATTTTTTATTATGGAATCAGCGCGAACAGAGGGTATATTTAAAAAAAGTATGAATAATATTTGTAATAGTATCTGTACTGAAAAAGTTTTTTTCATAAATTTTAAATTGAACCTTATTATTAATATAGCGCAGTATTCTATAATAAAAATGTGTCATATCATATTTTTTTTAAATATGTTATTTGCAAAAGTCGCTAAAAATTCCGTTTACTCCCATTGCAAAAAGAGTTTTTTGTCGTAGAGGGTTGTTTACCGTATAGACATTGACAAAAAAACCGGCGGCATGCAGTTTACTGACTAACTCTTTTTCAACAAGCCCGTCATTAAGATGGTAACCATCTGCTTGCAAACTTTTTAAATAGTCGATAAGTTCGTTTATATCAGTTTTTGGATGTTTTTTTGCCACCAGAGCCGCAGTTGCAACATTTGGCAGTTTTGCTTTGCATAGAGGGAGATATTCATGTCTGAAAGAGGTAAGCAGAACATGCTCTTGCACCTGTAAACTCTCTATTTCATTTGCAACAATATTCACAACCTCCTCATCGCCTAAAGAGACATGTACATCTTTTATCTCTACATTTATAAATAGGTTGTTCTTTTTTACAAATTGTAGCGTTTCGTGAAGTGTAAGAAGAGGTTCCCTTTTGTCTCTGATTGCATCTATATTTACTTTGTCCTCGGCTATTTGATGAAAGGGGTCATTTTTGTAAAACCAGTTTCCGTAATCAAGCGTGCAAAGCTCCTTATAACTAAAATCATAAACTCTGTAGGGAGCGCGTGACTTAAAATTCTCAATTTCGTTTATATTTGTTGTTCTGGCAAGCGTTTCATCATGCATTATAACAGCAACCTTGTCGCTGCTGAACTGCACATCCACTTCTATAAAATCAGAGCATCCAACTGCCATTTGTAGTGCTGAGAGTGTATTTTCAGGACGCAAAGCTCTCGCTCCGCGATGTGCTCCGATAAGACCTTTGCGGTTAAGCAGTTCTAAAATTTTCATAATTTATTGTATCATATCTTATTGATGAAACGGCGGTAAAAAGATGGAAAATAAAAAACAGATTTACTCTTGGGCGCTTTATGATTGGGCGGATTCTACCTATGCCACTACCGTTATGGCTGGCTTCTTTCCTCTTTTTTTCAAAACATACTACAGTGCAAATGTAGATGCAACGGTAAGTACCGCACAACTTGGCTTTGCAAACTCCATCTCAAGTTTTATCGTTGTACTTTTGGCGCCGCTTTTAGGCTCTATCGCTGATGCTGGCTCACTTAAAAAACGATTTCTGTTTCTCTTTGCCTATTTGGGAATCCTGATGAGTGCTGCTTTGTCTCTCGTGGGAGAGGGTGCATGGCAGACGGCGGTTTTTGTTTATGTGCTTGGAAACATCGGTTTTATGGGCTCAAACACCTTTTATGACGCGCTTCTCTCCTCTATTTCGGATGAGAGGAGTGTTGATTTTGTCTCAGGGCTTGGCTTTGCTCTTGGCTACCTTGGGGGCGGAATTTTGTTTGGTGTAAATGTTTTGATGCTCCAAAATCCATTGCTCTTTGGTCTGGAGAGTGAGGCTGCTGCGGTAAAAGCCTCTTTTATCTCCGTGGCTTTGTGGTGGGCACTCTTCTCAACCCCTCTCTTTTTGTTTGTGGAGGAGAAGAGAGAGAATGTAAACAGAGAGAGTTCGTTGTTGGCGCAGGGCTATCTCAGACTCAAAAACACTTTTTCAAAAATAAAAGCACTCAAGGGATTACTCCTTTTTTTAGTGGCATACTGGCTTTACATTGACGGTGTTGACACCATAATCCGCATGGCGGTCGATTATGGAATGGCGCTCGGCTTCGATACGAATAGTCTGATTTTGTCACTTCTTTTAGTCCAGTTCGTAGGCTTTCCTGCAACACTTCTTTTTGCTAAACTTGCTCAAAAATGGGACACAAAGAAGGCGATTTTTCTCTCTATTTTTATCTACATGTTTATAATTTTATGGGCAACGAGAATGAGTGAGGTGTATGAATTTTACATATTGGCAATAATGATAGCCTGTGTGCAAGGCGGTATTCAGGCACTCAGCCGCTCCTACTACTCAAAGATGATTCCTCAAGAACACTCGGCTGAATTTTTTGGATTCTATAACTTTTTAGGTAAATTCGCCACCATTTTAGGACCGCTTTTGGTCGCAGTTGTAGCACTTTTCAGTAAAAACTCAAGAGTTGCAATCGCTTCTGTGGCAATATTTTTTCTAATCGGCGGAATTCTGCTCTTTTTTGTGGATGAGAAGAAAGTGAAAGAGGATGTGAAACAAGCTTTATTGTAAGCTTTTATTTCTCTCTATTTCCTTTTCAATTGCCTCTCTTGTCAGTTTTGTTATCGCATCAAAACTCAAATCTTGAGGATGGATTGGCTCCAAAAAAGTGATTCTGATTTTTGCCGGTCTTGGAAAAAGTTTACCTGCTCTGAGGGCTTCAAAACTTCCATCTATTACGACGGGTATGATTGGGACATTGTATGTTTTGCTGAGCATAGCAAAAAATGGGCTGAATTTCAGCAGTTGTCTGTCCCTAGTTCTTGCCCCTTCCGGAAAAATGACCAAATTTTTTCTCTCTTTTAACACCAATGCACACCGTTTCATGGAGCGAATGAGATTATTGTCTGCATCTATGAGAAGTGTTTGACCGTTGTCGGAGATAGGGCGCAGAAATCTTGTTCCAAAAACGGCTTCGTAGGCAAGGAAAAAGGTCTTTTTCAGGGTAGCATAGGGAAGAGTCGCCTCTATCAAAAAACCGTCAAGCATGCTTTGATGTGTGGGGGCGATGATGCATGGAGAGGTCGGAATATTCTCTAGCCCTCGCACTTCAAGGCGGAAATAGAGTTTAAAAAACGGAAAGAGAAAAGTTTTGTAGAGAAACATAATGTAAGGGGAGGAGATAAGTTCTTCATTCATCTCTTCGCTGAGCATCTCTATCCAATCCATTCTGGTCGGGTTAAAATGTTTTTGATGCACTTTTATATAACCGTACAAATCTCTCATAGTCATAATCTTTGAGAAAATAACTTCATCTATAAAGACACCGAAACTCTTTTCTACAAAAACAAAAAGCTCGACATAATCGAGCGAATCAAGCCCAAGGTCAAGTTCAATATGTGAAGAGAGCAAAACTTCACAATTGCATATGCTATGCAAAAAAAATTTGAGCGTTTTGTAAAGTGCATCATCGGGTTCTTTTTCAGCCAATTGCGGTTCATATTGTGACAGGGGGAATTTGGAGATAGTGTAGTTTCTAATTTTCTCGCTCTCTTTTGCTTCCATGTTATAAAGCTCAACGCAGTACCAACGAAGCTGACTCTCTATATTTACGATGTGGGCAGATTTGAGTTCCTCGAAATTTGGGTAGAGCAGGGCATGTAGAAATCCATCTTGGATGAGCACTTCAGCCTCTTTCACGAAGGGTGAAAGGGCTAAAAGCCGCTCCTCTGTTTTGTGCAAATCCATTATATTTTGAGTGTTAAATCAGTGTGATGCAGTCTTGGGCGTTTGGAACAAGGCATAAAAAGCTGTAAGTTTCATCTCCCAGAGTCTCATAGGAATGGGGAACATTTGCAGGAATAAGCAGAATGTCTCCCGCGACCGCTTCGAAAACAGTATCGCCGATTGTCACTTTTGCGCGCCCGCCGAGGACGAACTGTTCATGCTCTATAATATTTGTGTGAAGCGGCATGTGACCGCCAGACTTGATTGTGAAGTTTCTCATAGCAAAGTTTGGAGACTCTTCCGGTGAAAGAAGCATCTTCATGGCAACACCTTTTCCTGCTTTTTGAGGCATTGCCTCAACATTTTCTATCTTTTTATGTATAAACATTTTCGACCTCTTATGTAGTTTGAAATATAATTTATAGTAGCATAACATAATAAATGTATCGAGGTAAATGATGGGCACTAAAAAAGCAGAAAAAAGCAGTAGGTATATTGGACTTTACGGTTCACTCTCCTTGATGTTTTCAATTATTGTTTTAGTAGTTGTTGCTCTTCTCTTTGAACTTGAAAAAAACAAGCAGGCGCATGAGAACTATCTTACCCAAGATATATTGCATAAAGCTATAGCCCATTTTGATAATATGGTTTTAGCAAGGAGTTGGAATGCCTCTTTTGGTGCAGTCTATGTCAAAGAGCAGAATGGAATAAAGCCAAATATATATCTTAAAGACAATGTTATGCATAGCGATAAAAATGAGACACTTATTAGAATAAATCCGGCTTGGATGACCCGTCAGATTTCTGAGATATCTAATAAAAATGCAAGCCATTTCTACAAAATCACATCTCTAAAACCGCTCAACCCGATAAATAAACCGGATACATTTGAAGAAGAGGCTCTGAAGTATTTTGAAAAAAATAAAGCTGATCTCTACTATTGGAATTTTCAAAAGAGCGGTAATGTTGTAGATAAATTTAATTTTATGGGAAGTTTGAAGGTTGATGAGAGCTGTTTGCCATGTCATCAGGAACAGGGCTACAAAGTAGGCGACATTAAAGGTGGAATCAGAGTTACTATGCCTATTGATGCATACAACGAAGGAATGCTTCTTGTAAAAAAAAGTAACGACAATATGCGATGGATTATTTTAACAGCTGCCTTAATTATCGCTTCGTTGCTTTCATTTGTGATGCAAAGAATATTTACACATCAAAGTGCGATGGCTGCATTCAATAAAGAACTTGAAGTGAAAGTGGCGCAAAGAACACAAGAACTTCTAGAGGTGAATGATACTCTCGAATCCAGAGTGGTGGATGAGGTAGAAAAGAATCGAAAAAAAGATGAAGCGATATTGACCCAATCACGCTACCAGGCTATGGGAGAGATAATGGAGATGATTTCTCATCAGTGGCGACAGCCGATTACCGTTATTGGAGTAATTTCCAATAATCTGTTGATAAACCTTGAGCTTGGAATGGATGACAAAGATGAGATGAAAAAATCGCTGGAAAAGATTTCAACCCAGATACAAACACTCTCTAAAATAATCACAGAATTCAGTAATCTTTTTGAGTCTGATTCGGTTGAGACTCTGACAAGACCATGCAAGATTGTAAATGAAATTTTAGACGTAATGCAAAATAACTTTAAACATTACAACATAAAAGTTGATATTAAGTGTGAAAATAAAGATGAAATAATGCTGATGTCAAAGGAGTTCTTTCAGGTTTGCTGGAACATTATCAACAATGCCAAAGAGATATTGATAGAACGCAAGATTATCAATCCGAAAATTACAATAGCCATAGAGGAGAGCGAGAGCGAGGTGGTAGCCAGTATCTCTGATAACGCAGGTGGAATAAAAAAAGAGTATCTAAGCAAAATTTGCGAGCCTTATTTTAGTACAAAAGAGGACTTAAACGGAAAAGGGCTGGGCTTGTATATCAGTAAATCTATTGTAGATAAACAGTTGCATGGTTCTCTTAGCGTAGAGAATGATGATGAGGGAGCCGTATTTACTATTCGGATTCCTAAAAAAACGGGTAAATAGTCAGAGTGAAATTTTACCGCGTCCATGTAGAGATAACAAATATTTGCGGTTTGGCATGTGCATTTTGCCCGCCGAAGGTGATGCCGACAAAAACGATGCCGCTTGTCTTTTTTGAACATGTTTTAAAAGAGCTTCGCCCCTACACAAAATCTCTCGCTTTGCATGTGATGGGAGACCCCTTGACTCTCTCAAATTTGGTTGATTATCTGGAGCTTGCAGGGAAATACGGCTTTGAGGTGGAACTTACGACGAGTGGGTATTACCTCAGTAAAACTCCGATGGAAGTGCTGTTTCATGGAAGTGTACGGCAGCTCAATATCTCACTCAACAGCTACAATAAGAACTCTCTCAATCTTACTTTTGATGAGTACATGCACGGTGTTCTCAAGGCATGCGGTAATAAACTGCAGAGTTACCCGAAACCATTTATAAACCTACGGGTTTGGAACCTCGATGAAAAAATTTCTGAGGCTGAGTTCAACACTCTTTTGTTTGAGAAGTTGGAGAATTATTTTGATTTTACAATAGATACCCAGATGATTTACAGAGATAAAATAAAATCCTTACGTCTTGCCCCAAAAGTACTCCTCAATTTTGACAACTATTTTGAGTGGCCCTCGCTTAAGGTCGAACATGAGAGCGACGCACCATGTTATGGTCTGAAGTCTCATATCGGAATACTTGCAGACGGCACGGTTGTGCCATGTTGTCTCGATGGCGAGGGCGTGATGAATCTCGGTAATCTGCATGAGAGAGCGCTTGAAAATATTCTTGGCACTTCGAGGGCAAAGGCGATAGTGGAAGGGTTTGCACATGGTAGGGCTGTTGAGGAGTTGTGTAAAAAATGCAGCTATAAAGAGCGATTTAATACATTATAGAGTAGAATCAAACAGTATTACACTATATAAAAAAGGTTTGTTTTGAGAAAATTTTTGTTCGTTTTATTATTGTTTAGTTCTCTCTTTGGAGAGGAGAAAGTCATTTTACAATTGAAATGGCTGCATCAATTTCAATTTGCAGGCTATTATGCTGCTCTTGAAAAAGGGTACTATAAAGATGTCGGCTTGGACGTAGAGATTAGAGAAAGAGATTTAAACAAAAACAACATAAAACAGATAATAGACGGTGAAGCAGAGTATGGAATTGCCGACTCTGTACTTTTTTTACATAAAGCAAAACAAGAGCCGGTCGTGATTGTCGCAGCTATTTTTCAGCACTCTCCAAATGTACTCGTGACTCTCAAAAGCAGTGGAATTGACAGCCCCTATAAGCTCCAAAACAAAGATGTAACCTTTTATAAAAAAGATGTTGACGGCTTTGGAATTCTTGCGATGCTTAAAAGCTTGCATGTTGAACCCAATATATCAAGAATCAAGGAAGAGACAAACTACAGATATTTAGCAAATAAAAAAACGGATGCGTATGTCGCATATTTGTCAAATGAGCCATTCTATTTCAAAGAGATGGGAGAAGATATAAATATTATAAATCCAGCCAATTACGGCTTTGATTTGTATGGAGACATGCTCTTTACCAGTGTCAAAGAGGCAACTGAGAATCCTCAAAGAGTAGAAAAATTTAAAGAAGCGACTCTTAAAGGGTGGAAGTATGCGTTTGAGCATAAAGAGGAGATTATAGAGTTTATCAAAAAGAAATATGCGACAGATAAATCAATAGAGCATTTAAGATATGAGGCAGATGCACTGGAGCAGTTGACGCAGCAAAAGAGTATTCCTCTTGGCACGATTGATAAGGGGCGGGTAGAATTTACTCTTGCTGTTTATGAAAAATATGGACTTATAAAAAACAGTGTTCCGATAGATAGAGTATATTTTTGACCCTGTTAAGAGCAGAAATATTTTTACACAAGAAGAAAAGAACTATTTAAAAGAGAAAAAAGTTATTAATATCTGTATCGATCCGGATTGGATGCCGTTTGAGAAAAATGAAGGCGGTAAATACATAGGTATCGGTGCCGATTATGTAGCACTCTTTGAAAAATCTGTCGGTATACCGATTAAAATGGTAACTACTAAAAATTGGGCGGAGTCTATAACCTATTTAAAAGAGAGAAAGTGTGATATTTTATCTTTGGCGATGCCTACAAAAGAGAGAGAAATCTATCTTGACTTTACAAAAGCATATTTTAAAACTTCTGTTGTCATTGTTACAAGACCCGATGAACTTTATATAGATGACATACTGCAAATTACAGATAAAAAGATAGGTATAATCAAAGGGTATGCCTATGGAGAGATACTCAGAAAGAGGTACCCTCACATAAATTTTATTGACGTAGAAAGTATAAAAGAGGGATTGGATAAGGTGTGCAGCGGTGAACTGTTTGCCTATGTTGATACCTTGGTTGCAGCAGGCTATAACATACAAAAAGATTATCTGGGAGAACTGAAAATTGCCGGTAAGTTTGGTGATACATGGGATTTAAGCGTTGCTACGAGAAATGATGAACCTATGCTAAAAGAAATATTCGACAAAGCTGTAGAACTTATACCGTCAACTACGCAGCAAGAGATTTTTAATAAATGGGTATCGGTACACTATGAGAAAGATGCAGATTATACAGCTATTTTAAAAGCGGGCAGTATATTAACCGTTCTCTTTATTATTATGCTCGTAGGAATTTTTATAAATAGAAGATTGCATGCGGAGGTAGAGCGTCGAAAAGAGGCTGAAAAAAGATTTGAGGAGCTTTCTATTACGGATGAGTTGACATCGCTCTACAACAGAAGGTATTTTAATGAAATATTTCCAAAGCTCATTAACAGTGCAAAGAGAGAGAATCAGAATATCTGCTTTGCCATGGTAGATATTGATTTTTTTAAACAGTACAATGATACTTATGGGCATGCTCACGGAGATGAGGCTCTCAAACGCATTGCAAAAGCGATGCAAGAGTCTCTGCACAGAGCCGATGATTACTGTTTTAGGCTTGGCGGCGAAGAGTTTGGAATCTTGTTTAAAGGTTTAAGTGCAAAAGAGGCTAAAGAGCTTGTAGAGAGCATGCGGGAGAATATAGAAAATTTACATATAGCACATAAACAAAACAGTGCAAGCAAATATTTGACGGCATCCTTTGGTTTGATTATTAAAAATGCCAATGCTGTTGAAGATTTAGAAGAGCTTTACAGAGAGGCGGATGAGCTTCTATATGAGGCAAAACAGGCCGGCAGAAATAGGGTTATAACGATTACAGCTTCAGCAATAGATAAAGAAGAACAAGTGTAATTAAAAGTGCTAAATCTATTTTGCTTCTAAACTCTAAAGCACGCTCTACATCTTCACTCGTAATCTCCTCTTTGCCATCTCCAAAGGTGGCTTTTTCTTTGAGTTTGTCAAAATAATATGTCGGACCGCCTAGTTTCAGCCCCAGCGCCTGCGCCATGGCGGTGATTGGATAGCCGGCATTGGGACTCTCATGTTTTTTGGCATCCTCATAAAATGAGAAGTTGTTTTTCTGCTTTGAGAGCAGCATAATGAGGAGAGCGGTTATGCGGGAGGGGACAAAGTTTGCAATATCATCAAGAATGGCGGCAGCTTTTCCATACTTCTCATACCTCTCATTTCTGTATCCCACCATCGAATCCATGGTGTTTATCGCCTTGTAGAGAGCAGCTCCCACAAGTCCAAAAAGAAGAAGATAAAAAAGCGGAGCGATAACTCCGTCGCTAAGATTTTCGGCATAGGTCTCGATGTCTGCCTTGTATATGTCGCTATCACTCATTTTATCAACATCACGACTTACAAGCTGGGAGATTGCTTCTTTCTTATTTTCGGTCGATAGTACACCTTTTACAGAGTCGTAAAGCATCTTGTGCGCTATGAACATGGAGGCTATAAATGATGATGCAATGATGTACAAAAGTGCGTGGAATTCAGCCAAAAAATGATCTACAATCAGGGCGGCTGTGCCTGTCATGGCTAGGATAAAAGTGACAAGAAAGAAACCGCGCAAAACAGAGTCTTGATAGAATCTCTTTTCAAAATAGCTAACCATTTCGCCGATAGCCACGACAGGATGTTTCAATGTGCTCTTGCTAAAAAAACTGAACTCGCCAAAAACTCTGTCTATCAGATAGGCGAATAGCGCTATTAAAATATTACTCATTGAGTGCCCTTTGTATAAAATTTATGTCAACATTCTCTTCGATATGTCTTGCAAACTGCTTTATCGATTTGGCTTTGTACTCCCCAAAACTGTAGCCGGAGTAGCGCTTGTCAATAGCATTAAATAAAGTATATCTTAATGCATCACATTCAAAAAGTCCATGGACAAATGTTCCATAGAGATTTTTTTTCTTTTTGGCTCTTTTTTTTGCAACACCGTTATGTATTTCATATCCATCGACAATGGCACCAAAAAGATTGTATTTTCCCTTCTTTACAATTTTCTTTTTTTCAAAAAGCACATCGCCTTTTATCCGTCCAAACCCTTTTGTCTCTGCCTCTTCAGATTCCACATGCCAAGGGTCTAAAATACGCTCAAACATCATCTCATACCCACCGCAAATAGCGACTACTTTCTGCTCTTTTGAGCTGAGCTTCTCCTCAAATCCTCGCTCTCTCAGCCATAACAAATCGTCAATGACCCTCTTGCTTCCGGGAATAATCACTATTTGGCATGATGCAATCTCACTCGGGCTTGAGATGAAGGAGAGCTCTATTTCACTGTCTGCTACAAGCGGCTCAAAATCGGTAAAGTTGCTGATGTGTGGAAGTTTTATAACGCCTACTTTTATGATGCTTTTGCTTAGCTCTTGAACATAGTTCATAATGGACGCGCTGTCCTCAAAACCGAGGTTAAAGGGCCTAAACGGCACAACACCAAGCACTTTGATGCCGAACCTCTCCTCTATAATCTGCACACCCTCATCAAAAAGGCTCAAATCTCCTCGGAATTTATTCACAATCACTCCGATAACATTATTCTTCAGTTTTTTTGGAAGCAGATTATAGACCCCATAGATAGAGGCAAAAACACCGCCCCTCTCTATGTCGGCAACCAAGATAATTTTGGTGTTAAACTCGTCTGCAATATAGATGTTGGATAAATCTTTGCTCATCAGGTTCAACTCAACAGGACTCCCAGCACCTTCCGCCACAATACAGTCATACTCTTTGAGAAGCTTTTTAAAAGCCCTCTTGGCATGCGGTTTGAGCGTATCGATATCTATGTAATAGCTCCAAACATCCTTCTCCCCGACACTCTCTCCGTTTATAATCATGTGTGCAGAGTTTTTTGAGCCTGATTTCAAAAGAACAGGATTCATAAAATGAGAGGTTTTAATCCCGATAGCCTCCGCCGCAAAGTGCTGAGGAATAGCAATCTCCCCACCGTCATCACAAACCTTTGAGTTATTAGAGACATTCTGCGCCTTATAAGGAGCGACTCTTATGCCACGGTGATGCAAGAGATAGGTAATGGCAAAACTGAGAGTAGATTTACCTGCGTCAGAGCTTGTTCCGAATATGCTGAGGGAGTTCATTTTGTTGCCTTTTAAATTTTTTTAAGATACAACTCTATTACGTCCACTCTTTTTTGCCTCATAAAGCTTGGCATCAACACGGTTGATAGCATCATCAGTTAATTCATTATCAGCACATAAAATAACTCCAAAGCTACATGTGACTTGTTTGTTTATAGTAAAGCGATATTCTTCAATAAATTTACGTAATTTTTCAGCAGTTAAAACAGCTTCAGAGAGAGTGTTTTCAGGAAGAATTATAGTGAACTCTTCTCCACCCCATCTCGCAAAAAAGTCACTTGAGCGAAGATGAGAACTTATCAATAAAGAGAGTTCTTGCAAAACTATATCTCCACTATGATGCCCATATAAGTCGTTAATTTGCTTAAAATGGTCTATATCAAACATAATCAAAGAAATAGGATGTTTATATCTATAGCTTTTTTCAAGCTCTTTTTTAAAAGTTTCACTAAAAAATCTTCTATTTCCAATTTTAGTTAGTGAATCTATAAGACTTAGCTGATCTTTCTCATCAAGTATTCTTATCGTTTGGTAGCGTTGCGCTGTCATCATTAAAATAGAAAATGTTACTGTAAAGATAAATATTTGAAGCATTATCAAGGAGAGCTTATGGTCCCCTTCGTATGAAAATTGGCTATATCCTGATGAAGTTCCTAAAATAGCTAAAATGGTTACAACTATTAAAAAGATAAGATTAATACCATGCCCTAAACGAACACTTGACCATATAAGCGGAAAGAGAATTAGATATTCAATTGGGTATCTCTCATCAAAAAAGTACCCTGACCCAAAAATCAAGACGGATGATATAATTAAGACGGTGAAAATAAGTGCAATCTCTCCTATATGACTTTTTACTGCAAAAGAGATATTATTTTGCAGAGTATAGGCGATAAAAACAGGCGTAATCATAATAAAGCCTATAAGGTCTCCAAAAAACCATACCATCCATCCTAATATTTGATGTTCATGTGATAAAAGACCATTAAGAAACAGCATAGTCGTTCCCATGCTAGATGTTATGAATGCACCAATTATGCTGTAAAAAATAAAGGAGATAATAGTGTCTGTGTCATAAAAAATATCATCTTTAATTGCACTGTTGTTGGCGAGCCAATAGGTTACAACCGGACCTATTGTATTACCAATGGCTATCTCAAATGCCACAATTGGCGAGCTGAGAGTCATATTTAAAAAGAAGGTGCCAAGAAAAATGCCGGGGATAACTATCTTACCTCTAAAAAATAGAAATGAAAGAGCAACTCCCGTAGGTGGCCATATTGCAAAAATACTCGATGATTCGCTTAAGGATAGAGGTGCAACAACTTTAGCTGAAAAAAAGTACACAAGTGATGTTACTACGGTATAAAAAAGTATATCAACAATTATTTTACTTTTTATGGAACCTGCATGCTTTGAAATCAAAAATATCCCTCACCTTTTTTAATATTCTACTACATTTGCTTGAAAATACAAAGGAGTGAATTTGCTTAATGCCCTTGTTAGTCTGTTATGCATGTTAGTCTCTTTCACCGCAAAGCGCAGGTAGGTGTTATCCAAAAAGTCAAAACTTCCGCATGTTCTTACCAAAATTTTATGTTTCAGAAGATGCTCAAAAATTTCATCTGCTCTCTCTGATTTTGTGAGAAAAAAATTTGAATCGCTTTTGCATATTTCAGTGAAGAGTTTTGACTCTTCTAAAATCTTAAAAAGTTCCTGTTTATGTCTTTGATGAAGCTCTTTGCTTTTGTTCTCAAAGGTTTTGTCTTGGAGCCTCTGTGTTAAAAACTGAGCGTCAAAGGAGGAGAGATTCCAGAGAGGGGTTTTTAATCTTTCAATATTTGAAAAACCAGAGAAAATCGCTCCGATTCTTACACCTGCACATGCATTAAATTTAGAAAAAGATTGGATTATGTATAGTTTTTTATTATAATTGATTTGGTTTCTCAAAGAGATGAGGCCCTCAAATTCCAAAAATGATTCATCCAAAATTATTGTGCAGTTTTGCTTTTTCCAAATGGTAAAAAGCTTTTCTAAGTTGTAATATTTACCATCGGGAGTGGAGGGGTTTACGAAGACAACTAGAGAGTTTTTTTTCGGTTTTTTATAGAGGTCGGTAAAACGGTTAATTTTGATTATTTTTTTATTCTCTTGCCTTGCAGCTTTTTCATACTCGCCGTAGAGAGGTGCATAGAGGTAAACTCTCTTTTCTTTTAAATTTTTTAAAAGTTCAAAGATAGCAGAGGTCGCCCCGTTGTATAGAGCCATCTGCTTTTTTTTGATTTGATACTTTTTTGTGATGGCTTTTCTCAGCTCAGAGTAGGAGCTGTCGCCGTATTTTACTACCATGGTGTCCGTGAGGGTTATGTTAATGTCAGGGTTATAGCTGTTTATGTTTGATGAGAAGTCTATGATTTCATCCGCTTCGCACCCCAGTTTTTTTGCTGTTTTGTATATACCCGCGCCATGTTTCATTTGAGCAGCTCCTTCGCTGTTTTTGTGCTTTTAAAATTTGCTATCCGCTTGAGTGCGTAAAATCCGCATGCCGTCTCCATGGATTGCAGCAGCTCTTTTTTGGAGAGTTTCTTTGGGGCGTGCTGGTTGTAGGTGCCCAGAAAGAGGTTTACAAAAGAGCGCTTCTGTTTTTTGGTATCAAAACCTATGAGTGCAACGGCTGCATCAAAAGCGAAAGTGCCGCATGCCGAGTCTATAAAATCGAAGACTCCGATTTTTGTACCTTGAAAAACCGTGTTGTCTTTGAAAATATCTCCGTGAATAACTCCATCGTTTATTTTGCTATGTTTTTTTAAAAACTGCAGTTTCTTATAGTAATTAAAGAAGTTTACTTTGGCGTAGCGAAGGTGTGAGGATATTTCGTCTTGGTCTATCACATTCAAAAGAGAGACTTTTTTGTAACTGTATTGATGGAATTTAGCCAAAAATCTTGCCAAAGCTTGAATGTGATAGCTTTGTATGTGCGTAGGTTGCGACCCTTCCAGTTTTTCGTAAAGGTACCAGCCATGAGAGCTTGTTATGCAGCTCGGTACATTTAACCCAAAAAGTTTTAGCGCATCTAAAAGCCTACTATCCTCTTCTATTTTCTGTAAAATAGCTCTTTCGTATTTTTTTAGAATGTAGCTTCTGTTTTTTGTAAAAACTATATAAGTGGTGTCGATTATTCCCGAAGTTGTCTCTGTTAAAGAGATGAATTCGTAGGATGTAAAGAGACGGTTTAACGCATCAAGGGTAATTGCAGTTTTAACACCCATCTATAGAGTGCACTTTTGCATAATCTTTTTCCAATTCAAATCAAAATGTTCAGTAATATAACTTTTGAGATGCGGAACTTCGCATTTGGAGCAGTCTTGGTGGATTTTGTCACTATAAACTCCCTGCATTCCATGTTTTGAATTTATGGAGCAGAAACTGTACTGCATTTTCTCTTCTACTCTTTTAATCCCCTCATCTTTAAAGCGGAAGTTAGGGCAGGCGCAGAGGTAGCAGTTAAGCTCCTCGATTGCATGGCACTTTTTGTTCTCCTTGTACAAAGGGCAAAAATCAGGCTCCTCTTTGACCATGTTCTCGTAATCAAAATAGTCGATGATTTCATCACTTTTTTTTCCACATGAGATAAGTTTTTCTACGATTGTTGTATGCTTGTCGGCATGTTTATTAAACCAGGATTGGTAACTCATTTTGTGCCTCTATAGATGGTTAAAAGTAATAGCAGTCATACAGTTTACGCATATTTATCCGCCATTATTATTTTTATTAAAAGAATTGTTTATTTTATCAAAAAATTTAATGTATATTTTTTAATATTGAAAGCTTAGCAAATCTTCATCCTATCTTCACTCTTTCATTGTAAAGTTACTCTTTTAAAATAAGGAGGAGTTAAAATTATGAAAAATATATCTTTGTCCGGCGTTACACTCGTATCACTGTTTCTTTCAATTATAGGTGTTGAAAATGTTTATGCGATTCCAAGTTTTGCACGCCAAACCGGGTTGGATTGCACAGTGTGTCATACCGTTTTTCCGGAACTTACCCATTTCGGGCGTGATTTTAAAATGCGTGGTTATGTGATGGGGGGTGGAGATACAAAAATGCCGCTTCCCTTAGCTGCGATGATTATGGCGGATGCTACAACTATCTCTAAGAGTAAAAATCCTGACGGCACGAACGCGGTTGTAAACGGCAATGGCGAAAATAGAAACGGTGAGCTTGTGATTCCGCAAGTCAGCCTTTTTTATGGCGGAAAGATTTATGATAATGTGGGTGCGTTTATACAGATGACCTACGACGGAACACTTCTTCCTCAAGACAAAGCGGTAGCACCCTATATATCGATGGATAATGTTGATATACGCTATGCAAACTCTGCTACGGTTTTAACAAAAGAGCTAGTATACGGGGTTTCTGTCAATAATAATCCGACAGTGCAAGATTTGTGGAACTCCACGCCTGCATGGGGATTTCCATATGTTACTTCCTCTATGGCGCCAACGCCTTCAGCAGCTACGCTTATAGATGGCGGACTTGGACATGTGGTGGCTGGAGCAAGTATTTATGCTATGTTTAATGATCTTGTTTATGCTGAGCTAGGAGCGTATCAGACAATTCCTGCCGGCGGACCAAAATCAATACTGGGTTGGCATAATGGAGGTTCCGACCCAGTGGTAGATGGAGCTTCACCTTATGGTCGTATCGCTCTTCAGCAAGAGGCTGGAGACCATTATATTATGGTTGGAACTTATGCAATGGCAACAAATGTAAGTCGAGTAGGGAGTAATAAATTAGATTCTTACCATGACATGGCGGTAGATGCAGAGTATCAATACACGCATGATATGCATAATGTTACTGCTACGGCGTCAAAAACATGGGAAGAGGCAAAGCTGGACGCGAGCCATGAAATGGGAGCTTCAGATAATACCTCTGATTCACTCTCAACGACCAAAGTAAAAGCCGGTTATCGTTATGACCATAAGTATGGTGCTTCACTTGGGTATGCTTTAACATCCGGAAAGGTAGATGCTACAAGATATGGAACATCAGGCACATTGGCACCGGATAGCAGCTATGGAATTGCTGAACTTGATTATCTGCCTATAAACCAAGTTAAATTTACCATGCAATATATAATGTATGATAAATTTAACGGAGCAAAAACAAACTATGACGGTGCAGGTCGCAACGCATCAGACAACAACACGCTCTATCTTGTCGGCTGGTTTATGTTCTAATTTTTATTCATCCATTTCCGACACAAGTCGGAAATGGATTTCTTGCTCATATTTAACTTATCCTTCTGTGTATATGTTTTAAATCTTTTAAAATAGTGTGTCAATTATTTCAGTGTTGCTTCTGAACATTACATGAAGGTAGGTTCCAAAAACTCTCTCTTTTTGCCAGCTTCCAACTTTTCCCTCATCTTTTTTTGTTTTGAAGAGTCTATCCGTTCCCTCTTTTTCATCTAGAATATTTGTGTAGTGAAAAGCATGCCCTTTGATGTTTTTGGAATTGTAGTAGTACCCCATTCTCTGGAACCTCTTGTGGAGGGTAAAATCCAAATCTAAAATGCCAGACATCTTCTTCTCATCCACGGAGTTTCCGAGGTAGAGCATTCCTGCACATTCGGCATATATGGGTTTTGTTTTTGCATGTGTTATGAGAGAATCTCTAAAATTATGCGACTCTTTTAGTCTCTCATAGCTCTCTTTTGTTTCGACATAGCCACCCGGAATATAGACAATATCCGCGTCGATGCTCTCATCTCTTACGGAGGAGACAAAACTGACCTCTCTAAAAATCTCTTTTAAAAACTGGGCATTGTCATGGTACAAAAACGAGAAGTTTGCATCGCTCACAATAGCAAGTTTTTTGTCTATTTTTTGAATTTTCTTAAAGGGGTACCATTCACTATTAGTTGCCTCTTCGTTTTTGCACATCCGAGTTTCATTAGCCAAATTTTCAACCATTTTTATATCTATATTTTCAAGTACTTCTTTTGAAACGCTCTCTATCTTTGTGATATTCTCCAAATCAAGTCCCAGATGAGTATCGCCCAGAGAGATTAAATCATTTTTTATCCATCCAAGAACAGCGACATCCGAGAAATCTTTTAAAATCTGATTTTTGATAAGCTCGAAGTGGGAAGATGAAGAAAGCTTGTTTAAAATCACACCCTTTATGGTGTTGTCGTCTCTGTATGTTTTGAGCCCTTTTAAAATGGCAGAGACAGTTATGTAGCTAGAGCTTCCGTCGAGAAGAAGAATGGTCGGGATGTCTAACAGTTTAGAGACATCGTAAGCGCTGCATCCCTTCTCCATTCCGTCATAAAAGCCCATCACTCCTTCGCAGATAGAGATCTTTTTGTCACTGTATTTTTGAAATATCCATTGAACCTGCTCTTTTCTCATCATGAAGGTATCTAGGTTTACGGATGGGGTGGAGCATATTTTGGTATGGAACTGGGGGTCTATAAAATCCGGTCCAATCTTGAAAGGTCTCACAGAATCTCTAAAGTGGTAGAGCAGAGCCGTTGTCAGTATTGTTTTGCCTTGATTGGAAGCGGTTGCGCTGATGCATAAAGCTCTCATATTTTTTCTCTCCTGATGATGAGGTATATAAAAAACGGAGCACCTAAAAAGGAGGTAATAACTCCTATGGGCACATCCGAAGAGGTACCAAGATTTCTTGCTATCAAATCACACCCAACGAGAAAAATACCGCTGTAAAAAAATGTAGCCAAGAGCAGTTTGTCGGAACTCTTTTTGTAGATGGTTTTGAGTATGTGGGGTATGATGAGTCCGACAAAACCGATAGGTCCGGTTATGCTCACAGCAACTCCAATGGCGACTGAGACCGATACCAAGAGAATAGTGTTGATTTTGCGAACCTCTACCCCTTTTAAAAAGGCGTTGTCATAGGAGGTAAGAAGCATCTTAATCTCTTTTTTGTATTTAAAGGAGATGAAAAGAAGTAAAATACTTACAACAATAACAGGAACGGTATCTCTGATTCCAACCACATCGAGGCTTCCCATGGTGAATCGAACTATCTCATAGCTTTGAGATTGACTGCTGAGATAAAAGAGAATCATAAGCGCGGCACTGTAAAAAAATGAGAGAGCGATACCCACCAGTAGGAGCGATGTGGTGTCATACCCTTTAATTTTTGAGGTGATGCTAAAGAGTATCGCAATGGTTAAAAGCGCTCCAAAAAAACCAAAAACCGGAACGAGTGTGACAAAGCCGAAAACTATTGCAAAGGCACTTCCCAAGGTCGCTCCGCTTGCCACACCAAGCGTAAATGGTGTACTCATAGGGTTTCTAAAGAGCGATTGAAAAATGAGACCGCTCAGACCAAGAAGTGCACCCGTGAAAAAGGCAACAATAATTCTAGGAAGTCTCAAATCCCAGAAGAGCTTATACTCCATAAACGCAGGGTCATTGATATTGAAGAGATTTATCTCAATCTGCCCAAAGAACGGAGCCGTAAGAAGCAGAATTATTGAGAGGATAATAAAGAGATACTTCATAAATTCACCACAAAATAGCCATCTATATGTTTTATGCTTGAGCCAAAAAGTTTTTCCAAGTTTGACGCTTCAAAAAACTTTTTATTCTCATCAAAAAACTCTACCTCTCCCTCTTGCATGTAGAGTATTTTATACCCCAGTTTGTGAGCCAGATTCAAGTCATGGGTTATGATGATTCTGTTTTTAATTACATCGCTTTTTAACATCTCGTAAACCTGCAGTGTTTTGCTCGGGTCTAAATTTGCTGTCGGTTCATCAAATATAGTTAGTTTTGCGTTGTGAAGTATTGAAGATGCCAGCATGGTTAGCTGTTGCTCGCCGCTGCTGAGAGTTTTACATGGCTTATCTGCCAACGCATCTAAATTTAAAAGTGATATAGCTTCATCAACGTTCAATGACGAATAGAGTCTGCTTAATTCAAGATACTCTCTGAGTGAGATGTAGTCGTCAAATATCTCCAGTTTTGGGGGAATGTAGTTTATAAATTCTGCTCTTTTTTTGGCACCGAGGTGTTCCAATTTTTCGCCAAAGAGCTCAACTCTGTCTGAGTCGATAATTCCGCAAGCAACTTTTGCCAGAGTAGATTTTCCTGCACCGTTTGAGCCTAGCAGGATAAGGTTTTCATCCTTTTTTAGATGAACGGTTATGTTGCTGAGTATGGCATTGCTGAAGCGTTTGATTTTTAGCATGTTAGTATAGTTTCTCTTTTATAGGATGAAGCAAATTATTTTTTTTGTAATCATGTAAAATCCCTTGGAAATCTTGTAAAAAATATACCAGTCTGTCGCTCGGAATGCCTGCGTAGAGTTTATCAATAATGTAAATAGAGTTTGTTCTGCCTGCATTTATCGGGAGTTCTCTCCACGGAGCCGTTAAATCATTTTCACTTAAACCTTTTTCATGCATGGAGTGTGCCAAAAGTATAACAATATCGGGATTACATGCAATAATATTTTCCATATTTAGAATCGGTTGTCCTTTCCTTTGGCTTTGAAGAGCATTCGTATTTTCGCTCTCGTTGATAATATCGTCAAAATAAAGGTTTTGACCTGCGACGAAAATTTTTGAAGAAAGGGAAGTGTTGTGTCCAATAACAATTAGAATTTTCTTGCCTGCCGTGATATTTTTTAGCTTTTGCAGCTCTTGATTTATGTTATTTACTATCTTTTCTGCATCCTGCTGTCTGTTTAAAGTTTTTCCGATATCCAGTATAGAACTTTTTATATCCGAGAGAGTGTCAATTTTTACAACTTGTGTTTTTATTCCAAGCTGCTGCAACTTCTGGCTTAATTGGTAGCTGTTTTGCTGCATGATGACAAGGGTTGGATTGAGGAAAAGAATTTTTTCTAGCGAGGGATCGAAGTAGCCTCCGACTTTTGCTATTTTTTGCGACGTTTCGGGGTAGTCGCAGTAGCTTGTATTGCCTACTATCTCTTCGCCTTTGCCTAGCGCAAAAATTATTTCATTGATTGACGGGGAGAGGGCTACTATCCTCTCTCCCGCAAATAGTGAAATAGCTAGTACAAGAAGTAAAAAAAGTTTTCTCATTAAAAAAGAGCCTTCATCCCTATATATCCGCTTCTTGACGCAGTTGCATAACCATCCACTACCTGATAGTATCTGTCTGTTATATTATCCACTTTCAGGTATGTTTGAAAGTTTTTGTTAATATCGTAGTTGGCTACAAAGTTTGCAACCGCATATTCTCCGGTTTGCATGCCTTTTTCATCATCTTTTTCAAATCTTTTGCCGACATATTCGCCGTTTAAACCAAAATGCAAAGCTTCAGACGCATAATAATCTAAACCGGCTTTAATACTCTTTTGCGGTTTTCTGGCCAATATTTTGTTATTGCTGTTTTTGGCATTAAGCAATGTATAGTTTGCATTTGCCGCAATTGCATCTGTTATGTTGGTTTTATATTCCAGTTCATACCCTTGAAGTTTAGATTTTCCATCTATATTATTGTACTTTGAAGTTGTAAAATCATAATCAATCATATCGGTTACATCGCTGTTGAAGTAGGTGATTTTGAAATCATCGTAGCCGAGAGTCACATCATAACTTTGAGTGTTTTCAGGATTTAAATTGCTATTTCCGTACATAGGATCATAAAGGTTATAAAGAGTCGGTACATTATATGCCGTTCCGATATTTGCACTTGTAACAAGCCCTTGAATCTTTTCGCTGATGTGTTTGACACCTAGTTTACCGGTAATTTTGTCATCAAACGTATCGTAAATATCACTTCTGACGGACTCCGTAAGGATAGTCTTTCCACCGGTAAATCCATCAAATTTGTTATTATTTGTAAGAAAAATACCCTTATTGCTATATTTCTCGTTTAACTCATTTTTGTGTTCAAATATTTTATAGTCAGTGCCGATAACTATAAAGCTCCTATCGGCATAGGGGATATTCGATTTTAGACCATACTCTTGAACGTCACCGCTATACGCTTTTGTATAGCCTTGCGGATAATTCCTCTCAAAGAGTGATTTTTTGGCATAAATGTTAATTTTGTTGAAACTATCAACATGGTTGAAGTTGATTTGAGAAAAACTATTTTTTGTAGTTGAGTATAGATTCCCGTTAGGGTCTTTGTATCCGTCATATTCGCAGTAAGAATCTATGATGGTATGAGATAGGTCAACTTTGTTTGATTCATCAAGATTTAAACCAGATTTAAAATTAAAAGTCATGTTTGTATAGCCGTCCTTCTCATACTTTTTTATATCATCTCCTTTTGGAACCTGAGCACTAAATCCATCTGTAGTAATTTTTTGGGAATCTATTTTTACATAGTAGCTCTCATCCTTGTAAGAAACCAGTGCACCATATTTTTTTGTATTAAAACTTCCAGCTTCAGCACTGCTAGAAGCGTGAAGACCTTTTTTTGAGCCCTTTGTGATAATGTTTATCACACCGGCAGTGGCGTCCGCGCCCCAAACACCGGACTGAGCTCCTTTTACAACTTCTATCTGTTCTATATCGCTTATCATCAAATCAGAAAATGGAGCTCCCGATAGTCCCGTAATGTCGTTATATCTTATTCCGTCTATTAAAACTAAAACTCTATTTGAATCAAACCCTCTTAGATTTATGGAAGTAGTTTTGCCAAGTCCGCCGTTGTTTGTAAAGCTGATTCCGGAGAGACTGTTGAGTGCCTCAGCCACTGTTGTGTAATGTTTTTCTTCTATCTCTTGGCTGGTTATAACATTGATATCTGATGTGACATCTTTAAGAGACTGAGCCGTTTTTGTGGCACTTATTACTTCAATAGGGGCAAGTGTTACATCTTGCTGTGCATGAAGTAAGCTGATTAAAGCAATGGGTATCATTAATAATTTTATTCTGTTTTTCATAAATCTAATTCCTAAGTTATATTTTTATTGTCTGTGAGTTGGCATATAAAAATGGAGGAGAGATTGCATTATTGAGAGTTTTAAAATAGTTTATATTTTTCTTTTGAGAGTGGCATTGTTTGAGAGTTTTTCTTGTTTTTTTTAAATAGTAGCAGTTGCAATGGCAAGGTTTGGCAGAGAGTTTTAACGTGCAAAGGGTGGCGGTGAGTTCGGCATCTTCTTCCAATGCTTCAAGTTCATCAGTATTAAAGTTTAGCATGTGAAAATTTTGCACACGAGAGGCATTTGCATTGAGTGTTATCTGGTTGGTTGTAGCGGTAATAGCTCTGAGGGTAAAATAGTTTTTACCAAAACCTTTAGGAAGACGCAAGTAGACTCTTTTTTATTTTTTGTGATTGTAGCGAAAAATTCTTTTTGATTGTTATGTACATGTGAAAGAAACGACACATTTATAATGTGTCGTTTTTGAAGAAGTGAAAATTAGATTTTGTTCGTTTCGTATTTTGCTTTTAATTTCAAGTAGTCTTTGTAATCATCAGAGTTGATGTTATGAGAAACTGACTTAGTTGAATCATTCGTATTGTTAGAGATAGTTTTTGTGCTATCGTTAGCATTGCTTGTTGCAGTTTTACTGGAATCATTTGCATTGTTAGAGATAGTTTTTGTACTATCGTTTGCATTGTTCGTTGCAGTTTTTGTGCTGTCGTTTACATTGTTAGAGATAGTTTTTGTGCTATCGTTCGCATTGTTCGTTGCAGTTTTTGTACTGTCGTTCACATTGTTAGAAATTGTCTTAGTTGAATCATTCGCATTATTAGAAATAGTGTTCGTAGAGTCATTTAAGTTGTGAGAAATTGACTTAGTTGAGTCATTAACATTGTTTGACGCAGTTTTTGTACTGTCATTTACATTGTTTGATATCGTGTTTGTAGAGTCATTCAAGTTGTTAGAGATTGACTTGGTAGAATCATTTATATTGTTTGATGCAGTTTTAGTTGAATCATTGATGTTGTTAGAGATTGTTTTAGTCGAATCGTTAACATTGTTTGATGCAGTTTTTGTTGAATCATTAATGTTGTTAGAGATTGTTTTAGTAGAATCGTTAGCATTGTTTGACATTGTGTTCGCAGAGTTGTTCATGTTGTTAGAAACAGAAACAGTACTGTCTTTAAAGTCTTTTGTAGCCATTGTTGAACTGTCTTTAAAGTCTCTTGTGGTATTAGAAATAGAATCTTTAGAATCTTCAGCAACTTCAATAGTACTGTCTCTTACATCTCTGCTGATTCCGGTTGTTGTATCCGAACCACTCTTCACAGTTGCAATCTCAGCAGTTTTTAGGTCATCAGAAGCTTTTACAGCTGAATCTTTTGCATCTTTGCTTACGCTAGTTACAGTTCTTTCACCGCTTTTAGAAATTTCAACGCCGCCATCAACGCCTGATTTAACGGCATCTTTAGCATCTTTACTCATTGATGTAACACCGTCTTTCATATCTTTAAACATATCTCCGAAACTGAAATCTGCTGATAAAGTTGTTGTTACTGCCAGTGCCGCAATTGCGCTTATTACTAATTTTTTCTTCATTTCCTTCCCTTTTTCCCATTTAAGTTAAGGAAAACTATAACTCTTTAAAGCTAAATAAAAACTGAATGCTAATAAAATTTTCTAATAATTACTTATAATGTTTTGATATATCACACCCGCTTTTATTATTAATTTTTTTGATTTTACGACTTACTAATTTGTGAATTTTTTAGATACAATGCTTCGAAATTTATTAAAGGAATGCATTAATGAAAAAAATTGTTTTGGCTTTTACACTTATGGGAAGTTTGTTGTTGGCGGGACCTTATACAAAAGAGGATAGAATAAAAGACATGCACGAAATGGCAGATGCTATGAATACAATCCAGAGCGGGTTTTTTTACAATAACTATGATACGGTTGCCAGCGGGGTAACGTCTTTATCTACAGCAATTGCTAGAATTAAGCCACCGATGGAGGAGGAAGATGACAAAGATCCTTTAGCTAAATACATGAATGTGAAAATTCAGATGTCAAACAAAATAGTAAAAAACATAAATCAAAAAGCTTTAACTATTTTAGAAAGATTTAAAGATGGGGATTCTGCTCAGGCCGTACAGGCATATACAAAAATTATGGGTCAGTGCATGAAGTGTCATAGAGAATTAAGACACTGGTAAAAAAGGAGAAGCATGAAGTATGTAATACTTTTTTTAATCACAGTTAATTCACTTTTCTCAGCAGATTTAATTTTGACTGGTACAGTAATATCAAACAACCAAAAAATGATTCCGGCAAGATATATGGGGTATATCAAAAAGATAAATTTTGAAGTTGGTGATATGGTTCAAAGAGAAGATGTCCTTTTTGAAATGGAATCAGCTGAATTTGATATACTCGAGAGTCAAGCTGATTTGGGGTTAGAACAGGCAAAGCTCATGCTTGAAGTTTATCAAAAGTCATTTAATGGGCTAAAAAAAGAAAAAAGGGATTTAGAGAGAGATAAGGGTCTTTACTCTAAAGAGAAGTTTGGGTTTGAGATGAGTGATCTTAAACAAAGCACTGAAAATGCGACTGCAGCATTAGAATCTGCACAAGTCTTAGTCAAGCAAGCGTCTGAAAAAACCAAGCAATTTGCGACAATATCAGGATATTTAAAAGTAAAAGCGCCGAATGACGGCATATTGGTAGAGAAGAGAATTCAAGTTGGAGATATGGTCGCACCCGGTATGCTTACTATGATAGTTGTGGATATGGATCATCTTGAAATAGAAGCTGAAGTTGCAGAGTCAGATCTCAAGTATGTTAGAAGAAATAAGGTAGTCGATATTTCAATTCCGTCTCTAGGATATAAAGCCTCAGGATATATTAAAGCAATTGTTCCAAGTGCAAATCCTATGGCGCACACATTTAAAATTCGTATTCATTTTGAGAAAAAGAATGATATGATTTTCCCAGGAATGTATGCCAAAATTCATATGGATTTAACAGACGAGATAGCTACTAAAATCCAGTAGTTATTGATGTTACGCACTAAAACGAACAAAACAAGAGAATCGCTCGCGAAGCGATGTTTCTTTAGTAAAACTTTGTTTTTCGAGAATTGTTCAGTAATAACTCTTTAAAAGTAGTAATTAAGTACTGCTCTTAAAGTCTCTCTCTTCTCTTTTATTTCTAAATACTGCTTTTCGCCATAATCATACTTAAATTTCAACTGCAGATTTTGTGATACTCTAAAATTTTGTGATGCTTCTGCCAACCATTGTTCTTCTCTGGTATCGTACCATCTTCTTGTCAGCTCTAAATTTGTATTCATGTATGAAAATTTGTCTATAACTAGACCTAGACTGCCTCCGATGGCAGTAACTATCTTTTCTGTGCTGTAAAAGAGCGGGTCTGCCATCAGATAGATGTAAGCAAGCTTATTTCCCCAGCTGTATCCGGCTCCCACAGTAGAGATGAAGTTTGCTTTTTCACCCATGTAGTCTCTGTCCCAACCAGTCTTAGCTCTCCATGAAAAGTTATCAAAAAATTCAGACCTTTGATTGAGTGATGCTGCAGAAAGAATAGTTGCTTCTTCTACACTTACATTATTTTCTGCGTATGAAAGCTGAAGATTTAAAAACTCTATTTGAGAACCCCGTAAAAAGCCGTAGTTGCTATCTTCCAAATCATGATGCGCCGGACGGATACCCAAAAAACCAATCGGCTTATTATCTCTGTATCCTGCACCTGCAGATACCCTTAGAGCCCGATGGCTGTCCAGAGGGTCTTGCGGTACTTCGACATTGAGCTTTTCTCCGCTTCCAAGTGCGGCTCTTGCTTTTGTCATATTATGAAAAAGGGATAGATACTTCTCTTCGCTTATATAGTGCTTGGCAAAGGAGTACTCTAAAAATTCAAGAGCAGCCTCTAAAATATATCTCTTTTGTTGTTTATCAATATTTTTATTATCTACAACAGTGTTCAGCTCAATTTTTGACTCTACAAGATTTCGTGGCAGGTGCATATTTTCATCACTTAGCAGCTCTTCATACTTTAAAAGAATTGACCTTTTTGAGGCTCTGTAATTAACACTTTCTACAATATTCTCCTCTTTGGCTGCATGTACGGTTTCAAGTGGAATAATGTCGTAGCCGAAGTGCTCTCTGAGGTGTATGGATGGTCTTGCAATCTCCAAAAACCATAGCATATTGTAGGAGCAGTTTTCAGTAAAAAAATAGTAGTCGGATTTTGTATTTTTGAGCTCCCAGATATGCATAAACATTCTTAGAACCTCTTCTTCGCTTAAGTTTAAATCATACTCCCATATATCTCTCTGTTCTGTGTCTCTGTACTCTTTTAATTTTTCATAATAGGGAAGAAGTGAATAACTCCCGGAAAAACCGCCTGTCAGACCTTTTGTAGCATACATAAACATACTTGTTTTCTTTGACTCAACTTCAGCCGCATAGTTTACGGCGTACGAGAGAAGTCGGGAGTTGTAGCCTGAATTTATCCGTATGAGCGTATGCCCAAACATGGAGGTAGGTGAACTTATGTGCGCTGAGGGATAGACAAGCGTCGCAGACTTTGGATTCAATTTTTTTAAAGTATCGTCATATTTTTTGCAGGTGACTTTTGCAAAATCATTAATATTGAGCTTCTCTTTGAGCCAAGCTTTTCTTGCCGGAAATTTACAGGCACTTGAGTTGTCATCAAAGCTTTTTTCTTGAAAGAGAGCATCCAGTGTTGCATCAAGTTCACTCTTTGCATTCGTTTTTCCGTCCGATGCGAAGAAGAATTGGACATCGTCAATTTCGCTTTCTCCATTCACCATGTGAAGAAGTAAGTTCCAGTATCTCTCCTCTGAGAGTTTGAGTTCATTGGCTCTGCTCTTATACTCTGCGAGTGAGGCGTATAAAGAGGTAATGCAAAAAAGAGTGATAAAGAGGAGTCTGAGTATGATGGTGCGTTCCTGAATATAGTGTAAAAAAAGAGGTTAAACTAAACGAAAAAACAGGTTGATTCTATGATTGCTTACATGCTAGCAGCAGAGATGCTATTAAATACATCAGCAATTGTTCCATTTTGAGTCATATATATTCTGTTATAGTTTGCTTGAAGAGAGGCAGAAAAAAGAGCTACATTTTTAATATTTAAAAGTTCAGCCAGAGTATCAATCGACTCGCCATGACCCATGGCAATCTCTTTTTTAAGAATATACATGTTTGAAGCCACGAACTCTTTGGCTCGCTCATTTACTATAGATTTATTTTTGTGACTTACATCCGACATTCCCAATGTGCTGAGAACCATGATTGTCAATAAATTCATTAAAATATTTTTCATAAGCGTATTCTATTTTAGCATTACTTAAAAGGTAATTTTTTTACTTTACATTCCGGGAATTCTAGGAATTTTCCCCAGTTTTGAGTATCTGCAGTAAATGCCCCAACCCTTTTTAAGCCAATGCCCGATAATCGGAAGAGGAAGCATGAAAGCCCTTTTGTTGTCTCTGTAAACAAAGGCAGCCCCGTCGCCGCTATCCATAACGCATAAAATATTGAGATGCTTCTGATACCCATGAAAATCTGAGCGGTTGTTCTCTCTTTCCTCTATATTGTGCGCCGTTATTTTTGCCATGACTTCGGCTATATGCCCCTGTTTTGCTCTCCACTCATACCCTTCGAGTGCAGCTGTATCGCCGATAACGTAGATATTTGTAGGCAGCTCGGAGTCTTCAAATACCACATTACAAAAATCATCTATTTTTACAAATCCTGCTGCATTCGTCGGTAAATCGGAATTCTTAATCACTTCATGTCCGTCTCCGGCAGGAATAAACATAGTGAAGTTAGATGCAAGTTTTGTGTCATCCTCAAAAATAATCGCATCAACTTCAAAATTATTAATCTTTTTGCCATAGTGAGATTTTATATTGAGACGTGAAAAATAACTATCCATCATTTTCAAAGCTTGTGGTCCCATTCTCTTCCCAGGTTCAGCCATCGGTGCAAAAAATGTCAGCTCGAAATTGTGTCTGATACCTTTTTTCTTGAGAAGGCTGTGGACATTAAAAAGCAGCTCAAATCCTGGACCGCCTCGAACGGCCGAGCTATCATTAGGATTTCCGCCAAAACCAAAGCAGATTTTACCGCTTCCTTTTGTTATCAGGGCATCAATCCTGTCTCTGATAAGAAGTGATTGCTCAGGTGCACCACAAATGGAGAGCGTGTTTTCAATTCCTGAATGTTTCATTTTTGACGCACCCATGGCGATTATAAGATAATCATACTCATTTAAAACTTTTCCACTTTTAAGCGTAACAGAACTCTCTTTCGCACTGATTTTTTCGACCGCATCTACTATAAGTTCGAAACCGTGCGCCTCTTGAAGTTCATTCAAATTGAGGCAGACATCGCTAAATTCATTCTCTCGTGTAGGAATCCAAATAGAGGTGGGATAGATATAAAAATACTCTCTGTCGCTCACCAGTGTTACGGCATAGTTTAATTTTGTAAAATGAATTGCAGCATCAATCCCTGCAAAACCACCGCCTAGAATCAGAATTTTTTTCATAAGAGTTACCTTAAGTAATATATAATTTATTTATATATCGTATTATAGCTAATAATAGTTAAAGAATTTTAAAACATAAGTAGTGTGATTAAATTATTTTTTTGTTGATAAAAAAAACCGCAATCATGCTTATCGCTCCGCCAACAACTATGTGAAGTTGCAGCGGTTCATCCAGAATAAGCCAAGCGATAAAAAGAGCAAAAACAGGGACTAAAAACATATAGGAGCTTGTTTTTTCGCTTCCCAACTTGCCTGATGCCATGAAAAAAATGGTTGTTGCCACGCTTTGACCCAATACTGCCAGGTAAATCAAAGCAACCCAAAATTTTGCACCTTGATTGAAAACGCTGAGCAAATCTGAATTGAAAGCATAGAAGAATGTGACAAATGAAGCAAAGACAGAGATTAAAAAGCTAAAATGGATTGGATGAATATGTTTTTGTGAGTGTTGCGAGAGCAGGGTAAGTCCCGCCCAAACGAGTGCGCAAAGCAGAAAGTAGATATTAGAACTGTTTAAAAAAAGACTCATGTCGCTCAGCTGAAGCATAATCACTCCGCCAAACATGCCGATGGCTAAACCAAAATATTGAATATTCGCGAGCCTCTTTCTAAAGACAAGTGCAACAAGCAGAAATGTCATAACAGGACTAAGCATAGTGATAATGACGCTTCCCCCTCCGGCGAATCCATGTTTGATTCCGACAAAGGAGAAGAACATAAAAGCGATGTTTAATAGAGAGCTTCCAACCACATACTTTAGATTTGATTTTCCCAGAACCAGAGGTATTTTTAAAAAATAGAGGATTGGTAAAAAGGAGAGGCTCATAATAAAAAATCGCCAAAATACAATTACATCTACGCTCAGGTCATTCGTTAAAATTTTTAAAGCACTCCAGCCTCCCGCCCATAATAGCATCGCAAGAATTAAGAGATAGGAGTAGGTAGAAGTTTTCATCAAACCCTTTGTCTTTTGTAATCAATTTTTCATATTTTTAAGAGTAGGATTCTAGCATATTAAATAGAGTTTGAGAATAGAGCAGGTAAAGGTTAAACTGTGGGAAAAACAAATGAATAGGGTGATGAAAATTTACAAAGTACTCCATGAAAAATACGGAGCGCAAGGGTGGTGGCCTTTTACGGATGGCGGTTACCATTCTGATGACTATATTTTTCCAAAGAATGAGAATCAAATTTTTGAGATTTGCTTGGGTGTGATTCTGACCCAAAACACCACATTTACCTCCGTCGTAAAATCATTGAACAGTCTCAGCACTATGAATTGCCTAGACTACAAAGCAATCAAAAAAATGCCTCTTGATATGCTCAAAAGTGCAATAAAACCCTCAGGATATTTCAACCAAAAAGCAAACTATATTTTGGCATTTATAAAATTTTTTGAGAGATTAGAGGGCGGAGTTCCAACGCGGGAGGAACTCTTGGCCGTAAAAGGAATAGGTCCCGAGAGTGCCGATTCAATTCTTCTTTATGCGTACAAACAGCCTGAGTTTGTGGTCGATGCCTACACAAAAAGATTGCTTTTACATGCGGGGCTGATAGATGAAAAAGCAAGTTATCTCGTAATAAAAAAATTTATGGAGAGTGAGATAGAAAAAGAGCTGAAAGATAGAGATGAACTGCTGATTTGCTATCAGGAGTTTCATGCACTCATCGTTGCGCATGCCAAACTTTTCTATTCAAAAAAGCCTTACGGCATAGGGTGTTTTCTTTAGTTTACGAAATTATTTTTCTGAAACATATTAACTTGCAGTTATTTATGCACAAGTGCAATTATTAAAGATAGCTCTTCGTGTTAATTAAAATTTTTGATTAGCATTCTCTCTTCTTCCAATGAAAGGTAACGCCACTGACCGATTTCTATGTTGAGTTTAAAACTGCCAATGCTGATTCGGCTCAACTCTAAGACCTTTAATGGCGTCCCGAATTTTGGGTCCCTCAGCGCCCCAAAAAGTCGGCGGATATGCCGATTCTTGCCCTCGTCAATGATTACTCTGAGTTTTGTTTTCGCACCACCAGTGCTTATTTTTTCAACTTCAAGAGCTTTTAGTAGACCCTGCGGACTTTCTACACCTTTTAAAGCCTCTGCAATATGTTCGTCTGTTACGTGGCCTCTGACCCAGATCTCATATACCTTCATGCAATTCCCTGGTTTGGTCAACGCGTCGCCGATTTTACCGTTTGTTGTGAATAACAGAAGCCCCTTAGATTCTAAATCAAGGCGTCCGATTGGCATCCATCCGTCATGAAAAACCCAATCGGGCAAAAGATCATAAACTGTTTTTCGCCCAAGTTCATCAGATCGTGTGACCACATAACCCTTAGGCTTATTGAGTGCTAAGAGTGTTTTTGAATCGCTCGCTGTTTTATTCATTAGGTGTATTCCTTATATTACTTTTAGATAAAAATCATGAAGTCTATAGCATCCACTTCTTCATCCAAACACTCAGAACATAAAGCCCCCAGACATGCTGCTTGAAGCTCCCTTTTGAAGCGGTTGCGATGTACTCGTCCAGCTCTTTTGTTTTGAACATTCCCGTCTCTTTGTTTACCTCTTTTATGAGGTCGATTTGTTTGGAGTTTATGAGATACTCCATGTAGGGGTTGGAAAACCCTTTTTTCTTTCTTTTCAGAATTTTATCATCCAGTTTATCTCTCATAATCTCTTTTAAAAGCGACTTTGTAACTCCATCCTCATAGCGCAGATGCGGAGCAATAGTAAAGATTGCGGATGCGAGTTTATGGTCTAAAAAAGGGGTGCGGGATTCTATCCCATGTGCCATACTTACTCGGTCGAGTTTGGTCAAAAAATGCTCCCCCTGAAAGAGGTTAAGGTCGATGTAGCTGTACCAGATGCTCTCATCACTGTGGGCTGAAGCCTCGAATCTGTCACGGTAGGGTTTGAGATATTTGAGCGATTCGTTGTCTTTTACATTTCTTCGCATGAGGTTATTTTTTTGAAGGTCTGTGAATTTATCTCCCGATGTGCGAAACAAAAGTGTGTCATCAAAAATCCGTTTGTACCACTCCCATTCGCGGTTCATTGAAAAGTTGGAGTGGAAATACTTTTTGAGCCAGTTTTTGTGTGCCAAAGTTGAAGCTTTTCCGATGTCAAGATATTCAAAATATTGTCGATACCCTAAAAACAGCTCATCGCTTCCTTCACCGCTCAAAACCACTTTGTAGCCATCTTTTTTAATCTTCCCGAAAAGCAGGTAAAGCGGAATGGCGGCAGGGTCGTTGAGCGGCTCATCCAGCGTCTCTAAAACAGCTCCGCATGCGGTGATAAAATCATCTTGATTTATCTCTACCTGTGTGTTGTTTAAACCCAAAAACTCCGCACTCTGTAAGGCATTCTGTCGTTCATCATATTTTGCAAACTCTTTGTACCCCAGAGTGTAGGTGTGAAGATTGACGCCTCTTTGTTTCGCATAATAGTTGAGCGTCGCACTATCGATTCCACCTGAGAGAAGCGATGCCATCGGCACATCGGCATTTAGTCGCATGGTAATAGACTCTTCAAGCAGACCTTCCAGCGTGTGAATCGCTTCGTTTTTGTCTGTTATGATATTTGACTGAGAGTCGAGCAGATCAAAATATCTTTTTATCTCTACATGACCGTTTGCAAGCTTTAAATACTCTCCGCTTGCCAACTTTTGTATCCCCTTAAAAAAGGTGTGCGGCGGAGTCGGGGCTAGAAAACTGAGGTAGCTCATAAGTGCATCGTCATTGAGTTCATGTTTGTTCAAAAAGGGAGTTAGCCCTTTTATTTCAGAGCTAAAGATAAAGCTTTTGCCATGCATGTAAAAGAGGGGTTTTTTGCCTAGCCTATCACGAAAAAGGTAGAGAGTATCACCGTCAAGCAGGGCGATTGCAAACATCCCTCGAAGGTGATTTACAAAATCCGCTCCCCATTTTAGGTAGGCGGCAATTATTACTTCGCCCTCGCCTTCGCTTTTAAAATCAAAATCCAACTCTTTTTTTAACTCTTTGAAATTATAAATCTCCCCGTTAAAAGAGAGCAGAATTTTTTCATGTTCAAGAGGCTGGTGGGAGCGCTTGCCAGTGTCGAGTATGCTTAATCTTTGGTGTGCAAAAAAGAGGTTTTCTTTCTGCACAATTCCGCAAAAATCTTCCCCTCTATGGGCTAAAAGAGAGAGCGCATATTTGGCTTTTGCTTCGTCATACCCGCCGATTATTCCAAAAATAGCACACATTATTTAAAAAATCCCACGGTTATATCGTTCTCCATGTACCCTTGCGAGTAGGTTACACATTTGACACCAAGTTCTTTTGCAATATTTTCTATCTGCTGTGTCGTTGTATAGTTGTACGTTGTTGTATCGAAATCACCGTGTAGAATATTAAATATAAAGCCGATGCTACATGCCGAGAAACAGTTGCGGATAAAGAGATGCGTTTCAAATTCGCTAAGCACATTCATCGCATCGCTGCAGATATAATAGTCGGCATGTGGAAGTGACTCTTTGCAAATGTCTGCCTGGATTATCTCACATCCGGTTTTCTCTTTTGCTACATTGCACATAAATTCAAGAGCGTCAACCCCTATATATTTTTTACACATTTGAAAGTTTTTTTCCATGAATGTATAAAAATCTCCAAATCCGCACCCTGCATCGCAGAGCGTGAAGCTTTCTAAATCATTAGGGAGCATCTCTAAAATTACATCAAATCGAATCTCTTGAGAGAGGTTAGAGTGCCAGTTTAGACCCATCGCGGTTATGCCATGTATTTTTATAGCGGCTTCATAAAATGCTTTATCATCAATACGCGGCATAACCTTTCCTTTTGTGAAAAAATAAAATGTATTATATAATACTTCAAGAGATAAGAGGGGTGATTGAGATGAGAATAGCGGTTGTTGGTCTTGGCGGAGTAGGTGGGTATATTGCGGCACATTTAGCAAAAACTTCTCATGAGGTTATCGGGTTTGCAAGAGGTGAACATCTGAGAAAAATTCAAAATGATGGAATTACTATAATCGAGGATGATACCTCTTGGCACCCCGAGGGCACTTCCTCGCTGACGCTCACGGCGCATGTGAAATTAAAAGCACAAGAGTTAAAAGAGGCAGAAGGATATTTTGACATTGTACTTTTTTGTGTAAAGAGCTACGATTTGAAAAGCTCCTATGAGGCGATAAGCTCTCATGTGGATGAAGAGACAATTATTTTGAGTCTTGCAAACGGTGTGGAGCATGGGGATGAGTTACGGGTTCTGAGTGAATGCAAGGTTTTAGATGCCTGTGTATATATACTCTCACATGTGCAAGAAGCTGGGGTCATAAGAAAAAAAGGGAAGGTTTTTGCCCTTATTTTTGGGGGATTGCAAGAGGAATCAAAAATTTTAAAAGCGGTTTGCGACGAGGCTTCTCTTCGTGCTAAAGTTGAAGAGGATAGTAAAACTGCTATCTGGAAGAAGTATATATTTATCTCCGCTTTTGCCACTGCTACGGCTTTTTATGACAATACAATAGGTTATGTTTACGAGCACCACTATGAAGAGGTTAAAACACTTTTGCAAGAGATAGCGGAAGTGGCACATGCCAAGGGTGTAAATATTTATGATGAGGTTGAGAAATCTTTAGAAATTGCTAAAAACCTGCCCTATGATTCATCTACCTCTATGCACCTTGATTTTCAAAACAGAAGAAGGGATGAGCTAAAAACTTTGAGCGGATATATTGTGAAAGAGGCAAAGAGAGAATTTGTCGAAGTCCCTTTCATGCAAAAGATGTATGGAGAACTTCTAAAGCGCCATAAAGAGTAACTTGCATCATTATGAAAAAGTGCAACACTATGTAAATATCGAAAAATTCATTTTACTAAAGAAACATTTTCGCTTTGCGAAAAGTGCTTCGCTTGTTTTCGTAGTTGTAGGGACTTTAGCAGCAGCCACTCAAACGGACGCGTTCGTTTGAGTGTGTAACATTAACGGAAAAGTTTGTCACAATCTGCCGTTATTGCTCCTGGAACGGTTGCGATTGTCATAAACTCGGACATTTTTATCATAGGGTACATGACTGAAATGTAAAATCTTGGTTCAAGAATTTTAGCCTCCCCATTTTCTATAGTAACAGGGTAAGGAAGCAGACCGCCATTTAAGTACCCTATTTTTTTAACAAATTTGCTTGTTCTTTTTTCGAGTTCAACACCTAAAACGATGGTGCCGTTGCCTAGATGTTGCTCATAAACAATCTTATTAGAGGCTTTGGCTTTAGCAAGCAACTCATCGTTTGTTCCGGTAGCCACAACCTGCATATCCTTATAAAAAGGCATATTTTCCATAAATTGAAAGTGCTCTAAAACAGAAAATTTGACAATATCTTCTGAATTTTTAAGCCCTTCAAAGTTCTCTCTTATGCGATTGAGTGCATCTTGGGCAATGTTAGAGTTATACTCCTCTTGCAAAAAAGCTCCCATAACATAGATTGGATTTGAGATATTGACTATTTTGTTTTGTGTGTCAATCAGCACTCTCAAAGTGCTGGCAAAACCTCTGCTTTTTTTAGCTGCCGCTTCTTCCATCCTTTTGTCACTAAATACTATCGATACTACTTCACTCTTATCATCAAGTTTGTACTCAGCCAAAACAGTAAATCCTGCTTTTTCTAAGTTTGATTTTACTTGCTCAACACTAAGCAGAGGGGAGTGCAAATAAGCTGCTACTCTGCCATTGTCAATATCGCCAACTTCGACTTTTGTAGTATTTATTTCTTTTTTCACAGGATAATACGAAGGTGCGACATGGTCGCTAAATATAACTTTTTTAGGAGTAAGAATTTCTTGCAGAGTTTCATCCGGTTTCATATTTCCATTTTCTACTACCTTGACGTTTGGAACAGTTGCTTCTACTTTTGGTACATCCGGAACTTTTGGAAGTTCAATTGTTACAATATTTTCTTTAACTTTTGTTGCATTCGTGTCATCACCGAACAACGAACCGGTACTGAATAACGCAAATGCACTAAGGCACAAAGCCACTTTTTTTGTATTTTTCATTAGTTTTCCTAATATTTTAACTTCAACAATGACAATACTTTATTGTATTAATCTTATAAGTTTTCTTAATTCTTAAATTTAAAGAGTTTTGTTCGAATTATTAGAAGAATTTTGTGTAATAATTGGACAAATTATAAAATATTTGGAGTCTTTAAACATGAAAATAGAGAGATTAGTTTTGGGTGGGGGATGTTTTTGGTGTGTTGAAGCTGTTTACTCTAATGTTAAAGGTGTGCTCTCAGCCGTGAGCGGATATACAGGCGGAGCGAGAGCAAATCCCTCTTACGAGAGCGTTTGCACGGGAGCAACCGGTCATGCAGAGGTTGTAGATATAGAGTTTGACGAAGATATAATTACAAGGGAAGAGCTTTTGAATATATTTTTTGGCGTGCATAACCCGACTACATTAAATCAGCAGGGAGCAGACAGAGGAACGCAGTATCGTTCGGTGGTTTATTATGAAGACAGTAAGCAAAAGGAAGTGGTTTTGAGTGCAATTTCAAAAGCACAAGAGAGTTTTAGAGATAAAATAGTTACTGAGGTCAGTCTCTTGCCTAAAGTTTTTCCGGCTGAGGGTTATCATCAAAACTCAACGTAACCAATCACAAGGCTACTGCCAAGCTGTTATAGTGCCAAAACTTCAAAAGTTTATGACAAATTTTCCTCAAAATTTGGAATAAACCTTGAAGAGGGAAGTTATGACAAATTTTCCTCAAAATTTGAAATAAAAATCATAATTTTGGGTAAAAATTTATAAATTTTTTAGAAGGCACGGTATATTAGCCGAACTTTTTATTTCATTAAATTCATTCAACTCTGCATTTACAGTCTCTGTAAATGTTTCTATGCTGGAATTTAACATATCTCTAGCTTCATCTACCAACTTTTGCTGTGTTTCTTCTACCGCTTTGAACTGTTCCATTGTTTTTATGAAAAATTCTCTGTCTTCCGTGAGCAAAACTATCTCCTCTTTCTTTACCCATTTTCTTTGAGTTTTTCCATCTTTATGAAATTCAAAAATTACACTGTCGTTATTTTTTGAAGCTATATACTTGGGAACCATAAAGCCTATGAAACATGACATAGGTTTATCTAATTGTCTTTTAATTACATAATACATTCCGTCAGTATATAATAAAAATAATAAATTATGTTAAAATTTATATTTCAACCTTAGGAGAAGATATGAACCATATACATGAGCTAGCAATTATAGGAGCAGGGCCGGCGGGCATTGCCACTGCAGTGGAGGGCTATCTCCAAGGAATTCGAGATATTGTTTTGCTGGAAAAAGAGGGAAATCACAATTCAACTATACGAAAATATTATAAAGACAACAAAAGAGTTGACAAAGATTGGAAAGGTCAGAAAGTTGAACTTGATGGCAGGATTTATTTTGTAGATGGTACAAAAGAGACCACATTAGATTTCTTTGATGAGATTTTAGCACACCACTCTGTTGAGTTACAGACACATGTGGAAGTTCAAAGTATTAAAAAGTTGGATGACTGTTTTGAAGTCTTTATGGCAGGAAAAAGTATAAAAGCAAAACATGTGGTCGTCACAATCGGTCGCATGGGCAAACCTAATAAACCGAGCTATAAAATACCGATGGGGATTAAAAGCAGGGTAGGCTTTACACTTGACGGGTGTGTTGGAAATGAAAAAGTTTTGGTTGTTGGCGGCGGAGATAGTGCAATAGAGTATGCGGTTGATTTAGCTGATAAGAATAGTGTTTCGATTTGTTACAGAAGAGAAACTTTTGAGAGAGCAAATCCTACGAATCAAAAAAATATTGAAGAAGCAATTAAAAACGGTGAAGTTCGACCAATTTTGGGTGTTAATATTGATGATTTAGAAAATGATAATGGTAAAGTAAAAGTCATGTTCTGTGAAAGAGAGCCTGAGCTTTTTGACAGAGTTATTTATGCAATCGGAGGCACAACCCCAAGCTCATTTCTGGCGAATTCAGGGATAGAAGAAGAGGAAGGCAAACCTGTGCATGATGAAAATTATGAGACAAATATTAAAGGGCTTTTTGTAGCCGGTGATATTACGCAAGAGAGCGGAGGGAGTATTGCTTTGGGTTTAAATCATGGTTATGCGATAGCCTGTTATATTCAGGGCGGATGTTAAATAATTAATGATTAGTTTTTTAGTATTGCTGGGTCTTTTTGACTTATAATTCCTTCAGGAGTTGTAAGTAGGAGTTCTATTTCTGAGTGCAGATACTCAGAACTGGTGAGAGGTGAGAAATTTTTATCTTCAAAAGCAGATTTTTTAGCATTATAAATTATATCTTCTAGCAGACTTTTTGATGCATCCAAAGATGAATAAGAACCTCTTAATTCATGGTTGAAATAGATATTCACGGTTGTAGCTATCTTCTCATTCAAAAGAGGATGCTCTTCTAAGAGAGCTTTTCTATCTATAGTTCTTTGGGCTTCAAAAACTTCATGGATTGAATCACGGGCTAGTTGCAGCAAAACAGAGCGAGACATTTCATTCCACCTTTCTTTTATAGATAATAGATATTAAGAACTTTATTAAACTCATAATAATTATACCAGATAACATACCTGCTACGATAAATGAGAGATATTCATTGTGAGATATGAGTGAAGCTTCGTAAGAGATGGTTGCTATCGCTATAATAAATGTCAGAGGCATGGAGTCCCCAAGTGCGAGCAAAAAAGTTTCAACAGGGTTTAAATGTTTACTGTATGCAAGATAAGAGCTGACCACCCTGACAAAAATCATGGCTGAGAGGATGAGAAGTGCACGGTAGATAACCTCTGTACTGAAAATCATATTTAAATCGAGAGTTGTGCCGACATAGATAAAAAACAGGGGAACTAAAAAGCCAAATCCGACTTTATGAAGTATATGTGGCAAATCTTTTTTATGCTCGAAAAAGTTTGAAATATAGATACCCGCAAAGAAGGCACCTAAAACCATGTCAATATGAAGTATTTTCATAACGGTAATCAGTATGATAAAAAAGGCAATGCTCACTCGAACGCTTTGAGCCTTGGAATCATCTTCGGGCATAAGAAGTTTTTTGAGCTCAGGATACCACCAAAATAAAATATTTAAGATTCTAAAAGAGTAATAGAACAGAAGTAAAACGGCAAAAAATATAAATATATTTTTATAAAATTGGAAAGTTACACCGAAATGAATATAGGATTCATAGATAACTATCGCAGAGATACTGAGTATTTCACCTAAAACTCCCACTATCAAAACTATTTCAAGCCATTTAAATTTTTTCCCTTGTTCATTTATAAGAGCCATAATCATCCCAAGGGAGACAATCGGTATGGCAACGATATAAACAGGATTGAGGTCAAAAAAGAGATATATGGAAAATGATAATCCATAGAGGGTTAAAAAATAGATAATTGCACTGTTAAGCAGGTTGCCTTTTTTTGCTGCAAATTGTTTGAGGTCTATCTCTAAACCTGCTAAAAACATGAGATAAAAAAAACCTATTTTTGCAAGATTTTTAAAAATTTCGTTGCCGGTATCAAAAAAACCGAACCACACTGCCAATGCACCAAGAATAATCTCTACAACAACGACCGGCAGTTTTGTGACATTTGAAAAAATGGGTGAGATTACAATTAAAAAAGCTATCCCGATAAAAAGTACAGAACTGCTCATTTCAACTCCTAAACGGCCGCGGCAATTTGAAGATTGAGAGACTTTAGCATTTCTAAATCTTTACTCATATCTCTGCCGCTTGTTGTAAGATAGTTTCCTATAACGATTGAGTTTGCGCCGTATGCGAAGATTTCATCTTGTCTTGTGCCAAACATAAGCTCTCTTCCCCCAGCCACCATAATCCTTTGGGCATGCGGGATTGTTTCTCTTGTCAGTTTTATGAGTTCCAAAGCTTCATCAATGTTTAAAGGGTTTGGTTGAAGTTCAAGAGCTTCATTGTGATGATAAAAATTGATAGGAACTGAAATTGGGTTGAGAGAGTTTAAAGATTTTAACATGGAGATTCTATCTTCCTGTGACTCTCCAAGTCCAAAAATACCGCCGGATATAAGTACTAAGCCAGCCTTGTTTACACTCTCGCAAGTCTCATATCTTTCCTGCCATGTGTGTGTTGTACAAATCTTTTTATAGAACTCTTTTGAAGTCTCCAAATTGTGGTTATACGCTTTTATACCGGCACTTTTTAAAACCAGAAGCTGTTCAAGCGTCGCGGTTCCGTTACATGCAATAAGTCTAAGTTCCGGCGCAACTTCACTTACGGCTCGTGCAACTGCGCAGACAAATTCAAGAGTTTTATCGTTCAGCCCTTTGTCGGCTGTAACCAAGCAAAAACCCAAAGCACCGTTGTCTCTGGCATGTTTTGCTTCTTGCAAAATCTCATTCAGAGGCTTCTTTTTGTAGCGCGCTATATCTGCTTTGTATCGTACGCTTTGAGAACAGAATTTACAATCTTCATTACATGTTCCGCTATTTATGTTACAAATAGAGCAGAGAAAAATTTTCTGATTCATTCTGAAATTCTTTTATATAAAAACTCTTTTGCTACAAATGTACCAGATTTTTTTTCTCTTGAATAGTAGGTTACCAAGAAGTTTGTATCACTGATTTCAAGCATGGCACACTCCGAGAGAGATTTATTTCTTGCGCAACACTCTCCGGAGTTCAGAAAGAGGGTTCCATTTATAAATTCACATGAAAACTCATGCGTATGTCCGGAGATAACTACTTCCGTATCCGGTGTCATGTAAAAAGGGAGATGCATAAGTTTAAATTTTGTGTCGCCAAGTTTGAAGTAGTGAGGCTCTTGCACAAGGTTGTAATTTGCGTGGTACTGGACAAGGTGGGCATCGTTATTTCCATAAACGGCTACATATTTTTTGGTAGAGTTTTTTAGAAGTTCCAAAACTTCCTGCTCGACAATATCGCCTGCATGGATGATAAATTCAGCACCGTTTTCAAGAAGCATATCAAGAGCTTTTGAAGCTTTTTTAACCTTTTTATGCGTATCTGATAGGATGCCGATTTTCATATTGGAATTACTTTATCTCTTCTTTGGGTGTTCTGACTTTACACTTAACGCACTCATAAACTTCTTTGTTCCTGTAAACCCTTTCTGCCAAAACACCGTCACACCCCTTCTCTTTACACTTAATTGTACTTGGCTCAAATTTGCTTATAAATTTGCATTTAGGGTAGGCTTCACATCCCCAAAATGCACCGCGGAATGACTGTTTCCAGAGAAGTTTTCCACCACAATCAGGACATGGAATATCGGAAGTTTTACTCTCGACCGCCATGCTTTTTGTATTTTTACAATCCGGATAGCCGCTGCATGCCAAAAATTTGCCGTTTCTGCCACTTTTAACAATCATATCTTTACCGCATTTGTCGCACTTCTCATCGCTTAACTCAACTTTGGCCTCTACTTTATTTCCTTCTTCGTCAACTTGCTCTGTATATTTACACTTTGGAAAACCGCTGCAAGCCACAAAAGTTCCAAATCTTCCGGAGCGAAGAAGCAGCTCTGCTCCGCATTTAGGACAAGCCTTTCCGGTAGGTTCTGCTATTTTGAGGGATACTATTTTATCTTTAGCCTCATCTACCTGCGCTACGAAAGGGAAGTAAAAATCACTTAAGAGTTTTTGCCAATCTACTTGCCCCTCTGCAACTTCATCCAGTTTCTCCTCCATGTTCGCAGTAAAAGAGATGTCAACAATATTTGCAAAGTTTTTTTCTAAAATCTCTGTTACAGTAAAAGCCATCTCGGTTGGAACAATCTGTTTGTTTTCAATGCTTACATAAGTACGACTGCTTAGGGTTGCGACCGTCGGCGCATAGGTTGATGGTCTTCCGACACCCTCGGATTCGAGTTTCTTAATCAAAGAAGCTTCAGAGTATCTTGCAGGCGGTTCTGTAAAATGTTGTTCCGGTTTTATGCTTTGAAGGTCGATTTTTTCACCCTCTTTGAGTGTTGGAAGAAGCTTATCTTTGTCTTCAGCTCCGGTAAGTGCATAAAAACCGTCAAAAAGTAGTTTTCTGCCGCTTACTTTGTACTCGTTGTTTGAACCTTTTAAAATAATACTCTGCTGTTCAAAAAGTGCATCATTCATCTGACATGCCATAAATCTTTCATAGATAAGTGTGTAGAGTTTAATCTCATCACCTTTTAAAAATTTTTGTGCAATTTCCGGTGTAAAGCCAAGCATTGTAGGGCGAATAGCCTCATGCGCCTCTTGCGCACCCTTTGATTTTTTGTTATAAACTTTCGCTTCGTTTGGCAAATATTTTGCACCAAATCTGCTGAGTATAGCTTCTCTCACAGCTTCTACAGCCTCACCCGCTAAGTTGAGTGAATCTGTTCTCATGTAGGTAATAACACCTGATGTCCCATCGGGAGTTTTTACGCCCTCGTAAAGAGTTTGCGCCACCATCATAGTTTTTTTAGGAGTAAATCCTAGTTTGCTTGATGCCGTTTGTTGTAGAGTTGATGTCATAAACGGTGGCGGAGTTGAACTTTTTCTCTGTTTCGTTTCAATCGCTTCGATAATAAACGAATCACTCTTTACGCTTTCTACTATAGAAGAGGCTTCATTCTTGTTACCAATTGAGAGTTTTGTGAGCTTGTCTCCTTGATGCACTACCAAACTTGCTTCTATGTCTTTTCTAAAGAGAGTGTCTATAGTCCAATACTCCTGAGGAATAAAAGCTCGTATCTCTCTCTCTCGGTCAACGACAAGTTTAAGAGTAGAGGATTGAACGCGTCCTCCGGAAAGTCCTTTTTGAATCTTGGAACTAAGAAGCGGGGAGAGTTTATATCCAACAACGCGGTCAAGAAGACGACGCGCTTGTTGGGCGTTTACCATGTCCATATCAATTTTACGGGCATTCTCAAGCGCATGGTTGATTGCAGTTTTTGTAATCTCATGAAAAACTATGCGTGGAAGTTGTGTTGGATCTTTTTTTATTGCCTGTGCTATATGCCAACCAATCGCCTCGCCCTCACGATCCTCATCGGTTGCGATATAGATTGTGTCACACTTTTTGGCTAAAGCGGTTATTTCTTTGACAGTAGTCGCATTCTCTTTTGCTACACTATAAGCAGGAATAAGCTGATTGTTTTCATCAATTGTAATTCCAAAGCGGGATTTCGGTAAATCTCTGATATGTCCTTTAGAAGCGATAACTTCATAATCCTTGCCTAAAAAGTTTTTAATAGTCCTAGCTTTAGCGGGTGATTCGACGATAATTAAGTTCAAATAGCTTTCCTATATATAGAGAATAGTGGTTTTTAGTGTCGGAAGTGTATCAAAAAAGTTTAAATAATAAAAACGGCACCTAATAAAAATAAAATAATTGGATTTAAATTCGAACATTTATTAAAGTTATATTTTTTAAGACCGATATAAGTTATAATTAACAAGGAAGTTAATAAACTTTGACAAACAGCGGGTACCCAAAAAGGATTTAACATGGGATTTAGAATAAACACAAATGTTGGTGCAATGAATGCACACATGCAAGCTACAATGAACAACATCGGACTGGATAAAAGTCTTAATGCATTAAGCTCAGGTCTAAGAATAAATAAAGCAGCTGATGATTCAGCAGGTTTGGCAATTGCAAATAAACTCTCTTCTCAATCTCAGGGTTTAGGTCAAGCTATTAAAAATGCAAATGACGGCGTTGGCATGATTCAAACGGCAGATGGAGCATTGGCAGAATATAGCAATATCTTACAAAGAGTTCGTACGCTTGCCGTTCAAGGTGCCAATGATACGCAGGATACTTCTTCCCGTTCTTTTATCGGTAAAGAGATGGTAAGACTTCAAAGTGAGCTTAACCATATCGCTTCTGAGACAAAATTCAACGGTAAGCAACTTCTAAGTGCTACGACAACTTTTACTTTCCAAGTCGGTGCATATAAAGGGGATACAACTACGGCTGCAATTAGCGGTATGTTAACAGCTTCTTTATTGGCAAATCAAATTACAACTCTTTCTTCACAGGCAAGTGCTGCAACTATTGTATCTATGATGGATAGTGCTATTAAAACAACGGATACACTCAGAGCGACTTTAGGTGCTGCTCAAAACCAACTTGAATCAACAATTAGAAATATTTCTGTAACACAAGTGAATGTGGCAGCTGCAGAATCAAATATCAGAGATGTTGATTTCGCAGCTGAATCAGCAAACTTTGCAAAATATAATATTCTTGCACAATCAGGCTCTTATGCCATGAGTCAGGCGAATGCTGTTCAGCAGAATGTATTAAGATTGCTTCAATAGAGTAGTGTAAAAGATTTTTAATTTCCAAATGCCAAAGATATTCTCTCTTTGGCATTTTTTCGTTACAATGGTTAAAGTTATTTTTTTAGCTGACGATATAATTGATGTATCAGCAAGGAAGCTGAACAAAATTAAAGAGGGCGAAAGGCTCTTACCCGAAAAGGATTTAAAATGGGATTTAGAATAAATACAAATGTTGGTGCAATGAATGCACACATGCAAGCTACAATGAACAACATCGGGCTCGATAAAAGTCTTAATGCATTAAGCTCGGGTCTAAGAATAAATAAAGCGGCTGATGATTCAGCAGGTTTGGCAATTGCGGATAAACTCTCTTCTCAATCACAAGGACTAGGTCAGGCAATTAAAAATGCGAATGATGGTATAGGTATGGTTCAAACGGTTGATGGAGCGTTGGCAGAATATAGCAATATCTTACAAAGAGTTCGTACTCTTGCCGTTCAAGGTGCCAATGATACTCAAGACAGCTCTTCCCGTTCTTTTATCGGTAAAGAGATGCTAAGACTTCAAAGTGAGCTTAACCATATCGCTTCTGAGACAAAATTCAACGGTAAGCAACTTCTAAGTGCTACAACAACTTATACTTTCCAAGTAGGTGCTTATAAAGGGGATACAACTACGGTCGCGATAAGCGGTATGAAAACAGCAACTTTATTTGCAAATCAAATTGCCGGGTTAACTGCTCAGGCAAGTGCTTCAACTATTATATCTATGATGGATAGTGCTATTAAAGTAACGGATACACTCAGAGCGACTTTAGGTGCTGCTCAAAACCAACTTGAATAGTTAGAAATATTTCTGTAACACAAGTGAATGTGGCAGCTGCAGAATCAAATATCAGAGATGTTGATTTCGCAGCTGAATCAGCAAACTTTGCAAAACATAATATTCTTGCACAATCAGGCTCTTATGCCATGAGTCAGGCGAATGCTGTTCAGCAAAACGTGCTTAGACTACTTCAGTAGTCTAAATAAAGCAGCCTTGGTTGCAAGCATGTTTCTTTAGAAAATGTGTTAAGATTGTTACAGTAATAACAGTCGTTAGAGGTTCGAATTAGCAAGCACATTTTTTAGTTTCTTAATTCTGAATTTAACTCAGAATACAATATAGATGCCAAAGAGTAAATTCTTTTGGCATTTCCTTCCTTTAAATAACCTTCATTTTTAATTCTGGAACACTATTTGCTTTAGTTTTACAAATAGTCAATCGTAAGGAATCTGTTATGGGATTTAGAATAAATACAAATGTGGGTGCGATGAATGCACACATGCAAGCTACGATGAATAATGTCGGACTGGATAAAAGTCTTAATGCATTAAGCTCAGGTCTAAGAATAAATAAAGCGGCTGATGATTCGGCAGGTTTGGCAATTGCAAATAAACTCTCCGCACAAGCCAACGGCTTAGGTCAAGCCATAAAAAATGCAAATGATGGTATTGGTATGATTCAAACGGCCGATGGAGCGCTGCAGGAGTATGGAAATATCTTGCAAAGAATTCGTACTCTTGCAATTCAAGGTGCCAATGATACCCAAGATAGTGGCTCTCGCAGTTATATATCCAAAGAGATGATAAGACTTCAAAGTGAGTTAAATCACATTGCTTCTGAAACCAAATTCAATGGCAAACCACTCTTAAGCACTACAGGAACATATACATTTCAAGTTGGCGCATATAGAGGTGATACTACTATTACAACAGTAAGTAGTATGAAAACTACATCTTTATTTGCAAATCAATTAGCTACTTTTTCAACTCAGGCTAGTTCTGCAACCATTATATCTATGATGGACAGTTCACTCAAAGCAGTGGATGGATTAAGAGCAACACTGGGTGCTGCACAAAACCAACTAGAGTCAACCGTGAGAAATATATCAATCACTCAAGTGAATGTTTCAGCCGCAGAATCAAATATCAGGGATGTTGACTTTGCAGAAGAGAGTGCAAGCTTTGCAAAACATAATATTCTTGCACAATCAGGCTCTTATGCTATGAGTCAGGCGAATGCCGTTCAGCAGAATGTTCTCAAGCTGCTCCAATAATATAAACTTCTTACATAACTAAGATTGCCCCACATCGGTTCTTTGCCATGAGAACCGTAACCAAACATTTTGTAATAGTGTTTGGAGGTGATGGCTGCCTTCGTTTCAGAGGTGAAAGCAAAGCAATCTACTTTTCTGCTACAAAACTTAAATAATCTTTCAAATTAACTTTAAAATATACTATAACTCTTATAATCTGAGGAATAATAACTTTATCTAAATGCTTGATAAGTATCTCTTCATTTACTATCTCTTTTGTATTGATAAGGTCAAATATAAATCCTGAAACAAATTGCAGATAGAGGGTAATAGCACGGTTTATGTCGGAGCTCTCAACCTGTCCCTCATCAGTTAAAATATTATAAAATACACCTAAGAGATTGTAATGGTATTGGTTGATATTTTGATGATTGCTGTTTGCATGTCTGTTGAGAATATCTATAATATTGTCACAATACTTAATTCTTAGTCTAATATTATGCAGCTCAACAGGATTTAAAAAATTTTCAGCCTTGGAGTTTAAAATAGAGAGGAGTTCGCTGTTTGCACTCTCTTTATCTAAAAGAGCTAAAGATGTGATTTGAGTTTCATCGGGCTTCAGTACGATAGTTTCATCTATATAAGCACCGTCGCTCAGGTTATATACATGTTCATTCTTCTCAGTTTTGTAACTTCTTGCTACAGCATTACACTCCTCTTTCCAGTCATTAAACATAAGAGTTGTAAACACTTCATCTCGAAAATTGCCTTTTGTTTTTACGATAGCACTATTAAAAACAAGCCCGCCTCCGATAGTTTCATCTTCCTGTAACTCTATATTTCTAACATAATTATGTGTTAATGAATGTGTACTGCCACTCTCTTGGTCGGGAGCAAAATCAAGACCTAGCAGATAAATTTCTTTTGTCTGCAGCATAAGAAGCAGACCATAAGAGATAGAACCGATATTTGAGGAGGTTAAACCTGTGTCCCATCGCTTATATCTTGAGCTTCCTTCAAAAACAAAGACATTCTCCTTTTTGAAATATTTTATAAAATCAGGAGATGTAAAACCGCCGAAGATGCAGATAGTTTTATCAAAAAATGAGATGTTTTTTACTTTCTGCACATGGGGCAATGCATCAGCAAAGCCATGTACATGCGTTATGATGTCCGGTCTGATGTTTAATTCTTCTAACTTTGCGAGGAGAGGAGTGACGGCGACAATTATAAACTTATGGTGATTTTCACATAGCCACTTTATATTTTTTCCAAAGGATGGTCCGGCACCTAAAAGTAAAAATGGTTTATCTGTGAAGATACTATCCTTGTAGGATGCGCTGATATCCAAAAGTTTATAGCCGTTTTTTAGATGTACAAGCGGTCTCAAAAGACTATTGCTGAGCGCCGAATAGTTGAAAGTAAGATAATTCTGCCCCACGATAATGTTCTGAATAGCTCTTAACTTTTTTTCTTTGTGGCTGAGAAGATAGAAAAATTTAATGTAGTGATTGTAGATAAAATGCTCTTTTAAGAAGAGGTTGGTAGCATTTCTAAAAGCATCCTCCTCGTCGAAAATAGAAAAAATAAGCATGGCACCATTTTGTGTAAGTGCTTGATAATCCGTGACAAAGAGGGAGAGTCTAAAAAGCTCCAAATCATCCTCTACGATAAAATAGATATTAGAGTTCAGCTTTTCATGTATCGTAGTCAGATGTAGACCAAGACCGACACCTATGAAGATAAACTTATAAAGCTTTTTCATAGAAGTTTTTTCTTTATCCGCATGCTTGTTTGAATAGTTTATAAGCCCTGCTGCACCGGAGTAGCTACTCTGGGAAATATCCATCTCCTCAAGTTCTTTGGCATAAACATCATCTATATTGACATCCGCGAAAGTCTCATATACATTTTCTGTTTTTGAATAGTTTATACTTTTGGCTGCCATCTCTGCATGCGTTTTACTGTTTGCACCATATAGCCAGTTGCCGGTTGCAGGTTCCAAAACATCAAAATATTCATCTTTGTACTCCAGTGAATATTTTTCTTGATAATATCCTTGTTCTATGGCATAGGCTAATGCGTAAATTTTTTCACATAGCCTTGGGTCAATATCTTCTAGAAATAGCAAATTTTTATTATAGGTTTCTATAGCTTTTAGCTCAATATTTTCCACGCAATACCCTCTATTTAGTTGTTCTGTTGAAGCAAAAAGCATACCTTAAATAATTACAAAATATCACTCTTTATCCGATTTAGCTACAATAAATGAAAAAGAAGTTTTGAATGAAAAGCATAGATAAAATCAGACTCAAATCCAGCTCAACAGTGCGGGAGGCGATGATAGCAATTGATGACGGCGCCATGAAAATAGCGGTAGTCGTGGATGAAGAGGGAAAGCTTGTCGGAATATTGACCGATGGAGATATTAGAAGAGGTCTGATTGACGGCATGACGCTCAGCAGCTCCATAGAAAAAATCATACAGACCAATCCAATTGTCTGCTTCGTGAATGATTCTAAAGAGGATATTCTGGCAAAATCTTTAGGTAAAAAAATCTACCATGTGCCGGTCTTAGATGCTAACTACAAAGTTGTCGGGATAGAGGATATAGACACTCTTCTGGCATCGCAGACTAAAATCAACAAGGTGGTTCTCATGGTGGGCGGTCTTGGCTCGCGTCTGAGACCACTGACGGAAGAGACTCCAAAACCGATGCTTAAAGTGGGAAACAAGCCGATATTAGAGACTATTATAAATAATTTTAAGCAGTATGGATTCAAAGATATTATTTTGAGTGTGAACTACAAGGCAGATATTGTAAAAGAGTATTTTGGCGACGGCAAGAAGTTTGGCGTAAACATAGAATATATTCATGAAACCAAACGCATGGGAACAGCGGGGGCGTTAAGTCTTATGCGAGGCAGGTTTGATGAACCTTTTTTTGTTATGAACGGCGACCTGCTCACCAATGTTAATTTTGAACATTTCTTGAATTTTCATAAAGAGAACGGTTCACATGCTACTATGGCGGTGCGGGAGTATGAGTATCAGGTTCCATTTGGTGTGATAAATCAGGAAGAGGGAAGAATTACCTCAATTATTGAAAAGCCGATGCAGAGATTTTATGTCAATGCCGGCATATACATCTTAAATCCGGAAGTTATAGAGATGATAGAAGATGACACTTTTTATGACATGCCGATGCTTTTTGATGATTTAATCAAAAGCAACAAAGCACCCATCTCTTTTCCTGTACATGAGTATTGGCTGGATATCGGTCAGATGAATGAGCTAAAACAGGCGAGAGACGAGTATGCAAGCGTGTTTGAGGAATCTCTGTGAAAAAAAAAGTAAATTTTGACATCTGTACATTTTGCAATCACAAGTGTACATTCTGTTCAAACTCAGATCCCCGAACCATAAAAGAGCAGACGACTTTAGAAGATTTTAAAAAAGTTATGACGAATGTTGCCCGACATGTAGAAATAACCGAACTTGGACTCTCGGCGAAGGGCGAAGTGCTTGTAAATAGAGAGTTTGCTAAGATTGTAGAATCATCCAAAAAAGAGTTCAATATTCCCTATGTATATTTTAGTACGAACGGTGCGCTGCTTACCAAAAAGAAGGCAATAGAACTCTTAGAAGCAGGAATTGACAGCATCAAATTTTCTATCAATGCTCTCGATGCATTAACCTATAAAAGCGTTCATTTGGTAGATGATTTTGATATTGTCATACAAAATTTCAAAGATTTATTGCAGCTCAAATCTGAGAAATATCCAAACTTAAGAATTTTTATCTCTTCCGTCATTGACATCGACAAAGAGATTTTGATAAAACAGTTCGAAGCAATTTTCGGTGCAAACTTCGCACTTGTAAACGGCGTCTCCGTTTACGCTTTGGGATATACTCCTAAGTTTGAAGTAACTTCCCAAAAAGCGGTAACAAAAAAATGTAAAATTCCTTTTGATGAACTCTACATCAATTCAGACGGAACGCTAGGGCTATGCTGCAAGGATTATTTTGATTCGATAAATTTCGGTTCTTTGATAAAGCATGATTTTTTAGATATTTATAATTCCAAAGAGTTTGCAGCTGTTAGAGAGATGCATGCAAAGAGTGAATTTCCTGATAACCATCTCTGCAAAAACTGCCTATTATATGGAGAAGATTAATGTTTAACGGCAAAAAAATTTTAGCGATTATTTTGGCTCGCGGCGGTAGCAAAAGATTGCCTAATAAAAATATACTTCCTCTCGGCGGAAAGCCTCTGATTGCATGGAGCATCGACGAGGCGAAGAAGTCCAAATACATAGACACCGTAATGGTTACGACCGACTCTTTGGAGATTTATGATGTGGCTTTAAAACATGGCGCAGAACTGCCGTTTTTGCGGCCTGCGGAACTGGCACAGGATGAGACAAAATCCATAGATGTAATCCTTCATGCACTTGATTTTTATAAAGATGAAAAGTTTGATGATGTGATTATCTTTCAGCCCACTTCGCCGCTGAGAGATGTGGATGACATTGACGGGGCTATTGAGTTCTTTTACGCCAAAAATGCGACATCGGTCATAGGTGTTTGCGAGGTAGAACACTCTCCGCTCTGGAGTAACACGCTGGATGAGAGCTTAAGCATGGATAACTTTTTGGACGATAAATACAACAATTTCCGCTCTCAGGATTTACCGGTTTACTACAGAATAAACGGCGCTTTTTACATGTCAAAGATAGATTCTGTCATAGAGAAGAAGAGTTTTTTCATAAAGCAGGATATTTACGCTTATGTTATGAGCCAAGAGCATTCTGCCGATATAGATACAAAGTTAGATTTTATAATAGCTGAAGCACTTTTAAAACAAAAGGATTTATAGATGTCAGGACAACACATAGAAAAAAAAGAGGAAGAGGTAAACTATAACGCTAATGAAATAGTCTTCTCAAAAAATTGGGAGAGTTTTAAGGGTGAGGAGTATGCCGAGTACAGAGCAAACTGGAGTAAATATCCGAAAGAGAGATTCGTCTCCCACTTTCCTCTTAACTTAGATATTGAGACAACAGACCTCTGCAACCTCAAATGTCCGATGTGTGCGAGAACCATGAAGGATGCGGATAAAGAGCATCATGTGGCAAAAAGCCGTTACATAGACAGAGAAGCCTATATGAATATCATCGACCAAGCGGTGGAGCATGGCGTAAAGGCTATAAAACTTCAATATCTGGGAGAGCCGCTTCTTCATAAAGATGTTGCATTTCAAGTGGAATATGCGAAGCAAAAAGGGGTACTTGATGTGATGTTTAACACAAATGCCGTACTGCTTACGCCCGATCTATCACTCAAACTCCTTGAAGCAGGTCTGGATAAACTTTTTATCTCTTTTGATGCAGTCAATCCTAAACTCTATGCGCAACAACGCGTCGGAACGACCATCGGGGTGGTCATAGACAATATTTATGAGTTTATAAAACTTCGCGATACGTTCTACCCAAAAACGCATATCCGCCTCTCCATGGTTATGTATGACGACCCAATATGGCGCCGTCAGTTTGATGCTATGAAAGTGATGTGGGAAGGGCTTGTTGACTCGCTTGGATATGGTATATTTAACGAAAGAAATCCAAATAAAAGACATGAGTATGAGCCGGTTGAAGGTTTTGCATGCGAGCAGCTCTTTCAGAGAATGTTCTTAAAATGCAACGGGAATGTTACGGTTTGCTGTGTGGATGATTCGGATGAGTATATCGTCGGAAACTGGAAAGAGCAAAAACTTATAGACATCTGGAATTCACCGAAATATAGAGAGATAAGAGATGCACATGCCAAGGGTGATTACTACAAAATCCCGATGTGCCGAAAATGTTTCTTGCCTGATTTATATAAAAAGACTTATTTGGATAAGTAATAATACTCTCAAGAAAAGAAATAATTTTTTTATGTTAGATTTAATAATCAAAGGAGTAACACACTTAAAAGAATAATCTAGTTTTACTCTTTAAGGAGTTATAAATGGCAGTACAAAAAATTACTATTGATCCGCTTACAAGAATTGAGGGACATCTTAAAGTTGAGACAAAAGTAGAAGACGGGGTTGTAACAGAGGCGAAATGCTCTGCAGAGATGTTCAGAGGAATAGAAAAGGCACTTATCGGTTATGATGCCAGAGTTGCACAGCAAGTAACACAGAGGGTCTGCGGAGTTTGTCCCTATGCTCATGCCGAGGCAGCCTCTCTCGCACTGGAAAATGCAATGGGAATCAAACCTAACCACAACGGACAGCTTCTAAGAAATATGATTGTCGGTGCGTATCAACTTCAGGATCACCTTCTTCATTTTTATGTTTTAAGCGCGCTTGATTTTATAGATATAACTGCCGTTTTAAAGTATAACGGAGACGATGAGAGTACACTTAGTGTAAAAAGTTGGGTTCAAAATGAGCTCAAAAGCAATAAAATATTTCCTGCAGCCCCATTCCTGCCGCGATACGAAGCGGTGTATGCAAAATCAGAGAGTACAAATTTCACTGCGATTAAAAACTATCTTGAATCCATTAAAGTTATGGCTGATTTAACCAAAGCGGTCGCCGTTTTCGGTGCAAAAGCTCCTCACTCCGTTACAATTGAAGCCGGTGGAGTTACCACGATACCAACAGTTGAGAAACTTGCAAAATACAGATCTTTAGTCATGAGAGCTAAAACCTTTATAAAAAACAGTTATATAAATGATATTATCGCTGTAGCAAAAGAGTTTCCGGAATACTTTAAAATGGGAGCAGGATATGGAAACTACCTCTCTTACCCCTATCTGCCAGATGAAAATGGGGAAAATCACCTTTTTGTAGGCGGTGCAACGATAGATGATGAGTATGAAGCACTTGATTTGAAACATATTTTTGAAGATCACAAATACTCCTACTATAAAAGCACTCCCGACTCCAATGTAAAGCCTCTTGATTCTACAAAACTTACACCGATAAATTATGATGAGTTTAAAGAAGAACAGAAGAAAGAGAATGGAAAATACAGCTGGTCAAAAGCTCCGCGTTATAAAGGTGAGATTATGGAAGTAGGTCCGGTTGCTAGGGTTATAAATACTTACAAAAGCGGTAAAAATAAGAAGTTAAATGCGCTTGTCGATTCGATTAACGCTAAGTTGAATCTTACATTTAAAGAGTATAACTCTGTTCTTGGAAGACATCTCTGCCGTGCCATTGCTTCGAGCATCATTATTGATAAGATTCTTGAAGATATAGAAAAAGTTGCTCCTAACGAGCTTGCTTTTGTAGAGAGGGATGTTCCGAAGAATGCTGTCGGCTTCGGGTTGACCGAGGCGACAAGAGGAGCTTTGGCACACTGGATAGAGACTGACGAAAACGGATTGATTAAAAACTATGACATGATTGTTCCCACAACATGGAATATTTCGCCAAAAGACGCAAAAGGAACCCCAGGTGTTGTTGAAAAAATGCTTATCGGTACAAGGATAAAAGACCTGAATAATCCAATTGAGTTGGCAAGAATAGTAAGATCAACAGATCCATGCCTTGCATGTTCAGTTCATTAAGGAGCAAGAGATGAGTTTATCAAGAAGAGATGCCATTAAACAGATGTTAAAGGTATTGGTAGCAGTTGGGGCTGCAAATTTTTTCAGTTATGAAGATTTGCTTGCGATGGAAGAGGGAAAAATGATTAAGCCAAATCTAATTTGGCTCCATGGCTCTTCATGTTCCGGATGCTCATGCTCCTTTTTAAACATAGAAGATGTCTCCGTGCTTGATATTCTTACGAGATATACAAATATGGTCTATCATCCGGATGTCTCTCTTGCAACGGGAAAGCAAGTTGTGGATCTGCTTGACAAAGCCTCCAAAGAGTTGAAAAATAACTATCTTTTGGTTGTTGAGGGTTCTATTCCCGTAGCAATGCCGCATGCCTGTATGATGGGAGATAGACCAATCATGGATTGGATGGAGCAAATGACGGCAAGTGCCTCTGCATGCGTGGCTGCCGGAACATGTGCCGTATTCGGCGGAATTACGGGAATGCAGGGCATGGATACCGGAGTCATGTCTCTTGGCAGTTTTGTAAAAGACAGAAAGTTAAATAAGCCGGTAATAGCTCTGCCAAACTGTCCTATGAAACCTGAGCATCTCATTTATGTTATTTTTCACTATGCAAAATTTCAAACTATTCCCGAACTCGATGCAGAGGGAAGACCGCTTAGATTTTATTCTCAAACAGTACATGAGAGATGTATGTACTATTCTCAATTTCAAGAGAAAAACTACTCTAAAAAAATAGGTGAATCGGGATGTATGCTTAAATTAGGGTGTCAAGGACCCGTAACCAAAAATGATTGTATGGAAATTGGACACAATAATAACACAAATACATGTATAAAAGCAGGACACCCTTGTATCGGATGTGCAAGCGAACACTTCCCAAGACAGATAATGTTGCACACATACGATGATAAAAGAGCCATTGTTAAATTTAAAAACTGCAATATTGAGGGATGAAAAATGCAAAAAAGAAACTTTACAGAATCTATTTTATTTAAGCTCTCCTTTCCTTTGGTTTTTGGTGTTGTAGTCATATCGATTATCTCTATAACGGTTAACTATTATCTTCAAAAATCAAAACTTGAAGAGATGATAGAAGATAAAGGGTCGGCTATTTTACATAATTATGTCGTCTCTTCAAAAGATTCTCTTGCAAGAGGTCAACGAAAAACGTTTCAAGCCGCTATGGACAATATAGCTCTTTTAGACGGGGTAAAAGAGACAGTTTTATATGCTTCTTCAGGACTCATGAATTATAAGTCAAAAGAAGTTACAGTCGGCAAGCCTTTTGTGCATAAAGATAATAAATATTTCAATCCCAATAAAGAGATATATGAAAAAACAAATGGAATGTTTCTCAGGGCTGATTGGAGCTATACACCGCTTGAAAAATCTGCGGGTTTTCACGGAAGCGTACTTATGGATAAAACAAAAGAGTGCAGAACCTGCCACTTTGAGATTGATAGGGATTTAAAATTTAGCGACAACCGAGCCTATAAGATAGATGAGGAGAGTGACACTTCTACATTTTATCAGCAAATTATTGCCGAAAAAGAGTGTATATCTTGCCATACAAACTGGAAAGAGGGCGGCACTTCAGGGTATATCGGAGTGAGTATCTCAAATAAAAAGATGCGTGACCAGATTAAAGACAATATGCGAAATTTCACAATAACACTTTTATCTATTGCGTTTATAATTATTGTTATATCGGTTCTGATTTCTATAAAATTTAAAAGCAAACTTCAAATTTTATTAGAGGGAATTAAAAATCTTAATGAGAAAAAAGGCTCAAGAATAGATATTCTAGAGAATGACGAAATAAAAGATATAGCGCATGAGTTTAATAAATACATAAAAAATATGGAAGATGGAGTTGCTCAGGATAACAAGCTGATTGAGAATTTATCAAATGTGGCTGAGAAAACTGCAAAAGGGGATATGACGGAGAGAGTTGTAGTGCATGCAAATAGCGAATCACTCAACAGATTAAGAGAGATTGTAAATTCTATGCTCGATGCCATGAATGAAAATATCAAAAAAGTGTTGGAAGTTTTAAAAAGCTATGAAAATGACAATTTTAAACCTACTGTGAATATTACCGACACAACAGGCAGAATCAAAGAATTATTCGAGAGCACAAACAGCCTTGGAGGATCATTGGCAAGTGCGAGCAAACAAGAACTGCAAGATGGTCACAGTCTTGAGCAGCAATCGGGCAAACTATCGAAAAATATGTTTTCTCTTACTGCCTCGGCACAAGAGCAGGCTCTGAAATTAAAAGATACTTCAAGAGTCATGGAGTCTATTACTATGGCGATAAATGAGATAGTGGTAAAAACACACACTGTTGTTGGACAATCTGAAGATATTAAGTCGGTTACAAGCATTATTAGTGATATAGCTGATCAAACAAATCTTCTTGCTCTGAATGCTGCAATAGAAGCAGCTAGAGCAGGTGAACATGGCAGGGGCTTTGCCGTTGTTGCGGATGAAGTCAGAAATCTGGCGGAGAAAACGCAACAAAGTTTAAGTAAAATATCTGCCACGGTAAATGTTATGGTTGGATCTATAAATGAAGTAAGCGGCACCATGCATGAGCAGTCAAAAGCAGTTTCAAATGTAAATGATACGATTTCAGAACTGGAAAAAACAACACAAAAAAATGCGGATAATGCGCGAGAAGTAAATGAGATTGTTATACAAACGGGTGAAATGGCAAGCAGATTTGTCAAAAATGCAGAATCTAAGGAATTTTGATAATCCCGATTTATAAAACAGATTTAATAAATCTCTTAAACATCAACCTCTCTTTTGTGAGAGAGGTATCCTCGATAATTTTTCTGAGTATTTTTGTGCTGTCTCCGAAGCCAAAAATACCTTTGTTTTTTTCGCACCTTTTTTTAATCTCTTCGTAATTTTTTAGTATAAAAGTGAGATTCTTTTTTATCTCACGCTTGTCTAAATTGACATCCAAAACATTGTCTGCTTTTTTTCTGTTACCCTGTCTGTCTCCTACGTTTAGAGTCGGCGTTTTGTACAAACATGTCTCTAACAGCCCGCTGCTTGAGTTGCCTGTTACGATTGTGTCAAAATTTTTGTAGAGGCTGAGCATGGTGAGAGTACCTAGATTTTTTACAAGTGCGATATTCTTTGCAAATTGAGTGTTCTCTAAAAACTCTATGATTTTTTCAGAACCTGTGTCATTGTTTGGATAGGTTAGAATAGTATTGAGATTAAACTCACCGAGTATTTCCAAGAGAGTTTTAAAGTCCTCATAGTTTGCATGTGGAGTTTTATATTGCGTTGCGTGATAGGTCACGATGAGCGTTTTTTTGGTTAAATCAAAGAGCGGAAATTTTGCCTCAATCTCTTCTATTGTCGGAAGCAGATTTAATCTGTCATAGTCATAAGTAGAGATTCCCACATTTTTAACTCGCCACTCCTCTTCGCCCAGCTGCTCTACAACGCCTTTTGAATCCTCTGAGAGGGTGAGATGGAGGTGCGCCATTTTGGTTATTACATGTCGGATATTTGAGTCCAGATAGGCGTTGTCGGTTACATCTCCTCCAGCGTAGTGGATAAGCGGCGTATTATGTAAAAAAACGGCAGAGGCAAAAGCAAAGCTTTCCGGTCTGTCACCCAAAACAAAAGCGTAGTCATAGCCTTTTTCTTTGAGAATGTCGACCGATTTTTGATGGATGAGGGCAAAAGAGTCTATATGCGCATTTGGAATATTGGGTATGGGAATGTTTATCAGATTGACGCTCAAGTCATGTTTGCGGATGCTCTCTTCTATCTCTGCACTTGTGTTCCATGGCGGAAGAAGATGGGTGCCGGAGATGATGAAGTCGATTTCATGAAGAGTGTTCAGCTCTATTAAAAAAGGCAGAAGATACCCGAACTCTGCACGGTTTCCGCTAAAAAAAAGGATTTTATTTCTCTTCATAGCCGCTTCTTGTTGCCCAGTCGTGTTTATACAAATAGAGTGTAAAATCGTTTGGAAGGTAGTCTTGGCGAATGACGCTAAAAGGTGTCAATTTTTTGCACATCTCCATCACTTTTGAGAGTTCGTAGCCAAAAATATGCTCTGCCAGAGAGTTTTCATAAGTTTTGTTTATCATGTTGGTTGCAACTCCATAGTTGCAAAGCTCAAACATTTTATTCAGCATTCTCTCCAAAAGTTCATTGTTTTTTTCAACTTTTATATTGTGAATACCGGAGCCAAAGACATAGTCATGCTTTTGTACCTTTTCGCTCAAAATATCCAGTTTTAAAATATTGAGCGCAGGATGTCTCTCTTTTGCCTGTGCAACAACTTTGGATGAGATGTCAACGCCGGTGTATTTTACATTCAACCCGAGGCTGATGTTTAAAAAATCAAAAAAATCTCCGAATCCACAACCGACATCGAGTACGGATTTGTTCTCCAGCGAAGCAATCTCGCTGAAGATATGAAACCGAATCTGCTGCGTTCTTCTGCTGCCCCAATCGAGTGATTTGATGCTGTAACCGTTGAGTTGAGTTTTTTCATTGAAAAAGTTTTCTATCGTCTGTAAATCATCCATTTTTTGCACCTATATGTAGTTGTGAGCCAAATTCTTGCCGACATTAAAAAGCAAGTCCAAAGAGGATAAACCCTCCGCAAAGGAGCTGTTTTTATACTGCTCATACGAAGTTTGTTTAAAATCCTGATAGAAAAGTTTTATATCCTTTTGTTCAAACTCTTCTTCTGTTTGATAGCCTTTTGCTCCCACTCCTGAGAGATAGTTTTTTGAGTTACTGCATTTTAGCAGCTCAAAAATCAAATCACTCTTTCTGCACTCTTTGTTATAGAGTAAATCCGATTGCAGAATGATTTGCGTCTCTATCTCAAATAGTTTGCAGCAGAGCGACATGGAGTCTATTAAAATATCCACCAAAAAGTTATACTCTTTTGTATATAGAGGCTCAATCTCCTCTAAAATTTCCTCAAAATGGGGGTGTCTATTGTAATTTTGCATCAAAAATCTGAGATGTTTTTTTTGCCATCTTTTGTCTGCGATACGCATCTCTTTTATGGTTTTGTCAAAGTAATTTTTTTTTTCAATCGGAATGGTCAGCATGTGAACACTGAAATTCTTATCCAAAAAAATATTTCTGTTTTGATATCCACCATCCAAAAACTGAACTTCTTCCATAACTATAAACTTTTCACTCTCTTTTATCTTGTTTAATAATCCCTGCCATGGGAAGTAAGATGGTTGATGGATGGAGGTTAGGTTCATCCTTGAACACTTTTATTGCTATTTGCAAAGTCTATATATTTTTGGAGTCTCTCTTTGTAATGTGTAATGATTTTTGTGAGTTGCGGAATAAAAAGTTTATTCAAATCTTTCATTAATTTTTTTGGATTTTTTATCTCTTTAGTGTTGATAATATCAAAAATATACCCTGAAGTAAACTGAAAATAGAGCGTTAAAATGTGCGATAAGTCCTGATTTTCTACGCCTTTTTGAGAAGTGAAGCATGCTTGAAACATTCTTAAAATATTGCCATGGTAAGAGTTCAAATCTTGATGATTTTTCTTTTTAAACTCATTCAAAATATCGATTTTCATGTCACACTCTTGTATGTCTATCTTGATTTTATGAAGTTCGCTTGCAGTCAAAAAATTCTCTGAGTTTTCACGAAGAAGAGATTTAAGTGCATCATAAAACAAGTCTTTATCGATAACTTCAAATTTAGAATAGTCTATATCCTCCACTTTTAAAGGGAGTGTGTTTTCTATATAAGCACCATTACTCAAATTGTAAATTTTTTTGGTATGCATAGTTCCAAAGGCTTGATAAACTTTAGTAAGTTCAAAGGTCTGATTTCTGTAAAGGATTGTCGAATAGACTTCATCCAAAAAATTACCAGGCACTTTTACAACCGCCATCTCATAATCTAAAGCTCCCCCAAGGTCTTCATCTTCTTCAAGTTTTGCTGTTTTAAGATGCTCATGTGATTCTATATGCGTTGCACCAGTCTCTTGGTCAAGAGCAAAGTCAATGCCGAGCATATAAAACTCTTCGACTTGGAGTTGCAATAGTAATTTATAGGAAGAAGAACCAACATTTTCAGTGACTAAATTCCCAAAATCATTTTTGTAGCTGCTGTTGTTTTCAAAGATAAAAACATTCTCTTTTTTGAAATATTCTGTAAACTCCATAAAAGCCATACTTGCAAAAATAGAAACAGATTTATCAAAAAAGGAGACATCTCTTACCTTTTGTATATGTGGCAATGCTTGATAATCACCATGTATATGCGTTATGATGTCCGGTTTTATGTTGTGCTTTTCTAATTCGTAGAGTATTGTACTAATGGATATAATTATGAATTTATCCTGATTTTTTTTGACCCAATCTATGTTTCTACCCAAAGACGGACCTGCACCCAGCAGTAAAACAGGCTTGTTTTTGATAAGTTGTTTGTTGGGTAAACTATTTAAATTCAAAATTGGATAGCCGCATTTGAGGTAATCCAAGGGTCGTAAAAAGCTTTTGGTCATGGCAGCAAAATTAAATGCAAGATAGCCCTGTGAGACAATAATTTCTTGAATTGCTTTTAATTTCTTTTCGTCATTTACAGATAAATTGAGAAATTTTATATAGTGATTGTAAATAAAGAGTGTTTCTAAAAATTTTTGTGTATTTTGCTGAAACTCATTTGCATCATCAAATATTGAAAATATAATTTCTGAACCGTCGGCATGAATTTTGCCATAGTTTGTAACAAAAAGCGAGAGTTTGAATAGCTCTAAATCATCTTCTACTATAAAGTACGCACTCGATTGAAGTCTTTGGTGAACTGCTTGAATATGCAAACCAAGACCGGTTCCAATAAAAATAAATTTATATATTTTTTTCATCGATGTATTTTTATCATTTGCATATTTATTTGAATAGTGTAACAGATGTGCAGAAGCAGAGAGAGGGCTTTCTTCTGTGCTTGTTTCTTCATGCATAGCAATATTTTCATCATCAATATCAAAATGCAGGTATGTCTCATAAACATTATCTTTTTTGTTATAGTTGATAAGCTTAGCAATCTCCTTTGCATGTTCAGTGCTGTCTGTATCATAAAACCACTTTTTGGACTCTATATCCATAACATCAAAATATCCATTTTTGTACTCTAGGGAATATCTCTCTTGATGGTATCCGTTGCTTATAGCATTCTCAAGAGCTGTTAATTTATGAAATACGCTCGGATGATTTATCTGTAAAAACAGTATATTCTCGTTATAAGTTTGGAGCGCCTGTTCTTCGATATTTTGCATAATTATCCTTTTCTGATCTCTTTTAAGAGCATGAAACTCTCCGCATGTTTGCAACCTGAAGAAGCACCTCTAAAAGTTGCCAAGGCTCTTATATTTGTGGTGCTTCTTGGAAATGGCGGCTCTTGAATTTCACTTTTATATATTTTCATTATATCAATTTTTATATCAATATATTTGTCTATATTTACAAACATGTTAGGTATGAAAATATCATCTTTAAAGACCGGAGCAAATTCCGTTTCGCTCAGAGTTTCCATCATGTAGAGTTTTTCTATAAATGGGTATCTGAAAGATTTTGTACAGCTGTATGTGGCATCAAAAATTACTCTGTGGTCGCTATGCACATCGCCTCTGAACGGGAGGTAGATTATGTTCGGTTCAACATCTTTGATAACCTGCGAAATTTTCTGTACCAGCTCGCTCATGCTGTACTCGTCCACCCGCATAGTGTCGAGCATTAAATTTGTAACCGAATTAAATTGATAACTCTTTGAAACCTCTTTAATCTCCTCGTCGCGAACGGCTGAGAACTCTCTATTGTTGTTGACATGTGTGCAGATGAGCCAGTGCGTTTCATCTCCCGCATCTTTATGTTTTAGGAGTGTACCGCCGCAACCAAGTGTCTCATCATCGGGATGGACTGAAACAACTAAAACTTTATTTATTTTTGGTGCAAGATTGTAAAATGATTTTTTGAGCAGGTTTGTAAGCACCGTTGATTTTAAAAGCTCTTTTATTTTATAACTTGTATCTCTTCCCTGATAGGGATTGCTGTTTCCTCCCAGAATATTTTGAAATTCGGGTGTGTAGATAGAGTGGATTGCATGGAGTATATTGTTTTTTGAAGCACTCACATCTATTATGCTTTTTGCTCTCTCCCGCCCCTTTTGTCTGTCCCCGATATTGATTGTTGCGATGTTAAAACTAGGTGCTTCTATAATTCCGCTTGAGCTGTTTCCGACAACTCCGTCCACAAACTGCAAAGCGCTCAAATATCTGAGCTGCCCCAAAGAGGTGTGACATGTAGCGTGGGAAGAGTGTTTTAAAACATACGCATCAATCATGCTGTTTATCGTTTTTCCATTCGTATCGGCATTTGCTTTTGTAAAAATAAGGGTTGTATCTTCGAGCAAATCAAGAGCATCCAGTATCTCTTTAAACTGCTCTGCGGAGTTCTGAGACTCGAGCGTGGTAGGATGAAAAGTTATCAGCAGGTTTTTTTTGCCCAGCTTAAAACCGATAGATTTCTCAAACGCCTTTTTTGATAACAGCTCTGTATTTTTGATATTTTCAACACCTAGCGAACCTACATTATGGACGGTATACGGATTCTCTCCAAGCTGAATGATTCTGTCTCTGTAAATCTTTGTTGCACAAAAGTGCATGTGCGACATTTTGGTTATAGAGTGCCTAATTGCTTCATCTTGCGCACCCTCCGTACTTTCGCCGCCATGGATATGCGCTATGGGAATATTCAGCATCATGGCAGAGATGGCGACCGAGAGCATCTCATATCTATCGCCAAGAAGTACAACTATATCAGGTTCAAGTTCGGTAAATACTTCGCTCATATCCGCTTGCAGTTTTGCCATGGATTGAGAAATGACGATAGGTGTGTCTTTTGACAAATCCATAACAATTTTCTTGTCAATTTTAAATCTCTTTTCTATCTCTTCATAGGTGTTTCCAAACTCATATGAGAGGTGCGTTCCGGTCACTATAAGCTGAAGCGTTAAATCTTTGTCACTGTTTATCTGTTCTATCAAAGGTTCTAATAACCCATAATCCGCTCTTGTTGAGGTTATTACGCATATTTTTCTCATATCAACTCATCTTCTTTATAATCTTTTAAAGCACAACTGCCGATTATCTCATTCCATTTCATCGGGCTTATTCCAGTTCCGGGTCTTTTTACCGTTATATTTGCTTCGCTGAGAATCTCGCCTTTTTTTATCTCTTTTTTTGCGACAATTGATTTTCTGGAGATATTTATATTTTTGCTCTCACTCTTGCTCGGAGCTTTTACGCCATTGCCCAGAGCCTTTTCTATGTTTCGTATCGCTTGTACCATGGCTATCAGTTCATGCGGTTCAAGAGAGGCTTTATGGTCGGGTCCTTCCATTGTGTTATCAAGGGTAAAATGTTTTTCGATGCACTCCGCACCCAGAGCGACAGCGGCAATATCTACCTCAATTCCCAGAGTATGGTCGCTGTATCCGCATGCAACATTCAGGGTGTCTCTTATACTGAGCATCGCATTTAGGTTTACATCCTCCATCGGAGTTGGATACTCGGTGTTTGCATGAAGCACAGTAATGTTCTCTTTTTTTGTGCCCGAAGCGGTTAAAATTGCCACTGCATCCGCAATCTCATCCATGTTCGCCATACCGGTAGATAGTATTACTTTTTTATTTAGAGCTCCGATTTTTCTCAAATAGGGGAGGTTAGTTATCTCACCGCTTGGGATTTTAAATATCTCAAGACCTAGATTTTGGAGCAAATCCACACTGTCCAAATCAAAGGGGGTGGAGAGAAACATGATATTTTTTTCTTTACAGTAGGCTATGAGTTCACGATGTGCGGAAACGTCGAGCTCGAGCTTTTTTATCATATCAAACTGGCTCTCATTCGCATCTGTTGTGCTCTTTTGGTACTCTGCTTTACTTGCATTTTTGCTCACAAGATTTTCTGTTTTAAAAGTTTGAAACTTTACAGCATCCGCACCGGCAAGAGCTGCCACATCGATGAGTTTCTTAGCTAACTCTGTGCTCCCGTTATGGTTCACTCCTGCTTCTGCAATGATAAACACTCTTTTCATTTTACGACACTTCCCGCTTTTATAAATCCATGCGCCGTAGCATACTCCCGTATCACCGCACCGCTTCCAAAAAATGTGTTCTCTTTTACGGTTGCTCCGCCGTTGATGATTGCACCCGTTGCAATGTGAACGAAATTTTCAATAACTGCGTCATGTTCAATCAGCGCTTTAGAATTTATGATGCAGTTTTTGCCGACCTTGGCATGCGGATTCACAAGCGCATGGTGCATAATCACGCTTCCTTCGTCCACAAATGCATGTTTTGAAACATATGCCAGAGGTGAGACTATGGTTGGCATGTGGAAATCCAACTCTTTTAAAAGTTCAAAAAGTTTTACTCTAATTACGTTGGATTTTATATGCCCGACGGTAACGATGGCATGTGAGAATTTCTGTCGTAAATCTTTCAAGTCTTCGTCGCAGCCGATGATTTTATAGCCCAAAACTTCGCTGCCGATAAGCTCTTTTTTGTCAATAATTGCGGCAATTTTGTATCTCTTTTCTTGTTCAATCACATCAATAACGCTTTTGCAATGTCCGCCGCCGCCGATGAGTAAAATTTCTTCCATTATAACCTCACACTGCTAGGAATATTTACAACTCTCTCTTCCAGATATTTTGAGTGCGTCAAATCAGAACATTGACATGTTTTAAACATTTCAAGCTCATTCATAAGCCGCCAAATTGGGCGTGTCATAACACCATTTTTATTTGTAAACTCTAAAAATTCATCTCTCTCTTTTTTATCTTTTAACAGAACTGCCTGAAGCCAGTAGTTTGACTTTGCATCTTTTGGCTCTTTTATAAATTTTATATCGGCAGATTTACTGAAAAATTCGGCATATTCATTTGCTAACGCTCTTTTATTTTCTAAAAACCCATTTAGTTGTTCGAGTTGAGCTACCAAAAGCGCAGCATTTAAGTTTGGTAAGCGATAGTTATAGCCAATCATGTCATGCACAAACTCATAAGCATGTGGAATTTTTGCGGTTGTCGTGAGGTGTTTTGCTCTTTTTGCCAAAGCCTCATCATCCGTCACAATCACACCGCCGCCGCCTGAAGTGATGATTTTGTTGCCGTTAAAGCTGAATGCTCCGAGTTTGCCGAAGGTACCCGTATGTTTCTCTTTATAGTAGCTTCCCAAGCTCTCCGCCGCATCCTCTATGAGTTCCACATGCCAAGCGTCGCAGATTGTTTTTATTTCATCCACTCTGCATGGGTGCCCGAAAGTGTGCATTGGAACACAGGCTTTTATAGTTTTTCCTGTCGTTTTATTGATGCACTTTTTATCTACAATTTCACAGTGTATTGTTAAAAAATTTTCCAGTGATTTTGGGCTTAACCCCATCGTATCCAAACCCACATCCACAAAAACTGGTTTTGCACCGCAGTAGCTTATGGCATTGCATGTGGCTATAAATGTGAGCGGCTGCGTTATCACTTCATCACCATGTTCCACACCCGCCAAAATAAGCGCAATGTGCAATGCCGCCGTGCCGTTTACCGTAGCAACGGCATATTTTGAGCCAACTTTGAGGGCGAACACTTTTTCAAAATTATCCACAAATTTGCCGACACTTGAAACAAAAGTAGAGTCGATACACTCATTCAGATACTTTTTTTCATTCCCGAAAAATCGTGGTTCATGCAGAGGAATAAACTCTTTGGTGTTAAAAGTTTTTTGAATGAAATCTACTGTTTCCTGCATCTTACATCTTTCCATCAAGATATTTGCCGGTTTCCACATGCCCGAAGTCCGGAATAAGGTCAAAAAATTCTCTTACAATATCCTCTTTTGTCCATTCAAGGATTCGCTTGTAATAATGCATGGTGTCTTGAAAATCATTGAGCTTTTCTTCATTAAAAACAGCTTCGTTTTTTATAACCCCGATAGTATCAAATCTCTCCATATCCAAAACTTCTTTTTGGGTAAAAAATTCTTCAAAATCTTTTTCACCCGTTGTATCGCTCGAAGTGAACAAACAAGGCCATTTTTTTTCATCCGGCAGTGTCTTGCAAAGCTCTCTCGCTTCATCTTCATTTTTGCACAAATAAGGCTCGTATCCCAAATCTTTTAAATATTTCACGGCAATGTCGGCGAATGAAATGAGATGCAGATTATCGTCAAGTTTTGGAAAAAAAATATCACGGTTTTGCCCGAAAATACAGCTCATAAGACAGAGTTCACCTGATTCTTGCGGAGTTACAAAGTAGCGTTTTATGTCGTTGGGTGCGACAATCGGCTGTCTTTTTTGGATGCGCTGATCGAAGCCATGCAAAAGACTTCCGTCACTAAATGCGACATTGGCAAATCTGGCGGTCGAAATGTTGATTTGCAAAGAGCGACGCATCAAAAACATCTCCATAATTCTTTTGCTTGCTCCCATCATGTTTACGGGATTCGCGGCTTTATCCGTGCTTACACAGAAGTATTTTTTAGTGCCGTTGTTTATGGAGTGTTGCAGTGTTTTGTCGGTATTGAAAACATTGACATCCACCATCCGCATAAGCGTAAAAGCATCTTTTTCACTTCGTACATGTTTGAGAGCGGAGAGGTTTAAGACAAAATCATATTTGCCGTCACTCTTTATAAAAGCGTCATATTCAACACTTCCAACATCAAGTGCGAAGGTGGCAAACTCTCCATCGATATAGCCGAATGAGCTTCGTATATCACGCACCAATTCGACCATGTTGTTCTCAGAGATATCCACGACATGGAGTTTTTTCGGGTTTCGTTTAAATATCTCTTTAGTAACTGCCTGCCCGATAGTTCCTGCACCGCCGATGACTAAAAAAGTGGATGAAGAGACAACCGAGAAAAGCTCTTTTTCTTTTGTTTTCATATCATCATAAAAAAGCTCTCTGTTTCTACCAATTAAATGTAATATATTCACGACAGCTCTCTTGCAAAAAATAGTATTTGTATATTTGTATAGCAAATTAAGTACCATTAAATTTACTATCTTGCTAAAAAGTTAATGAAATTTACCGATATAATATTTAATATAAATGAGAATGAAAAATTATTAGGAAAAGGATTTATTATGGGTGTCAGTTCACTAGGTGTAGGCTCAAGTATTTTAACCCAGAGTGTATTAGATCAGTTAAGGGCGGCAGATGATGCTAAATTTGTTACTCCAATAACTTTAGATTTGGCAAACACTAAAGATAAACAGGACAGCTTTGCATTAATGAGTGCCAATATGACAAATCTTGTAGACAGCATAGATGCACTTAAAGATCCACTTCTTTTTAATGCTCGTTCTGCAACTGTAACAGGAACTTCTGTTGCTGTTACAGCTGACTCTAACAGTGATATGCAAAATTTTAATTTGACGGTTAACAATTTGGCTACAAAACGAATAGAAGAGTCAGGTGCATTTGCAGCTTCTACCGATAAAGTGGCTACGGGAGCCGGTAGCTTTAATATTAGTGTAGGCGGTGGTGCACCGATAACCATCAACTATGATGCAACAACAAGCTTGGATGATTTGAAAAATCTAATAAAAAAACAGGCTGGCGATTTAGTGGATGCTACAGTTTTAAATGTGAGCGGCACTGCATCTCATCTAGTTTTGAGTGCAAAAAATACGGGGGCATCTCAAGATATATCTATAACAGACAACAGCGGTCTTTTAAACTCTAAATTGGTAGACGGCGCCGGTGGTATGACTACGATAAACGACCCGCTAACTGGTCTTCCTACGGGAACGGATGCATCTTTTACTTTCAACGGGCAAGCAATTACAAGAAGTTCAAATCAAGTGAATGACTTAGTTACAGGATATAAAATTACTTTGAACGCACCTGGCTCGTCTGATGTGAGCGTGGCTCAAGACCGAGCGTCTATAACGGCTAAAATTGATAGTTTTGTGTCAAAATATAATGAAACGATGACTGAATTGAATAAACTGACAGTTTCAAGCACCGACAGCAGTGTAAGGGGTATTTTCTCCAATGAAAGCACAATTAAAAGAATGCAAAGCTCTATTCAAAATATGCTTCATAGTATCAGTGGAGGTGCGGGAAGTTTGGAAGATTATGGTTTTGATATAGCAAAAGACGGGACACTTTCTGTTAATAAAACTACTCTCAATACAAAGTTGGATGATAATTCGGCGAATGTTCAAGCATTCTTTTCCGGAGGCAATTTTACAAAAGCTGATAACAGTGTTGTAGCATTAACCGGTGCTTTTACGGGGTTTTCTACTTTGGTTACTAGCTATACCAGTTTTAGTGGAATTTTAAATCAGTATAAAGATAGTTTAGCATCAGAAACAACATCGCTAAATGACCGAAAAACAGCGGCTACGACGAGACTGGATGCAAGATATGAGATACTGAAAAAACAGTATGCGGCTTATGATTCTATGATTGCTAAAATCAACTCTGCTTCGTCGGTGTTTACTCAGATGACTAAATCTACAACGGGTAATTAGTAAACTTCTACTGAAAAGCTAAAGAAAATAGCTGATATGTCGATATATATAGTGTGAATGAATTTAATCAAAACAATAAAAAAGGGTCTAATATGTATGGTAATGTAGCTCATGATATTTATGCGCAAAACAATGTTGGAATAGAATCTCCGGCTAAACTTATAGAGATGTTGTATGAAGGTGTTCTTCGTTTTAATGCTCAGGCAAAAAAAGCAATCAAAGATGAAAACATTGAAAAAAGAGTCTATTGGATAAACCGTTCTATCGCCATTATTACAGAGCTTATTTCCATTTTAGATATCTCTCAAGGCAAAGTAGCTGAGTATCTGGAAGGTCTTTATAATTATGAGATACAGCTTTTAAATAGTGCAGGATTTACAAACGATGTAACAAAGATTGACGAAGTAAACAATGTGTTCAAAGGTCTTTTAGACGCATGGCGAGAAAGCACGAATGTGGTTAACTAAACTTAAAATAGCCATAATAGAGAAGAATACGGAATCGTTAGATAAGCTTTTGGATGTTATTCCACAGCTTACAGAAAAAGCAGATATGGAAGAGGCAATTTATCTTTTAGAAGAAGCCAGTCGCGTGTTTGGCGGATTAAAAGATGAAGTGCTCAAATCCATGAATCAGATACAAAAGAACCTACAATTCTTACGATCAACCGATATTCCGACATCACGCAACCTTGACATGATGTCATAGCTTTTTTTTAGAAATCCCGAAATTTAAACTTCTTATGGTGTAGTCGCTCACAACTGCACCCTTTCTCATGCTAATTATATGTTCTACCGCGTCGGCAATATCTGAGACCAAGAGTTTCTCCTCTTCTTTAATACTTGTTTCAAATCTGAGTTCATTATAAAATGCGGTTTCAGTCATGTCGGGATTTATATTGCTTATGCTGAGTCCGCTTTTTCTTGTCTCTTCAAAAAGAGAATCGCTGAATGCCTTTAAACCGGCTTTTGTCGCACTATAAACACCCGCAAATTTGCTGGCTCTTATCGCTTCAATGGAGTTGATATTGATGAGGTAACCGCTGTTTTGTTTTAAATCTCTTAAGATGGCATTTGTAAGAAGCATCGGTGCTGTTAAATTTAAAAAGGTCATGTCGGAGATAATTCGGGTACTTAACTCCTCATGCGGTTCAAACTTACCGAATCCTGCGCAGTTGATGAGCATGCAAACACTCTCTTTTTTCAGAACGTCACATGCTAAAAGTGTTGAAACTTCATCCGATAAATCTGCTTGCAACGGAGTAAAATTTTCACTCTCAAACGACTCTTTCTTTACGCTTCTGCTGATACCTATAACCCTATACCCAAGCGACAAAAGTCGCAAAGAAATCTCCCTTCCCATGCCGCTGCTAGCACCCGTTACTACTGCTGTTTTCACTCTAAAACCTTATAAAAAATTACTTCTTACGCATTATACTTTAGATATACTTTTAACATGAAAAACATATACATAACAGACCTTGACCACACATTTTTACGAACAGATTTATCTCTGAGTGCTTTTACTAAAGAGATTTGGAATGCAAAAGCAGACACGGCATTGCTGAGTGTTGCAACTGCCAGAACCTACAAAAAAACAGCAGAATTTTTAAAAGGCATTCATATAAACACTCCCATGATTCTTCTTGACGGTGCACTGATTGCTACGATAGAGGGGAAGATAATAGAGACAAAGTTTATAACTCAAGAGGTTGCAGATATCATTATAGAAGAGGGTGGAAAATTCGGTATTTACCCTTTTGTTCTGGCTTTGGCTGATCAAAATTTGAATGAAGCTTTTCTTTATTCTACTGTTTTAAATGAACATCAAAAAAGTGTTTTATCGAGATATTCCAAAGATGACAACCTTCAAGAGCGCCAGAATCTCAGAGCGATGCGTGATAACTTTAAGATCGTTTACATGGGAGAAGAGCAGTTATTACGAAATCTTGAAAAACATTTAAAGCAGATGTTTGGTGATACTCTCAAGTTTATTTTGGCACCCGAGGCATATGTAGGATGTTACTTTTTGACAGTTCTACATAAAAATGCGGATAAGTCGCATGGTATTTTGAGCGTAAGCGAGCAGAGCAATTTTGAGCTCTCAAATCTTACGGTTTTTGGTGATAACTTCAATGATTTGGGAATGTTTGAGTTGGCAAACACTGCGGTAGCAGTTGCAAACGCCCAAAACGAGGTAAAAAAGTTCGCCGATATTGTCCTGCCGCATACAAACGATGAAGATGGCGTAGCAAAATATTTAGAAGGAGTCTAGTTTGAGTGAAAAATCAACAATTCTGCCAATGATTATCATAGGTACGCTCTTTTTTATATTTGGTTTTGTGACATGGCTCAATGGTTCCCTAATTCCTTTTTTGAATGTTATATGCGATTTAACAGAGTTTCAATCGCTCTTTGTTACCTTTGCTTTTTACATAGCATACACCGTCATGGCTCTGCCAATGTCTTTTGTTTTAGAAAAAACGGGATATAAAAATGCCATGGCAATCGGTTTGGGCATAATGGTCATTGGGAGTCTCCTCTTTATTCCTGCTGCTTTGGGCGCAAACTATGCACTCTTTTTGTTGGCACTTTTTACTCTCGGAACAGGACTCACAACGCTACAAACTGCTTCAAACCCTTATGTAGTTTTGATAGGTCCAATAGAGAGTGCTGCCATGCGAATAAGTATTATGGGGCTTATAAACAAGAGTGCAGGGGTTCTGGTTCCTTTAGTTTTTACGGCTCTTATTCTCTCTGATATTCCAAATCTCTTGTATGTTGAGCTTTCAGCAGCAGATATTGAATCCTTGGCACATAGATTGATTGTGCCCTATCTTATTATGGCAGTTGTGCTTAGTTTTCTGATTCTTTTGATAAAATTTTCATCGCTTCCCGAACTTGAATGCCACGAAGAGCATGAAGATAAAGAGAGCATTTTTCACTTCCCACGGGTAATTTTAGGTGCTGTTGCACTATTCTTTTATGTCGGAATAGAGGTTATCGCAGGTGATACAATAGGGCTTTACGGGCAGAGTTTAGGTGTTGAAAATGCAACAGCTCTAACCTCCTACACTATGATTTTTATGGTTTTTGGCTATTTGGTCGGAGTAGCATTTATACCTAAATTTCTCTCACAAAAAGCGGCATTAATGGGCTCCTCTGTTTTAGGAATTCTATTTTTGCTGGGAGTCGCTTTTAGCTCAAACAGCAGCAGCGAAGTTTCAGAAATATTGTGGGGCTGGAGCGGAATTCCCACTCTTCCAAACAGTGTAGCTTTTGTAGCACTTTTGGGCTTTGCAAATGCCCTCGTATGGCCTACAATCTGGCCTTTGGCACTTGAGGGACTAGGAAAATATACTGCACAAGGAAGCGCCCTCCTTATTATGGCAATAGCCGGAGGAGCAGTTCTCCCGCTTCTATTTGGAAAAATCTCCCAACTGAGCGGAGACATGCAGTTCACCTATCTTATTGGAGTGGTCTGCTATTTCTTTATATTTATGTATGCCCTAAAATGGCGCAAAATGAGTTCGTGGAGCTGACATGGTAGAGTTTAAAAAATTTGAAAATGGGTTTGAATATGTGGAGGTGAACAACAACGCTGCATCTGCAAGAATTGCACTTCAAGGTGCACATATTTTTCATTTTGCACGTATAAATGAAGAGCCGATTCTGTGGCTCAGTGATACAAGTGATTTTGAAATTGGCAAGGCTTTGCGAGGCGGTATTCCCCTTTGCTGGCCCTCTTTTGGGATGAATAATCCTGATTTACCGCAACATGGGTTTGCGAGAGTCGGCATGTGGAGAGTAGAAAAATACACAGAGATAGATGAAAACAGTACGCAAATTACATTTATTCTAGATGAAACAAATCAGAGCAGAGAATTTTGGAATTTCAGCTTTTTATTAGAGCTGAAAGTAACAATATCTGAAAAATTAATTATGGAACTTACAACCACAAACCTTGATGAAAAACCCTTTAAAATCACGTAGGCACTCCACACCTATTTTCAAATATCCGACATCTCAAATATAGCAATTATGGGGTTGAATGATAAACCTTATTTAGATGCTCTTACAGATAAGCACCATGTGCAAAAAAGTGATATTACATTTAGTGGAGAGTTTGATTGCGTTTTTCAAGAGGTAGAGAGCGAGATTTTACTTATCGATAAAAATAGTACAATTAGCATTAAAAACGAGGGTTCATCCTCTATAGTTGTGTGGAATCCATGGAGTGAAAAATGCAAAAGAATGAGTGGAATGCGAGACGATGCTTACAGAGAGTTTGTCTGCATCGAATCGGCAAATGCTTTTGAAGATTTTAAAATTTTGGAGCCTAAAGAGTTTCACACTCTAAAAGCTACGATTTGCTAAGTCCGATATGTGCATTATAGGCAAGTTTCAGAATTTCAAGAGCATAATCTGAAGAGTTATTGAAGCTCATAAGTTTTTTTGCATACTCTTTGACATAGGCTGTCTCTCCGGTTTCACATCTGAAGCAGCTATAATCTTTACTCTCTTTTTCGCTTTTCTCATAAACAAAAGAGCTGTTTTTATGAGTTGCACTAAACTTTTTCCAAGCTTTTTCAGTTTCTGCTATTTTTGGTGTTTTATCCCAATCTATCAGTTTCTTAAATGAACCTCTTTTGTTGAGGTAATTACTTGTTGAAACTATAGCATCTTCCATTCTTGCCAAATCACCGACTTTTGTTTCATAGCCGGCAATGTAACTAAAACTTTCCGGCATAAATTGCGGTATACCAACTGCTCCAGTGTGTGAGCTAGGAAAGTTACACTCCTCCGGCTCAATTCCTTTTTTATAACAATAGGTAATTATATTTACCAAATTTATTTTGCCGCTATCAACGATTTCCATCTGTTTTGTGTTCTCAGGACTCTTTTTTGTAGCCATAGAGTTGAAAACTGTTAAAGCATTATTTGTGAGTTTTATTTTGCCGAGTTTCGACTCTTTGAGCAAAATTATTGCGACAATTTCACGATTTACGCCATACTTTTTTTCAGCATAATCATAAACTTCTTTGTACTCCTGCAGGTGAGCGACGATTTCACTTGCATGTTTGGATGGCTTCTTCTTAACTTTTTTTCCGTTTTTTGCATCAACTTTCGCATGCTTCTTTGGCATGTTTTTAATTTCGGTTTCATCTGGCTTTTGCGAGTTAAAGTTTGTAACAAGAAACTCATTTGCATAAGCGGAAGGAACTCCATTCACAACCACTTTTTGGCAAATATCTTTGTAATTTTTATTTTCAAAATTACATTTTTTGAGATTTGCCCAGATTTGTGTTGTAATTAACAGTAGTAAAATTACTCTTATCATATCAAACCTGCCTATTTATGAATTGAAGTCTTTGCGGAGTGCCTATGTCGTGCCAAATGCCGTCATATAACTCACCACTCACCTTTTCTTTGTCGATAGCGTCACGAATAATGGGAGCCAACGCCTGTTTCCCATAGTATATTTTATCGAAAATTTCTGGATTATAGTACCCAATTCCGGAAAATGTATAATTTGTTAAGGAATTGTTTAGAACTGAAAACTCTTTTAGACCAAAATCTCCTTGCGGATTATGCTCGGGATTAGGCACTAAAATGAGGTGTGCGAGTTTATTGTGAAGCTCAAAATTTGTATCAAATTGATAGTCGCAAAAGACATCTCCATTGACCACTAAGAAAGGTTTGCTTCCTAGCATGGGAAGTGCTTTTATGATTCCGCCTCCGCTCTCCAGTGCACCCTCATGTTGCTCATCGGAGTATTCTATCTTTACTCCCCAAGCTTTTCCGTCGCCAAGAAGTTCAGGGATTTTATAACCCAAATGAGCAATGTTTATAATAATCTCTTTAAATCCGGATGCTGCCAATTTTTCTACATGCCAAACAATAAGAGGTTTGCCTCTAACCTCCAAAAGAGGCTTCGGAAGAGCATCCGTAAGAGGGCGCATTCGCTCTCCTCGACCGGCTGCCAAAATCATCGCTTTCATTGAATTTCTTTTAAAAACTTTGCCAACTCTTTTGTCTCATCATATCTGTCAGCCGTATCAAGCACATATTTGAGAGTGAGCGGAATATCTTTGAGGTATCCATCTTTGCCATCACGCAAAAAGAGACGTGAAAATATTCCAAGCACTTTGATATGTCTCTGCAAGCCCATAAAATCAAACCACTTTATGAAAGTTCTATCACCCGTCTCTAGCCCCTTTTTATCACGAAATTCTAAGACCAGTTTTTCAACTTCCTCTCTGGGAAACTCAATATAACAATCTTTTAAAAGCGAAACTAAATCATAAGTAATCGCCCCGTTCATGGCATCCTGATAATCAATAACACCAATTTTATTTTCACTGGTAATCATGATATTTCGTGAGTGGAAGTCTCGATGTACAAAAATATTTTGAGGCTGTTCTAACACGACATTCGAAATAGCGTCAAGCGAAGTTTGAATCAGCTTTTTTTGGGCTTGTGAGAGTGTGCAATCCAGCAGTTTTTCTAAGTACCACTCCTGCATCAAATCCATCTCCACATGCAGAAATCTCTTGTCATAAAGCGGCAATCCTGAAACTTCTGCCTTTTGCATCGCCACAATAGTATCCATTGCATCGCTGTAAAGTGTTTTATAATTATCGCTATTTAAAATATTTAGGTAATGAATATTTCCAAAATCTCTGAGTATCAAAAATCCCTCTTGAAGGTTTTGCTCTATGATAGATGGTACATTCACTCCTGCCTCTAAAAGTCTCGCTGTTACATCCAAAAACGGAGCCAGAGAGTTTTTTTCCAAAGATGAATCCATCAATAAAACACTCTGATTTTTGAACGAAAGTCTATAATACTTCCTAAAACTAGCATCCGCCGAAGCCACTGCTACACTATGATTTCTATACGCTGTTGTTTCCAACCATTTGCTGAATTTATACATAAACACCGCCTAAAATTGAATCTTTTTTTGCACCGGTTACAGAGCTGAGCATCACTTCTTCATTATGCACTCTTTTATACGCCAGCCATGCAAATGCCATGGCTTCTAAAAAGTTGCTGCTGATTCCAAAATCGTTGCTTTTTGCTACTTTTATTTTGCAAAGCTTTTGAAGTCTTTGCATTAAAAAGCTGTTTTTTGCTCCGCCGCCGCAGATTATTAACAAATCTGTTGGAGTGTTTAGAATTTCATTTGCAATGCTTTGAGCGGTGAGTTCTAGGAGCGTTCTCTGAATATCTTCATCTTTTATGGTTTGAAAAGTAGGCAGATGCGAGGATAGCCAAGTGGCGTTGAAATACTCTCTGCCTGTACTTTTTGGAGGGAGTTTTTGGAAGTAATCGTCACTTAAAAAGCTCTTTAATAGTTCTTCATTTACTCTTCCACATGCCGCAAACTTTCCATCTTTATCAAAGGATAGATTTTTGTTTTGCTGTATCCAGTAGTCCATCAAAACATTACCGACTCCAGTGTCATACCCACGAAGTTCGCCGTTCAAAAATGTGATATTAGCCATTCCTCCTATGTTTACAACTGCCGTATTTCGTCCGATTGAGCCAAAAATTTCCTTGTGGAAAGCGGGTGCGAACGGTGCGCCTTGACCGCCGTTAGCGATGTCTTTGCGTCTGAAATCGCTTACTACGCTTATTCCAGTTTTAGTAGTGAGAATATTTGGATTTCCAAGTTGCATGGAAAAAGGAAAATCGCCGTTGGGTTGATGCCAGAGCGTCTGTCCATGGAGTCCGATAGCAGTTACTTCTTCCGGAGAGATATTATTTTCTTCTAGAAAAGAGTTGATTGCGTCGGCAAAAAGTTCGCCTAAACGGGTGTCGAGATGACCTATATATTCAAGCGTAATCGGTGCGTTGATTGCATGTAAAACATCCTCTTTGAGCTTTTTATCAAAAGGATATTCCGAGGAGAAAAGAAGTCTGCAACTTTTTGAATTAATTTCACAAAGTACAACATCAATGCCGTCAAGGCTTGTTCCGCTCATCACCCCGATATATTTTTCACTCATCACTTGCTCCTACCTGCATTACGCCAAATGCAACAATTGTCCCTATAACTATCTGCCAAGAAAAATCCATTGTAATTCCAAAAGTGTAGGGTTGCAGAGCCAAAACACTTAGAAATCCGCCAGAGAGTGCCCATGGAACAGTTCTGGCATTTCCGCGGCTTGTAAAAATCGCCGAAAAGTAAACTCCCAAAAGTCCTGTGTAGGCAAAAGCCATCACGCCCAGTGCAAAGCTGATGAGTGAAAGGTCGCTGTACCTCTGCCAAAAATAACTTGCCATAGCCATAAGAGATAAACTAAGAGCAAAAAAGAGCACCGCTGCTCTTGAGGCTTTTACAAAGTGCATTTCATCCATGTAACCTCTTTTTAATTTCCACGGTTTGTAAATATCCTCAACCGCTACCGAAGCCATGGCACCCAAAACAGAGTTTGTGCTTGAGAGTGTTACGGCAATCGCCCCAATTGTGACAACTGCACGCATGCCATCGGGCATTTCATTCAAAATATAGTACATGAAGATAGTAATTTTTTCACCTTCAAAACTCTGAGTTACTCCACCTTGCATGTAGAAAAGATAGAGAAAAACCCCGATGGTTAAAAAAACAAGCACGACCGGAATCGTGAGCAGAATTGATAGAATAAGCGATTTCGCCGCCTCCTTTTTATTTTCACAGCAGAGCACCCTCTGTGTCATGTCTTGATCAAGACCGAATGCAGCAATGTTGAGAAGTAATACACCCGTAAAAAGCCCGAAAATATTGAATTTTTCATCGAAGGAGGTGTCTATAAATTTGAGCTTATCATGTGCATTGAGTGTCTCTAATATGCTCACATGTTCGAGAGAATTGAAGAGAAAAATCATCACTGCAATTGCTGCACCGATATAAACTATTCCCTGAATAACATCGCTGATAATTATAGATTTTATTCCGCCAAAGTAGGTGTAGCCCAAAGCCCCTAACATCAAAAGAGAAATAGAAAAAGAGACATGCAAAAAGAGAATATCCCCAAAAAGTATCATGCTGATTGCAATAGAACCGATGTAGAGTCTCGCTCCGCTGGCAAAAATTCGCCCTATTAAAAACATGATTCCTGCTTGTTTCTTTGCACTTTCTCCGTAGCGTATCTGCAAAAGTTCATAGACCGTAACAGCCTTCATTGCATAAAACTTGGGAACAAGCACAAAGGCTACAAAAATGACAGCGAGTAGGGCTGAAAAGTAAAACCCTATAAAGGTGAAATTATTTGCATAGGAGTACTCCGGAACTCCTAAAAAGGTTGCGGCAGATTGAGATGTTGTTAGTACAGAGATGGCAACGGCGAGCATCGGCATGGAGTTTGAACCGATAAAATAGTCTCTTGAAGAGGTGATTTTAACACGACTTAAAATGATAGATGAGACACCGAGAACTAAAAAGTAGGCTGTAAAAATTATCCAGTCAAGGGAAGAAAAAGCGCTGTTCACTCTTTTATACTCTTCTTGAGCAGCAGCTCAATCCGTTTGTTTGACTCTTTTATTCTCGCCTCTGGAATCTCTCCGCTTTTGACCTGTGTTAGTATTACATCCACAAGTTCATCAATATCCTGGGTAGCTAACTGATTGCCAAAAAGAAGCATGTCAACGCCCGAATTAATCGCTAAGGCAACACTCTCTTTTACGGAGTAGTTTTGAGAAATCGCCTTCATCTGCATGTCATCGCTCACTATTACTCCCCTGTAGTTCATCTGCTCTCTTAGGAGTTTTGTATTGATTTTGTAGGAAAGTGTGGCAGGGTACTTTTTATCTAAATGAGAGTTGAAAACATGTGCCGTCATTATCATATCAACATCTTTTGAATCTATGAGAGTTTGGTATGGCTCCAGCTCTTTTTTACTCCAACTTTCACTGATATCTACATATCCCTGATGTGAATCTCCGAGTGAGGAGCCATGTCCTGGGAAGTGTTTGAGTACACTCAGGACACCCTCTTTTTTTTGTGCGTCTATGAGCATTTTTGCATAGCTGCTAACCTGCTCGGCTGAACTTCCAAAAGAGCGCTCAAGTCCTACAATAACGCTGTTTTCCGGATTGAGTGCCAAGTCAACAATCGGGGCAAAGTTGCAGTTTATGCCATTTGTTTTTAACATTTTTGCCATTTTTGCATATGTTTGTTTGGCTTGTGGAGTGCCCTCTTTGGATACTTTGAGAGCGGATGGAATTTCATCAAATCCATAAGAGGGCTTTAATCTTGCAACTCTTCCCCCCTCTTGGTCCACCGAGATTAAAAACGGCTTTGCTGAGAGTAATTTTAGCTTTTGTGTTAGCTCTTGGAGCTGTTTTGGAGAGCTAATGTTTTTAGTTTTTGTTTTGTCACTGTAAAAACGGTCAAAAAGAATGACACCGCCCAACTCATACTCGTTTATCTGTTTTACTATTTTACTTTTTTCATTGATTTTTTCATCTTCAAATCCTACAATGAGCATTCTGCCTATCATCTTTTTAAGTTTTATATCCTCTTTGTTTACATCGTTTGCATTAAGAGAATGTGTAAGAAGAAGAAGAAGAATAAATTTCAAAAATTAGCCTTTGTAAAAATTATACTATTTATAGCGTCTATCACACTGAAAATAAGTGATTTTGTGCCATCTTTTGTAACTTTATGAGGTTCAAAATGGTCAGATACAACTTTGAAAATATAGCTATTCTTTATGGCAGGAGAGTGGATTACAGCGTTATAAAAACCAAATGATTCCATATCAACTATCTCATACTTTTCTTCGCTTGATTCTTCATCGAGGCACTCAATAGCTGTTGTAATTTTCTGATGGATAGAGTATGTATGGTTTTTATAGTTTATTGTATCTATCTGCAAAAGCTCACCGATTTTGTACTTTCTACTTGCCCCACAGATGCCGACATTAATATATACATCATCGTCCGTGATGTCGAAGTGATTAATTAAACTTTGTGTTGCAAGAGTCGCATTCTTAACGCCAATACCACCAACAATAAGAATTGTTTTTTTGTTTGTAAATATATTGAAATCCTCCAATTTACTCTTTTGAAGGCTGTATCTGTCAATAAATGCTTGAGCTTCAGGTTTGAGTGCAGTTACAATATATAGCATTCGTAATTGTATCAAAATTGTTTTGTAATTTTAGCTTTTTAGGCTATAATTTCGCCGCTTCTCTTTAGACCTGTGCAATGGCAGTTCGAGATATTGTGTCAGGGCAGGAATGCAGCAGCACGCCTTTAACTGTTATGTGCCGCAGGTATCTGGAGAGAAGTACTTTTTATAACATATGCTTTTGCCCAATTTCGGTATTGAAATTGAGTATGCTTTTGTTATTTACTTCAGCAAACTCCTCAATTTTGCCTTTAACCTGAATAAAATTATATGCTAAAAATATGTGCGAATGTTTCTATTGAACATTTTAATCTTCCCTATATTTTGAAATTCCGCATGGCTGATTTGGTTTTGGCGGATTATTCTTTAAATATGTCAAATCTTCTAGCGTTTGAGTCAAAACTCTTTTTTGCTGAAGAATCGGAAGCATTAAATTATCTTTTTCATTGAGCGGAATACTCCAATCAAGCAACATCTTTTGAACCTCTTTATCTAACTCTGCAAGTGCATTTTTTATGTGTTTTATTGAATTCATAAGGTTATTGTATCAAAATTTTATAATAATTCGGGTATAATCCGCGCCTCTATAATGAGAATTTTACAAAGGAGTTATCGATGCCAAAAATGAAATCTGTTAAAGGCGCTGTAAAGCGTTTTAAAGTTAAGAAAAATGGTACTGTTAAACGCGGAACAGCGTTTAGAAGCCATATTTTAACTAAACAAGATGCAGGCACTCGTCGCAAGCAAAATGCACCTAAAGTGATTGCTAAAGTAGATGAGAAAAATGTAAAGGCTATGATTAACTAATTTTAGTTAATTATAAATCTCCAATTATTTTAATTGGGCAAGACCACAAAAATTGTGGCACCTCTGAGACAAAAAGTATCACGGGTAAAGAAAAAGGAAAAATATGCCAAGAGTAAAAACAGGTGTTGTTCGTAGAAGAAGACACAAAAAGATATTAAAATTAGCGAAAGGTTTTTACAGCGGACGCCGTAAGCATTTCAGAAAAGCTAAAGAGCAAATTGAACGTTCATATTACTATGCGTTCCGTGACCGTAAGCAAAATAAACGCGAATTCCGTAAATTATGGATTGTTCGTATTAATGCTGCTTGTCGTTTAAATGGAATGAATTATTCAACTTTCATAAATGGACTTCATAAATCTGGTATCGAACTTGACCGTAAAATTCTTGCTGATATGGCGATGAATGATGCAGCAGCATTTAGTGCAGTTGCAGAAGCTTCAAAAGCAGCACTTAGCAAATAAAGCATAAAGACCTTTTGGTCTTTAGCTTTGCTAAACTCTCTAACCTTCATTCTATTTAATAAACTTCTTACAAAACTCAAAACTAAGAGAACGATTCTGCAGCGCAAGCGAAGCCGAGCGTGTTTTGAATTTTGCAAGAAGTTCAATAATCCTATTCTCACATACCGTGACATGCACGGAATGAAGAGGAGTTTTTGAATATTAAACTTTAAATTTATGCAGGGTATTTTGAAGTTTTTGTGAATCAGAAGAGAGCGTTTTAGCGGTATCTTCTACCGTCACTCTTAGTTTTGTATTTTTAGAACTTATTTCTATGACCTCGTCCATATCAGCGATTAGCTCTTTAGTTTTTGTAGCAATGTATGTACTTTGGTGCATAACATCAGTTGATTTGTCTCGTGTAATAGATAGATTATTTTTTGTCTCTTGTGAGGAAGCGATTAGCTCCTGAGCTGAATCTGCAATGTTGTGCATATTTTGTGAAGTTTTATCGGTTTCGCCAGAAATCTCTACAACATTCTGCGTGATGAGATTTACATTTGCGCTTATCTCACTTAAACTTTTTTGTGTTCTCTCCGCCAGTTTACGCACTTCATCTGCTACAACTGCAAATCCTCTTCCATGTTCGCCGGCTCTAGCCGCTTCAATTGCGGCATTCAGTGCCAGAAGATTTGTCTGCTCCGCAATATCGGAGATAATGCTTAAAACCTCTTTGATGTTTTTAGCCTGTTCGGTTAAGGATGAAACCTTATGTGCTAATTCCTCCTGATGAATACTCCCTCTTTCTATAGAGCTAACTACCAAGTCAAGTTTGCCTATGAATCCATCTAAGACATTATATGTTTTTTCTAAATCCTCAGTTACCGTTATAGAAGATTCTTCAACATTATCCAATCTGCTTCCAACTTCAGAAACTAAAATATTTATACTTGCAATTTTGCTTTCTGTTAATTTGCTATTTACGGTCAAATCACTTACAATTTCATTTAACTTATTGCTCTCAGAAGAGGTTGAAGAAGCAACTTCTATTGAATCATTTACGCTCTGCTTAAATGCGATTATCATAATATGTATAGCTTTTGAAATTTGAGATATCTCATCTTTACCCGGGACGATGATATCGCATGTTAAATCCAGATCGCGAGAGATACATTCAATTTTTTCTAAACTAGATTGAACACTTTTGTTCACCCCTTTGCTTATAAATAAAATTATAATAAAGATTACAATAGTAAAGAGAGTGTAGCTAAATAGTGTTACAGTTGTTCTCGTTTGAGAAGCTGATTTTAACTGCCCAAGCAAGAGAGAATTTTGCTGAGAAATCTCATCATCCACCTCTTTTAATAAATCAATTTTCTTTGAAATTGTTTTAAACCACGTAACACTATCTACTCCAAATTCACCGGAAATAGCTTTGTTTTTTGCGATTTCTCTCATCTTGTTAACTTCTTCTATAGAAGGATCGCTGAGTTTATTTTTGTAAAAAGCTTTAGTGTTATCGCTCGCCATAACAAAAGCTGCATCAAGATAGCTATCTTGTTCTGCAACGAGAGTAATCCACTTTGCAAATGCTCCATCACCAAATTTATCAGCAGCAAAAGCCCCGCTAAGAACCGCTCTTTCTATTCCTGCTCTCTCTTTAGATTTTAAAAAGTTAGTGTAAGTGTCCAGTGCTTTTACAAGTTCAGGGGTGTTTGCCAATTTTGCTGTTAAAGATACGATATTTAAGATTTTGCTATTCATATTTGTATAGTAAGCCACAGTCTCTTTAGAACTTATGCTTAGAGCATCCACTTGTGTGCGAACAGCCTCTATTTTGTCTATCTCAGTTCTGAAAGATGAAATTTCCGATTTTAACTCATCAGTAAAAGAGTTTAAATCAAGTGTTGAAATATAAGCGTTCAGCTCTCTGTTTTTTTCTGTAGTTAAAGGTCTTTGCTTTGGCAAAATTTCAGTAAACTCTTTGCCTTTGGAACTAATAAAACCGGCACTGGCTCCTCTTTCTTTTTGAGTTTCATGTATAAGAAGACTTAATTTTTGAGATAGAATGTTCAGCTCTTCAGCTTGAAGTATGAAAGCTCTATCAGATACTGCATTTTTTATACTTAATCCAATTATTATCAACGAAAAAGCTAAAACCATTGACAATATGATGTTTAATTTATATTTTATAGTCATAATTAAACCTTTTTAAGGTTAAAAACAGAAGTGAGATTTAAATCATCTAGCAGTTCATAAAGTTGTTTGTCCCCAACATTTACCTGTATGCTTATATTGTCTTTTAAGATAAGTTTATTAAAGTAACCTATCACGGCAGATGTAAGTGATAGAGAGTTTTTAATATCTACCACTATATTCTTATTGTTTACAATCACAGAATCAACACTGTTTTTTATGCTCTGAAAATCACCGACTGTTTTGATGTTTCCATCTATGATAATTCTATTTGAGCTTGTAGATAAATTCATAACATAAATCCTACTGTTAATTTAAAAATGGATTTATGATATCTAAACTCTGGATCTTTTTTATTGACCTATGTCAAGACCTGTCAAATACTAAATCAATCCACTCTTTCATCTTTTTTTCATAACCTATATCTTTTAGTGTAACAAATCTAAGCGGCTTTGAAAGATACTTCTGTTTTACATAGCCGCCAAAGTCATGGGGATATAAGTAGTTTTGATGGTTGTTTGTAATGTTTTTTGGAATTTCTAGCATGATTCCATCGTTAACTGTTTGAAGTGCTGAATTTATTGCCAGATATGCTGAATTAGATTTTGGAGAGGCACATAAATAAATAACTGCCTGAGCTAAAATAATTCTGGCTTCTGGATAGCCGATTTTTGAAACGCTTGTCATGGCAGAAGTGCAAAGAGTTAGAGCCTGCGGGTTTGCGTTTCCTATATCTTCGCTGGCTAAAATAACTAATCTTCTTGCTATAAATTCAGCACTCTCTCCTCCATCAATCAGTCTAGCCAAATAGTAGATGCCGGCATCCATGTCTGAGCCTCTTATGGATTTTATCATGGCACTTGCCAAATCATAATGGACACCCGCTTCACTGCTTCCGGCACTGAGTGCGTTTGGTCGGAGTGATTTTAATAACTCAAGTGTTACATGTCTGCTTATATTTGATGCAAACTCTAAAAGTTTCAACATTGCCCTTGCATCCCCGCCACTGCTCGCAACAAGATACTCTCTTGCTTCTTCATTCAAAGTTATTGCATTATTCTCGCACCCAGCCGTGGCACTTGCGCATGCTAAAAGTAAAAGATTTTTAAGTGCCTTGTTTGTTATATGTTTAATCTCAAAAAGCATGGATCGGGAGCGAATAGCAGAGGTAAGTGAAAAGAAAGGGTTTTCTGTTGAAGCGCCTATAACCAAAACAGAGTTGTTCTCCATAGCGGGAAGTAGAACTTCCTGCTGATTTTTAGCTAATCTGTGGACTTCATCTATAAAAATAAGAGGTTTCTCCAGGGTATTTTTGTATTGGTCAAAAATCTTTCGCAGTTGTTCAATTTTGATGGAGGTAGCATTGAACTCATAAAACGGGAGTTGCATGCTCTTCGCAATAACCCTAGCAATAGTCGTTTTTCCGCATCCGGCAGGTCCATAAAAAAAGCTGTGTCCCAAAACACCTTTCTCACAAAGAAGACGCAGCGGAGCGTTCACACCGCATAGATGCTCTTGTCCGACTATCTCATCAAAATTTTTTGGTCGCAGAGAAAGAGTAAAATCTCGCAAATTTACTTCACTCCCCTCTCTTTTGCTTTCTTGTTTTCTTCTTTCATAAATGTAAAAAGAGCAGAATATTCGCTTCTTGTCAAAAATCTTGTTTTGCCTGTTGGAAGGTTATTTAACTCAACTTCTGCAAAACTGATTCTTTTAAGGTCGGCTACTTCTGCACCGAAGTGTGCAAAGAATCTTCTGATTTCACGGTTTTGACCCTCAGCGATAGCTATTTTTAAGATAGAGTAGTTGTGCTCGCTTTTTTGTATTTTATAGCCCAAAAAGGGTGCGAAAGTCATAGAGGTAATCGTGCTGTGGGAGTGCCCTCCGGCAGAAGCATCTTTAAGTTCCAATCCGTTTTGCATCGCCCCTTCCATCTCATTTGTAACTGGACCTTTAATTTTTACCTTATAAATTCTCTCCAAATTTGAAGTCATGAGAGCCGTTGCAATTTTTGAGGCATCTGTCAGAAGCAGAACTCCTTCAGTAGCATAATCGAGTCTTCCGACCGGAACAAAGTGCTTGTACTGTTTGTCGAGTGTATCGTAAATTGTTCTTCTACCTTTTGGGTCAGTTTTTGTTACAAGCTCGCCTTTTGGCTTGTTATAAACAATAACCGTATATTTGTCCTGTGGAGTCACAGGTTTTCCGCTTATGTAAACCACATCTTTTTTTTCATCCACCTGCGTTGCAGGATTGTCTTGTATTTCACCGTTTATTCTTACATAACCGCTCTGGATAGCAGCGTCTGCTTCGCGTCTTGAGTAGCTCGAATTGTGAGCAATATATTTATTTAATCGCATCATTATGATATGCCTTTTTCAATCAAGGTGTGGATATGAAGCACACCTTTTATCTTTTTATTTTTATCTGTAATTACTAAAAGCTGTATTTTTTTCTCTTCTATCAGAACGAGTGCTTCACTTGCCAGCATGTTTTCATCTTCGCATGTTGTAGGGTTTTTTGTAGCATATTCCAAAACATTTGCTTCAAGTGAAAAATCATCTCTCAAAAGTGCACGGCGAATATCGCCATCACTTACAAGTGCCACAAGTCTCTCTTGCTCATCTACGACCAAAACTGTACCTAACCTGCCATGGCTAATTTCAAGAATCGCTTCTTTAACTTTTGCCTCTTTTCCCACTATCGGTAAATCTTTAGTTCGCATGAGGTTGCTAACTTTAACAAACAATTTTTTACCCAATGCTCCACCGGGGTGGAACGAAGCAAAATCACTCTTTTTAAAATCTTTTGCTCGCATGAGACAAACCGCAAGTGCATCGCCTAAAGCCAGAGTAAGAGTAGTTGAACTGGTCGGTGCGATGTCCAGCGGACAAGCCTCCTTTTCAACTACCACGTCAATAACTAAATCGCTGAATTTTCCAAGTGTAGAGTTTGAATCTCTCGTCATGCCGATAATTGGAGTGCCAAATCTTTTGATGTGAGGCAGAATGGAGCTAAGCTCTTCACTCTCACCGCTGTAACTGATGGCAATAACCGCATCTTCTTTGCTTATCATGCCTAAATCGCCATGAAGCGCTTCTGTAGGGTGAATAAAAAAGCTAGGCGTTCCGGTAGAAGCAAAAGTTGCAGCCATCTTTGCACCGATAAGTCCACTCTTTCCAACGCCGGTAACTATAAGTTTACCTTTACAGGAGAGTATCAGCTCCACAGCTTTTTCAAAAACATCATTCATGTTTTTAGATGCTTGCAGCAGAGCTGACGCTTCGATATTTAAAGTTTCTTGTGCAATTTCTTTGTAATCCATAGTGAAATTATACCCGTTTTCATTTCATATTTGTCGTTTAAATAGTTTACGCAATACATAAAGTTTAAGAAACCAATAGATAAGATATAATCACTGTTAAAATTTTTTTGGAGAAAATTATGAGAAATGTTATAGGAAAATTTGAGAGTAGCATAAATGCATTGAAACTTGAAGAGCGAGCGCTTCGTTATAATACTCTGATTTTGGCAGAAGAGGGTGCGGGTAAAACGAACCTTGCATGTAAGATAAGAAATTATGTAGTTGATAGCGGTGTTGCAACTTTGTATCTTGATTTTGCGGATTCTAATGTGGATGAAATAGAGCCAAGATACAAAGATGAACATTTTAATTATATAAAATTTGACGAAAGTGATGCGTTTAAAATAGAACTGGATAAATTGATTGCGGATAAAAAACACATTTATATGGCAGTTGACCCTCGCTATTTTTCAAACAAAAGAGATGTTACAAGCAAATTAACACAAACGCTTCAAACGCAGGGACTTTTAGAAAATTATTACTACTTTTTCCACGATATTAAAAATCTGGATGGTTTTTATACAAAATTTGAAGACTTTTTGCTCTACATGCTTGGATTTTTAAATCTCAAAAAATATGGTTTTACATTTTTGGCACAGCCGCATGAAATTTTTGAAAACCCACAACTTAAATTGCTTTTCACATTTTTGTATCTTGGTAAATGTTCAAATTTAGAGTATTACAACACGGCACAGCTGAAAACTTTAGCAAAAAACGAGTTTTTTCACCAGTATCGAACATCTCACCGCACTCTTCTTTTTAATAATATTATAAGCAACTTAGTTAAAATTGATGAGTATGTAGCAAAAGATTAGAGATGCAAAAGCTTTTTGATGAGGTTTCATCGTTAGACAAAAGATGCTACGAAAAATTTGCTTTGAACGAAGATATTTTGATGGAGCATGCAGCCAATGGAATGGCGGAATTTATCCGTAAAAACTTTGCAAAAGGGTCGTCGGTTATTGTGGCATGTGGAAGTGGCAATAACGGAGCAGACGGTTTGGCATGTGGAAGAATTTTGCATGGCGACTATGCTGTCTCTTTATTTTACGCTAAAGAACCAAAGTCAGAGATGGCAGTTTTGCAAAACAAAAGAGCCAAAAGTGTTGGGGTAAATACATGTTCAGAGCTTAGGGATTGTGATGTTTTAATTGATGCTGTCGTCGGAACGGGCTTTGATGGAGAATTTAGCGATGAACTTAAAAAAGTTATGTCTCAACTTAATGCTCTCAAAGCTTTTAAAATAGCATGTGATGTTCCCTCCGGTCTCAAACAAAACGGTGAATGTGTATCTGAGTGTTTTGTGTGCGATGTAACGCTTACAATGGGTGCTTTAAAAAAACAGATGTTTTTGGACGAGGCAAAAGAGTTTGTCGGAAAAATTGAGGTTTTGAATTTGGGTCTTTCACGAACGGTGTATGAGACACAAAGTTCGTGGAATTTGCTTGATTTGGACGATTTGAATCTTCCTTATCGAACTAAAAAAGATTCGCATAAAGGAAGTTTCGGACATTTAGCTTTGGCATGTGGAACTAAATCGGGAGCAAGTATAATGAGTGCGGAGGCTGCTCTGAGATTTGGAGCCGGTTTGGTAACTCTTGTCGGTTATGAAGTAGTACAAGTTCCGCAGACAATTATGTATTCACATGAAATACCTTCTAATGCTACGGCGCTTGCTCTGGGCATGGGTATGGGAGAGGAATTTAGTGACAAAGAGCTTCAAAAATTCTTGGATAATTCCCTTCCTCTTCTAGCTGATGCCGATATTTTTCACATGCCGATACTCACAGAGATTTTAAAAAGAGAAGATGTGGTTTTGACTCCGCATGCTAAGGAATTTACGGCGCTTTTAAAACGTATGCAAATCGCAAATATAAGCGTTGAAATTTTACAAAAGAACCGTTTTAAATATGTAGAAATGTTTTGTCAGAAATTTCCGCATGTCGTGCTTTTGCTCAAAGGAGCAAATGTCATTATCGTAAAAGGGAATGAATATTTTATCAATCCACATGGTACGCAAGCCTTAGCAAAAGGGGGAAGCGGAGATGTATTAAGTGGCTTAATCGGCTCACTTTTGGCTCAAGGTTTTACCCCGCTTGAAGCTGCAAAAAACGGTTCACTTGCACATGTAAGCTTGGCAAGTAAATACAGTGGTGCAGATTTTTCACTCACCCCTTATGATTTGATTGACAGTATTGCGAAGTTATAAAAATAAAATGAAGGAATAAAAATGGATACAAAATTAAAAATCGGAAAATATGAGTTAGGTTCTCGTTTAATAGTAGGAAGCGGAAAATATAAAGATTTTGAAATAACAAAACAAGCAACACTTTTGAGCGGAAGTGAGCTAATCACAGTCGCAGTTCGCCGTCTCAACATTACAAACCCTGAGCAGGAGAATCTTCGCGACACATTTAAAGGCACAAATGTAAAGTTCTTGCCAAACTCTGCCGGATGTACAACAGCCGAGGAAGCAATAACTACATTTCGTCTCACGCGTGAGGCAACAGGGATTGATTTGATAAAGCTTGAAGTTATCGGTGACACTCTTAAAACTCTCTATCCTGATGTTTTGGAGACTATTAGAGCATGTGAAATCTTATCAAAAGAGGGTTTTACAATTATGGCTTACACTTCGGATGACCCGATTATGGCAAAAAGACTTGAAGATGCCGGCGCGCATGCCATCATGCCTTTGGCTGCACCCATTGGAAGCGGTTTAGGGATTCAAAATCCATATAACATAGTTTTCATCCGTGAAGCTGTTAGTGTTCCTGTAATCGTTGATGCTGGAATCGGGTGTGCGAGCGATGCCGCATATGCGATGGAGTTGGGTGCACATGGGGTTTTAACAAACACGGCAATTGCCTGTGCACAAAATCCTATGATTATGGCAGAGGCCATGAAACATGCGGTAATTGCAGGAAGGATGAGCTATTTATCGGGAAGAATTGCTAAACGACCTTATGCAACTGCCTCTTCTCCGATTGACGGAATGATACAGTTTTAATAAGTCACCACTCTATTTCTGCCGCTTTGTTTGGCGTCATAGAGTGCTTTATCAACCCTATCTGTCAAGCTCTTCCTACTTTCATTGCAGATGTACTCTGTAACACCAAGAGATATTGCCTGTTTGCCCGCACTTTTAAATGTATGCCCTTCTACTCTTTTTCTTATTTTTTCTGCTAAAGTTGTTGCCTGTGCTTTATTTGTACTTTGAAGAGTTATGATAAACTCTTCACCACCCCATCTTGCCACAAAATCACCTTCCCTGACAGCTGAAGAGATAATTTCAGCTATCTCCACTAAAACTTCATCACCTACATTATGCCCAAGCGTATCATTCACGGTTTTGAAATGGTCTATATCCAAAAATATTATTGACAGAGGAGATGAGGTTGTTTGGCTAAGCACCATAGATTGGGCTAAAACATCGTTAAATTTACCTCTGTTGAAGAGTTTTGTTAAGGTATCTCTTGCAGCCTCCTCTTTAAGCTGTTCAATCTTTTCGTAATGTTTTGTAATATCATTAAATATAATCAGATAGAGTGTTTCATTTTCAACTGATATTTTTTTGGCATGTGGCTTAAAGTATCGATTTCTGGCATCCTTTTTGATTAATACTTTTAGCTCTTTTTCATACTGTTTTTTTTGCAAATAATCTATCCAATGTTGACCATCTATATATTGCTGTAAGAAATCTTTTTTATCTGTTTTTTCAAAAATATCTGAAATATGTTGAAATTTATCTCTGAACTCTTCTAATGAATTCAAACCAAAAAAATCAAGAGCAGTCTTATTTGTAAAAACAAGGTTCTCTCCATCTGTCACTATGAGTAAACTGAGGTCGGCATCTAAAATTTGCTGAAGAAGCTCTTGAGTCAGTTTTATTTCTTTTGTTCTTTTTTCAACTTCTAATTTGAGATATTCATTGTTTGCAATCTGTTTTTTTATCAAAAATATAATCGCTGACAAAAAGAGGAAAATTAACGAAATACTCAAAAACGATTTGTTTTTTGTGTCCGTAACAAATAGATTATATTCGCTGCTGTCTAGACTGACACTAATTCCACCTCTAATATCACCAACTTTATATCCTTGAACTTCATGACAGACTAAACAATCTTTAGTCGTTACGAGAGAACCCATATAGTTGAATTGATTATTTTCGGCTAATTCGTAATATTCTGTTTCTCTTGTTTTTTCAATATGTTCAAGTGCTCTTTTCTCAAATGGTGTTGCTTTGTTATTTGGATTTATAGGGTTAAGACTTGTAATGCGAAAGTGAAAATCTTTTATATTTGAAATTTCAGAAAGCTGCCTTGTCATCCAGGCTGGATTTATTTTGATAAGTGTTCTATTGTCATCAGTTTTTAAAGTATTATCTTTGAGATATGGATTTGGCTCTTCCCCAACTTTAGCAAAGGCATACACCCCTCCATAAGAAGCATTCCACTTTCTTGTATTTATTTGGTCAAAGTAGTGAGTTTGAGCTTGTTTAACAAGTATCTGTTTCTGAAACTCTATGCTTTGCGTAGAAAATTGATAAATAGCATAAGAAAGTCCTACTAATGTTACAACACCAATAATATAAAGTGCAGCATATCTTGATAAATTATTCATAAAAATATTTTATCAGATATTTATAGCTAAAAGACTTAAAATTATATTTTCTCTGAGAGATGCGTCATCAATAATAGTTGACCCATTCCTTCAAAAAATCTATCAACACCCATTTCTTTAGTATCTAATGATTTTTCTAGAGCAGTGAAAAAAATAGTTTGCGATACATTTGATGCTTCCATAAATGTTTCGATAATATAAAAAAAACTGAGCGTATGAACTTTTCCGTTTACATCAAAATCTATCTCCGAATTTATATCAATGCCCTCAAGAGCTAAAAGTTTTTTGCACCTATCTTTTGTGTTATTCATATATAACCTCCCGTTAAATGGATGTAATCTTATAAATTATGCTTTTTTAGTAACTCGCAATTCACGTATTCTAAAGTTATTATACTTAAAATAATAAATATAAAAAAGAATTAGCAAAAAAGTATTGACATTTTAAAAGTTATTGACTATAATTTCGCCTCATTAATCAGCTGTTTGCTTGGTTTTTGTGTTAGGTCGGGGTGTAGCTCAGTATGGTTAGAGTACCTGGTTTGGGACCAGGGGGCCGAAGGTTCGAGTCCTTTCACCCCGACCACTTTTTAAAATAATTTTAAGTTTTATATTTTTTAGCATGGTGGGATTAGCTCAGTTGGTTAGAGCACTGGTTTGTGGTGCCGGGGGTCACGGGTTCGAGCCCCGCATCCCACCCCATAATACAAAATATAATACTTAATAAAAGCAGTAGCGTTCGTGGCTCAACTGGATAGAGTTTCGGATTTCGGCTCCGATGGTTATAGGTTCGAATCCTATCGGGCGCACCATCTACATTAATGGTAAATGAACGAAGTCTATTTATCTTTGCTAGTCTCTTGGTCACTAAAGCTTTGATTTTTTTAAATCAAGAATTAATCGGGTTAATCTGGTTAAAATTTGCGTCCTTAGCTCAGCTGGATAGAGCAATGCCCTTCTAAGGCATAGGCCAATGGTTCGAATCCATTAGGGCGTACCATAATATTATATGGCTAGTCGCTGAGACAGCTTTAACTTCTAAAGTTAAGAAATTAAAAATTCAGAAATTTATAATAATAGTGCGCGGATGTGGTGAAATTGGTATACACGCCAGACTTAGGATCTGGTGCCGCAAGGTGTGGGAGTTCGAGTCTCCCCATCCGCACCATCTACTCTCTTTAAACCCTTATAATACAATACTTCATAAACTAATTTATCTTAAATTATCAATGATTTTGGCTTTTTTATTGTTTGGTTGCACCAACGGTTGCACCAAAAAGGCAAAATGCAATACCTCACACAACACAGAAACACTTTCCACTACAAAAGAAAGTTACCCACAACACGAAAGAATTTAGTCATATCATTACAAACTGACAATAAATCAGAAGCTAATTTCATAACTGCTATAATAAACGCTCGTATAACATCATTATTTAAGGATATTACAGTGAGTTTTGAAGAAGAGGTAGATTTAATACAAGCAACAATTAAAGAGTATGTACAAGAGGCAAAAGATGATTATAGCTCTTACTCGCAACAACGAGAACAAACCTACAAATACACAACAAAAAATGGCGATGAGCGACTTGGTAGTCATCCCAAAGCAATTGAAAAGGCTCTCTCAAATTTAACAAACTCTCTTTATTCATCGGACAAGCTGTTTACATACACAAACATAGTCACAAATAGTAACATGAAGCAAAAGTTTATAGATACCTTCAATACTTTATCAAAAGAAAATCAAAATAGATATATAGATGAAGTAATCAAGGGAGAGATAGAGCTTTTGCATTTAGATAAAGCACGAAATGAGCAAAGGGTAGAAACTCCTTTACAAAGCCCAACTTACTTAAATGGTATGGATATAGGACAAGTCATCTCTCTCTATAATACACCTTATCAAGCCCCCACACCAGCACCAATCGTGCCGGAAAAAAGCCCAATAGATGAAAGATATTACTCAAAAACTGCTCAAGAAGTTTTTGAAAGTTTCAAAGCAACCTTGACCTCAAAAGAGAAAGAACGCACAATTAGAGATACTTCAATATTATTAAATCTTATAGATAAAGAGTATTTAATCGACTTTACACATGAAGAACTTGAAGCATTCGCGAAAGATATTTTATTCTTACCAGACGGGAACAAGTATAAAAGTCTCTATGCTACAAAAACATATAAAGAGATTATCGCAATCTCAAAGAAAGAGAACTATCCAACAATAGGCGAAAGCACCCTTGCAAATAAAGTTATCAACATTAATAGTTTTTTAAACTATGCAGTCGAGAATGAGCTCTTAGATAGAAATAGATTGAAAAGTAAAAGTAATTTAAGTGCATCCTCTGATGATGATAAAAGAAAAGAGTATTACTCTTCACAGCTTAATGATTTATTTGCGAGTGCAGTTTATACAAGTAAGCTACAAGAGAGCTTAGAAGAGCGTCCAAGTGATGTTTGGATGCCACTTGTCTTATTGTATTCAGGTTGTCGTTCAAATGAAATAGCCCAAATATATTTAGAGCAAATAACAGAAGAGGACGGCATACACTTTTTCAGAATAGAAGACAAATTTTCAGACCAGCAGTTAAAGAACGCTCAAAGCAAAAGAACCATCCCTATACACCCGATTTTAATAGAATTAGGCATATTAAAGTTTATAGAAAGTCAGAGGAAAAAAGGCTATGAAAGACTTTTTCAAGAATTGTATCACACGGCAAAAAAAGGATATGGTCAAGCGTACGGCAAAAGATACAATGATGATAAGAAAACATGGTTAGATGAAGAAACGCTTACAAAGCTCAAAAATAAAGAGATACTGCTTGATTTACACTCGTTTAGACATAATTTTAGCGGAAGCTTAAAAGGGCTAATTGAAGATGGAATCCTTGACTATTTGTCAGGGCATAAGAATAGTTCACAAGGTCAAAGCCGATATGGAAAATTTAGACCAAAAGTTAAATATGAAATGATTTGTAAATGCCATTATGAGAATCTAAATTTAGATATATTGAAAACAAAATTTAATGAATATTATGAATAATTAAGTTTGTTTAGATAATATTTTTTAAAAATCAAGGAAATGAAAATATGAAAATATGGATGCTCATTATACTTCTCACTCTATCAATATTTGGAGATGAAGTTCAAGAAGGGTTTGCCGAATATGACAAAAGCAATAAAACAAACGCAGCAGAACTCTTTAAAAAAGCTTGTGATGCTGGAAATGCTAATGGTTGTTATAATCTCGGATTTATGTACAATAATGGGGACGGTGTAAAACAAGATAAATTAAAAGCGGCAGAACTTTATAAAAAAGCTTGTGATGGTGAAAATGCTGATGGTTGTTCTAATCTTGGGCTTATGTATGCCAATGGAGAAGGTGTAAAACAAGATAAATTTAAAGCAGTAGAATTTTATAAAAAAGCTTGTAATGGTGAGAATGCTATTGGTTGTTCTAATCTTGGGCTTATGTATGACAATGGAGAAGATATAAAACAAGATAAGTTTAAGGCGGCAGAACTCTTTAAAAAAGCTTGTGATAGTGAAAATGCTTATAGTTGTTCTAAACTCGGAGATATGTATTCCAATGGAGAAGGTGTAAAACAAGATAAGTTTAAGGCGGCAGAACTTTATAAAAAGGCTTGTGATAATGGAATTGCTTATGGCTGTTCTAATCTCGGAGTTATGTATGCCTATGGAGAAGGTGTAAAACAAGATAAATTTAAGGCGGCAGAACTTTATAAAAAAGCTTGTGATAGTGGAATTACTGGTGGATGTTTTGGTCTTGGATTAATGTATTCCAATGGAGAAGGTGTAAAACAAGATAAGTTTAAGGCGGCAGAACTTTATAAAAAAGCTTGTGATAGTGAAAATGCTTATAGTTGTTCTAAACTCGGAGATATGTATTACAATGGAGAAGGTGTAAAAGAAGATAAGTTTAAGGCGGCAGAACTTTATAAAAAAGCTTGTGATAGTGGAATTGCTGGTGGTTGTTCTAATCTTGGGCTTGTGTATGCCAATGGAGAAGGTGTAAAACAAGATAAATTTAAAGCAGTAGAACTTTATAAAAAAGTTTGTGATAGTGGAAATGCTACTGGTTGTTTTAATCTCGGAATTATGTATCACAATGGAGAAGGTGTAAAACAAGATAAAAAAAGAGCTAAAGAACTTTTTGGCAAAGCTTGTGATGCACAGTTAGAGCAAGGATGCCGCGAGTATAAAATTTTAAACGAACAAGGAGTTTAAGTTTACTATATTTAATCTAATAACTCCTATTTAGATAATAGGAAAGATTGTTTAAATAAAGTATGTTAATTTAACAAAATTAAACAATAATATAAAAATATTTTTACAAATTTCGCAATTTAATTTAATTGTAGTTACAATCTTATCAAATAATTGAAAAGAGAATAAATGAAGAAACTTTTATACGTATGTTTAGTAGGTATTGTATTGATTGGTTTCGTTGGTTGTGAGGAAGTAGCAACTGTCGCATCGCCAACAACAAAAGTTAATAGTAATGGAGTCACTGTTTCTGCAACAGTAGATAGTGTAACAACCAAATTTTTAGATAATGGAGACCTCAATATTACATGGAATAGAGTTGAACCAGACGCCAATACGAGTCCTATTATTCTGAAATTAGAAAAAAGTGGTATCACTCAAACAATTGTGAGCAGCAATACTTTATACGGTACTATTAATATCACTTGTAGCGTAGAAACTCGTACTGGTTTATCAGTAAGCTATATCTGTGCAGAAGATAGTAATATAAGTTATTCTTATATTATATTGCAGAATGGAAATATATACAATTTCCAAGAAATATATAAATCGATTATTGATGTAAATCAAACAATCACTCCGGTAATAAATCCTATTAATGCTACATTAACTTTGCCATAAAAACTTGCTTACCTTAAGTAATGTTTAGTTATAGCACTTCTATTATGATTTAAAGCCTTAGAAACAACCTCTAAGGCTCTTTTATATCCAACTTCCACAACTTTTTCATTAAACAAATTCTTAGCGAAGCTATATCGAAAATCATGAGCTCTTAAATTACTATCAATTTGTTTTAAATCTCTATGAAAAGCAGCCTTAGAGGGAATATTAGCCATATTCTTTATAAGTTGCATTTCATTATGATTCAAGATTTTATCATGATAAATCTTGCCACCCTTACCAGATACACCAGAAATCTTATAGTCACCGTTAGAGAGTAGTTTCACATATTTTTGTGGCTCATGAACGATTTTCATGGCTTCCGATATTCTGTAACCATGAGTTAACATTAATTTTCCAATTACATAAGATTCGTATCTTATATTTTTTAAATCATTTAAAACAGTGTTGGACTGTAATCCTCGTTTATCGATATTTATATTTTTTGGTGTAGTCTGCTTAATATCATTGAATTTATTTTTTAAATAATTTTGAGACACGCCAACCATAATATTAATCTCTTTAAATGCACTTAATAAGCTGTTAAAACCGCTTAAATAGTTTTCTACTGTACTTAGTGCCAATCCGTTCAATCTTTGCTCTAAGAAGCCATTTAAGTTTGCTTCATTGAGAAGTAAATTCCATTTATCTTCAATCCCTTGTGATTCCATATAGTTTGCAAAATCATCAAAATACATATCTCTTTTAGTTAAGAGAGCTTTTGAGTGCGTGAGGCTATCTCCTCGTTTTTTCGTTCCCAATGCAAATAATTTAAAATTCATGTCTCTCCTCTGTTTTTCAAATGTGCCACCCTTAAGATTTCCCATTATTCAAATCTCTTAAATATCTCTGTATAGTAGAAGGCGACACATGAACATTAAACTTTGCTCTAAGCTCTTTTGAAATCCTTGACGCTCCAAGCCCTGCATGATTTAATATTTTAATATCGTGTTGATGTTTTCGTATAACTGGATTTTGGATTTGAAGCTCTTTTGCTTCTCTCTCTATCTGCTTATCTTGAATATCTTTGATTATAAATATTGATTGGATAATCTGATTTGTTGTTAAAGTATTATTATCCAATATACATTTATTCAAATGCCCTTTAACTCTTTTTGCGTATTCATCTATCTCTTCTGTTGAAAAGTTTAAAACTTTGGAAGCTCTTGTTTTGTAGTTGATAGTTAGTTTCATTTTGCACCTCGTTGATTAGATAAACATTTTTTCTAAAAGAAATACATACAAGTCTATTCGGTGGTTGTTCAGATATGTACTTTTAGTCAAAAGTACGAAAACAAAGCTAAAAGGGGCTATGCCCCACCAAGATAATGAAATAGACGAAACAGTTCAATAAGTGTCTGTTATGAAAGGTGCATAAGCACCAACTGTGAAATTATTGTGGATACTAATCCTTCAACTGCGGGGTACCAAACCCACTTAGCCAAGCTAAGCGTTATTTTCTGTAACATAGTTCTTCCTTTTTAAAATATTTATGTCATGTAGTAGGAATAAAATTTCAAATATCTTGAATCTTCAAAAGAATTTCACAATTCTTTTTTAGTGATGCAGTCGTAAAGCTATTTTGAGGCGGTGCAAAATTCGTTATGCTTGTAATCATGCAGATTGTAAGCGTAGCCGTCACTACTTCAAAATTGACGAGCAATTTATGAAATAGAGACGGCTGAAATTCAATATCATGCCAGACGAGAGAGAAGTGTTTGATTTAATTCCCATAATATAATAGAAGAGGTCACTAACGGTTAAAAGTTAAATAAAAGCCTATTTATAGGGTTTTTTGTAGTTATTTTTAACCAAAATTTCTAATCATACAGATGCACAATAATAATCACTATGATTAAGTGTTTTAATTATAGTGATTAGTGTTTTTATGATTTTTTGATTATTGCATTATAATTTTTCATTCTAAAAAGATGTTCTAATCATAGATGATTAGCATTTGTTTTTATAATTTATGAAAATATATTAAAATTTAATGTAATTATCTCATTAAATTTGGTTATACTTTCATATTACATAATATCTATGTAATTTTAGGTGCTTAATTGCTAAAATATAATTCCAAGGAGGAACAACACAATGGCGGGTCAAAAAGTAATATCGTATCAAAATATTTACACAACTGTAAACAAAGAAACTAATAAAGTAACCTCACAGACAACTACATCAAAGATAAAAGTAGATAAAGTGCATACAGCGGAGTATCCGGACACCTTCAGCGAAATGATTCGGACACTTTAAAAAAGATATTTTCTGTAATGCCATTTTAGCATAAGTGTCCGGATGCTATTTTTTATTTTTCTCTTTTTGTATGCTAGAGTATATTTT
>JAPLGO010000009.1 GCA_026390115.1 Campylobacterales bacterium | reverse complement strand
TTTAAATGATATGGCTACACTAATTCATACAAAGAATACAAAGGTATTCTGAGTTAGAATAAAGTGAGTAGGTGAGGTAAAAATGAGAGCGAGTCAATATACAAAATAGTTTAAAGTTCTACGGTGCAATTAGCACTCAGTAATGAAAAGTCTGTCTTAAAGATTGGTGCAGATTTAGGTATGAATTCTAAAACGATTCATAATTGGATTCGAGAACACAAACTAGCAAATAACATTAAAATTGATGCAAGAAGAACTACTAAAAAATTTACAGCTAAAGAGACGATTGAGGATGAGAATATCAGACTTAGAGCTGAAAACAAGATACTCAAACAAGGAAGAGATATACTAAAAGAGGCAGCCGCGTACTTCGCCAAAGACATCTGTGTCTCTTGAGGGCGAACTTTATAAAGAACGCATGGATAAAAGAGAATAAAATCATTTTCAGTATCACTCTTATGTGTAAAATTTTTGCTGTGGATGTGAGTAGTAATTATCACTGGATTAAAACTGGTTGAGTTGTTGAAAAGGTGGATGAAGAGCTTAATAATCTCATAAAGAGCATCTTTACTACTGGCAGAGAAGCCTATGGACAACGACGGATTAAAGAGGCAGTGCTGAAAAAATACGAACTGATAGTTTCCAAAAGAAGAATTGGAAACATCATGAGAACACTCAATCTTGTACCAAAAATGAGAAAAAAGTTCAAAGCGAACACGACAGATTCAAATCACAGTCTTGAAGTTGCTCCAAATATATTAGATAGAAACTTTACTTCCACTACCACAGATACAGTGCATGTTGGAGATATAACATATATCCCAAAAGCAGAAGACAGGCTCTTTCTTGCTATCGTTATAGATATATGTTTAAGAAAAGTAGTTGGCTGGTCTATGGATGATAACATGAGAATGATTTTAGTGCGTATGGCGATACAACAAAGAAATCCACATGCTGGACTATTCTGGCACACTGACAGTGGCTCACAATACGCTTCATATGCATATAAAGAGCTACTCAAAGAACATGAGATAGTTCAAAGTATGAGAAGAAAAGGTAATTGCTGGGATAATGCAGTAAGTGAAAGTTTTTTTCATTCACTAAAAACTGAATTGACACATTATGAAATATTTCAAACTAGAACTCAGGATAATCAAATGATATTTGAATATATTGAAATTTTTTACAATGAACAGAGAATTCATTTAAGCAGTAATTATTTGTCACCAGTAGAGTTTGAAGAAAAAATGTTACGAATGGAAATGGCTGCTTAGAGTGTTATGTTTTTTATATGATATAGGGTTGACAGATTAAATCTTATGTAGCAGTTTAATCAGGTATTGCACTTACTATTTGAATTGGCGTAATTAACTACCATTGAGAAGGCGTGAAAAACATCGCGTCAAGTTTGTGCCTTTTTCCTCAAATATATTCATAAAAGTGTACATTGTAAAAAAAAAGTAACCGGAGAATAATTTGATTAACGGTATAAGATTTATTGATTTTGTAATCTCTTAAAGTATCGTAAATAAAGGAATTGTTTAAATAGGTGGTGGACCCTCAGAGATTCGAACTCTGGGAGGTATAACCCTCGCCGGTTTTCAAGACCGGTGCATTCGACCAACTCTGCCAAAGATCCACATATATAGTTGTAAATGTAATTATAAAATTGGAGGTGCCACCCAGATTTGAACTGGGGATAGCAGCTTTGCAGGCTGCGGCCTTACCACTTGGCGATGGCACCAGTCAATCAATTTTTCCAATGGTGCCCGAGGCCGGACTTGAACCGGCACAGCATTACTACCGGGGGATTTTAAGTCCCCTGCGTCTACCGATTTCGCCACCCGGGCTTGGGTGTCTTTCAACAATTTATAATTTTAAATGGAGCGGGAAACGAGGTTCGAACTCGCGACCCCAACCTTGGCAAGGTTGTGCTCTACCACTGAGCTATTCCCGCAATTTTTACGCACTTATTTTTTAAGTGAGCGGAATTATAGCCACTTTTTTTTTGTTTGTAAAGAGTTTTTCTTATAAAATTTAAAAAAAATGATATAATCTCATTTACAATTATATAGTATAAGGATTTTTATGAGAAGTGATACTATAAAAAAGGGGTTTGATAAAGCTCCTCATCGCTCACTTTTAAGAGCTACAGGTTTAAAAGATGAAGATTTTGATAAGCCCTTTATCGGTATAGCAAATAGCTATATAGATATTATACCTGGACATTTTTTCTTACATGAATACGGGGAAATAGTTAAAGAAGCTATTCGTGAGGCCGGCGGAGTCCCATTTGTTTTTAACACCATTGGTGTGGATGATGGAATTGCAATGGGGCATGATGGCATGCTTTATTCGCTTCCCTCTCGTGAAATAATTGCGGATTCCATAGAAACTGTCATGAATGCACATAAGCTTGATGCAATGATTTGTATTCCTAACTGTGATAAAATTGTTCCGGGAATGATTATGGGTGCTCTTCGTGTTAATGTTCCAACCGTATTCGTCTCTGGAGGTCCAATGGCTGCTGGCTACAAAAAAGATGGTACTCCGATAGATTTGGCAACTGCTTTTGAAGCTGTTGGTGAACATGCTGAGGGTAAAATAACGGATGAAGAACTCTATGATATTGAGTGCAATGCCTGTCCAAGCGGTGGAAGTTGTTCTGGTATGTTTACTGCAAACTCCATGAACACATTATGTGAAGCCATGGGAATTGCGCTTCCTGGAAATGGAACTATCTTAGCCATGACGCCGGCAAGAATAGAGTTGGTTAAAAAAGCTGCTAAAAGAGTTGTAGAAATGGCTAAAGCAGATGATGCTCAATATAATCTTCGTAATGTTTTAAATGAAAAAGCAATTCATAACGCTTTTGTTGTGGATATGGCAATGGGTGGAAGCTCAAATACTGTTTTACACATGCTGGCTATTGCGAAAGAGGCAGAAGTTGACTTTCCAATAGAAAAAATTAATAAAATTGCTGATAATGTAGCACATATTGCAAAAATTTCTCCTTCACTCACAACAGTTCACATGGATGATATTAACCGTGCAGGCGGTGTGAATGCTGTTATGAAAGAAGTAAGCCGTCGTGGTGGAATGCTTCATCTTGATAACCCAACTGTAACGGGTGAAACTCTTGGAGAGCGAATAGCAGATGCAAAAATTTTAGATGAAACTATTATTCATACGAATGAAAATGCTTACTCTAAAGTAGGTGGTTTGTCGATTCTGTTTGGAAATCTTGCTACTGAAGGTGCGGTTGTAAAAACTGCTGGCATAACTGGAAATATGAGACAGTTTAAAGGTAAAGCAATATGTTTTAACTCACAACAACAAGCACTAGCTGGAATTATGGCTCATAAAGTTAAATCCGGTGATGTAGTAGTTATTCGCTATGAAGGTCCAAAAGGTGGGCCTGGCATGCAAGAGATGCTTGCACCAACTTCGCTTATTATGGGGATGGGACTTGGTGAAAGTGTTGCCCTTATTACAGACGGACGTTTTTCTGGGGCTACGCGTGGAGCAAGCATAGGTCACATCTCTCCTGAGGCTGCTGAGGGTGGCTTAATTGCACTTGTAGAAGATGGTGATGAGATTGAGCTTGATGTTGATACGCATTTATTGCAACTCAATGTAAGTGAAGATGTGATTGAAAAAAGAAGGGCTGCATGGAAACCTCATAAAAATGAGGTAAAATCTAAGTGGTTAAAGCGTTATGCACTATTGGTTTCTAACGCTTCAAACGGTGCAGTTTTAAAAACTGAGCTATAAAATATCTTGGCATGGGAACTTGTTTTGAAAGTTTCCACATGCCAAGATTGAAATTAAAAATAATAGAGGATTATAAATTTTGAATGCAATCGCAATAAAACATAATAATGAAATAATTGACTTACAAACTGCTAAAGAGCTTGGATTTGAAGGGGAGCAAATATTTCTTGATAACTCACCTGATTCTTTAGAAATTCTTCGACATTCAACGGCTCACTTGATGGCTCAAGCCATAAAATCACTCTACACAGATGCAGAGTTCTATGTGGGACCAACGGTGAAAGAGGGATTTTACTATGATTTTAAAACTTCACATGAAATAGGTGAAGGAGATCTGAAAAACATTGAAAAAGAGATGCTGTCTTTTGCAAAGAAGAAATATGAGATAGAAAAATATGATATCTCTATAGATGAAGCAAAAGAAAAGTTCAAAAATGACCACTTAAAGCTTGCTGTAATGGAAAGAATTCAAGGAGACAAAGTCTCAATCTATAAGCAAGGTGAGTTTGAAGACCTTTGCCGTGGTCCTCACTTGCCAAACATAGGACTTATTAGATATTTTAAACTTATGAAAATAGCGGGTGCGTACCTTGGCGGCGACTCTAAAAATGAGGTTTTAACGCGTATTTATGGTATCGCCTTTGCAGATAAAGAGTCACTCAAAGCATATTTGGATCAAATGGCTGAAGCTGAAAAACGAGATCACCGTAAACTTGGAAATGAGATGAAACTCTTTACTTTCCGTGAAGAAGTTGGTGCTGGTTTTCCTATTTGGCTTCCTGCGGGTGGGCGTCTTCGTGCAAGATTAGAGTCACTTCTGTTTAAAGCACATCGTAAACGTGGTTATGAGCCTGTTCGTGGACCTGAGATGCTTCGAAGTGATTTATGGAAAACATCAGGTCACTACCAAAACTATGGCGAAAATATGTATTTTACAAACATAGATGAACTTGAATTTGGCGTTAAACCTATGAACTGTGTGGGACATATTAAAGTTTATGAAGAGGAGTTACACTCTTACCGCGATTTACCACTTAAATATTTTGAGTATGGTGTAGTTCACCGTCATGAAATGACCGGTGCACTTCATGGACTTTTTCGTGTTCGTGAATTTACTCAAGATGATGCACACATTTTTTGTACTTCTGAGCAGATTGAAGAGCAGATTATAGAAGTTGTTGATTTTGTCGATAAAATCATGAGCACATTTGAATTTAACTACAAGATGATGATTTCTACGAAACCAGCAAAAGCGGTTGGAAGTGATGAAGTTTGGGAAATTTCAACTCAGGCACTTAAAAATGCAATGAACAAAAATAACCTTCCTTATGCGATAGATGAGGGAGGCGGCGCTTTTTATGGTCCAAAAATAGATATAAAAATTACGGATGCAATCGGTCGTGAATGGCAGTGCGGAACGATTCAGTTAGATTTTAATTTACCTGAACGATTTGAACTTCAATATAATGGTGAAAATAACGATAAAATACAGCCAGTAATGATTCATAGAGCAATTCTTGGATCATTTGAGCGTTTTATAGGGATTTTAACAGAGCATTATGCTGGTGAATTCCCGATGTTTATTGCTCCTACACAAGTAGCAATTGTTCCTGTTGCCGATACACATAAAGAGTATGCTAAGGAATTATCAGATAAACTTATCGACATTGGTGCTGATAGTGAGATATTCGCGAAAAATGATTCTTTAAATAAAAGAATTAGAAGAGCCGAAAAAACGCGTGTTCCGATGATAGTTGTGATAGGCGATGAAGAAATTGCAGCCAAAACTGTAGCAATTAGAGACCGTCGAACAAGGGAACAATACAATCTAAGCGAAAAAGAGTTTTTATCGCTTATACAAACTAAAATAAATGAGGTAAATTTTTGAGTAAAAAAACTGACCGTGTCATAATGAATGATGATATCCGTGTATCTGAGGTGCGATGTAATGTTGATGGAGCGGAGTCTTTAGGGATTATTTCTACAGATGAAGCTATGGCAAAAGCAAATGAACTTGGCTTAGATTTAGTTTTGATAGCTCCTGAGGCTAAACCACCTGTTGCAAAGATAATGGATTACGGCAAATATAGATATCAAGAAGAGAAAAAGCAAAAAGAGCAGAGAAAAAATCAGACTAAAGTAGATATAAAAGAGATAAAACTCTCCGTTAAAATTGCTGAAAATGATATAAATTACAAAGTAAAACATGCGAGAGAATTTTTAGCAGAAGGTAAACATGTAAAATTCCGTGTTTTCCTGAGAGGTCGTGAGATGGCGAATCCAGATGCTGGAAGAGATGTTCTTTTAAGAGTTTGGGAAATGGTTGAAGATGTTGGAGTGATGGATAAAACACCTCGCTTTGAGGGTAGATACTATAACATGCTCGTTCTTCCTAAGTAGATAAATATCTTTATAAACTTAGTTTTCACATAATAACTCATTGAGTTTGCATGTGGAAAAAGCTAAAATCTTATTTAAAGATTTTAGCTTTTATATCTCCCTCCTCCATACTTAGAGCCACGTATTTTACAACTATAAGATTTTCTGTTTCATTTATGTACCACTCTGCAATATGTTCATGTTCTAAATTTTCTAATTTATCCATGTCAACACTTTCTTGAGGGACATAAAGATGTGAATATCTAGTAGGATTCTGTAGTCTTAAAGTCCACAAAAACCATAGAGTTGCAATAACTGCTACAGAAATACCTATCGTTTCTCTATCGCTTATGTCCAAAAATAAGCCGGCTAAAGTACCACCTAAAAAAGTTGTAAAATAGGAAACAGAATTCGAGATACCTAAAGCTGCCCCTTTTTGATGAACCTTTGCAAATTTACTAATCATTGACTGAACGAGCGGTTCCATCATGTTGAATGCAATAAAAAACATTACAACGCCAATGATGAAAATGGTGCTATCATTCGTAAGCCCCATAACTAAAAAGGAACCGATAAAGAGAAGAATAGAGATTAAAAAAATCTCTTTAGGTTTGTTCTTTTTTTCTCCAAAAACAGCTGCCGGTCCCATAGCGATAAGACCAAGTACCATGGCTGGGAGATAAGCCATATAAAGGTCAGACTTGTGCCAATTGAAGTCATCACTCGTTAAGATAATAGGAATAAGGACAAAAGCCACAGTCATAAGACCTTTTTGCATGCCATTGATAATAATCATATTAAGTAGATTGGAATCTTTTAGAATATCACTCATTTTTGACTTGTCATGGTATATATGTCTAATCCTCGGAGGAGTAGGTACTTTTGTAAATAGAAGGAGCATGGCAAAAACCGACAACACAGCAGTTATAATAAAGAGAGAGTTAACTCCATATTTAGCGCCTATAACAGGACCGATTCCCATGCCAAGTGCAAAACTTACAGCGATAGTTGCTCCCATGATTGCCATGGCTTTTGCTCTGTTTTCCTCTTCAACCAAGTCAGAAATCATAGCTGTAATTACGGCACCTATTGCACCGGCACCTTGCAGAAATCTTCCTGCCATAAGAGTGTATATGTCAGTTGAATATGCACAAATTATAGAGCCTATTAAAAAGATTATAAGACCAAATAAAAGAGTAGGTTTTCTGCCTATTTTATCACTCATGGTTCCAAAGGGAACTTGAAAAATAGCTTGTGTTAGTGCGTAGCCTCCAACAACAACACCAACTAAAAATGGCGTTGCTCCCTGAAGTTCCATTGCATAAACTGATATTACAGGCAAAACTAAAAATAGACCTAAAAATCTAAGAGAGAGAATTGCAGAGAGTGGAAAAACTTTTTTAAACATGAGTCATCCTCGATTTTAGTATATAATGTCGCGATTATATTTAAAAGAGGCTTACATAAAAAAGCTTTTTTCGCTATAAGTTAAAATTTTAAAGATAAATAGAGGGGAAACCATTTTGAAGTTAGTTTTGGCAACATCAAACAAAGGAAAAGTCCAAGAGATTAAAGCACTATGTAAAGAGTATGAAGTTGTTCCATATTGTGAATTAATAGATGAATTTGAAATAATAGAAGACGGTGCTACTTTTAAAGAGAATGCACTCATAAAAGCAAGAGCGGTTTTTAATGCTTTAAATGATGAAAAAATTATAGTTATTGCAGATGATAGCGGGATAAGCGTGGATGTTTTAGGAGGAGAACCTGGAATTTACAGTGCAAGATATTCAGGTAAAAATGCAAGCGATAAAGAGAACCTTAATAAATTGATAGATGAAATAAAAGGAAGAAAGGTGCTTTCATCACCTGCTCACTACACGGCAGCAATTGCTATAGTTACATCTACGAACGAATATAGTGTTCATGGCTGGATGTATGGAACGGCAATAACAGAAGCAATAGGGGACGGAGGGTTTGGTTATGATCCGATGTTCATACCGCTGGGATATGATAAAACATTAGGTGAATTAGAAGAGAATATTAAGCAAAAATTTTCACACAGAGCAAAAGCTTTAGCACTTGCCAAGAGTATTTTATCCACAATCTAAAGCGTGAAATCAAGATACAAAAAGAGAGAATTTAAGTTTTTTAGATATAATTCGAGACTTTAGAATATATTAATTATAGGAATTATTTAATGTTACTTTTCACTCCTGGTCCAACTCCTGTACCGCAAAATGTTCGTAATGCAATGTCTGATGAAACGATGCACCATCGTACACCAGAATTTGAAGCTATATTTGAAAAGACAAGAAAACATCTTTTTAATCTTTTTAAAAGTGATGAGGTAGTTATGCTCTCATCAAGCGGAACGGGTGCCATGGAAGCAGCTGTAACTAATCTATGCCATAACACTCTTTTGAATGTAAATTCGGGAAAATTTGGTGAGCGCTTTGGAAAAATAGCAGTGGCAAATGGGCTTAAAAGTGTTGAAATTAAAAATGAGTGGGATACAGCGGTAAGTGTGAGTGAAGTTGTTGAAGCCATTAAAAATAACAGTGAAATAGATGCAATAGCCGTACAAATCAGTGAATCAGCAGGCGGACTGCGCCATCCGGTTGAAGAGATTGCAAAAGCAGTTAAAGAGATTAATCCAAATATTATTATTATCGCGGATGGAATTACCGCAGTTGGAGTGGAAAAGATTGATATTTCAAATATTGATTGTCTGATTGCAGGAAGTCAAAAAGCACTTATGCTCCCTCCTGGGTTGTCAATTTTAGGACTTGGTAAAAAAGCTTTAGAGAAGATAGGAAGCGGAAAAGGCTACTACTTTAACTTAGCAACAGAGATTAAATCACAAAGAAAAAACACAACCGCTTGGACAGCGGCTACTACGCTCATAATCGGTTTATTGGAAATTTTTGAAACAATAGAAAGAGATGGCGGTTTGGAAAAACTTTACAAAGATACAGCTCTCAGGGCGGAAGCGGTTCAAGCAGCCCTAGAAGCGATAGGGCTGCATGTGTATCCAAAAACTCCTGCGAAATCTATGACAACTATTGACGACAAAGATGCGTCAGCTATTAGAAAAATGCTAAAAAATGAGTTTGGTGTTAATGTTGCTGGTGGACAAGATCACTTAGAGGGTAAAATTTTTCGTATAAATCAGATGGGACTGATTCCTATTTATGAGATTGCTTGGGTCGTAAATTCTATAGAGATGGCATTAAGTAAGCTTGGTCGTAGAACTTATGATGGAAGTGCTAGCAGAATTTTGAATCAAATACTTTTTGAAAATAAATAAAGTAAAGATAAATGAAAAAAAAGTTGGCATGCAAATGATTCTTGAACAAGCACTTTTTTATAACTTGATGAAGGTAGATATATAGATGATTCTAGAGCATGAAATACCAAATGGCTCAAAACTTTATTTTGGCAAATCGGCGAAAATTAAAAGAGAGATAGAGAGAATTGCCAGTGAAATACTCTATGCTGAGGGTTTTGAAGAGATAGTCACTCCCGTATTTTCCTACCATCAACATCTTAGTATTGCGGATGAAAAAGAGTTAGTGAGAGTGAATGATGCTAAAAACAACAACATGAGTTTAAGAGCAGACTCTACAATTGATGTTGTTAGAATTATAGAAAAAAGATTAGGACGAAACACAGAACATAAAAAATGGTTTTATATTCAGCCTGTTTTTCGTTACCCGTCAATAGAGCAGTATCAAGTCGGTGTTGAGTTTATGGGTGAAAAAAAGCTCTCATCTGTTATGAAAATAGCGGTTAATATTCTTGATAAGCTTGAATTAAATCCATTAATACAAATATCGAATATGAAAATACCGCAAATATTAACTTCTCTTTTTGATGAGTTGAGTATTGATGATTTTCGCCATATAAATATAGAAAAATTTTTAAATTTAAAAGTAAAATGGCTAGAAAAACTTGTCTATCTTCAACATGTAGAACAGATAGATGAACTTTTAGAAATGGTACCAAATGAGATAAAGACAGAACTTCAAAAAATGAAAGAGTTGTGCTCTGAGATGTCATGTGAAAGTAGTGTTTTGGCTCCGATGTACTATGCAGAGATGCTTTACTATGATGAACTCTTTTTTAGAGTTATCCATAAAAATGAGGTATATGCACGCGGCGGAAGATATAAAAATGAAGAGTTGACTTCTGTAGGTTTTGCAATTTATACGGACACGCTTTGCGAAGCACTCACTAAATAATAGATTATCGAAAAAAGAGGAATAATGAAGGCAGATTTGATTGTAGGCATCCAGTGGGGTGACGAGGGAAAAGGGAAGATAGTTGATAGGCTTGCCAAAGAGTATGACATGGTTTGTAGAAGTCAAGGTGGACACAATGCCGGACATACTATTTGGGTAGATGGTGTGAAATTTGCACTTCATCTTATTCCCTCAGGTGTTTTAAATCCTAAGGCAATAAATGTTGTAGGTAATGGCGTTGTTCTCTCTCCTGAGTCTATTATAAAAGAGATGATTCAATTTGAAGGATTGGAGGGTCGTCTTTTTATCTCAGATAAAGCACATCTTAATCTTCCATATCACTCTTTAATCGACCAAGCTCGCGAAAAACTAAAAGGCGATAAGGCTATCGGTACAACAGGAAAAGGAATTGGACCTGCATACTCTGATAAAATTAATCGTATTGGATTTAGAGTTGGCGAACTTTTAAATCCGGCTAAACTTTGTACCTCAATATTGGGTTATTTTGAACAAAACAGAGCTATGTTTGAAATACTTGAAATTAGCACACCTAAAAAAGATGAACTTTTAGCAGAACTCGAAGGCTACAAAGCTAAATTAGCTCCATTTATTACTGATACGACTCAGATGATATGGAATGCACTCGATAACAATAAAAGAATTCTTTTAGAAGGTGCTCAGGGAACAATGCTAGACATTGACCATGGAACGTATCCATATGTAACTTCAAGTGCGACAGTAAGTGCCGGTGCATGTACAGGTCTTGGAATTAATCCTAAAGATATTGGTAAAGTGACCGGCATAGTAAAAGCTTACTGCACGCGTGTCGGCAATGGACCATTTCCAAGTGAAGATTTAGGTGAGAATGGAGAGATTCTTCGTAAACAAGGGCATGAATTTGGCACTACAACCGGTCGTCCAAGAAGATGTGGTTGGTTTGATGCGATTGCTACAAAATACGCAAGCCGTTTAAACGGTTGTGATGAATTGGCACTTATGAAACTTGATGTTCTTGATGGATTCGCTGAAGTAAAGGTTTGTGTAGCCTATGAGCTTAATGGCAAAGAGATAGATTACATGCCTGCAAATTTAGAGGATGTAAAACCAATTTACAAATCATTTAAGGGCTGGGATAAATCTGTTGGTGCCAGAACACTTGAAGAGTTGCCAAAAGAGGCTAGAGATTATATTTTGGCAATACAAGAGATAACCAAAACAAAAGTAGGCATTATTTCTACTTCACCAGAGAGAGATGACACAATAATCCTTTAAGAGGCATGTGAAAATGAAAACTCGTTTTAGCTCTTTAGTAACTTTAAAAAAAAGCACTATGGATAAGAGTGAACGAGTTGTTCAAAAAGCAAATGCTGCTTTAAGTAGTGCTTCAACCGCGCTTGAACTCTCTTATAAATCCCTAGAGAATATAGACGCACCAAAAAGTGGAAGTATGTCTCAGATGATAGCCAATAGAACACTGCTACACTCCCAGAGGGATATAATTAAACACAACCAAGAGTGGGTAGAATTTTCAAAAAATCAAGTTCAGCAAGCTAAAGAGCAACTAAAATCTGATATGGTCGAACATGAAAAATTTAAGTATTTAGAACTTGAAGAGATTAAAATAATACTCAAAAAAAGAAAAATCGAAGAAGCAAAAATTTTAGATGAAGTTGCTCTTATGACACATGTCAGAAAAAGCAACATATAAAGGTTAATAAATGAAATTTCTATTATTGCTCATTGTAATGCTTTCTTCCCTTTTTTCTTTGCAAACTAGTGAAAAATTATTTGAGTGTACAGAGATATTTAAAGAAAGAAAAAGTGAACTTTTGGTTGAGCTAGAGAGAATCGATGAGCAAAAACAGGCCTTGGATGCTCTTAAGACAGCAACGGAAGAGTTGCTTAAAAAGAGAGAGATACAGATAACTCAAAAAGAGGAAGGTGTAAATAAAAAGTTGGCAGACATTTCTCAAAAAGAGGAGTCCATAAAGTCTATGCTGACTAAAAATGAAGAAACCTTAAAAGAGATTAAAGATTTGAAAATGAATAATATCTCTCAAACATTTGCTAAAATGAAAGCAGCGTCTGCAGCAGCAATTTTATCAGATATGAATTCTACAGAAGCTATAACAATATTGGGCTCGCTCCAACCAAAGACAGTTGGTCAAATATTAACAAAAATGGATGCTAAAAAAGCATCAGAATTGACAGCAATTTTAAACAAATAACCGTTCGCAAATCCAGCCCTAATTGTATCTTTACCTTAGTTATTGTAAAATATCAAAATTCATTTTAACAAGCAGGGCTCATTCATGAAAATATCACTAAAAACTGTACCGCATATATCTAATAAGATTGCAATTGATTTAAACCTTAGTGGTGCAGTAACTATGACAAAAGGGCTTGAAGCCGTTGCACATGAGGCAGAAAAAATATTAACAGACACTATAAAGAAAGAGTTGGCACTTGAAGAGAAAGTGCATGAAATATGTGAAGAGAATGAAGAAGAAATTGATTTTATGCTAGTAGATGAGAGACAACTATTTTTTATGATTAAAAAGAAACTAGCCCCTGACTTCGGCGTGATTTTGAATTATGAAGAGAGATATTCAGATATTTCACACAAAATATTAGATGAGCTTTATGAAGAGGATTTAATTCATTTTGAAGTAACAGAAAATAGAATTAAAAATATTATATACAATGCAATAACATCATTTATAGCTGACAGCTCACAAATTGAAGATGCAGTTATGACTAAAATTAGAAGTTATAAGAAAAAATATATTCCCGGAACGGATGAATTTGATATTTTACATGAAAACTTATATAGAGAAGAGTTAACAAAAAGGGGTATGCAATCATGAGTAAAATCTGGATATATCTGGAAAACGGCACTTTTTTAGAAGCTAAAAGTTTCGGTGCTGAGGGTACTAGTGTAGGTGAAATAGTTTTTAATACATCTTTGAGCGGTTATCAGGAGATTATGTCTGATCCCTCTTATGCCGGACAGTTTGTTACCTTTACAATGCCGGAGATAGGTAATGTCGGCGTAAATGAACAAGACATGGAGAGCAGTAAGGCGCATGCAAAAGGTATGATTGTTAGAAAATATCAAGAGAGATACTCAAATTTTAGAGCAGAGAACTCTTTAAAAAGTTTTTTACTGAAATATAATATTATTGGAATTTGCGATATTGATACTAGATTTCTAACTAAAATGATTAGAACCGAGGGTGCGATGATGATGGTAGCCTCTACAACAATCAGTGATAAAACAGAACTTAAAAAGATTTTGGAAAGCTCACCGAGAATTGAAGATGTGAATTATATTGAGCAAGTCAGTACAAAAAATGCGTATAAGCATGTAAGCGGAACCTACTCTCAAACTGGATTCGAATATGAGGTTGCATCCCTACCGGAGGCAAAGATAGCAGTTATAGATTTTGGTGTAAAAAGAAATATTTTAAATGAGTTGGTGAACGCAAAAATGGCGGTGGAAGTTCTTCCTAATGATTTTAAAGCAGATGAATTAATAAGCAGATATAAAGCTAAAGATTTAGATGGTGTGTTTTTATCTAATGGTCCAGGCGACCCACTTGTGTTGAAAAAAGAGCAGGAACAGATAAAAAAACTTATAGCTGCAAAAATTCCGATGTTCGGAATTTGTTTAGGACACCAACTTCTCTCAATCTCCCATGGTTATGATACTTTTAAACTTAAGTTTGGGCACCACGGCGGAAATCATCCGGTAAAAAATGAAAAAACAGGTTTAGTAGAGATTACCGCGCAAAACCATAATTATAATGTGCCTGAAAATATAGTAGAAATTGCAGAAGTAACACATACCAATCTTTTTGATAATACTATAGAGGGCTTAAAGTACAAGAATGCACCAATATTTTCTGTACAGCATCACCCAGAATCTAGTCCTGGACCGAAAGAGAGCAGATATATTTTCAACGAATTTCTTTCTCTGATTAAAAGATAATAAACTCACTTTTAATAGATTAAGGTATAAGATTACCTTAATCTCTGCAATAAATATTTCTCACTTAAATTTTTTATGAAGCTTTAAAAGTAAACAAGAAAATAACATATATCAAGATTTATTACGAATTTGATACAAATTAAGATAACTTAAACAATTGTATTGATATTATACAAGGTTAATTAGTTTAATTAATTTATATTCGATTAATTAGGCAAATTGCTTTGAATCTTTAAGGAGGCTATATATGGAGAATCGTCCATTAGAGTACGACTACACAGTTGCTAAGATGTTCATGTTTACAACAATTGCGTTAGGAATTGTTGGTATGCTCATCGGTGTAATATTAGCATTTGAGCTTGCTTTTCCAGGGGTTAATACAATCTTAGGTCAAGGGCTAGCTGAATTTACTAACTACAGTCGTCTTCGTCCACTGCATACTGATGCAGTTATTTTCGGGTTTACTTTAAGTGGTATTTGGGCTACTTGGTATTATGTTGGTCAGCGTGTATTAAAAGTGTCAATGGCAGAGTCAGGCTTCTTGATGTTTATAGGCAAGCTGCACTTTGTTTTATACATGGTAGTTGTAGTAGCTGTGGTTGCTTCACTATTTTTAGGCATTACTACTTCAAAAGAGTATGCTGAATTTGAATGGCCAATAGATATTGCTGTTGTTGTTGTTTGGGTTCTGTTTGGTGTAAGTATATTTGGTCTTATCGGTATTCGCCGTGAAAAATCGTTATACATTTCTATTTGGTACTATATAGCTACTTTCTTAGGTATAGCTATGCTTTATCTATTTAACAATATGGAAATTCCTACAATGTTGGCAACTAATGCTGCTGGCGAATCTGGAATAGGTAATTGGTGGCACTCAGTTTCTATGTATGCCGGTACTAATGATGCTCTTGTTGAGTGGTGGTATGGTCATAATGCAGTTGCATTTGGTTTTACGGTGCCTATTGTTGCAATGATTTATTACTTCTTACCGAAGGAATCAGGTCAAGCAATTTACTCATATAAATTATCATTACTCTCTTTTTGGGGCTTAATGTTTGTTTATTTATGGGCTGGTGGACACCACTTATTATATTCAACGGTTCCAGATTGGATGCAAACGATGGGTTCTATCTTCTCTGTAATCCTTATTCTACCGTCTTGGGGTTCTGCAATCAATATGCTTCTTACAATGAAGGGTGAGTGGCAGCAAGTTGCAGCGTCTCCATTGATTAAATTTATGGTTCTTGGTTCTACATTCTACATGTTCTCAACATTAGAAGGTCCAATTCAAGCTATTAAATCTGTTAATGCGATTGCTCACTTTACTGACTGGATTGTTGGACATGTTCATGATGGAACTCTTGGTTGGGTTGGATTTATGATTATGGCAGCACTTTATCATATGGCACCTCGTGTGTTTAAAAGAGAGATATACTCTAAATCATTAATGGTATCTCAATTCTGGATTCAAACATTAGGTGTTGTTTTATACTTCACGTCTATGTGGATTGCCGGAATTACTCAAGGTATGATGTGGCGTGCTCACGATGAATTTGGTAACTTAGCTTACTCATTTATCGATACGGTTACAGTTTTACACCCATACTATGCTATTCGCGGTGTTGGTGGTTTATTATACTTAGTTGGTTTCTTGATGTTTGCTTATAACATTTATAAAACTATGTCTGCTCGTCCTGTTGAAGAGTCTGAGCTACAAAATGCTTCGCCTATGGGCGCTTAATAGAAAGGATTTAATATGTTTCATTGGTTAGAAAAACATCCGTTCTTTTTTGCGGTAGGTGTATTTGTAACGATTGCTTTCGCTGGTTTAGTAGAAATACTTCCAAACTTTGCGCAGGCTTCTCGTCCAGTAATCGGTACAGCACCTTACTCTACTTTAGAGTTAGCGGGTCGTCATGTTTATATTAAAAATAGTTGTAATGCATGTCATTCACAGTTAGTTCGTCCGTTTAAATCGGAAACAGACCGTTATGGTCACTATTCATTGAGTGGTGAGTATGCATATGATAGACCTTTCCTTTGGGGTTCAAAAAGAACTGGTCCGGATTTAATGAGAGTTGGTAATTATAGAACTACCGACTGGCATGAAAATCACATGAAAAGTCCTTCAGGTGTTGTTCCGGGTTCAATTATGCCTGCATACACTTGGCTGTTCAAAAATAAGGCAGATATAAATACTGCATATGCAGAACAGTTAACTGTTTCTCAGTTCTTTTCTACTCCTTATAACAAACCGGTTCCTATGAAAGATGGGTCAACTAAAATTGTTAAAATGGGAGCTAGTACAGCTGAAGCAAACGCTTTAGCATTAGCTGAAGCAAAAGTTATCGCAGCGGATATGAAAGATCAAGATGTAAAAGATGCAGTTGCAAACGGTCAGATTCCTGAAATCGTAGCATTAATTGCATACATGAACAGTCTTAAATAGTAGAGGTTTGTAGTGAATATTGCAGAACTTCAGGCTTATGGTTACTTCGCACTAGTTTTACTTCTAGTAGTTGTATTGTATAGTTATATATATCATCTATATAGTACAGACAAGAAAAAAGGTGGTCATGATTATGAAAAATTCAGCAATATGGCACTAAATGATGATATAGGTGATGCTCCGGTAACACCTATGTCTGATGATAAAGAGAAATAGGAGAGATATATGAATAAGCTTTATCTTGGGGGAATTATCTTTACCGCTCTAATGTTACTGTTCACTTACATGTCAGTGACTGGTTCAGAGGGTGGTTTACATGGTGATATCGTCAATATGCTTGCGGTGGCAGGTGCAGTAGCACTTGTAATTATTACAGTTTTTGTAGTAATCAAGTATGTTCGTCAAATGCAGACAGATACTGCTGATGGTCAGTTAGCTGATGAGAAGTGGGATGGTATCGGTGAGTATTTAAACGAGTTACCAATGGGTTGGGCAATTATGTTCTTCCTTCTAATTGTTTGGGGTATGTGGTATTTTACTGTAGGTTACCCTGTAAATGCATATTCACAAATTGGTGAGTACAATGAAGATACAGCTGCACACAATACTAAATTTGAAGCAGAATATGCATCAATTACTGGTGACAGATTAGTAGAAATGGGAGAATCTGTTTTCTTAGCAGAGTGTAAAGTTTGTCACGGAATTAATGCTGATGGTATTGAGGGTAAAGCTGCAAATCTTAATAAAAGAATTGAAGCCAAATCTGTTAAACTTGTAATTGCAAACGGTTCAAACAATCATTTACTTGGTATGGAAATGCCAATGCCGGATCGTAATGGTCTGATTAACACTGCAACTGGTGCTCCAATTACTGATGCTGAGATTGATGCTGTTTCTTCTTATGTTGCAAATGGGATGACTGGTACCGGTGCTGAAGTATTTGCTGGAGTATGTTCTGCTTGTCACGGTGCGGATGGAAAAGGTATGGATTCTGTTGCTCCAAACGTAGCTTCATTTACACCGGCACTTGTTGCAAATGTTCTTGCGCATGGTAAAAAAGGTGCAATCGGTGAAATGCCTAAGTTTGATAGACTTAATGCTAAACAAAAAGAAGCTGTTGGTGCATACATCACTAACTTAAGTAAATAAGGAGATTAGCATGAATGAAAATAGAAGTGTTTTTGCTCTTGATGGTATTACAGGTATGTTAATTGCAACTGTGTTATTGCTCACAATCCTTGCTGGTCTTACAGTTTTAGGTCTTGGTGTTCAAAATGCAAATGCTGCTAATTATTATGATATTAAAGATGAACAATCAATTAAGATGTTTAGTACAGAAAATGCTAAACATGTAGTTGATGTGAAATAAGGAAGTATATAATGGAAAAATTAATTACATTAGGTTTAGTAGTTATGGCTGCTTATACTCTTTTCGCGGTTTTAACACCTAATCATCTTTACGTCGGTTAAGGGAAATTTTTTTGAAAATTTCAAGAGGGCTTGCGGCCCTCATACTCACACTATTTTTTTATACAACACTCACAGCAGAATATTTATATAAAGATGAACTTATTCTTAATCCTAAATTTAATGCAGAAGTTGAAAAACTCGGATCCGAACTCCATGATAAAACCGGCATATCATTAAGACTTTTGATGTTAAAAGAACTTCCACATGGCACAAATATAGTCGAATATGAAAAAGAGCTGTTAAAAGAGTTCAATGAACCTACAATTTTACTTACTTTTTCAGAGTTAGATTCACAGGTTGATATATTAGCAAATGATGCCTCTTTATATGAGTATTTTAATAAAAAACAGGTTTTAAGTCCTGTAGCATCACCCGTGCAAGCCTTTATAATGGCTGTATTATACAGCAAAAGTTTTGAAGGTTTTAAAGAGATGGTAACAGATGCAGATGGCACTATTTTGCCTCTTCTTGCAGGAAAAGCAAAAGAGGGCGAAATATTAGGTAAATATTCCGGTGCTATGTTTAATGGTTACACAGATATAGCAGAGCAGATAGCAGCAAGTAAAAAAATTATTTTAGAGAATGCCGCAGGCAATGCAAATAAAAACAGCATATTGCTTGTTAAGGTATTATTCTACGGTTTCATTATTTACGCTATATTTATGTATTTTAAAAGAAGAATGTATGCAAGAAGGCAAAAAATTGAAGAAAAATAGCGGAAAAATTTGGCCCTATGCAATTAGTATATCGATTGCACTAATATTTGGAGCCGGTGTTACAACGATTGTAATTGCAACTTCATCACCGGTTCAGAAAAGTGACGCGTATATGATGGATTACCATGAAGCAGATGCTAAAGCAAATGAACTTATAGAATCTCGCATAGCATTTGACAAAAAATACAAAATTGAATATATCACTGATTCTCTTAATTGTAATGGCAGCGTGATTAAGTATAAAGTAAGTGATTTGAACTCCAAAAAAGTGGATGATGCAAATATTACAGTAGTACTAACAAGACCGGATGGTCATCAATATGACAAAGAGTTAAGTAATCCAACCATAGAAGAAAATGGTGTTTACTCATTCGCTTCTATCAACCTTGAAAAAGAGGGCAGATGGGATATTATGGCTAAAGTAAGTGTCGGTGATTTGCAAAGATATTACAATGTCAAAGCGGATACCAGAGCTAAAGAATCTTACGAATATTAAGGGTTATGAAAACTATTCATGTGTTCGTAAAAACAAATAAATGAATGAAAAAACAATAGTTCTCCCCTCTGCTCGTGCCATAAGGCATGAGCAATTTCTCATAGAAGAATCAACACTTTTTTTACCAAATTACATAACAATGTCAGAGTTCATAAGCAAGCTTTGCGTAGTGAAAGATTTTAAAATCGCAGATGAAGACAGCAGAGTTCTACTGCTTTTAGAAGCCTCCGATTTCAGCTCATTTAAAAATCTGCAGATAGAGAGAAACTTTTTTACATTCACAAAAAACTCCACCTATATTTTTAAATTTTTTGAAGAGTTAAGTGCTGAAATGTATGACATCTCCAAGCTTGACACTTCCGACATTTATGCTGAATATGAGGAGCATATCGCCATACTCCAAGAGCTTTACAAAAGATATGAAGCCCTTTGCAGTGAGCGAAAAATATTAGATAGGATTTTTTTACCAAAGCTCTATAAGTTCAATACAGAATTTGCAAAAATCAATAAAAATATTGAACTCCATATCGAAGGGCATTTGACAAATTTTGAGTTGGAGCTACTGCTAAAATGTTGTGACTATTGCAGTGTAAATCTCATTTTTAACACTTCAGCGTTTAATATAAAGATGCAGAGCAAACTCTTAGATTTGGGTATAGAATTAGAGAATAATTATAAATACACTCTATCACTCAACTCAAAAACTATCATTAAAACAATAGAAATAAATAGAAACAGAAATATCAGCTGTGAATCCTTCAGCGAGTCAATTTTACAAGTTGCGTTTGTGAAGCAAAAAGTGTATGAGTTTATAAAAAAAGGGTTTGCACCAGAAAATATTGCAGTCATTTTACCTGATGAAAAAATGGCAGAAATTTTAAAAGCATTTGATGATAACTCAAATTTTAACTTCGCCATGGGTGAATCATATTCTAAAACGAAAACATATGAAAAGCTAAACTCCACATGCCAAGCGATTGAACAGGATTCCAAAGAGAATGAGGCAAGATTAGAGAGAATCGGCGAAGAACTTTATATGCAGCTCTATAGCATCTATTATAAGAAAGTTTATGAAGTTGATTTTATAGAGTTTCTCAATTTATATAAAGAGAGCATAGCATCAAAAACAGAGCTAAAAATCTTTGAAGAGGAGATTTACAGCTTTAAAACAGTTTTGCCGTACATGCAGGAGATGAGTATAAAATCCCTGATTTCAGTCTTTATGCAGAGGCTTGCCGGCAGAACAATTGATGATGTAAGAGGCGGTAGAATAACCGTCATGGGCGTACTTGAGACCCGTGCAGTGGAGTTCGATGCTGTCATCATAGTTGATTTTAGTGACTCAAATGTTCCAAAACGAAGCGACAAAGATATGTTTTTAAACACTCAAATAAGAGAGATAGCATCTCTTCCAACTATGAGTGACAGAGAAAATCTTCAAAAACATTACTACCAAATGCTCATAAACCACTCAAAAGAGGTGGCACTCTCCTATATAAAATCAAGCGAAAGCAGTGCTTCAAGGTTTTTGAAACAGTTACATATAAAAGAAAACAACACTCATTCTGAAATGGACTATGCAAACATACTTTTTAAAAAAACATTTCCACATGGCAAAACAGAAGAAAAAATCGTACAAAAATATAACTTCAAAGAGAAAAAACTCTCTGCTTCAAAACTTAAAATATTCCTAACATGTAAAAGAAAGTTTTACTACAAATACATAGAACATATTGACCAACATGAGATACCAAAAGACATGCCACAGGAGTGGGAAATCGGTGTAGATATTCACTCAGCGCTAAAAGAGCTGTACAGTAAAAAAAATAGCTACAGCAATATAGAAGAGCTAAAAAGAGATTTACACAAAGAACTTGACTTGGCATGTGGAAAAAGTGAACTTGAAAAATATCTCATTAGTCTGCAAAAAAGAAGAATGGATGAGTTTTGCGCCGCAGAGGTAAAAAGATTTAAAGAGTCTTGGCATGTAGAAGTGTGTGAGAAAAATCTAGAATGTGAATTTGCAGGACTTACTTTGACTGGAGTGCTTGATAGAGTAGATAAAAGAGGTGAAGAGATATTTGTGCTTGACTATAAAACAGGCTCTTACCCAATCTACACAGCTAAAAACTTTACAGAAGCAACCGACTTCCAACTTGAGTTTTACTATTTACTGGCAAAACAACTGGGCAATGTCGTAGCGTGCGGATATTACGATTTAAAAGAGTCCAAAATAGTCCATGAAGCATTTTTGGAAGAGAAACTAGCAGTTTTAGAATCAAACATAAAAGATATTCTGGCTCATGACGAATTTGAGTTTGACAAGTGTGAAGATTTGAAAAACTGTATGTATTGCGAATATGCGACTATTTGCGGACGGATAAACTAATGTTCATTAATAATCTAGCCTACGAAGCGAGTGCGGGAAGCGGTAAAACTTTTATGCTTGTTGTGCGGTATCTCAGTCTGCTCTACAAAGGTGCAACGCCTTCTAAAATTTTGGCACTCACATTTACAAACAAGGCTGCTTACGAGATGCAGGAGCGAATTGTTGTGACACTTGAAGAGCTTGAGAGCCGCGGTGAGCTTGACGAGATTGCACAAGTAACAGGATTGGAAAAAGAGTATCTGCTCCAAAACCGCAAAAAGATTCTGGAAGAGTTTTTAAACTCCAATACCAAAATTATGACAATCGATAAGTTTTTTACCCAAATACTCAGAAAATTTTCTTTGTATGCTGGTCTGATGCCCGATTTTTCGGTTATGAGTTCGCAACATGAGCTCAAACTTCTCTCAAGATTTTTAAAAGAGGTAAGTGTAGCGCACAAAAAAGAGACACTCATAACGCTCTCTCTGCAATCCAAAAAGAGACTCACAGATATTTTTGCTCTGCTTGATGAATTTTACATCAAACAAAATGAGCTGAGCCATCTCAAATTTACAAAGCAAGAATTTTGGCACTATGAGAATGAAGCAATAGACAGTTTTTCGGAGCTTAAAAACTTAATAGAAAATTGCGATAAAGCTTCATCAACTGTTAAGAATGCAGTAGCAGCAGAAAATTTTGAGGAGATTTTAGAGAAGAGTTGGCTCGGCAGAGATTCGCTAAATTACAGTACCTTCTCAAAATGTTTTACCCCAGAGATGGACATCCATTTACATACAATCAAAGAAGCAGTGAAAAACTATCATCAAGCCAAAGAGCAGAACTTTTTTTATGCACTAAGTGAACTTGTTGCTATCTATGTAAAGTCCAAAAAAGCACTCTATACAGATGACAGTGAGCTTAGCTTTAACGATGTTACGGTACTTGTTTATTATCTTTTAAAAGAGCGAGTGGACAGCGAATTTTTGTACTTTCGGCTTGATTCGCAGATTGAGCACATGCTGCTTGATGAGTTTCAAGACACGAGCATTTTGCAGTATGAAATTTTAAAACCGCTCATAGAGGAGATTGTCTCAGGGCAGGGGGTCTTCAGTGATGGAAGCTTTTTTTTTGTAGGCGATGTAAAACAGTCGATTTACAGATTTCGCGGCGGAGTGAGTGCCCTGTTTGGCGAAGTGGCAAAAGAGTGTAACACCCATGTTGAGCCTCTTCTTACAAATTACCGCTCGCAAAAAGAGATTATAGAATTTGTAAACAGAGTCTTTAAAGATAAAATAAAAAACTATCTCCCTCAGATAGTAAGAGCAGATGCACAAAACGGCTTTGTAGAGATTATTCAAAATGATGAGCTTTTGGAAGAGGCGATAACTCAGGTTAAAAGGTTGATTTCACTTGGTGCAGAGATCAACGAAATAGCGATTCTATGTGCAACAAACGGCGATGGTGAGGCAATAAAAGAGAAGCTTCAGGAAGAGAAAATTGAAGTTGTAACAGAAACAACCACGAAGCTTATAAATCAAAAGAGTGTGAAGGCCATGCTTGAGTACCTGAAGTATTTATATTTTGAAGAGGAAATATATAAACACAACTTTTTTGCACTCATAAATCAAGAAGTTAAAGAGATAAAAAAAGTTAATTTTACACATGTGAAGCTTTTGGATGTTGTAAAAAAAGCGATTGATGAATATGGACTTTTTGGTGACGATTTTCATCTTATCAGGTTCATGAGTGCTATTACAAAATATGCAGATATTGAAGCTCTACTTTTTGAGTATGAGAGGCTTGATATCTCCGCCGCGGCATCTGATTTGAGAGGCGTGAGGGTTTTAACAATTCACAAATCAAAAGGGCTTGAGTATGAGCATGTCATAGTTTTGGACAGGATAAAAAAAGCACCGCCCTCAAGAGATACAATCATTTATGAGTATGAGGGAATCGCTCTGAAAAATGTATATTTGCGTACCAAAGGCAGAGATGAGCTGGATGAGAATTATGCAAATGCACTTTTAAAAGAGAAAGCATTGGTGCGAGAAGATAGTTTAAACGCTCTTTATGTTGCATTTACAAGAGCGAGAGAAAATCTGTTTGTAATTTTAAAATCAAAAGACTCTGCGTTTGATATTTTGGATTTAGCAGTAATGAGTAATGGAACTCTTACATGTAAAAAAAGTATAGCAGCTTCTATGTATGAGAGTGACATGAAGCCATTAGAGTACAAACCCCTCTATTACGGAACGCAAAGCGATATTTTAGCTCTTGAAGAGAGTGTGGAAGAGGATTTGAAATCTATAAATTTCGGTCTTGCACTGCACTATATGCTGGAGATGCTGGGCGAATTTAAAACAGAAAATATCCCACATTCTTCGAGTATGATGCTCAATAAATATGGCACTATTTTGGAAGATACAGAGATAGAGGATATTACCAAAAGGGTGTCGTTACTACTGAATTCTAAGAAGTTTATGACTTTAGTGGATGGTGAGTGCTACAGAGAAAAGGCAGTAAGATATAAAAATAATTTGCGCTATATTGACCTTTTGGTAAAAAGTAAACCTAAAGAAACATTGTCTCTTTTTTCTAACGGAATGTGGAATATCATTGATTATAAAAGTTCATTAGCATATTCGAGTCACCATATAAAACAAGTGAATTATTATGTTAAAGCTGTTGAAGAAATAACTCATGATGAGGTCAATGGTTATATATGCTATCTACTTGAAGGTGAAGTGAAGATAGTAAAAATCTAAACATAACCCAAACAGAGACAGATAATTGGCAGCTACTCCCTAAGTTCTAAACTGCTCAAGTTTATTCGTTAGCGATATGGTCATACTATTTAGGTGTTCTGATGCAGCTGCTATCTCTTCCACACTTCTTGCATTTTTTGGACTGTAACTTTAAAATAGGTGATATGACTCTTAGAGTGGTAGATTCAAGCGACCTGCAAGATCAAGTCAAAGTAGTAGAGGACAAAATCAGTGTGGCTCAGTTGCTTCAAACATTAGATTGTGACGGCAACGCTAGCAATGGTGTTACGCTGCTTCCAGATGTGATATCTGCAATCAAGGGTGCATTAATAAATACGGTGCCAGACTCTGCAGAGAAACTAAGCCAAATTTATAATGTAGCGGCACAAGTGGGCACTTATCAGGGCAAATTGATTTCACAAGAAGATGCTCAAGCTCACATGGTTCAGATACTGGACATTGGTTCTAAGCTAGCAGGTAAAACTATTTACGAAGCATGGTCAAAAGAGTATGGTCAAGGTATAACAAAGATTACGTTTGCCAATGACATGAAATCGATGACCTCTGAGGAGATAGCAGGTAGTGATGTCGGCAGTAAGAGTACAATAACGATTGTGAGTATAGATGGACCAATAATAAATATAGTCGAAGATGGTGTCGGCAAAGTCCTAGTATATCAACACAGTACATCAGAATATATTGTAGTTCTTAAACCAGATGGCGAAGTTTCTAAATTTTATAAGCATCAGTCCGATGCAGTGACCTATCTTGACAGCTTGCCGGCGAAGGCACAGATATCCGGCACGGTTACTGTTAACGGGAATACATATAATCTTGAAGCTGCAGACATGGGTATGGATTTTTCAACACCTCCAGTCGTACACTTCAATATAGTACAGTTCAAGGTAAATAGTAAAAACACTCTTGGCTCAGGGCAGTGGTTGCAATTTCATACCAGTTATACATCTAAAGTGGCTTTCGATGCTGCTTTGCCTGTTGGTGTAGCTACTCAAGTATCAGGAACATACAATATTTTTCATGAAATTTATGATGGAAGTCAGGGTGTGAGTGGTACAGCGAGCATTACAAGAAACGGTGATGGTACATACAATTTTAATGCTACTGTCGGAAATAATAGTGCGTCAATTCAAAATATTTCATTTGTAGTTTACGAACAATTTCCTGGAAGATGATTGCAATATATGCTATGCGGAAGAAATACTGCATAGTGTATGGGGCTGGTTTTGATTAATTACTGCACATGTTATCACTAAAGAACAAACCTTAAATAAACCATAAATTAAGTAACTTATAAGTTTAATTGGCTATACTTTCGCCACTTAAATAAGCGGTCTGACTGCTTGTTAATAAATTTACTAAAAAAGGTTCAAGAATGAAATTTACAAAAATTGCAACTTCTGAACAAATTGATCAAAAATGGGTTTTGATTGATGCTGAGGGTAAAACTTTTGGTCGTATTATCACTGAAGTAGCTACTATACTTCGTGGTAAGAACAAAGTTTGCTGGACTCCAAACATTGACTGTGGTGACTTCGTTGTTATCGTAAATGCTTCTAAAGCAAAATTCAACGGTCTTGGCAAAATTGCCAACAAAGAATATTTTTCATACTCTGGTTACTTCGGTAGTACAAAAAGTATTAAAATGACTGAGCTTATGGCGAAGAATCCTGAGAAGCTTTACAGATTGGCTACTCGTGGTATGCTTCCTAAAACTAAGCTTGGTGCAAAAATGATTAAAAAATTAAAAATTTATGCAGGTGCTGAACATCCTCACACTGCACAACTTGCTAAGTAAGGATTGACATATGGCAAAAATATACGCAACAGGTCGTCGTAAAGCTTCAATAGCAAAAGTATGGTTGACTGCAGGAAACGGTGAGATGACTATCAATGGTCTCTCTTTAGATGCATGGTTAGGTGGTCTTGAGGCTAAAAAGCTTCGTGTTAAACAACCACTTGCTTTAACTAAACAAGATACATCTGTAAACATCGTTGCTACTACTACAGGTGGTGGTTTCGGTGGTCAAGCAGATGCTCTTCGTCACGGAATTTCTCGTGCGTTAGTAAAGTTTAACCCAGAATTAAAAGCAATTCTAAAACCTGAGGGCATGATGACTCGCGATTCAAGAATCGTTGAGCGTAAAAAGCCAGGTAAGAGAAAAGCTCGTCGTTCTCGCCAGTTCTCTAAGCGTTAATCTCTATTTTCGCTTTTTTACCAATGCTTTTTGCATTGGTAAACTTCTCTTATTTCCCAAAATAACACTCCTTTAAATTTATTTCTATATAATACGCCGCTTAATAAAAAAAAGGTCTCCTAGTGAAAAAAATTCTCCTGCTTCTATCTCTAATTCTTGCAATTGCAGCGCTTATTCCTGTCCTTGGAAATAAACTGATTGAAAACAAACTTGATGAAAATATAGAAGTTTTCAAAACAAATGGCATGGAGATAATTGAGAGTAAAACTGACTCAAACTATCTCCAGACAAAAAAGCACTACGAATTTTTGCTCAAAGACGCGAAGAAAGTTGTGGAACATCTTAATAAACTTTCTAATGAAAAATTTCTTCCATATTCACATGCTATGCTTGAAGGAATTTTAGTCGGAGTAGATTTGGATTACAGCAATATTCCTCTTAGCAAAGCTCTCTCAATAGATATTTATCCGTTAAAACTCTCAGACAGAGTAATGAGTGACATGCAAAATAAAGATGCAAAATTGAGCGAATACATAAAATCTTTTTTACAAAATAGAGGAGTTCTGTTGCATGTGAATTACAATCTTCTAAGCAGAGATTTTGATGGATATATAAAAGATATTAATGAGCAGCAGAATTTAAAAAGCGGTGCGCAATTAACGCTCAATCTTCTGAAGACTACTTATAGCGGAAGCGGGGAGTTGATTGCACCGACAAAGCTGCACAGCAATGTAAATAAAATGATGATAAGAGTAGCAGACAATGAAGACGAATTTCTTTTTAACATCCAAGACTTCAGTACAGATGCAAGGTTTGAGTCACAAACAACTTATACATCAGCTGTAAAACTTGAAAAATTAGAGATGCTGACTGGTAGTAAATCGAGTGGCAATATTGAGTTAAATATCTCTGGAATGGTCGCTAGCGTCTCTTCAAACATGCAGGGAGTAAAGGGTGAAATGAATGCAAAAAACTCTATTAATTCCATAGTTGTAAATTCAAAAGAGTTAGATCTAAATGCATCCAATTTCAACTACGATATCGCACTGCAAGGCATGGATAAAGACTCCTTCGAAGAGGTTCGTATGTTGGCATCTAAAATAAAAACAGATAATACAGGCAAGGCAGCAGAGAATCTACAAGATAGTTTTATAAAGCTTCTCTCTTGTGGGCTAACACTTGATGTAAATGACTTCTCAATTCAAAAAGTTATGATTGACAATGCAAAAGATTTAGAGGGTTTTAGTATAAAATCAAAAGCAACTATAAAAGAGGATAGCAGTTTAAAGGATAAAATCAAAAATAGTCCGGCTCTCGTGGTTAAAGATGTGAACATGCACACAAATCTTAAATTTTCAAAAGCGATGTTTAATTTGGCGGTAGAAAAGTATCCAATGGTTGTTTTGGCAAAAGAGTATGCAAAAGATGAGGCTAAGAGTTTGGTATATGATTTTAGTTTTATAGACGGTGCCTTTAAAATTAACGACAAACCTTTAAACTTTTAAAGACTCATGAGATACTTATTACTTCTGTTATTAACTCTCAATCTTTTCTCTTCCACTCTCCATCTGGCAACATCGGCAAATCCCTCAAGGCTTAATCCCCTTTTGGCAACCGATTCCAGCTCTTCAGAAATCGCAGGTTTTATCTTTAACGGGCTAGTAAAATATGACAAAGATGCATCCACAATCATCGGCGATTTAGCAACAGAATTTTTTTATGAAGACAGCAAAACCCTCATTTTCAAACTCAACCCGCAAGTCACATGGCACGACGGAGAGAAGTTCACGGCAAAAGATGTTATTTTTACTTATGAAACCCTCATGTCACCGCAGGTTGTCTCGCCCTACAGTGCCAATTTCAGGTTTGTGCAAAGCGTTGAGGCAGTGAATGACTTTACAGTAAGAGTCAAATACAAAGAGCCCTATTTTAAAGCTCTTGAGACATGGATGATGGGAATTCTTCCCCACCATATTTTAAAAGATGAAAAAAATCTTATGAGCTCCAAATTCAACACAAATCCAATCGGAACAGGTGCCTATAAACTTCATCAGCTTGAACACTCAAAAAATATTATTTTGACGGCAAACGAGAACTATTTTGAAGGAAAACCAAAGATAGAGAGAATCTCTTTTCATGTCATAGCCGACCCGATGACAAGGTTTCTGATGCTCAAATCCCATGCCCTCGACATAGGAAGTATTGAGCCGATGGAGTATGAGAGACAGCTCAGCAAAGAGTTTTTAGAGACAACAAATATTTACGAAGAGATAAGTTTTTCATACACCTATCTGGGCTTTAACCTAAGATTGGAGAAGTTTAAAGATCCGAAAGTGAGAGAGGCACTCTCTCTGGCGATTAACAGAGATGCGCTTGTGGAGATTCTTTTTTTTAAACATGCAAAGGTGTGTACGGGTCCATTTTTGCCTCGTACAAACGCCTACAATGCAGATGTAAAAGCTCCGATACAGAATATAAAAGAGGCAAAAAGACTTTTAAAAGAAGCAGGATATGATGAGAATAATCCATTTACTTTCGAGATTGCCACATCAAACTCCAGCCCAATTAGACCTTACGCTGCAGAGATACTTCAAAACCAGTTAAAAGAGGCGGGCGTAGTTGTAACGCTCAAAGTCATGGAGTGGCAGGCATTTTTAAATATGGTTGTGTTTCCAAGAAATTTTGACACAATTTTATTGGGTTGGGGACTCTCTTCTACGCCAGACCCCTACATGTTTTGGCACAGCGAAAGTGATAAAAAAGGTGGATTTAACCTCGTTGGATATAAAAATCCAACAATGGATAAGATGATAGAGGAGTCCCAAAGCATGGTCGATAGGGAGAGATTAAACGGCATGTGGAGAGAGATGTTTAAAATCATTGTAGATGACAATCCCTACCTCTTTTTATACATTCCAACCTCAATTACTACAGTAAATAAAAATATAAAAAATGTAGAACCGAGCCTGAGCGGTATTTGGCATAACTACATAAAATGGGAAAAGGAAGAGATAAAATGATAATACTTTTTGATTTAGACGGAACACTTATAGATTCAACAGAAGCGATTTTAGAGAGTTTTCATCATGCTTTTGAAGCTCATAATTTTGCACAGCCGAGTGATGATGAAATAAAAGCTCTTATCGGGTATCCGCTTGATATTATGTTTGAGGGCTTAGGAATTGAGAGAGCTGTTGTTTGGGAATTTGTGGCAACTTATAAAGAGAATTATCGCAAAATTTCTACACAAAAAACATTTCTTATAGAGAATGCCAGAGAGGCTGTTTTGGAGGCGAGTGAGTTTGCAACGCTTGGAATTGTGACCACAAAAACGGCGGAGTACTCTAAGATTTTAATGGAATATTTTGGCTTAATGAGTTACTTTGAGGTATTAATAGGCAGAGAGGATGTCCAAAATCCAAAGCCGCATGCAGAGCCTATTCTTAAAGCAATGGAAGCCCTCGCAATTGAAGGAAAAGAGGTTTGGATGATAGGAGACACAAAACTTGATTTGATTGCTGCAAAAAGTGCAGGAGTTAATTCCATAGGTGTTTTGAGCGGATACGACTCTCGTGAAGTGATAGAAAAATTTACAGATACAATTTTTGGCGATGCTCTTGAAGCTGTAATTCATTTAAAGAGTAGAAAAAAATCACATAACTAAACTTCTAACTCCGAGTTGCCCCGTTTGAAGCTATTTTTAAGAGCAACTTACCTAAAATATACGGTAAACTGGAATTTAAAATTTTTTTTAATATTCTCGATAAAAATGAAGGAGAATTAATGCTAGAAATTAGATGGCATAGTCGTGCTGGACAAGGCGCTGTAACGGGTGCTAAAGGTTTAGCCGATGTTATTTCTACAACTGGTAAACATGTGCAGGCATTTGCTTTTTACGGGTCGGCTAAACGGGGTGCTGCAATGATGGCTTTTAATCGTGTTGACGATAAAGTTATTATGAATCATGAAAAATATATGGAACCGGATTTTGTATTTGTAATTGATCCTGCACTAGTTTTTACATCAGATGTTACTGTTAATCATAAAGAAAATACTATTTATATTATTACTACGCATATGAGTACTGAGGAGCTTGCGGCTTCTCAGCCAAAGCTTGCCGGCAAAAAAGTTTATACAGTTGATTGTATTAAAATTGCTCAAGAAACAATAGGTCGTGCTATTCCAAATACACCGATGCTGGGTGCATTTATGAAAATTTCCGGAATGTATGATATAGAGTTTTTCAAAGAGAGTATGAAAAGAATTCTCGGAAAATTACCTCAAAAGATAATTGATGCAAACATGCTTGCAATTCAACGTGCTTTTGATGAAGTGAAATAAGGAGCTGATGATGGCAAAGAAAGGATGGGATGAGTTTGAAATCGGGGCAATGCTTCGCACATTCAACGGTAAAATAGATGACATCGCAGGAACGCATCAAGAAAATCGTGCATATTCAGAAAATAGCTCATTTGTAGCAAGTGTTGCAGATTGGAGAATTAATAAGCCTGTGTTCAATAAAGATTTTTGTATTGATTGTCAATTTTGCTGGATTTATTGTCCGGATGTTTCGATTATGTCAAGAGATAAGAAGATGATTGGTGTTGATATGGATCACTGCAAAGGGTGTGGTATCTGTGTTGAAGTTTGTCCTACAAACCCAAAATCACTTTTGATGTTTTCTGAAAAGGCAGATGAAGAGACAGAATTGGCTGCATGGCCTGCTAAAAATGAGGAGAAAAAATAATGGCATTTGATAAAATGGAATTACAAAAGATAGAAGTTTGGGACGGAAATCGTGCAGCAGCACAAGCACTGAGACAAGCACAAGTAGATGTTGTTGCAGCATATCCTATTACCCCATCAACTCCTATCGTTGAAGGCTATGCAAAATTTTTAGCAGACGGTTATATAGAAGGCGAGTATGTAATGGTTGAATCTGAGCATGCTGCAATGAGTGGATGCGTTGGTGCTGCTGCTGCCGGTGGACGTGTTGCAACTGCAACTTCTTCTCAAGGGTTTGCATTGATGGTTGAAGTACTCTACCAAGCTTCAGGTATGCGTCTGCCAATCGTTTTAAATGTTGCAAATCGTGCTTTAGCCGCTCCACTCAATGTAAATGGTGACCACTCAGATATGTATTTGGGCCGTGACAGCGGTTGGATTCAACTCGATGCTTACTGCCCACAAGATGTGTATGACTTAAACTTCATAGCGTTTAAAGTTTCAGAAGATCATGATGTAAGACTTCCATGTATGGTTCACCAAGATGGTTTTATGACTTCTCATACTGCACAGGGTGTACACACTCTCACAGACGATGAAGCGTATGGTTTCATTGGTGAGTATAAGCCGATGAATGACATGCTAGACTTTGAACACCCTGTAACGCATGGTGTTCAAACGGAAGAAGATTGGCACTTTGAGCATAAAGCGCGTCAGCATAACGATTTAATGACAAAAGTTATACCAAAAATACAAGCGGCATTTGATGATTTTGAAAAATTAAGCGGTCGCAAATATAATATGGTTGAGTCCTATGATATGAGCGATGCGGATGTATGTGTTGTTTGTATGGGTACTTCCGTTGAAACGGCTCGTGAAGTCGCAACAGAGATGAGAGCAAAAGGTATTAAAGCAGGAGTAGTCGGAATTCGTGTAATTCGTCCAATTCCATTCTTTGAAATTGCAGAAGCACTTAAAGGTGCAAAAGCGATAGCTGCACTTGACAGATCTTCTCCAAACGGCGCTGCCGGTATGCTCTTCAACGAGATAGCAGGTTGTCTCTTTAACACAGATACAAAAGCGTTACTTTCCGGATATGTTTATGGTTTAGGTGGACGAGATTTAACAAAGGCTCATTTAGTTTCTCTGTTTACAGAGCTTCAGAAAAATGTTGATGCTGGCAAAGTAACAACTCCATTACAACAGTTTATCGGTGTTCGTGGACCGAAACTATCATTTTTATAAGGAGAAAACTATGAGTGAAATGAAAAAAATTAAAAACTTAAAAGAGTTTTCAACATCTGCTGACCGTTTTGAGGGAGCGAACCTTTTATGTCCAGGTTGTGCGCACTCTATCATTGTTCGTGAAGTATTAAATGCTACGAATGACGATTTGATTCTCTCAGCTTCAACAGGTTGTCTAGAGGTTTGTACAGCGGTTTATCCATACACTTCTTGGGATGCTTCTTGGATACATATCGGTTTTGAAAATGGCTCAACTGCAGTTGCAGGTGCTGAGTCCATGTACAAAGCACTTAAAACAAAGGGTCGTCTAAAGCAGCCTGATAGAAATCCTAAGTTTGTCTCATTTGCTGGTGATGGTGCGTCGTATGACATTGGTTTCCAGTGGATTTCCGGTTGTATGGAACGCGGTCACAATATGATGCACATCGTTCTTGATAACGAAGTGTATGCAAATACAGGTGGACAGCGTTCAAGCTCAACACCAATCGGTTCAAGTGCTACTACATCGCCTGAAGGTCGTAAAAGCTACGGAGAGAAAAAAAATAAGAAAGATATGGTTTCTATCATGGCGGCTCACCATATTCCATATGCAGCACAGGTCGCTCCAAATAAATGGAAAGACATGGTTAAAAAAATTCAACATGGTTTTTCAGTCGATGGACCGGTATTTATCAATGCTGTTTCTCCATGTACGACTGAGTGGAAATTTGACCCAAAAGATACAATGCACATAGCAGATTTAGCAACTGATTCGTTAGTATTCCCTCTTTATGAAATAATTGACGGACATGAGCTGAACATAACATACAGACCGAAAGATGTTGTGCCTGTTGAGGAGTATTTAGCAGCGCAAGGTCGTTTTAAACACCTATTCAAAGATGAGCATAAATACTTGATTAAAGAGTGGCAAGAACGAGTAGATGCTAATTGGGCATATCTCAACCGCCGAGAAGAAGCTCGCGTTTAAAAAGATTATATCTTGCACCAAATTCTGACACTCTGTGTACTTCAGTACACGATCGGTTAGAGTTTGGCGCAATCTACAGCGAATCTAAACTTTTTTGATTTGCTTTTTTCTTCGCATGTCAAAGATTTTCACAATTTAAAACTTAATTTCTCTTTCAACCTACATAAATCAAAAAACGATAAAATACTTCAATTATAAAAAAGGATTTTACATGCCACTATTAGACTCATTTACAGTTGACCACACAATCATGCCGGCTCCAGCAGTGCGCCGTGCAAAGGGGATGAAAACTCCAAAAGGCGATGATATTACAGTTTTTGATTTAAGATTTGTAAAGCCAAATCAGGAAGTTTTATCACCGGAAGGCATCCATACTTTAGAACACCTATTCGCAGGATTTATGCGAGACCACCTAAACTCTAAAACAACTGAGATAATAGATCTCTCACCAATGGGCTGTCGCACAGGCTTTTACATGAGCGTTATTGGCAATCCAAGTGAAGAGTTGGTGGCTGATGCTTGGGAAGCTTCTATGAAAGATATCTTAAATGTTAAAGAGCAAAAGGATATTCCAGAGCTAAATATTTACCAGTGCGGAACCTATAAAATGCACTCACTTGAGGATGCAAAAGCTATAGCTGCGGCGGTTTTACGCAAAGATATCGACATTATGGATAATGAGGCACTCAAACTTGACCTCTCGAGGGTAGAATAGAGATGTATATACTACTTGCAATGGATAGTGCCGATGGCGAAGAAGCCTCATTGGTTAAAATTGAGGATGTAAAAGTTTGGACACAGCTCTTGATAGAAGAGGGAGAGTTGGTTGAAGTAAACCACTCTAGCGAGCAGAGAGGATTTGAGAAATTCAGCGACGCAGTTGTAGTAATAAATGACAACGAATATGTTTGGCCATTTATGGAGCTTGGGTTGATGGTTCTGGTTGCCCACACACAAAGAAGTATTGATGACATTGTAGAAGCTTATCTCTTTAAAGAGCTTCATGATTTGGCATACTAAAAGTATATGATAGATTTAACACAATTTTTACAGCTTTTTCACCCCTACCCAGGAAATAGATATCTGCAAGTTACAACTCAGGCGGATGAGACAACAACAGCACTTCATAAGATACTTAAAGGAGTCAATGGAGAGCTATCTTTGGCAATCTATAGCGAGCAAAATTTCTCATTGCAATTTCCAGACACTAAAATTCAGAACATACAAAATTTTCAAGACCCATTCCGTGCTATTCCAAGAGAGTTTGACATGGTAATGTTTAAAGATATATTTTGCTTACATGAAAACAAAAAAATGATTCTTAAAATTGCCTACACCACTCTCGCAAATACTGCACATATTATCATTATAGAGAAAAAAGGGATTATGGATATCGAAGCAACAAAGTGCATGCTCGAAGATTTTGAATTTCGTGCATCCAATGCTATTGATGTTTTAGAAGGGTATGATTTGATAATGGCAAAGAAGATGCATATGTGGGGTGCAGGTTTATAGGATTCGGATTCATGTTTATTTATCCTACTCCCCATAATGCGTCCACATTCTTAACACTCTCACCAATTTTTCATCTTCAATCACTTCATAGACAATTCTATGTTTAATATTTATTCGGCGTGAATAGGAGCCGCTTAAATTGCCAACAAGTTTTTTATAGGGGGGGGCGGGTTTTGAAGTGGGTTGATTTTAATAAGTTCTATGAGTTCTTTTGCTTTTGTATCCAAAGAAGCTTCTGAGAGTTTTTTCGCATCTTTTAGAGCTTGTTTAGCATAGATGACTTTGTAAATCACCATTCAATATCTTCGCTAAACTCACTATTTGGAGCATCCATCGCTTCTTTGATTGAACTTGCCATTCCAGGTATTGAGTTGAGATAAAGCGTCTCTTCGATTGCGTTCCAATCTTCCTCAGACAACATCACAACATTATTTCTTTTTCCCGTAATGAGGATAGGCTGATGTGTCTGAGCTGTTTCATCCATGATTTTATAAATATTTGTTCGGGCTTGACTCACTGTAATTACTTTCGTCATGAAGAATCCTTTTGTGTATATGGTACTTGATTTCGTACGCTTAGTCAAGGTTGGCGAAGATTGGCATGTGGAAATATTTTTTAGCTCCTGTTCTCCAGCTTGGGAGTTTGTATTGCAGGTTGTAGGTCTTGTACGCATTCCCATCGGGGACGATGGGAACGAGAAAAAGTAATGATTTTATAATTCAAAATTTGGTAATTTTAATTCATTTCTAATTCTGCTTCTGATGAGCACAATTAATTTATTAATAGTTTTTGTTGCTTCATTAACATCTGCTTTTTCAATAGCGGTGACAAATTGATTAAACAAGTACATTTCATCTTGATAGCCATAAAGTTGAAAATTTACTCTTGCGTTCTTAATTTTATCATTCAATTCTTTATCATCAATGAAAGGTTGCTGAGATGATGACATTGACAAGAAAACAGGTAAAAACGAATGTAAAGTTTCTAATCGATAATCTAATCTTTTTTTTGAAATTTCATGCCTTCTATTTAGATAACTATTGATAAACCAGCCAGTTACAACAATTATTACAGATACTATTGTAATCCATTCTTTTATTTCCATTAAAATTATCTCCTCTGTTCGTTTCCAAATTGTAGTAAACGAATACTTAATACAGCATACATAAAAGAAACTGACAAAAGTTTCCTTAAATCTAAAATTGAATTTCCACTCTTTTTGAGCTACCTAAAAAAGAAAAAATCTCACGGCATGTGCAAATGTTTTAACTAAAATCCAACAAGTTAGCTTTCAGCCATTTAAATTAAAATTCAAATGCGTTATCTACCAGAAACTCTCCTCGCAATTTTTCTTCCCCATTTATCAAAACAGAGATAAAGTGTTGTCCTCTGTAATGCTTTCTTGTGGTCATATCTTTGAAACTTTGTTTTTTTGTAAAGGTTTTATATGTTGTCTCAAGGCGTCCTTGGGTTATCATAAACACTTTTTTATTGTGTCGGTTGTTTACTTTTAGATACTCTATGGCGTACTCTATGCGGATATTTTCGATGGGTTCTTTTGTGTTGAGTTCAAACGAAAAGTGCAACGCATCGCCTATTTTTACTGCCTTGTCATAGACAAAATTTTCGATGCTTACATGATGTAAACTTTGCAGATTAAAAAGCTCTAGTATTGCACTATCGCCTTTCTTGAGCAGGGTTCGTGAGGCATGTTTGCAGACCCAATCAAGCTCTTTGGAGAAACCTTGATTGTTTTTTACAAACTGAGCGACCGCCTGCGGATGGTCTTTTGAGATGTCGTTGAGACTATTTGCGACCGATTTTCGCACATAGAGGCTTGGGTCGTTTTTGAGAAGTTCTATGATTTGCAAAACGTTGGAAGGCTCTTTTTTAAATCTCGGCAGTGCCACCGCCCATGGAAGTCTTGGGCGACACCCCTCGGAGGTTAGGCGTCTGAGATGCTTGTTGTTACTTTTTGCCCAAATCTTCATCTGCTGCAAAGTCTGCTCTTCATATTTGATAATAAATTGTCGCACCGCAAATTCACTGCTTGAGTCAATCGTAAAAACTGCCAAAGCCTCCATCGAATGTTCAAAATCATCCAGCCCGAAAACCTCTACAAAATCTTGAAAAAACATCGCTTCAAAAGAGCCAAAATTTTTTGAGGCGGTTTTTAAAATAGCGAGTTGCTGGGCATACGAGAGAGGCAAAAAACGGTGAAGTTGCATGGCAATATGGCGCATTCTTGCTTTTAGCTCCAAGCTCTCCCAAGCATCACAAAAAACTGACGCTCTAAAGTTTTGTTCATCAAAATCGGCGTAATGTACGCCTACTTTTTTCGCTAAGTTTGTGATGTATGCTTCGGTGTAGCTATTTTTGAGCGGTTCAGCCATGCGCGTGTTTCCTTTTTTAAAAGTTATGAAATTATAGTTCTTTTTTATTCAAATTTCCATGCGAGCTAAGTATCCATGTGTAAATTATGATAAAATATCCCAAAAAACCGGAATATGGGGAAAAATTAAATTTGATGTTTGACGATGAACTGCACACAATGACTCTGAGTGAGGATGGAAGTTACACAGCTTACTCAAAAGAGTACAATGAACACTATCACTCTACAAAAGATGGAGCCCTGCATGAATCGCTTGTTAAACATGTGATTCCGGCTTTTAAAATTATGCAAAAAAAAGATGAAATAAACATTTTAGATATCTGCTACGGCTTGGGTTTTAACACTTTGGCTACGCTTTATTATGCAAAAAAAAACAATATCACTTCAAAGATAAATATCTACTCGCCGGAGCTGGATAGCACGCTTGTAAAATCACTCAAGAATTTTACCTATCCGAATGAGTTTGAGGAGTTTAGGGAGATTATTTTGGGACTCTCTGAAAACGGAATTTATAATGAAAACTCTTGGCATGTGGAAATCTTCTTGGGCGATGCGAGAGAGTATATTAAGAGATTTCCAGATGGGATGTTTGATATAGTTTACCAAGATGCTTTCTCTCCAAGCACAAACCCCATTTTATGGACGCAAGAGTATTTCAGCGACATACAAAAAAGAATGAAACGTGACGGAGTAGTAACAACCTACTCCACGGCACTCGCGACAAGATTGGCGCTGCATGAAAATGGTTTTAACATCTATATAAACAGCGGCAAAGATTTCAGAGATGCGACAATCGCCTCTTTGAGTGAGCTAGATGCATTTGGGAGGGGTGTGGATATGAAGCATAAAATAGCATGTAATCCAGATGCAAAACCATTGCGAGATTAGTTTAAAACATCTAAAAACTCCGCTCCAAACTGCTCAAACTTCTTCTCTCCGACACCGTTGACTTCAAGCATAGAAGCTTTGTCATGCGGCTTGTCTGAGGCTAAATGTTTGAGTGTTTTATCGCTAAATATAAGATAGGCAGGTATGCCAAGCTCTTTTGCAATCTCAGCTCTTTTGGATCTGAGAGATTCAAACAGTGTATCATCAAAATCAAAATCTTCCGTTTGTTTGATTTTTTTATCTTTAGAAGAAGAGACTTCTAATCGTGAAGATTTTATATCAACCGTTCTTTGCGCTTTGAGGATTTCTATTGCACTCTCTGTGAGTTTTAAGACACTGAACTCACCCATACTTAAGATTTTTAATTCAATTAATCTTTCTAAAATAACAAACCAAACTTTTTTTGTGAGGTGTGTTCCGATGTTGTAAACGGAGAGTTTATCCGCACCGTTTGCCAAAATTTTCTGCTCTTTTGAACCTCTCAAAACATCGACGATATAGTTTTTTCCAAAGCCTTGTTGTGTCTTATAAATTGCACTGAGGAGCATCTGCGACTCTTTTGTGATGTCCTCTCGTTTGACATCGGATTGCAGACAGTTGTCACATCTGTTGCCACATGGTTCAAGCGTGTCGTCAAAATACTCCGCCAATTGCTTGTGGAAGCATATTTCACTCGTTGAGAACTTGTAAATTCCGTCTATTTTTGCATCCAAATGCTCTTTGTATTCACTCTCTGGTAACTCTTCTAAAAAGCGTTTTTGCAGAACCATATCGGAGGCATTAAAAAGCAAAAGTGTTTCGCTGTCTTCGCCATCCCGTCCAGCGCGTCCTACCTCTTGGTAAAAATTTTCCTGTGATTTCGGAAGCGACATGTGGACAACAAAACGGATATCGCTTTTGTCGATTCCCATGCCAAAAGCGATGGTTGCGACCATAATATTTACTTTGTCATTTACAAATATTTTAAAGTTTTGCTCTCGCACATGGTTTGGAAGCCCAGCGTGATACGCCAAGGAACTAAAGCCTTTCATGTTGAGAAATGCACTCAGCTCCTCCGCTTTTTTTCTTGAACTCACATAGATGATTCCGCTCTCGTTTTTGTGGCGGTTTAATAAGTTTTGGAGCTGTGCATGCCCGTTTGTAATGCGTCTCTCTGCCGAGATAAAGATGTTTTTGCGAAATATTTTTCCCTTTAAAACCAGAGGATTATCAAGCCTGAGTTCTCGTACAATGTCATCGGTTACATGGTTGGTTGAGGTTGCAGTAAAAGCACAAACCGTAGCATGTGGAAAGTTCGCCTTCAGATTTCCCAATGCTCTATAATCATCACGAAATTCATGCCCCCATTGCGAAATACAGTGTGCTTCATCGATGACAAAAAAGTTGATGTTGAGCGTTCTTAGAAGGTTAACCGTCGATTCAGTATTTAATCGTTCAGGTGAGAGATACAAAAATTTTAATGCACCATCTTTTGCCTGTTGTATTATCTCTTCAACATCCTCACGCGACTGAGCCGACGATATCATATTCGCACTGATTTTTTGTGCTTTTAAAGCTCTGATTTGGTCTTGCATGAGCGCGATGAGCGGAGAGATAACGATACTTATTCCATCTTTTATGAGTGTTGGAAGTTGATAGACAAGTGACTTTCCACCACCAGTCGGTAAAATCATAAGCAAATCACGGTTGGCTAAGATGGCATCGACACCTTCTTCTTGAAGAACTCTAAAGTTGTTATGACCGAAGATATCTTTGAGTACTTTGTATTTCAAAAGCGTGCAGTCATTGCATCGACTTCATCCCATGTGAGTGCAGATTTCTGGTGTGTGATGATGTGTGCAACATAACGGGCAAACATGTCTGTTTCAATATTTACTTTTGAGCCTTTTTTATAGTTCTTAAAAAGCGTTTCCCTCATGGTGTGTGGAATGATTGTAAGTCTGAAACTATTTGCATTTACATCATTTACAGTTAAACTCACACCGTCAATAGTTATCGAGCCTTTTGGTACGATATAGGCAATAAATTTTTTATCAACTTCTATAAAAACATCAAAAGAGTTGCCATTGTTTTTAATCTCTTTGATAGTTCCAAGTGTATCTACATGCCCCTGCACCACATGCCCCTCAAATCTATCGCCCATCATCATGGCAGGTTCAATATGCACTTCGTTTTTGTAGTTCTCCATCGCCAAAAGCTTTTGAGATTCAGGTGACAACTCCACGCTAAAACCATCGCCTAAAACTCTTACAACAGTCAAACACGCCCCATTTATAGCTATGGAATCGCCAACTTTTGCTTTATGTTTTGCACGGATAGTAAGCGTACTTCCTGCTAAACTTTGAACGGTTGCGATTTCTCTAATTAATCCAGTAAACAAATAATTTCCTTCTGCCTCAGTGAGGCTAGCTTTAGTGCCATAGCGGCTAGCGTAGTGAATTGGGACTTGTTCCGATTCACGTTTAAAATATTATCTTTCCATCTTCTTGTAAGCCCTTGATAATCTCTTTGGCTTTTTCATGCCCTTTATACGCGGCTTTTCTACAATATTCTAACGCCGTGTCGTTGTTCATTTCACAGCCGATGCCTTGATCGTAGAGCAGACCCAAATTGTAAAGCCCTTCAGCCAAATCACCCTCGGCAGCGCGAGAAAAACAGATGAAGCATTTTGCATCATTTTGCTCTACTCCATGCCCCTCTTTATAAAGCACACCAAGGTTATTAAAGCACTCAAGATTTCCTCTTTTTGCTCCCTCTTCGTACCAAAAAGCCGCTTCACTGTAGTTTTGCAAGCATCCAAGCCCATACTCAAGCATCAACGCAATTTCATACATGGCAGGTAAAACTTCTCTTATTGCCGCTTGCATGTGGAGTTCAAATGCCTTAAACTGGTCGCATTCAACTCCACAAAAACCGTTTTCATACAAAATAGCCAAGTTGTAGAGTGCATAGGGCTGAAAAGCCTCGGCTGCTTTTGTGTATAGTTCTACAACTTTTTGCTCATCTCTTTCACACCCTTGCCCATTTTGATACATATAACCAAGTGAAGTTTGAGCATCCGCATTCTCTTCTTCTGCTAATTTTGAATATATCTCAAGAGCAGTTTTAAAATTGCCTGTGTTATAGGCGTCATGTGCTTTTTGTATCATTATTGCTCATTTTCTGTTCTTATAGGTTGTCTATAAGTTGTTTTATTTGATTTTCTTGAAGCTTTTGCGTTTCTAATCTGTTCTAGCAGATTCTCTTTTATAATAAGGTGATTTTCTCTGATTTTGTGTTCATCACTTCCATCTATATTCTCATCATACTCTAAAACTTCGGGAACATAATTTTTCAAAAAATCTTCCGAATATATCGGTACAGTTTTCTGTTTTGTCGTGATTATAGCTGTCTCTATTTTTTTTGTTTTAACTTCTTGAATCTCTCTTGGGTAAGAAGCATCCACCCTCGCATCATACTCTAAAATTTCAGGAACATAATCTTTAAACAACTCTTTCGCTGAAATTTTTCTTTCTTTTGACATCTTTTAACCTTGATAATTTTTGTATATTTTAGGCAAACTATACTTAAAAATGATAAAATCCGCTTTAAATAAAATCCTCATACGGAAAATATAAATGAATTATGATGTAATCGTTGTCGGTGGCGGACATGCAGGTGTAGAAGCTGCACTTTCAAGTGCTCGAATGGGCAACAAAACTTTGATGATATCCATGCTTGCAGAAAATGTCGGAGCAACGAGTTGTAACCCTGCCGTTGGCGGTTTGGCAAAAGGGCACTTGGTGCGTGAGCTTGATGCTCTTGGCGGAGAAATGGGGCTAATAACTGACCAAGCAGGTATTCAGTTTCGCATTCTCAACCAGACAAAAGGTCCGGCAGTGCGTGGAAGCCGTGCGCAGATTGATATGGACAGATACCGTGTCATCGCTAGAAACACAGTTTTGACAACTCCGAACCTAGATTTAGTGCAAGAGATGGCTGAGAGTTTGATTGTTGAAGAGGGCGCGGTAAAGGGTGTGAAAACCAATCTTTTAAACGAATACGGTGCAAAAAAAGTTGTCATTACAACCGGAACATTTCTAAGAGGCGTTATACACATCGGCGAGATAAAGCAGATTGGCGGTCGTTTTGGAGAGCAGAGCAGTGAGGGTTTGAGTGCATCACTTTTGGCATGCGGACTTGAAATGGGAAGACTTAAAACCGGTACATGTGCAAGGATTGACAGTTCATCTATTGATTTTTCTGTTATGGAAGAGCAGGATGGCGACACACTTCCGACTCCTTTTAGCTTTAGAACTGACCGCGAAAATTTTAGAGCGACCAAAAAACAGCTTCCATGTTTCATCGCCTACACAAACGAAGAGACGCACAACATTATAGAGAGCAATTTTTACAGAGCACCGCTTTTTACGGGACAAATCGAGGGAACGGGACCGAGATATTGCCCGAGTATCGAGGACAAAGTAAACCGTTTTCGTGATAAAGATAGACATCATCTTTTTATTGAACCGCAAACCATGGAGAACACGGAGTGCTATATAAACGGCATGAGTACATCGCTTCCACCTGAGGTGCAACAGCAGATGATTCACTCTGTAAAAGGTCTAGAGAATGCCAAAATTGTTCGTTACGGATATGCCATAGAGTACGATTTTGTTGATCCTAGAGAGTTGAAACATACTTTGGAAACTAAAAAAATCAAGGGTCTTTACTTAGCCGGACAGATAAACGGCACAACCGGTTATGAAGAGGCAGCAGCTCAGGGCTTAATGGCTGGTATAAACGCTTCTCTCTCCATTCAAGAAAAAGAGCCTCTTGTTTTAAGAAGGGATGAGGCTTATATTGGTGTTTTAATAGATGATTTGGTGACAAAAGGGACAAAAGAGCCTTACCGCATGTTTACCTCCCGTGCAGAGTACAGATTGCTATTGCGGGAGGAGTCAGCCGATACAAGGTTGAGTGGTTACGGGCATGAATTAGGGCTGATTAGTGATGAAGTGTATGCAAAAGTTGTACTGAAAAATCTGCAGATAAAAGAGGGTGCATTAGCACTGGAAGAGACCAAATTTACTCCAAACAAAGAGTTTATAGCATTTTTGGAAAACATGGATGAGTTGCCAATCAAAGATATATCTACTGCTCAGCAGTTGGTGGCACGAAAGAGTTTTGATGTTGAGAAGATGCTCAAACTCATTCCGGAGTTTGAGAAGTATGATGATTATATACAAGATGAAATCTTAGTAGAGGGGAAATATGCCCGCTATATTGACAAGCAGAGTGAAGAGATAGATAGAATGAAGAAGTACCTTAAAGTTGAGATACCGCAAGATTTTAACTTCAAAGGTGTAAGCGGACTTTCAAAAGAGATAGTTGAAAAACTGGAAAAATTTAACCCGCCGACTCTGCAATCGGCCATGAATATCAGCGGAATTACTCCCGCAGCGATAGAGATTTTGCATATTTATATAAGAATTGCGGCTAGAAAATCTTAAAATAATAAGGTATTAAATGAAAACTTACTACTATGTACATACGGGTCACCGCATAGGGCTTGATAGATTTAGACGAGCAGTTGCCATCATTAACTCTCTTAAAGATGTTGATATTACGCTTCTCTGCTCTGATTTTAGAATCGCTCAAGTTGCAAAAGATTTTGGAATTAAGAGCAGCGTCGGAATAGATGTTGTAAGAAATATTCCACAAATTGCAAAATTTGGAGATAAACTCATCTTTGATTCGGAAGAAGCCAACCCGATTATGCTTGATGACATGAGAAAATATTTTTCTGCATTTATCAGAGTAAGTGACTATGAAAATGATAAAAAAGAGGAGAATGAGTTTTTAATTTCTCCCTATCTTAGTGGCGATGGCATTTGCAACGCTTACGCAATCAGTGATACTTTTTTTGACGAGAGTGAGAAAACAGTAAAAATATCCTACTTCTTCGGTGATGATGATTATGAGAAGGATTTAGAGAAGAATCTTTCCTTTATTGACGGACTAAGTGCAGATTTACAGCTAGGATTTTACTACTTCTTAGATTATGAAGAGAGCTTAAAAAAGAGATTTCCAAATTATCATGAATTTGAAGCGTATGAAGAGATGATTAAAAAATCAGAAATTTTGTTAACAGCTTCGCCGCAAGCAGTTTTAGAGAGTTTAGCATGTGGAGGTAAACCTATCTATTTTCAAAGAGAAGATTACTGCACGAATTTTAATGAATTATTTAAAAATCTTAATGTTCCTGTCGTTAAAAATCTTGATGTAAATCAACTATCACAAGTTTTACAAACAATAAGTAAACAAAACTATGTAAAACCTACACAGTATGGGGATAAAATAGCAAATTTCATCAAAGAAACCTTAGCTTTATAATTAATTAAAAGTAATTTAGTATATAATCAGCCTTTAAAATTCACAATAAAGTGAGCAGACATGATAAATGAGAGCCGTAGAGGTTTTATGGGTAAAGCATTTGGTGCTGTTGCAGCAGTAGGTGCTGTAGCTTCGTTGGTTGCTATGAAGAAGTCTTGGGATCCACTTCCAAGCGTTATGGCAGCCGGTTTCACAACAGTAGATTTGAGTAAATTTACTGGTAATAAATTAGAAATTGTAAAGTGGCAGGGTAAGCCAATCTTTATACTTAAAATGGCGGCAGATATGCCGTCAGTAGAAAAAAGAAGTGTAAAAGTCGGTGATAACTACTACTCAGTAATGATTGGATTATGTACGCATTTAGGTTGTATTCCAGCTTACAGAGATACAACACATGACTTCAAGTGTGCATGTCACGGTGGTGAATTTGACGCCGCAGGTGTTCATAAATTTGGTCCTCCTCCTCGTCCGTTAGATATTCCTCCTTTTACGATTAAAGATGGAAATACTATTGTTTTAGGTGAAGCCGGTGCAGAATATAAAGCGTTGATAGCTAGTCTTTCAACTGACATTAACAAAGCGTAAGGGAGCAGAGTATGGCAGAATTTGAAAAAGCTAACTCTATTGGTGAGTGGTTTGACCAGAGATTAAATGTTAAAGCTTTTACGAAAGTGATGATGACGGAATATTGGATTCCTAAAGAAATCAACTTTTTGTGGGCTATGGGCGCGTTATTGGTAATGCTGTTTAAGTTACTAATAATTACAGGTATTTTTTTACTAATGTACTACAAGCCAGATGTAAATATGGCTTTTGACAGTGTAAACTATACTATTATGCAAGAAGTTGGCTATGGCTGGTTGTTTAGAAATATTCACGGTGTTGGTGCATCTGTTGTTTTCTTAATTATCTATATCCACATGTTTACAGCTATCTACTACGGCTCATACAAGAAGGGTCGTGAGATGATTTGGCTTTCAGGAATGCTACTTTTTGTACTTTTCTCAGCTGAAGGATTTTCAGGATATATGCTTCCATGGGGTCAAATGTCTTACTGGGCAGCGTATGTTATTACAGAAATATTTGGCGGTATCCCTTTTATAGGTGGTGACCTCGTTATTTGGATTCGCGGTAACTTCTATGTTGCTGATGCTACACTTACTCGTTTCTTTATGTTACATGTGCTTTTGATTCCTGTTGTTCTTATCGGTGCGATAGCATTTCACTTCTATACACTTCGTTTTCCACATGTTAACAATGAAGAGGGTGAATTCTTTGATTACAAAAAAGAGAGTGAAAAATATTTGGCAGGCGATAAAGCAAACTCAAAAGTTATAGCTTTCTGGCCAGATTTTTTATCTAAAGATTTTATGGTTATAGCTATATTTATGATTTTCTTCTTTTATCTAGTGTTTTACAATAACGGTTTTGCAATGGATCCTGTAAACTTTGATAAAGCAGATGGGATGAAGACTCCGGCTCACATCTATCCTGAGTGGTATTTCTTATGGTCTTATGAAGTTCTTCGTGGTTTCTTCTTTGAAATCGGCGGTATTTCAGGTAAAGATTTAGGTCTTATGGCATTTGGTTTTGCTCAGGGTATCTTCCTAGTGTTACCATGGTTGGATAGATCTCCGATGGTAAAACCTGCAAACCAAAGACCTGTGTTTAAATATTGGTTCTGGCTGTTAATGGCTGACCTGTTTGTTCTAACAATTTTTGGTAAATTGCCACCGACCGGTATTAATGCTTATGTTGGTTTCTTTGCATCAACAACATTTTTAGGATTGTTTATTTCATTGCCATTCCTAAGTAAAATCGAAGCTAAAATTGTAGGGGGTAAATAATGTTTGCTTTATATGTAGGTCTAGCAGTAGCAATATTGTTAATAGTATTAAACATTGTTCTTTCTAAACTCTCTTTTCCTAAAGAGGGCAGAATACTTGCAATTATAGTAGTTCTTGTAGGATACATCTACTGGGGATTTGAGCCATTTGCTCACCACGAAATGCACCCACATGTAGAAGATGCTTCTTACGCATTTGATGGTAAGCAAGATATCGAAGCATTAGAGCATGCAGGTAAGGACGCAACTGAAACTAAAGCGTTCTGGGCTTCTATGGCTAAAATAGCTGAACATAAAGGAGATGCAGTTGCTGGTAAAGCACTTGTTACTGCTAACTGTACAGGTTGTCACTCTATTAAAGCTGAAGGGTTTGCTGAAGTTATGAGTGATGCTGATGCTGCCGTATCTTATGGTGTAACCCCTCCTGATTTGTCAATTGCAGGAAGAGTGTATGATAGAAACTTTCTTATAGCATTTATCGCTAACCCAGTAAAAGCTATGCACATAGAACATAAATATCCGGTTGGCGGAGAAAAAGTTTTCCCTATGCCGGCATCTGATTTTATGCAGCCGCAAGAAATCGCTGATATGGTAGCATACTTGGCAGATGCAGCATCAAAAGTTCCTGCTCCTAAAGTAAAAGAGGGTGCTAGTGAGTTTGAAATTTCTAAAGCTGCAAATAAAGAAGTTTTTGAAACAGCTTGTGTTCGTTGCCATGCTATGAATTATGCAGGCATTCAAGCTAAAACATCAGCAGACGCTATGAGTAAATATATTGGGGCAACCCCTCCTGATTTATCTCAGTACATCAGAAGTCGCGGTGATCACTATTTACATAATTTTATCAATGATCCACAAAGAAAACTTCCAGGAACTGGTATGCCTCGTGTAGGTTTAAATGAAAAAGCTCAAACACAAGTGGTAGAGTATATGACTCAAATCGGAGATAGTAAAAAAGATGAAAGAGAAGCATTAGGACCAAAAGTTTTAATCTACTTAACAATCTTAGCAATTTTTGCTCTATTATGGAAACAAAAAATTTGGAGAGATTTACACTAAATCTTTCTAAACCTTTCATTCCCATCATCTTCGATGGGAATGCATATAAAACTTTTAATCTCCTTTAAAAAATTTCAAATCTTTATGTTATTTCATCTCAATTTATGAAAGAGGTGCAATGTTAATGATATAAAAAATTTTGACGCTTTAAAAAAGCTATTAAACCCCTCATGAATAGCACAAAATACGAGTGATAAATTTATAAAATTATCTTATATGAGTAGATAGTAAACAAATTATAAATATACATTCCACTTTAAACTTAGATTAAATTTTCTCAATATATAATGGGAGCGTTCAAATGCATCGCGTAATTAAATTATGGTAAGTGGAATGGCTTTTGCTGTTTCTTTACTGTCACTTTTTATAGTGGTGTAAAAAACAAAACAGGAGAAAATGAATGAAAAAAATTATAGTTTCTTTAACGGCAGCGTCGTTAATCGTGGCATCAGCAGTAGCTGCTGATAAGGGTATAGACATTGTAACGACTGGTCAAACAGCTCTTTACTACCAAACAGTAGGTACTAATGCTACTGGTGCTGCAGATCTTTTTGGTCAAAAAGCGTCACAAGCTAACGTTGGTGTGCAACTAAACTTAGATGCAGATCTTAAAAATGATTTCACATTTGGTTCTCAACTTACGTACTTAGGTACAACAGGTTTAGAGAAAAATCTTGTTGGTAATACAATGCAAAATGTTGGCGGTGTTGTTTCTAATACAAATATTGCAGATGAAATCGCTTTAACACAAATTTACATTGCTAAAAAAATTGCTAATACAACTGTAAAAATTGGTCGTCAAGAACTTCCTATGTCACTTTCGCCTTTAGCATTCTCTGAAGATTGGAATGTTTATAAAAACACTTTTGAAGCTGCTTTAGTTGTAAACAGTGATATCCCAAATACAACTTTAGTTGGTGCTTATGTTGGTAAAAGTAACAAGCATGTTGATTTAGCTAACTTTACAGATCTTACGGCAAAAAGTGAAGCTGGAGCTGCAACAGTAGCTGGTACAGCATACATGGTTACTGCTCAGAATAAATCTCTTCCAATGAGCACAGTTACTGCTTCTTACTACAGTATGGCAAATATCGGTGCAAATTTAGTTCCAGGTAGTGATATCGGCGCTAACGCAATTTGGGCTGATGTAGCTGTTGCTGATAAATCTTTACCGATGGGTCTTGCTTTAGGACTTCAAGCTGGACAAATTACTCCAGACAGTAAACTAGGTGCTGTAGCTATGGCTGATACAATAGCTTATGGTGTTAAAGCTAGTATCGTTCCGGCTTCTGCTCTTACTTTAACTGCGGCATACACATCAGTAAGCGGTGATGACAAGAAAGTAAATGTAGCTATAAAAAACGTAGGAACAGGTGTTAAAACTCCACTTTTCACTCAAATGATTGCTAACCAAGATGCTATTGCTCTTGATGCTGATACATTTATGTTAAAAGGTGTATATAGCTTTGGTACTCTTGGTTCAGCGATTGCTCAAGGTACTTCAACTACTGCCGGTAAATCTAACTTAAATAATAGAGTAGCTGGCGTTGCAAATGATTGCACAGATTTAGAACTTGCTTATACAGTAAAAGTTGCAGGTGTTGATTACCTAGCTGCTTTCATTAACCAAGCATATAGTGAAAAAACTGCTACAAAGATGGATTCACAAAATACAGTTCGTGTTGTAGCTCGTTACAACTTCTAATTAAGAATTTTTCTTAATAGTTGAGATAAAAAACTTATATACTCGCTCCTCCTTTCAGGAGGTGGAGCACTTACTAACTCTCTCAGCAAAAATCTACAAATTTAACTTCTAATAATTACTAAATTTTTTTATTACAAGAGACTTTTAAATAATTAAAATCAAATTGCTTTATGCTATAATCCTTCTCAAATCAAAATAAAGAGAATCCATGAAAAATGTTAAAAATATAATAGTAGTAGTTATTTTACTCTTACTTGCAGCATGTGGAAATAAAACCCCGTACTCGGTACAGAAACCACTTGAAAATGCGGCTTTAGTATACGTATATGCTGACTCGGCAGTGGGTTACTACGGAGAGGGGATGACTAGCACCTATTTTAACATCCGCATAAACAATAAGAGATATTTACAGAGAATTAGAAGTGGTGAATACTTGGCATTTGATCTCAAGCCTGAGGCCATGAGTATCTCAGCAACAAGAGCACAAATAGAGGAAAAAGTTGTTAAATTAGACTTAAAAGCAGGACAAATTTACTATTTAAAAATTAGAGATAATTTAGATGGCGGAAGGTTTGAGTTTGAGCAGATGAATGAAGAAGTAGCCGTGAAAGAGATAGCAAAAACGGGATTGGCAGGTTCATCAGAAGAGAGTACAAAAAATATAATAACTGAGTTTGTAAATTCAAAAGAAGATAAGAAAGAGAATACAAGCGCGAAAGTAGAATCGACAACAACAGCTCAGCCTAATGCAGATACAAATGGACTATCAAAATCTGATGAAATTGAAAAGGCACACAACCTTAAAGAGAAAGGTATATTGAGTGAAGAAGAGTTTAAAGCACTTAAAACAGAGATACTAACTAAATAACTGCTATCAATTCCATATGCTGTTCGCATGTGGAAAACTTAACCATTAATTCCAAAATTATCTGATTCACATCAATCTTTTTTTAGCTCCAATTGCTATAATACAAATATATAAAGCATAGGAAAATAAATGCTAATTGATAGTTATGACAGAGTTGTTGATTATTTGAGAATTTCTGTAACAGAGAGATGTAATTTCAGATGTCAGTACTGCATGCCGGAGAAGCCTTTTTCGTGGGTTCCAAAAGAAAATTTACTTACATTTGAAGAGTTGTTTGAATTTGTTAAAATTGCGATAGATGAGGGTGTAAGAAAAATCCGTATTACGGGTGGAGAGCCACTTTTACGCGAAGATTTGGACAAATTTATAAAGATGATTTATGACTATGAACCAACTATTGATTTAGCGATGACTTCGAACGCTTATCTGCTAAAAGGGACGGCACAAAAACTTATAGATGCGGGATTAAAACGCATAAATGTCAGTATTGATACGCTAAAACCAGAAATTGCTTTAGAAATTGCACAAAAAGATGTTCTTAAAAATGTCCTTGAGGGCGTAGATGAGGCACTCAAAGTTGGCTTAAAAGTAAAAGTGAATATGGTTCCCATGAAGAGTATAAATGCAGACGAAATAATTGATGTTTTAGAGTACTGTAAGGCAAGAAACATGAGTATACGATTTATAGAATACATGGAAAACAGCTTTGCAAAGAAAGAGATAAAAGGCTTAAAATCGAACGAGCTTCTGGCTATTTTGAAAGAAAAATATGAGTTTGAAGATGAGGGATTTGACGGATCATCGCCTTCTCATTACTATAAGATGAAAGATGGCTACAAATTTGGGATAATAGAGCCTTATGAAGATGATTTTTGCAAAAAATGCAATCGCATTCGTTTAACCGCTGAGGGGCAACTCATCCCTTGTCTCTACTTTGATGAAGCGATGAGCATTAGAGAATCGATTAAAAGAGGTGATATAAAAGGTGCTGCTTTGGTTTTGAAAGAAGTAGTACGAACAAAACCGGAAAAAAATCGCTGGGGTGGAGAAGATGCAGAAGTTTCTAAAAGAGCTTTTTATGAGACGGGTGGGTGAGATTTGTTATATTTAGTTGAACATTTCTACTCAATCCAAGGAGAAGGAAAATACACGGGAACACCGTCGCTCTTTTTCCGATTTGGCGGCTGCAATATGCGTTGTGAGGGTTTTGGATGCGTAGAAATTGCTCCCGATGGAAGTGAAGTTTTGGGCTGCGACACTGTTTATGCAGTCAACAGGGAGCACTTCTCAAAAAACTGGATTCCGATAAAAAATGCAACAGAACTTTTAAATATCTTAAATCTCTATGATCTGCCTCGGCATGTGGATATTGTTTTAACAGGCGGAGAGCCTTTGATTTATGCTAACGATGAGATTTTTATAAAATTTTTAACTGCACTTCACAAAAATGGACATCAGGTGACTTTTGAGACAAATGGTTCTATAGCTATTGATTTTGAAAAATTTCCGATTTATAAAAAGTTTATTTTTGCACTCTCTGTAAAGCTCTCTAATTCATATGAATCATTAAATAAAAGGGTAAAAGGCGAAGTGATTTATAGTATCGCAAGCAGTGCAAAAGAGGCTTTTTTTAAATTCAGCATCGATGCAGACTCAATAAACCTAGGGCTAGAAGAAGAAATATCAAGTATAATTATGCACTCGCCAAAGACAAAAGTTTACTGCATGCCTTTAGGCGGAAGCAAGGCTGAAGTGGAAGCCAATACAGAGCCTTTAATAGAGTTTTGCAAAGCTAAGGGCTATAACTTTAGCGATAGGCTCCATATACGAATTTGGGATCAAAACAAGGGAGTCTAAGTGATTATTAGAAAGCTATTTAAGTTTGAAAATGCGCATGTTGTCAGAGGATGTTCAACTGTTCGTTGCAGAAGCTCGGTACATGGGCACTCTTATAAGGTTGAACTACTTTTTGAATCAAACTTCTTAGATAATGGACAAATGGTTTACGACTTTGGATTAATGAAGAAAAATATGAAAACTATTGTTGATTGTTTTGACCATTCTATCGTTCTGTGGGATGCTGATGAGAAAGAGTACATAAAAGATATGCAAAAACACTCTCTTAGATGGGTGCTTCTTCCAGTTTCACCTTCTGCTGAACAATTTTCTCGCATTTTTTTTGCGATGATAGACAAACTTTTACAATTGACAAGCAGTGTTAATGGAGAGAGAAATGTTAAACTTCACAGCGTAATAGTTCATGAAACGGAAACAGGTTATGCTCAATCCTTTGCAGATGATGCTTACTCAAAAGATATGGGCTATATAGATTTGGAAAAAATAATCTTCTCAAGCCAAATAATGGCAGAGTGGAGTGATAAAAGAATGTGGGAAAAGATAAAAAGAGGCGAAAGGTTTGTAAACCCTGCAGATGTTTAGGATTTACTCACCAAATCTACTCTCTCTTGACTCCTAAAACTAAATCTAGTAGGAATTATTTTTACACTGCTCTCACATCCCAAGAATGCACATATTTCATCAACCATAATGTAGCAGTTAGAAATGGCTAACGGCGAAACCATTCCGGGAGCAAATTTCTCACATGGCTTGAAAAACGCACCGTCAAAATAACCTGGAATAAGCGTTCTTGTTCCTGCTTTTATTTTATAATCTTCCTTCATTTTTGCAGCTATTACATTGAGATACTTGCTGCTCTCTCCGCTAAGTGCTGCAATTATGCTTTGCCCAAAAAGTTCAAAGTTGAGCGCGGCTGCGAGAGGATTTCCCGGAAGATTTAAAACTAGAGTATTCCCAACACGACCAAATGTTGTAGGTTTTCCAGGTTTGATTTCAATTTTATCAAAGAAGATGTCATATCCGAATGCTTTAAAAGCCTCTTTTGTAAAGTCTGCATCACCGACGCTTACCCCGCCGGATGTTATGATTAAGTCGGCACTCAAAGCATTTTTTATATGAATTTTTATATCTTCAATCGTGTCAACTGCCGTGCCAATAAAGTCAACTTCACATCCAAGCTCTTTCGCACGCGAGGCAAATGTTGGAGTATTTGTGTTGTAGAGTTGGTGCAACTCAACGCTCTCAAAGTGCATTTTTAGTTCACTTCCAGAAGCAAAAAGAGCAATGCGTGGTTTTTTATGAACTTTTATATGGCTTATTCCCTGCGATGCTAAAAGCGTTATATGATGCGCATAAAGTCTTTCACCTGAGGTCAAAATGGTAGTTCCGCTTTTGATATCTTCACCGCAAAGTCGTATGTGCTTCGAGATTACCAAATTATCAGGAAGAAAAACTCCGTCTTCGCATACTATAGTCTCTTCAACAGGAACGATACATTGCGTGCCAAGCGGTATTCTGGCGCCCGTCATGATTTTGATAACCTGTCCAGATGTTAATTCATCTTTAGAGTTGTCTCCCGCAAGAATCGTACTTGATACTTTTACACATGTACCGGCATCAGCTATTTTTACTGCGTATCCATCCATGGCAGAGTTGTCAAATGGTGGAAGATTGTGAACAGCAACTACGTTTTGAGCCAATACAGAGTCCAAAGCTTTTTCAATAGGCACTATTCTTGTGGAAACTTTTGTGATATTGTTATAAATAAGTTCTAATGCTTCTTCAACTTTTATTGACATAATTACCTCAGATATAAATATTTATAGTAAGATTTCACTATGAATGAAATGTATGATATGAGTATTGTAACACACAACATGAGTGTTATGGGAATTTTGGCGGTAATTTTAGTGAATTTGGTGATGCTTTTAGGTGCACAAGATATTCGTAGGTATGCAAAAAGAGTGAGAATATTTATGCCTATGAGTGCGACTATGATAGCAGTTATTCTTTTTACCGGAATTGTTATGATGGCTGCGAAGCATCTTAATTTTAGTGTAGAAAACGTTATTATGATTATCTTTGGAATCGCTCTAATATTTTTAGAGCTTACCAGATATAAGAAGTTAAAGCATTTAGATATTGGCAAAGAGGATGCTCTTAAAACCTACAAGTCGATAGGGTTGAAAATATTAAATATAGAGTTTTTTGTAACTCTATTAATATCTGCCTGGATGCTTCTTTGATATATATTTTGCATGATGAAGCTGGCAAATCAACATTTAAAATTGATGGAGAACTTTATAAATATTTGATTAAAGTTCGCCGCCATGAAGCTGGAGATATGCTCAGTTTTAGAAATAGAGATGAGATAGAAACACTTCACAATTATAAAATAGAAGCAATTGAGAATAGAGGCTTAGTTGTTGAATTTATCTCCTCATCTGTAAAAGAGACAAAAAGTAAAAAAAGCCTACATGTGGCTTGGTGCATAATAGATACAAAATCTGTGGAGAAAATTTTGCCCTCACTGTGTGAAATTGGAGTTGAAAAAATCTCTTTTATAGAGTGTGACAGAAGTCAAAGAAACTTTAAACTTGATTTTAAGAGATTTGATAGAATTTTGGAAGCTTCTATGCAGCAGTGTGGAAGAACTTCATTTATAGAATTTAATACCTATAAAAACTTAAAAGATTTTTTATTTGACTTTCCACAAACAAAAATCTTTGACTTTTGCGATAATGTTCTAAAAGATGGCGCCGATTTTGAGACTGTTCTGATTGGTTGTGAGGGCGGTTTTTCTAAATCTGAGGAGGAATTTCTAAGTAAGCAAGAGATTTTTGCACTAGATACGCCAATGGTTCTTCGCTCAGAGAGTGCAGTTATGGCTGTTGCTTCTAAAATTTTGTTGTAAATTTTCCTACTTAAGATAAATTTAGATATATTTGGGTACACTTGCACCCTTAAAATCCGCACCCATACGGATTTAAAAAATATATAGATGTGCGTACTCAAGACGCGTATCAAAAGGCAAAAAAATGAAAAAAGATCTTCATCCAACTTTAGTAACTTGTACAGTTTCATGTGCATGTGGAAATACATTTGAGACTAAAAGTCAAAAAAGTGAATTGAGAATTGACATCTGCAATGAGTGTCACCCATTTTTTACAGGAAGTGAAAGAATGGTAGATACTGCAGGTCGTATCGATAAATTCAAAAAACGTTACAATATGGATTAGGCGAAGAGATTTGCTTTCTTTAGTTCCTACTCCGATAGGAAATATCGGCGATATATCGCTAAGAGCCATAAACGCTCTTAGCGAAGCCGAAATACTTCTTTGCGAAGACACCCGCGTTACAAAAAAACTCATAAATATTTTAAAAGAGCGATATAATCTTGTTCCGATAGAAAATCAGAAATTTATTTCACTTCACTCACATAATGAAAAGGAGTTTATTGACGCCTTAGAACCATCATTTTTTGAAAAAAATGTTGTTTATGCGAGCGATGCGGGAATGCCAGGGATAAGCGATCCGGGGCAGGCTTTGGTTAGCTACTGTATTGAAAAAAATTTAAAATATGATATTCTTCCTGGAGCGAATGCTGTTTTAACTGCATTTGTGGCAAGTGGATTTTGTGAAACTAAAATGCTCTTCTTAGGCTTTTTAAATCACAAAGGAAGCTCGAGAAGTGCTGGGCTTCAAGAGGCTCTTTATAATGGCTATGCCACTGTTTTATATGAATCGCCTCATAGGTTAGAAAAACTTCTTTTTGAAATAGATAAAGAGGATAAAAGCAGGAAAATTTTTTTAGCAAAAGAGCTTACTAAAAAGTTTCAAAAATATTTTAGTGGAACTGCAAAAGAGATTTTGGATAAACTCAGTGGAAATTACAAAGGTGAGTGGGTAGTGGTTATTGAACCGCATGCAACGCAATCAAGCGGGGCAATAACTCAAAGTGACATTTTAGAGCTTGATTTGCCAAAAAAAGTTCAAGCAAAACTCATCAGCAAAATTACGGGCGAAAATACAAAAGTTCTGTACCAAAGACTTTTGGAATTATAAAAAACAAATCTTAAATATTTTAGGCTAAAATACCACTATGTTAATTTATGCAAAACAACCAATATATTATGTAATTGATAAATATCCAAATAAGGTTAAGATTTTGTACCTTGCAAAGGAACTTGATAAGAAAGAGTACTCTCGACTTATGAAGTTCGGCTTTGAGGTCAAAAGAATTCCACAAGAAGCTGCACAAAAAATGTGCAAGAATGCGAATCACCAAGGCTTTTTGGCTGAAGTTGATGATTATGAACTTTACCCGTTCAGCTCTTTTTTAAACAAAGATTTTATCTTAGTTTTGTCCGGTTTAACGGATGTCGGAAATATAGGTGCAATTGTCAGAAGCGCTTATGCCTTAGGGGTTGACGGCATTGTAGTATGTGGAGTTAAAAATCTTAGCATTGAGCCTGTTTTGAGAACAAGTACGGGTGCTTTGTTTGATATGCCATTAGCAGTAGAACACAACATTTATGATGTTTTGAATGATTTGAAAACTTCAGGTTTTAGAATCTACGGTGCCGATATGGGCGGTCAAGATATCAGAGGTGTAGAGATAAAACAAAGAAGAGTTTTGGTTCTAGGCAGTGAGGGAGAGGGGCTAACTTCAAGAGTGGTTTCAAAACTAGATGAAGTAGTTAGCATAAAAATGTCACACGAATTTGACTCGTTAAATGTAAGTGTGGCAGGAGCTATTTTAATGGATAGGATGAGAATATGAGCTATGGGCTTGAGCGATTAAAAGAGATAGGTGCTCAAAAAATACATGAGAAAACACACATTTCAAGAGCACATGTGCAGGCTGTTTTGCATGAGTCTTTTGATGATTTAAATAAAATTCATTTTCTAGGATTTATTTCTATTTTGGAAAGAGAGTATGATGTAGATTTGGCTGATTTAAAAGCAAAGGGCTTGGCATATTTTAACGATTCTAGAAATAAACCGGCTAGCTTTAACAGTGCAGTTTTTTCTCAGGGGAAAAAGAAAAGCAGTCCTTTGTTTCTCTATGTTGTTTTAGTCATTTTACTCTTTGGGGCATTTTTATATTTTGAGCTGATGCCGTCAATGAATGATAATAATCAAATTCAAAAAATTGATAACAGCGCAATAGAAAATGCCCAAAAAAATATAGAGCCAGTTGTTGAAAAAAAATTTGAAGATAGTAATGAATCTCTCCTGAGTGCTGTAAATAATAATCTACAAGAAACTAACATTACTTCAAATATAAACAGCGTAGTTGCTAAAGAAGAAATCCAAAAGCAAGATATTCAAGAGAGAGCTAAATCATTAAGAGTTATTCCAAAAGCAAAAGTCTGGATGGGATATATTGATATAAAAACAAACCAAAAATATGAAAAAAATCTTGAAAAAGAGATGAATTTAGATGTCAATAAGAATTGGTTACTTCTGTTTGGACATGGAAATTTAAGTATTGAAGTTGATGGTAAATTAGAAGAATTTAATTCTAGTCAAAACATAAGATTCAAGTATGTTGATGGAAAATTTAGTCAAATTGATCTTGAGGAATTTAAGCAATTAAATAAAGATAAAAAATGGTAAAGATACTTTTTATATTTCTGCTTTTTTATACATTTGTATTTGGGGAAGAAATACATCAAGAAGATACACTTTTAACAAAAAAAATAAAAACTTTTATCAAAGAGAGTACTTATCAACAAAATAAAGCATTTATAGATATAATTTTTTCTCCGAATTCAAACTTTTATGTGCAAAATAGGGTTGATGTAGTTAAAGTTGCTCAAACACTCAAAGATAACGGACTCTTAAATCTTTTTTTTAATAAACCGCAAGAGCTTAAACTTACTTTTAAAACTGCCGCTTCACCTCAGTTTTTTGTAAAAATCATGGGAGACTCACTTGGAAATATGGGTTACTATCGATACGTAACGACAGAATCAAATCTTAATAGTTCACAATTTACTTGGAGTATTGTACTGAATTCTGAGTATGCAACAGATCCGGTAATATTGCAAAAAGAGCTACATAAGAGCGGTTGTAAAATCATAGATATACAAAAAAACTCAGCAACAGACTGGGAATATACAATAGATTTATCAAATGCCAATTTAGCGGTAAACACTCTCAAAAGCGGTGCAGAGTTTGAGCTGAAACGATCATTAAACCCACATTGGATTGATGTGTCAGCTCTTAAAACTCTTAAGATTACAAGTTCATCAAAAAACACTTGGTACCCGCATATTGTCTATTATGATGCTTCCCTTAATCTTTTAGAGGTAATAAAACAAGATGAGAAAACTGTAAGTATGATGCTAGAAATACCTAGTCATGCAAAATATATTAAAATTTCAGATCTCTATTCTCTTAAAAATATAAAAGATGATTTACTCCTCTTTCCCAATTGATTCACAATAACTTTACTACTTAAATCTAAATATTTTCGCTAGAATACCATTCATATTTTAAGAGCCTTTTATGGCTTTAACAATCAGGACTGAACATGTTTGACGAAATAGAATTTGACAGAATTAAAAGACTTCCAAAGTATGTATTTGCAGAGGTTAATGAACTTAAAATGGCAGAACGAAGAGCCGGAGCCGATGTAATAGATTTTTCAATGGGTAATCCGGATGGTGATACACCTGAGCATATTCGTGAAAAATTAATTGAATCAGCTCAAAAAACTAAAACGCACGGATATTCAACATCTAAAGGAATTCCAAAACTTTTAGTAGCCATTGCTGATTGGTATAAGCGCCGTTATGGGTGTGACCTAGATCCAATGACAGAGTGTGTTGCTACTATCGGTTCAAAAGAAGGTTATGCTCATTTAGCATATGCAATTACAAATCCAGGTGATACGACCGTTGTTCCTGATCCAACCTATCCGATTCACTCTTATGCTTTTATTTTAGCGGGCGGAAATGTTGTCAAGTTTGGTTTGGAGTTTGATGAAGATTACAAAGTAGATGAAGAGCAGTTTTTTAAAGATTTGATACGAGTTTTTAAAGAGACAAGTCCAAGACCAAAATATGTTTTGGTTAATTTTCCTCACAATCCATCCACTGCGACTGTTACACAAGATTTTTATGTAAAACTTGTTGCAATGGCAAAAAAAGAGCGATTTTATGTCATTAGTGATATAGCTTATGGTGATATCACTTTTGGCGGCTATGTAACACCGTCAATTATGAGTGTTGAGGGTGCCAAAGATGTAGCTGTTGAGAGTTTTACACTTTCAAAAAGTTATAACATGGCTGGCTGGAGAGTTGGATTTTTTGTTGGAAATAAAAAACTTATCGGGGCACTTCAAAAAATTAAGTCATGGCTTGATTATGGAATGTTTACTCCTATTCAAGTAGCTGCTACAGTTGCTCTGAATGGTGATCAGCAGTGTGTGAAAGATATTGTTGATAAGTATGAACACCGTCAAGACATATTATTAGATGCATTTGATCGTGCCGGTTGGCACATAAGAAAAAATCAGGCAAGTATGTTTGTATGGGCTAAGATACCGGAGAGTGCAGCGCATCTAGGTTCATTTGAATTTTCAAAAAAACTTTTAAAAGAGGCTCAGGTTGCAGTTGCTCCAGGAATTGGCTTTGGCGAATACGGAGAGGGTTACGTCCGCATTGCTTTAATTGAAAATGACAATCGTATCCGTCAAGCAGGCAGAAATATTAAAGAATTTTTGAAACAATTCGAAGAAAAAAAAGACGAAGTAAAGTAGGTAAATTGATATGATAAAAGTAGGAATTATAGGCGTTGGAACTGTTGGAACGAGTGTAGTGCAAATTTTAAAAGACAATGCCGATGTAATTTCTGCCCGTGCAGGAGTAGATATAGTCGTAAAAAGCGGAGTTGTTAAAAATCTCTCAAAAGAGAGAGGTTTAGACATTCAATTAACAGATAACGCAGACGATATTTTGAATGATAGTGAGATTGATATTGTTGTTGAGCTTATGGGCGGGGTTGATGAAGCTTTTGAGGTTGTAAAAAAAGCACTTGCCAACAAAAAAGCAGTTGTTACTGCTAATAAAGCACTCTTGGCGTATCACCGTTATGAACTTCAAGACATGGCAAAAGATTTGGCATTTGAATATGAAGCAAGTGTAGCAGGTGGAATTCCAATTATAAATGCCCTTCGTGATGGCCTCTCAGCCAATCACATTGAATCTATTATGGGTATTATGAATGGCACATGTAACTACATGATGACTAAAATGACAAATGAGGGTGTAGCATATGACGTTATCCTTAAAGAAGCACAAGAGCTAGGATATGCAGAGGCAGATCCAACCTTTGATGTGGGTGGATTTGATGCGGCACATAAACTTCTTATTCTCGCTAGTATTGCATACGGGATTGATGCCAAACCTGAAGACATATTGATTGAGGGAATACAAAATATTTCTCAGGATGACATAACATTTGCAAAGGAGTTTGGCTACGCTATCAAACTTTTAGGAATTGCTAAAAAAGACGGTAATGAGGTTGAGTTAAGAGTGCATGCCTGTTTAATCCCTCAAGAGAAGATGATTGCTAAAATTGACGGTGTCATGAACGGCATCTCGGTAGTCGGAGACAAAGTGGGCGAAACACTCTACTATGGAGCGGGTGCTGGCGGGAATGCTACGGCTTCTGCAGTTGTTGCAAATATTATAGATATAGCAAGAAGTGGAAAAACAAGACCGATGCTCGGTTTTGACAAACCGCTTGAGGGCAAACTTACACTCAAGCCAACTGATAAAATTGAGTCAAAATATTATCTTCGTATCAATGTTTCAGATAAAGCCGGAGTTTTAGCCCGTATAACCAAAATTTTTGAGGATAACAACATCTCGATTGAAACAATGCTTCAGAGACCATGCTCGGCTGACTCTGCTAATTTACTCATCTCTACTCATATTTCGGTTGAAAGAGATATTCAAAACATGATAAAACAAATTGCTTCGCTAGATTTTGTAAACTTCACCCCCGTCATGATTAGGATAGTGTAAATAAAAGGTGAAAATCCTAATTACGGGCGCAAGCAGTGGAATAGGCGAGGAGTTGGCTCGGCAATACGCAAAAAGCGATAATGAGCTTATTATTCTAGCCCGAAGACAAAGCAGACTTGAAAAGCTTCAACAAGAGTTACTTCAACATGCTAAAAGTGTTGAAATTGTTGTCGTTGATGTAACAAAGTTTGATGAACTTCAAGAAAAAATAGCGGCAATCGGGTCTGTTGATATGGTGATTTTAAACGCAGGACTATCCGTAGGACATTCTCTTGAAATTACCCCTTTCTCAGATTTTAAAAATATCTACGATGTAAATGTACTCTCAAATCATGCTATTTTAGAAATACTTTTACCATGTTTTTTAACAAAAAAAAGTGGAAAGATAGTTTTTATCTCCTCTCTTGCTTCACTTATCTCTATGCCGACCTCCAAAGTTTACAGTTCGTCAAAAAGAGCTTTAAATGCCTATTCAGAGGGAATGAGATATAAGTATAAAAAGGATGGAATAAAAGTTATAAATGTCTTGCCTGGATTTATAAAGAGTGAGATGACAGATAAAAACAGTTTCTACATGCCATTCTTTTTAAGTACAGAGGAGGGAGCAAAAATAATCTACAATGCAATAGAAAAGGATAAAAAATTTTATCCCTTCCCCTTTAGGTTTTATCTAATTATTTTATTATTAAATTTGCTCCCGAATTTTTTAAAAGAAAAAATAATAAATTCAATTTTTTAAATTGATTTGAAAAATTCGTATAATATATTTATGTAATATAGTTTTTTTTTGTTCTGTATAACAGCATATTTTAAGATTTGTTTTAGCAAAAATAATTTAAATTGTTAGTATAATTCTAATCGAAATATTGAAATAAAGTTTATAGAGGTAAAAAAATGACGCTTCAAGACCTTCGATTTGCACTTGAACTTAGCTGTGTAATGAATCAAGATATTGAATATTTAGTTGACTTTGGTAAGAGAAATGGTGTTGATACCGATGAAATAGACAGCGAACTGGTAAAATTAGGATATGATAAAATATTTGAAAATCAGTTTGAAGACAGTTATGATGACGATGAAGATGAAGAATTTGGGTACATCCAAAAATTTCCGCACAAATCTAAATTTTATGAGGATTAACCTTGATAACAAATAAAAGCCTAGTCGCTAAATACTACGACATGTGGAACTCGCATGATTTTAGTAAAGCCGAAACTATCTTTAGTGATACTCTTCGTTTTCGCGGCTCTATTGGCATAGAAACCGAGGGGATAGAGGAGTTCAAGAAATATGGAGATATTATTTTGACTGCCTTTCCAAACCTCTACCACGCTACCGAAATTGTTATAGGCGAAGGCTCTCAGGTTGCTGTTTATGTAACATACACCGGAACACATAAAGGTAAACTTTTTGAATATGAGGCGACAGATAATAGAATCAACTATTCGGGTGCTTCATTTTTTACAATAAAAAATGAAAAAATAACTGATATTAAAGTTTTGGGCGACAGATACGCACTCTATAACCAGATAAAATCTGCATAAAAAAAAGTATGAGACTTTTTGCCCTATGTAATTCTCAAAAAATAGAGTTTTTTACTAAAGAAACATTAAAACGGACTTCTCAAGAAACATCGCTTTGCGAGCGATTAACTTGTTCTGCTCATTTTAGTGCGTAACATCAGGTTGTAAATTAAAAAACTAATTGCTGTTCTGAATTTGGGGTCGCTTCTGTGCGAGGCGGTTTAGAAGTGTCTGTGAAATACTCCTTCTTGCCGTCAATATCTACTGTTACAACCCCCTCAGGGACTTCAAAAACTCTTGGAACTTGAGGATAAAGTTTGAGCACATTTTCATAAAATCTTGCAAAAGCCGGTCCTGCAATTCTTCCGCCGGTTTCAAATCGCTGCATTGGAGTATTGTCATCGTTGCCAAACCATATCACAGTCTCAATACTAGGCGAATAGCCGCAAAACCAGCCATCTACATTATTATTTGTGGTACCAGTTTTGCCTGCAATATCTATACCGTTCACTTTTGCTTTTGTAGCTGTTCCTCTCTCAACAACATCTTTTAAAATAGTTGTCATAAGGTAAGCTTGTGCAGGTGATGTAATCGTGCGGGTATGCTCCTCTTTAGTGAATAAAATTTTTGAATTTTGCTCTATGGATGAGATTAAATTTACATCACTCTGCACCCCAGAGTTTGCAAAAGAACTGTAAAATCTGGCAAGTTCAAGAGGAGACAAAGATATAGTTCCAAGAGATATAGACATATCTTGTGGCACATTTTGTATTCCAAACTTTTTTAAATCTTTTAAAATAGTATCAAGACCTATTTCATTCACAAGGTTGATAGTTGCGAGGTTGCTTGAGTGAACAAGTGCCTCTCTAAGGCTAAGAATTCCCTTGTAGCTGTCTTCATAGTTGCTAGGTTGCCACTTTTGCTCTTCACCATCTTTTTGGTATGTGTAGGTTTTGGCAACATCCGTTAACTCAGTTGCACCTGAATAACCTAAATCTAAAGCCACTTGGTATATAAAGGGCTTGAAGGCGGAACCAGGCTGTCGTTTTCCTTGAGTGGCTCGGTTAAATGAACTCACTTTATAATCAACGCTTCCAACAAGAGCCAGAACATCTCCATTTTTTGGGTCAATACTCACCAATGCACCATTTAAAAGAGAGGTGTTAAGATCATTAGAGAGAGTTGGTGTAACTTTCCTCTTTTTTGCCGACTCCATTACACTGTTCTTGATTACCTCTATTCTTTTCACTGACTCATCATAAGCAAATTTAAGCGACTCCTCTCCCGCTTTTTGGAGCCTCAAATCAATAGTTGTATATATTTTATATCCGCCGGTTTTTATATCTTTTATACCCTGTTCAGCTAATCTTCTCATAACTTCGTCCACCACAAAAGGTGCCATATTCTGTGTAAGTGTCTCATCATACACTTTTGGATTCTCTGCAGTTGCTCTTTTGTATGTATCCTCATCAATCCAGCCTAATGAGAACATTCTTGAGATTACACGATTTGCCCTGCCCATGGAGATTTCATAGTTTTTTGTAGGGGCATAGGAACTTGGAGCTTTTGGAAGACCAACTAAAATAGCAATCTCTTTGAGAGTCAAGTCTGCGAGTTCTTTATGAAAATAGCCATCTGCAGCTGTTTTTATTCCATAATATGAGTGTCCAAAATAAATTTCATTGAGATATCTCTCTAAAATCTCCTCTTTAGTGAGAGCGGCTTCTATTATTACGGAGTAGATTAGCTCTTTAACTTTTCTTGATATTTTTTTATCTCGGGTTAAGAGTTTGTTTTTCACAAGCTGCTGCGTGATGGTGCTCGCCCCCTCAACCATTTTTCCGGCTTCTATATCTTTAATTATTGCACGAAAAATAGCATCAATATTTACACCCTGATGCTCAAAAAATGTCGTATCTTCTATGGCTAGAAGAGCCTCTACAGCTCTTGGAGGAATCTCGTTAAACGGGGCGTAGTATCTATGCTCTTCATCAAATATATTTGCAATTTTTTCACCATTTTTATCATATATTCTTGTTGTTGTTGCAGGATGATAATTAACCAAAGATGAAATATCATATTCAAAAACTTTTAAGTAATATCCCAGAACTATAAAAGGAGACAAAACTCCAATCATAAAAAGTGTAAAAAATATCTGTTTTTTCATTTTCTAAATTCCCTGTTTGCAAAATTTGCTTCTATTAATTTTTTTGTATAGTCTGCATGAGGATTTTGTAAAACATTCTGCATCTTCCCATTCTCAACTATTCTTCCCTCTTTTATAACACAAATGTATTCGCATAAATGTGATGCAGAAATCATATCATGCGTAACAAATAAAATCTTAAAATCAAACGCATGACTCAAATTTTTTAAGAGATCCAAAATTAAAATCCTACTGTTAGAGTCAAGTGCAGTCGTCGGTTCATCAAGCAAGAGTAACTTCGGCTTTGACTCGAGTGCCATCGCAATTATCACCCTTTGAAGCTGCCCGCCTGAAAGCTCAGGTGCAAATCTATCTAAAAGCTCAATCTCTAATCCAACCTTCTTAAACAGTTCTTTGACACTTCCGTGCGTAGTAAAAAACTGTTTTCCTATTTTTGTCAGAGGAGAGAGAGCAGTAAAAGGGTTTTGCGGCACAAAAGAGACACTTTTACCCGCTTTTAGCCCAAAGTTTGACTCTATCTCTAATTTTAATTTCATACTGCTTGGCAACATTCCAAGAAGTGCTTTTAGTGTCAAACTTTTTCCGCTTCCGCTCTCTCCAACAAGTGCCAAAGATGAGACTATTTCAAAGTTTATATCAACTAAAGTTTTTTCTTTGTGGGTTATACATAATTTTGAGATTTTCATTGTTTATTTTATCATAATAGCGGAAATTTTTTGACACAAGAGTCTTAACTCATCGCTGCTTTGACCTAACCTTGCAATAACTCTGATAATTGCCTTTGGAACAGTTGGCTCTCTTATCGCACCGATTGCAAAACCATCTGAGAGCAACGCATTTTTTATTTCTATTACTTTTTTGTTATCGTTAACCAAAATAGGGAGTATGAGCGCATCGATTTTTATGCCTAACTCTTCAAGAATAATTTTTTGACGGATTTTTATCTCTGTTTTTAAATTTTCTCTATTTTGCCGTATAAATTTCAGAGAGTTGTGAGCCAGAAGCGTATCATACAGAGAGAGTGAAGTTGCATAAATAATTGGTTTTGCACGGTTTATAAGATACTCTACAATATGCTCGGAGGCTAAAATAAATGCTCCAAAACTTCCATACGCCTTTCCAAGTGTTCCCATTTTTATGTGGTTTGGTTTAATAGCGATGTTGTAATAATCAAACACGCCCATAAGTTTATCGCCTATTACTCCGCTGCTATGCGCTTCATCGACTATCAAAATAGTATCATCTCTCTCGCAAATTTCAAAAATTTCACGGTTTAAAATATCTCCATCCATAGAATAAATTCCCTCTACGGCAACTATTTTTCGCTTTGCATGTGCACAATTCACAAATAAATTTTTAAGCTCTTCCATATCATTATGAGCGAAGAAGTGAACTTTTACATGTCCTATTTTAGAAGCTAAGATTCCAGAAGCGTGGTACTTTTCATCCATAAAAAGTACATCACCTTTTCTTACTAGAGTATCGATAAGTGCAATATTTGCATTGAATCCGCTTCCTAGAATCACTCCTTCTTCAAAGCCGTTAGCCTCACACAATGCTCTCTCAAAATTTCTATGGATTTGATGATAGCCGTTTACAAGAAGTGAAGCTTTTGAGCTGTGAAGAGGTAAAGTGGAGAGTTCCTGACATGTAGAGTCGTGAAGCTTTTTTGTGTGGGAAAGACCCAGATAATCATTTGAAGCAAAATCTAGAATATCGTTATCTACGACCTCTCTCGTTCTGTATCTGCCGGATTTTTTTAAAGCTTTTAATTCATTCGCATATAACACTAAATAAATCTCTTTAGAACTTCTATATTAAGCCCCATAGCTGTGCTCTCGAACCCTTTTACCTCTTTTATGTACGATTTGCAAAAGCCCTCAACCATACAGGCTCCGGCTTTTCCTCTCCATTCGCCGCTTTTGAGATAGTTCTCTAAATCATCCATGTCAAAATTGTTAAATATATAATCAGTAGAGGAGATGTCAATAAGTTTTAGTTTGGGGCTTTGATAAATCATGCAGGTTATTATGCTTGTAATATTTCCGCTTTGGGTCATTAAAATATTTCGTGCATCGCTCTCGCACTTTGCTTTTCTTAAAATATGACCTTGGGAAGTGACAACGGTATCGGCTACTAAAAGCGGGTAATCTGAAAATCCGAAAGCTTTAAGATTGGTTTCATATTTTCCAAGAGTTGCTTGATAAACGAAGTTTTTTGGATAGGTGGAGATTATGCTCTCTTCATCAAAATCAATACTCTGCTGAATAAACTCTATACCGGCTTTTTTTAAAAGCTCTGCACGGGTCTGAGAAGATGAGCCAAGTCTAAACATTCAAAAAACTTTCAAAGACTAAAAAGTGTTTGAAAGAAATGTTCCTAAGAAGATTGCAACAACACCCAAAACTATATTCAGAGGAACCATGAATTTCCCGATAAGCTCTAATGAAAATTTAGCACCTACCATGTCTCCGGCATCAAGAAGTTTTACGGCTCTGTTTCTTCTTAAAATCATTATTGTAAAATTTATAAACATTAATGTCCAAATTCCCTCTTTTGCGTATCCAAACAGAGCAAATTCACTAGTAGAAATTCTATATCCTTTTATCATAAAAATAGCAGTTACCAGTAAAATAATTGTAAATGGAGCAACTATGCAGAAGAGTCTTTTAAGAGCATGCGCGATTCTCTCTAATCTTTTCGCAGGCGATTCTATTTCCATAAATGATGCATGTGCAGCATAACGCAGAGCAATCATTCCACCAACCCATATAACTGCACTTATTACATGTAAAAAAATAATAATTGTTTTATATTGGAGAAATATCTCTTGCATTAGCCAAGCACCTCTGTAATATATTTGAGAGCTTCAGTTTTTGCCTCTTCAAGTCTCGTTATATCTTTTCCTCCTGCTTGAGCAAAATCAGGGCGACCACCGCCGCCTCCGCCAAGGATTGGAGCGATATTTTTTATCCAATCCCCAGCTTTTGCATCTGCGCCTTTAACACCAGCAGCTAACATAACTTTATCACCTTTTACTTGAAAGAGCATTACGCAAAGTGTTTCGTGTTGGTTTTTAAGCTCATCAATCTTCTCTTTGATGTCGCCAGTTGTAAGCTCGTCCACTATTACAGCAACACCATTGATGATATTAGCTTTTATCTCTACTTTTGCTGAGTGTTGCGCTTCGAGCAGCTCCTCTTTTAACTCTTTCACATTCGATTTGAGTCTTGAGACTCCAGCCAGAATGTCAAGGTTTTTAACCTCTGCCTGTACTTGTTTTATTAATACTCTCTGCTCTGTAAAGTACTGATATGCGGCATGTCCGCAAATCGCTTCTATTCGGCGAACTCCCGCACTTACGCCACTCTCTTTTGTGATAATGAATGAGCCGATATTAGCCGTGTTTTCTACATGGACACCACCGCAAAATTCAACACTGGTCTTCCCAAAACTCACAACTCTCACTTCGTCGCCATATTTTTCGCCAAACTGAGCCTTTGCACCGCTTTTTTTGGCATCTTCTATGTTCATAACTTCTGTTTTTGCTCGTAATCCTCGTGAGACTTCATGATTTACTCTTCTCTCAATTGCGGACAGCTCCTCATTCGTAACTGCTTTTGGGTGAGAAAAATCAAATCTCAGTCTGTCAGCTCCTACCAGTGAGCCCGCCTGAGAGATATGGTCGCCCAAAACATCGAAAAGTGCGGCATGTAAAAGGTGAGTTGCCGAGTGGTGTTTCGTAATCTCATTTCTTCTTATGTCAACAATTGCTTCGACAACATTTCCAATACTAATCTCTTTTGTTACAGCAATATGAGACATGTTAAGACCGAAGAATTTTTTAGTATCCAACACTTTTGCCAGATACTCTAATTCTCCGCTGTCTCCGCACTGTCCACCGCTCTCTGCGTAAAAAGGGGTAATATCTAAAAGAACCCATCCTTTGCTTCCGACAGGTAACTTTTCAACATTGTGATAATTTTCATCCAAAAGAGCAAGAACTTCGACAGAGTGTTCCGTATGCTCATAACCAATGAAACTATTTTCACCGAATTTCTCTAAAAGTTGCTTAAAATCCCCATGAACAGCATCGTCTCCGCTGCCTTTCCAAGCAGCTTTCGCACGCGTTCTCTGCTCAAGCATCAGCTCTTCAAATTTTGCACTGACAAGTTCTAAATTTTTCTCTTTTAACATATCTTCCGTTAAATCTAACGGGAAACCGAATGTGTCATAGAGTTTAAAAGCAACCTCTCCGCTGAAAATATCTTTCGTATTTTTTAATTCTTCATTAAAGAGCTCAATTCCAGACGCAATAGTTTTGAAAAATCTTGCCTCTTCGAGTTCAATTTGCTCTTTTACAACTTCAGCTTTTTGTGCCAAATAGTCATACTCTTTACCCATAATTGCTATAACATCGTCCACAAGTTTATACATGAACGGTTCGCTAAATCCAAGTAAATATCCGTGGCGAACACCGCGGCGAAGAATACGACGAAGAACATAACCTCGTCCTTCATTGGAGAAATTTACACCCTGTGCTAAAAGAAAAAGGGCAGTTCTGATATGGTCGGCAATAACGCGAAATGAAGCTCCGGTTGCATAAATATATTTTTTGCCTATTAGATTTTCTACATGATTTATGATAGGCATAAAAAGAGATGAACTGTAGTTGCTTGTAACGCCTTCGCTTATTGCTACAACTCTCTCAAGCCCCATGCCGGTGTCGATTGAAGGTTTTGGAAGAGGAGTGAGTGTACCGTCAGCACTTCTTTCATACTGCATAAATACAAGATTCCAAATCTCTAAAAATCTGTCTCCCTCTCCGCCCATGTAATCTTCAGGACCGCTAAAAGCTTTAGCACCTTGGTCAAAAAAGATTTCGCTGCATGGTCCGCATGGTCCTGTATCGCCCATTTGCCAGAAGTTATCAGCATCGCCTAGACGCATAATTCTCTCTTTTTTTACATGCTTTAACCAAAGATTTTCAGCCTCATCGTCGCTCTCATGAACCGTAACCCATAGCTTTTCAACAGGAAATTTCAGAACTTCAGTTATAAATTCCCAAGCATAATCAATTGCTTCTTCTTTAAAGTAATTACCGAAACTAAAGTTACCAAGCATCTCAAAGAAGGTGTGGTGTCTTGCAGTATGACCGACATTTTCGAGATCGTTATGCTTTCCGCCAGCACGGATACATGTCTGGCAAGAAGTTGCTCTAGGGTTGTGTGGAATCGGTATTTCACCCGTAAAAATAGATTTAAAAGGCACCATCCCTGCATTATTGAAAAGCAAAGTTGCATCATCCGGAACAAGCGGGGCGCTTGCAATTCTATCGTGGTTTTTTGATTCAAAAAATTTTAAAAATTCTTCTCTAATATCCATAATCATTTCTCTTAGTGTAAAAATTGCGCGATTATACCTTAAAATAGCACTTATCCAACTGATTATAAAAATAATTTTAGAAGCTTATTTCTCTTTTTTTCTGAAAGAACGCCATAACCACATAGCAGTTCCTATGGCAATGAGTGAGAGGATAATAATTATCTGATACTGTTTTGCTTTATCTAAAAACAGCTCGATGGCATTTCCTAAAAAATACCCGAGGGCTCCTACACTTATTGCCCATACAAGGGCTCCAATAAAATTAAGAGGAATAAATACTTTTGGAGGGATGCCACTTGCGCCAATAAGAAAAGGAGTTATATTTCGTATTCCATACAAAAAACGAAAACCAAGAATCAATAATACTTTATGTTTATGTAGTAAATCTATAATATATTGCGATTTTGCTTTCCACTTTGGACGATTTTCTAAGATGCTCATACCTTTTTTTCGCCCTATAAAATAAAAAAGCTGATCCCCCATCAGTGTCCCTATGAAAGCAGCAGCAATTACCCATTCTAATTTAAGATGCCCTTCGTGAGCGAGGTATCCGCCAATAACAAGAATAGTTTCTCCCTCCAAAAATGTGCCAATAAATATTGCGATGTAACCATATGATGTGACTAATTCTTCTAACAAGTTGCGCCCTTTTGTTTATTTATATTATAGAGGTTTATAACTTCTTTTTCGTCCACAATCTTTGCATGAGGAAACAGATTTGATAGTATTTGTGCAGCGATTCCGTTTCCACATGTTATGAGTTCTTTTTGCTCATTTAAAATCGGAGTTGTTCCAAACCCACAGCTTGGACTTTTCGATTTAAGAATTATAGCGTCCGCATATGAATTTTTTTCTGTAAATGTATTAATTTCATTTTCTAATTTCTCTGTTACATCTTTTTGCGTTTTATCTGTAACTAATCTGTTCTCCCCGTTTATACGAACTACGCTGATTCGCTCTCTTGGAGTTCCAAAAAGAGGTGCTTCCGGACAAAACGGAATAATATCATACTCACAAAAAGCTTCAATTACTTCATTTACCTGCTCTGCTTCACCGTCATAACGGCAAAATTCACCTAATAAACAGGCAGAGATAATTGCCTTTTTCCTCATCATCTATTCACCATTTCAATTTTTCTGTCGCATTGTTTAAACTTTTGATAGGTATCTTATCTAAAGTTTAACAAATGACTACACTCTTTATTTCTGTCATCTCTTCAATAGCGAATCTTGGACCCTCTCGTCCAACACCACTAAGCTTCAGACCTCCATACGGCTGAATATCAAACCTAAGCGTTGGCATGTCGTTTATGACAATTCCGCCCGCACCAAGTTCGCTTATTGCCTGTTTTGTAAGAGCCAAATCATTTGTAAAAACTGAAAACTGAAGTCCATAAGGGGAGTTGTTCATTCGTGGAAGTGCGTCATCAAAACTACCCACTTGTACAAGCGAAACGATGGGTGCAAAAACTTCTTCACATACAATTGCCATGTCATCCGTTACATTTGCCATAATACATGGATAGAACATTTTGCCCTCGCGGCGAGGATTCAGCAATGCAACTGCTCCCTCTTTTATGGCACTCTCCACCCAGCCCATGGCACGCTCTGCCGCTTCATCATCAATGAGCGGACCCATAAAAGTGTCGTCATTGTATGGCGAACCGACAACCAGTTTTTTTGTCTCCTCAGCCATTAAATCTGCAAATGCGTCGTAAATATCTGAATGAACATAGATACGCTGAAGCGAGATACAAACCTGTCCTGAGTTTATAAAAGCACCCAATGCACAGCGGGCGGCGGCATGTAGAAGGTCTGCACTTTTATCTATAAAGGTCGCCGCATTTCCCCCAAGCTCTAAACTCACTTTCTTGATTCCTGCATTTTTTACAATAATAGCTCCAACCGGAATGCTCCCCGTAAAACTGATAACTCTTGGGATATCGCTTGTAATCAAAGCGCTTCCAACCTCGGCATCGCCATAGACAACACTCAAAGCATTTTCCACGGCATATAGACTCTCAATAAAAAGCTTTGCAAATTTATAAGCTGTGAGCGGAGCTTCTGGAGTCGGTTTGAGTACGACTGCATTTCCCGCCACAAGTGCGGGTGCTAATTTGTGCGCGATTAAATTGAGGGGGAAGTTAAAAGGAGTAATCGCCACAACCACGCCGGCAGGCTCTCTGACGAAAAATGCCATCGTTTTTTTACCGCTGTTCATGGCATCCGTATTTATTGTTTCTCCATGCATCGTTCGCATTGTCTCTGCCGAGAGGGTCACAGTCTCTATACATCTCTCCACTTCTATTCTTGAAAATGTTATAGGCTTACCAACCTCGTCGGTTATAGTTTTTGCAATATCTTCTTTGTGCTCTCTTAACTTTTGTGCAACATCCAAGAGCCAGTTACATCGTTGAGCAAGTGTAGATTTTTTAGCTTCACATGCTGCCTCTTTGGCAATGAGAAGAGCTTTTTTTGCATCCTCAGCACTGCAAATCGGTGAGAGAGAAACCACTTCACCGTTGTATGGACTTTTTCTTTCGCTCATGTTCTCTTTTGTAGCTTCAACTGAGCCAAAAAATATTTTTGCTTGCATAAAATTCTCCGAAATGGTGTCTGTTTAAGATTTTATCTTTTTTTAAATCAAAGTTTTTATTCTTTGCATAAGTTTTTCAACCAACTCTTCTTTTTTTAAAAATCATTGAATTTTACAAAATCAAGCAACGAACTCATTTAAGCCTTTTTAAATCATCTTCAAGCTCTCTAAAACTCGCTATTTTTTGATATTCTTTTTGAGCTATTTTATATTTTTCATATTCTTGATTTGATTTTTCAAGAGCAATTTGATGGCTGATTTTCCCTGCATGAGTAAGTAGCTCTCTACCATTTAGCGAGATGATAACATCAAGTCGTTCACACCACTCTTTCATAGTCATCGGTTTTTGTTGCATCGCCATAGTCTCAGCAAATGCCAAGTATTGTTCTACTAAAAGCCCAAGAAGTTTTATCTCTTCTTCATTTAAAAAATTTTTGGCAATGCTGACATCTTTTTTTGTGGTGCTTTTACTTTCTTTATCAAATGACTGCATTCCAAGAAGCGGCAAACTCATGTCAACTCGATTATGTACAAGTTCTGCTGCTGTTTGCTCAGACACTGCCCAAAGAAGTTTGTTTTGGATGATTTTAAAAAACTCTATTGTTTTTTCATCTTTTGGGTTGTAGTCTATACTTGTCATATAGATATCTTTGATTTTTTGATAGAAAAATCGTTCCGATATTCGTATTTCACGAAGGCGATTTTGAAGCTCATCAAAATAGTTCATACTTGAACCACTTTTAAATCTCTCATCATTGAGGACAAAACCTTTTGTGATGTAATCGTTTAGTTTTTGTGTTGCCCAAATCCTAAACTTTGTGCCTTGAGCCGATTTAACACGAAACCCAACAGCAATAATCATATCGAGATTGTAGTATTCAACATCTCTTGAAACTTCTCTATTTCCTTCGACTTGAACTGTTCGGAATTTCCGAACAGTTGAATCTGAACTTAACTCACATTCATCAAAAATATTTTTGATATGTTCGCTGATAGTTGCTTTTGCCTTACCAAAAAGCTCACAAATTTGTGCTTGAGATAGCCACATAGAGTTGTCTTCAAACCGTACATCTACTTTTATGTCGCCGTTTTCATTTTGATAAATAATCATTTGGCTCATTTAATTTTTTCTATATTCATTTATTTACGACACTTTTTGTAGCATCTATTTTTTTATCGGCATACAAAACAACATCTTTTATAACTAGTTTTTGAATAGCGGAGATAAAAGTTTCCATTATTGCGTAATTTGGTTTGTAGTTTTGTGTTGGGAGTTTCATTAGTTAATTTTCTATAATTTTTACACTAAAACTTGAGCCACCCCAAGAAAACGAACTAAAAGATTTTGTCATAGTTGAAATAAAAAATTGTGCATTTAGTTTATTCAGTTCATTGTCTTTTGATTTTACAATTTTTATTTTATCGCCTGTAAAGTATGGCTTTTCCTGATAAAACATTGTTGCGGTGTCTTGTCCAAAAGAAATTGTATTTCCTTCATTTAAAAATTGTTCATCTTCATTTATATAACCGCGAACACCATTATTTAAACTTGTTCTAACTATATACGGTTTACCAACTTCTGAGATAACTACTTTATTTGCATCAAATCGTTTTTGATAAGAATTTATTTCAAACAGTTCTCCAACTTTAAATTCACCAAATTTTATTTTTCCATTTTCAAAATCATTTAAAACCTGTTGTTCTTCAGCTGTTAATGTGTAATCTTTTAGACCGCTAACAGATAAATAATCTTCCAATTCCGCTATACGCTCTGCTTCTAGCTCCGCTATAAATTTTTCCATAAAATCAAAATCTATTTTGCCGTTTTTTATGGGTAACTGAATGTATTTATTTTTTACAACATTCCATCCTCCTAATTTATTTTTGTATGAATATATAGACAAATCTGTTATTTTATTAATACATTGAACGGCAAATAAATACTGATTAGGCGATAGTTTAACGTTATTTAAAACCCAGCGAATTGCATAAGCATCTGATAAAACCGTAAATTCATTTGATTGGAAGTAAGCTCGATAAATATCGCTATTTGAAGGAATCGAAATTACATTTTTTAAAATAGTTGTCCCATCTTTAGGTACAAAATAGTTTAATCCTTGGTTTTGAAAGCTAGATGTGAGACACGGAAGTGTATATTTGTCTATTATCTGTTTTGGTAGCTCATCTGCTTTGAAAGATAACTTTTTTGTCTTTATTTTTTCAAATAAATCCCCAATCCTAAACTCGCCCCACTTAACATTTTGTAGTCTGTCGTTAAGTGGGGAATCTACTTTCCCTCATTGCCTCTTTGTTTCAAAATATTCGATACTTCCCAAGCCAAATAATCACTTACTGTTTTTTTAAAATCTTGTAAAGTTGGTTTAGTATCTATAAGTGCGGTTTGGTTCCAATCGGCTCCATTTTTTGGGTCTATAGTGCCTTCGTGATACTCTTTGTCTGTAAAAATATTTAGTTTGCTTTTACCAAATCGCACCAAGTTTACCAACTCTTCATATCGTTCTTTTGCCTTATTGGTATCTTTTAGATTGTTACTTGCTTTTTTACGGTTGGTTCTCGTATATCCGTCATTTGAAAAGTCGATAAATTTTACCATCTCATCTTTATGGTGTTTTTCATTTACTTTAAATACATAGATATTTGTTTGTACACTTGATTTTCCAATAAAGATGTCTATTGGCATTTTGATACTTGCTAGTAGCGTATGTTTTTCTAATATTTTCTTGTTGTAATCTTTGGCTTTTCCCGAACCAGCTGAATTTTGAATAATAATGGCAGCATACCCTTTATTCATCATTCCGAGGGCTTTTTCCACAAAGTTCATCCCGTTTCCACTAGCAGAATACGGAGGATTGAGAACAAAAGCATCCGCAGGAAAGTTATCGTCAGTTTTACCAAAACCGTACTTTCCATCAAAATCACTCAAAGAGTCTTTATTGAGGATATTTGAGCTTCCGTCCCCCATCATAATCATATTGAGAATTGCCAACATATAGACACTTGAAAGCAACTCTAAACCTAGCAATTGTTCGGCTTTTATTTTTATCTCTTTTTGGGTGAGTTCATCGGGTGAAGTGATACTATTTTTGGCATCGCTCAGCATCTCATTCATGGCAGCAACCAACAATCCTGCTGAACCTGTGGCAAAATCCCATACGAAAGAATCTTTATTTACCCGTGCGAGTTTTACTAAAAGTGTCGCCACATACGAAGGGGTTAGAACCACATCATTGAGTTTGTCTTGTGTAAACCCGAGCCATCCGTACATCTCATTGAAGAGCTTTCCTGTGAAATCGGTCGTCAAACCTATCTTGTAATATATCCCCAAATCATCTATAATCTTGACAAAAACCCTTTTGAGTTGGCTTTCGCCATTGTCTACTTTGTTGATATTTTCCGTCAAAAGTGTATTTTGTAAAGTTCTTATAATCAGGTCTTTTTTCTCTTCTGGTAGCTTTTTCTCGCTCAAAAATGCTTTTATTTTTCTTATTAAGATGTCGCCGTCACTGTTTCCTTCTTCGATAGAAGATTTTAAATCAGACTTTTCAAGTGGGGCGACTTTTCCAGGTATTCCAAGTGTTGCGATGATAGAAGCGGCAACAAGATAAACACGGTCATTTTCCCCTAAACCTTTTTCGTTTTGGTAAATATCGTTGTTGAGCTTTACCAAACTAGTATCAATCTCTTTTTCTCGTTGTTCTTTTAATTTGTCAATCTCCTCTTGTGATAGACTCAATGTTTTTACTTTTTCAATAAACGCATCAAAATTTTCAGGTGCTAAAAAGGAAAAATCTGAAAATTCTCCAACTTTTTGCCCTATACCAAAATTGTTTTTTGAAACATAATAGACACCAATTTCATATTGGATTTTTTCACTTTCATCTTTGTATCCAGTCATTCCGATAGCGATAATATCAGTGTAGCTAGTATGATGCAGAATAGCATTTGCATAATGCACCGCTCCGTTTACTGCAAAAGAATTTATATTTTTGAGATGGGGTTCATTTTTAGCAGTTTTGTTTTCAACTTGTCCGTTAGAGTCAAGTTTTACAAGTTTATTTTTATAACCTTTGTACTCAATAAGCATAGGATAAAACTCTAACTTTTTATTTTGTAATAGTAGTTTTGCATCGGGACGATTTGCCCCTGTTCCACCATTTTTAGTAAAGTAATCCGAGAGTGCTTTATCAATTTCAGTATTTAAAGATTCTTGTTCTAATTTGTAATCTACTTTGTAAGATTTAAGCCAACCATTCGCTAAATCTGCAATGTTTGGTTCTATTGATTGTGCCATTTATTTTCACCCCTCACTTCTTTTTTAAAAATAGAATTTTCAATCTCTTTAATATAGGATGGTTTGAAAAGTTTTAGATTAAGTGCTTCATCTTTAAGTATTTGGGCGATTATCATTCTTTGCCTTTTGTATTTTTATCTGTTAAGTAGTGACAGGATTTTATCTAACTTACTCTTGATAAGCAATTTCAGAGAGTTATATTTTCTACATGCCAGATTTTATAAGGGGTGACAACAATTGCGTCAAAAGTAAAATCACAATCCAGAGAGTTTTTGCTCATGTAAATTTGTGCGGTTTTGACTACTTTTGAGAGTTTGGAACGGGTGATGTTGTAGATGGCACTTTCATAATCTTTGCCGCTTTTTACCTCTACAAAGTGTAACACTTTATCTTTTACGGCGATGATATCTATTTCGCCAAAACGGCTGTAAAAATTTCTTTCTACAACGGCAAAACCTTTTTCGTAAAGAAACCCATATGCTGACTCTTCGGCTAGATTTCCTTTGGCTCTGCTCATTTTAAGTGTTAATCACTTCAACTTTTATAGACTTGAATGCGGCTGTTAATATCAGTTCATCGCACTTGTCACCGAAGAGGTTATTTACTTTTGACTTGGCATGATGAAAAGTTACAAAAAGTGTCTTTGGCTGAACTTTATCTGTGAGTTTTACGGTAAGCGGATTTGTTTCTCCAAACTCTGTTTTTAGAATAACCTTTTCACTGGTAAAATCCGCAGCATCACCCTCATGTACAAGTAAAATGTCCTCTTCATAACGGCTATTTAACTTCTCGCTCTCTTTGGTTTGTGCTGCATTGTTGTAGTGTGCCAAAGTTCTGCCTGTTGTGAGGTGATACCCTGTTAAAGTTTTGGAAGTTATCTCTTCGACCATTCCGCGAAGCTTGTATTGGCGGTAATGAAACTCGCCCAAACCATCCTCTGTTCTAAAATCCAGCTGATGTAAAATCGGCGTATCTTCTGTGTGAACCGGCCATTGAAGCCCTCGTACCCTGTGTCTTTCAAGGCGGATATAACTCGCACCGCTGAAACGGCGGTATGCTACTTCTCTTACCTCGTCCCAAATAGCATTTGAGTTTTTGTAATTGGCACTTCCGCCCATTTTGTTATCGAGCATCTGAAGTACTTCCCAATCATCCGGTAGGTCGGATTGTACAAGCGGCTGAGAGAGGTGAAGGCGACGCATGGCATTGATGTAAACACCTGTCTTTTCATACGCAGATTTTACACCCACAACAATATCCGCCTTTTGTGCGACTTCTGTCATGAAAAGTTCTTGAACAAAAATAAGTTCCAAATTTTTTATGGCTCTCTCAATTTTGTTAAGGTTCGGGTGAATGTGCATTATATCTTCACCGATATTTAAAAGTGCTTTTACGCGCCCCTCAAGCATCTCTTCAATAAGCTGAGGTGTCATCAAACCAATCTCTTTTGGCTCTTGATAATCGGGTGCATAGTATGGAAGCATTCCCATGTCACAGGTTCCCTGAACATTATTCTGTCCACGAAGCGGCATAAGTCCTGCTCCGCTTTTTCCTATATTTCCTGTCATGAGAGCCAAATGGGTTATCGCCATAACCGCATAGGAACCGTCAAGATGCTCTGTAATTCCAAGCCCCCAAAAAATCATAGACCTTTTAAGTGCATATTCACGGGCAATTTTTGGAATCATTTTTGATAGGCTTTGATACCCTTCGATATTTTCAAAATATTTTGGATTTGCAAACGGGTCGTTTAAAATCTTCTCTTTGAACTCCTCGAAACCCTTTGTTCTTTCATGTAAGAAAGTTTCATGATAAAGTTCTTCATTTATGATTACGAAAGCCAACATGTTTAGAACAAGCAGATTCGCTTCATGCGGCATAATCGCCTTGTATTTTGCAAAGCGGTGGAGCTTGATTTCGCGCACATCAAAAACCGCCAAATTGTCATGTTCTCGGGCAACATCCAAAATACGGTTTGCAATAATGGGGTGCGCTTCCGTCGTATTTGAGCCGATAACAATCATAAATTCGCAGTTGTAAATATCGTTGTACGGGTTGGTTGCGGCACCTTCGCCTATAGTGGTTCGCATGCCCTTGAGACTTGGCGAGTGGCAAACTCTCGCACAGTTGTCAACATGGGGGGAATTCAGCGTGTGGCGGGTGAACTTTTGAAAAAGGTAGGAACTCTCACATGAAGTTCTCGCTCCTCCGATGGAGCAGACGCTTTTGCGACCGTATTTTTCCTGCACCTCTTTCAGTTTCAAAGCAGCCGCAGTTGTTGCACAATCAAGGTCTGTTTCAAACCAAGTTGCATCATACTTTTTTAGAGAGTGTGCAATGGCACCTTTTATGGAAGGATTTTTTTCAAGAAAACTTTTTTTGATTCTTGGAATTCGAAGACGGTTTGGCGATGTGACAAAATCAAAGCCATACTTTCCTTTGATGCAAAGTTTGCCTTGAGAAACCACACCATCCGGATGAGCAAAAATGTTTACAATCCTGTTTTCTGCCACATTCACATTCGCAGCAATGTCACACCCAACTCCACAGTATGTACAAACGCTGTCGATAACCTTTAAATTTTCCATAAAATACCTACAAAAATTGAATTCGTGGAGTTTATAATCTTTTGTCTTAAAAAGTTTGGAAACAAAGCTATAAGAAAAATCGTTAAAGTCAAGCTAAGTGTTTTTTTATGACCTCTGCCACGCGAAAAGAGTTGGCGTAAATTGTCCATGTGTAGGGGACGCTTCCTCCTGTCGGCATAAAAGAGGCGTCTGTTATATAGAGGTTTTCCAGTTCATGGGCTTTGCAATTTTTATCCAATACAGAGGTTTGAGGGTTTGCACCGAATCTGCATCCGCCGGCTACTAAATTTGGCGGTGGGGAGGATGAGATACTGGAGTGAATCTCTTCTGCTCCCATCTCTCTTAAAACCTTAACAGCCTTCTTCGCCAAATATTCGCCCACTTCCAAATCATGTTTGTGTCCCGATAGATTTATTACGCCGACCGGCATGTGGAATTTGTCTTTCACTTCGTCATCTACACTTACAAAACAATCGTCAGTCGGTAGCCAATCATTAAAAACTTCAAAAGACAGAACCCTTGAAGTTGTAAGTCGTTTATGGATTTTATTTGCCAATGCTTCACCCCAGATGATATTTTCTTCATCATCATAAAACTCTCTTTTCACTCTTGGAATGATATTTTGATGTTCAAATAAAAAGTCGATTGTTCCGCCTTTTCGCTTTTTTTCACCCGCTTCATATTCGTACCACTGTTGAAGAGAGCGGTTAAAAAACACTCCTGTTTGCATCAGCTCTTTTTGCTGCTCTTGCGATAACTTCTCAAAATTAAATCGCCCGGAACCGCTTCCTCCGGCTGAAAAAATAAGGTTTCTGCCGACTTGGTTGGAGTTATTTGCAATGCCATGGGGAAAGTATCTGTTTTTTGAATTTAAAAGTAGGCGAGAACTTTCTATAGCTTGGGCAGCCAAAACAAAGATTTTAGCCTCAACAGTGTGTGTAGTAAGATTGTCATCGTAATAGTAGGCTTTTGTGATTTTTTTTGCATCACTCTCCAGTTTATATACAAAAGCTTCCGTAACAATTTTTGCATCACATTTTTGAAGCAGAGCCGCTCTGGCACTCCCTTTTGCTCCTGTTGCACATCCGTAACTTCCGCAAAAGTTTGAGTAGGAACAGCCATTTCTACCATCTTTTGAAGTTGAGAGTATAGCTCTTGGAGTTGGAATGCTCTCATAATTTAAACTCACACATGCCTTATCAAACCATTTCGTTACACCACTCTCTTCAAGTTTGGCATGTGGAAAATTTGGAGTGCTTCTTGGCTCTAAAAACTTATGTTTTACCACTTCTCCCGATACACCGATTATTCTTTCTGCTTTTTCATAGTAAGGTTCTAATTCCTCATATGAAATGCACCAATCAGCAACATTTGCACCTTTTATCGCACCATAAACCGAGAGGAGCTTAAAATCATTTGGCTTCATACGATGAAAATAACCGCTCATAAGATTGGATGAGCCTCCGACCATCGAGCCGTTCCAAAAGCTCCAATCATTTTCGCTTCCTACATGTCGGCTTATTGCCCCATCTTCGGCTCTTTGATTGATAACATGTTGCTCATCTGCTAAATTTGGAGTGAAAAAATCACGACGACAAACTGCCAACTCATCTTTGTTGAAATCTTCTTCTCTATAATTTTTGCCTTTTTCAAGCACAATGACGCTGAATCCTGCATGGCTGAGCTCATACGCTATGGGTGAACCGCCGGCTCCGCTTCCGATTATGCAAACATCGTACATCACAGATACGCCTCTTTGGGGTGGGGATACCCAGTTTCAAACTTTAGCCATGCTGCTCTGGCAGAGTTTTTACAAACGCCGTAAATTTCGTCACTAAAAGTTGCTTCCATAATATAGGTAAGCATTTTATTTATCCACTTTTCGCCCCATTTGTACTTGGCAATGCTTTTTAATACGGCTTGCCTCTCGCTCTCTGAGAGGTTGCTATACATTTTTTTGTACATTTTTACAGCCTCTTCGTTGAGCCATTGAACACCGTTTCTTAAAAAATCTTTTTCTTTGGGAGTTACTTTTGAGTGGCTTAATATGAGAGTTAAATACGCCTCTGTCTTAATACCTAGACTTTTGGCATGCGGAAATAAATCTTCTTGAACAAGAGCCATGGTTTGCATGGGTGAAACTGCTCCAAAAACAGTTGCCCCGTACATAACTAAAACAGCACCGCCAAAAAGAGCAGTTTTTAAAAAAATTCTGCGAGAGTTTAAAATCATCGGCAAATATTCTTTATAAAGCTATTACTTCGCACTTCCGCATTTACCCGTATCACATTTTCCTGTCTCACATTTAGAACTTTTACCTTCATTCTTAGTATTAGCCGTTTCATGTTTATTGAATGCTAACTCGTAAGTGACGAACGAGACAACAACTACAAAAGTTATAATAATTGCTTTTTGGAGTGTAGAAATTTTTTGTATCTCATCTTTTGTTCGTATTTCACATGTTCCACCGGGACAAAGTTTTGGGTTCTCTTTGTTGATAAAGTTGAAAATCTTGCAACCTACACATATTCCAAAGGCTGCTTCAGAAAAAAGGAGTGTAAGACAAAGTAAACAAATTATGATTTTAATAGGCGTCATAACATTAAAAACAACAATTAAAAAAAACATTATGATTGACAAATAAAGACCTATAAACCAAGCCCATCTCTTTTGCGGCGCTCCGACATACTCGGGTGTTTGATTTTGTACCATGACACGCCCTAGGAGTAAACTAGGAGCAAATTTCGGATTTATGAAAATTCTTATAATAAAATCTATCATAAATACCGTTACAAAAATTTGCGTAAATATAAACTCATGAAGAAGATAGGAGTTCATAAAAGATGTGACTGCAAACAAAAAGAGGATTCCGGCACCGGCTCTTGCCTCCCTCTCATTTAATACTCTCACATCGTAAGGTTTTACAACTTCACCAAAATAGATATACTCTTTCATTTACTTATTTTGCTTGAGTTGTATTTGTATCACTAGGAGCAGTTGCTTTCATGCTTCCACATTTCCCAGAACCGCATTTCATCTCTTTCATAGATTCTTTTTTATCTTCGCCAGAGTTAGTGGCGGCTTCTTTCATAGAACTTCCGCATTTTCCATCGCCGCATTTCATTCCGGCACTGGCACTTGTACCGCTGAGTAAAATTAAAAGAACCGAAGTGGCGAGCAAAGAGAAGGGAGTAAGTTTTTTCATAAAAATCCTTTTGTAAATTAAGTTAAATATATTGTAGCGAATTATAAAAAATGTGTAAACAATAATTTATCAACTTAAATACCGGTGAAATAAATAAAAATATATACGCTTAATAAAATTTTTACATTTATTTGTGTACAATCCACATCCGCTTTGCTGTTTTAACATAAAAGTTGAGTGTTTTTATCTATATAATCCTATATAGTTAAAAGTATTGGTAAGTTCAAACTACCTAAATGCAGTAAAGAAAAGTCAAAATAGGAGCTTTCAATGAAAGTGCGTGCTTCAGTTAAGAAGATGTGTGATGACTGTATAGTTGTCAAAAGAAAAGGCATTGTAAGAGTAATCTGCAAAGTTAAAAAACATAAACAGAGACAAGGATAACCATGGCTCGTATATCAGGTGTTGATTTACCAAAGAAAAAAAGAATAGAGTATGGTCTAACATATGTCTATGGGATTGGTCTTCATGCTTCTCGTCTAATTTTAGACGCTACAGGTATTGACTATAACAAAAGAGTTTATGAACTAAACGAAGATGAAGTAGCATCTATTACGAATGAAATCCGTGCTAACCACATGGTAGAGGGTGATCTTCGTAAAAAAGTTGCTATGGATATTAAGGCACTTATGGATTTAGGTTCATACCGTGGTCTTCGTCACCGTCGTGGTCTTCCATGTCGTGGACAAAAAACTAAGACAAATGCGCGTACTCGTAAAGGTAAACGCAAAACTGTCGGCGCAGCATAAGGATTAGCAGATGGCAAAGAGAAAAGCTGTAAGAAAAAAAGTAATAAAAAAGAATATTGCCCGTGGTGTTGTACATATTTCTGCATCATTTAACAATACTCTTGTAACTATTACTGATGAAATGGGCAACATGATTGCTTGGAGTTCTGCTGGTAGCCTTGGCTTTAAAGGTTCAAAAAAATCTACTCCATTCGCTGCTCAAGCGGCTGTAGAAGATGCAGTAGCAAAAGCAAAAGTACATGGTATAAAAGAGCTCGGTATTAGAGTTCAAGGTCCTGGTTCTGGTCGTGAGACAGCAACTAAGGCAGTAGGTGGAATTGAGGGTATTCGTGTTACATTTATGAAAGATGTTACTCCATTACCACACAACGGTTGTCGCGCACCTAAGCGTCGTAGAGTTTAAGGAGATTACTGATGGCAAGATATAGAGGTCCAGTAGAAAAAATCGAAAGAAGATTTGGAGTAAGCCTTAACCTTAAAGGTGAGCGTCGTTTAGCAGGTAAATCTGCATTAGACAAACGTCCTTATGCTCCTGGTCAACATGGTCAGCGTCGTAAAAAAGTATCTGAATACGGTTTACAGTTAAATGAAAAGCAAAAAGCGAAATTCATGTATGGTGTTTCTGAAAAGCAATTCCGTGCACTATTCGTAGAGGCTAAGCGTCGTGATGGAAACACAGGTACAAACCTTGTAACACTGATTGAACAAAGACTTGATAATGTTGTTTATCGTATGGGCTTTGCTTCAACTCGTCGTTTTGCTCGTCAACTTGTAACACATGGTCACTTTTTAGTAGATGGTAAAAAAGTTAATATTCCTTCATACCGTGTTACACCTGGTCAGAAGATAGAAGTTCGTGAAGCTAGCAAGAAAAATGTTCAAATTGTTCGTGCTATAGAATTAACTAATCAAACAGGTTTAGCTCCATGGGTTGATATCGATGCTGAAAAAGTATTTGGTATTTTCACTCGTTTGCCAGAGCGTGAAGAAGTTATTATTCCAGTTGAAGAACGCTTAATCGTTGAACTTTACTCGAAATAATTATTATATAAGGGCGTTTGAGAATGAAGAAAATTAAAACTACTCCGCTTGCTCCTCAAGAATTTGAGGTAGAACAGCTTAGTGATAATGAAGCTAATATTATTGCATTTCCATTTGAAACCGGATTTGCAATCTCTTTGGCTCATCCACTTCGCCGCTTTTTATTAAGTAGCTCAGTTGGTTATGCGCCAATCGCTATAAAAATCGAGGGTGCTAAGCATGAGTTTGACTCTGTTCGTGGTATGCTCGAGGATATTTCAGACTTTATACTAAATCTTAAAGAGATTCGCTTTAAATTAAATGGTGGAGTGACTGAGGCAGAGATAAGTTATAGCTTTGTCGGTCCATGTATAATTAAAGGTTCTGATCTTTCTAATAGTGAAGTAGAAGTTATGACACCTGAGTCTCCATTGGCAACATTAAATGAAGATTCAACACTTAATTTTAAAATTAAGATTGCTCAGGGTATCGGTTATGTGCCAAGTGAAGAAACACATGATGTTTTAGAAGATGGATATATAGCACTTGATGCATATTTCACTCCTGTTCGCAGTGCAACTTACAAAATTGAAAATGTGCTTGTAGAAGACAATCCTAATTTTGAAAGAGTAATCATAAATATAAGAACTGATGGACAAATATCTCCATTAGATGCTTTTAGAAACTCTTTAGAAGTTATGTATGCTCAACTAGCAGTATTCAATAGTGAGATTAGTATCAAAGCACCAAAAACAATTGAAAGAGTTGAAGAGAACCCTAACCTTAAAAGGTTAGCTACTAATATTGACAGTTTGGGTTTAAGTGCGCGTAGTTTTAACTGCCTTGACCGCTCAAATATTAAGTTGATAGGTGAAATAGTGCTTATGAGTACTAATGATCTGAAAAATGTTAAAAACCTTGGTAAAAAGTCATATGATGAGATTATAGAAAAAGTGCAAGAGTTTGGTTTTGCAGTTGGAGCTGATCTTTCAGATGATTTAGTTAGTGCACTAAAAAAGAAAATTGAAGCTAAAGAAGCTTAATAAGAGGAATTACAGATGAGACATCGTCATGGATACCGTAAACTAGGTCGTACAAGCTCGCATCGGGCAGCTTTACTTAAGAACCTAAGTATTTCGTTAATTGAACATGGTAAAATAGAAACTACTATTGAAAAAGCAAAAGAACTTCGTTCTTATGTTGAAAAACTTATCACTATTGCTGGTAAGAACGATTCAAACGCTCACAAAGCGATTTTTGCAGCGCTTCAAAGTAAAGAAGCAACAAAAACACTAGTGAATGAAATAGCACCAAAGTATGTTGATCGTCCAGGTGGCTATACAAGAATAAACAGAACTAGAATTCGCCGTGGTGATGCTACTACTATGGCATTTATTGAATTAGTATAATCTATCAATAAATCTTTTTTTTGGGCTCTTGCCCAAAATCTTCAAAATCCCCTTAAAAATTTTTCCACATGCCAAACTATTTTGAGCATGCATTTATTATTACTAAATAGGATTTGATAATGAGTAATTTCGCATTTGGAACATACAGAATAAGCGATTATAATCCACAACATATAGAAGCATTGAAAGAAGCAATAGAGTCCGGCATTACTATGATAGATACATCATCAAATTACATGGATGGTGGAGCAGAGAGAGCTATTGCTCTTGCTTTACGTGGGTTTAGTAATGAAGTAAAATTAAAAATAGAGATTGTCAGTAAATTTGGATATATTCAAGGAAGCAATTTAGAACAGCATAAAGAGTTACCATTCGAAGAGGTTGTTGAGTACAGCTTGGATTGCTACCATTCTATCGCTAAATCATTTATCCATAGTCAACTTACAGAGACTCTAAAAAGATTAGAGATGGACTCAATTGGTTGTTATCTGATTCATAACCCGGAATACTATCTTTTAGATGCTATCAATAAAGGTACAAACAAAGATGAGCGACTTGATGAGATGTATAGAAGATTGTTTGAATCTTTTGTAGCACTCGAAGAAGAGGTGAAAAGTGGAAGAATCCTTTCTTATGGGATAAGTTCAAACAGCTTTTCAAAACCTCAAAATAGTGATGAGTTTTTGCCTTATGAAGATTTACTAACATTGGCAGACAGTGCCTCACAAAGTGTTGGTAATAATACTCATAGTTTTTCAACGATACAACTTCCTATAAATTTACTTGAGAGAGATGGATTAAGATGCGCATCCTGGGCAAAAAGGAGTGGATTAAGAGTTTTGGTAAACAGACCCTTCAATGCACAATTTGAAAATTTATCATATAGACTTTGCGACTATGATGAAAGCAGTACATATTACAATCATCTGAATGAACTGCTGCAGGCTTGTGACAATAAATCTTTGAAACCAATGTTCAATCTCTTGGAACAACTTGATGCAAATAAGCACAAGTTTGGGTGGATTGGCGATTATGAGTATTTCCTTTACTCTCAAATAATACCAAGCTTTAAAAAGTTTTTAGAAGTTATAAACAAAGAACATATAGAGAATGTTCTTGTTTTTATTGATCTTTTTTTACAAGAGTATAAAAGAATGGTATTACATGAGTGTTCTAAAAACACGAGAACAAAATTTAAAGATTTATTTAAAGAGTGCAATGGCTCTATGCAGGAGTGTGCATTGAAATTTTTAACCCAAAGGGATAATATTGATTACATCCTAATTGGCATGCGGAAGCCATCTTATGTAAATGAAATTTTTGCACTGAAATATTGAAATAAATTAGCTAGTTATAATTTTTATGACTTGTTAAGCGTTTTTGTCCTATTTTATGCTTACAATAATAAAGGAAAAATTTATGATTCCATTTTCTGATGAAGAATTAATGACACCGGTACGAAATGTAATAGAAAAAGTTCGTCCATCTTTGGCCCTTGATGGTGGAGATATAGCTTTTATAACTGTTAAAAAATCGAATGTATATGTTCAGTTAAAAGGTGCTTGTATCGGATGCTCAAGCAGCGGTAACACACTTAAGTATGGGGTAGAACGACAGCTTCGCATGGATATACATCCGGAACTCTGTGTTATTAATGTGCCAGTTGGCATGGAAAACGATATAGATAATTTATAGAATAATAAGATTAAAATAAGTGATATAAATAAATGAGTAGCATAAGTAAATATAAAGTATTAACAAAAGCCAAAGAGAGCTTCTCAAAAGCAGAATTTAAAAATGCACTAGAGCAATTCGCATCAGTTTTGCAAAACTTCCCAAACTCAAAAGAGGCATACAACGGTGTTATCCTCTCTGAGATGGCAATGAGCGGAGAGGGCGGAGCAGAGGCTCTTTTTGACTATTATGAGATGTTGAAAGAGGAAGATACAGATCAAGCAGATGAAATAATGGGTGATATTCTTCAAAATATAGACGGCACTTTAGAAAAATTAAGTGAAGTGTTTGCAACACCGCTCCGTGACAGGTTAGAGCTTGAAGATGGAATTCTTTATCAAGATTTTAAAAATATTATTGATAGCGGTGAGGCCTTTAGAGAAACTTTTGAAAATATTATGTTCTCAACGCGAGTAATAATCACAAAAAAAGAGGATTTTGTAGATTTTTTAGATAATTTGATTGAAAATGGATTCTCAGATATGGCTCTTTCATACCTTGAGAGTGCACTAAGCTCCTACCCAAGCGATGAGCCACTTAGAAAACTGCTTAAGAAATTAGTAAAAAAAGGTTAATGAGTGAAAATAGAACTGCCAAATCAAGAGTTTTTGTATGTAACTGAAAATTCTAATGAGTGCGATAAAGAGACAGCTTTTATACTGACGACCCAAAATGAAAAATATGTAGAAGATGCCAAACAAAAAGGTGCGCACTCAATTATAAAAATTGAAGATATTGCAGAGCTTTTCGGCGTAGATAAGATAAAAATAGTCGGCATCACCGGCACAAATGGAAAAACAACGACAGCCAGTGCAATTTACTCATTCCTGCTAGATTTGGGTTATAAAGTTGCTATGCAAGGTACACGAGGTTTTTTTATGAACGATGCAATAGTTGAGGGTAAATCTTTAACAACTCCAAGTGTCCTAAATACCTATAAACATATTTATCAGGCAGTAGAAGCGGGATGTGATTTTTTTATCATGGAAGTAAGCTCTCATGCTATAGTTCAAAAAAGAGTTGAAGGGCTTCATTTTGAGCTGAAGATACTTACAAATATTACGCGAGACCATCTTGATTTTCACAAAACAATAGAAGAATACATAGCAGTTAAAAATAGCTTTTTTTCCGATGATGGGAGAAAACTAATAAATAAAGATGAGACAAGAGCCTCTTTCAATATAAAAAATACTTTTACCTATGGAATTGAAAATCCTTCTACTTATAGACTTATGGCGTATTCGCTCAATGACGCAACGAGTGGAATCATCCAGCACTTTCAAGAGGTAGTTCCTTTCACAGCCTCTCTTCACGGCTTTTTTAATCTCTATAATTTGATGGCAGCGATTGGAGCTGTTCACATGTTAACCGGAAAAAAACTAGAAGAGGTTGCAGCAGTGGTTGACAATTTTGCAGGCGTGAGCGGGAGAATGGAACAAGTATGTGAATCTCCGAACGTGATAGTTGATTTTGCTCACACTCCAGACGGCATGCAGCAGGTTTTAAATGCACTCAAGGAGAAAGAGCTTTTGGTCGTTTTTGGTGCAGGTGGAGATAGAGACAGAGAAAAACGACCTCTCATGGGAAGAGTTGCAGCAAGCTTAGCAAAAAGAATATATATTACAAGTGACAATCCGAGACATGAAGACCCTGAATTAATTGTAGAGGAAATACTTAAGGGTATTGAAGATAAAAGCAATACGGTAGTTGAACTCAATAGAAGAAAAGCGATTCAAATGGCACTGAGTGACCAAACCGAGTCTCAAGTGGTTGTAATTTTGGGTAAGGGAGATGAAGCATATCAGATTATATATGACGAAAAATTCCCATTTGATGATAGGGAAGTAGTTAGAGAACTCTTAAAAATATAAACTTATTTAGATATTTGGGTTCGTATAGATATTTTTTGCTATAATTGCGACAAAAATTTTAAGGATTATATTTTATGGGAATCCCTCAACCGGCATTTTATATATTTAAATGTGAACAATCAGCTCCTCCGGGCATGCCAAAGCCTTCATGTGTTACACCGCAAACTCAGGATTTGTTTCAATATTTAGCTCAAAAATTGATGCAAGATGGGATTATGGGAACCGTACAGCCAATCCGCACAGCTTGTTTAAACAGATGTAATGCTGGACCGGTCATGTTGGTTGAACCGGGTCATACGATGTATGTAAGATTAACAAAAGAAAAAATTGATAGAATCATAACTGAGCATATTATTGGTGGAAGAGTAGTGGAGGAGTTCGTGATAGAGTCTGAACTTTGGGATGCCCCTATATCTGCGGCTGATATGCAAAAGCAGATGGGAAGATAAAATGTTGATAGAGATGTTATACAGCAAAATTCACCGTGCGACCGTTACGGACGCTAATTTAAACTATGTTGGCTCGATAACAATTGATGAAGAACTGATGCAAGCTGCAAAAATGAGAGTTGGACAAAAAGTTGAAATTCTGAATGTAAATAATGGTGAGCGATTTTCAACCTATGTCATTTTAGGTGAAAGAGGAAAGAGAGATATCTGCCTTAACGGAGCTGCTGCGAGAAAAGTTCATAGAGGCGATAAAATCATAATTGTAGCCTATGCAACTTATGATGAAAAAGAGCTTGAAAGCTATAAGCCCAAAGTTGTTATTTTGGATGACAACAATAATATAGATTATATTGCTGAGAGTATTTAGCAGTGTTTAATCTTGGCAATCTTGGAGACATGAGTAAAATGCTTGAAGAGATGCAAGAAAATACAATAAAACTTCAGACCGAATTAGAATCTAAAATTTTTAGCGTTAAAAGTGGCGGAGGTATGGTTGAGGTTAGCATAAACGGCAAGGGTGAAATTATCGACTTGATAATTGATGACTTTGCTATGTCTGACAAAATCACACTTCAAATTTTACTAATTGGCGCTATAAATGATGCCTATAAGATGGTTCAGCAGAATCAACAAAATAGTGCCATGGGAATACTCGGCGGCATTAATCCTTTTGGAGCAAAATAGATGTTTCGTTTATTTATAATCTTTAATTTTTTTGTTCTGGCTCTTTTGGCATGTGAAGGTGGATATGACTCTTGCAAGCAAAAAGTTATAGACTCAAATACAATTCAAGAGAAGTCTATTGAAATTCCAATTGAAGGAAATCAAAGATTAATCTTCTCCGAAAAAACTCCAAGCTGTGAAATAATTAAAAGTGATTCATTTTTAGGACTTTATCTAGTAGAGGATCTGGTAGGTTTTGAATACCCGTTTAAAATTAATGTAGGCATTTCATCGGGAATAGCTGCTATTAATAAAACCTCTGCACTAGAGGGGAAAATCATCAAAAAACAGATAGGATTGTCATCTCTAGCTCAGTTTGATAAAAAAATTTCCTCTCCAGCTATTATTACAAACAGTTGCTGTTCTCTTGAGGGTATTGTAACTCCAAAAGGTATAATAGAAAAAGAGTATATAGAGAGATTTTTAAGCGCAGAAGATACGATTTATGCGGATATGGGAATGAGTGTTAGTGATGCTAAAGCGGGCGTAATAGTGGATGCATTAAGCCCATTTGTAAAAAATAATCCATTTAAAGGCGGCGATATTATTCTCTCTCTTGATGGAAACAAGGTAAAAGAGAGTGCAACCTTGATGAGAGAGATACTTTTTTCAGAGATTGGCTCTAAACACACGGTGCAAATTAAAAGAGACTCTAAAATAGTTACAATAGATGTTGTTGCTCAAAAAAGAGAGATTGGTGCATTTAAAAAATTTGCCAATCCGGAAGAAAAAGCAAAAGTTGAAAAGAGTGAAAAGTATGGCTTTGAGTTTGATAAAAATTTAAAAATTATAAAAATCAGCGAAAAAAGTAAAAAATATGGCTTGAAAACTGGGGATAAATTACTCCAAATCAATGGAGTTGCTATTAAAAATCAGCAAGAGCTGTTGAAAAAAGTTTCAGACTCCAAAGATGGTACAACTTTACTCTTTGAGAGAGAGAATTTTCAGTTTTTTGTGAATATAAATTAGATAAAATCGCACATGCAAAAGTTTGAGAAATTCCTATTAGATAATTTACCCATGTCAAAAAGTATCCATCCAACCTATGAGAAAGCTCTTCATAAGATGCTTGTAGCAGGTGGAAAAAGGTTTCGTCCAGCACTTCTTCTTGGTGTTGTGAACTCATATAATACACTTTTGGAAGAGGGTGCCATGCACGCGGCACTGGCAATTGAGTTACTTCATACCTACTCTCTTATTCATGATGATTTGCCGGCTATGGATAATTCACCGCTTAGAAGAGGAGAACCAACTCTGCATGTGGCATTTGATGAAGCAACGGCAATTCTTGTGGGTGATGCCCTCAATACCTACTCCTTTGAAGTTTTGTGCAATGCGCCCTTTTCGGATTACACAAGAGTTCAGTTAATAAGGGAGTTGGCAAAGAATGGTGGTTTAAATGGAATGGTTCTGGGTCAAGCGATTGACTGTTATTTTGAAAATAAGCCGCTGGCTATTGAAGATATAAAAGTCCTACACATAAATAAAACTGCAAAACTAATTGCAGCCTCGCTTAAAATGGGGGCTGTAATAGTTGATAGAGAGGAATTGGGCGAAAAACTATATGAATTTGGAATCAAGCTTGGGCTTTTGTTCCAGATTCAAGACGATATTTTAGATGTAACTCAAACTTCACAAATGGCCGGGAAACTTACAAATAATGATGCAGATAAAAATAGCTTTGTCACTCTATTGGGTTTGAAAAAGGCAGTAACTGAAGCTAATATTTTGGCAAATGAGCTGATTGATGAGTTAAATAGCTTTGATGAGAATCTTAAAAAAGAACTCTCAGAACTCCTAATAAAATATATAAACAGACACAAGTAAATTAAACAAGGAATAGTATAGTATGAGTAATCAAATGCGTCAAAAAATGGCAAACACAATTAGGTTCTTAGCCGCGGATATGGTTCAAGCGGCGAATTCTGGACATCCGGGTGCACCGATGGGGCTTGCTGATATCGCAGTTGTTTTAAGCGAACACTTAACTCATAATCCGAAAAATCCATCTTGGTTAAATCGTGATAGATTGGTTTTTTCAGGCGGACACGGAACGGGACTAATCTACTCACTCTACTATCTCTGGGGATATGGGCTTGAGGTAAGTGACCTTAAAAACTTTCGTCAATTAGATTCAAAAACTCCTGGGCATCCGGAGTTTGGGCATACTGCGGGTGTTGAGATAACAACAGGACCTTTGGGGCAGGGTATTGCAAATGCCGTTGGTTTCGCAATGGCTTCTAAATTCGTGGGTAGCCAAGTAAACTCCGAAACAGCAGCTCTCATCGACCACAGTGTTTACTGCCTATGCGGCGATGGCGACTTGGAAGAGGGAATTTCTTACGAAGCATGCTCTATTGCAGGACACAACAAACTTGACAATTTAATTCTTATTTATGACTCAAATCGTATTACAATCGAGGGTTCTACTGATTTGAGCATAAGTGAGAATATCCGCATGAGATTTGAGTCTCAGGGCTGGGATGTTTTAGAGTGTGACGGTCATGATTTTGATGCAATAGATGCTTCAATCACAACTGCAAAAGCTAATAAAAAACCAACTCTAATAATTGCAAATACAGTAATTGCAAAGGGTGCCGGCAAGCTTGAAGGTTCACACCACTCACATGGTGCACCGCTTGGGGCGGATGTTATAGCTGAAGCAAAGACTGCATGTGGATTTGACGCTACTAAATCGTTCCATGTGGATGAGGATGTACTCATTCGTTTTAGATGTGCGATTGAAGAGGGTGATTTGCTTGAGCGTGAGTGGATTCACAGACAAAAAACTCTTCCTTTAATGGAGCAAAATGAGGCACTTTATGCACTTCAGAATCCAGATTTTTCTCGTATAGAGTATCCGACTTTTGATAAAGCAGATGCTACAAGAAACACAAATGGTAAAATTATGAACGCAATTGCAAAAGCACTTCCAAGCTTTTTGGGCGGTTCTGCAGATTTAAGTCCATCGAACAAAACTGAGCTTGTTGACATGGGTGTATATCCGAAAGGTCGAAATATTTACTTTGGAATTCGTGAACATGCTATGGCTTCAATCGTAAATGCAATGGCACTTTATGGGCCGCTAATGCCTTTTTCTGCTACATTCTTTGTTTTTTCGGATTATCTCAAACCGGCTGCCAGAATTGCGGCATTAACTGGAATTCAGCAATTTTTTATCTGGACGCATGACAGTATCGGAGTGGGTGAAGATGGACCGACACACCAGCCAATAGAGCATTTAAGCCAGTTCCGTGCACTGCCAAATTTTTATGTATGGCGTCCGGCGGATGGAGTAGAAAATATCGAAGCTTGGAAAACAGCACTCAGCATGAAAAAATCTCCATCAGCTTTTGTATGCTCAAGACAAAATCTTGCACAGCTTCCAAAAGCTGTAACTGGGGAAGCCAGCAGAGGCGGATATTTAGTCGCGAAGGATGAGAGTGCGACTATAACTTTGATGGCTTCAGGAAGTGAAGTTGAGCTAGCTCTTAAAACTAAAGAGGCATTAAATGCGAAAGGCGTTAAGGTTAATGTGGTTTCAGTGCCATGTTTTGACCTTTTTATAGAACAGGATAAATCATATATAGACTCTATAATTGTGTCTAGTACAAAGAAGGTAGCAATTGAAGCTGCAAGAGGTTTAGAGTGGTATAAATTTGCTGAGCAGGTAATTGGAATGGAGACATTCGGCGCATCCGCTCCAGCGGATCAACTATTTGAGAAGTTTGGTTTCTCCGTTGCCAATATCTTAGAAAGAATCAAATAATAAAACTCATATAAGTTGAGTAAAACTCCACATGTCAAAGACTTATATAGGCAAGTGGAGATTTTTATAGGCACATCACAAAAAATGATGTGCAGTTATGTGAGTAAACTCTACTTTTTATTTAACTGAGTGAATATCATTGTTCGGGTGGTTAGGTTTTTCTATTCCCGGTTTTATAGTATCAGGTGTATCGTAATGTACTATATCTTCTGCCTGAAGAGCAACTAGTGTTAATGTCAGTAATAAAATGATTTTTTTCATTTTTTTGTCCTTTGGTAAGAGAGCATTACCCTCTAAAATTTTAAATCGGAGTAATTTTATCCGATTTAACTTTTATACTTTATTTCCTTTTTTGAATTATGAATTTATTTAAGGTTTGTTTTATTAATCTTATAATGTTGACTTATATCAAGATTTTTGTTATTATGAAATTTAGAAAAATTTTAAGCTCCAAACCCCAATAAAAATACATCCCAAAAATATAACAGAAGAGAGAAATACCAACACTGTCACTGCCCTTGGTGTACAGTCATAAAGTGAGGCTAAGTTTACATTTGCAACGGCTAAGGGCATCATGATTTCTATAAAAATAATTCCTTTTACCATTTTGTCTAATTCGATGAAGTAGAGGACTATAAATGTGATAGATGGGAGCAGTATAAATTTAATAATCATTACCCAGAGCGTCAAAGATTTGCTTATTTCATTTATCTTTGTTCCGTAGAGATAAATTCCAAACAAAAAGAGCTGCATTGTCATAGAAGCGTATGCGCCCATCATAAGAGTATCTATTACGACTTTTGGAGCCTCATAATGGTTTGCACTCAGGAATATCGCAATTATCGCCGCCCAGAGTATAGGGAGTTTTACGATATTTATAAGCGAAGTTTTAACATCAAAATTTCCTCGAGAGTAATAAAAAACGCCAAAAGTGTAAACAACAAAAACATTGACTAGATTCACAACTGTCGTATAAGGAATCGACTCTTCACCAAAAATTGCTATATTAATCGGTATGCCAAGGTTTCCTGTATTCCCGATTATGGCTGCAACAGTGGCTATAGAGTACTCTTTATTATCATCAAAAATTTTTTTAGCAACAAAAGCGGAGAATACAAGCACTAAAACTACGACAAACATGTATATACTTGGTGCATAAAGTAGAGTGATATCAATAGGACGGATTAAAAGCCCCCAAAAGGTGAGAAAAACTTGTAGAAAATATACATTTATTAGGGTGATTGTTTTATCATCTATCTCTTCTTTAAAACTCATTTTTGAGATGTAGCCAAGAAGTATAAAAATATAGACGCTTAAAACTGAAAATAGTACTGAACTCATCTTGGGATTATACCCATTTGGATATAATTGCATTTTTAATTAAAGGTATTTTATGCGAAATATAGAAGAGATACAACTCATAGTAAAAGAAAATCCAGCAGTAATGCTCTATTTTTCAGCTCCAACATGTAATGTTTGTCATGCATTAAAACCAAAACTTCTCGAAGCAATAGGTAAAAATTTTGAGAAGTTTAAAATAATTAGTATAGATATTTCTACATCTCAAGAGATAGCAGCATATTTTAGTGTATTTGCTATTCCGACTGTTCTAATTTTTTTGGATGGTAGAGAGTTTTTGAGAAAGTCTCGTTATATGAGTGTTGATGAAGTTATTAGAGAAATAAAAAGACCTTATGAAATTATGATGTCGTAGTTTGAGAATAGTTTCCACTGCTGTGGAAACTATTTTGTAGAGGTTCTCTCAAGTCTTTTTTTATCAAGTAGCATTCTATCTTGAAAAATTTTACTTTTATCTTTTGCAAATGCCTGCATGTCTTCAACTTCATCCATCTCATCAACTATTTCAACACCCAAAAGAGCTTCAATTGCGTCTTCTAGCGTTACAACACCACTCGTTTGCCCATAGTTGTCATGCACTATAAAGAGGTGCGTTTTCTTTTTGATAAAAACATCAATTATCGCTGATACAGGGATGTTTTCTGAAACTTTATGAATAGGAAACGCGATTGAGCTTAACAGTTTGTCATTATTATCCTCAAGGCTCTCTTCGAGAATATTTTGATTAAAAACTACTCCGCTGATATGATCAATTGATTCATCATAAATAGGAATGCGAGAGTGAATATAGAGTTTGTCATCTTCAATCGCATCACCTACAGTCATGGCTGAAGGAAGAGCAAAAACAACACTTCTTGGCGTCATAATATCTTTTGCTTTTATATGTTTGAGCTTGAGAAGATTTTCGATGAGATGGCTCTCTTTACTGAGAATTGAACCCTCTTTCTCTCCCATGGTTACAATCGCCATAATCTCATCACGAGAAAAATTAGTATGTTTTGCTTTACCTTTTGAAATCACATCTGTAATTTTTGAAGAAAGCCATACAAGCGGAAATGTGATTTTAATCAGAAATTCGATGAAATAAGCGGATGGAATCAGTAGCGATTTCCAATAGAGTGCCCCAATAGTTTTTGGAACAATCTCTGCAAGATATAAAATGAGTAAAGTAAGAATAAAAGCTATGGCGGTCTGCCATTCTACACCAAAGAGTATTTGAGCTTGCGCACCAACTCCTGCTGCTCCCATTGTATGGGCAAATGTATTAAAAGTTAAAATCGAAGCAATAGGTCTATCGATGTTGGCTTTGTGTTCTTTAAGAATAGAAATAGCCTTCTCATTGGTCTTAGGTAGTGTTTCTATATAAGAGTGTGTACTAGAGAGCAAAACAGCTTCTAAAATTGAGCATATAAAAGAGACTGTTAGAGCAAGGATAAGATAGGTAATTAAAAGTGTCATATAGCACTTCCAATAAAATTTTTGAAGTTATAACACCTGTCGCCACAATTAAGTGAATTCATTTAAAGCAATCCTTTGTTTTTTTTAAAATTGAGCGCCATTATAGCTAATATATAATAAAAAATAGCAAATGCATTATTTTTAAATATTATTTGTTTAAAAATAATGTTTTTCATGTCAAAGTATATTTATTTCATAAAGGCTAGTAAAGAAGCGGTAACTGCAACATTGAGTGATTCAACTCCACGGTTCATTGGAATTTGAAGTGAGTTATTACAAAGTTTTTCAACTTCAGCACTTATCCCTTCGCTTTCGTTACCTAAAACATAGATACTCTTGGCGGTTGGAATAATATCGTAAATACTTTTATTCGCATGGGAAGAGAGGGAATAAATTTTTGTATCGGTAAGGGATTTGAGAGCCTCTTCAATCGTATTACAGTAGTAGATTGGAAGTTTAAAAAGTGTTCCGGCACTTGCTTTTATTACAAGCGGCGATATTTTAGCACTGTTTTTTTTTGGTAAAATGATTCCATCCACATTTCCGGCGGCACATGAGCGGATAATCATGCCAAGATTTTGTGGGTTTTGAATTCCGTCAAGCGCAATAAGTTTGTAGGAGTGTAACTCTTTTATCTCATTTGCATTTCTATAGCTTTGAGCAATAATATCAATAGCTACACCTTGATCCTGTTGAGCATTTTTACTGATACGACTGAGGGCTACTTTGTCATGGTAGGTAACTTCTATTCCTCTTTTTTGTGCGAGAGAGAGAATCTCTTTTATCGCACCATCTGTTTTATTAGAATTTGCCATGTGTATTTTGTGAATCTCTACGTTTTTATCTTGCAAAACTTCAACAACCACATTCCTCCCGTAGAGAGTAATTATTTTGTCAAAATAGGCTTTTTTATCTAAATATTCTTGAGAGTCTTGCAATGGAGTTCCTTAATTTTTTATACGATATTGTATATGATTTCTGTTTTATTCTTGATAACTTTAATCTCTTTAATAGAGAGTCCATCAATTTCAAGAGTCATAAACTCAGCTATCGAGCAGATATTATGTTTTGCAAGCTCTCTTAGCACAATGCCTCTGTACGCTTTTGCCCAGTGACTTACAGTTTTCCCGTCTTTTAAGAATTTTAGTGTTGTGTAGGGCTTTATAATCTTATAAAATTTATCATAGTACCCTGCTCGAAGGTCTAAAATTTCATCTTTTGCCAAATATAAATCCAGTTGATAGGTAAATCTGCCACTATAAAATTTATCAGGAACAAATTTTCCGATACTATTTCCTTGATGCACCTTGTAGTTTGCTATAGTGTCCCCTCCTAATATTGCACCGTAAAGATTAGAAAAAATTAGAGTGTTTTGCTTGAGATACTCTTTTTCTTCATCTTGAAGCGATGTATACCTAAGATAATCATAGGCAACTCCTTGATATCTCTCAATCGCAAACATTAATGGAGATGAAAATATATCATGCATATAGGGTACACAATCACTAAATTTTTTTAATCCAAAAAGTTTTGATATCTCTTTTTCATTTTTGCTTTCTATGACATGCATATATTCATTTAAAATTTCTTCCCTCGCTTTGTATGAGCAAAGCAACTCTTTTTTATCTTCATCTCCCCCGCTTTTTTTGCCTTCAGATGGTGAAAATAGTATTTTTAACATGTGAAACCTCGTAAAAATGTCGATAAATAATTTTTAAATTGTACCAACATAAGCCATAAAATAGGGAAGAATAGGGAATAAAAATATAAAATTGAAAAATAATATGTAATTTGCTATGAAATACTTGACATTTATAATCTGTTTTACTATAATTCTGGCTCAAATTCGATGCCGACATAGCTCAGTTGGCTAGAGCAGCTGATTTGTAATCAGCAGGCCCGGGGTTCGAATCCTCGTGTCGGCACCATTGAATTTTGAATATTAGAAACAGTGTTAGACCAGATAAAACATTTAAATTATGTATATGGTGAGATAGTCAAGTGGCCAACGACGGCGGACTGTAAATCCGCTCCCTACGGGTTCAGAGGTTCGACTCCTCTTCTCACCACCATTTCAATGGCATATGCGGGCGTAGCTCAGTTGGCTAGAGCGTCAGCCTTCCAAGCTGAGGGTCGAGGGTTCGAGTCCCTTCACCCGCTCCATTGAAAATCTGGAAGCTGAAGTACAATTTCTACCTTACTTCATAAATGATTATATGATTTATCATATCATTATCTACACCCAATACTAATATTATTTAAGAACTATTCAATTATTGCTTGTTATATTTACTACTGTATGCTCTCGTGGCTCAGGGGTAGAGCACTTCCTTGGTAAGGAAGAGGTCGGCGGTTCAAATCCGCTCGTGAGCTCCATAAAAATATATTTATAATTAAGCAATAATTGAATGATTTTTGGATACAATTCCATTTCAATTCATAAATAAAGTCGGAGGACACAATGGCAAAAGAAAAGTTTCTGCGTAATAAACCGCATTGTAATATTGGAACAATTGGTCACGTTGACCATGGTAAGACTACTTTAACAGCGGCTATTACAGCAGTGCTTGCAGTTACAAATGGTGCAAAAATGATGGATTACGATGCAATCGATAATGCACCAGAAGAGAGAGAGCGTGGTATCACAATTTCTACTTCACATGTAGAGTACGAAACAGATGCTCGTCACTATGCGCATGTTGACTGTCCAGGTCACGCGGATTATGTTAAAAATATGATTACAGGTGCTGCTCAAATGGATGGTGCTATTTTAGTTGTTTCTGCAGCTGATGGTCCAATGCCACAAACTCGTGAGCATATCCTTCTGTCAAAGCAAGTTGGTGTTCCATACCTAGTTGTTTTCATGAACAAAGAAGATATGGTTGATGATGAAGAGTTATTAGAATTAGTTGAGATGGAAATTCGTGAACTTCTTGATCAATATGATTTCCCAGGCGATGATACTCCAATTACAGCCGGTTCAGCTCTTAAAGCTCTTGAAGAAGCAAAAACAGGTACTTTAGGTGAGTGGTCAGCTAAAATACAAAAACTTATGAAAACTGTTGATGATTACATTCCTCAACCGGTTCGTGAAGTAGATAGAGATTTCTTAATGCCAGTTGAAGATGTATTCTCAATTTCTGGTCGTGGAACAGTTGTAACAGGTCGTATTGAGCGTGGTACAGTTAAAATTGGCGAGTCAATCGAAATTGTTGGTATTAGAGATACACAAACAACTACTGTAACAGGTATTGAAATGTTTCGTAAAGAGATGGATCAAGGTGTTGCTGGTGATAACTGTGGACTTCTAGTTCGTGGTATTGCTAAAGAAGCTGTTGAACGTGGTCAAGTTCTTTGTAAGCCAAAAACAATTACTCCTCATACTAAATTTACAGCTGAAATTTATGTATTGAGTAAAGATGAGGGTGGTCGTCATACTCCATTCTTTAATGGTTACCGTCCACAATTCTATGTTCGTACAACGGATGTAACAGGTGCAATCACTTTACCAGAAGGTACTGAGATGGTTATGCCAGGTGATAATGTAAGCATTACTGCTGAGTTAATTCACCCAATTGCTATGGAAAAAGGTACTAAGTTTGCTATTCGTGAGGGTGGAAGAACTGTTGGTGCTGGTGTTGTAGCTGAGATTCTTGCGTAATTCGGATTTCTGGATTACCAACTAAAGGTTAATAAATGCGTGAAACAATACATTTAGGATGTGAAAAGTGTACTCGTCGTAACTATCACACTAGTAAAAATAAAAAAACTCATACTGAAAAATTTTCAGTAAGAAAATATTGTAAATTTTGTCGTGAGCATACTGTTCACAAAGAGATGAAATTATAATCATAGTTGCATGAAAGCTCAAGTCTTTAGATTTGAGCTTATTGTATTAATGTAGGCGTATAGCTCCAATGGTAGAGCACCGGATTCCAAATCCGGGTGATGGGAGTTCGAGTCTCTCTACGCCTGCCACCATTAGTTATTAGTAAAGCTTTAGAGCTTTATTTATAATTAATGTAGTTTTGGGAAAGTAATAATGAAATTAAATACACATATTAGAAATGCAAAAGCAGAACTAACGAAAGTAATCTTTCCTACAAAAGGTCAGGTTAAGCAGGCATATATTGCTGTTGTTATTGTTGTTTCTGTTATAGCAACATTTTTGGCACTAGTTGATTTATTTATGTCGTCAATCATGTCACTGATTTTAGGTTAAGGAGCCAATATGGCACATCAATGGTACTCGATTCAAACCTATGGAAGTGAAAGAGCGGTTCGCTTAGCTATTTTAAATATGATTCAAGAGATGGGACTACAAGATTATATTGAAGAAGTAATCGTCCCAACAGAAGATGTTATAGAAGTAAAAGACGGCAAGAAAAAGATATCAGAAAGGTCTCTTTATTCCGGATATGTTTTTGCAAAAATAGATTTAAATACAAAAATACAGCATTTAATCCAATCACTGCCAAAAGTATCTGGCTTCATTGGAGAAGCTAATACGCCTACTCCACTAAGTGAGCATGATATTAATGTTATTTTAGACCGTGTTCATAATCGTGCCGCACCAAAACCAAAAGTATTTTTTGATAGCGGTGAAATGGTTCGTATAACAGATGGACCATTTGCAAACTTTACAGCGACAGTTGATGAGTATGATTTGGAACACGGCACTCTAAAATTGAATGTTTCAATATTCGGTAGAGCAACACCTGTGGATATTTCATATAATCAAGTAGAAAAAATAATTTAATCAAACAAAAGGAATCAAAATGGCAAAAAAAGTTACAGGCTACATCAAGCTACAAATTAATGCTGCTGCAGCAACACCGGCACCTCCGGTTGGACCAGCATTGGGTCAAAGAGGTGTTAATATCATGGAATTTTGTAAAGCGTTTAACGAAAAAACAAAAGATAAAATGGGGTTTAAAGTTCCTGTTGTAATTACAGTTTATAGTGATAAGAGCTTTTCATTTATAACAAAACAGCCTCCGGCATCTGCATTGTTAATGCATGCAGCTGGACTTAAAAAAGGTACGGATAATCCACTTAAAAATATAATTGGAAAAATAACTCGTGCTCAGTTGATGGAAGTTGTTGATAGAAAAATTGAAGATTTAAATACTACTGATAGAGAAATGGCAGCTAATACAATCTCTGGGTCAGCTCGTTCAATAGGTATTCAAATTATAGACTAGTTTAAAAAAATCATCGACCACAATGATTTAAAACTTTGTGGCAGAATTTTATATGGAGAATTTGAAAATGAGTAAAAGATACAAACAATTAATTGAAAAAATTGATACAAGTAAGGTATATTCTTCTGAAGAGGCTTCTTCATTAGTTAGAGATTTAAAAAGTGCAAAATTTGATGAAACAGTTGAAATAGCACTTAATTTGAATGTAGACCCAAGACATGCGGACCAAATGGTTCGTGGTGCAGTTATTTTACCGCATGGTACTGGTAAAACGGTTCGTGTTGCTGTATTTGCTAAAGGCGTTAAAGCTGATGAAGCTAAGGCTGCTGGTGCTGATATTGTTGGAACAGATGATTTAGTACAACAAATTAAAGATGGAATTTTTAATTTTGATGTAGTTGTTGCAGCACCTGATTGTATGGGTCTTGTTGGTCAAATCGGCCGTATTTTAGGACCAAAAGGTTTAATGCCAAATCCTAAAACAGGTACTGTTACTCCAGATGTAGCAACAGCTGTTAAAAATGTTAAAGGCGGTCAAGTAACTTTCCGTGTTGACAAAAAAGGTAATATCCACGCCGGAATAGGAAAAGTGAGCTTTGATGCAGATAAAATTGCTGAGAATTTAAAATCTTTTGTAAGAGCTATTAATAAGCACAAGCCAGCGTCTGCTAAAGGTAAATATATTAAAAATGCTGCATTATCACTTACTATGAGTCCAGCTCTAAAACTAGATGTTATGTCCTTAATGGATATGAAATAATTTTAATCCGCTTTTGCGGATTAAAGTGATTTTAGGATACTTTAAAAATAAAGTATCCTAAAGTTACTCTAATTTACTTTAGTAACTGCATTTTATGGACTGAAGATAATAGGTGCGAAAGCTTAATCTTCCTATTTGAAGTGTTGTCTGGAAAGGAGATAATCTATGACAAAAACACAAAAAGCTGAAATTATTGAAGTGCTTTCTGGTGAATTTAAAACTGCCCAAGCTGTAATCTTTTGTGATTACAAAGGCTTGACAGTTTCTAAATTAGAAGGCTTAAGAAAAGCAGCAAAACTTAAAGAAGCAAAAGTACAAGTTGTTAAAAATACTTTAGCAACAATAGCACTTACTAATGCTGAATTAACAGGTGTAGAGTTAAAAGATACAAACATTTTAGTTTGGGGTGATGATTCTATCACTACTTCTAAAATAGTATCTGACTTTGCAAAAGATAATGACAAATTTGTAATTAAGTCTGCATATATTGACCGTGAACTATCTGATACTGCTAAAGTTGAAGCATTTGCTAAACTTCCAGGTCGCGATGAGTTGCTTGCAATGCTTGCTGCTACTTGGATGGCGCCAGTTGCATGTTTCACTATCGGACTTGACGCATTAAGACAGAAAAAAGAGCAAGAGGCTTAATAAGTCTCTTTAATCTAGCAGTGATCTTATCACTTTAAAACCTGAATTATCAGGTAAAACAAAATTTAATATTGGAGAAACAATATGGCTGTAACTAAAGAAGATGTATTAGAATTTATATCAGGACTTTCTGTTTTAGAATTATCTGTACTTGTAAAAGAGTTTGAAGAAAAATTTGGTGTTTCTGCTCAGCCTGTAGCTGTTGCTGGTGGCGCTGCTGCTGGTCCAGTTGCTGAAGAGCAGACAGAATTTACTGTTGTAATCACTGACTCAGGTGACAAAAAAATTAACGTAATTAAAGTTGTTCGTGCTCTTACTGGCTTAGGTCTTAAAGAAGCAAAAGATGCAACAGAAAATTTACCTTCAATCATCAAAGATGGTGTAGATAAAGATACTGCTATGGATGCTAAAAAACAACTTGAAGAAGCTGGCGCAAAAGTAGAAGTTAAATAGTTTTAACTTTTGGGTTCAGCCATAAATATTAATTTATGGCTGAACTTACTGTTTATGGGCGCTTTTACGGTGTGATATATGTCACACCGTAAAAGTGCCCTTATGTCGTTTATAAGCACTATATTACAATTTATCTAGAGACGTCTAGATATAATATACTCAATCTTTAAAGATTGAGTCCTAATTAACAACTCATCGAGGTAGCCTATGTTAAATACTTTATACTCCGGAAATCGTCTTCGTGTAGACTTCTCTAAAACTCCTCAACAAATTGAAGTACCTAATCTCTTGCAACTTCAACAAAGTTCTTATGATAAATTCTTAATGCTGGATGAAAAAGACAGATCTGCAAGTGGGATTGAAAATGTATTCCAATCAGTTTTTCCCATTCATGACACTCAAAACAGATTAACAGTTGAATATATTGGAAGTGAAGTAGGAAAACCTAAATACACAGTTAGAGAGTGTATGGAGAGAGGACTTACTTATGCAGTTTCATTAAGAATGAAAACTCGCTTGGTAATGTGGGAGAGAGATGAAAACACTAAAGAAAAACTTGGTGTAAAAGATATTAAGGAACAAAGTATATTTGTTCGTGATATTCCGCTTATGACCGAAAGAACTTCATTCATTATAAATGGTGTTGAGAGAGTTGTTGTAAACCAGCTTCACCGCTCACCAGGCGTAATTTTTAAACAAGAAGAGTCAACTACAGCTGGAAATAAATTGATTTATACCGGTCAAATAATTCCTGATCGCGGCTCTTGGCTCTATTTTGAATATGATCCTAAAGATATTCTTTACATGAGAATCAACAAACGTCGTAAAGTTCCTGTAACAATTATGTTCCGTGCTTTAGGGTACTCTAAGCAAGATATATTAAAACTTTTTTATCCTATTCATAAAATAAAAATCAGTGATGGTAATTTTTCAATTGCTTTTAATGCACATGACTATGCTTCAAGACTCTTCTATGACTTAGTAGATACAAATGGAAAAGTATTGGTGCAGGCCGGAAAAAGACTTTCAGCTAAAAAAGCACAAAAATTTGTTGATGATGGATTGACGAGAGTTGAATACCCTCTAGAAGTTTTGCTTGACCGTTACCTAGCACAGCCTATTATAGATCCTGAAACAGGAGAGATTCTTTTTGACACTATGACTCATATTGATGAGAATAAATTAAAGAAAATGACTGAAATCGGAGTTACTGAATTTAGTATAGCAAATGATTTAGCTGAAGGCGTTGACAGTTCGATAATTAATGCGTTTAATGCAGATGCGGATTCACTTAAACTTCTTAAGCAGACTGAAGATATTGAAGACGAAAATGATTTGTCAGCTATCCGTATTTATAAGGTTATGAGACCGGGTGAGCCTGTCACAAAAGATGCAGCAAAAGTATTCGTAAATCAGTTGTTTTTTGACCCTGAAAGATATGACTTGACAAAAGTCGGTCGTATGAAAATGAACCATAAATTATCTATGAATATTCCTGAGTATATCACTGTATTAACTCATCAAGATATTATAGAATCAGTAAAATATGTAATTAAAGTTAAAAATGGTCAGGGTCATATTGATGATAGAGATCACTTGGGAAATCGTCGTATTCGTTCAATCGGTGAACTTTTAGGGAATGAGTTACACAATGGTTTGATTAAAATGCAAAAAGCCATTCGTGACAAACTTGCAACTATGAGTGGACCAATGCAAGAGCTAATGCCGCATGATTTGATTAACTCTAAAATGATTACTTCGACAATTATGGAATTTTTCTCCGGGGGGCAACTTTCACAATTTATGGATCAAACGAATCCACTTTCTGAAGTAACTCATAAGCGCCGTCTGTCAGCTCTAGGAGAGGGTGGTCTTGTTAAAGAGAGAGCCGGATTTGAAGTGCGTGACGTTCACCCGACTCACTATGGTCGTATCTGTCCTATTGAGACTCCAGAGGGACAAAATATTGGTCTTATTAATACCCTTGCAACCTATTCAAAAGTAAATGAGCATGGTTTTATTGAAGCACCCTATAAAGTTGTAAAAGATGGAGTTATAACTTCAGAGGTTATCTATCTTACCGCAACACAAGAAGAAGGTAAAAAGATTGCTGCTGCATCGAATAAATTAGATGAGCATGGTCAATTTACAACCAGCATTATAGATGTTAGACAAGACGGAGAAATTCTGCTTCGTACTCCGAAAGATTGTGAATATGCAGATTTATCTTCTCATATGGTTGTCGGTGTGGCAGCTTCACTTATTCCATTCTTGGAACATGACGATGCTAACCGTGCCCTTATGGGTTCAAACATGCAGCGTCAGGCAGTACCGCTTTTAAGACCACATGCTCCAATGGTTGGAACAGGTGTTGAAAAACTTGTTGCCCGTGACTCATGGGAGTGTGTAAAAGCTCATCGTGCCGGTGTTATAGAAAAAGTTGACGGAAGACATATCTATGTTATGGGAGAAGAAGACGGTGAGATATATATAGATTATTATCCATTACAAAAAAATCTTCGTACAAACCAAAACACATCTTTTGCACAAAAACCAATTGTAAATCTTGGAGATAGAGTTGCTAAAGGTCAAGTATTGGCAGATGGTCCAAACATGGATCAGGGTGAATTAGCGCTTGGTGTAAATGCCATGGTTGCCTTCATGCCTTGGAACGGTTATAACTTTGAGGATGCTATTGTTATTTCTGAAAGGCTGATTCGTAAAGATGCTTTTACTTCTGTGCATATTTATGAAAAAGAGGTTGAAGCCAGAGAGCTAAAACATGGCGTTGAAGAGATTACTCGAGATATTCCAAATGTAAGAGATGATGAACTTTCTCACCTTGACGATAGCGGTATTGTAAAAATCGGTACGAATGTTAAAGGCGGAATGATTCTTGTCGGTAAAGTTTCTCCAAAAGGTGAAGTAAAGCCTACTCCGGAGGAGAGACTTCTTCGCGCAATATTTGGTGAGAAAGCAGGGCATGTTGTAAATAAATCACTCTATTGTGCTCCAAGTATGGAAGGAATAGTTGTAGATGTAAAAATCTTTACTAAAAAAGGGTATGACAAGGATCCTCGTGCTTTAGAGCTTGAAAAAGAAGAGAGAGACTATTTAGAGCGCGAACATTACGACCGTCTATTAATGATTGATAAAGAGGAGATGTTAAGAATAAGCAAACTTTTGACAAAAGAGCCTCTTTTAAATGATATCAAAATCGGTGAAACAGAGTATAAAAAAGGTGATACTGTCGCTGAAAAAGATTTAGTTGATGTAAGCCGTTTTGCTATTAATGCAATTGTTAAATCATTCAGTGAAGATATACAGTCGCAATACAATAAAACTAAAAACTATTTCCAAAAACAAAAAAGAGTTTTCCGAGATGAGCATGAAGAGAAGCTTACTATTTTAGAAAAAGATGACATTCTGCCAAACGGTGTTGTAAAGTATGTAAAAGTTTACATTGCTACAAAACGACAACTAAAAGTCGGTGATAAAATGGCAGGGCGTCATGGAAATAAGGGTATCGTTTCTATTATTGTTCCTGAAGTTGATATGCCGTACATGGAAGATGGAAGAAGTGTTGATGTTTGTTTGAACCCACTCGGTGTTCCATCTCGTATGAATATTGGACAGATTCTTGAAATGCACCTTGGTATGGCAGGTCGTGAACTCGGCAACCAGATATTGGCTGAGTTTGATAATAAGCAAAAAGATTTTGTTGCTAATCTTCGTGCGAAAATGATAGAAATATCGGATGTTGCTGGCATGATGAATGCTGTTAAAGTTATTGGCGATATGCCAGATACAGAATTTTTAAAATATGCTCGTGACTGGTCAAAAGGTGTTAAGTTTGCAAGCCCAATATTTGAGGGTGTAAATGCTGTTGAATTTGCTAAACTTTTTGAGTTGGCAAAAATGGCTACAGATGGAAAAGTAGTACTTTATAACGGTCTAACAGGCGAGAAGATAAAAGAGCGTGTTAATGTCGGATACATGTATATACTTAAACTACATCACCTTGTTGATGAGAAAATACATGCCCGTTCAACTGGACCATACTCTTTGGTAACACAACAACCGGTTGGTGGTAAAGCACTCTTTGGCGGTCAAAGATTTGGAGAGATGGAAGTTTGGGCTCTTGAAGCTTACGGTGCTTCTGCGGTTCTTAAAGAGATGTTAACGATTAAATCAGATGATGTTGATGGTCGTGTCCGTGCCTATAAAGCAATTACAAAAGGTGAGTTAGTACCAGCTTCTGGTATTCCTGAGACATTGTTTGTATTAACAAAAGAGCTTCAATCATTGGCTCTTGATGTAGAGATTTTTGACGAGGTTGAAGACGATGAGTAAATTAGTACCAATACAAGTAACAGAAGATAATAGACCTAAAGATATTAAGCAGCTTCAGTTTCGCTTAGCATCTCCGGCAAAAGTATTGTCTTGGAGTCATGGTGAGGTTAAAAAGCCTGAGACTATCAACTATCGTACACTCAAACCTGAAAGAGATGGTCTATTCTGTGCTAAAATTTTTGGACCTGTAAGAGATTACGAGTGTCTTTGCGGTAAGTACAAAAAGATGCGCTACAAGGGTGTAGTGTGCGAAAAATGTGGAGTTGAAGTTACTAGTACAAAAGTTCGTCGTATTCGCATGGGACATATTGAGCTTGTAACACCTGTTGCACACATCTGGTATGTAAGTTCACTTCCATCAAGAATCGGTACTCTTCTTGGCATCAAGATGAAGGATTTGGAACGTGTACTCTATTATGAGGCATATATAGTCGAGAGCGGTGGCGAAGCATATTATGATGCTGAAGCGAAAACACCAGTTGCTCAATATGATGTTTTAAATGAGGAGCAGTATCGTACTCTTGTTCAAAGATTTGGCGAACTAGGCTTTAGAGCTCGTATGGGTGGAGAAGTTGTTCGTGATTTATTAGATTCAATAGATTTAGTGGAATTATTTACAAATCTTAAAGAGGCGATAGAGCTAACAAATTCAGAAGCAAAAAGAAAAACAATTGCAAAAAGACTTAAAGTAATCGAATCATTCTTAAATTCAGGGAACAATCCTGCTTGGATGATGCTTACTGTTTTACCGGTTCTTCCACCAGATTTAAGACCTTTGGTTTCACTGGATGGTGGTAAATTTGCTGTTTCAGATGTAAATGATCTCTATCGTCGTGTAATAAACCGTAACCAAAGACTCAAGCGTCTTGTTGAACTTGAAGCACCTGAAATTATTGTTAGAAATGAAAAAAGAATGCTTCAAGAATCAGTGGATGCACTTTTTGATAATGGTCGCCGTGCAAATGCAGTAAAAGGTGCAAATAAGCGTCCTCTTAAATCTTTGAGTGAAATCATCAAGGGTAAGCAGGGGCGTTTTCGTCAAAACTTACTTGGTAAGCGTGTTGACTTTTCTGGTCGTTCTGTAATTGTTGTTGGTCCATCTCTTCGTATGGATCAATGTGGATTACCTAAGAAAATGGCACTCGAATTATTTAAGCCGCATTTGATTGCAAAGCTTGAAGATAAAGGGTACGCAACAACAGTTAAAGCTGCTAAAAATATGATTGAGGCTAAAACGAATGAAGTTTGGGAGTGTTTGGCTGAGATAGTTGATGGGTACCCAGTACTTCTTAACCGTGCTCCAACGCTACACAAACTCTCTATTCAGGCGTTCCATCCTAAATTGATTGACGGTAAAGCTATTCAACTTCATCCATTAGTTTGTGCGGCTTTTAACGCCGATTTCGATGGTGACCAGATGGCCGTGCATATACCTCTAAGCTCTGCAGCAATTGCAGAAGCGAAAGTGTTAATGCTTGCTTCTATGAATATCTTGCTTCCTGCTTCTGGCAAAGCAATCGCTACGCCATCTCAGGATATGGTTCTTGGTATTTACTATATAACATTAGAGAAGAATGGCGTGAAGGGCTCAAATAAACTTTTTGCCAACGTTGATGAGATAAGAATTGCTATTGAGCATGATGCACTTGATATACATGCAAAGATAAGAACTCGTGTTGATGGAAGAATAATTCATACAACAGCTGGTCGTATGCTTCTTAAGGCAATATTGCCTAGCTTTGTTCCAATTGAACTTTGGAATAGAGTTATGAAGAAAAAAGCTATTAACGAAGCAGTAGATTATGTTCAAAAGCATGGTGGGATTGGTATAACAGCAACTTTCTTAGATAATTTGAAAGATTTAGGTTTTAAACATGCTACTGAATCGGGCGTATCTATATCAATTGATGATATTATTATTCCTAAAACTAAAGCAGCAAAAATAACTGAATCTAAAAATAGAGTTATAGAAATTCAAAAACAGTTTGAAGCGGGTCTTTTAACTGAACAAGAAAGATATAATAAAATTATTGATGTCTGGACAGATACAAATAATACTCTTGCTACTCAGATGATGGATTTAGTTCAGACTGACAAAGATGGATTTAACTCTATTCACATGATGGCTGATTCTGGTGCGCGTGGTTCTGCTGCTCAAATTCGTCAGCTAGCCGGTATGCGTGGTCTTATGGCTAAACCAAGCGGTGACATTATTGAAACACCGATTATTTCTAACTTTAAAGAGGGTCTGAATGTAATCGAGTACTTTATTTCTACCCACGGTGCTAGAAAAGGTCTTGCGGATACTGCTCTTAAAACAGCGAATGCTGGGTATTTGACTCGTAAACTCGTAGATGTTGCTCAAAATGTTAAGATAGTTGAACATGACTGCCATACACATGAAGGAATTGAGATAAGTGATATTTCTGATCAAAATACTTTAATTGAGTCGCTAGAAGATAGATTGAACGGCAGAGTTTTGGCAGATGATGTAATTGATCCAATCAGTAATGAGATTCTGTTTGCTGAGGGAACACTTCTTGATGAAGTAAGCGCAAAAACAATTTCAGAAGCGGGTATAAAAACTGCTCATATTAGAACGCCTACAACATGTAAAAGTGAAAAAGGTATTTGTGCACTTTGTTATGGGGTGAACCTTGCAACTGGTCATATTGTGCGTGCCGGAGAGGCTGTTGGTATTGTTGCAGCTCAGTCAATCGGTGAGCCTGGTACTCAGCTTACTTTGAGAACATTCCACGTCGGGGGAACAGCATCTTCAACTGCACAAGAGAGACAAGTTGTTGCTGAAAAAGAGGGTTTTATCCGTTATTACAACCTTAAAACTTACAGATCTAAAGAGGGCAAAAATATAGTTGCAAATCGTAGAAATGCAGCAGTATTGCTTGTTGAACCAAAGATTAAAGCACCGTTCAACGGTACAATAGATATTCAAACAATTCATGATGAAGTTTTAGTGAGTGTTATATCTAAAAATGAAACTGTTCGTTATACTCTTCGTAAAAATGAGATTGCTAAGCCGAATGAGCTGGCAGGGGTAGGCGGACAAATAGAGGGTAAATATTACTTCCCATATGAGTCTGGCTCAGAAGTTAAAGAACATGAATCTATCGTAGAGACAATAAAAGATGGCTGGAACGTTCCAAGTCGTATCCCGTATGCATCTGAAATCTTAGTGGATGATGGTGCCCCTGTTACACAAAAAATACTTGCTAAAGAGAAAGGAGTTGTGAAATACTTCTTACTTAAAGGTGACTATTTAGAAAGATTTGAAGGGGTTAAAGCAGGGTATGAAGTTGTTGAAAAAGGACTTTTTGCCACCGTAGTTGACGTTAATCTTCGTGAAGCTATAAGACACTATATTGCTCGTGGCTCTGTTATTGTTACTGAAGATGATGAAAGCGTTGATATTAATACTCTTCTTGCTAAACCGGCGAGTGATGAGTCTGTAGTGATTGCTGAGTGGGATCCATACTCAAATCCTGTTATCAGTGAAGCAAATGGTACCATTAAATATGAAGATATTATTGTTGGGATTACTGCAACAGAACAGATGGATGAACTTACCGGCAAAACTCGTTTGATGATTAGTGACCATATTCCAGCTGATTATAAACCAACAATTGTTTTAGCAAGTGAAGATGGTGAACTTTTAAGATATCCAATTGATTCAAAATCATCTATCTTTATTCAAGATGGAGCAACGGTAAAAGTAGCTGATATTATTGCAAAAACACCAAAAGCACTTCAAAAGTCAAGCGATATTACTGGAGGTCTTCCACGTGTTTCTGAACTTTTTGAAGGTCGTCGTCCAAAGGCAACAGCTCTTATCTCTGAAATTGATGGTGTTGTGACTCTTGGTAAGCCGCTTCGTGGAAAAATTAGAATTATTGTTTCATCTGAGAATGGAATAATTAAAGAGTATTTTGTTGATAAGTCACATGTTGCAGTTGTTAATCCTGGCGATTTCGTACATGCCGGAGAAAGATTAACGAGTGGTATTATTTCATCTCATGAACTTCTTCGTATTATGGGTGTTAAGGCACTTTATAACTACCTAATAAGTGAGGTACAGCAGGTTTACCGTTCTCAAGGGGTAAATATTTCGGATAAACACATCGAAGTAATCTTTACTCAGATGTTAAGACAGGTAAAGATTGTAAAATCTGGTGATACAAAATTTATCGAAGGTGATTTGATTTCAAAAGCTAAATTTGCACAAGAAAATGAGAAAATCATTCGTCTTGGCGGTCGTCCAGCTATTGCAGAACCATATCTGGTCGGTATTACAAGGGCAGCTGTTTCTGCAGATAGTATTATATCAGCTGCATCATTCCAAGATACTACTAAAGTATTAACAGAAGCGGCAGTATCTGCAAAAGTCGATGATTTGAATGACTTAAAAGAGAATGTTATTATTGGTCGTACTATACCTGTAGGAACCGGTATATATAAAAATCAAGATATTGTTTTTTATCAAGACGAAGAGTAACAAGTAGCCACCTCTATTTATATCTGGCATGTGAAAATTTTCACATGCCAACTACTATATCTTCACACATCCATCAATTAATATTAATTTGCACTTAAAATAAGCTAACTTTAAATACTTTTTATGTAACATTTCGTGTTTATAATTCTCTAAAAAACAGAGAGTTAAATTCTACTGGAACAAATTAAGAAAGGAATTGTATGCCTACAATCAATCAACTGATTCGTAATGAGCGTAAAAAAGTGGTTAAGAAATCAAAATCACCTGCGCTTGTTTCGTGTCCACAACGTCGTGGTGTTTGTACTCGTGTTTACACAACTACACCAAAAAAACCAAACTCAGCTTTAAGAAAAGTTGCTAAAGTTCGTTTAACTTCAGGTTTTGAAGTTATTTCTTATATCGGTGGTGAGGGTCACAACCTTCAAGAGCACTCAATTGTTCTTGTTCGTGGCGGTCGTATCAAAGATTTACCGGGTGTTAAGTACCATATCGTTCGTGGTGCATTGGATACTGCAGGTGTTGCTAATCGTAAAGTTGCTCGTTCTAAATATGGAACTAAAAAAGCAAAAGTAAAAAAATAATTTCTACAAAGAAATTCAAAATAGATAAATGTCAAGCTAGCACAGGATATATCCAAGATGGTATATTTTGAGTAAATTTGAAAAAATTGAAGTAAGGAAAATCAGAAATGAGAAGAAGAAAAGCTCCCGTTCGTGAAATTATGCCAGATCCAGTTTATGGAAGCAAAGTTTTAACGAAATTTATTAATAAAATAATGTACGATGGTAAGAAAAGTACTGCTGAAAAAATCATATACAGTGCACTAGACCTTATAGGTTCTCGTGGTGAAAAAACTGGTATTGATACTTTCAATGATGCTATCGACAACATCAAACCAATTATTGAAGTAAAAAGTCGCCGTGTTGGTGGTGCTACATACCAAGTTCCAGTAGAAGTACGTCCAGTGCGTCAACTTTCACTTGCAATCCGCTGGTTAATTGATGCTTCTCGTAAAAGAAACGAGAGAACAATGGCTGAGAGATTAGCAAATGAATTGATGGATGCATCATCTGATAAAGGTTCTGCATTTAAGAAAAAAGAAGATACTTACAGAATGGCTGAAGCAAATAAAGCATTTGCTCACTATCGCTGGTAATATCTAAATAATTGCATATCCCTTAGCTAGAAATAGTTTTGGGATGCACTTTAAAAACCTCTTTTATAAATAGGTACAGATGCCCATTTATAAAAGAGGTTAACTCTATAAATAAATTACTTAAGGCATTATAAAAATGGCAAGATCACATAAACTAGAAGATGTAAGAAATATTGGTATTGCTGCGCACATCGATGCAGGTAAAACTACAACAACGGAGAGAATTCTATTCTACACAGGTGTTGAGCATAAGATTGGTGAGGTTCATGATGGTGCAGCTACCATGGACTGGATGGAGCAAGAGCAAGAGAGGGGTATCACGATTACTTCTGCTGCTACAACATGTGAATGGGCTGGGAAGCAGATTAACATTATTGATACTCCGGGTCACGTTGACTTTACTATTGAAGTTGAGAGATCTATGCGTGTTCTTGATGGAGCCGTTTCAGTCTTTTGTGCAGTTGGTGGTGTTCAACCTCAATCTGAAACTGTTTGGAGACAAAGAAATCGTTATGGCGTACCATCAATTGTTTTTGTTAACAAAATGGATAGAACAGGAGCAGATTTTTACCAAGTTGAAGAGCAGATTCGTACGCGTCTAAAAGGTAATCCGGTTCCAATTCAGTTGCCAATCGGTGCTGAAGATACTTTTAAAGGTATTGTTGACCTTGTAAAAATGAAAGCAATTGTTTGGGATATTGATGCTGAAATGGGATCTAACTACCATGTAGAAGAGATTCCATCTGATATGCAAGAAAGAGCTGAAGAGTATCGTGAGAAGATGATTGAATCAATTTCTGAAGTTGATGGTAATGAAGCACTTGCTGAAAAATACTTAGAGGGAGAAGCATTAACTGAAGAGGAGATTGTCGCAGGTATTAAAGCGGCCACCCTTGCTATGCATATCGTTCCTATGACGGCAGGTACTGCATTTAAAAACAAAGGTGTTCAAACTCTTCTTGATGCCGTTGTCGCGTATCTTCCCGCTCCAACTGAGTGTGCTCCGATTAAGGGAACCATGATGGATGACGAAGAAATTGAAGTTATCGTTCCATCAACAGATGATGGTAAATTTGCATCTTTGGCATTTAAAATTATGACTGACCCATTTGTTGGAACATTGACTTTTATCCGTGTTTATCGTGGTTCACTAGAAGCTGGCTCATTTGTTCATAACTCTACGAAAGATAAAAGAGAGCGTATCGGTCGTATTGTGAAGATGCATGCGATTAAGCGTGAAGAGATTAAAGAGATTTATGCCGGTGAAATCGGTGCGGTTGTTGGTCTTAAATATACAACTACTGGGGATACTCTTTGTGATCCGGATGATACAGTTGTATTAGAGCGTATGGTGTTCCCAGAGCCGGTTATATCTGTTGCTGTTGAGCCAAAAACAAAAGCGGATCAAGAAAAAATGGGTATTGCCCTAGGTAAACTTGCTGCTGAGGATCCATCTTTCAGAGTAAATACTGATGAAGAGACAGGTCAAACTATTATCTCTGGAATGGGTGAGTTACACCTTGAAATTCTTGTCGATCGTATGAAGAGAGAGTTTAAAGTAGAAGCCGAAGTTGGTGCTCCACAAGTTTCTTACCGTGAAACTATCAGAGAGCAAGTGAATCAAGAGTATAAGTATGCTAAACAATCAGGTGGTCGTGGTGCATTCGGACATGTTTACCTAACAATTAAGCCGGGTGATATTGGTACGGGCTTTGTGTTCCATAATGATATCAAGGGTGGAACAGTTCCAAAAGAGTACATTCCTGCAGTTGAAAAGGGTTGTAAAGAGTCTATGGCTAATGGTGTTCTTGCCGGCTATCCAATGGAAGATATCGATGTTACTCTTTATGACGGTTCATACCATGACGTGGATTCAAATGAGATGGCATTTAAACTTGCTGCTTCAATGGGATTCAAAGAGGGCTGTAGAAAAGCTAAACCAGCTATCTTAGAGCCAATGATGAAAGTTGAAGTTGAAGTTCCTGAAGATTATATGGGAGATGTTATCGGAGACCTTAACCGTCGTCGTGGACAAATCAGCAACATGAGTGACCGTTCAGGTAACAAAATTGTGGATGCATTTGTTCCTCTTGCTGAGATGTTTGGTTACTCAACTGACCTTCGCTCTGCTACTCAAGGTCGTGCTACTTACGCTATGGAATTTGATCATTATGAAGAAGTTCCAAGAAATGTATCTGAAGAAATTATCAAAAAACGAAACGGCTAATTCAGCCTATAAGTTACTTCCAGTTCGGAAGTAACTTCTCTCTCCCAGATAAATTTTATTATTACATCTAAATCATTAACTTACTTTTTTATTATTCGAAATTGTCTCTCTATAATTTGATATAATTTTCAATAAACGAGATGGAGTAGCAAATGGTAAGGATATTTATTCTCTGCGTTATATCAGCACTTTTGATAGCACAAAATCCTAAAACTTATTCCTCTTTGGGTGATATTTTATATGACAATAGCCTTAATATTGAAAAGCTTAAAGAGATTGAGATCTATGCGCAATATGGCGACAAGATTGAGGGATATTTAAATGATATAAAAAGTGTAAAAGAGCTTGGTTTTGAAGTGGATAAAGCAGATAACAGCGATGAAAAAAAACGGTATCTCAATAGGCTAAGAGAACTCTCTAAGACTAATGATTTTTTTGTTAAAAGTGTTAGCAGTAACTTTTTCTTTTCAATTAAAAGCGTTGATAGTAAACTCTTCTTACAGATGGTAAACAGTAAAATGTTAGACACAGAGAAATATAGAAGTGAAATAATGAAATATTACAACCTTTATAGTGATGAGATTACTCCTTTTGATATTATGCAAGATTTTTTAGCAACAGATAAAAAAGTACAAAATAATGTGCCTGCAAAAAAATCTGAAAAAAAACGCCAAGAGGAGAAGATTTTAAGAATTAGAGAGAGCAACAGATTGAATCAAGAGGCACTGGAACAATCCTTAGAAGAGGAAGCTGCCAAAAAGAAGAGCGCTATAAACGATGAGAAAATGAAGGAACTTAGTAATTAAGTGTGTTTTAGCTCCACATGCTGTTCTCATACTCTGTGGGTCTTCCATGAAGAGTAAGATAGGGTTTATAGTCCGATTTATAAGATAAACTCGAACACTCTTCAACATAATAGCCTAGGTAAATCCACTTTTTATGAGAGCTCTTCGCATATTTTATTTGAAACAAAAGCGAGAGTTTTCCTAAGGAAAAGTCAATATAATCCGGATCGTAATAAAAATAGATAGATGAGATTCCATCTTCAAGAATATCTATTAAATCAACACCGATAAGTTTATCTTTATCGTAGTACAAAACTTCATATCCGTAGTTTTCATGTCCGCTCACAAAAGAGTTGTAGTAGTGCTCCGGACTTGTCTCTTGATAGTTCCAGCCCTTCTTCTCGCTCATGTAGAGATGATATTTTTTAAACAGAGTTATATGTGCTTTTGTAAGAGTAGGGGTTTGAATGTAGCTACTGAAATGCTCAGCTTTCTTCATGGCTCTTCTATGTGATTTTGAAAAAATAAAATTATCTACATCGATTTTTATACTTTGGCACTCGTTGCAATCACCACAAATTGGTCTGAAATACATCTTTCCAAATCTTCTAAATCCACTCTCTACTAAATTATGGCAGTGCATGGCATCACAGCCGTCGATTATTTTGTAGTGAGTGGTCTGTTCTTTATCTTTTAGATAAGAGCATTTGTCATTCAAAGCAAACTCTTTAAGTAAATTCATTCTAGAGAAATGTTTTCTTCACAAAGCTACTATTGCTTCTGCTCTGAGGAGGTAGGTTGAGATCTGTTTTGAGAGATAAGTACATCTTCTATCATCGTATCTATATCGCCATCAAGTATGGCAGAGATATTTGAATAAGCCATGTTGCTTCTTGTGTCTTTAATCTGCTGATAGGGCTGCATAACATAGGAGCGAATCTGATGTCCCCATCCAATTTCGCTCTTTGCAACTCCATCTTTTTCTGCTTTTTGCATCTCAAGTTCCAGCTCATACAGACGAGATTTTAACATTTTCATGGCAGTTGCTCTGTTTTTATGCTGACTTCTGTCATTCTGACATTGAACAACTACATTGGTTTTGATGTGAGTGATTCTAATTGCGGACTCTGTTTTGTTAACATGTTGCCCTCCGGCCCCGCTTGATCTGTAGGTATCGACTCTTATATCTTTGTCTTCCACAACTATGTTTATGTCATCATCAACCTCGGGAGAGACCATGACAGAGCTAAAAGAGGTGTGTCGTTTTGCGTTTGAGTCAAAAGGAGAGATTCTCACAAGTCTGTGGATGCCGTTTTCGACTTTTAAATATCCATATGCATTTTCACCTTTAATGAGCAGTGAAACATCTTTTATCCCCGCTTCTTCGCCAGACTGATAGTCAAGAACTTCAACGCTAAATCCTCGTCTTTCAGCAAATCTTTTGTACATTCTAAGAAGCATGGACGCCCAATCTTGGCTCTCGGTTCCGCCGGCTCCAGGGTGAATAGATAAAATTGCATTATTTGCATCACTCTCTCCGCTTAACAGAACTTCTATCTCCATGTTTCTTATGAACTCTTCAAGTTTATTTGCATCATCATAAAGAGCTTGAACTGATGCATCATCACCCTCATCCGTTGCCATCTCATAAAGTTCTATTGCGTCATCTATCGCATTTTTTGCTGCAAAATATTTTTTTAATTTTCTTTGAATTTGTGTTTTTTCTTTTTGTATTACTGCTGCATTTGCCGCATCATTCCAAAATCCTTGTTCATTCTCCATAGTCTCTATATCATCAAGTCTTTGTTGAAGTTTATCAGGCTCAACAACACTCGTAATATTCTTCATTTTAATTGCTGTACTTTTTAAAAGTTCGGTATATTCGTAGTTATCCATAAAATTATTCCAATATTGTTATAATTGTGATTATATTAAATAGAGGCTTAAAATGAAGATTATCACTCACGCACTGGAGTTAAAAGCATTTATAAAAGATAAAAATCAAAGCGTTGGATTTGTCCCGACTATGGGTGCTTTGCATGAAGGGCACATATCACTTATTAAAAGAGCAAAAAAAGAGAATGAGATGGTTGTTGTTTCTATTTTTCTAAATCCGACACAGTTTCTAAAGGGTGAAGATTTAGATAAATATCCAAAAAAAGATGAGGCGGACAAGAGGATATGCGAACTCGCCGGCGTTGATGTTCTCTTTTTCCCTCTTGTAAATGATATCTATGGCAGTGATGAAGCAAGCATACTGGCTCCAAAAGTGAGAGGATATATTCTTGAAGGAGCCACTCGTCCTGGGCATTTTAACGGTGTTTTAACTGTTGTCATGAAGCTTCTGAATATTGTTGCTCCAACAAATGCTTACTTTGGGAAGAAGGATGCGCAACAGCTCAACCTAATCACTCTAATGGTCAAACAATTTTTTATGAGTGTTACTATTGTGGCGGTGGATACGGTTCGAGAGAGTGATGGTTTGGCACTCAGCAGTAGAAATATCTATTTAAATAAAAATGAGAGAAAAGAGGCTCTGAAAATCTCAGCTTCACTCTACATGGCAGGCAAAATGGTGAGTAAAAATATTTTGGATTGCAAAGAGATTATAAAAGAGATGCGAGCTACTCTTGAACCGCTTGAAATATCTTATGTCGAGATACTGAGTCGTGATTTCGAAAAACTGATGCATGTAGAGATAGGAAACACAATTATTTTAGTAGAGGCTAAAGTAGGAACAACAAGATTGCTTGATAATATTTGGCTTTAATGCGGTGCTATCTCTTCAAGAATATCCGGCTTCAAGTCAACATCTTGTTTGAGTGTAGTAGCCTCTGTCTTTAGCGGTGTCAGATAGCCATCTTCAATCATAATATTAACAGCCCTTTTAAAAACAGGAACAGAGGTTTGAGCCGCAAATTGGCTTGATGTAGGTTGAACGGTAATAACTCCGATTGTATAATTATTTGTTGCATCATTTGCAAATCCCACAAAAGCAGTATTATATTTATTTACATATGTTCCCTCTTCAACGATGTGCGCCGTTCCTGTTTTTCCGCCTATGACTAAACCTTCAGTTCTGGCTTTGTAGCCGGTTCCCTCATTTACAGTTTTTATAAGAATTTTTTGCATTCTTGACGCTGTAGAACTTTTTATTACTTGGGTTTGCTCATCATTTTTTATAACTGTTTCTCTGTTAAAAGCATCAACATAGCTAGCAGCAATTTGAGGATATACTATTTTTCCGTTGTTGTTAAAAACACCGTAAGCACGAATTAACTGCATAAGATTTGCTGTCATTCCATAGCCATAAGAACATGTGGCTTTATATATTTCATTGTCTAGTTTATTGCTATTTGGTACAGAGCCCATTCTTTCATAAATAAAGTCATTTGTAGATTTTTGAGATAAACCAAACTTCATTAAACCCTCATAAAACTCAGCGCCGGAGAGTTTTTGTGAGAGTTGAGCCATACCAATATTTGATGAGTGGACGATTACGTCTTCGGCAGAGAGCCTATCAAATTTATGTTCATCCGTTATTGTTTTATTTCCGATGGTATATTTCCCGAAGTATCCATTGACCATGTCGTACGGATTTATTAAATCTTTATCTAGCAATAGAGAGAATGTCACTGCTTTTATAACACTTCCCGGTTCAAAGCTATATTCAATGATTCCGCTATTTAAGTAGGGATAGTCACTTTTTTTTATATCTTTTGGAAAAAACCTATTTGAGGTTGCCATGGATAAAACTTTGCCGTTTTTTGAGTTCATAACGGCAAGCATTACCTGCTCGGCTCCAAGCTCTTTTTTCATCAGGTCGCACATGTTTTCCATTTTTATTTGAAGAGCAATGGGAATTGTAAGTTTTATATCTAGTCCATTTATATTCGGTTTTGTAAAACTGTCTCTATTGAGTATTATATAGCTATTGACATCTCGTGGACCAATGCTAGAGCCATCTTGTCTGGCTGAAAGCTCTTCGTCAAACCTTTTTTCTAGCCCTTTAACACCTTTGATTCGCGTATATCCGTTATCTTCTTGTTTATGTGTATATCCTATGATTGGCGTTAAAAGTTTTCCATATGGATACTCTCTGCTCTCTCCACTCTCTATAATGCTTAACCCATGGAGCATCCTAGTACCTGTTTTGTGATCTTTTCTTTCTATGAAAACTTTATACTTTCTTAGTTCTTTTGCCAGATTCTTTAGATATTGCGCCTCTTTTTCCGGTATAGAGTAGCTTAAAACAATAACACCTTTTTTTTCTTTAAGCTTCTCTCTTACCTCTAGTGCATCCATTCCGGAGTAGATACTAAAAAGCTGTATAAAAAGATCCTCTTTTTCCGGATCAATATAGTTGTTATTTACAACTACTTTATAAAGTTTTTTTGTAGTTGCAATATGAAATCCATCTGCACTGATGATACTTCCTCGTTCAGCTTTTGAAGTATCATCCGTATAGAGTGAGGGTAGATTACGAGATTTTAGCACCGTCACAAGCATAACACTTAAAAAGATGGTAAAGCCAAGCCCGATAAGGGCATAAAGTAAAAATATCTTTTTATTTTTGTTTTCGTTAAGCATTGAGTAGTATATACTTTAATAGTGGATTTATAGTTGTGTTCTGCCTATCTCTTTGTAAGCGCTTAGGGCTTTATTTCTTATTTCAAGCATTAATTTCATGCTTGTTTCTGCTTTGCCGATAGCAAGTGCAGCTTGATGGAGGTCTTTAACCTGTCCGGTTGCTATATCTCCAACGGCTTGTTCTGCTGAAACCTGACGGTCGTTTTCTTCATTAAGTGCTGTTTTTAGATGCTGCGCAAAATCAGTTTCTCCACTCTCTTGGGGCTTGCCTTTTTGTTTTAAAAGTTCGGCAGTTGATGTGCCCGATATACCGCTAATGCTCATAAAACTCTCCTTGTGCAAGGAGAATCATTGCTACTTAATGTAAACATTCCTACTCCTCTCATATATTTTTTATTTTTACTGTAGCAGTGAAATAGCACTGCTTGCCATATTTTTAGCACTCTCAAATGCGGCGACATTTGCTTGGTAAGAACGCGTTGCCTCGACTAAATCGGCCATTTCTATAACAGGATTAATATTTGGATAGGCAACATAACCATTTACATCTGCGTCCGGATGGCTTGGGTCAAATTTGAGTTTTGGCTCTTTATCATCTCTTGAAATTTTATCAACTATTACACTCATTATAGCAGGATTTACTTTTTTGCCAAAATCACCCTCGTTAAGCGGGTCTTGATATTTGGCGCTATTTGTTGACTCTCCTAGTGCTTCATTGAGGTGCTGACCAAAATCCATTGCTTTAAATACTACTTCTTTTCTTCTGTAGGGTCCACCCTCATCTGTGCGAGTTGTTTGAGCATTCGCAATGTTTGAAGAGATGGTATTTACACGAACTCTTTGAGCCGATAAACCATAACCGCTAATATCGAAACTGCTTAAGAAATCACTCACATGTCATCCTTTATGAAACTTTAGATGAAGAGTCAATAACACTTTTGTACATCATAGACATTTTTTTATCAGCATTTACAAGTGCGTTAAACATGATAGAGTTTTTACTCATTTCGGTTGTTTCAACATCCAAATCAACACTATTTCCATCATTTCTAGCCATATGCCCATCTCTATAAAACATTGTAGCTTTGGAGATATCTTTTTCATTGTTAAGTGGCATGTGAGAGCTGTTTGTCTGAGCCAAATCAAGCGTTATTTTCTCATTTTTATAAAGTTCTGCTTGCTTTGCTGCCAAAGTATCCCCAAAACTTATATCTCTCGGTCTATAAAAAGGAGTGTCGGCATTTGCAATGTTTGATGAAATCATATCTTGACGGATAGAGCGGTAATCTAACGCACTTGCTACTATATCGCGTGTATTATATTCTTGAATGCCCACTGTGAACCCCTTTTAAAGTTAAATGTATTAAGCAAATAGAGTTCCAAGTTTGTATTGTTTGAGCAGGTCTGTGGTTTTTTTGTTGTAGATGAATTTATTAAGCAAGATTTTATTCGGTATGCTTCATAATGCCTACCAAGGTTGCTAGTGTAACCCAAATTTTTTACCTCTAAGGAGTTCTTATGAAAAGAGCTGGTTTTACTATGATAGAGTTAATTTTCGTTATTGTTATTTTAGGTATTTTGGCTGCGGTTGCAGTTCCTAAGCTTGCTGCAACAAGAGATGATGCAAAGGCGAGTGCTTCGTTGGCTAATTGGAAAACGGCTGTGGGTCAGATTCAAGCAACAGCTGTTGCGACAGGTCTTGCGCCTGCTGATTTGCAAACTTTAATTAGTCCGAGTGATGTAATGGCAGTAACTGCTACTACAATAAAAGCTATGGATAAAGCAGGTGTTACTTGTGCCCTTGGTACGATAAATGGTAACAATTTAGTTATTAGTGGCACACAAACTGCTGGCACTTGTTCTTTGTTTACTAGTGTTATGGACGGCAATATCACTCTAATTGGTTCAGCTGTTACTCGTTAATTTTCCTCGTTCCACCTCTCCTGAGGTGGAATGCATACCTAAGTACATCTTCTCCTGAAACTTTCACTTCCTCTTCAACTGCGACAATCAATTTTTTGCTATAATATTTTAAATTTAAGAAGGATACTATTATGAAAAATGCATTCACTATGATAGAGATGATATTTGTAATTGTAGTCTTAGGTATTTTAGCGGCAATTGCAGTTCCAAAATTTGCTGCAACTCGTACGGATGCCGAAATAACGAAAGGGCGTGCAGATATTTCGGCTATTCGCTCTGCAATTATTACCGAGCGACAGGCCCGACTGATTGTTGGAAGTAACTCTTATATCCCTATTGGCACAGGCACTTACACAGTGAACGGCGCAACATACAAACAAATTGATAACGGCGGATTGTTCGGTGGTTTGCTTATGTATCCTATTACAAGCTCCGCAACGAATGGGCACTGGAGCTCCTCTGCAAGCGGCACCTATATTTTTAAAGTTTTAAATACGGATAATACTTTTACATATAATCCGGCTGATGGAACATTCACATGTGTTGGAACATATTGTTCAAATCTTGTTGACTAAAATCAAAGTAGAGAATTCTCTTGTATTTTTATGAAGTAGCAATTCTCTCATCCCCCTTATCTTTACTTACATATAATTATGATCCTCTTTTAGAGATAGGAGCTGCTGTAGAAATAGCGGTCAAAAACAAAAACTATAAAGCAGTAATAATTTCCACATGTCAAAAGCCTGAGTTTAAAACGAGTGAAATTTTAGGTGTAGGTGAGTTTTACTACTCTGATAAACAAATAAAGTTAGCACAATTTATAGCAACCTACTATTTTTCATCCTTAGGTGAGGCACTTGGGCTGATGGTTCCCTATCTCAGAGCCAAGATTTCAGTTTTGTGTCAGCAGAATAAAGTAAATGCAACTAAAGTCGTATCTACGATAAATCTTTCGCAAAAGCAAAACGAAGCACTCTTCTTTTTACAGCAACACAAAACCTCTCTTCTTTTCGGTGATACGGGAAGCGGTAAAACAGAAATATACATGAAATATTTTGAGCAGATGTCGGAGTCTGGAAATAGAAGTATATTTTTAATGCCGGAAATTTCTCTAACGCCGCAGATGGGTAAAAGGTTAGAGGAGCATTTTGGTGATAAAGTTGTTATGTGGCACTCAAAGCTCACTCCTCTCCAAAAGAAAAAAGCACTTACAAAGATTTATGACGGAAGTGCTTATATAATCGCAGGACCTCGCTCGGCTCTCTTTTTGCCAGTAAAGGATTTGGGACTTATTGTGGTCGATGAGGAGCATGACGACAGTTACAAATCCTCTTCAAGACCTCGCTATAACGCAAGAGATATAGCGATTTATATGGGAAAACTTTATGATATTCCTGTGGTTTTAGGAAGTGCTACGCCATCCTTAAACTCCTTTGTAAAGTTTCCGCATGTAAGACTCAAGGGCGGTCACTTCAGCTCTCAAAAAGAGTTTATTTATGAACGCTCGGCTGAGAATTTATCGCCAATGATTTTACAAAATCTTAAAAATACAATAGATGCAAAAGAGCAATCTATAGTTTTTCTTCCGACCCGTGCAAATTTTAAGTACCTTATTTGCGGTGATTGCGGTCACACCTATGAGTGTGTTTTTTGTAGTATCGGTATGAGTATCCATCAAAAGTCTCATGCACTTAAGTGCCACTACTGTAATTTTACTCAGGCTATTCCTCAAGTTTGCTCCGCATGCGGAAGTTCTAATCTGACAAGCTCTCGTCTTGGAACCGCTGAGGCTACAAAAAATATTAGTGAAACATTTCCAGAGGCAAAAATTGAACAGTTTGACAGAGATGTTATCACAACTGCAAATAAGCTTAAAAAAGCGTTGAAACGCTTTAATGATGAAGAGATAGATGTACTTGTAGGAACTCAGATGTTAAGCAAGGGACACGACTATCATGGGGTCACTTTGGCAGTGGTTTTGGGTATGGATAACATGTTGAATATGAGTGATTACCGCTCAAGAGAGAAAGCTCTTTCATCTTTGATTCAGGTAGCAGGACGGAGTGGGCGGGCTAAAAATGCAAAGGTTCTGGTGCAGAGTTTTAATGAGGAGTTTTTCAGCACTTTTGTTGAAAATTACGAAGAGTTCTTAAAAGATGAAATGGAGTATCGTAAAGAGTTATATCCTCCTTATAAAAAATTGTGCAGAGTTCTATTCTCACACAAAAATGGACTCAAAGCAAAAAATGAGATGATTCATATGCAAGAAAAGTTAGTTAAATTTTCAAATATAGAGATTGTAGGATACGGAAAATGTGCAATTGAGAGAGTTGCAGATAAGTATAGATTTGAGATTTTGCTTCGTTCAGACAAGAGTACTGATTTAATTAAAGCTATCTCCACATGTAGGGCAGATTTGGCTGAAGTGGATATGGATCCTATCGAGTTTGGTTAGATTTAATATCTGATGTTATACACTAAAGCTACGAAAACAAGCGAAGCGTTTTTCGCAAAGCGAAAATGTTTTTTTAGTAAAACAAGTTTTTCGAGATTTACTATAATGAAGCTGCGACTTTTTCTTGAGTTTTATTGTTGATAAAACAGCTGTTTCCTGTCTCGTTTAATTTTACAAATTTTGTATTATTTTGAATATGTGAAATAATAGTATCATCATATTTTTTTCTTAGTTTTATAAAATCATTTCTCTCTTTATCACTTAATTTTTTAGTAGTAACCTGTACAACTTTAAGAGGGTCAATTGCCTGATTGTCTTTATAAAGACCAAAATGGAGGTGTGGACCGGTTGATAATCCTGTACTTCCTACGTAGCCGATCACTTGATTTTTTGATACTTTCAGACCTACTTTTATACCTGGTCGAAAGGATTTCTGGTGTGCATAAAGTGTCATAAATCCATCAGCATGCTGAATCTTGATAAGATTTCCATATCCATTGGTTGTGCTCGCAAAAACGACTTTTCCATCTCCGGCCGCCATAATTGGTGTTCCGGTTCTTGCGGCATAATCAATACCTAGATGAGCACGATATTTTTTAAGAATAGGATGGTATCGACTAAGCGTGAAAGTGGAGGAAATTCTGGTATTTGCCACTGGATTCACAAGTAAAAAGCTCTCAATCTGAGCACCTTTTTCATTATAGTAAACACCGTCGCTATTTAAATATATAAAGTGTCTTTCTCCGTTTATCTCTACCATGGCAGCATTCAAAGTTGGCATGGAGAAGGGTCTTCCGAGTCTATATTTTTGCTCATAAAGCATGGCTAATCTATCGCTTTTTTGTATTGCGGTAAAGTTGACTGATTTTTTAAATGCATTAATAAAAACGCTTACTATTCCTATAGAACCGGTTTCGTTTAAAATATCTACAGATGGATTTGCATTTATTTTTAACGAAAATGCCTCTGTTTTTAAATCATATATAATGGGAATGGCTTCAAAACTGTAGGACTCTTCATCTTGGTATATGTGGATTTGAAGTTCGTCATTGAGAGGGATTAATACTTGTTCTATTTTATTGTCGGCACCTCTAAGCATCTGGCAGTTTACACCTGCACGAATCTCTTCCACAAGTTTTTTGTCATCATCATCTATGTTAGTTAGGAGTTCTTTAGTAGGTAAGTTCTGTTTTTCTAAAAAGACAGAATAGGGCACACCCTCCTCCCATTTAAAGTCTTTTACCTCTGAACCAAAAAGTATGGTTGAGAAAAATAAAAGCATGAAAAATCGTATCATAAATATAATCCTGAATAAAATAATTTTGAAAGATTAACAAAATTTGGCTTAGTATGAGATTTGTTTGCTATAATCACGGTAGATTTATAATTAGGAATTGAAGTTGATTAAATATGTTTTTTTACTTTTTATTTTTGTTTCAAGCATATTTGCCAATACGCTGAAATCGCCTATTATCGGTGTAGATGACTCTTTAAATGAAGCAACGATAAAGATTGAGATGGTAAATGTCGGAATGAGTGGATTTATTATTCACAGCTTAGCTGAGGGTCATAGCACTGTTTTAAAAGAGATAGTTGTAACAAAATATGATGAAAAAAACAAAATTGCTACGCTTAAAATGAGTGATTTTGTGCTGCTTAAACATAATTCACTTCCAAAAGGTCAATGGCACGTAGAGGTTGGTGATACGGCTCTTTTGGCATTTGGATATTCAAGAGCTCTATTGATTGCACCTAACGAAGAAATTTTTCATCGCACTACAAAAGCTTCCGAGGGAATCCAATGGGTACATCCCGATATATTTGCAGCAATTTTATCTATCAACGGTCACCCTTCCCCGCAGAAAAAAGATTTTGATGAGATGTCAAACTCAGCTTCTGTCGGTGTGCTATTTTTCTTTATCAATAAAAAACTTTTTACAGTTGATTCAAAAACATTTAAACTCTTAAATATATCTGATGCTCCACTCAAAGATGATGATAAACAACTCCCCTTTTACAGTAGAGTTTTGGAGATAGATAAGGCATGGTGGGGAGCAGGAAGCAGCCCTATAAAAGAGTATGAGCCGTACTATTATGAGCTTTTACTTAAATTTAATGAAGAGAACAAAGAGCTTCATAAGTTGTACGAAGAATTTAAAAATAAGAAATAATCATGATAGAAACAACACATATAAAACACTTTACCTCCATTGTCGGCTCAGAGAATATTTATAGTGACAAAGCACACTTAATTGCCTATTCATATGATGCTACGAGAGAACATTTTGAGCCGGATGCTGTAATATTTCCTAAAAATGAGGATGATATCAGCCAGATTTTAAAGTATTGCAACGAACATAAAATTATTATAGTTCCTCGCGGAGCCGGAAGCGGTTTTACGGGCGGAGCGCTTCCTAGCAGTGGCGGAATTGTGCTTGCCATGGAAAAGCATATGAACAAAATTTTAGAGATTGATATGAAAAACATGGTTGCAGTCGTGCAGCCGGGTGTGATAAATATGGATTTGCAAAAGGCAGTTGAAGAGTTGGGACTGTTTTATCCGCCGGATCCGGCGAGTCAAGAGTACTCAACCATCGGTGGAAATGTAAGTGAGAATGCCGGCGGCATGCGAGCTGCAAAGTATGGAATTACAAAAGATTATGTGATGGCAACGCGTGCAGTTCTGCCAAACGGTGATGTTATCAAAGCCGGAAAACGCACTATTAAAGATGTGGCAGGTTATAACATCAGCGGTATTTTGATTGCGAGCGAGGGAACTTTGGCAGTTTTAACAGAGATTACTCTCAAACTGATTCCAAAACCTAAAATGACAAAAACAGCGATGGGGATATTTGCCACGGTTCATATGGCGATGGAAGCTGTCTATAAAACTATGGCGAGCGGAATTACTCCTGTTGCCATGGAATTTTTGGATAACTTGACAATTAGAGCGGTTGAACAGACTTTTCACAAAGGCTTGCCGGTGGATGCCGGAGCTCTGCTTATAACGGATGTTGACGGAAACTTAGAAGAGGATTTGAACTTTCAGCTCGCTCAAATAGAGAAGGTTTTTCGTGAAAACGGATGCAGTGAATTTAAGATAGCAGCGAATGATAAAGAGGCGAAAGATATTTGGTTTGCCCGTCGTAACGCCTCGCCTGCACTGAGTGTTTACGGAAGCAAAAAGCTTAACGAAGATGTAACCGTTCCCCGCTCAGCTCTTCCGGAACTGCTTGAGAAATTTTACGCAATTGCAGAAAAGTACAATATTAAAATACCATGTTTCGGTCATACGGGTGATGGAAATGTTCACACGAATGTTATGGTGGATGGAAAAGACCCAGAACAGGTAAAAATCGCCTACAAAGCAATAGAAGAGGTTTTCCAAGCAACTATAGATTTGGGCGGAACTCTCAGCGGAGAGCATGGAATAGGGTTGGCAAAAGCTCCTTATATGCATATGGCATTCACGCCCGAGGAGATGGCTCTTTTTAAATCCATCAAAATGGCGTTTGACCCGAACAATATTTTAAACCCTGCAAAAATGGGGCTGAATTAAACTCATCCGGAGTATGCAATAATGCGCCCGAGCAAAGCGACAACTCCCCTCGGGGTGCCGATAAACAAAATAGGTGTAAAGCATTTTTTTAAACATGTATCCTTTCTTATAGGCATTTTTTTTGATAAAGAGCTGACGCTCTACGCCGCGAGTCTCAGCTTTTACACTATCTTTACACTTATTCCGCTTCTTTTGATTACGCTTACTCTTCTGACATCTTTGCCCTCGTTTGCCGAACATTATGAGAGTGTCAAAACATTTATAGTCTCCAATCTTATGCCTGTAAATTCGGAATCCATTATGGGTTACATAGACAGTTTTTTACTCAACTCTGCAAAAATGGGTGTTATCGGTTTGGTCATGGTATTGATTGCCTCACTTCTTTTTTTTAAGAATTTCGAGTATATTGCAAACAAAATTTTTCATGCAAAAAAGAGAACTCTCTGGGAGTCGATTACAATATATTGGACTATGCTTACTCTCACACCCGTCGCTCTTGGAGTTTCCTTTTACATGAGTGCCATGCTGGCAACCGTTATTGAATCAAACGAGATAACCTCCGGTATAAATATTCTTCCGATTATTCCTTACATAATTATCTGGGCGCTCTTTTTTCTTCTCTTTCAAATCGCTGCAAACACAAAGATAGAGCCAAAAGCATCACTCATAAGCTCATTTATTATATCAATAGTTTTTAGCATCTCAAAAAACGCTTTTATCTATTATATTTTTTACAATAAATCTTACACAACAATGTACGGCTCGTTTGCTACTTTAATATTTCTATTTTTATGGATTTATCTCTCATGGATTATCTTTATTTATGGACTCAAGCTCTGCTATCTGATAAACCGTCTCTATCAAAAAAGGGTGCTAAAACAAAAGGACATCCATATTATTATGGAAAATACTCCCTTATAGCGCAGGTGGTTTTGGCGGTTGCATCTCTTTATTTTCTATATTTGGCACAAGAGCATCCGTGTTAGAGATACTCGCCTGACCACCGCTGCTTTTATTATCACCGCATCCTAAAAAAATTAAAATCATCATGACTCCTAGTAAATATCTCATTTTATTCTCCGTTTAAAATAGTATCGCTCAAAATATTTGAACCTTCAAAAAGTGCCCCATAGGTCGTACTGTTCAGGTCAAATATTAGACCTCTATTTGCATCTCCCCAGTAGTAATCAACGAGAGCTTTACTCATTGTATGAACTTTTTTAATAGACATTCCGTCCATCTGAAAAATACCGAAATTATTGGTGGAACCTGTTGTTTCAAGGTTAGAGTATTGTAATCCAAACATCAAGTCACTCGGGCGATAAACAAAGGCTTTATGGTTGTATTCGGCTGAACTATATGTATAACTCCCCCCGATAGTGGTTTTATCTACAAGGAGCGGATTTGTAAAATCTGTAACATCAAAGAGTTGCAGTTGCAATCCAAGCGCTTGACCGGTAATCGTGTTTGCATCTCTGCCTATACTCAGAACCCTGTTTTCATCCACTACATGGAGGTATCTTGAGAATCCGGGAATAGAAAGTTCGCCTACGGCTTTTGGATGGAGCGGATCGCTCATGTCCAGTGTGTAAAGCGGATCTGTTTGCTTAAATGTAACCACAAAGCCTCTGTCACCCATAAATCTGACAGCCATAATCCTCTCATTCTCTTTTCCTAGTCCACTCAATGTACCTTTGACTTCAAGCGTTTCGTTATTCTCTTTGAGTGTAAATACAGAATTTTCAGTTCCTGCTCCGCTCCATGTGTTGCCTTTTGTTGTTGCTACTCTCAGGTAGTCATCTTTTTCACTCATGCTAAACTGATTGAGCATGGTTCCATCCACAAAACCTCTCCCTTTATAGCTCAGAGTATCACCAAGAGCAAATTTATATATCATCTGTCTCTCGGTAAAATCATAAAAATTGTAATAGAGAGGATACTCATTTGAGATTAAATAGAGAGATGTTTGAGAGGCATAATAAGTTTGGGTGTTCCCCAAAAATGAGATACTCTCTTTGTAAATTGCGCTTGCAATATCAAAAGTGCTGATAGTCGTAATGGCAGAATCTTGGTCAAGCTTTTGCGGTACATAAAATTTGGATGGCTCAATAAGCTCGCTGCTTGCTCCGTTTGAGACTATCTTAGGAGTGAAGTTTTCGCTTGTTACGATTGGATTTTCATAATCATATTTCCATGTTCTGCCATCACTATCATAGTTGTAGATGTAACATTGATTGTCTTGATAGGTATAATAATCCGCTCCATAGGTGCAACTCTCTACTTGATTTGTGACTGCAATATCGCCCATAAGGACTGGAGTTGTGCTACTGCAAGCACCATATATCTTCTGTAAATTTAGTTTTGAGCAGATTGTATCTGCATAAATTTTTGGATAATCATATTGCACATCCGGGTAAAACTTTGTTATAAAAAAGAGTTTTCCATTAATCAGGCGACTCTCTTCATAAGTGCCATCAATTGCATGTGAAGACAACTCTACAATGTTGTTTATATCCGTCGTATCATAGATTGTAACTTTTGCATTTGCAGAACTTGAATAGGGATAGAGAGCGGATTTTATCACCGTGCCATCGTCAGCTCCTCCAACCACAAACAAGAAGTTTGTGTCACTGGAGATAAGAATTAAACGGTTGTTTTGCAGATACATGCTCACAATAGAACCTTTCTCAGTTGTAGATATGGTATTTAGAGCCTTATAGTTTTTGAGCGCGATATTTTCAAAAGATGTGATAAATATCTGCTTATTAATGCTGTCTAAACTAAAAATATATTTGCCGTCATGCTTTAATATGTCCGACTCATCTACCCCTGACTCCTGAAGATTTGTGCTAGTTGCATCTGCTACTTTTGGATTCTCATTAGCAGAAGCGTCAGCGGTTGGCAAAGCAATATCTGTATTATTTGTATCATGCACAGGCATGAAGCTATATCTATAATAGTTGCTTTTTTTCATCTCTCTCAAATAGGAGAGCATCTCCTCGCTTGAATCAAAGGTGGTAAGTTTTGAGAGTTGGTTTCCCATGCTAATGCTTGTTTCTTCTTTAGAATTAACCCAAATACCTTCGCTTTCTTTAATATTGGTAATGGTCGGAAAGTTTAGAGATGCATCGTTCACGATCCAAGCTTCATCGTACTTCCACACAACTGCATCGCCAAAAAAGTTCTTCCAGACAATGGTTTTATTTGGAATCGTTACAAGATTCCACCCTTTTTTTAAAACAATAGAGTCGTTTGCAGGTTCGCTTTGCGGAGTACTGTTTACGATTTCTAAACTCCACGCCTCTTTGCTCAAAATCCATACGGCTTGATAAGGTTGAAGCGAGCCGAGAGTTGAAATATTGTTATCACTTATTTTTTTACTTATTGCAGAATCCGGAGAGTACCCCTCCCACTTTTGCTCGTCTGCATTAAATCCCCACATTAATTCAACATGGGAGTTGTCAAAGTTCTTCATAGTGTCCATGCTAGAGAGAACCCCGACGAGTTTCCATCCCTTGTCAAAGTGTACCATTGTATTTGCGTAGATAAAGCTCCATGCAAAAACCAAAAAAATAAGCGCTTTCATAGATGTTCCCACCTTTTATTTTATATCGTGACAAGTATAGTGCAAACAGTGAGTGTTAGTCAATTCAATAAAGCATGTAAAGAGCATAAACAAAAATTCCGCATGAATATGCCAACAAAACCCACATTCCAAGCTTTTTAAATATTGCCCAAAATGAGAAGGCAATATGAAGTGCTAAAAACGGCATGCTCAGAGGTACGACATGTTTCGTTTCTCCTAATAAAATCAAACTTTGCAGCAAGCCATCAAACAGATTCCCCAAACCTATAATATGCAGAAATATACTCAGCGGATAAAAAAGGATAAAAAGCATACTTAAAATAATAGAAAATGGGTGGTAGATTCCGAAAGCTCCAAAAAGAGCCAAAGCGAGCGGGAGCATTAAAAGGTAGGTGCTAAATTCTACTAAAAAAAATTGCCAAATTTTGCTGAGATGTTTGAAGTGGATTAAAAATAAAAATATGTAAAAAACACCAAAAACAGAGAGCCAGAATCCAAGCGAAAAGAGAAGCCGAGGAGAAAAAACTAAGAGGAGTATTACTGTTAAAAAAAGTGTTTGCATGGAGATGATTTTAAAACCTCTGTCATACAAAACAAAGCCGACAATCAGCATGGCAAAAGAGCGCAAAAGTGAATCTGGTGAGTCTAAAAACAGCATATAAAAGAGCAAGATAGTAGTTATGATGAGAAACAGATCGACTTTTGAATTTCTGTAAACAAAGTATCTGTTCTGTAAAATTTTGTAAGGCTTAGAAAGCAAAAGGTAGAGCAGAGCACTTAAAATACCAAGATGAAAACCGCTAATAGCAACGATATGCGAGACTGTCAATAATCATAGTTAATTGTATTCTTTCAAAGTAAAGTGTACAATTCTGAAGGGTATTCTAAGTAGAGTTTTAATTAACACTTTCTCGATTGGCTATATTTTTTGAAGGTAGGTTAGATGAAGCTTTAAATATCTGATTTGAAAGGTCATTTTTTTGTTCCATAACCTCTTAAGGTGTCAAACGAACTCTAAAATTGGGCAATTAATATTTTAACTAGCTTCTCTTAGTATGTATGGTAATTCTCGTTCAATAATTGACTGAACACTTTTAACGTATTCCGCAATAAATTTTCTCTTATACACATAAATATATGAAGGATGATGAATAGATATGAAAGTTATATTATTATAAAACCAACTATCATCTACTGTCTTTATGGTTTTGTCTTGTTTCTTATGTAGTTTAAATAAAAAATCACTAACTTTTTTCCCAAGTAAAAATACAACACTTGGTTTTACTTGTTCTAGCTCTTTGTTAAAATTATCTTGGCACGCACTCATTTCATCAACGTTTGGATAGCGGATTTTTCCCTTTTCATCCAAAGGGAGACATTTTACAATGTTTGTTTTATAAAATAAAATATCGTCCAAGCCTTCCTCTATATCAGCTATTATTTTTCCTGTATTCGTGTTGTTTGCTAAAGGTATTTCGTCAAATAAACTTTCAACTTTTTTAGCAGAAAGACCAACCCACATTACATCCGCACGATTGCAATTATCTAGTAAAGGTTTTTGATTATTACATAAACCACATTTTTCACATTCTGAAATATTTTTCATTAAAAGTCCAAATAAGATATATAAAGTTATTTATAACTTTATATATCTTAAATAAAGCTTATAATAAATTTTATATCATATTTTTTTATAATAGTTATACACCAGCAATTATTATTCCTGTAATTATCTACTCGTGTAAATAAATTGTAATTCTGTTATAATAAATTATAATTTACTGATAAAAGGGGTTGGATGGAAATAGTACTTGTCAATTCTCCGCTCTTTAGAGAAAAAAAAGAAAACCATGACCCAGATGACTTTTTACCACCTATTGGACTAGGTTATATTGCCACTAAATTAAGAGAAAATAATATTGATTGCTTGTTGATTGATGCTGTAGTGAATAATATATCTATGTATAACCTTATAGAACAATTAAATAGTATGAAACCTATATTTATAGGAATGAATTTTTTTTCAACAAATCTGTCCATTACAAAAGAAATAGTTGAAAGCATTTCTTTTGAAACGACATTTATCGCTGGTGGAAATTCTGTACAATTTTTATATACAGAAATATTTAGCTTCGTAACTAAAAATAAAATCATAGGAGTAATTGGTGATGGCGAACTCATAACTATTGATATTGTGAAGCAAAATATCAAGCAAAGCCCAATAACAATTAATGAAATTTATACAAATAGAACTTTGTATAAAGTTGATAGTACCTCTGTATATTTTCCAAAAGATATTTCGGATATAACCCTTGATAGAAGTTTTTTTACAAATGAACCTTTAACAAGTAAAATTAATAACCTGCGTGAGATTTCAATAATTACAAGTAGAGGTTGCATCTATAACTGTGCCTTTTGTGGTGCTGCCAGAAAACTAAATAAACATAGTTCAGTTCGAGAAAGAAGTGCACAAAGTATAATGAAAGAATTAGACTACATTGAGAAAACTTATATTAACGTGCGATCAATAAGAATTTTAGATGATCTTTTTTTAAAAAATAATCAAAATATTAAAAAAGCAATTGATATTTTTTCACCAAGGAAAGAGCTACTATGGCGTTCAATGGCTCACACCATGTCATTTACTAAAAGTTCTCAAGAAGGTATAAATTCCCTTAAAAAAAGTGGTTGTTACGAACTTTCAATAGGTATTGAATCCGGTTCAGAGAAAATTTTAAGAATGATACACAAGCCAAACCAAATAGACAATATTAAAGATATTTTTAAAAAAATATTTTTTGCCGGCATTAACGTAAAAGGATACTTTATATATGGTTTTCCTACTGAAGAGGTATCTGATGCTAATAAAACATTATCTCTTGCTTTAGAGCTAACTAATATGGCACGTATATATGGTGTTGTATTCAGAACAAGTGTTTTTCAATTTAGGCCTTATCATGGGACAGAACTTTATAACTATCTTGCTGAAGAAAACTTATTGATAAAAGAAATGGGTGAAGATTTATTTTTAAGTGCAGAAATAGGCAGAAGTCAATTTAATTTTAATGCTGGCAATTATGGAAATATGTCACAAAATGAAATAAATTATTTCATAAAAACAACATTACTTCTTAATGAGGGCGTTGAAAGTTCTATTTTTAATCTTCCAATTATAAGTAATTTGCTTTGCTGATAAGAGGCATTTGAATGGTCTAAATCTCCCTTGCTCTTATCCTGAAAATAAAATGCGCCCTTTTATCATGAGGATATAAATATCTATTGTTTTTAGATACAATATAAAAAGTGTAACTTTGATTAATAATTAAAAACTAATGCCGAGTTAAGTATACAAACATATTGAGGGTAGTTAAAAGTTGAATAATATTTTTTATAAATCAAATTTATATAATTTATCACTAATCCCTTTATATATGATTTTTGTGGTGCAATACATAAAGATTGAGCCTTTCTTAAAGTGGGATTTCTATGCTACTAAAGTAGAATATTTTTCACAATTAATAATTTGTAATTGGCAAGTTACTTTTTTTATTTTCTTAATATCATTAGCATTGTTGTCCTATGTTGTATTTCAAAATAATAGTGGATATGGAGAAAGAGCCGCTAAAACTTTTATTGAGATTACACCTGCTGATTTTGATCATTTAACATTTTTATCAACTTATATAATTCCTCTTATTACATTTAACCTTAATGAGCCAAGAAGCTTTGTTGTAGTGATAGTTTTATTGATAATGATAGGTGTAATTTATATAAAATCGAATTTATATTATTTAAACCCAACATTACTATTGTTTGGCTATAAGATTTATAAAGCAAAAAGTGATAATAAGTCTGTTGTACTGATAATAAAAGGAACAATAACTAATAATACGCAAAGGTATAAATACAAAGATTTAGGTAATAACATATATTTAATAAAAGGATTATAGTATGGAAGTAAGTAGTTTAAAAAAATCATTAGAAGAAATTTTAGGTTGTGATGAAGTCACTTTGGAGTTGTATTTAATTTCAAAAGAAAACGAGATAACATTTTCATCTATTTCAGATGAGGCTTCTGGTAGTTTATTGAAATTATTTAAAGAAAGTATTAGTGATACTTTATTAAACGACGAAAATGAGTATAGATTAAAATCAATAGATAGTGCGAATGATGAAGATGCAAAAACTTATTATTATTTTGATAGCGAAAATGTATATGAGAAAATTTCACATCTAGCAAATTTTGACAGTGAAGGGCATGATACTTTTTCATTTAAAGATACAAGCTTTTCAGATATTGAAACCTTCATCATAAAAATAGGAACAAGCGAAAAGAATATTCTTTTATACAAAAAGAACTATCCTATAAATCTTTTAAAGCGTGGAAAAACTTTATTTTTTAAACAAAGTGATGAAAATATTGATGAACTAAAAGAAGATATCTTGAAGATTGATAGAAATTTTCAATTTCTTGTGTTAAATGAACATATTTTAGTTATAAAGCTTGATATGTTAGAAAGCTCTCTTGGTTATGAAAGTGTTATTGTCAAAAAAGCAGAAGAAGCATTGGCAACTATCGGTGCAATAGACTTTTTAGATGATATAAGCAAATTAGAAGAAATGGTTAAATCAAAAAAAATAGCAAAGAAAGTCAATCTTGTTAAAAATTCTCCTGTAATAAATATAATTAGAGATAATCAGTCAAAAGTCATCTCTTTTATAGAAAACCATCCTGAATTGAAAAAAAGTTTAAAGTTTGGTGAGGATGGTAAATTAGAATTAAAGAGTAAAGTAAGCGTGGAAAAATTCTTAAAATTACTAGATGATGATTATCTAAAATCTGAACTAACTGATTTACTTTATGATAGTTTGAATAAAGATAAAATTTAGAGGCTTCAAAAAATTAGGTGTTAACTGAATAAGTTTCTGTCTATATAAGTGGGGGTCATTCCAAAAGGGATAAATTAGATGAGAAATGAATATGAAATAACCGGCCTGTTTTATAAAATTTGTGATTATAAATGCAGAAAATATCTCGATATAAAACTCAAATCATCACAAATCACAAATCCTGATCTCATGGTTGTCATGATGAACCCGGGATCATCATATCCATTAGATGGAATAGATAATAACACTAAGCCTTCATTTGCTGCACCTGACAATACACAAGATCAAATTATGAAAGTAATGAAAAATACTTCGTTTAAATATGCACGCATTCTAAATCTTTCTGATTTAAGAACACCTGATTCAAACAAGTTATATAAGTTTGTAAAATCGGAAGACTCAAAGACTGTTCCCCACACGATTTTTGACAGCGATAGAATAGATGATTTTAACTCATTATTTGTTAAAGACGTTCCTATAATATATGGATGGGGTGTGAACTCATTACTAACCGAACTTGCTAAGTTGGCTATTGAAACAATAAATCATCCATCACCTATTGGGATAAAAAAAGATACTAAGCAATATGCCTATTATCATCCTTTGCCAAGAATATATAAAAAGCAAATTGAATGGGTAGAAAAATTATCACAAAGATTGAGCCATACATAACATATTATAAGTGTCTTTTAGCTCGTCGATACTGTTTGGAAGAATCTGGCGAACTTCTAATGTGTGGACTGACAAGGATGCCATTGCTTCGATAATAACCTTTAACACTAACATCTTTCGCATATAGAGTAGATATCAAAAATAGATGAATAATTTTTTCCTTCTATTAGCCTAATGGATTTAATGGTATAGCACATGTACAAGATGGACTATAAGTACCGTCATTGCAAACAATTTTTCCATTAGAGCATCCACTAACCCCACCATGATGTGAACAGCAACCTCTTTGTTGAATACTCTGAGTATCCAAATTTTTCCTGCAAAGCGACTGCTCACTTGAATCTTTTTTATCAATTACTAAAATGTTAAGATCAGCTTGCACAAATATAAAAAGCAAAGATAGTGACAGTATAATCTTTTTCATAATCTACCTTACATAATAATTTTAAGTCTCAGTCTATTAATGCCTTCTCCATCTTTATTTATATGCAGGTTTAGTGCCAACAGCTCCAGTATATGGATTTACATTTCCTTTTGTAGAATAGTTGTCTTTTTTAGATGAGTTTGAGTTACTTCTCATGTGTGATGTAACATGTGTACCGTTTGACTTTGTATAACCCTTAACATGAGTCGCAGCTGATGCTGGACTAAACAATCCAAACAAGATAAATAAACTTAACAACAATTTTTTCATTTTGAATCCTAATGTGTGAATAAAATGATTGTATCTTATATAATTAAAATTTATAGATGTATTTTAACAAAAAATATTTATTTGAAATAAGTTGTTACTTATTAATAACTTAATTTTAATTTTTTTATTCATTAGAGTTCTTGCAAAATTTCATGTTACTATGCAGATAATCAATTCTTATTCATTTAATCAAGTAACTTTTCATTCCAATATCGCACATACGCTTCATACTGCACAGTTTCCATAAAATAGGGTAGAAGTTGCTCTCCCTGGAGCTTATAGGAGTCTATAAATTTCAAGCCATCATCAAAAGCTTTTTGGATTCTATGATTGCCATCAATAATTTCATATTTGTTGATTCTGATTTCTGCTTGTAAAATAGGCTTATTTGTATCAACTGTTTTAAGATGCTCTTTGTCTATAACACTAAATTCAAGAGAATGGTCTTTGAGCCAATGCTTCAAGTTGATTTTTTCTGATTGAACAATAAGTTTTTTAGAATCAATATCTTTTATTATTTGGGATACATTAAAATGAAAGAAGCCATTGATATAAATTTCATCTGACTCAGTGGCAATTGGCTGATATTTTTTATTGAGCCTTATTTTTCTACTCTTTGTTTTTACCGATTGCATTCAATTTTCTTAATGTGTTTTTTTATGCAGGGTAAGCCCAAAGTAACTTATACTCATCGAACATACCCCGTTTCAGGAATGATAGTAAGGTTCTGATCAGCTTCACTGCCATTTGAGAGAGTAATGACACAATTTGCTGTCATTAGTTTTGTAGCATCATACGCTTTAGTTGTAGCACTTAAATCTCCAACAAGCGGTCTTCCCAAGTGGTCAAAGCTAATTATTGCATTTGCCCCGCAACTGCCACTTAATGCAACTGTAACACCATATTTGCTATTGAGATCTAAGTTTTGTAGATTTTTACCGTTGTTTTGAGGGTCTTTAGCGAATACTGTATTATTATCACTTACTATGGAGTATTGATTACCAGTAAATTTAATCTGCCATCTGTTTCTATGCCAAGTCGGGTTTGCAGCATCAAACTTATCATTCACCATCGCTAAGTGCTGTGTGTATCTGATGTGGTCTTTTAATTGTATAGCAGCTTCTGGGACAGAGTGACTACTCACTCTTGGGATAATAATAGCCGCTAATATACCTATTGCTACAGTTACGAACACAAGTTCTAATAGAGTAAAGGCTCTTTTCATTTATTTCTTCCTTCTGCTTCTAGAGGCTTGTTCGTCTTCTACTGCTTCTTGAATAGCTCGTTGGCATTTTGAGTAAGCATAAAAAGCTGTTACCCACCCACCTATTGTAATGCCGACAATTATCACAAGTATGGCATAGTAAAAGTCTAGCCAGCCAACTCCAAACTTATCTACAAAGTAGAATATTACATAGTCGCTAAAAGGAATGGGTTCATCGAATACTGATTTCATAGATGTATTGTATCACAGCTCGAATTTTATGAACGATTTGTATATTTAAAAATAAAACCTATCGTCATTTTCTTCATGCTCATATCCGTCCTCATCTTCATAATCATCCTCATCTATAGGTTTTTCATTCAAATAGTCATAAGCAACATCATCATCCTGCTCTTTTTCGTCAGATACTAAGTCATCGTCTATAAAATTATTTGACATTTTTCGCTCCTCTGTATTTTTAAAAATTCTATCTCTTTAAAGTTTAATATATTATTCTGATTCCTAGAGATGATAAATGAGTAATAAAATATTAACACTATTTGCAAAACCTGTGGAATAACTTTAGTAATAATGTATTCCTGATCCAATTTATATACTTTGGCATTTTCTTTGATCTCTAAACTCATAATAAATACCCTTTTAATATTTTTCCATCAAGATGAGCCATATAAGTTTCCTCGTCATATCTTTTAAGTTCCAACAACTGAGTATCCAACGTTAATTTTTCAAATAGATCAACTCTAATGATGTTTCTCCTAATCATTGTCCAGAGACTATTTAACAAATTTAGTTGTTTGTATTTATCACTGCTATACAGATTAAGTAGTTGTTCGATACTAATGTATGGAAAAAATAGTTCTTGAATTATCTGTAGATCATCAGTAGGTAGAAAATTGTAATTTAGCAAAAAATGTGTGTTGAATTTATACTCATCACTTTGAATGAAACTGCATCTATCGGTATAAATATGAAATTCAATATCTGCATCTTTTATATGTTGTTGTGCAGCCCTATATTTGTATTTTGAGGTGGGAAATATTGTTTTTAGCTCATTATGATACTTAACTTCAACAACGATATCTTTATATCCCATAGGTGTTTTTAAATAAAAATCTGGTGTATATTTGTATTCTTGCTGATCCATAGTATATTCAACTGTAAAAGGCTGTTCAAGTATTTTCAAAACAATATTGTTAAGCTCAAAAAGATATAGAAAATCACGTTCGAGTTTTGATTCATAGCTGATAAGCCTGTCAGACTTTTTGCTAGAAAACTTACCCGTTATGTTTCTATAATTCTTTGGTATTACTCTTGAAGGTTTATCAAACATCTAAGCTCCTTAAAACTTATACAAATTAATATGACAATTTACAAACTAATACAATGAGCTAGAATTTTAGTACAACTTAGTATGACTAAAAAAGCTATAAAACTTAATAGTTTAATTTGAATTGTACAAAAAACTCAGACTATTGTCAGAGACCCCTAAAACGGAGAAGTTTGCTTGTAAACTTTTATCGACCGGCATGGCTAAAAAGAGTGCTTGATATATATTCGCCATCTCTCTGTTTTCATGTTGGGATGCAATAAAGTTATTTAATTTCTGCTTCAGAGTCTCATTATAACTACTGTCCAAGATAGTGCTGTATGAAAAAAAAGAGGTGAAGTAGTTATAAAAACTAATCTTATCAGTAGTTATCTCAAGCTTAAGTGTTTTGCCAAGTGATTCTGGAAATGAGCTGTTTTTCATGGTATAAAAAACAAATCCTGTGTCACTTTTTAGCTTCAGAATCTGATATGTTTTTGACTCTTTTGTTTTTGTGTATTGGCTTAAAACGGTAGCATTGACCAGTGCTGTATCAAACTTTGTAAAATTTTTGTAGTTCTGATACTCCATAAGTAGAGTGTAAAAAAGGATAAATCCGCATGCAAAGAAGAAGTTTAAAAAGTCTCGCTTTGCATTAAAGAGCGAGACTTTTTCGAGCATGGCTAAAGGGTGGGCATCGAGATGGAGGAGTCTCCAAAATCAACCTGAGCGGAGCGTGTATCAATATTTTCATACACAGTTTCCACCCCTTTTGCAAAAGAGGGAGTATCAATAAAGCGGGTGAGTTTTTTCTGAAATATAAGCTTTACATGTCCGGTAGGTCCATTTCTTTGTTTGCCTATGATAATCTCAGCCTCCTCCTCCTCTTTTTCAACATAGGAGGAGTTAAACTCTTTGCCATCGGCTTTTGCAGCTTTTTCTCTCTCTTTTTCCTCTTTGTAGAGATAAACATCGTCGCGGTAAACGAAGAGAATAATGTCCGCATCCTGCTCAATAGAACCAGATTCACGAATATCGCTGAGCATCGGTCGTTTGTCGTTTCTGCTCTCAAGCCCGCGGTTGAGCTGAGAGAGTGCGACGATTGGCATGTTTAGCTCTCTTGCCAACATCTTCAGACCTCTTGAGATTTCTGAGACTTGTAAGTGTCTATCTTGTGTTCCCACACCGCTCATAATCTGCAAATAATCAATTACCGCTATCTCAATCTCAGGATGTTGGTTTTTAAGTTTTCTCAGTTTGGAGCGGAGCTGATTTATATTGATACTTCCATGGTCGTCCACATAAAGTTTGGCACTGTTCATCTTGTTGATTGCACTGCTCAGGCTGCTCCACTGGTCATCGTTCATATCTCCGACACGAAGTTTTTGAAGAGGAATGGAGGTCTGAATTGAGAGAAGTCTCAGCATCAGCTGCTCTGCCGGCATCTCCAAAGAGAAAAAAGCAACACCTTTTCCCTGCATAATAAGAGAGTTTACTGTGTTCAGCACAAAAGAGGTTTTCCCCATGGCAGGTCTTGCTGCAATAATTACAAGGTCGCCCTTTCCAAAACCAGTTGTCATTTTATTGAGTTCATGGTAGCCCGTATCCACCCCGACCAAAACCGTGTTTCCACGAGCCTTCATCTCTTTGATGTACTCCATAGTGTCAAAGGTCATCTTTGGAGAGTCTTTAAAATCGCTTGTCTGGTTGTCTTGCGTGATTTCATAGAGCTTTTTTTCAACTATGTCAATCACTTCGGCACTTGTGAGTTCCTCTTCAACGGTTACTCTTTTTATCTCCGTTGTAAGGGTTAAAAGGTGGCGTTTGAGCGACTTGTCTTTTATTTCATTTACATAGGCTTTTGTATTTGAGATAGGGTTTGCGGAGAGAATTTCAAGCATAACCTGTTCATCAAATTTTTTGACTTTGAGAAGCTCTTTTTTGATAAACTCCTCATCAATCGGCTCATCTTTTTGCAACAGTTTCAGCATCGAGGCAAAAATATCCTGATGCGCAGAAAGATAGAAATCATCTTTTTTCAGGGCGGTGCTAAGTTCATCAAACTGCTGAGGTTCAAAAACAATCGAGCTTAAAATCGAGCGCTCAAAGGCTAGGTTGTATAGGTTGTCTTGCATCAGTTATTCTCTTTCGACATTTTTTCTATCTCATAAACAAATCTATCCACAAGCTCTCGTTCATCAAGATTCGCTACAACTTCGCCTTTGACCATAACAAGCCCTTTTCCTTTTCCGTAGGCAATGGCAACATCGGCATGTGCGGCTTCGCCTATCGCATTGACCACGCATCCCATGACAGAGACATTGAGCGGAGTTTTGATGTGCGCTGTTCGTTTTTCTATTTCGCTCACGGCACTCACCAAGTCGGCTTCGATGCGTCCGCATGTCGGGCAGGAGATGATGTTGAGCCCATCGGGCATTGCACCGCTGTCTTTTAAAATCGCCCGTGCAACTTTTATCTCCTCTTCAAGTTCTCCCGTTATTGAGACTCGCATGGTGTCGCCGATGCCGTCAAGCAGAAGTGCACCAAGCCCGATAGAGCTTTTAACCGTCGCATGAAAAAGTGTTCCCGCCTCTGTGACTCCAAGATGAAAAGGGTAGCTGTTTTTCGGTCGGAGCATTCTGTACGCCACGACGGTTCTTTGCACATCGCTGGCTTTGAGAGAGATTTTTATGTTGCTAAAACCCAAATCTTCTAAATATTTGATGTTGTACTCCGCAGAAGCGACCATCCCCTCGGCAGTCTGTCCATATTTGTTCAAAAACTCTTTTTCCAAACTCCCTGCATTTACACCGATGCGGATAGGAATATTGCGCGCCTGACATGCCTTTACAACCTCCGCAACTTTCTCTTTTGAACCGATGTTTCCGGGATTGATGCGGATACAATCTACAACTTCCGCAGCGATGAGGGCTAATTTATGATTGAAGTGAATATCTGCAACAAGAGGCAGAGATATCTGCTCTTTGATAGCCTTGAGAGCAAGTGCATCCTCCATGTTGGGAACGGCAACACGCACGATGTCACACCCCGCAAAATGGAGCCTATTAATCTGCTCAACCGTGCTAGCGACATCCGCAGTTTGCGAGAATGTCATAGATTGTGTAGAGATAGGCGCATCACCGCCAACAGCAACATTACCGACAAAAATTTGTTTAGTGGGAATTCTTTTAATCATAGAAGGGATTTTATCTCTTTTGACTTGAAAGGTCGCTTTGAACATTTGGCTCTTTAAAAAGAACTTTTGTCATGAAGCAGATTTTTATAAATCTGCGACTAAACATCATACTCGGCACCCAATTCGGAACTTGTGAGGTGGAGTCTTTCTGCCAATACGGTAGCGAGGCTCTGCATAAAACGAAAAGAGGCTCTGTGGTGTCGCTGAGAAAATTCGTCAAATGCTTCACGGGATATGACAAACAGATCGGTATCCATGGTTGCGAAAGCTTCACTGTATTGAGGGCTTCCCTCTAAAAAAGAGAACTCTCCAAAAAAATTACCCTGTCCCAAGGTGCTTAAATGGACTATACTATGTTCTGAAATTCTAAGAACAATCCGAACCAGCCCTCGACGGATTAAGTAAAGCTCTCCCGCTAAATCTCCCTGCTTAAAAATAATCTCTCCCTTTTTGAAAGTTCTGCATTCAAATGAGTCTTGTATTTCATCTATTGTCTCCTGTTTTCTGTGCCCTAAAAGAGAAAAATCTTTAAGATCATAGGGTAGCTCCTCTGTAATTGCTGAGCGATTTTCACTAAGAACTCTCTCTTCAACCCACTCAATTGCGTACTCTAAATCATCAAAAACTTTTATAGGGCTTAAGTGTTTCAAGAGCCCGACATGGTTAAAGTAGCTCTCCATATCATCCCCTGTCGGGAGTTTGTGCGGCAGTCTGCTCAGTAAAAGATAGCCGTTGTTGTCATGCAGAATATCCTTAATCTGTAGCAAAATATGTGCTGCCGTTAAATCAACGGTTTGCACTCGTTTCATATCCATGATGATGTATTTTTTCTCTTTCAGATCATCACGCAGCATCGTATAGAGTTGATTGGCAGTTCCAAAAAAAAGGCTTCCATGCAGCTCATAAACAGAAAAATTTCCGCCCTTTGTCGTTAAGATAACTGACTCCTCTTCACTGCGAATAACCTTGCTTCGGACATCATTTCCATCAAGATGACGATACACGACGGAAGCCCCTATCTGTTGTGTAATATAAAGAGCAATTGCCAGCAACAAACCAACTCCGGCGGCTGCAATAAGACTTACAAAAAGTGCAGTCACTGCAACGGCAATGATAATAAAAAAATCAAGTGCTGTTTTTTTAGATTTTAAGAGTTGAATACTATGGGTGTCAATCATCCTAAAACCGATTACAATCAAAATGGCAGCGAGTGAGGCAACAGGAATCCACGCGATAAATGTACCCAAAAGAACAAAAGCAACGACTGCCATAACTCCTTCAATAAGTCCAGATAATCGCGTTGTTGCACCGCTTGAGATATTTACCATAGTTGCACCCATGGTTCCCGAACCGGGCATTCCACCGATAAGGACAGAGAGAAGGTTTCCCGAGCCTTGAGCAATTAACTCTTTGTTAGAATTATGAAAAGAGTGGGTCATAGAGTCAAGGATAACGCATGTTTTGAGTGTATCGATTGAGAGAAGTGCGGCAAGGGTGAGCGCAGGAAAAAAAAGCATTCCGATATTCTCCCAAGAGAGTTCCAAAAGTGTATTAAAACGCCATGACATCATCTTGAAAAAATCGATTCCATCATTTCCGCCGAGCGTTCCTATGATAAAAATATTGTTAGGCTCAAATAGAGAAGGTTTCAGCAGACCTAGTAAAAAATAGGTTCCAATACCCATGGCTAATGCCATAATAACAGCCGGAATAGCCTTGAAAAGCTTTTCCCCATATATCATAGTTGCAATTGTTACCGCTCCAACAATAAAACTTTCCCACTGCCATAGTGCAGGGGATTGAATTGATTCTAAAAAATGTTCACCTTGGGATAAACCCAGAAAGTTAGGTGTTTGTGCGGCAACAATATACAGTCCCACCCCACTTAAATAACCGCTTACAACAGGAAATGGCATATATTTTATAAGTCTCCCAAGTCCTGCAACCCCAAAAAGCACTTGTATAATGGCTGCTATAAGAGCGATTACCATGAGCATTACAAACACACTGTCTGCATGAACTCCTTTTGAGATATGCTCCATTGCAAAAGCCGATAAAACAGCTGCCGCTGGAGCGCTTGGAGCAGATATGAGCCTTTGTGTTCCGCCTAAGAGCGAGGCAACAATTCCGATTGCGGCAACACCTAAGATACCTGCAATTGCACCGTATGCAGCAAAATGCCCGCCTATGGTCGCATAAATTGTAACACCAAAAGCGATAGCAGCAGGCATAGCAACAAGCATGGCAGCAGTACCGCCCCAAAAATTACCTGCAAAGTTTGTTATTTTAATCATTCAAATTATTCCATAATCGATATATTGAGATTGTATCTTAAAACTGAGCAGTCAGTATAATTCTTTCAAGTGTTTCAAGCGGTGCTGAGGTAATAGTTTCAAATTGTGTGCGGTTGAAAGTCTGCTGTCTTTTTGCCAGTTGTGCCGTGTGCATGGAGATATTTTCAAGCATCTTTTCTTTGGTTGTTTTGCCATCTAAAAACTCTAAAACTTCTACTATCCCTATGGAACCCATGGCATTGGGAAGCCTCGTGTATTTTTGTTCTAAATAACAAACTTCATCTATCAGACCATATTGCAGCATCTTGTTCGTTCTTTTTGAAATTCTTTCTCTCAAAATAGCTCTTTCGACTTCAATGTTGTAAATGGCTAAATTCTCAATAATCGGTTTTGGAGGATTTGCTTCAAACCACTGCGAGGGGGTGAGATTTGAAGCCTCATAAATCAGAAGCATCTTCTCGATTCTGTAGCTGTCATTTGGTGTAATATTTTTCATATAGTGCGGGTCAAGTGCAGATAAAAAGGCATGTGCACTCTCTAAATTTGCAAGTTTTGTTTCCACAAGAGAAGAGACCTCTTTTGTGATTTTTGGAAGCTCTGACAAGCCCTGCATGAGTGACTTCAGATAAAAGGAGGTGCCGCCGACTATAACAAGATTTTTGCCCTCTTCCTGGCAGATGAAAAGTACTTTTTTATATAAATCCATAAATATATCAACATTGAAATGCTCATCTGGGCGTAAAACATCTATGCCAAAATGTTTTATCAAAGAGAGCTCGTCAGGGGAGGGTTTTGCAGAGACTATGTCAATCTCTTTGTAGATGCTGAGCGAGTCGATTGAGAGAATATATGCGTCTGTCTTTTGTGCAATTTTTATTGCTAAATCACTCTTTCCAGACGCCGTTGCACCTATAATTGCCAGTTGTTTTATCTCATTGTTCATCCGGAAATTATATCATTTTAAAACAACTTTGGATAGAATAAGCCTCAATTATTGGGTAAGGTAAAATGGTGCAAAGATATATTAAAAAATTAAGAGATTTTAACGAGTTGGTTATGTTTGAACACTCTATATTCTCTCTCCCTTTTATTTTTATAGCAATGATAGTTGCAGCAAACGGATGGTTTGGATTCTGGCTTCTTTTTATGGGTGCTTTGGCAGCCGTCAGTGCAAGAAACTTCGCCATGGGACTCAACAGATACGCAGATAGAGACATAGACGCACTTAACCCTAGAACTTCAGGCAGACCGAATGTGGATGGAAGATTAGACAGTGCCAGTATTATGATTTTTATCGTTACAAATGCCTTTATTTTTGTAGCTGTGGCATTTATGATAAACAAATTGGCTTTTGCTCTTAGTATTCCGATTCTTTTTATTTTGGGGAGTTACTCCTACTTTAAAAGATTTTCATCTTTAGCACATGTTGTACTTGGTATTTCACTCGGACTTGCACCCATTGCTGGGGTTGTTGCCGTGAGCGGAGAAGTATCGCTCTGGTCAGTTTTGCTGAGTTTGGGTGTGATTTTTTGGGTTGCAGGGTTTGATCTGCTCTACTCACTTCAAGATATAGAATTTGATAAAAAAAATAATCTCCACTCCATTCCATCACGCTACGGGGCTGAGGCTACCCTTTTTATCTCATCGCTTTTTCACATGCTGAGCGTACTCTTTTGGGCTCTTTTTGTTTGGAGTTCAGGGCTTGGCTTTTTTGCCTTTGCCGCGGTGGTTGCAAGTGCAGTTATGCTGGGCTATGAACACTTTCTGGTACGAAAAGATTTTACAAAAATAGACCGTGCATTTTTTACGGTGAATGGTTACTTGGGTGTTGCATTTTTGATTTTTATTATTTTAGATAAGGTGAGTGCATGAATCCCCGTTTAGTTCCGGCACAAATAAATATCAGTTTTAGCGAAGCAACAAGTGAAGCGGAGGCGTATGAAGGTGAGTACCATAAGCTGATTGAGTCCGATAACAGCCCTATAAATCAGTGGGTCAAACATGCTAAAGCAAGGGGAGATACACATGAAACAGACCCTGTTTTATTAAATCTTCTTGTTGAACTCCATAACAAAATAGATGCCCTTGAGAGATTTATAAAACATGAGGAACCCTCAAGAGTTCCGCTTATCATGAAGGGGCGAATCGAATCTATCGGCTTTGAACACTTTAATTTAGATGCGCCTCTTTTGTCCGTTGGTGTGCAGTATTATGGAAGAGTTGAGATGCCAATTCATCCAAAAAGGGATATCGGTATTTTTTTTGAAGCACTCTCACCAACATTGGCTGCTATTGTCAGAACACATGAAAGAGATGAAGCAGAATGGGCAACCTACCTTACATCAAGAGAGCGATTGCTCATCCGCGAAGCAAAAGAAAGTAAAAAATGAAATTAGAATCTTTGAATATTAGCGGCTTTATGAGCAGTTTTAGTCTCACAGAGTATATTGCAGGGGCGATGGTAGTTGTGATTTTCTACCTTATCTATTATGTATCAAGCAAAGATTCTGATTACAGTAGAAATATCCGCTCTATCGCTACTGTGGTAGATGAGCTGCAAAGAGAAATATTTTACCTCAAGAAGAACATTACAGAGTCTCAAAAAAGTTTGCAGCAAAACACAAGAGGCATGAGTGATGAGGAGATTTATCAAGAGATAGAAAGAAGCGTCTATGATATGATTCAGCCTCTAACAATCGGGCTGAAACATATGCAGGAGACTATTCATTCAATAGATCTGCAGGTCGATTCAAGGATTTCATCTTTGGAAAGCGGAGTAAAACAGTTTTCTATTCCCTCCTCAATCCATGCAAACGATGATGAAAAAATTATTTCACTTTTCAAGCAGGGTGTATCCCTAGAGACCATCTCTAAAGAGTTGCACCTATCACAACCCGAAGTTGAATTTGTTTTAAAAATCAACAAAATTAAGTAGTTTGGATTTATGGCAGATAGAACTCTCTTTGCATTAGTTTCGACACTTATCGGTATTGGAATAGCCCTTTCATATACTTTATCCGAATATATAACACTGCTCTTTGGCGTAAATGAATTTCATTTTGCTATCAGACAGGTTGCTTTTGGACTTTTCAGTATTGTGATTATCTGGATGTTATCTCAGCTAGAACCTGACAAATGGCTGAAAATTATAGGGTTTACACTCTTCTTTGTTTCAACAATTTTGATGATAGCCATGCCGTTTTTGCCAGAATTTCTGGTTTCTGCCGTAGGCGGAGCAAAAAGATGGATAAAAATCGGAGGATTCTCTTTAGCTCCCGTTGAGTTCTTTAAAATCGGTTTTGTCTATTTTCTTGCCTGGAGTTTTTCAAGGAAATTGGGTCACCATGACGGCATGGGAATATTTAGTGAATTGAAGCGCTTTACGCCTTACGCTCTTGTTTTTGTTGTTGCCATGTTTATTATAGCTTTTGTGCAGAATGATTTGGGGCAGGTCGTAGTGCTCGGGCTTACGCTCCTTTTTATGTTGATGTTTGCGGGAAGCAGTTTTAGATTCTTCTTAACTATTTTATCCGTCGTTTTAATGCTTTTTGTCTTTTTTATTTTAGCGGCAGAGCATAGAATTACCAGAATAAAATCTTGGTGGGCATTGGCTCAAAACAGTGTCTTGGAACTTTTTCCGGCTGCCATGGCAGAGAAGTTGAGAATTCCCACAGAGGTTGAACCTTACCAGATTGGACACTCTCTCAATGCTATCCATAATGGGGGAATTTTTGGAGTCGGATTGGCTAACGGAACCTTTAAGCTTGGCTTTTTGAGTGAAGTTCATACAGACTTTGTTTTGGCGGGAATTGCCGAAGAATTTGGTTTTGTCGGTGTTGTGGGTGTTGTTTTTATATTTATGTGGATGTTGATGAGGATATTCAGGGTTGCAAACCGCTCCAATGACAGAAGTGTTTATCTTTTTAGTTTGGGAATAGGGCTTCTTCTCTCTTTTGCATTTTTGGTAAATGCCTATGGAATCAGTGGAATCACACCGATTAAGGGTATCTCTGTTCCTTTTATAAGCTACGGTGGTTCTACGATGTTGGCAGCATCTATCGGTGTCGGCATGGTAATTATGGCATCAAAAAAAGTTTTGCCGCAGTAGCGGGCATGTTGCAATGGAGAGAAGAATGAAACTTTGTATTACGGGTGGCGGAACTGGCGGTCATCTGATGATAGCACAATCCTTGGTTGAGAGCGCCGTGGAATATGGACATGAGGTAATATTTATAGGTTCGGCTTCAGGTCAGGATAAAAAATATTTTGAGCATAACAGCCTATTTTCTGCTGTCTATTTTTTGGAAACTACGGGTGTTGTAAATCAAAAAGGTTTTGAAAAGTTCAAGGCACTCTATAAAATCCTTAAAGCTTTTTTTGCTTCAAGAGGAATTTTAAAAAAACATGCAATCGAGGCGGTTTACAGTGTCGGCGGATTTTCGGCAGCACCGGCGTCATTCGCCTCTCTAAGCCGTTTTATACCTCTTTTTATCCATGAGCAAAATGCAGTGGAGGGAAGGCTGAATTCTCTGCTAAAACCCTACGCGAAAAGATTTATATCGGCGTATGACAAAAACTCTGTTATTCAAGGTTATCCCGTAAATGAGAGTTTCTACAGAAATGCCAGAGTGAGAAAAGAGTTTAAAACTATAATTTTCTTAGGCGGCTCTCAAGGGGCAAAAGCTATCAATGAATTGGCACTAAGCGTGGCAAAAGAACTTCAAAATCGAGGAATAAAAATTATCCATCAAGCGGGCGAGGGTGATTATGAGAGAGTTAAAAAAGAGTATGAAAATTTAGATGTCGAAGCGGAGTTGTACGGCTTTACAAAAGAGCTTCCAGAGTTAATTTCACATGCCGACTTGGCAGTGAGCCGCTCGGGTGCAAGTACCCTCTGGGAACTCTGTGTCAGTGGAGTGCCGACTCTCTTTATTCCCTATCCGTATGCTGCGGGCGACCATCAGTTTTATAATGCACAGTTTATAGTTCAGAACAACCTTGGCTGGTGCGAGCGAGAAGGCGAGAGTTTGAGAGAAAAAATTTTCTCCATTTTGGATGAAAAGCTCGAAGATAAAAGCCAAAGACTTTTAGAATACTCCAAAAAAGATGTAGCAAAAAAGATGATAAAAGATGTAGAGGATGCGATTAAATGATAAAAGAGTTGGCACAAAATTTAGTTGATTTAATCTTTGATTGGGGCTACTGGGGGATATTTATCCTCATGAGCATCGAGAGTTCATTTATTCCTCTCCCAAGTGAAATAGTTTTAATTCCAGCCGGATATTTGGCTTCGCAGGGGCAGATGAATATATCTTTGATAATCGTAAGTGCTACGGCAGGCTCACTCGCCGGTGCCTTTGTAAACTATTACTTAGCACTCTCTCTTGGGCGAAGAATACTCAAGAAATATGGAAAATATTTTTTCGTAAATGAAGATGCCTTGGCAAAAATGGACGGGTTCTTTGAAAAACATGGGCATATCTCTACTTTTATAGGAAGATTATTGCCAGTCATTCGCCATCTTATCTCCATCCCTGCCGGACTTGCCCGGATGAATTTGCTCGTCTTTTCAATTTACACAACACTAGGTTCGGCAATTTGGGCTTTTATCCTTGTCATGCTCGGATATTTTATAGGCGAGAATCAAGAGTTGATAAACCAATATTTGCACCAAATAATCATTGTGCTTGTGATTGCAATTGTTATTTTAGGCGCGATGTATGCGTACTATCAAAAAGCAAAAGTAGCTAAAATTAAGATTATAAAGGATTAAAATATGAGCAACATGGAATATATGTTTCATCACGGTTTTTTAGGAACAAGAGCGCCATTTTTCATGGACATGGTTACGCTTATTGTGGCACTTTTGCCTCTTTTGGTGTCGGCTGCTATTTATTTGGCGAGAATTAAAAAGTACAAATATCATGCTTTTTTACAAATATTAATCTTTGCTTTTTCGGTTATAGTGCTTACTTATTTTGAGTATGGAGTGAGACTGGGTGGCGGTTATAAATATTTCATAGAAGGAACTACCGCATCACACAATTATGTTTTTATCGTGCTAATGTTTCATATTGCAATATCGGTAGCCACTCTTATTTTGTGGGTAACCACATTCGCTATGATAAAAATTTTTTTAGCAACACACAACCATAAAAAAGCGGGTCTTTTGACATTTACAGGTGTCGTTCTCACTTCACTTACAGGCATCTGGGTTTACATGTTGCTCTTTATATATTAAACAATTAAAGGAAATTAAATGTTAGAAATCGGCAGCCAAGCACCAGAATTTTGCTTACCAAACCAAGACGATATAGAGATATGCCTAAGAGATTTAAGAGGCAAGTGGATAGTTTTATACTTTTATCCAAAAGACAGCACTCCGGGATGCACAACAGAGGCATGTGAGTTCAGCGAAGCAGCGCCGGATTTTTCAGAACTTGATGCCATCGTCATCGGCGTAAGTGCAGACAGTACAAAAAAACACCGCAATTTTATAGAAAAACAAGAGTTGAATATTACGCTGTTGAGTGATGAAGAGACAAACATGATGCAGCTTTACGGCGTATGGCAGCTGAAAAAAAATTACGGCAAAGAGTACATGGGAATCGTTCGCACAACTCTGATTATTGACCCAAACGTAGTTATAAAAGCTCTATGGAAGAGTGTAAAAGTTAAAGGGCATGTGGAGATAGTAAAAGAGGAATTGCAAAGAGTTCAACCCCTATTCACCCTCTCTATCTGATTCATCTCTATCGCGAGTACTGTCAAGCAGGTATTGAATAGTTTTTACATTTTCAAGCAGTTGATTTGCAGGTTTCATCTTGGATGTGTTGTTCTCACGCTTGCTAGGTTCATTCATGTTTATAGGTGCAATCGGTGCGATAGGCGCTATTGGTTCAATAGGAATCCACTTTATTTGGGCATAGAGATTTAAAGTTATAACTTCAAAAAATAGAATTATGATTACAGCTTTCATGATGTGTCCCAATATGCAGTTTAGAATCGTTATCATATCAAATAAAAAATAGAAATGTACAAATAGCCATATGAGGAGTGAATATGAATAAAAAAAGTTTAGAAAAATTTTTTCAGTTAAAACAAGAGGGAAAAACATTAAATTGCATCGATAATTTAATTAAAATAATGTCCGCCCCGACGCTTTTGATTTTTATAGTTTTGATTGCCTACATGGGGATTATTCCTCTTCAGATGGAGCTGCACTCTATTCTTATTATAGGTGTGATATATGCAGTTTTTGCTTTTTTTGTAAAACATAATGCATGTTATTCGACCTGTACTTTTCACAATACTAAGAGAGCTCTTATATTGGAAGTCTCTAAATATATTGACGAGAACCTTACTCTTTTAATGGGAGAAAAAAAGGCTATCGGCTCAGTGGATAAGTTTTTTGACAGATTTTCACAAAAACTTCGTAACGATAACTATGCTGCAGTAGCGGCGGGAACATTTCCGACTTTGGGCATATTAGGTACTTTTATCAGTATCGCTCTCTCCATGCCGGATTTTAGTGCCGGCTCGGCGGATGCCTTAAACCATGAGATAACAAAACTACTCGGCGGTGTCGGAACTGCTTTTTATGCCTCTATTTATGGAATTTTTTTGTCACTTTGGTGGGTCTTTTTTGAAAAAAAAGGGTTCTCTTTTATAGAAAAAGAGTTGCAAGAGATTAAGGAAGTGTTTGAGAAGAAGCTGTGGAGCGAAGAGGAGCTTAAAAGAGCTACGTTTGTAGAGCAGCAACTCTTAAATCGCGGTCTGCAAGAGACAATAAAACAGTCGCTCTCCCCAGACTTTATTCAAAAACTCAATGATACGATTAATGTGCAGACCGGATTGCTCTACAAAACATTAAAAGCAGATAGAGTATTCCATGAAGAGCTACGAAAAACATATAAATCGGTAGTAGAAAAATTTTCAACAATCACAGAGAAGCAGGAAGCAATTAGCGAAAAATTAGATCTCTCAATTACGGCAGCCAATCAATCCTATTCAAATTTATCTGATAATGTAGATAAATTACAATCCCTTAGTCAACTGTTTCAATCGAATTATGATGCCATGACATCCCAAAATGAGTCATCTAAAGAAGTTGCAGAAATCTTGGATAAGGTAATATCTTCCTTTAACATGCAGACAGAAAATATTACACATACCCTTGAAATTACTACAAATAACTTTAGAACCTCTCAATCTTCAATCGATGGTGTGTCAGGAAGATTGTTACATGTTTCGGAGGCAATGGATGATTTGGTTGACCGCCTTGTAATCAGCACGGATAAACAAATTACCGTAAGTGAAAAACTGGATAAATCAATTAATGTAGCCAACAACTCCTATGAAACTTTATCGCACAATGTTGCTGAGCTGGAATCGTTAAGTAAAGTGTTTAAAAATAGCCAGAAACTGATTGTTTCACAGAATGAATCATCCACGAAAGTTGCCAATATTTTGGCTACATCTTTAACTGAGTTGAATTCGCAAACGCATGAACTAAGCGACTTTTTTGGTGGATTTAGCACCAATTTAGCCGAGGCAAAAACAAGCATAGGTTCCATGTCCGACAAGTTGCTTGACCTCTCAAACGGAATGCTGAAGCTGCTCGATGGGCTTGATGACGCTTACTCTGAGACAGCTGAAAAACAGATGAAAGGGGTTAACAAATCAGTTGCTTCACTTGAAATGCTCTACTCAAGGTTTCAGGATAATATTGAAAATACACTCCAATCCTTTGAGCAAAACAGCCTGAATATTAAAAATGGCAATGAACGCATGATAGACTCGGTAAAATCTTTTGAAGAGAGTTTGGAAGATTCCAATATAGAACTTCTTGAAAAGCTGGATATATTGATACATGCGACATCCAAAGCAAAAGAAATGAAATAAGAATGAAAAAACTTAACGATTCTCAAAATAATTTCTGGATCTCTTATGCCGATTTGATGGCTGGATTACTTTTTGTATTTATCTTGGTTGTCGGTGTCGTTGTTATGAAATATTCCTATATGACAAGCGAACTTCAGCTTCAAAAAGAGTCTATTGAAAAACTTGTTCAAGAGGCTGCAAAAAAACAGAATGATGCAGAGAAATTAAGAGAAGAGCTTAAACAGACAAAAGAGTCAATTAACAAATTAACATCCGTAAAAGCAGTGGTAATAGAGAAGTTACGAACCAAACTAGGCAACAAAATAGCCGTCAATCCAAAAGACGGCTCCCTCAGTATTGCCGGAAACATACTTTTCGACCAAGGTGAATATACACTCAAAAGTGATGCAAAGATGGCACTTCAGGGCGTGTTGTCTGAATATATTGATGTGATGATGAATGAGCAAGAGATAAGAGATAATTTAGAGAGAATAATTATAGAGGGGCATACAAACAGTGACGGAGAGTATCTTCATAATTTGGAACTCTCTCAAAAAAGAGCTTTCGAAGTTATGAAGTTTATATTAACGCTTCAGCCAAAACTTGAGAAAGATTTAAAAGTTTTTATAGCCGCAAGCGGCAGATCAGATACGGATTTGATTTATGACATGAACGACAGCAGCCTTGAAGACAAATTTGCATCCAGAAGAATAGAGATTAAATTCAGACTAAAAAATGATGAGGCGATAAATGAAATTTCTGAAATGCTGAGTGAAAAGTGAAGCTTTACTCAAAAACAGATTTAATTTCCTACTGTACAATTTTGGAATAACAAGAGAGTTATAATTAACTCTCTAGAATATGCGTGTTAATTCGTCAACGCTTGTTTTTATTACATCTATGCTGTGTCCGCTCTTATTGGAGAGTTCATTGATTTTAGATACATTTTCTATGATTTTCTCTGCTTTGGCAGCATTTTGGGAATAACTTTTTACTGTTCCCTCTGCCAATTCGACACCTCTT
>JAPLGO010000022.1 GCA_026390115.1 Campylobacterales bacterium | reverse complement strand
GCAAGCCTAGAAGAGACAGCAGCAGCTATGGAAGAGATGACATCCAATGTTCAAAACAATGTGCAAAAGTCAAACGAGATGGCAACCATGGCAAACCAAACAGATAATGCTGCAAAAGATGGAGCAGAACTTGCAAAAAGAACATCGACAGCTATGACAGAAATCCAAAGTGCAACTAACTCCATAAACGATGCAGTAGCAATCATAGAAAACATTGCATTCCAAACAAATATCCTAAGCCTTAACGCAGCAGTAGAAGCTGCAACAGCAGGAGACGCAGGAAAAGGTTTCGCAGTCGTAGCTCAAGAAGTAAGAAACCTTGCAAACAGAAGTGCAGATGCAGCAAAAGAGATAAAAGCTATGGCAGCCCTCGCAGCAAATAAATCAAACGAAGGTATGAATATAGCGACAGAACTAACACGTGGCTTTGAAGTAATAGCAGATAAGATAGCTCAAACAGCAATAATGGTACAAGATGTAAGTAACGCAAACCGTGAACAAATGCAAGGTATCGGTCAAATCAATACCGCAGTTACACAACTAGACCAAATGACACAAGAAAATGCAAAAGTAGCAGCTCAAGCAGATTCAATAGCAAACGCAACTATTCAAAAAGCAGAAGCTATGGTAAAAGATGCATTATCTAAAGAGTTCGTAGGAAAAGATAAAATAAATACCTCTTCACAAAACAGACATATACAAGCTGCAAGACCTGCAGTAGTAACACAACATGCAAATGCAAATACTAAAGTAATCGCAGGTTCAAAAAAACATAGCGGTGATGTTTGGGAGAACTTTTAAGGAGAGGAGAGATTGCCTTGCGGCGGTCTCATGGCAAGAAGGAGAATGTGCTTATACGCTAAGTTTGGAGAGTATTTCTTAATTCAATAATATAAATTGCAACATAACTGCAACACTACAGTTGTAAACTCTTATTTCAAAAACAAAAAATAGAATGAAGAACTTAATGATATTCTGGAAAACTTTTAAGAAGAAGGGATTGCCTTGCAGCAAATCTCCTTATGATGAGGATAATGTGAAAGTGCCAAAGCTTTTATAAAAAATCACTAAATGATTTTTTGCATCGTGCTTTAGTACAAAAATGCCTATGCAGCTAGCGTAGCTAAAAAGAGTTACTTCTTTTTAGCATTTAAATAACTATTTTAGGAGTTTTTATGAAAACAATTTGGAATTTACTAGAGGAAGATTCTACATTTCCTTCTCTAGAAAATATAGGTTACAGGTTCATGCAGGCAAAAGAGGATACATGTGACGTAATTATTTGCGGTTTAGAACATATATCATTTGCCACTGCTTTGATTAATATAAATGAGTGCCTGCTTATAATAGCACTGCATGATGAAAAACATGAAAAGATATTAGTTCCACATATATTTGACGCATGGATAGACCGCTCCCGTCTTGATAAGCTTCCATCTATGCTTGAGGCATATAGCCATCATGTTGAGCAGAGGATTACAGTAAGAGAACAACGAGAGATAATAGAAAGATTTAGTGTGGATACATCTGTGCATAATGCAAACTTAGATGGAATAAAACTCAATATGCAAGAGAGCACTAAAGAGATAGAAATCATCTTTGAAGAGCGGGTAGAAGAGATGAAAGCAATTCATCGTGATGCTTCAGAGGCACATGACAAATTAACTCTCTTAAAAGAGCACATGGCTCCTCAAGCATTTGGGGAGCTAGAAGAATCTTGGAATATGACAGAGTCTATCCTCGGTCGTACGGATGAAGTTATAAAGGCTATGTTTGGATTTATTATGGTACTTCAATGTGAAGACCGAATTACGCAGATGATAGACGGTATTTCTAAGATTATGGAAAATGACATAGAGTTTGCTTCAGAGAATGGTTATAACGTAACAGAAACTGCCAAAGCTGAACTCAAAAAAAGATTAATTCAGTTTTACACTATTCAAGACCAAAGAGATTATGCAGATGGACAAGACGACGCTATGCAAGGTTGCAATATAGAACAACCGAATATGGAAGAGTTTTTATTGTTTTAGACATAAAGAGCAGCATAGTAATTTAAGTGAGTTTAGTATCTACGTCTGCCTCACCAGAGGTTAACTTTAGCGCCAAAGCGGCTAGCGTAGCTAATCGGAACTCGTCCCGATTAGCGTTTTAAATAAAAATAAAAAGGAATAAATAAAATGCCAAAGATATTAATAGTAGATGATTCAAACATGTTGAGAGATATGGTTAAGTATGCGTTAAATGAGGGCGGATACCCTGATGTAACAGAAGCAGTTGATGGAGTGGACGGTCTTGCAAAGGCAAAAGCTACAGTGTTTGATTTAATAGTATCGGATATTAATATGCCCAATATGAATGGGTTTGAGTTAATTGCAGAGCTAAGAAAAATGCCTACGTATGCAAAAACACCTATTCTTACGCTTACTACGGAAAAGAATGATGATATGAAAGCTAAAGGAAAAGAAGTTGGTGCAACAGGCTGGATTGTTAAACCGTTTGTTCCGGAGCAACTTCTCAAGGCGGTTGGAATCGTCCTGAGTAGATAGGGATTATCCATGGCAGTATTTGACATTAATAAATATCGTCAGATGTTTCTTGAAGAAGCAGAAGATATATTTGAAATCATAGATAATATTTTACTAGAAGCAGAAGATGCGGGCGATATGGATAATGAAACGATAAACTCTCTGTTTCGCTCAGTGCATACGCTAAAGGGTAATTCTGCATCTGTAGAGTTATCAAAATTTGCAGCCTTGGCACATGAACTGGAATTTTTCATGGATAAGCTCAGAAACGGCAAACTCGCGTTTGAAGAGAGTATGGCAAGCTTACTTATTGATGGAGTCGATACCCTAAAACATATCTTAGAATTAGAGTTGTCGGATGAATTGGAACATGATTATTTTATGACGACTAAAGAGGAACTTCTTTATAAACTGGATAACTTTAGTCAAGATATAAAAGAGATTGAACTCTTAAATGAAGAGCCTTCCGCTCAAGAAAGCAAAGTAATAGAAGCAGAGAAAGAGGTTCTTGTCAGAGAGATAGTAGAAGTTCCTGCTTTTGGGATGCTGTTTCCAAGAGAGAGTAATGCGTATGGACCTATGAACGGCGGCATAATTGATCTTGACGAAGATGAAGGATTTGGATTTTTTGATGAGCTAGTACTTGTTGATGATGACGGATTTGGATTCTTCGATGAGCTAGAACTTGATGATGTAGAGTTTGATGAAGGGTTTGGATTCTTCGATGAGCCAGAGCTTGTTGATGATGAAGGGTTTGGATTCTTTGATGAACCGGAACTTGTTGATGAAGACGGATTTGGATTCTTCGATGAGCCGAGCAAAATAGAGGATAAAAAAGTTCAAGCTCCTTTAAGAGAAGCAAAAAAAGAGATTGATGTTAAAGATAATGAAGCAAAAGACAGTAAAAAATTTAAAGCTGACAGCGCATCTAACTCAATCAGAGTTGATTTATCTAAAATAGATGCTCTTATGAATAATATCGGTGAGTTGGTTATTGCTCATTCCATGCTTACTCAATATACTTTTATGATGCAAGACCAAAAGATAAAATCAGAGTTGAGCGAAAGACTTGATTTGCTTGACCGTTACATCAGAGAGCTTCAAGAGTCTGTTATGGGAGTGCGTATGATACCGATGGAGACAGTTTTTTCTAAATTTCCAAAAGTTATACGAGATACTGCTAAAAAACTAAATAAAAAGATAGATTTCCGTCATTATGGAGATAGCGTAGAGATTGATAAAGCAATGATTGAAGGTCTGACAGATCCTCTTACCCATATTGTTAGAAATGCTATGGACCATGGAATAGAGTCAATAGACAGAAGAAAAAAAGCCGGTAAAAGCGAAACCGGAACCCTTATTATGAGTGCTGAACAGGCTAACGGACAGATGATAATTAAGATTCAGGATGACGGAGGCGGAATTAATCTTGCAAAAGTTACTGAAAAAGCTATCCAAAACGGAATCTTAGAAGAGGCACAAGCTGCACAGATGAGCAAAGATGACAAAGCAATGCTTATTTTTGCACCGGGGCTTAGTACGGCTGAAGCAGTTACCGACATATCGGGTCGTGGTGTAGGTATGGATGTTGTTATGTCTAATATTAAAAAATTAGGCGGAGTTGTTAAAGTAGAGACAGAAGAAGGAATGGGTTCAACATTTACTATCGTGTTGCCGCTTACTTTAGCTATTTTAGACGGACTAAACATAAGAGTAGGCAAAGAGCAGTTTATATTACCGCTTTCTGCAATCATAGAGACGCTAAAACCTGAAGAGGATATGATAAAACAAATCGGTGATGAAGAGTCAGAGGTATTAATGCTAAGAAACGAGTTTATACCTGTTATAAGACTTCATACAACATTTAATATCATTCCTCAGAATCATAAGTTATCCGATGGACTATTGATTGTTGTTCGTTCGGGAGCAAAAAAGATAGCACTGTTTGTAGATGAATTTATGAACCAGCAGCAGTTTGTTATAAAACCGCTGGATAAAAACTTCAGAAACGCACAAGGAATCGGCGGGGCAACTGTTCGCGGAGACGGAACAATAGGCTTAATTATAGATACCATGAATATCACGCAAAATAGCACTAGGAGAGCATCATGAGCACATCACAAATAAATCAGTTGTTAACTTTCAAACTTGGAAATGAGACATACGGCATTGAGATAAATAAAGTAAGAGAGATTCTTACCTATCCTGTTGTAACGCCGATACCTGACGCTAGCTGCTGGGTAAAAGGGGTTATCAATCTAAGAGGGGAAGTTGCACCTATAATTGATTTAAGAGTAAGATTTAATATCAATACTCAACCCGTATATAACGAAAGAACAATTGTAATTGCGGTAAGAACACAAGATGCAAGAATGATAGGTCTTGTTGTAGACGAAGTCTCCGACATGGAGAATGTTGATTTAGATAAACTTTATCCGGCTCCTGATATGGGAGCTTCTATTGCACCAAAATATCTTAAAGGTCTCTTTAAAAAAGAAGAAAAAATGATTGTTATTCTTGATATAGATAAAATCTTGGATAAAGAAGAGATGCAGCGTTTATCTCGTCATTCACAAGAAGCAGCTTCACATGTACTCGCCGCGT
>JAPLGO010000018.1 GCA_026390115.1 Campylobacterales bacterium | reverse complement strand
GCATTATCTAAAGAGTTCGTAGGAAAAGATAAAATAAATACCTCTTCACAAAACAGACATATACAAGCTGCAAGACCTGCAGTAGTAACACAACATGCCAATGCAAATACTAAAGTAATCGCAGGTTCAAAAAAACATAGCGGTGATGTTTGGGAGAACTTTTAAGGGAGAGAATAGGGATTGCCTTGCGGCGGTCTCTTTGTGATGAAGAGATTTGTAAATTTATAGCATGAAATCTACTTGTAGACATCGCCTCTGCTATCAACTTTCAATACTTGTATTTCTTCTTCATTCATATAAAATAATATTCTATATTTTGACACTCTCATTCTATAAATTGGTGGAATTTCATTTCCTATTAGCCGTTTAATATCTCCGTTTGGTAGATTAACGATAGCGGTAAATATTTTTTCTTGAAGTTTACGTTCATATTTTATAAATTTCTTTTCAAATGTTTTTGAATAAGATATTTTCATAAATTAAATTTATTTTTAAAATTTTCATGAGAAATAAATGTATCATTTGCCAAAATATTTAAAACCTCTTTTTCATCATCAGCTTCAAGTATTAAATTAGCTTGTTCATTTATTTTTGAATTTTTTGAAATATATTCATTTAAACTTTCTCTAATCATTTGAGAAATAGATTTTTTTTCAATAAAACTAACGGCTTTTGCTTGTTCATATAATGCTTCATCTATTGTTAGATTTACTCTATGCATAATAATTCCCCTTTTATATGGTGATATACAGGTGTATTTTATCATAATAGGAGACAAGATTTTATATGAGCTTTATATTTAAATCAAGATAAACATTAGTTCTAATTTTATTTACAACAGCTGCCATAACAATTTTTTTTTATACAGAACAACATGCTAACGCAATCGCAGGTGCAAAAAAACATAACGGAGATGTTTGGGAAAAATTTTAAGGAGACAGTTTGAAGAAGAGATTGCCTTAGGGCACTCTCTTCTTGTGATAAAGAATATTTCTTAATTAAATAATTGCGAATGAGTTCCTATTCTAAGCAGCTCTAAAGAATCTAAATTGATTCTATAAATTACCAGTAAATCACCGCTTATATGAAATTCCATAGCATCTATCCACTCTCCTAATAGAGCATGTTCTCTCGCTTCTTTTGGTAACTCTTCATTGTTTAAAAGTAGTGATATAAACATAAATAATTTAGCACTATTAGTTGGATTCAATTTTGCTTTTGCTAGCTCTTTAGCAAAGGTTTTATGTATAGCAATACTAAGCATTTATCTCTTTTTTTAAATCATTCAGTGAAATTTTAGACATATTTATTCCAGCTCTTGCGTCTAAAATTGCTTGTTTTGTTTCTTTATTTGGTATTTTTATTTGAAAAGGTATCCCTTCTTCTAAAACAGTTTGAGCTAAAAATATATTAAAAGCATCACTTAAACCAATTCCATACTGATTTAAAATTTCTTGAGCTTTATTTTTTATATTTAAATCAAGATAAACATTAGTTCTAATTTTATTTACAACAGCTGCCATAACAACTCCATTCTTTTATTTTGAAATATTGTAACACACAATGTGTGTACATGTCAACTATATTAAAGAGTCTTTAATTTTTATGTATAGATATATGCATTGTAAAAAAATCCCCTAAAATACTCTGTTTCTACAAATAATCAAAATTGCAACATACTTGCAACACTACGGATGTATGATTGCATAAAAATAAATCAAAGGTGCTACATGCTACATAAACAAATGAAACCAACTTTTGAGAAAATAGGTAATTTTATCAAAAAAGATTTTATTTTAAGTTGTTTTTAATAGTATGCATGATAAACACACACACACACACACACACACACACACATTACAACAACTAAAAGATAATAGCTATTACTATCTGATAAAATATAAAAATTTTTTTCCTAGCCTTTTTGTTTCTGCATGCATTTCAAAATTCAAATCCTACTTTTTTGCTCTAATAAAAAATATAAAAAATAACCCTTTCCAAAAAATGCTTCGATTTTTTATTGATTATAGAATCTTCTCTAATTCTATGTTTATACACAACTCTACTTCTTATCAATATTTAAATAACAAACTTTAAAACAAAAACAAAAGGAAAATAAATGCAAGCATTCAGAAATGCAAAAACCAGAACCAAGATAATAATCGCTTTTTTAGTGTTATTAATACCGTTTATTATTATAGCTTTACATAGTGTCAGAAGTACTCAAAATTTGGCTGATAATATGGATAATGTAATTAATGATAAAATGAAGAAAGTTATAATGGCAGAAAAGTTTATCATTAATACAACTCGAATTCAACAAAATATCAGAGAAATATTCTTAATTAATGATGCGGTACAAACGGCTAGAATTTATGAAACCATAAAGGAAGTTCGTGCAGACAATGAAAAAATAAGAGAAACTCTTGTAAGTTCTATTAAAAGTGAGGAAGGCAAAAAACTTTTAGTAAAATCCGATGAATCCAATAAGGATCTTATAAAATTAAATGAAAAAGTGTTAGAGCTTAAAAATGCTGACAAAAAACAAGAGGCAATAGACATGCTAATTGGTGATAACAGCAGAAATCTTAGAATGAATCAAAGAAAATCATTACAAGACCTTGTTGATTTTCAGAAAGAGTTAGCTAAAAAAAGCGGAGAAGACGCTCTAGAACTTGCAAAGCAAACAGCATGGAGTATATCGATCTTCTCTTTAATAGGTATTGTATTAAGTATTAGTGTTATGCTAATAACTTTAAACATGATTGTTTCTTCATTATCTTCTATCCAACAAGGATTAAATCGTTTCTTCAGCTTCCTAAACAGAGAAACAGAAAAAACTGAATTTATCAACTTAAACTCCGAGGATGAATTCGGACAAATGGCAATTGTCATCAATGAAAACATCGAAAGGATTCAAAAAGGAGTTGAGGAAGACAGAAAATTAATAGATGAAACCATCACTGTTTTAGGTGAGTTTGAGCAAGGGGACTTATGTCAAAGACTTGAG
>JAPLGO010000023.1:235099-306342 GCA_026390115.1 Campylobacterales bacterium | reverse complement strand
CCATTAGGCTGGGAACATATCAATTTAACAGGTGATTACGTCTGGAAAAAGAGTTCTAAGATCAAAGAAGGAAAATATAGGCCTTTGAGGGCAGTTAAATTCTCTTAACGTACTATATATTCCGTTTTCTCAGGGGACCCCATTTATAACTTTTTAAAGTAAGATAAGTGGTAACTGCTCGATGGCGACCACATCATCCAGCCGTTCGTTTTTATCTCTTCGGCAGCTCTTACCTGCTCATTCACTTCAAAATTTCCATAAACTCTTTTTTTGTGCGCATAATCTTTGAAGTACTGCAGCCATGGTCTCACTCTTTTAGGATCAACTAGATTATCTATATGTTTTATGCTTCTATATATGACGGAGTAGGGATATTCTGATGGATATTGAAAATTAAATGAACCGCTTGCAAACCCAGATGGATAGAGCATCGGGGCAAGGTAATCTGCATGTTTAGCTAAAGATTCAACCGTTTGACCTATATTATTGTCGTCATCCGTCCAACAAATATTTCCATAAGTGTCTGCAGATATAAAAACACCATATTTTCTGAGTCCGTCTTGTGCTTCATCCAGAAATTCGCCTATTGCTTTGATTCTATTCTCTTGATTACACTCCTTCGAATATTGAAGTCCTTCCCTTGTCGGAAAGCGGATATAATCAAAGTTTACTTCATCAAAGCCGACTTTTGCGGCATCTTCTGCAATAGATATAGCGTATTTATGGGCTCTTTTGTCAAAAGGGTCAACCCATGCCATGCCATCTCCATCCCTCCAGATTTTACCATCCTTATCTGCTACTGCATAGCTCGGGTTATTTATGGCTTGCAGTTCATCTTTAAATGTCACGATTCTGGCAATTGTGTAAATATTTTTCTGTTTCATAAGAGTCATAAAATTGTCAATATTTTTTATGGTTCTGTTATTCCATGCGCCATAACTGTTTGCCTGTTCAAAACCAGTTTTATACGAAGTTGAGCCATACTCATTTTTTACATCAACTACAATTGCATTTACCTCTTTTTCATCTATGATTTGAAGAACTCTTTTTAATGTTTTTGAGTTTATGTTTGCGCCCCAGAATGTTAGGTAGAGCGCTTTGACATTTATCGGCTCAATTTTGAATTGTGTGCTCTTTAAATCCCTTTCGATTTCATACGGTCTGTACCCATATGCTTTAATATGAAAGATTTTTTCGTCACTTTGCATAGTAAAAGAGCCATTTACATCACTTTTAACACTCTGTTTAGAATCGCTGACTATTGCTTCATTTATAGGCTTTAAACTGTTTTTATCAACTATTACACCGCTGAAAGAAGCGAAAAGGAGTGTTTGAAAAAGTATGAAGAGTGTTATAGCTGTTGTGAAAAAATCTTTTTTAATCATCAAATTAGTCCATAAAATCCAGAGTCAATTGTATATGTTTTATAGGTGATTTAATTAATATACTTTTATCAACGCCTGCAATAAGAGCAAAATGAAAACTGCTGTTATTAAGTATTTCAAGAATTTCTTTCTTGTTGTTATAAACAAATAGAGTATCCATTCCCTCACTATCTATTGTTTGTGGAATAATAAAGATTACCTTTGCCCAATTTGCCTGCTTTTGTAAAAAAATCATCTCCTCTTTTATAAGAGAAAAATTTGGTTCAAAAATCAGCACCTTGTCGCTAGTTCCAAACTCTTTTATCTCAAATTTTTTGTTTGTAAAAACCGCTTCAAAGTGTTCTATAGGCGTAAATTTTTTGAGTCTAAAGTTTATTTTTGAATTTTTAAAGAGATAGAGCAGCTCCTCTAAATAGGGCATAAAAAAAGGGGAGATGAGTTGTCTCTCATAAAAAATATTATCATAGATAAAAGATGTCTCAAAGAGAGTTTGCTCCATAACTGTGATAGCTTCTATCTCCATTTTTGGCAGTGTTTGGATGTTAGTAAATATATCTTCAGACAAAAGAGCAGGGCAAAAGAGTAAAACCGATTTTGGCTCCACCTGCCAGAGAGTTTTTGAAATTGATTTTATATCGCCGCCCAGAGCCATAAAGTTTGGTTCGGTAATCACTTGAAGAGCCAGTTTTAGTATAATCTCGTTGCACTCGTACACAACGACCTCTTTTTCTATAAGCCTATAACGAAGCAGTCTCTTGAGTGCATCCTCTACATCTTCAACTTTTATCCAAGCGATCTCATTGTCACTCATCTGTGTTGGTTTATCAAAAATAATTCCGTATGCACCGTTTAAAATAGCTGTTTGAATCATGTTCTCTTCGTAGGCAATAAAAAGGTCACCTCTTTTTATCTTGTTTGCCTCAATAACAATATTTTCAAAACTATTTACAAATGGCTCATTTATCAGTTTGCCATAAGTAAGTGCAAGGATATTTTCAAGTCTCATCCAATCGGTGTGCCCGCTTTTTTAGGTTTTTCCGGTCTTATTAAACATAAACCATCTTCATCTTTGGCAGCGAGAAGCATTCCCTCGGATACCATTCCCATAAGCTTTGCAGGTTTTAGGTTAGCCACTACACAAACTTGTGTGTTTAAAAGAGATTCGGCACTGTAGAACTCTCTTATCCCAGCTAAAACCTGCTTGATTACTCCATTGCCCAAATCAACCTGAAGTTTTAAAAGCGTTTTACTCTTTGGAACTTCTTCAGCTTCGATAACTACACCAACTTTAAGGGATGTTTCAAAAAATTGACCTATTTCGATTAGGTTGTCTTCCTCTTTTGCAGCTACGGTAACCTCTTTTTTGTCATCCTCTTGTTTGTTTGGTTCTGCTGCTGGAGCCTCCGGCATGAGCGGTTCATCTACGCGAGGAAAAAGTGGCGGAACTACTTTGATATTAAATAGTTTTAGAAGTTTTTTATCCAAAATGAGCTCTTTATAGCTCGAATTGTCTATTGTGAAGTTGAGCGCATCCGCTACAATATTCGTAGTTTTTGGCATAACAGGGCTAAGCATAATGGAGGCTTTTGCCAAAATATTTGCAACGAGTGCAACAGTTGCAAGCGCCTCATCTTTTTTATCCTCTTTCATTTTAACCCAAGGAGCATGCTCTTCTATGGCTTTATTCCCTATAGAAAAAAGCTTCCAAAGCTCTTCTAAATATCTATGCGTTTGTAGGTTTTCCATGTAGCTATCGAGAGAATCCAGAATTATGTTCATAGCATCAATCTCTTTTTTGTGAAACTTTTCTACATCAACACTATCAATTTCATATTCAGAGTATTTTCCGCTCATGCCGATGATACGGTTTAAAAGATTTCCCAAATCATTGCTGAGTTCAGAGTTTATTCTGTCGATAAATGCGCGTTGAGAAAAGTCGCCGTCTTGACCAAATGGAACTTCTCTGAGCATAAAATATCTTAAGTTTTCAACTCCATAAACATCCGCAACCTCTTTAGGTGCGATTACATTGCCTTTTGATTTGGACATTTTTTCACCGTCTCTTGTCCACCAGCCATGTGCGCCAATGCGTTTTGGAAGCGGTAAATCAAGACTCATTAAAAATGCAGGCCAGTAGATAGCATGAAAGCGAAGAATATCTTTTCCTACAAACTGGGTAGATGCAGGCCAATAACGCATGTTAGCATTATCTTTCCCATATCCTAATGCGGTTATATAATTCAAAAGAGCATCAAGCCAAACATACATAACATGTTTGTCATCATGCATAGATTCAGGCATTTTAACGCCCCATGTAAAAGATGTTCTTGTTACAGAGAGGTCGCGAAGACCGCCTTTTACAAAGTTTATAACTTCATTTGCGCGGGAACGAGGTAAGATAAAATTCGGATTATCACTGTAATGTTTTAAAAGTGCATCCTCATATTTCGAGAGTCTGAAAAAGTAACTCTCCTCTTTTACCACGCTCGTACTTCTTCCACAATCTGGGCAATACTCTCCATCTATGAGTTGGGTTTCCGGAAAAAATGTCTCACAACTGACACAGTAGTGACCCTCATAAAAATCTTTATAAATATCACCCTTGGCGTGCATAACTTCAAAAGCCTTCTGCACCCCTTTTTTGTGATCTTCATCGGTTGTTCTGATAAATTTATCGTAGTTTATCTCAAACTCATCCCATAGGTTTTTAAAAGAGGCACTTATCTCATCCGCAAACTCTTGTGTCGGTTTGCCATTTTTTTGCGCTGACTCTTCAATTTTTTGACCATGCTCATCAGTTCCGGTTAAAAAGTAGGTATTTTCACCTTTTAACTTCTCATACCGAGTCATTGTATCTGCTATAAAAGTTGTGTAGGCATGCCCAATATGAGCCTCCCCATTTACATAATAGATAGGGGTTGTTATGTATTTACTCAATTTTTTATCCTAATATTAAAATTCAAATCCGCCTGTCTCGCCTTTGGACATGCTGTTATATACAGACTTTACATAGTTGTTTCTTAGCTCACAAGCAAAATATTGTTCGCATCTACTGCAACTTTTTACACTTTTCTCTTCTTGACATTTTTGTATTTTGATTATCATTTCATCGAGATGAAGTTCAAATTTATCTAATTCTTGATTAACTGTGTTTTGCATAAACTTCTTTTACTCTTGCAATCTCATATTTTGAACCAAAAAAACATGGTGATGTTCCGTGAATATGATCATGCGAGAGTTTCATAATATCATCATGAATAGCATCAATTGCGTCACCACCGGCAATTTTAAATATAAATGCAAATGGAAATACTTCAAAAAGTTTACGAAGTTTACCATTTGGCTTGTCCGATGTAGCGGGATAGCTAAAGAGTCCACCACCTTTAAGAAGTATTTGGTGCAAATCCGGAACCATTCCACCGGAGTATCTTAGGCGATAACCTTCGGCAAAAAAACTATCTATGAGCTCTTTATGATAAGGCACCCAATTTTGCTGTGTACCGCCTGGAGCGTTTAGATTGCCCTTTTCTTTGAGATGAATCTCTTTTACAAATTCGAACTCACCTGCTTGTAGAAGATAGAGTTTTGTTTTAGTCTGGGCAAAAACCATTTCAACTCTTGGACCATAGACCACATAGCAAGATGCTACCATATTAACCGCACCCCAAGTTTTTTCATAGATGCCAAAAATAGAACCGACACTAAGATTTACATCCACAAGTGATGAACCGTCAAGCGGGTCGTATGCTATAAAATATTTTCCATTTTCACGAATAAATACCTCATGCTCTTTCTCTTCGCTTGCTATTGTATGAACAGAAAGCACCGTAGAAAGTTCCTCTTCGATTATTAAATCACATTGGATATCGAGCTGAAGTTGTGTCTCTCCGGAGCTGTTCTCTTTCTGTGAATAGCCTATATCTTTTGTATCAATAGCATCTTTAATTCTTATGGCACTTCTTTGAATTGCATCAAATATATCTTTCATTTACACTTCCTTTGCATTTTTTAATATCCAGGATATAACGTCATCTGGATTATTTAAGTCTAAAATATACACTCCGTATGGTATATCATAGTTTCTAATATCAATACTTCCATCTACTGCCAAAGCGTTCATATACGGAAAATAGTCACTATCTATCGAGCTTCTAAATACGCTTATTCGTGGTAACGGTAAATTTTTCAGTCCCTCAACAAGTAAAATATCAAATTTATCAAAAAGCCTAATCATCTCATCCAAATCTTTATTTTTTTGGGAAAAATAGGTTGTTCTGTTAGGGGAGGTGACGATAACTTCTGCTCCTGTATCTGAAAATTTGTAACTATCCTTTCCAGCGACATCAAATCTGGCCTTATCTTTTGGGTCATGTTTAATGATGGCAACTTTTTTAGAATACTCATTTATGAGTTTTCTTGCAACTTTTAGAATAAGTGTTGTTTTACCACTATTTGACGGACCTGTAAATGCGACGGCTAATCTTTTATTCAATGTACTATCTCTGATTCAAAATTTAGCTGATTATACAAAATAGTCATTAAAAAGTTGTTTAATAAGCTATAATTCTTTGGATAATTAACAAGGATATGGATGAAATTTTTTTTTACATCGCTTGCTTTTATGCTTCTTTTAAGTGCATGTGCAGACAAAACAGCTTTTAGCAGATTTGAAATGAACAAAGAGCAAGAACTAGCTGCATCAAGCTTGCAAAGCTCTAAAATAGTTTCAGAAGAGGGAGTTGATGGAGTTTTTTCTGCAATATATTTGAATGCAATATATCCTGATATAGCCAATAAATATGAGACTTTTTATATATCTTTATACCTAAAAAAAAATAAAGAAAATTTTGTTATTAAGCTCAATGGCAAAATGCCTCTCGAGATGGAAAAACTTTCACATGTTAACAAATTTTCGCATCTGGCTTCAACAGAAAATGAATGGAATAGTTACTATCTTGTTTCATTTGAAAAAGGTTCTCAAGATAGTAAGCAACTCAGCCTTGTTCTCGAAAGCGGTCAGTCTTCTTCGGTTGCATTAATATATCAAAAAGATTAACAATAGAAACTTCTTCTCCAAGAATTTTTTTGTACATTACATAATTTGCCAAAACTTTTTTACCATACTCTCTGCTTTCACTATTTGACATCATCTCCATACTTAGAAATGGTTCATATTTACCCTTGCTAAAAGCGCCTGTTTGAAGATGTTTTTGCAAAAATCCCATGCCGCCATTGTAAGCATAAGCGGTAAAAAGAGGGTGGTAGAGAGACTTTCTCATCCATTCCAAATGCTTAAGAGCATATCTAATATTATATTGTGGGATAAACATGTCATTATAAGAAGTAATTGGATTGTTTATTGTTTTACTTAAATCATCCGTTACAAAAGGCATAATCTGCATTAATCCAAGGGCAAAAGAGTTAGACAAAGCAGATGGAATTAATGCACTCTCCTGTCTCATAATTGCGTAAACCAATGCTTTCTCATCCGTAGGGATTTCAGTTAGATACTCATCATACGGCATCAAAAAGTTATGCTTTTTAGATTCATAAGCTTTTTCAAGTATATACGATTGAACTGTAATCATATTTTTTTGGTTGTATTTCAAAGCAAGGTCAAAAAGTTTATCTTTTGGTGTTGCTTTCATTTCACTTAATATATCAGACCAATCAAATGGATTTTCTATATTCTTTTTATTTTCAGTCTGGGCAAACTTAACGGAAGTGAAATAGTTTGTAAAATTCTTTTTTAACATGTCGGCCGCATAAAGAGAATACATGTTTATACTCGTGCTGGAAACTAACTGCGTGAGGTATTTTTTATCTTTTGTAATCTGATAGAGCCAAAAAGTCGCTTTATCTTTGTCTGCTTGGTCATTTGATTTTAGCTTTGATAACTCAAAATGTTCTATAGCCTCTCTTGTTCTGGAGAGTTTGAGATGATGTAATCCAAGTGTAAAATTATTCACACCATCCATATGTTCCCCATTTAGCCTCAATAGTGACTTTTGAAGCTTGTCAAGTTTATCGTCATTTATAATAATTTTTATAAATGAAGCAAGCTTCTGCTGCGATGTTTCAGGAGTAGATAAGAAGCTTAAAAATTTTGAATCTAAATCTAAATTGAGATGCATTCTTCGATGGTTTTGGGTTGTACTAACAAACATAGTCAGGATTGTATTTGAGTCATACGATTTATATGCCTCAATGGAATAGGGCTCACTCTGTATTTTCAATAACTTTTTAAAAGAATCTGAATCTAATCTTTTTGATAATTCTTCTCTCTGCTTATTTGTCATAGCAAGTGTTTTATAAGGGCTCAGAGCAAGTTCTAAACAATCTTTCTCTTTTATACTTAGTAAATCTTTATTATTCTGACAATCTATAGTTCTCTTTATCTCCGGCGTAATCGATTTTTTAAGATAAGTGTTTAAAAGATAATTATTTTTTCCAGCAACTTGAGCATACGCTGCATCAGCCTCTTTTGGCGTAATCTCTTGTTTTAGAAACTGCCATATCATAAAATTTTTCATTCTGCCAGAGGGTTTGGAATTTATATCATGCAGTGTTATTTCAGCATGCGCACATGCTAAGATTAGTGATAAAATAACAGTGATTTTGAACATATTTACTAATTTAAAGAGTGCAGAAGTGCATTAAACAGAACTATTAAAACTTCAAGAGATATAACGATAACGAGTGGTGCCAAATCGATGCCATTAATGTTCGTTTTTACATATTTTCTCACTAACGAGTAAGCTGGCTGCGTTACTCTATATAAAAATTGTACAATAGGGTTGTATGGATCAGGATTTACAAAGCTCAGCAGTGAGCTGATGATAATAACCCAAATATAGACATTTACTAAAGTCAGAAAAATGCCACCTAAACCTTGAATAATATTTATCATTACACTCACTTTACAATCTCACCTATGTAATTTTTTAAATATTTATATACTTCAGCAACATCTGGACCATGTTCAGCCCCCGTCAACAAAAGACGAAGCGGTTTAAAAAAATATTTGCCCTTGAGACCCGATTCATTCATAATATAATTTTTAAAATCTTCATATTCATCAAAGTAGGGTGCATTTTTAATGGTTTCACTCATAATTTTCGCTTCTTCTCTAAACTCATCAGGAATTACTTTTGGTGCAAAAATAGTGTTAATTTTTGCTTTCAATTCTTTTGTTGTTCCTGCTTCTTCTAAATAAACTCTTGCTAATTCACCAATTTCACTGTCTGCAAAACCAACATACCTCGAAAGCTCTTTAACATCTAACCTTTTCAGATGTTCACGATTTATAAATTTTAATTTATCCATATCAAAGCGAGCAGGGGATTTCGAAATATTATCAAGTGAAAACCATTCAATAGCTTCTTTCATATCAAAAATTTCTTTAGGGGGCTTATTTCCAATTAATATTAAATAATTTGCAATAGCTGAAGGCAAAAATCCCTCTTCTAGCAACCATTTAACACTTGAAGCATCATCTCTCTTGCTCATTTTTTTGCCATCATCATTCAAAATAATAGGCAGGTGCGCATATTCTATTTTTTTGTTGTATCCTAGAGATGTTCTAATGAAGTCTTGTTTTGGAGTATTGCTCATATGGTCTTCTCCGCGAATCACTAAAGACACATCCCCAATCATGTCATCAACTGCGCAGGCAAAATTATACATAGGTGTTTTGTCTTGTCTCATGATAATAAAACTATCAACCTCGTTGGGTTCAAAAGTTACAGTACCTTTAATATGGTCTGTTATAACTATTGCTTCTTCAGGTTTTTTAATTCTAATTGTAAAAGGATTCATGTTGTCAATAACAAGCTCATCCGGTAAAGAAGCACATGCGTCATCATATCTATATGCTATTTTATTCTCTTTTGCTTCTTCTCTTTTTTTCTCAAGCCACTCAGAAGAACAAAAACAGCTAAAAGCTTTTTTATCGTGCAATAGTTGCAGTGCCATGGCTGAGTGGAATCGTAAATTTTGGCTTTGATAAATAACTTGAGAGTACTCTATTTCAAAAAGATTTAAAATATCGAGTATCTCTTGATCTTTACCTTCTATATTTCTCTCTTTGTCCGTGTCTTCAATTCTAACAAGTAAATCTTCGTTTCTTTGTTTTGAAACGATGTAGTTGAATAGGGCAACGCGGAGGTTTCCTATATGCATATCACCAGTTGGGCTAGGTGCAAATCTTAACATTAAAAATCCTAAATATTATTTTGCGGAATTCTAACAAGTTTTAGCTAATAAAGTTCTTTTTTTGATTTTATTTTTGAAGAATAAGTGGTGACCCCAAGGAGAATTGAACTCCTGTAACATGGATGAAAACCATGGATCCTGACCGCTAGACGATGGGGCCACTTTCAGTACTGAATTTAGAAGAAAGTTTCTTTTCTTGTTTTCCTGAGCCGAAATTATATAGATTTATTTCTTAATAATTTATTAAACTCAGAAAATTTTACTCTTTTTTTAGTCGAAAAAATTACGAAGAGCTCTAATGATGATTGCATTTTTTGAAATACTTTCAGCTTTAGCACTATCATTCACTATTTCATACACATCTAACGGAAGAGATATAGAAAAAGTTTTTGTTTCAATTTTTTTCTTTTTAGTTACCATAGCAATAACACTAATAAGTAATTCAATAATTTTTTTAGTATCTATCGGTTTTTGAATAAAGCTGTTTACTCCCACTTCAATAGATTCAGAAATTTTTTCAATATCATTACTAGCAGAAATAACTATAATAATTTGAGTAGGATTAATTTCGCGAATTTTACGAGATAAATCAATACCATCCATTCCAGCCATAATAACATCGACAAAAACAACATCAGGTTGAATTTTATTGTAAGTAGCTAAGGCTTCTTCTCCATTAAAACAAGAGTAAACTTTTGAAAAAAAGTTTTTAAAAGTTGAACTCAACAGCTCATTTGTAACTTTTTCATCTTCAACTATCATGGCAGTCAACTTTTTAGTTTGACTTGTTAACTGTACTAAATCTACATTTTGCATTTTTTTATCCTTAAATTTAATTGCTTCTGACATTGTACATATTTTTTGGCAACAATAGTAACATTAATAAACATAACATTAGAAAACATCTGATTTTGTATTTTTATTGAGTTAAATTTACACACTTAATTTTCTTGTTTTTTAAACTTTTCTAGCCACTGTACATCAGATTCTTTAGCGTCTTCTTTTTGAACTAAAAGAGAATCAATAATGCTTATTAATGTGTCATCATCCATGAATTCCAACAAATCTGGATTTATGAAGGTTGGATTCACACCGCTGTACGTATTTAGAAGGTTCTGTATGTCTTCTATCAACTTCTTTTTTCTGCTAAGCATTATTTATCCTTGCTTCTTTATTAATATGAAATAGGGCAGTTATAATTTTGACGACTGAAACTATATAGCAAAATATATAATACATAGGTTACAAATATATTGAATAGATAGTATTAGTTTTATATTGGTTAACATAAGGTAAATTCTATTGAAAATATAAAAACACCACTCTACCCATTTTTCACTATGATTTCATTTGATTTTTATTAAAAGTTTTAGAACTGTGCCAGATGATGAAGTACTTCTTCTCTTGAACCTTTAAATTGTATCTGTTCAGAACGTTTTTGAATCTGGTAGTCATACATAGGGTCATAATACTCTACTAAGAGATATTCAACCCATTCTTTATACCCCTCAAGTGAGCTACTTCCGAGCTGCTCACTAAATGCATTTTCAAAAATATCGCTGATATATTGATGTCGCTGGCTGCCAAGTCTTCTCTTTATCCTATCCATTGCGCTTAGTATACCGCCCTTCCACTCTGATAGATTATCCTCGAGCCCTGCATCTTTATACATCTTCTGTGCTTCAATTACATATTCATTGAAAGTTGTTTCTATCCTCTCTTGCATTGGCGTCTCCAGCACTACAAGCGGAGCTTCTCCAAGATAGCAAGCAAAAGTCTTTGGAATATAAACACCTCCAATACGTTTTCCTTCATCCTCAAAAACTAGGTGTTTGAATCCCTTGTCAAGTTTTTGAATGAGTTCGTAAGCTAGATTATTTTCAAAATTTATTTGTGCAGGTTGCGGTGTGATTTTTCTACCAAATGAAGAACCTCTGTGATTTGCCAATCCCTCAAGGTCGATAGAATTAGGCAAATTTTTTAGTAAAATAGTTTTTCCAGAACCAGTACGTCCGCCAAGAATTATAGGTTTAAAATATTTGCTCGATTCATCTGTTTCTTTTAAAAGATAGTTTCTAAAAGCTTTATAGCCACCTTTTAGTCTCGTAATATTTATTTCGGATTCACTTATCCATTGTTGAGATATCTTTGAACGCTGTCCTCCTCTAAAGCAGTAAAGCAGAGCATTTGGATTGACATGTATAAAGTCAGACCAAGCTTTGACACGATCTTCTTTTACTTTGCCTCCGACAAGTTTATGACCGAGTTTTACGGCTTCATCGTTACCATATTCTTTATAACATGTACCGACTAGATGCCTCTCTTTATCATCCATAATCGGTAGATTTACGGCGTGTGGAAACGAGCCTTTTTCAAATTCTACCGGAGCACGAACATCTATTAGTGGAGTGGAATTTAAAACAATTGATCTGAAATCATTGCTTAATGTGAGGTTCGGCATCTAGACGACCTCTATAAGGTTTTGACCCTTTACAGATGTTTCACCTATCGCTTCAAGCTTTAGACCTGCTTTTTGCCCAACTTCAAAAAACATATCTAGTCCGCTCTTCTTTACGATTACAAGCAGCCCCCCTGAAGTCTGGGCGTCGCACAAAATCTCACGCTGCTGCTGTGTCATTTCGCTTATCTTGCTGCCATAGCTCATAAAATTTTTACGCGCTCCGCCTGGAATACACCCCAGCTGTCTGTACTTCTCCACATTTGGCAAAAGAGGAACTTTGTCAAACCAGACCGTCGCACCTATATTACTTCCTTCACATATTTCACTCAGATGGCCTAGAAGCCCAAATCCCGTCACATCTGTCATTGATACAACACTCTCAAGCAGTGCAAACTCTGCACCTATTTTGTTAAGTGTAGTCATCGCTTCGATAGCATGTTCGATGTGCCCAGCTTCTATCTTCTTCTGCTTTTGTGCCGTGGATAATATGCCTATACCCAAAGGTTTAGTAAGAAAAATTAGACAATCTTTCTCTGCTGTTGTATTTCGCATAAGGTTTTTGTTCTCTACTATTCCTGTAACAGCAAGCCCAAAAATAGGTTCAGGAGAGTCTATCGAGTGTCCACCTGCCAGGGGAATTCCAGCATCTTCGCAAACAGCTCTTCCTCCGTCGATTACTGCACGTCCAATATCTGCGGAGAGTTTGTCAATCGGCCAGCCAAAGATTGAGATAGCCATCAGAGGATGTCCTCCCATAGCGTAGATGTCGCTTAGCGCATTGGTCGCTGCAATTCGCCCAAAGGTAAATGGATCATCCACTATAGGCATAAAAAAATCTGTCGTGGAGAGAACAGATGTTCCATTGCCAAGATCGTACGCTGCTGCATCGTCTCTATTTTCATTGCCGACAAGTAGTTGTGGATAACTTATATTTGGTCTTGTGCTTTGAAGTATTTCATCAAGCAACATAGGCGAAATTTTACATCCACACCCTGCTCCATGACTATACTCTGTAAGTTTTACTTGTTCCATTTTTTTTCCTTAGCTCCATTCTCGAATAATTAAGTATCATTACTTTAAAAATATACCAAATCAACATTCATAATCATATTATTTGATATTTTATAAAAATTTTATTATTGCCTAATTATAGCCAAAAGATATGAGGATTATTTTTTGCTCTTCGATAATAATACGGGTTACCGCAGAACAATTGAAGAATACATGCTCCCTATAAATAGGAGTTAGAACGAAGTTAGGCACAACATAAGCCGAGTTTATCAAACATCGCTAAACACGCATTTAGCGTTAATCTTGTGACAGTTTTACTATGAATATATGCGTTTACGGTCACGAAACGGTCACAGTTTCATAATGCCCTATTCTCTTCTAAACTCTTCCTTTCTTTTGCCGGATTATATTATAATCTAGTTCTTTTAATCAAGGTTGGGTTTTTCGGGTCTTAGCCTTTTTTTTGTAAATTTTTTATACATTTTCTTTTTCTATGATATACTTCTTTTGTCGAGAAGCATGTAAACTTTGAAATTCCCTTAATCACGGAATGAGGATACAGAATAAGGTTAGGACTTTCGGGTCTTAGCCTTTTTTTTTGCCAATTTTTTTGGTGGCTGTGAGCGGGTGGGAGTGTTCTTAAAAAGGAGTTTTACATGCTTTCTCGTGTAATAGTAATATTTCTCATATTATGGTTTTGGTTTCCAATTCCACTATATTGAGCTTCAGGGGCTGATTACCCCTGATGTATTGCTATTACTTTTTTTAATTTCGTAAAATCCCTATATTACGGTTTATTCTTACTTTTAATCCTCTCCGGAACACAATCATTAATTCCGTTGCTTTTGTTGGTCATGTCACTTGCTCTCGTGCAGAGGTCAACAACGACACCGCTACTTAAGATTTCTTTTTTAGGCAGTAACATTTAAACTTCTATCAAACTTCAATCCTTATCTAAACACCCTCTTTCAAGTAAAGTTCAAAGGACTTAAATCACGCTAGACCCTCGTCGAGTATTTAATCAGTGCTTGATAGTTGCTCCGAGAGATAAAAAAGAAATTTACAACATTGGTATAATTACATGCTCTACAATACTATTGCTTCTTAAAAAGTGTCTTGCTGAATCATCTAATATATCATTTGAAGTTACAAACATTCTCTTGATAGTGTATCCCTTTGCTTTTTCTTTGTTGTTGTCTAAAAATGCGGTTGTATCCCCTATAAATGCTTTTATCTTTTCATGAGTGATTTTAAATTTACTATCTGCTTTCCAGTTTTTACATTGTATCAATGTTATTTCTTTATCTTTCATTACAATTACATCTATACCCTTGTCGTTTCTTCCATGTATCAAACCATGATTTTGAGTTTTATAGCCTAGATTTTTAAAAATTTCAGCTATAAATATTTCATAGTCCTTACCCTTTGCAATGTTATTTTGATGCATCTGTTTATTTCTTTCTTTCCTATTTGCTTCAAATATCTTTTGCTTTTCTTCTTTAACAACTTTTTGAATTTTCATATCTTCATTTATTTCATGCTGTTTTCTAAATTCTTTACTTCTTGCTTCTGCTTCCCACTCTGCTTTTTTTCTTTTTATTAATTTAGGAAGTCCTTTTTCCATTATTTTAACTACTGCTATTAGAGCAACTGATAAAACCAATATCATTATTATCGCTGATACACTCATGTCACTTCCTTTTTTATTTTAATTTAAATTTGCCACTACTAGCATTATTTTTAATAGCTTTTAAGTTTTCAAGATGCTTTTCTGTCGCTTCTATACTTTCATCAAGTGCCATTCCCTGATTTATCAATCTCACTAAGTCAGGTTTTTCTTTTTCCCAATTTGCAAGAGTATTTCTACTTACATTTAATAACTCTGCTAACTCTTCTCTTTTCATATATTGCTCTTTATTATGATATTTTGCACAATTATTGATAATTTAAGCTTTGTTTTATATCAACTATTGTAACATTTCTATAGTTTAAGCACAATTATTGTGCAAAAGGAAGTGACAAGATGCAAGTAAATACCCAAAACATTCAAAGACCAAGTTTGTACACAGACTTCTTCAATTTAGAGTTAATGTGGAATAGCGAATATCTTACACATATTCAAACTACTTCTAAAAATGTCACTTCTTTTCTCAATATTACCAAAAAAAGTATTAAAAAAGTAAAACAGACGCAGTCACATAACAATGCATTGAGCTTGATGTAAGTCGTATGATATATCACGGGCAATGAGTTTGAACCCGCCAAAGCTAATCTCTCACTTCCTATGTGCGTCACTTCTCATAGGTTGTGGTTTCTATCTAAGTGACAAAACAAGTTAAGTTCACAAAGCATAAACGCTTATGTTTTATAAACTTAATTTTAACGACATGTTAGAGCTAAGTAAATTTGATTTATTCACGCTAAGGAGTGACACATGACAACACATTTAATCGGACAGCTTTTAGAAGTAAAGCCAATCGAGTACGAAAACAAAAAGACTAATAAGGTTCAGTATAGCACTGATTTAACAGTAATGTTTGATGGTTTAGATGAAGAGGGCTTCAGAAAAGTATCTGTTGAGACTGTAAGTGTAGATGAAGATTATTATGATGAGCTTCTTGATAAAAAGGGTTCAACTATCGCCCTAGCCTATCATTCAAGCATAGACCAATGGGGTCAAAAATTTTATCCAGATAAAACAATGGCTGTTATGATTCTTGATAAAAATCCTTTCGATTATTCAAAATACGACAAATCAAAGTCGGCTAAAAAAGATGAAGTTAAAAAGGTTTAAAAGATGGTTGGTGCAGTTTTAGATTTTTCTTTTTTATCTTGAAAACAACAAAGAGCTATGGGAATTTATATCAAAGCTCCATCTTGGAAAGATACACAGAGCTTAGAAGATAAAGAAATTGCTTTACTTAAAGCCAAACAAAAAAGAGCAAAAAGGCTGAAAAACAAAATTAATAAGACTTAAAAAACTTTATTGTTTCTATAACACTATTTTATAAAAATAGGGTCAAAAGCGAGCTTATAAGTTGTTTGCCATAAGAGTTTGAACGAGTCTTTTCTTTGAGGACTTCATAAGTTAAATAGGAGATTTACAATGATTGTATCTTTTTTAAAACAAATACAGTCAAAAATAACTCTTCTTTCAAAAGATAAGAACAAAAAAAACAAAGAAAAAATTGAAAATTTAAGATTTCTTAGAGATTTGATTTTATTTGCTAGAACTAAAAATAACCCTGCTCTATCTAGTCGTAATTTAGATAAAGCAGAGTTATTACGAAACTCTAGCACTAATTTTCAAGGGGTCTAAAATGTCACACAATCCGCCAAAGTTTAATCTAAGAAAACTTTTAGAAGAAACTCGAAACGAAGTTAAAGAAGTATTTGGCAAGGTAAACAAAGTTGTAGTTATTGGTGTTTCAGCTGGTTTATCTGCTGTTTCCGCACAAGCTGCTTTAGTAGCTCCGTCATTCGATGCAACTGACTCTATTACCGTTGGTACTGCTGTTTTAACTGGTTTAGCTCTCATCTGGGCTATCAGAAAAGCTATGTCATTGGCTAAATAGTTATGACACTTCCAACTATAGATTTATTACAAGTCACTTACCTCTTTAGTACGGTTCTTGTAACTTTAGCTATTTTTTGGAGTATCCACAAAGCTATTTCAATCTCTTCCGCTCATTAGCTCTCATGAGCTTTTGAGTAAATCAAACAAGGTTTAAAAAATGAAATATTTCAAAAGTTTATTTTTAGTAATAATTTTTTCAAATGTTTTAAATGCTTCTATGCTTTATGACGCACAATCAATCTGCATAGAAAATTTTTATACTTCCGCTGGTCGTTTATATTATCAACAAAGTAGTAATTTACAATGGGTCAGTACTACGACTGATAAAACCGTTCAAAACATCCTCCCTAATTACATCTATCAATCATCAGACAACACATGTCGCCCTAATCTCTCTTATATTCTCGGTATGGATATAAAAGATTTTAATTTCCTCCTTGGTCTTATCGGTGTAATTATTGGCGGTATCTTCATGTTTTTTACAATTGACGCATTTATAAAAGTAGGTGGTAAAAAATGATACTTATCGAAATGACTGATATTACAGTTATAAACTATTTTGCAAGTATATTAATTAATATAACTGCTGTTTTTGCCCCTCTTTTTGGTGCTATTGCTTTAACGAGATACTAAAATGAAATTAATAAAATCTATTATATTCCTTTCTTTTTTTGGTTTTGGTTCTCTTCATGCTTTTTTCTCATTAACTCAATGTACTCTCCCCGCAGGTAAAATTGTTAATCCTGCTATTTTGTCTTCCGTTTCTTCTGTCGTTTATGGTGATTCTTTCGACCCTTATAATAAAGGTGTTGGTGGTTCTGTTGTATATGATTGTAGTCAAGTTACTACTTCAAATCATAAACTTGCTTATATAACTGTTGGTGCTTGGAATGTTTCACTTGGTCGCTATAATGCGGGCACTTCCGAATGGCATTCAGTCATAGATGCTCCTGTTTGTACAAACCCCGTCCCCCCTTTAGGTTTTAATAAAATTGCTGATTACACTACTTTTGCCGAATGTCAATCTGCAATTCCTGAATTAACATTACTTGGTTATCAGCATATTTCGTGTTTAACTGATTGTCTTAATCCACAAGGTGGTCAAGGTATGTCACATGCTATCTCTGATACTACTCTTCCTTGTGTTGCTCCTCGTATTATGGGTACTGTCGTTGTCGGTGGTTCTCCCGTTAATGCTTGTGTTGCTCCTACTTGTCCTTTAACTCAAACTTTTGATAATGTTTCAAATAAATGTAAGTGCGATGATAATACAACTGTTGTTTTTGCTCAATCTTATTGTATGCCTGACTTAAACGGTGACGGTATTGCTGATATGCCGACACTTACACAAGATACTGACGGTGACGGTATTCCCGATGTTAAAGATACGGATTCCCCTTGGTATGGTCAATGTTTTGGAGCAAATGAAACGGGCGTGTCTGCTTATTATGGTGTTACATATCAAACAAGTTTTTATTCATATTTTGGTAAATCTTTAGATAATTATTGTGGCGATAAAGTAAAAACGGGTAATACGGGGTTAAGTTATTGTGACGGTTCTTTTGATAGAATAGACAAAAATGATGCTTGTGTTCAAAAGTATTGTTACATTCATGATACTACAAAATCAGATTATAATAAAAATCCGTGTCAAGAGCTTTGGGATAAAATTTCAAATTCTTGTTCAGTTGGCAAAGTTCCTACGGGTTATTTAGAGTGTACACATAACGGTTTAAATGTCACAAATAATACTATTAAATGCGTTATCCCTGCCGAATTACCTTCTGCAACTGCAAACGATAAAACCGCTGACGATTGTAAAAATCTTTGGAATGAGCAGTTCAACGAAACTACTAAACAGTGTGAATGTGAGCCTACTTATCACCGTAACGAATGGGGTGACTGTTGGAAGTCAAATTTAGATGCAAACGCAACTCCTGACGAAATAGCAAATGATAAACAAGCACAATACCAAAACGCTGTTAATAAAGATAGCTCTATTACAACACAAGAAGCAATAGATAAGGCAAAAGCTTCAGCGGATGCAACTGGCACAAAACTTCAAACTTTATCTGATACGCTTGGCGGTCTGCGTTCTGATATTAACGGCACAAATTCCGCTCTTGGTGATATAGGTAATGATTTAAACACTTCAAATGCTTTATTAGCTCAAATTGAAAAAAATACACGCAAAGATAATAATGTTTCTGGTTCTGCCGCTGAAAAAGATGCGAATGCTTCTGATGGTGGCTCATTCGGTTTTGTTAAGGATAATTTGCAGGGTATTATTGAAAAGTATAAAATCAATTTGTCTCCTGCATGTGGCTCTATTACTGCAATTACTGCTAATTTACACGGACATACTCTTGTCTTTTTTAGTCAATCTGCTATTAATTTGCTTCCTATGGTTGAAATTAAAGCGTTTATGATTTTTCTTTTTACTATCTCTGCTTTATCAATTATATTTAGGACTAATTAAATGGATTATGTAGTTAAAGTATTGTTTTTTATTCCTTTTATGGGCTTGGTTTATGTCGTAATTGACTATTTCAAATCATTACTTTTATCCGCTATGACAACAGTTCCTTTTTCTTCTGTCCTTTGTCAGTTTGGTGTTTATGATGGCTTGTCAGTTTTTTTCACTATTTTAATAAGTGCTTTTGCTGTTAAACAAGCTGTGAGTTTTATGAAATGATAACTTTTCTTCTAGGTTTGCCCGGCTCTGGGAAATCTTACTATGCAGTTGATAGGATTTTCAACAATTTCAGCTCTGACATTGAAGCTAAAAAAGATACTAAAGTTACTTTTCAAAACTGCTATACAAACATAAATGAGTTTAATTACAACAAAGTTGAGAATGTCAAAAGATTAGATTTTGATTTGTTTTATTCAATACTTGTCAGATTGCACGGCTTCGCAAAAGCAAAAAAATCTGATAAGTATATGATTAGATTTTTACAGCTTGTTAAATTGAAAGATACGCTTTTTGTAATTGATGAAGCACATAATTATTTTGATAAGCGTAACACAGTCTTAGTGTGGTGGCTTTCTTATCATCGACATTTATATCACGAAATTATTTTGATCACTCAGAATCTGGCTCTTATTGAGTCCAAATATAAATCATTTTCAGAATTTTTCTACAAAGCTCAAAGCCAAAGTTTAACTTTAGATAAGAGATATTTTTCTTATACGGTTTTTTGCAGTTCTCGAATGAATAAGGATTCAAGAAGTGGCAAAATTAAAATAAAGAGAAATCCTAAAGTTTTTGAGTTATATCACAGCGGTGACAGTATAAATGCTTCAAATATTGTTTTAAAATTTCTTTTAATAGCTGCTGTCATTTTAATTGTTCTTGTAGCTTTTTTTAAATTTTTCATTATGGATAAAGGCAAAAAAGAAGATTTAAAACCTCAAACTATTGAAGCTTCTACGCAAATATCTCAAAAATCTTTTGTTCCTTCAGCAGTCGCAATTGATTCAGAAAAAAAAGATTATGCAACTCTTGTTTTTTTTCAACTTGCATGTGGAATGAATAAGTGCCAAAACAAAGATATTTCAATCCCTCCTGCTCTTCTAAGCAATTTCATCACTGATAAAAGCGTAACCGTTCTGTTTACTGACAAAAAGAGTGATTTTCTATTTATTTACTATTTAGAGAGTTCACAAGAGTTTTACAATTTCTTAAAACCACAAAAAGAGGATTACAAAAATGAAAAAAGTGACACAAAAGGCAATATTAACTTTGGCTCTATTATGCCTAGCTCCAGTAATACAAGCAAATGAAAACCAAGATATACCGCTTTCGTTCTTTGCTGAAAAAGTCAGTTTGCAGAATAATATCAATATCTACATTGATGAGGATTTACAGAACAAGCTCGTTTCGCTCTATGTTCCTGAGCAGATAAATAATGATGATTTGCTTAATCTTTTTAAAACTACTGTTTCAAAGCTAGATTACAACCTTTTAAAAGTTGGCGAAACCTATTATTTGAAAAAAAAGCTTGAAAATATAGACGCTGAATTCAGTTATATTTACAAACTTGCATATAACACTGCTGAGGACTGTAAGAGTGTACTTACAATTTTAAAAGTGCCTTTTACCTATCTTTCTGATAATAACTCTTTTATCATCACCACAACTGAAAAAAAATACCTTGAGGCTGAAACATTTTTAAAAAAGGTTGATATTAAGCAAAAGCAAGTCTTTTTAAAAATTGCAATTTTGGAATTTCAAGATGCAGATACAAAAGAGAGAGGTGTCCAATGGTCAAGTATTTTTCAAGATGCTTCCGGTACTGTTAAAGTTGCTTTGAATACGATTGTAGCTCCTTTAAACACTAAGAACCTAACCTTGTCTAATATTGATTTTTATAGTGCTTTGAGGCTCTTAGATGATAATAAAATAATCAATGTTAAGCAACATCCTTATGTACTCTCAAAAAATAATCAATCTTTTAAATTTGAAGCGGTTGATAATATTCCTTATTTGGTAACTACAACAAAGACACAGGCATCAAATACAAGTGAGCAAACTTCTATTGATTACAAAGATGTCGGTTTAAAAATTAACGGCAAAAGCTTTGTATATGATGATTACATTACTCTTGATTTAGATTTGATTATTGAGGATATTGTCGGAACTGTAACAACTACAATGCCTCAGGTTTATAAACGACATTTAATAAGTAATACAAATGTCAATTATAATGAAGTGCTTTTGCTCTCTGGTATCAAAAGAAACAAAATCGAAGATAACAATATCAATATTCCTTTTCTTTCAAATATTCCTTATCTTGGTGAACTTTTCAAATATTCATATAAAACAGATAAACAGCTCAATATAACTATCTCTATTGAGGTATTAAAATCAGATGAAAACACTACAAAAATATAAATGCGAGCGAGTTTGCAGAGATTTTTGTGAGGCTCCGCCGAACAAAAATTAAAGCGAACGAAGTGAGCCTCTTGGCTATCTATAAAAAGTTATCGTACAAACTAAAAAAGGAAGCGACAACATGACAAATTACGGTTTAACAAATCACCAAATCCAAAAAGCAAAAGATAAATTGCTTCATAACAAAGAGTTTATGCTTTCTAACGGCATACAGCTTGATGATAAAATTGTCCCATTTGCTGACTTTGTGGCAAACAGCTATGTAAATTCTGACAGATACATTGCAGAGCTTCAACACCGTGCGTGGTCTGTGTATGAATATGCAAAAGAAAAAGATTTAAAAAACATTTTTATCACTCTGACGCTTCCAGCTCATTGGCATAAAAAGAAAACTTTTAAAAATAAACTCATAAGCAATAAAAAGTTTGGCGGTCGCACTTATATTACGACAATCAATAAAATCAAATTTTTAAATTGCCATGTAACGCAGAACATTCCTTTTATAGAGCCTATACTAGACTTTTCAAACACGATAGACAAATATACTCCTCGCAACGCTTCTAAAGAGCTATCAAAAATGTTAAAAGATTTTTTCAACGAGAGAAGTTACCGCGGTATCGAAAAAGATGAACGATGTTATTTCAGAGTCACTGAGCCGCACAAGGACGGTACACCGCATCTTCACATGTCGCTTTATGTTCCTGCTGATAAAGTTAAAAGTATTGTAAGCTCTATAAATAGGCTTTTCCCTGCTCCACTTAGCAAGATAGAAACTGAGGTTAATTCTCCCGTGTCGTACCTTATGAAGTATGTTTTAAAAACTCTTGACGATTTAAGAGAAGATGGCGACAAAATAACAAATCTAACTCTCTGGTATCTGTATCACGGCATTTCTCGTTTTTATACCTCTCGCACATTTGTTTCATTGGAGGTTTATCGAAAACTTAACGGCATGTACTCTTTGAGAGATTTAACAAAAGATTTTCATAGTGAGGATTTATCCGTTTTTATCAACACTGATACAAATAAAATCACAAAGATTGAGAATGAGTATGGCATTATCTATACTGCTAAACCCGTAAATTGGTACGATAAACTCATAGATACAGACCACACATACCTTGAATCTGAGTTTGATCCAATGTACAAAGAGCAAAGTCCGCACTGTATTAATATTTCAATTGATGGAGAAGAGTATATTACTTACAATTTTTCTGTTAAAAAGCACAACTATGAGAATCAAAAGCTCTTAGAACAAGGCAAAGAGGCTGTTCCATTTCAAAACATACTGCAAAAAGTCACTACACAACCTTATCAGATGAAAAATTATCAGCTTAATCAATATTTTGAGAACATAGATATTGCAACTGTGAACCCTGCTCACTATGTAATCGCTACCAATGAAATGATTGATAGAGGTTTGATAGATGGTGAGCGGTTGAAACTTTCAGACATTAACGAAGCAAGCGAGGTATTTTAAATGAACACAACTACTAAAAATCCAATTAAAGATATATGTTTATTTTTGGATATAACACAAAAAGAACTTTCTGAAAGAATGGGTGTAAGCGAGGGTACTGTTAATCGTTGGAGTTCTAAACCTGACGAAATTCCAAACCAAACTTTATATTTTATAAATTTGATTGCTTATAATTCAATTTTATTATTTGAATTAGAAAAATATCGTCTTATGACTTCTTTATTAAAAGAGGTATTAAGTGAAAGAAAATAAAAGTAAATTTAAAAATCATATAGAAATTGATTCTTTGATTTCTTCTAACATAATAGATGTTGCGAGTGTTGTTTTGGCTGTTAGTGCGAATATTGGATTGTTAAAAAAATTAAGTGAAACTGATTTTACTAGAGAATATGAAGTTGAGCATTATTGTTTGAAATTATGTGATTTTAAAGAATCTTTGGTCAATAAAAAATATATAGATGCTGTTTTGCCTTTTTCAAAAAAAGATTTTCATATTGTTAGAAAAATCTCAGAATATAAATTTAACGATAATATTTATTCTTATGAAGTTTTATCTATAAAAATAAAAAATGGTGTTATTAAAGAGGGTATTTTTGTATCTCACATGTGTCCTTATCGTTTTAATGAATTTAAAAAAGCCTTAGACATTTTTAATGAGGTTTAAAATGACTAAATTCCAAACAATCCAAAAAGTAGCCGAAGATATGGGCATTGACAGCTCGTACCTTAGAACTATGATTAAGAACAAAGATTTGACAGCATACAAAAAAGAGGGATATAAACGAATTTATATCAACATAGATGAGCTAAATTCTACTATCAGACCTATTGACGAAAATGTGTCGAGTATAGACTTAGATGATTTTCTAATTTAAAAAGAGGTATTATTTTGGCTCATAGTAAGGCTGTTACTACTAAAAAAGGTAACAAAGGAATGACAACACACTATATAAAAGGCTCTATGATTTGGCTTAATTATTATGTTGATGGTGTTCGTATTCGCAAATCTACTAAGCTGAAAAATACACCTCAAAATATAAAGACAGTTAAAACGCAAATCATACCGGCACTTGATATAAAAATTTCAACTGGTGGAATATACAAAAAGAAGCCTAAAACATTTGAGTATTACGGCGGTATATTCTTGGAACAAAAGGATAGTAATAAAAGCTTTTTATTAAAGAGAGGCTACTTTGATAAAGTTATTGATTACTTTCGAGGTCAAAATATTGACACTATAACGAGATTGGATATTAAGAAGTATCTAATATCTCTTAATATGAAAAGTAAGTCAAAAGTCGTGTATAAGAGCTGTATTAAGGAAATATTTGAGTTAGCCGTTGATGATGGAGTATTGGAATTCAACCCTGCTCTCAGTATCAAGCTTAAATCTGACGAAAGAGAAGATATACACTATTACTCCAAAGAAGAGGTTAGAAAACTTTTAAGCGTAGCCTCTGGCATTATTAAGCCATATTTATTTATAGCGTTTAATACGGGTATGAGAGTTGGCGAAATACTAGGGTTGCAAATTGCTGATTTTAAAGATGATGGATTCATTCATATCAAAAGAACCAGAACTAAAGGCATCATAGGAAGCGGCAAAACTAATAATGCTATTAGAAAGGTTCCTTATCCGTCTTTTATACTTGATGAAGTTAAAAAGATACAGACAAATCATATCTTTATATTTGCGCATGTTGATGATGCTTCACTTTTGAGAAGTCAATGGAGAGATGTTTGTCAAAATGCTGGAGTACCAAAATATAAACTTTACTCTACACGACACACATTCGCTACATTGATGTTAAAAGAGAATATAGTGAGTATCAATGAGTTAGCAGGTCTTCTAGGTCATTCTAGCCCTAAAGTAACCCTAGAACATTATGCGAGTGTTATTGAGTCTAAAAACATTGATTTTGGAGTTAATTTTTCACTCTTCGGTCACGATACGGTCACCGCAGAACAATTAAAGAGTGTCTAAACCCTATAAATAGGGGTTAAAACAAAGTTAGGCACAACATAAGCCGAGTTTTGTTTTGATAGCATTAATCTACTATACTATTTACATAGTATCTCTAGCGAAACAATAGCAATGTAAGACGCTAACCTTTTGTTTCTTGCTGCCATGTTGGGTTTTCAAGCTCTCCATATTGCTATAGAGACTGGTAGTCTCTTACACCACCTTTTCACCTTTACCACTTTGCAGCGGAAGTCTAATCTCTGTTGCACTTTCCCTCGTATTACTACGGCCATTCGTTAAATGGAACACTGTCTTACAGCAGATCGGACTTTCCTCTTGGTAAACCAAGTAACTATCTGTTGTACCTGCGAAATAGTACTCAATTATTCCTTTAAAATAGTTTCCAGAATCAAAAGAACAGTTGTTCATATTTAGTCTTTAAGATATGAACAACTGTTCTTTTTAAATAAGGTTGTATTAACAACTGTTCATATATAATCTCGTTTACATTAACGATTGTTCACAAGACTAAAAAGGTTGATTTATGCCGGATATTACGACATCTAATAAAAGAATGGGAACGAAAGAGAAGATACTCAAAGTTTCACGCACCCTCTTCTGCGAACATGGGTATAAGGGTACAAGCGTAAGAAAAATAGCTTCAGAAGTGGGTATAAGAGAGAGTGCAATTTATAATCATTACAAAAATAAGGAGGAGATATTTTTAGAGATTTCTAAAGAGATATTTTCATCGCCCTTCTCTTTTAAAGATGAAAATATTAGAGAATTAGCACTCAAAGGAAAACCATTTTTACATAAATATGCAATGCAATATAAGCTCATTACATTTGATAAAAATAACGAAAATATGTTTAAGCTTCTCCTCATTGAATTACTACAAAATAAAGAGCTTAGAGGTCAGTTTATGAGTGATTTTCACGATAAGAATATTAAGCTATTATCAGAAGGATTTTTTGTAATGATGCAAAACAATGTAATTCGTTCATCTGATCCCATGATTATCTCATATGAATTTTTATCCACCCTATTCTATATCAGACTTCAAATAACACTTATGAGATATGATTCTATTTCTACCATAACTCTTTCAACGCAATTTGAAAAGCATGTAGATTTTTTTTGGGAAAGTATAAAAATATAATATTTATTAATATTATTTAAAATAAGTAAATTTATTATGAAAATTTTTAGATAAAAACAGTGGGTTTGAATATTTGATAATATTAAGAAAAAAGATAAAAAAAAGCCAATCCCAAGAAAGGACTGACTTTAGTGATTACTACTTTGCCATAGCTTCTTTAGCATATTTTTCGCCAAGATCATACGCTTTTATATTTGCTGCATGAACTTTTGCAGGTACTTTTGAAAGCATTGTATCGATAAGTGATTGTCTAGGAAGTACTCCTGTCATTGTATTGGTTATACCAAGTGCTACAACAGATTGAGTAATAACATTGCCAACCTCTTCCTTTGCAATCGTAATAATAGGAATCTCATGTATCACCCATTTCTTACGATCTTCATCAGTCGGCTGGACAAGGTTAGGGTCAACTACGATTGTACCGCCCGGCTTTACACCATTTTTAAATTGGTGAAAAGAAACATTTGCAACTGAGAGCATGAAATCAATTTCACCCTCATTCGCATACGGATAGCGAATAGTGCCATCATCGAGTGTAATATCAACAACTGTAGCACCACCGCGAACTTGTGATGTATAAGTTGCAGTTTTTAAACCTTCACCACCCTCTTTTATCTTACAAGCAGCCATGATTTCACCAGCAAGCAAAACACCCTGACCACCTACTCCTGTAAAACGAATTGTATTTCTCATATCAGTTCCTTAGATTTTTTTCGCAAAATCATCTTGAGTGATTTTACCACGCTTACCTTGAGCAGCTGCAATTACCATATCATAAAGGTCACAATACTCCGCCTGTTCTACTTCACGTAGGACACCTGTTGGGAGCTTATTAAGTTGCTCTTCCGGAGAAAGGGCTTCCCATTTCTTAACTGGAATAGTAATACTGTCAATCCATGCAAGATTTTCCATAGCACTATTCATTTTGTTTTTACGACCAAGATTAATATGACAATTTGAATTCACTTCTATGAAACTAAAGCCTTTATGACTAAAACCTTTCACTAAAATCTTTTCAAGTTTTTTAGGGTCTATCATACTCTCACGGGCAACAAATGAAGCTCCGGCACCAATAGCTAAATTACAAGCATTAAATGTTGGGTCAATATTACCGTTTTGAGCAGATACACACCACATACCCTGAGGAGTTGTTGGAGAAATTTGTGAATTTGTAAGACCATAAATAAAGTTATTAATTAAAATAAAGTTAAGGTCAATATTTCTACGGCAGCCATGAATTGTATGATTTCCACCAATAGCAAGACTATCTCCGTCACCGGCTACAACAATTACATTAACGCCTGGATTAGCCAATTTAACACCTGTTGCATAAGCTATAGTTCTACCATGCGTTGTATGAATTGTATTACAGTTTATGTATGAAGAAAAACGTCCTGAACAACCGATACCGGAAATAACACATACATTGTCCATATCCCAGCCCATTTTTTCAATAGCACGAATAGTTGCTTTTAAAATAACGCCATCACCACAACCCCAACACCAAAGTGTCGGCATTTTATTTACACGTAAATATTTATCATAATTGAATGCCATTACATCATCTCCTTAACTTTTGCTACCATTTCTGCTGGAGCGATTGGACGACCATTTGCTTTAAACAGCGTAGTAAAATCATCTCTTTTAATAATTCTCTCTATCTCTTTCGTATATTGACCCATGTTAAGCTCTGTTATAAATATTTTATCTTTAAACTTAGCACCGATTTCAGCAATTCTCTTTGCTGGACTTGGCCACAACATAATTGGTCTAAACATACCGGCTTTGATACCCTCAGCACGAAGTTTTTGCACTGCTTCATACGCTCCAAGCCCGATTGAACCGTAAGCAATTATACAAACTTCTGCATCTTCAAGCATATACTCTTCATAATCAGGTAAATCATCAAGTCCGTCATTCTCTTTTGCAACTGTGTTTATTTTACCAACTAATCGTTCAATGTTAAATTCACATTGAACTGCATCTTCCGTTGGAAAACCTTCATCTCCATGGTGCAAACCGGTAACATGGTGTCTATACCCTTGAAACATCTTATTGATGACAGCAGGTTTATTCATAGGAACTTTATATGGTTTATATTCATCAATCGGACCATCAAAAGTAGCACGATTTACTATGCTTGCTTTAACCTCTTCTAAATCTGGAAGAATAGCTTTTCCATGCATGTGACCAATAGTTTCATCTAAAAGAACAAATACCGGAGTCATATATTTTTCAGCTAAGTTAAATCCGCGAACAGTTTCTGTATAACACTCGCTTAAAGAACCTGCACATAAAGTTATAGAAGCATAATCTCCATGTGTTGGATATTGCGCTTGTCCGATATCTGCTTGAGAAACACGAGTTGGAAGACCGGTTGATGGGCCACCTCTCATAACATTTATAATCACCAAAGGAACTTCAGCAATAAAACCAAGACCAATTTGCTCAGCTTTGAGTGAGATACCGGGACCTGAAGTTGCAGTAAAAGATTTTACACCGGTCATTGAAGCACCAAGAGCTGCAGCTATTCCAGCTATTTCATCTTCCATCTGAATAAATTTTCCACCAATTTCAGGCAGCAAATCAGATGCAACATGCATTACCTCTGAAGAAGGAGTGATTGGATACCCACTAAAAAACATTGCACCGGCATCTATAGCTGCTTCTGCGGCTAATTCATTTCCATTTCCAATTACTTCTCTTGCCATTATTTAACTCCTTGTTCACTAAGTGACATATAATTATTTGCAATAATTGCCGCTTGTCTTTCTTTAGACTCATCGGTTAATTTTGCAAACTTATAATCTTTTTTATCTGCTACATAGATAGCAAAATCTGGACACGAAAGCTCACATTCACTGCAACCTATACAAGCTTCCGGATGTTCTACTGAAATCATTGCACCAAGTGTAGAAGTCACCTCATATCTCATTCCTAAAACACCTGAAGGACATACTGACACACAAATATCACATGCCTTACAGTTACTTGTGTTTACCCAAACAGGTTGGTTACCTGGATTTTCTGTTTTGAAAGTTCCCATCTATTCTCCTATTTATTTAAAATACAAACTAATTTGTATCATCTTTAATGTTAAATTTTCCGACTGCACAAGAGACAAAACTCTTCGCTTTAAAAGTAGCTGCATTGCCAAAACTAATCTCTTCTTTATAGAGAGGATAACCTAATTTTCTTAAAATATCTATGGCATGTGCTTCAGACGCCTCATCTTCAACATCAATTGTTACTTTACGAGGCTCGCACGAGAGGTCAACTTCTGTGTTTTCAAAACCCTCTTTGTTGAGAGCTTTTTTGATTGTATTTGCGCAACCTTCACAGCGTATATTACTTACCTCTATTGTTTTTAACATAATTATTTACTCAAAACTTCTTTTACAGCTTTACCTATTTCTGCAGGAGAAACAACAACTCTAACTCCGGCAGCTTCAAGAGCATCCATCTTCTCTTTTGCAGTCCCTGCACTTCCACTAATTATAGCACCGGCATGACCCATTCTTTTTCCAGCAGGAGCAGTTTGTCCAGCTATAAATGCTACAACCGGTTTTGTTATATGTTCTTTAATATAGTGTGCTGCTTGAATCTCAAGGTCACCACCAATCTCACCAATCATAACTATTGCATGTGTATCATCATCTTCTTGAAACATTTTAAGAAGTTGCTTGTATGAAAGCCCGATAATTGGATCTCCACCGATACCAACCGCCGTAGTAATTCCAAATCCCTCTTTACAAACCTGATTAGCACCCTCATAAGTAAGGGTACCAGATTTACTAATCAATCCAACATGCCCTTTTTTAAAAATTGCACCAGGCATAATGCCGATTTTGCACTCCTCTGCCGTAATAACACCGGGACAGTTTGGCCCGATTGTCATCATGCCGTGCTTTACTGCAAATGCTTTTGCAGCCTGCATGTCACGAACCGGAGCACCTTCGGTAATAACAACTGCCAGTGTAATTCCGGCAGCAGCAGCCTCCATTACCGCATCTGCAACAAATGCAGGCGGAACAAAAATCATCGATACAGTCGCACCGGTAGTCGCAACTGCATCTTTTACCGTGTTAAATACAGGAAGTCCCAAATGCTCTTGACCACCTTTATTCGGTGTAACACCGCCAACAATTTTAGTTCCGTACGCTAAACACTGTTCAGCATGGAAAGAGCCCTCTTTTCCTGTAAAACCTTGAACTATAACTTTTGTATCTTTGTTTACTAATATACTCATATAATTATTCTCCCTTTGCTGCGGCTACTGCTTTTGCTGCACCATCTGCTAAATCTGTTGCTGCAATTACATTTGGAATGTTTGCATTTCTAAGAATTTCTGCTGCCTCTGGAGCATTAGTACCATCAAGACGAACGATTACAGGGACATGAACATCCACAAGTTTTGTAGCTTCTAAAATACCATTCGCAATACGGTCACATCTAACGATACCACCAAAAATATTTACAAAAATCGCTTTTACTTTAGGATTTTTAAGAATAATCTCAAAACCCTTTGCAACAGTTTGAGCGTTTGCACTACCGCCAACATCTAGGAAGTTTGCAGGAGTTCCGCCCATGTAGTTAATCGTATCCATAGTACCCATCGCAAGACCGGCACCATTTACCATACAACCAATTTCACCATCTAAGCTAATGTATGAGAGTCCGTATTGACTTGCTTCTCTCTCGTCTGCATCTTCTTCAGAAATATCACGCATCGCCGCAATTTCAGGATGTCGTCCTAGTGCTGAATCATCAAAACCCATCTTTCCATCTAGTGCCATGAAGTCACCAGAACCTGTTTTAATCAGAGGGTTAATCTCAATCATCTCTGCATCATTTTCCATATAAAGTGTATAGAGAGCTTTTGCAAACTTGATAAGTTTATTCTGCTCTTGCGGGTCTGTAATTCCAAGACCAAAAACTAACTCTCTCCCATGAAAACCTTGAAAACCAATAGATGGGTCAACAGCAATTTTTATAATTTTTTCGGGTGTATTATGAGCAACGGTTTCAATGTCCATTCCACCCTCTGTAGAAGCCATAATTACAGGCATCTCTTTAGCACGGTCAAGAACTACACCTAAGTAAAGTTCATCAACAATATCAGCACCCTCTTCTATATAAACTTTTTGTACAAGTTTACCTTCTGGTCCTGTTTGGTGTGTAACCAACGTCATACCTAAAATTTCAGAAGCAAGTTGTTTCACTTCATCCATTGAACGAGCCAGTTTAACACCACCACCAAGACCTCTTCCGCCTGCATGAATCTGTGCTTTAACAACCCAAATTTTTCCGCCTAACTCTTGTGCATTCGCAACAGCCTCTTCGGGTGTATTAGCAATAATACCTCTTGGTGTCGGAACACCATATTTTGCAAAGATTTGTTTTGCCTGATACTCATGTATATTCATTAATTCTCCTTATTTTAAAATGGATATTACGCTTTTGGCGCAATCATATCTTCTGGGATAACATATTTATCGAACTCTTCAGCAGTCAATAAACCAAGCTCAATTGCAGTTGCCTTGAGTGTAGATTTGTTTGCATGCGCAGTTTTAGCTATTTTAGCCGCATTATCATACCCGATGTACGGATTTAACGCAGTCACCAGCATTAATGAGTTGTGTAAGTAGTAATCTATCTTATCAACAACAGGCTCAATTCCAACAGCACAATGGTCATTAAAAGAGACAATTGAATCTGCCAAAAGTCTGCATGACTGTAAAAAGTTGTATGCGATTACCGGCTTGAAAACATTGAGTTGGAAGTTTCCTTGTGAAGCACCCATAGAAATAGCTACATCATTCCCAAACACTTGACATGTAACCATAGTTACAGCTTCTGCCTGCGTAGGATTTACTTTTCCAGGCATAATTGATGAGCCCGGTTCATTTTCAGGAATCTCTATTTCGCCTATTCCACATCTCGGTCCGCTTGCCAACCATCTTACATCATTCGCTATCTTCATCATATCAGCTGCAAGAGCTTTGAGTGCGCCATGAGAGTAAACTAAAGCGTCATGACTAGTAAGTGCATGAAATTTATTTGGAGCAGTTATAAAATCGTGACCCGTTAATTCTGATAATTTTTTGGCAACTCTCTCTCCAAGTTCAGGGTGTGCATTCAAACCGGTTCCAACGGCAGTTCCGCCAAGTGCCAACTCTCGAACTGGCTCTAAAGAATCTTTTGCCATTTTTTCGCATTTATTAAGCATTTCTACCCAACCGCTAATCTCTTGACCCAAAGTAATCGGTGTTGCATCTTGCAGGTGCGTACGCCCGATTTTTACAATAGATTCAAATTTTGCTGATTTATCAATTAAAGTAGCTTTAAGTTTTGCGATTGCAGGTAGCACGCGCGTCTCAACAGCGATTACAGCCGCTACATGGAGAGCTGTCGGATAGGTATCATTTGAAGATTGTGATTTGTTTACATCATCGTTAGGGTGAACTAATTTCTCAACTCTGAAATCTCCGCCTAAAATCTCTGTTGCACGGTTTGCAAGCACTTCATTGTTATTCATATTTGACTGCGTACCTGAGCCTGTTTGCCATACAACAAGTGGATAGTTTCCATCAAGTTTACCAGAGAGCATGTCATCTGCAGCTTGAGCGATAGCTTCTGCTTTTTTCGCATCCAATTTACCGAGATCCATATTTACAAGTGCGACTGCTTTTTTAAGAAAAGAGAATGCTCTTGTGATTTCATACGGCATAGTCTCTTCGCCGATAGCAAAATTCTCTATTGAACGCTGCGTTTGAGCTGCCCAATAAGCATCATTGGGTACTTCAATAGGACCCATAGTATCTTTTTCAATTCTTGTCTTCATCTTATTTTCCTTCAAAAAAATTGTTTTTATTGAGCGTTAAAATGAGTGCCTCTACCGAAGCACATGAGCTCTTAAACATCTCTTGCTCTGCAGCATTGAGAGTAATTTCAATAATCTTCTCTGCTCCGTTTGCTCCTAGCATTACAGGAACACCAGAAACTACTCCGCTAAAGCCATATTCACCTTCTAAATAAACAGCGCAAGGGTGAATCTGTTTTGTATCTTTTAGAATCGCTTCTACCATGATTGCCGTTGATTTTGCAGGAGCGTAATAGGCCGAACCTGTTTTGAGATGACCTACAATCTCTGCCCCTCCGTGACGCGTTCTATCGACTATTTCTGCAATCTCATTTTCACTCAGAACATCCGTAAGAGGAACACCCGCAACTGTAGAATATCTTGGAAGAGGAACCATGTCATCACCATGTCCGCCCATAACCGAAGCACGGATTTGACCGCCGCCGTATCCAAGTTTTTCCTGTATAAATGCAGCCATTCTTGAGCTATCTAAAATACCGGCCATGCCAATTACGCGGCTTCTCTCAAAACCGCTCTCTTTGAGTGCCACGTAAGTCATAGCGTCTAATGGATTTGAAACCATAATAATAATTGCATCCGGAGAATATTTGGCGATGCCCTCAATTACCTCTTTTGTTATGTTTGCATTTATCATAAGTAAATCATCACGACTCATGCCAGGGAGTCTAGGGCTGCCGGCCGTTACGACTACGACATCGCAATTGACTAGCTCTTCCATAGATTCTGCAACTTTTACAACCGTGTGACTTCTAACGGCTGAAGCAGCTTGAGACATGTCAAGTGCCTTTCCGCGAGCAACATCTATTTTATTGTCACGAAGAATAATTTCATGGCAAGAACCAAGCATTGCCAACGAGTAAGCTATTGTCGCTCCAACATTTCCAGCGCCTACAATACCTACTCTTTTCCCTTGCTTCATATACACCCCTTGATATAAACTATCACCATAAAGACTTTCGCCTTTTATATAAAACCAGAATTTAGTTTCATATAAAAAAAGAAAAGAGAGGAATTTCTCCTCTCTTTGTTTGAATTATATAGAGTCGATAATAGCGTTTAAAGTAGCCGACGGTCTCATCGCTGCTTCCGCTTTTGCATCATTTGGATGGTAATATCCACCGATATCTTGAGCTTTACCTTCAATAGAAAGTAACTCTTCAATGATTTTAGCTTCATTCTCTTTAAGTGCTTTTGCTACTGGAGCAAATTTTGCAGCTAATGCCGCATCATCAGTCTGAGTTGCAAGCGCATCTGCCCAGAATTGAGCTAAAAAGAAATGAGAAGCTTTGTTATCTGGCTCGCCCGCTTTTCTTGACGGTTCTTTGTTGTTGTCAAGGTATGCGTTGTTTGCAACATCAAGTGCAGCAGTTACAACTTCAAGGTCTTTAGATTTATTTTTCTGAGCGATAAATCTTAAAGACTCTGCAAGTGCCAAGAACTCGCCAAGTGAATCCCATCTTAGGTGACCCTCAGTTAAGAATTGATCAACATGTTTAGGAGCAGAACCGCCTGCACCCGTTTCAAATAGGCCGCCACCAGCTAATAATGGAACTATTGAAAGCATTTTTGCAGATGTTCCAAGCTCTAAAATTGGGAAAAGGTCAGTTAAGTAATCTCTTAAAACATTTCCTGTTACAGAGATAGCATTTTGACCTTTTCTTACTAATTTAAGACTATAAGCCATAGCTTTTTCAGGAGCTAATATTTCTATAGTCAATCCTGAAGTATCAAAATTTTTCAGGTACTCATTAACTTTTTTAATCATATTTGCATCATGAGCACGATTTTCATCCAACCAGAATACTGCAGGTTCTCCTGTCAATCTTGCTCTTTCAACCGCCAATCTAACCCAGTCTTTGATTGGAATATCTTTACATCTTGACATTCTCCAAATATCACCCGCTTCAACATTAAATTCCATTAAAGTAGAACCATCTGTATCAAGAACTTTTACAATACCATCTTCTGCAATTTCAAAAGTTGTAGGGTGAGAACCGTACTCTTCAGCTTTTTGTGCCATAAGACCAACATTTGAAACAGAACCCATTGTTGATACATCAAATTGTCCATTTTTCACACAGTCATCAACACACTCTTTATACATAGTTGCATAACATCTGTCAGGAATTACAGAGACACACTCTTGAACTTCGCCCTTAGCATTCCACATTTTGCCGCCGTCACGTACCACAACCGGCATAGAAGCATCAATAATTACATCATTAGAAGCATGCAAGTTTGTAATACCTTTGTCTGAATCAACCATAGCTATATTTGGTTGCGTCGCGTATGTGTCCATAATAGCTTTTTCGATTTCTGCTTTTTTATCAGCAGGCAGTTTTTCTAACTTCTTATATAAATCACCAAGACCTAAGTTTGAGTTAAAACCTATTGCTTTGAAATCTGCCGCATATTTTGCAAATACATCTTTAAAGAACACTTCAACAGCATGACCGAACATAATCGGGTCAGAAACCTTCATCATTGTTGCTTTAAGGTGGATAGACCATAAAACATCTTTTGCTTTTGCTTCTTCTATAGTTTGAGCCAAGAAAGTTCTTAAAGCTTTTTTAGACATAAAAGTACCGTCTAAAACTTCTTTGTCAACTGCATTAATCTCTTTAAGAAGTTTACCGTTAAGCTCGATTCTTACTTTGCCGTCGCCTTTTTTAATAACTGATTTCTCATTTGCATAAAAATCGCCGCTATTCATGTGTGAAACATAAGCCTTAGAGTTTTCAGAAAAAGCTCTTAATTTATGCGGTTTTTTCTTAGCGAAGTTTTTAACGGCAAGTGCTGCTCTTCTATCTGAGTTACCCTCACGAAGAACAGGATTTACTGCAGAACCCAAACATGTAGAGTACTTCTCTTTAATCGCTTCTTCATCAGCATTTTTTGGAGCTTCTGGAAAATCAGGCAGTTTATACCCTTGAGATTGAAGTTCAGCGATACACTCTTTAAGTTGTGGAACTGAAGCAGAAATGTTTGGCAATTTAATAATATTGCCATCTGGTTGTTGCACAACTTCACCTAAGTAAGCCAATTCGTCTGCGATTTTTTGATCGTCTGTTAAAAATTCCGGGAAAGTCGCAATAACTCTACCCGCTAAAGAGATATCTCTAGTTTCAACTTCTACACCTGCAGCCTGCGTGAAAGCATTTACGATCGGGAGAAGTGAATATGTTGCTAAAGCCGGTGCTTCATCAATTTTAGACCAAATAATTTTTGACATCTTGTATCCTCTTTAAGGTTGATATTTTATTTTCAAGCCTATTTCAATTGCATGAAAATTTACTCGGTCATAATAACACTAAGATGGATAAATCTTTAGTAAGCTGATATAAACATTAAGCTATATTTTTATTTTGTTTCATTTAGTAGCACCCTTTATATTGCTTAAATGTGTAGAATAGTTACATGTAAAATCGTGGGTTCCACTCTTTGATTTCATAAAATAGAGATAGTCACTTTTTGCAGGAAATACAGCTGCCTTTATAGCGTCAAAACTAACATTACAAACCGGAATAGACGGAACACCTGCATATTTATATGTATTATAAAGTGACTCATCTTCTTTTATCCGTTCCGGTGTAATTTTAATATGTGAAAATGCCCCATAATTGAGAGTTCCATCCATCTGTAACTTCATTCCTTTGCTGATTCTATTGTAAATCACGGAACTGACCAGTGGCATCTCTTCTATATTGGCTGCTTCTTTTTGAATTACAGAAGCAATTGCTACATAATGAAACCATTTTGTTTCATTATAACTTCCAAAAAGTTTTGTAGAGAACTCTTTCATTTGACTTAATGAAACTTCTAACAGTATTTTAATAAGTTCCTTCTCTGTAATTCCTATTGGCATCTTATATGTATTTGGAACAAAAACACCCTCTTTCTGTGGTGTATGTATGTCATATTCACTTTGTAATTTCTCTCTATCGAGTTGCAGATTAACTGAGAGTTGATTTAAGAATATATAAGTTGTTTCACCAGGAATAAGGGTTATCTCTTGAAGAGCTGCTTTGGCAGTTACTAATTTATATAAAAAATCACCCTTTGTAATTTTTGTTTGAGAAATATTTATCCAACCGCTCTGAGGAGAACCCAATATCCTTAAAAGCAGAGAGTCTAGTTTACATACATTGTAATTTTCACTACGCATTTGTGTTATAATTTCGTTAATTGAACCTTTAGGTATATATATAACTTTGGAGGTATTTATAGGCTTATTTAGGTAATACATGAACGACAAAATAATTATCAATGCAATTTCGAATATATACTTTATTATTGTCAGCTTTTTATCTTTCATATTTTTACTGTTTTCCATGCTTTTTTTTGTTTTACAAAATGGAATCCATGTTGAAAACATCTCTCTTGCAAATATTAAAATCAAGCAATTATACATCAAGTGGAATGAAAAGTTAAATGTTTCTGTTGAAGAGACTATTATAGTTTATAAAACAAAGAGTGATAACAGTGAAATAGACATTGAAAAAATAAATAAATTATTTAAAGAACTATCCATTTTCAACTACTGGTTTGAGAGCGTGGTTGTAAATAAGATAGCATTCAATGATATCTCTGGTGCATTTAATTACAAACATGGAGAGAATGGATTTTTAGTTGCCTCCTCACCCGACTTTCTACTCAAAAGTTCACTCTATTTTGAGTCAGGTTTATTCAATGTACAAATAGATGAGTTCAGAGATTTTAAAAGAAAAATAGAGATTTCTGGAAATATCATATTAGATAACAGTAACCTAGAGCTGGTTACATCGTTAAATGTAAATATTAATAATGACATCTCTTTAAACCTGCTCTCTTTTGCAAATAGAGATAGACTTCTATATAAAGTAAACTCTCTTAAAAATATTAAAGATATTAACTACACAATGAAATTACTAAACCTACATAAAGATGTTAAATATTGGGCTTATGAGGCCATAAAGATGTCTTACTTAACTATTGAATCTGCGAATGGGTGGCTTGATTTTAACAACATTGGAGAGGCATATAAAAATATTTATGTATCTGCTATCGGGCATAATTTATCCTATACTTATAACCCAAAACTTGATGCAATTCATAGTAAAACAACAGAATTGGAATTTAAAGAAGGAGTATTGAACATCCACCCTAAACAAGCCTACTCATACGGTTATTTTTTAGATAAAAGCTGGTTGAACATAGATTTTACACAAAAAGAGGAGTTACTAACTCTTTATCTTCTCTTCGATGCAAAACTCGACAAAGAGATACTAAATATTCTTAACAGCTATAAGATAAAAGTTCCTTTTTTGCAAAATAGCGGGATAACAAAAACTGATTTGAAACTGACGGTTGGTCTGCGCGATATCCAAGTGCAAGCAAAGGGTGATTTTTTTACAAAAAAGGCAAATTTTGATTATTTAGGACTTAAAATAGATATATTTGATGCTCATATTTTGTTAGATAATTATGATGTTTCAATAGAAAACATGCTTGCAAATTACAAAGATATAGCAAGTACAAATGTGAATGTAAAGTATGATGCACAAAAAGGTGAAGGCAACATATATTTTGATGTAAAAGATATAAATTTTAAAGATTTTAATATTTCATTGAATAATAAGATGCCCCTAAATATTACATACTCTATAGCACCGCAGCAGGACAATATAGAGATTGCAAATTCTTCATGGCTTTATCAAGATAAACTGATTCAAATTGATACATTAAATATTCCCTTTAGCTTAGAAAAGCTCATAATCGATATACCATTCACGAAGGTTGTAGCCAAGAATATTGGCGCTGCTTATATATCCGGCACCTCGGAGTTAAAGAGCAACAAAGTAAATTTGGAGATTGATTTAGTTAGCTTTTTATACAAAGGAATTAAATTATCACACTCAAATGCTCCTATTCATATTGACTATGAAGATAAAAATTTTAAAGTGGGCATAGATGATAAAATTCAATTTACTATAAATGGTCTGCCATGCGGATTTGAGAATGCTCTGATTGATATAAAAGGAGAAAAGCTACATGTAATCTCCTCTCTTGCAGATATTGATGATATCGCACATTCAAAGCTTGTCGGTGATTATGATTTTAAAGAAAACAGAGGCTCGGTTGAGCTAGAGGATTTAAAAATTGAGAATACAAAGATGGGGGAACTCTTCTGGAGTGAAGAAAAAATAGATATCAATATATCAAAATCCGATGAAAATTTAAAAGTGATTGCTCCAAGATTTGACATGAAGTTTCTGCAAAATAGTGAAAAATGGAGTTTATCCATAAACTCGCTAGAACAATTGTCCAAAAATTCAAAAATTTTGCAAGACTACAATGTTACAACCGGTGATTTCAATTTGTATCACGATTTTGGGGATATAAATATGAAATTTACGGCGAATATAAAACATCCTTACAAACTGCTGGTAGATGGAGATGAACCGATAGAAAAGTATGTAATAGCCGGAAAGATTAATAATGAAACAAAAAAAACATCACTCAATATAAACGACAGTGCTGTTAAAATCAACATTGACAAAGAGATAAGGGTAAAGATTAAAGATGTTGGGGTAAATGTAAACTCTTTAATTGATTTTTTAAGTGATACTAATAGTTCAGATGCAAATAACTCCGAAATGCAAAAATCTGATATAAATGATTCCCAGAGCAAAAATATCATTTTAGATGCAACAAATTCATACCTATTTATAAGCAAAAACAGACATGTTATATCGGATAAGATATACCTGCAATATCATAATAAATCACTGATAGCCCAATTAAAACATGACAAAGGAAATGCTGTAATTAAGTACCAAAATGATGAGTTACATATTTATGGAGAAGAGTTTGACGATATTTTTATGAATAATTTATTTGCTTTATCAAAGTTTAAAGGCGGTTCATTTGACTTTTCAATAGATGGCACGCTTAAAGAATATGATGGTCTATTTTATATAAAAGAGACAACAGTTATGGACTACAAGATTTTAAGTAATATATTGGCCTTCGTAAACACTGTTCCATCTCTAGTTACTTTTTCACTTCCAGGGTATAGTACAAAGGGTCTGAATGTAAGCCGTGCTTACATGAATTTTCACGCAAAAGAGAACAGTTTTGATATTAGCGATATTTTTCTTGACTCCCAAGAGATTGATATCTTAGGTAAAGGAACAGCTAATTTAAATAGTAACAGCATAGATTTACTTTTAAATTTAAAGACAAATTTAGGAAGCAGTGTTTCGCAGGTTCCTCTTGTTGGCTACATTTTACTTAATGGAAACACAATATCTACAACTCTTAGTGTTACCGGCAATTTGAGTGATCCGGATGTTCATTATCTAGTAGCAAGGGATATTGTTGTAGCACCCTTAAATATTATAAAAAGGGTTCTATTACTTCCGTATAATTTGATAAATAATGAAGAGGATAACAGTTCTAAAGGGAAGAAAGAAGAGTAGCTTCTTTTAACTGATATGCACTCAATGAGCAAAGCCCATTGAGTGGGACAAAAACAAGAGAATCGCTTTTCTCTGCGCGAAAATGTTTCTTAAGAAGTTTATTCATTTCTGAGTACAGTTAAAATATCAACTTCGCTCGCTTTTTTTGCAGGATAGTAGGACGACATTATGACAATTGCAAAAGCACCAGTCACTATAAGTATAAAATCTTTGAGACTTAAATCTAATGGAAGTGTTGATGTTGGATAGACATCTTTTGGCAGAGATACTATATCAAATGTGCTTAGTACCCACATGCCACTCATGCCCAAGACAATTCCCGCTAAAATACCGCTCACGCCAATTACAATACCTAAATACAAAAATACTTTCTTGATTTCAAGTGGTGTAGTTCCAAGAGAAAGAAGCAGTGCAATCTCCCCTCTTCTATTCATAACAGTCATTAAAAGAGAAGATATTATATTTATAGCAGCTATCAATATGATAAGCATTAAAACTATAAAAAGTGAGGCCTTCTCGAGTTCAAGAGCTGCAAAAAAGTTTAAATTATCTTCCCACCACCCTTTTACGGTAACACTTACGGGCAATTCTGCTTTAATTTTTACTATATCGGCATGTGGATTATTGGAAAATATATGTATTCCGTCATACTGGTTGGAAGGAATCAGCATAATTGCTTGAAGTGACGCAAGAGTCGTATAGTTATACGCTTTGTCATATGCTGATAACCCGGAATCAAATACACCTTTAACATTAAACCGTTTTATTTTCGGCGTTACTGCAAGTCCACCCGGTTCAACATGCGTAAAGATATACATCAATTTATCATTAATCTCTAAAGCAAACTCCTCTTTGAGTGATTTTCCGACAAATATATCGAATTTATCGATTTCGCTCGGATTCTTTATAGCCGCTTTTATAACACTATTTACTTTAGCTTCATCTTCAAAATTCACGCCAAATAGATATCCACCCTCTAACTTGCTGCCGCTTCTTGCCATAACAGCCGATTGAACATAGGGGCTAAAAGAGAGCTCTGGAAATTTTAATTTTAAATCTAAAAGTAACTCCTCATTAACAGATCCATAAAATTTAGGGATGATAGTAAGAGGGTAGTTCATAATAGTGAGTTTCTTTTTAAACTCTTTATCAAAGCCATTCATGAGCGCCATAGCTATTAAAAGCACGGTTACACCAAGTGATATTCCTAAAAATGCAAGAAGTGCAGATAAAAATATAAACGGCTGCTCATTGTCAAATCTTAAAAATCGCTTTACTAAATAGGGAACAATTGAGTTTTTCAAGAGGCAAATACACCTTTTTTAGGACCGCTTTTTCCACAGCAGAGCTTGTATTTTATACCGCTTCCACATGGGCAAAGATCATTTCTAGCTACTTTTTTATCAGTTACCTCTTCTTCATTATTCGAATGATTAAACATGAACTGAAGCTCTTCTAACCTCTGTTGCTCTTCTAGTTTTTGTGCGATTCTTGCAGCTTCATCTTCTGGTGATTCTACTCTAAACTGAATTATTTGAAGTGTTTTAATAGTATTAAATTTAATATCATTAATCAACTCTCCAAAAAGGTTAAAGCTCTCTTTTTTATACTCAACTAATGGATCTTTTTGATTATATGCACGAAGTCTGATACCTGTTTTCATATTATCCATAGTATAAAGATGCTCTCTCCAAGCCTTATCAAGCTCTTTTAGATAAAACTCTTTTTCTATTTCCTGTCGTATCTCATCTTCTAATACACCCATTTTTTTGTCATAAGACTCTTTAACAATATGAAGAAGGATCATCTATAATCCCTCATACTCTAGAGAAGTCAAATCAACACCGTTAATATCAAGATTTATATCCTCTTTTAAAAGTTCAAAAACTTTTTTGAGATTAAAATCCTCTTTCACACCGCCGTAAAAAATATTTGATTCATTAAGTATATGCGTTATATACTCCTCTCTAATGTCATCAATTTTTGACGCAATATCATACTCTTTACTTAAAAGTTGGTTTCTAAATTTATAAACAATTTTTCTCTGCTCATTTGCAACATCATCATACTCAACAATCTGCTTTCTACCTTCATAGTGCATGTTTTCAACTTTTTTTTGAGCTTTTTCAACTGCACGAGTCACCATCTTAGACTCTATATATTCGCCATCTTCAACACCGAGTCTCTCCATAATGGATTTAATCTTATCTGAGCCGAAAATGCGAAGAAGATTATCTTCCAAAGAGAGATAAAATTGTGTCGTTCCGGCATCGCCTTGTCTGCCTGAACGGCCACGAAGCTGATTATCAATACGACGGTTTTCATGTCGCTCGGTTCCAACAATATACAATCCTCCAAGAGCTTTTACTTCATCATTTACTTTAATGTCAACACCACGACCAGCCATGTTTGTAGCAATTGTAACTGCGCCTTTGGCTCCGGCATTTTTGATTATCTCACCCTCTTGAGCATGATTTTTAGCATTTAAAACCGTGTGAGCAATCTTCTCTTTTTGAAGCACTGCATGGAGTGCTTCAGACTTTTCAATAGAAGCCGTACCGATTAAAATCGGCTGACCCATTTTTGAAAGTTTTTTGATAGTATCAATTACGGCGCTGAATTTTTCTTTTTCGGTTTTGTAGATTAAATCATTTAAATCTTTTCTGGTGATAGGGATATTTGTCGGTATTGAGACAACATCTAGCGAGTAGATTTGTGAAAATTCTGTTGCTTCAGTCTCCGCTGTGCCGGTCATACCTGAGAGTTTTTTATACATTCTAAAATAGTTTTGGAATGTAATGTCGGCGAGAGTCTGCGTCTCTTCTTTTACTTCAACTTTTTCTTTCGCCTCAAGCGCTTGATGAAGTCCCTCAGAAAAACGACGACCCTCGCTTAATCTGCCGGTAAATTCATCAACAATGACAACTTCTCCGTCGTTCACAACATAGTCAACATCAATCTCAAAAAGATAGTTCGCTTTGAGTGCTTGGTCTAGCGCATGCGGAAGCGAAGCATTTTCAGCACTGTAGAGGTTTTCCACACCAAAAAGCTCTTCTGCTCTAGTGATGCCTTCTTCGGTAATTAAGACAACTTTATCTTTTTCATCTACTGTAAAATGTTCATCTCTGACGAGTTGTAGAGCTATACGATTCGCGTCGCTGTAATCTTGCATGCTTCTGTTTGTTGGTCCAGATATGATTAAAGGAGTTCTGGCTTCATCAATTAATATAGAGTCAACTTCATCAACAATAACAAAATTGTGATTTCTTTGAGTCATATTTTCTATTGAATAGCTCATATTGTCTCTTAAGTAATCAAATCCAAATTCATTGTTTGTACCATAAGTGATATCTGCGTTATACGCCTCTCTTTTAGCTTTAGAATCATACATGCCTTCAAGCACAGTTCCTACACTAAAACCTAAAAAGTTATATAAAGCCCCCATCTCTCTTGCATCTCTTGAAGCAAGATAATCATTAACGGTTACAAGGTGAACACCTTTGCCTGTCATGGCATTTAGGGCTATTGCCAAGGTTGCAACAAGCGTTTTACCTTCGCCCGTTTTCATCTCAGCAATTCTGCCCTCATGAAGAACCATGCCTCCTATGAGCTGCACATCAAAATGTCTCATATTTAGAACTCTTTTACTTGCTTCTCTTGTGATAGCAAACGACTCTTCTAAGACATCATCTAAAGTTTTTTCTTCACTCAGAATAGTGTTTTTCAACTCTAAAAACTTTGCCTTTAACTCATCATCACTTAAGATTTCATACTGACTCTCAAGTGCGTTTATATTTTTTACTCTTTTGAAATATTTTTTCAGTTCACGATCATTTGATGTACCAAAAATATTACCCATTAATGCTTGTAGCATTTTCAACCTTATTTATAACAATTATAATAATTGTCAAAGAAATTCCCGTGATTCTAGCACACTATAAATTATAATTTGCATAAAAAATAAAACGATTCTTTATGCCTTGCTAATACTAGATAATATGTAAACAGGCAGTCTGTTATAATTTCGCCACCAAGGAGCTACATGAAACATATACTAACACTGCTAATATCATTCACTTTAGGTTTTGCCTCACTCGATGAGATTAACTCTTTTGAGGCTGATTTTACACAGAGCGTAACGGATGAAAATAACAAAGTCTTGAGCTATAGCGGTTCAATAATGGCTGCCAAACCACAAAATGTCATGTGGGATTATGAAAAGCCGATAAAGAAGAATGTGTATATAAATACAGAGAATGTAACAATTGTTGAGCCTGAAATAGAACAGGTTATCATTAAAGAGATAGAGTCAAATTTTAATTTTTTCAATATGATAAAAAATGCAAAGAAAACAAAAGAGAATACTTTTGTGGCTACTTATAAAGAATCGGTATTTACAATAACTACAAAAAACAGTCTTATAAAATCTATATCTTATATTGATGAATTTGAGAACAGAGTAGTAATAGTCTTTGATAAACAAAAACAAAATGAAAGTATAGATTCAAAAGTTTTCATTCCAAAAATTCCAAGTGATTTTGATATTATAAAAGATTGAAAAAGTTAATAAAGATTTATTAAGAAAAAGGAGTAACGACGCAGAATTGCGCCGTTACTTGAATTTTAAATTATACGGCTTTAATTGTAACGCCATACTTCTCTTCAGCCACACTGCGTGCTTCCAAGTGATAATTGCTAATCTCATTAAAGTTAAGATATTTGTAAACATCTTCTATTTTACCTGCAAGTTTTTGAGGAACAATACTCATGTACTCTCCTACTGTAGGAATTCGTCCGAGTTTAGCACATACTGCCGCAAGCTCAGCAGAACCAAGATAAACCTGAGTACCTTTGCCTAAACGATTGTCAAAGTTACGAGTAGAAGTTGAAAAAACAGTTGAATCTGGACGAGAACTTGCTTGATTTCCCATGCACAGTGAACATCCTGGTACTTCCGTTTGTGCTTCGATAGCTTTATAAACATCATAGTAACCTTCGTTAATCAGTTGCTGCTCATCCATACGAGTCGGCGGAACAATCCAGAATTTTTCAACTGCAACTTTACCTTCACCACGCATTACTTCACCAGCCGCACGATAATGACCGATGTTAGTCATACAGCTTCCTAAAAATACTTCATCAATCTTTTCACCCGCCACTTCACTTAAAAGCTTAACGTTATCAGGATCATTAGGGCATGCTAAGATAGGCTCTTTGATGTCATCCAAGTCGATATTGATTACCGCTGCGTACTCAGCATCAGCGTCCGGTTGCATTAATGACGGATTCGCTACCCACTCTTTCATTCTATCAGCACGGCGCTGAAGCGTTCGCGCATCTTGGTAACCATCAGCAATCATCGACTCAATTAATACGATATTTGATTTTAGATATTCAACAACCGGAGCATCATTTAAAAGAACAGTACATGCAGCAGCAGAACGCTCGGCAGATGCATCAGACAATTCAAAGGCTTGTTCAGCTTTAAGATTAGGAAGACCTTCAATTTCTAATATTCGTCCGTTGAAAATGTTTTTCTTACCCTTTTTCTCAACAGTCAAAAGACCTTCTTTGATTGCATAGTAAGGAATTGCATTTACAAGATCACGAAGGGTAATACCCGGTTGTAACTCACCCTTGAAACGCACAAGTACAGATTCTGGCATAGTTAAAGGCATAGAACCGGTAACAGCAGCGAATGCAACGATACCTGAACCGCCTGGAAAAGAGATACCGATTGGGAAACGAGTATGGCTATCTGCGCCCGTACCTACTGTATCTGGAAGTGTCAAACGATTTAACCATGAGTGGATAACACCATCACCCGGACGAAGAGCTACACCTGAACGGTTAGAAATAAATTCAGGAAGTGTGTGATGCATAATAACATCAGACGGTTTCGGATATGCCGCTGTATGACAGAATGATTGCATGACTAAATCTGCAGAAAAACCAAGCGCTGCAAGCTCTTTAATCTCATCTCTCGTCATCGGACCTGTTGTATCTTGAGAACCAACCGTTGTAGTTACAGGCTCAACATACATGCCTGGACGAACACCGGTCATTCCACATGCCTTACCTACCATTTTTTGTGCAAGAGTATAACCTTTGCCACTGTCAGCAGGTTGTTCTGCCGTTAAGAACACATCGGATGCACCTAACCCAAGAACATTGCGAGCTTTGGCTGTTAAACCACGACCAATAATCAGTGGAATACGACCACCTGCACGCACTTCATCCGTGATGGTATTAGGGTTAAGCTTGAAGGTAGCAATGCATGCACCGTTTTTATGCGCTTCACCTTTATATGGGTAAATTGTTACAACATCACTTGACTCCATTCCTGTAACATCCATCTCTAATGGTAATGCACCTGAATCTTCACAAGTAGCGAAGAAAATTGGAGCAATAATACCACCGATAACCACCCCGCCTGTACGCTTATTTGGAACACCGGGAATATCTTCACCCATATGCCACTGAACAGAGTTAACACCTGACTTACGGCTTGAACCAGTACCGACAACATCACCGACATAAGCGATTGGATGACCAGCTTCTTTTAACTTAGCAATAGTAGCTATTGGATTATCCATTTTTGATACAAGCATAGAATTTGCATGTAAAGGAATATCTGAACGAGTAAATGCTTCAGAAGCCGGTGAAAGGTCATCTGTATTAGTTTCACCTGGAACTTTATATACCGTTACAATGATTTTTTCAGCCAAAGCTGGTGTAGAAGTAAACCACTCAGCATTTGCCCATGAAGTCATTACTTCAGTGGCCGCACTATTTCCTGCCTTGTGTAACTCTTCTACATCATTAAATGCATCATAAACAAGTAAAGTTTTCTTTAAAGCTTCTTTAGCAGCTTCTACAACTTCGCTTTTAGCAGAAGTTAAAGCATTAATGATAGGTTTTACATTGTAACCACCAAGCATCATACCCATGATTTTAACAGCATGCTTAGGAGCGATTGCCCTAATAGTTATTTTCTCAGATGCAACATCATTCAAAAAAGCAGCTTTTACATATGCAGCATCGTCAACACCTGGTGATACACGGTTTGTAATGAGGTCGATATTTTGAATCATATCACCTTCGCCAGCTTTAATCATCTCAACTAATGCAGCAGTTTGCTCAGCTGTAAGTGGTAATGGTGGTACACCAAGTGCCTCTCTCTCAGTAATATGTGCTTTATACTCTTCAATAAATGCCATTCTCATTCCTGTTTATAAATTTCACAGGATTATAACTAAATATCAATAATTAATTTTAAGCATGTTACTAAAGTAAACACTTTAATTTATTTTTATCTACGATATGTTTAAATTTGTAACATTTAAAGATTTCTTTGTTTTAACTCTGCATCAATAATTTCTCTCTCTGCACCTCTGTAACTACTTTTGAGCCATACAAGATAGGAGTCTGGAAGCTCGGAGTACAGCATTCCCTTGTATTGTCCAAAGTTTATTTTTTTCTGGCTTATTACTTTTAGAACCTCTTCCTCACAAACAGCGTCAATCTCTACATGTTTTAAAAGCAAAATAAACTCATCAAAATTTATCTTTTTTGGAATAAAAAAGCTGTAAGTGTTAAAATAAAAAATACCTTTTCTAGCGGTTACAAAATGTTCAATTTTTTGTATCTCCTCTACGCTGAGTTGTTCTAAATTTTGAACAACAACATTAAAAGAGTCTTGATTTTTTGTAAATATCAGCCGTGCTTTACTCATCAGAGAATTTCACGAATTCCTTTAGAATTTGGAGAAGATAAGATACCTTCATTTTCTAACTGCTCAATTAATCTAGCAGATTTGTTGTAACCTATTTGAAGTTTTCTTTGTAAATAGGAGATAGAGGTTTTTCTATCTGTTAAGATAACATTTTTTGCTTCATCAAAAAGTGGGTCAAGCTCTTCATAGGTATCATTTGATGAAAATGAACTAAGTTCACTCTCCTCAAGTAAAAAACTTTTATCGTAATTAGGTGCTCTTTGAGATTTGATAAAGTTAACTATATTTTCAATTTCTGTTTCTGTACTCCAAGGAGCGTGCAGTCGAACCAAACCAGTGGAACCCGGAGGGGTAAACAGCATGTCCCCTTTACCTAAAAGTGATTCTGCACCCTGTTGGTCTAAAATTATTTTACTATCTACCTTTTGCCCTACTCTGTAGGATATTCGTGATGGCAGGTTTGCTTTAATCAGACCGGTTACAACATCAACGGAAGGTCTTTGAGTAGCTACAACTAAGTGTATTCCGGAAGCTCTTGCCATTTGCGCTAATCTTGCAATAGAGTGTTCTACATCTTTACCGCTGGTCATCATTAAATCTGCTAACTCATCAATAATTACTACAATGTAAGGAAAGTGCTCTCCACCCTCTATTTTTACTTTTTCATTATAGTTTTCTATATTTTTTGTTCTATTTTCACTCATAAGCTGATAGCGGCGTTCCATCTCATGAACCATATTATTTAATGCCACAATTGCCTGTTTTGGCTTTGTAATAACAGGAGTAAGAAGATGCGGAATATCATTGTATATTGAAAATTCCAACATTTTTGGATCAATCATCAAAAGTCTTAACTGATCAGGTGAATTTTTATATAAAAGACTTAAAATCATAGCGTTTATACCAACACTTTTACCACTTCCAGTTGTTCCAGCTATTAGTAAGTGAGGAAGTTTTTTTAGATCGGTTATAAATGGTTTACCAACTATATCTTTACCTAAAACTATAGTTAGAGGAGATGAAGACTCTTTGAAAAGTTTGCTATCTAATAAATCTCTTAGATAAATAGTGTCAACAGTAGCGTTTGGAATTTCAATGCCTACAACATCTTTTCCTGGAATTGGAGCCTGAATACGGATACTCTCGGCTGAGAGAGCCATAGCCAAATCATCTTGAAGATTTAAAATTCTTGAAACTTTTACATTAGCAGCAGGTTTAAACTCAAACGTAGAGACAACCGGACCGGCATAAGTTCGAACAACATCGCCCTCAATTTTAAAATGAGCCAGTTTTTCTATAAGATAGCGTATTTTATCATCTACCTCGCTCTCATCAACGCTATGGGCTGCTGCACTTGGTTTTTGTAAAAAATCTACAGACGGCAGAGTGAAGTTTTTTGGTTTTTCTACTTCACCTTTTTCTATAGTCTCTAAAAGCTTCGTATTCTCCTCTAGCTCATCAATTATTAATGCACTTTTCTGTTCTTTGACTTTTGCAACTAACTCTAAGATATTATTTGTTTTATCAAATTTTTCAACTTCTTTAACAATACTTTTAACATGCGGAGTCTCAATTTTCTCTTCAACAATTTTTTCTTTTACTATAAAGCTACTTAAGTTATTTATTTCAGCTTTAAAAGGTTGTTCATCATTTTGTTCTCTTGCAGATAACGGTTTTTCAACCTCTTTTTGAACATTGCTATAGATTTCTGTACTTGTATTATCTTCTGCTTTTAGAAGTTTTTTTTTAATCTGATTGATTGGCACTTCCGGCATAGCTTGCATAGTAGTATTTTCTATTTTTGGAAATTGAGTTTGAATAAAGCTATTTATCATCGAAACGATTTCATGTGCATTTTTATCAAGGATGATTACGACAGACAAGAGAGTAATAATAAGCCAGAATATCCACATGCCAAAAAGTCCGACAAATGGAGATAGAAAATCTACAAAATCACCCGCTATTTTTCCTCTGAAATTATTTTGCACTAGCAATGACTGAGCAAGAAGAAATGAAAAAAGTAATAAAAATGACGCCATGACAAGCTCGGCTTTTCTAAAATCCAACACACTGTTTTTATAAAAGTAGTACAAAGGAACAAGTAGGGCAAGAAGATATATAAATGAAATATATCCAAAATATTGATGATTGTATGAAGCAAAAATAGCGCCATAGCTTCCCATCAAAGCACTGTCACCAAAAATAGTTGCAAAACCTAAATAAATGAACAAACCAAAAACTACAATAAAAAGAGCATCTTTCAAGTTATTTTACCTTTAGAAATTTAAATAATTGTTTTAAAAATGAAGTATAGCCAAAAATATTCCATAACGAATTTTTTTGGCATTTTGCAATAAAAAAGAGTTTATTTTAAATAATTTACTAAACTCAATTGAGAAATTTTACCAACAGTTGAGAGCATTGCTTGATAATTTGTTGTGAGCTGGGTCATGGTCAGCGAAGCTTGAGCTAAATCCGTATCAATCACTGATGAGCGAAGAGTTTGACTACTCAATTCTAGTAACGACACTCTCTGTAATGAAGCTGTCAATGTATTTGAAATTGCTCCAACTTTAGAGTGGCTTGTAAAAACATGGGTTTGTAAATCATCGAGCATAGCGATTGCATTTCCAATCCCAACATTTCTGATATTACCTGTTGTACTATCAGGATTTTGTTTTTGGTCTTCTACTGCTGTAATAATCTCATTTATAGTTTTGAAAAAATCCGTTTTTGGGTCCCTGACAGTAAGTGCATTATTTGAATTAAATGATAGTGCCGGAGCGTCAGCAAAAAGAGTACTAGTGCTATCATATAAACCTATCGTGGCTTTTGTGCCAACAACATTCAAGTCTCCAAATCTGATTTTACCATCATAAGAGAGAGAGGTCGTTCCATTTAATTTTGAAGAGATAACTGCTTTATCGTAGTCAGTAGCTGTATTAGTTGTTGCTGGAATTTGATTTGTAACAACCATGTTTACAACATCCATAAGTTGTTGATATGTCATACTGTCAGCATCAGCGGCTGTTCTAGGAGTATTTACATTAAAAATATTATAGTTTGTAACCCCACCGTCTGTTGAAAAAGTTGAACCACCATTTGCTGTACTTTTAAAATCTATTTGAGCATTATAAGGAGTACCGTTTACATCTGTACCGGATAACTTAAACTGAGTACCATCTAAAGTCCCTGCCGTTCCATGTGATAAATCTGCAACTTCAGAAATTTTTGTGGATGGGGTTGCGAAGTCATTTGTTCCTTTAACTATTTGAGGAACATTTGATGACACCGTGTTGCCTTGCACGGTAAACTTGGTTTGATCATAAAGAAGTCCGCCAATCTTCGCATAATTTGTATCAGCCGAAGCAAAATAAGATTTTACAAACTCTTTGACATATAAGTTTGGATTAATAGCCGTACTCGTACCGAGCATTATTTTATCAAAACTTGGCTCACCTTTATCTAAATCACTTAAAGTCGTAACATCAGCTGCTGTTCCACCACTCAAATCAACTGCAGCAACCATATGAAAATCTAACTTGCTGGAACCTTTTATTTTATCTGCAACAACTATCTCTCCTGCAGGGTTAAGAGAAACATCTACCACTTTGTTTCCAAGTGTATTGCCATAAGCGTTTCCAATATGAGTTAACAAATCATTGATTTTCTCGTCATCTCTCATAGGTATTTTTTCGCTAAAAGTAGTCCCATCACTCTTCGTGCCATTTAAATAAAAAAAGTGTTTTGCATTTACAGTATCTACAACATTGTCTTTATCTCCCATTAAATCACGGATTGTATCACTTGGTGTAACAAAAGCAGAACTGCCTGCAATGGCAGAATTTGTAAAATCAGGATATTTTGTGGTTAACTTTTCCTGTGTTACATTACTGGTAATTTCTCTTCTTACAAGGACTTCTTGACCAAGAAATAGTTCTGAACCACTTATATTATACTGTTGTTGAGTTCTTGAACCTAAAAATGCACTCATAGAACCATCATTTCCGTTATATGTTCCATCAGCGGATATTGGCTTAGTATCTACGGCGGAGCCTGAAAATATATATTGTCCGTTTATAGATGTATTTGACAAACTTTTTAAGTTGCTTTCTACCCCTCGAAGTTCAGCAGCAATTGCATTACGAGATGTCTCATCATTTGTATCGTTCACAGCAGAAAGAAGTAGAGTTCTCATACGATCCATGCTTTTTTCAAATTCATTTAAAACTTGATCTGTTTGATCTGAAACTTTAGATCCACTCTCTGTACTTTTTTTAATCTGTCCTAATCCTACTATTTCATTATCAAGTCTCATAGTTTCAGTAAACACGGATATATCATCTTGTGCATACTGTATTTTAACTCCAGAAGCTATCTGTTTGTTAACATCAAAAAGTTGATTATTAAGTTGATTATTTTGTTCTCCATATAAGCTTTTATAGTACATACTAGGTGTGACTCGCATAATAACCTACCCCCTCTACTTTAAATATTTTATTTATTATAGCAATAATAATTCCATGAGTCACAAAATCGACTAAATGTTATTTACTTTTAAGTAATATATCACTATTATTGCACTCTAAATATATTATTTAGTATATTTGCCTGCGTGGTGAAATGGTAGACACGGCGGATTCAAAATCCGCTAACGCGAGTTGTGGCGGTTCGAGTCCGCCCGCAGGTACCACCCCTATTTTAAGAGCTTTTAAGGCTTTTTTTACATCATTTAAAAAACCAATCAAAAATACTTTTTACTACAAACTTATTTATTTTATAACTTAGATACACTATTTTTATCGTCCTTTGAATAAGTTTTTAGCATATTTTTTTTCATCATTTATTAACTGACCTTACACACCAAGGAATCAAAGTTCTTAATCTGAAACATGAAAACAAATTAGATTAAAATTTATACAGACTACCTAATCAGTGGAAATGGCTACGCAACAGCGACAGGTGAGAAGCGATGGAAAGTTGAAAAGTTTCATAAATCACTTTAAACACAATGTCGATTTAACAAAGTCACCAACAAAAACCATTAGAACGCAAAGTAATCATATCTTTTTATCGATACTCTCTTTTTTTGAACTGGAATATTTGAAAATTAAACATAATCACAACCACTTTGCACTAAGGGCAAAATTGTTGTGAAAGGCTAACCAAATCGCTTGTTCTGAATTGCAGAGATTGAAAAGTGCATAAAGTCACTTATTAAGCTTTGAAAATGTTAATCATCGCTTCAAATGTCTCTTTATTTACACCGATAAATCGTTTAAAAGTCTTTGGTTCTTTCTTTGTTAATTGTTAGTATTTGCTCGTTCTCCTTTAATAGCAATTTTTATGCTTATTTTTAGAGTTTTGCAAGAAGTTTACTATATAAAAGATATCTAACTTGTGTATAGATATCTCTTTATCTTTTTCGTAGGAGTTTTTACGAAAGGTTCTATCTGCTCTACAAACTTCACTATTTTAGAATAAGATGCAAGTTGCGAATTTACTTCATTTCTCATCTGCTCTAGGAAGGCGTTTATCTCCTCTTTTACCTTCGCATCAGGATTTGTATTTGCCCTGAACTTTTTGTCTAAGAGTTCATAATCGAGATGGATTCTGGCTATAAGTTTATCTTCTTGCTGTAATACAAGTGAGTCTAAAACTGCCTCTTGTTGATTGATTATGGCTTCAATTTGTTCCGGAAAGATATTCTCGCCGCCTGAACCGATGATAACATTTTTGCTTCTTCCGCTTATGTAGAGATATCCATCATCATCTATATAACCTAAATCTCCGGTTAAAAACCACCCATCTTCCATAATTTCGGCTGTTTTTGCTTCGTCTTTGTAATAGCCGAGCATGACACTCGGGGATTGTACCACTATCTCCCCCTCGCCCGTTTGGGGGTCTTTGTCTTTTATCTTTATACTTACGCCGCCAAAGGGAGTTCCTGTGGATTTGAATCTTGGCTTTTCACCCAGTTTTGAACCTGCTATCAGCGGAGAGGTCTCGGTCAAGCCATAACCAATGACATAAGGAAACCCTGCCTCAATCAAAAACTGCTCAACAAATGGCGATAATCCAGCCCCGCCTATGCCAAAAAATCTGAGTCTTCCTCCAAAGGATTTGAAAAGTTTTTTACCTGCAATACTATTTAATATCTTTCTGATAATCGGTATTTTATAGAGAAGTCTCATAATAAAAGAGCCTGTAAATTTAGGCAAAATTTTGTTTTTATAAATCTTCTCCATAATCAAGGGAACGCTGAACATCATCGTAGGTTTTACAACTTCAAATGCCTTTAAGAGCACGCTAGGCGTAGGTACTTTGTCAATATAATAGATGCTGCTCCCATGGAGGATAGGCACAATAAATCCGGCAGTGCACTCAAAAGTATGTGCCAAAGGAAGAATAGATAAAAAAACATCCTCTTTTGTTATCGTAACTTTATTGTATGCAGAGAGTGCATTTGTGACAAGGTTTTTGTGTGAGAGCATAACACCTTTTGAGTGTCCTGTTGTTCCGGATGTGTAGATAATAGCCGCCAAATCATCTTCTTGAGGTTTCTCGACACTGTTAGAGATTCTTTGCGTCATCTCCCTTGTTCTCTGTTTAAGGGCAGAGAGATAATCTTTGCTGCTAAGTTCAGACACAATCTCCAATGTATCAAGCTTTATAACAAGTTTTAGACTGTTTTGGGCAGACTCTTCGATGGTAGCGAGATATTTTTCAGAAACAAATGCGGCTTTTGCTTCTGAATGTCTTAGAATATGATGCACATCCGAGGGGTGAAAATCGGCAAGTATCGGGACAACGACCGCTCCAAAGTAGGTAATACTCAAATATGCGACTCCCCAGTTGGGCATATTTTCACTGAGCAGAACCACTTTATCGCCCTTAGAGATACCGTTTTCTTTGAGTAGTTGTACCATCGCTTGAACTTTTTCGTTTAATTCACCATAAGACATCGCTTCTTTGCCAACTTTCGCTAAAGCAGGCTCATTTTCATACATGATAACGGAACGATTGAGCAAACTAGGAAGTGTAAAGTTTTCTAAATTTTCATAAGGGTAATTCATCTGTAATCTCTTATTTTAATTTGATTAAGTATTATTATACACATAAAATGGCTTAAAATTTTCACATGCCAAAAAGGTTTACAAAAGTGAGCAGAAGAAACAAAAATAAGCAACCGGCACAAAAAGAGACATGCACATTTAGCCAAAAAGATTTTTTACCTACAACAAGAGAAGAGATGTATGCTCTTGGTTGGGATTATTGCGATGTGATTTTAGTGAGCGGAGATGCCTACATAGATTCGCCATTTATCGGTGTGGCGATGGTTGGACGAATGCTTGAGAGAATGGGTTACAAAGTTGGAATGATAGGGCAACCTGATATAAACAGCGATGTGGACATTTCTCGTTTAGGCGAACCAAAACTTTACTGGGGCGTGAGCGGTGGAAGTGTCGATAGCATGGTAAGTAACTACACAGCGACAAAAAAGTTCAGAAACAGTGACGACTACACTCCCGGAGGGAAAAACGACAAGAGACCCGACCGTGCCCTGAGTGTTTACTGTAACCTAATCAGACGCTACCATAAGGACACCGCACCGATAGTTTTGGGCGGAATAGAGGCGAGTTTAAGAAGAGTTACGCACTATGATTACTGGGTGAATAAACTCAAAAAACCTATACTTTTTGATTCTAAAGCAGACATTCTCATTTATGGAATGGGCGAAATAGCTTTAGAAGAACTCACGCATGCCATAGCATGTGGAGATGATTATCGAGATATACGAGGCGTCTGCTACATCTCAAAAGAGCCAAATGAGAATCATCATCAACTCCCCTCCCATCAGGAGTGTTTAGATGATAAAGAGAAGTACATCGACCTCTTTGACCTCTTTTATGACAACAATGACCCCATTTCAGCAAAAGGGCTTTGCCAACCAGTGGATAATCGCTTTTTGATTCAAAACCCGCCATGTGATTATCTCAACGAAGCAGAGATGGATGCAAACTCAAATCTTCCCTTTACGAGAGAGCTGCATCCCTACTACGCCAAAGATGGGAAAGTGAAGTGTCTGGAGACAATCAAGTTTTCTATTATGACGCATCATGGCTGTTGGGGGGAGTGTAACTTTTGTGCCATTGGTGTGCATCAAGGAAGAAAAATCAGAACCCGTTCAGAGGAGAATATTCTTGCAGAAGCAAAAGAGTTTAACAAGTACAAAGATTACAAAGGCGTTATCTCCGATGTTGGCGGACCTACTGCGAATATGTATGGTTACGAGTGTGATAAAAAGTTAAAGAAAGGAACTTGTGACCATATGCGATGTGTGGATGCAGAAAGATTGTGTCCTGTTATGAAAGTAGATCACAGCAGAAATATAAATCTACTTCGTAAAGTGAGAGAAGTTGAAGGTGTGAGGCATGCTTTTGTGGCTTCAGGAGTACGGTATGATTTAATAACTGAAGATAAAAAACATGGGTATGAGTATCTCAAAGAGATGGTAAAACACCACATCTCAGGACAGATGAAAGTGGCACCGGAACATACAGAACAGCATGTTCTTGAACTTATGGGAAAACCCGGTAAACAGACTCTTGTTGATTTTAAAAAGTTGTATGACAGATTAAACAAAGAAGAGGGCAAGAACCAGTTTTTAACTTACTATCTCATCGCAGCACATCCAGGGTGTGAGGAGAAGGATATGCATGAACTCAAAAGATTTACCCAAGATGAACTTCACATGAACCCGGAACAAGCCCAAGTATTTACTCCGACTCCCGGAACTTACTCTGCAGTAATGTACTACACAGAGATGGACCCTAAGACACGTAAAAAAATATTTGTGGAGAAAGATACGATGAGAAAAGAGAAACAGAAGCAGATAGTTGTTAAAAAAGATAAATTCTGTAACGGATTTGCTTCTTAATCTTTTCGTATAGAAGTAGCTGTCAAAAAAATATACTCTTTTCCCGTGAGGGTAACTCTAAATTTCTTCTGCTGAAGATACTTTTTGCAAAAAACAGCATCTTTATAGAGATTTGACATCTCAGAAAATGGATAGTGTTTTGCTTTTGCTCCATATATCATCTCTCCATCCATCCAGCGACAATTTGGGAATCCTAAAATCATTGCTCCATCTTTTTTGAGATAGTTTTGAACAATATTCATAAAAAGCGGATTGAACTCCAGATTTGAACTTTGAAGTGTTCCTATACTGATAATCAAATCAAAAGTGCCTAAATTTAAACTCTTCAAATCATTGATATTATGAACTATGAATGAAATATTTTTGTTGGCAGAGAACTTATTTTTTGCCTCTTCTATTGCAGAGGCACAGTAGTCTATGCCGATAAACTCCATATTTTCAAAGTTTGAAGCATACTTTTGTATCACTTCAAACTCATCACCGCTGTTGACACCAAGATTTAATACTCTCAACCGTTTATTTATAGTAACATTTTTTAAAGCCCTTATATAGTGAGCCAAAAAAGCCGGTTCTTCATTTTTGTGTATTTCTGAAAACTCTGATGAAGAACCATACTTCTCTGCATCTAAACTTTTATGAAAGGAGTCTTCGGCATTGAGTTTAAAAAATCGAATGACAACAAGATTTTGGCTTTGAACCAAGGGGGTCAGCATTTTGCATTGAAGTATCTGGGCTAAATCAACCCAAGCTTTATAGCCTCTGAAAATATACTCGTTACTATCAACTGTAATAGATGTGCCTGCGTACGCAGAGCACAAAAGATCTGGGTTTAACACTTCAAATTCGACTATCTCTTTTGCATCAATTGAGTCTATTCTATTTTGTAGGATGTGAAGTATCTCAAACATGCTTTGAGTCGTGAATTTATACATACAGAGTTCTTTTGATAAAACATGCAAAAAATGTTCCAACTCTTACATTTCTTTCAGTTTTATTACTCTACAATACACTGTTCAATAAAAAAATTAATTTGAAAAGTCAAAGAATGAGAATAGATAAGTTTTTAAATTCAATAAATATTACAAAGAGACGTTCGGTCGCGCAAGACATGATAAGCAACGGCGTCATCCTTATTAACGGCGTTGTGGCGAAGGCTAGTAAAAATGTTGAAATCGGCAGCATTATTACAATTAACTTTTTAGAAAGTGTCAAAAAATATGAAGTGTTACAGATTCCCACTGCAAAATCAACGCCAAAATCTTTACAATCCGAGTACATAAAGGAGCTTTCATGAGTTATGAAGAGGCAAAACTCCTGTTTACTTCCCTTTTCAGACATGAGATGAGTGATGAGCAGATGAGAGAGTTTCTGATTCATATGACTCTGGGTGAAGAGACTACTGTCGGCTCGATTGCAGCCGCTGCAGAGGTTATGCGTTCCTATGCGATTACCTTACCTATATCAGACGAACTTCGACTAAAGTGTATCGATATTGTAGGAACAGGCGGCGATAAAATAGGAAGCTTTAATATCTCTTCAACGGTATCAATTTTAGCAGCGGCATGCGGAAGCTTTGTGGCAAAACATGGGAGCCGTTCTGTTACTTCAAAATCTGGAAGTGCAGACATGTTTGAAGAGCTTGGAGTAAGGCTTGATTTGAGCATAGAAAAGAGCGCAAAGCTTCTGGAAGAGTGCGGATTTACCTTTATGTTTGCACAAAATCATCATCCGGCTATGAAATTTATAATGCCAATCAGAAAAACGATACCTGACAAAACAATTTTCAATATTCTAGGACCTCTTTCCAATCCTGCAGGGGTTACAAAATCACTGCTTGGTGTTTTCAGTAAATCCTTTGTTCCAAAAATGGCAGAAGCACTGAAGATGAATGGTGCAACCTCTACAATGGTAGTAAGCTCCCGTGAAAACATGGATGAGATAAGCATCAGCAATATTACCTACGCTTCACAACTCCATAATGGCAAAGTGCATGAGTTCGAGATTGACCCACAAATATACGGTATTAAAAAAGCTCCTCTTAAGGCTATTATCGGCGGTAATGCAAAAGAGAATGCAAAAATTATTTACACTATTTTTGATGAAACTTCGAGCGAAGCACAAAGAGATATAGTTCTTATAAACACAGCTGCTGCTTTGATGGTCGATGGTAAAGCGCGTGATATTCAAGATGGTTTAGAGATGGCGAGAGAAGCTATAAAAACAGCAAAAGCCAAAGAAAAACTCAAACAAATCATAGAGATATCAAATAAATTATGAAAGTTTATAACCTGCAACTGAATGAACTTCATGTACTGACGGATGAGATAAGCAAAAATTTTATGAACGGAGTGGTGCTATTGCAAGGCGATTTGGCAGCAGGAAAAACTACCTTTGTGCGGGAGATGGCAAAAAAACTCGGTGTAAAAGAGGATGTAACCTCTCCTACTTTTTCTCTTCAACACTGCTACGGCAACAGAGTTTTTCATTACGATATTTATAACCATGGCTTGGAACATTTTATCTCTTTGGGCATGTTGGAAGAGCTGGAAAAAGAGGGACTTCACTTCGTAGAGTGGGGCGATGACAAGCTTTTGGAGCTGCTCCGTTTTGCGGGAATAGAGACACTAAAAATTGAGATAAAAAAAATCTCTGATAACGCAAGAGAGTACAGGATAGAGCATGCATAAATTAAAAGCGGTTAATTTAGTAAAAAAAATCAAAGATTTTGAGATAGTAAAAGGGATGAGTTTGGAGGTTTTCAGCGGGGAAGTTGTTGGGCTTTTAGGACCAAACGGAGCAGGAAAAACCACTACATTTTACATGATATGCGGTCTAGTAGAGTCAACCAGCGGAGAGGTCTTTTTTGATGGAGAAAATCTCTCTCACATGCCGCTGCATGAGAGAGCATTGAAGGGCATCGGCTATCTTCCGCAAGAGGCCTCTATTTTTAAAGATTTGAGCGTTGAAGACAATCTCATGGTAGCTGCACAGGTTGGCATAAAAGGAAGAAAGGCACAAGAGGCAAGAATATTAGAACTGCTTGACATGTTCAACATCGAGCCGATTCGCTATCGTAAAGGGATTAGTCTCAGCGGCGGAGAACGCCGTCGTGTTGAGATTGCAAGAGCACTTGTCAATCAACCTAAGTTTTTACTGCTTGATGAGCCTTTTGCCGGAGTTGACCCAATCGCAGTTATGGATATACAAAAGGTCATAAAGCAGTTGGTTTCGTATGATATAGGTGTTTTAATAACAGACCACAATGTGCGAGAGACTTTAGCAGTTTGCGATAGAGCGTATGTTATCAAGTCCGGCTCACTGTTGGCATGTGGAACCAGCGATGAGATAGGACAAAACGCAGATGTCCGTACTCACTATTTGGGCAAAGAGTTTAAGCTCTAAACACAGAAAATGGCAGGATTAAAACAGACCGCAAGTGTAGAGAATAAACATAAACTATCAAACACACTGCGAAACTGGCTGCCGATTTTGCACTCAAGTCTAAGCGATTTAGGTGAAGCAATGGCTCCTTTTGTGGAGTCCAATCCGCTGATAGAGATTGAATCCGGATATGAAGAAGATTTTGAAAAAAGAATTCCAAAAAAAATAATCTCGGGCGAAGTGAGCAACTCAAGCACAGATAAAATCGAAGCGCTTACTATTCAAAAAAAGTCTCTTTATGATGTTTTAGAAGAGCAAATATCCAAGCCGCTCTTCCCTACTCCCATCTCACAAAGTGTTGCACTCTTTGTTATCTCAAACCTTGATGAAAATGGCTACTACGAGGGAAACAGTGAAACATTTTGTAAAAAAAACAATATTAGCATATCAGAGTTTGAAAAAATCCGTAAAAGATTTGCTTTTGTTGAACCTGTAGGAATTGGGGCAAAGGATTTAGCAGAGTCTTTTATATTTCAACTTGAAAATTCCCAAATTAGTGATGAAGCCTACCCCTTGGCTGTAGTAGTCATAAATGACATGCAGGGCATTCACAGCCACTCCGATAATAAATATTTTAGTGAAGTGATGCGTATTTTAGGTACATTTAGAAACCCTCCATCCATAGATTTTCAAGAAGATTCTACTCAGATTATCCCGGATTTGATGATTTTTTTCAACGACGACGAGCAAATCGAAGTAAAAATTAACGATGAATACTACCCGACTATATACATCGATACAAATTATGGGGTCGAACATGAGTTTGTTACCCAAAAAATTAAAGAGGCAAAGGGTCTCGTAGATGCCCTTGACATGAGAAAAGCTACACTTTATAAAGTCGGGCTAATGATAGTTGAATACCAATATGAGTTTTTTACTGGCGGAGCGATTATGCCTCTAACCCTCAAAACCTTAGCGGATGAGTTCGGACACAACCCCTCCACTATCTCAAGAGCCATCGCAAATAAATATATAGCTTGCAACAGAGGCGTTTTTGCTATGAAGGAGTTTTTTACAACCGCCATAGACGACGATGTTTCAAATGCGGCTATAAAAGAGTTTGTAGTAAATTTAATTAAAAAAGAAAACCACTCTAAGCCACTAAGTGACATGAAACTTCTAGACATGATTCAAAACAAATTCAAAGTAGTAATGGTAAGAAGAACCATAGCAAAATACAGAAAACAGCTCAATATCGCAGGTTCAAGCGAGAGGAAGAAACTTTATAATTTGCATTAAGGTCGCTATTTGAAAAATATAAAGATAAAAAAACTCTTAGATTTAGAAGTGCAAAAACGGAATCAAGTCGGTGAAATATCCGTTGATAAGCTTGACCCGATTTTGGTAGCGCATCGTTATAAAGACCCAACTATTTCTCTTATTTGTGCCTTTTTTGCATATGGAAATGTGAAACAGATTGTAAAGTTTTTGAATTCATTGAATTTTTCTTTGCTTCAAAAAAGTGATGAAGAGATAAAAGAAGCATTAAAAAGCCACTACTACAGATTTCAAAAGAGTGAAGATATTATAGCTCTTTTTATAGCACTCAAACGGCTAGATGAAATAACAACTCTTGAAGAAGTTTTTAAGAGCGGATACCTGAAAAACAGAAGTGCTCTTGAGGGAATAAATGAACTTATTAAAACTATAACTTCTTTATATCCGCATGCCACACAAGGATATAATTTTTTAATCTCAAAAGTCACCACAAAAACAAAAGGTGTCGGAGCACTAAAAAGATGGATGATGTTTCTCAGATGGATGGTGAGAGAGGATAATATTGACATGGGTTTATGGAGTGAAATTAACAAGGCAGATTTAATTATGCCTCTTGATACGCATACTTTTAAGGTATCTCAAAAACTAGGACTTTTACAAAGAAAAACTTGTGACTTGCAAGCTGCGATAGAACTTACACAAACGTTAAAAGGGTTTGACAAGAAAGACCCGCTGAAGTATGATTTTGCTCTGTATAGAATCGGGCAAGAGAAAATACTATAATCTTCCTTTCCCGCCAAATTAAAATTTAGCTAAACCAATATTATTGAATTAGGGTTTAAAAATCAAAATAAATGGATTAATGAAGCATCAATCGTTGGATATTCAAAGATAAAGCCTGCTTCACTGAGTGCTTTTGGATAAATCTCTTTTGAACCTGTTAAGACTGTTGCACCCTCGCCGTAAATAATTCTTAGTACAAATTCCGGAAGCGGGAAGAGTGTCGGTCTGTTTAAAACTTTGCCTAGGGCTTTTGTAAAAGTGTAGTTTGAAATTGGCGCTGGGGAGACAGCGTTAAAAACACCGGTTGCTTTTTTATCAATTACAAACTTATAAATATTCATCAAATCAGCACTATCAATCCAGCTCATCATCATTTTACCGTTGCCGATTACTCCGCCTAAACCTAAGCGAAAAGGAAGAAGCATCTGAGCCAAAGCTCCGCCATCTTTGCCTAAAATAACCCCGAAACGCAATATGGTTGTAGGTTTTTCACATATATTCGCCTCAGCTTCCCATTCCTTAGTAAGCTGACCCAAAAAATCATCCCCATACCCAACATATTGTTCATCACATGCTATGTTATCAGGATATGCTCCGATGGCGGAGGTAGAGATAAAATGCTTTACATCACTTTGATTGATTGCTTTTACAATTTTTTTAGTAGTTTCTATGCGGCTTGATATAAGGAGTTTTTTATACTCTTGCGTCCATTTATTTATAATTGGAGAACCTGCAAGATTTATGACGACATCCACACCTTTTAATTTCTCTAAAATAGTCTCTTCGCTATCTTTTCGCTCAATTGCCACGATGTCGCTAAAAGTATCTCTAAGCAGTTTTGCGACGAAACCGCCCGCCCCTGTTATTGCTATTCTCATAATACACCTTTATCTTTTATTTTAGAATTTAGAATGCTAATTTGGAATAACAATAATATCCTAAATAATCAGTTTAATGTTCATTTTAAAAACACTTTTTCTATTTTATTTAACTCAACCACTGGAGGATTCGGAAGCTGCGGATATGCCCGTTTTACGGCATCCGTTACCCACTGAGGATAGACTCTAAAGTTAAGTTTTATAGTCGCGGTTAATGGGTACTGTAATTTCTCAGCCTCTTTTATATCATAGCTCTCTACCCTTCTCTCTCCTGCTGGTATTCTAGTATCACTTAAAAGCTTTTTATATTTCCAAAAAAGCAATCCTACCGGTATGCCATTTTCATCACCAAAAATTTTCATAAAAGGTCTTGCATCCTCTCCTAGATTATTATCATCTTTAAGTTTTCCGCTTTCAAAGACAACTTTATTATCTTTGTCTTTAAGTGTTATATCGAGCCACAACTCTCTAAAATCGGCAACTCCGGTTGGTAGATGATGCCCCGCTCCTACATTTTTTACACCCACTTTTATTTTACCGTCTTCTATCTCCACATCAAGTTTTGCCGATGTCTTAAGTAGCTGAATTGTCTGCTCTTCATTCACTTTGTTTTTAAGCCCTGATAAAAAGTGATTTGAACCTGAAAAATAGTGAACTTTCACATCCTCTTTTATTTTTCCACCATCAGTTGAAGCATCTTTTAAAGGTGAAAATTTATTATCTTTTAAATTTGTCATATGACAATCTATACAATTTTTGTGCTTACTCAAATCTGTAGGATTATTAAACGGAGATTTCTCCCACTCTTTAAAAGTTGCTACAACGCTAAGATTGCTATCTGGTAGAAATTCATCATGACAAGAGGCACAATAGGTGCTTTTTTTATAAATAGGATTTGAGTAACTCTCTTTATGAACTTTTGGATTTGAATTTATAAATTTTTCATCAAGCCACTGATTCACTTTTGAATTGCTATCTTCAAAAACATATTTTTTTCTGTTTGTCAAATCTAGGCTATAAGAGCTATTTCCTTTTGACTCGGTTTTTGTGATTCTATGACATGTTATACAAGAAATTCCCTGTTCAAGCTTTGCATTGCCATGGGTTTTTAGCTCATCAATGAGAGATGCTGAACCGCTCTCAAAAAGAACATCAGGCATAGTATTGTCATTCATAGTATGCGTTGTTTTATCTTGCCCGGTCGTAACTGCACTAGGATTATGACACCCCATACACCATTTTCGAAACCCATGTCCTTTATCTTGTGCAGCTAAGTTTTCCATAACCATATAGTATGGATTTGTATCTGCCATATGTCTATGATTTGAATCTGCCCATTGATTAAATATTTCGGTATGGCACGATTTACATTTGGCAGAATTTGTCCAATCTTCAATATGGTATCTCTCTACCTTTTCCTCAAGTTGCATATTTGTCAGTTTGTTACCTGTGTCACCAAAAGAGAGAGCAGGATAAAAAAGAGCACCGATAAATAGGAGTGCAATCCCTGATATAATTGTTGGATTTACTCTTTTTTTTGTATGCATGAATAAAGCGATTAATAAAAGGAATGAACCATATAAGTGTATATTGAAGGAGTATGCTCCAAACACATCTCCACCGCGATTTCCAACCAAAAATAGGTAGAACCCGCTAGCAGTAATTAAAAAGAGTACAAATCCAAGCAATAAGCCATTTATAGAATTTTCTTTTTGAACAATGAGATGTTTATAGACATGAATATTGACCAGCGGTACTAATAAGAATAGAGTTACGATAATAGAGCCGAGTATATGCAGCGCTTGTACATATTTAAAATATCCCCACTCGATATTTAAAATATCTAATTGTAATAATCCCGTTATAAATAGCAGGAGTATATATATTTTTATATGCTTAGTTTTCATAGCTTTCCTTCCTCTTCAATAGAATAATTTACAATATCCCCTTCCAAGGTTTTTAGGAATGCTATTATTTCATCCGTTTGTGTGTCGGTAAGATTCATTCCCAATTGATGTTTTGCCATGATATGTACTGCATCTCTCAGCTTTGCAACTGAGCCATTGTGAAAATAGGGTGATGTTTTAGTAACATTTCTTAGCATAGGAACCCTAAATAACCGTTGACCATTTTTACCCATAAACCCGCCAATATTTTCAAATGGATAGGGATGACTCATACTGAAATTAAAACTAACTTGGCTAACAGCTCTTCCCTTCGTATTTTCACTGAAAGTATTTGTTAAATCAAGAAAACTATTGTAATCTCGCAATGGAAATTTTTGTATGCTCTGCCCTCCGACACTTTTGCCTGTATGACATCCTTTACAGCCAAAATTCATAAAATTTGCCAAACCCTTTTTTGCCTCTTGGCTTATTGCACTATCATCACCATCTAAAAATTTGTCATAATCACTGCGAGTTAAAAGTGTTCTGACATAAGCACCGATAGCTTTTTGCAAATTTTCAAAAGTGAGAGTTGGAGCTGTTGGATTTTTTTGATCTTTAAAGACCTTTTCAAACATTTGAGCATATGAGTTATCCAAAGATAATCTCTGCTGCGCATCTTGCGCACTTAAATTCATCTTATAGGGATCTTGTATTGAATTACCGGCTTGTTGTTCCACACTCTTGACTTCTCCGCTCCAAGTTTGATGTTTTGCTAATGCAGAGTTTAAGATGCTAAGTGTGTTCAGGTGTAAAGGGTTTGTTTGTTGATTATGTCCAATAGCAGTCCCTAACCTGTCTGTACCGCTTTGGTCGGATAAATGACATACGACACAATCTTTTGCGGAATCATTATTTTTTGAGAGGAGCATATTTGAGAATGTTTTGTTTTCTCTGTTGTCTTTTTCTATCATGTGACAAGTATCACAGCTTATATCCCTGTCTTTAGATAAAATTTTATCAAAAAACAGATTCTTACCCAACTCTATTTTATCTTTACTTAACCTATTTTCCGGGCTATCTACAACCTTTAGAAGTTCTTTGTATGTAGTTGGAACAGTTGACATATTCCTAGAAAGTGCAGTTTGTCTTAGCTCATCATCACTATAATGCTTATCTACTTTTTTTGTTAGAAGATACGATAAAGCTTCAAAAACTAATATCACAACGACAACTATTTTAAGAGATGTTTTTATATATATATTCATGCTAATGCCATTTTTTTAGCAATAAGTAGAAACACTAACGATTCTAGGAATAAGTAAGCCGCTTGTAATTCATCTGTAATCACGATATTCACCTTCTTTTTGAATAATAGATAGATGGTAGCTTTTATTACTTCTAATTTTATTGATATAGATTAATTGTATAATATTTTTGAAATGAATTGTGGCGATTTTTTCACATATACTCCGAACGAAGCAAAAAAATATCATTTGTCATTTCGTTCGGGCACATATGGAAATATTTAAAGTTTAAAACTGTGGTTGAAGAAAAGGAATAACTTGCTTTTTACGGCTTAAAACGCCTTCAAGCCATGCTTGATTGTTTTCTATTTTTATATTAAATGCTGATTCTACTTTGCTCATATCATCACTTAAAACCAAAAGTTGTGAACCCTCTTTCATGATATCTGTTAAAAGAATCGCAATTGTATGAAGAGTACCCTCTTCCTTCATCTGCTTCATATCTTTAAAAAGCTCATCTATTCTGCTATACAATACAGAAATATCTATCATCTCAAGCTGACCGATACCGACTTTTGTACCGTTCATGTCGAACTCTTTATAATCTCTTGTGTTTAAATCTCTTGCTGTTGCACCATCAATCTGTGATTTTGCAATAAACATCTCCATTCCGAGAGCTTTATAATCTTCAATACCGCAGATTTCTGCCAGCTCTTTTACAGCTTTTGTGTCCACTTTTGTACATGTCGGAGATTTAAAAATCACCGTGTCACTCAAAATTGCACACAGCATCATTCCGGCTATATCTTTTGGAATTTCAATTTTATGATAATCATACATCTCTTTGATAATAGTATTTGTACATCCGATTGGACGAATCCAGCACTCAAGAGGCGTATCTGTAGTTAAATCGCCTAATTTGTGGTGGTCAACTATACCCAAAATTGTTGCCTCTTTTATATCTTTTGGAGCTTGTGCAATATCTGAGAAGTCAACCAAATAAACACTCTCTCCGGCATAAGAAGTTTTAAGTTCAGGAAGTGTTCCGCCAAATTTGTCAAGAATAAATTCTGTTTCAGGTGATATTTCACCTTGACGCGTAGCAATACACTCTTCACCTAGCTGATTTTTAAGATGAGCGAGTGAAATCGCCCCGACAATAGAGTCAGAGTCTGGATTTGTGTGACCAAAAATATATGTTAACATGGTAGTAACTCCTGTTTTTTAGTAATACTATTTAAAATTAATTTATCTTATAAACTTGTGCAACTTTTGAGCCGTCTTTCACAATTCTCACACGGTCTCCTGCAAAAATGTTCACACCTTTTGCAACTACTACCACATGTTCGCCATTGTCTAAGTCAACCGTTAGCTCCATGGCATTTGCTTTTGCAACTTGGCTTCCTGCATAACCGCCGACCAAACCACCGCCGAGTGTCGCCAATGTATTTCCGGCACCTCTGCCCATCGTAGAACCGACAACTCCACCGATGATAGCACCCAAAAATGTGCCCGTACCATCATCCGTTATAACTACTGGTTTTGCATCGACAACTACACCTGTATCATATCTTTTTATTTGATTATAATCTTTGCCGCTATACTCCGGAACTCCGCTCGTAGCACATCCATTTAGTAACAGTAAAGTTGCAACCGATATAAATAGTAACTTTTTCATTTTCTTTCCTTCTTTAGGGGGTTGTAGGGACATATGTCCCTGCCACTAAAACGGACGCGTTCGTTTTAGTGCGTAACATCAGATATTAACTATTTAAGTAAAGATTTTGCTATGCTTCTTGCAGCTTCTCGACCGTCAAACGCTGCTGTCACAACCAAATCTGCACCTCTGTAACAATCTCCGCCGGCGTAAATTCCCGCAGTTGTTGTCTCATGTGTTGCTTCATTTATGATGATTCCGCCCCAGCTGTTTGTTTCAATGCCGTTTTCTGCCAAAAATGAGGGAACAGCAGGGTCAAATCCTAATGACATTATAATTACATCTGCATTTACTCTGTATTCACTTCCTTTAACCTCTTCCATCTTTTGGCGACCGCTCTCATCTTTTGCACCAAGATTTGTTTTAACAACTTCAACGCCTACAGCTTTGCCATTTTCATTTTGTACTATCTCTTTTGGCGACACAAAGAAGGTAAAATCAACACCCTCTTCCATCGCGTTTTTGTACTCTTTTTGGCTTCCAGGCATGTTGTGTGCATCACGGCGATAAAGACAAGTTACACTTCTTGCACCCTCTCTTTTTGCAGTTCTGAGACAATCCATAGCAGTATCACCGCCGCCGATTACGACTACATTTAAATCTTTAAAATCAAACTTTTTCTCGTACGATAATTTAAAGTTTTTTCTCTGAATTTGAGTTAAATAATCCATGGCCGCATAAACGTTAGGAGCATTTTCACCTGATAAACCGGCTTTTTTAGCCTTTGTAGCACCGACACCTATAAACATTGCATCATGCATATCTGCTATTTCTTCAAAGGTAATATCCTTGCCCACTTCACAATTCAGAACCAGTTTGAGACCAGCCTCTTCGAGAAGTTTTACGCGTCTCTCAACTATCTTTTTATCAAGTTTGAAGTTAGGAATTCCATAAGTAAGCAGTCCGCCTGCACGGTCGCATCTTTCATACATGGTTACGGCAATGCCTGAGCGGAGAAGATAAGTGGCTGCCGATAACCCGGCCGGTCCGCTTCCTATAACTGCCACTTTTTTACCTGTAGTAATTCCAGGAAATTCCGGTTTAAAACCTTGTTTGAATCCCTCTTCCGTAATGTGTGTCTCTATCGAGCCAATGGTAATGGCACCATGTCCGTCATTGAGACTGCAATCACCCTCGCAAAGTCTGTCATGCGGGCAAACTCTCCCCATTACCTCAGGAAAAGGAGACGGTTCATTCGAGAGTTTAAATGCAAACTCCAAATCTTTTTCAGCAATAGATTTCAGCCATTGCGGAATATAGTTGTGAAGCGGACATTTGTTTAAACAATAAGGATCACCGCACTGGATACATCTTTCACTCTGAGCGCTCGCATCATGTGGAGTAAACAGTTCATAAATTTCACCAAAATCCCTTGTTCTCTCAACCACCAATCTTTTAGTTGCATCTACTCTTTCAATTGTTAAAAATTCTTTCATATTAGTCTCCATTCTCAAGATTAAGAGGTAGTTTTGTTAAGTTTTTAGGACGGATAAGCCAGAAGTTTCTCACCTCTACTCTGAAGTTAGCAAGCAACTCTTTTGCTTTAAGGCTATTTGTCTCTACAACATAATCTTTTAAAAGTTTTTTCAGAAGATGTCTCGCATCTGCTCCCTCGTCCGTGTCAATGCGAATAGCTTCAACCAACTCACGATTCACATTCTCTACGAAACTGTGGTCGGCATCATATACAAAACTTACTCCGCCTGTCATACCGGCACCAAAGTTGAGACCTGTTTTGCCAAGAATTGCAACGATTCCGCCTGTCATGTACTCGCATGCGTTATCTCCGGAACCCTCAACTATTGCCAAAGCACCCGAGTTACGAACTGCAAATCTCTCTCCTACACTTCCGGAGATGTAAAGTTTACCGCCTGTTGCACCATAAAGACATGTATTTCCGCCGGCACTAAACTCTTCACCCTCATTTTTAGAGGTAATGATTATTTTTCCGCCATGCATCCCTTTACCGATGTAATCGTTCGCCACACCGTTGAGATAAATAGAAACGCCGGGAATTAAGAATGCGCCCAAAGCTTGACCTGCAATACCACTCAGATTAATTTTAATCGTGTCTGCTTTTAGACCTTTATCACCGTAGTAGTGCGCTATTTCTCCACTTACTAAAGCACCAAAACTTCTATGAATGTTTGTTATCTCTCTACTGATTCTTATAGGATGTTCAGGGTGCTTAATAGCGTTCATAGCCTCTTTTAAAACATCTTTTTCAAATTCATTATTGTCAAAAGGAGGATTTGATTTTTGCTGATGTGTATTTACGCCGCTCTCTTGGTGTAAAATTGCAGAAAAATCAAATTTTTGCGCAAACTTGTCATCAACAACTTTAAGCAAATCTACACGACCTACCATCTCTTCCATCGTTGCAAACCCTAGTTCAGCCATAATAGAACGAACATCTTCTGCTAAGAGCGTAAAGTAATTAATAACCTGATCCACATGTCCTTTGAAAAACTCTTTACGAAGTTTCTCATTTTGTGTTGCGATACCCACGGAACACTTGTTTACATGACAAATTCTAAGCATTTTACAACCAACTATTGTTAAAACACCTGTACCAAAAGCATAACTTTCAGCACCCAAAAGTGCAGCTTTTACGACATCCAAACCAGATTTGAGTCCGCCGTCTGTTTGAAGTTCAACCAAACCTCTGAGGTTATTTGCTTTAAGTGCATTATGTGCTTCACTTAGACCGATTTCCCAAGGATTTCCGGCAAATTTGATTGAAGTAAGCGGAGCAGCGCCCGTTCCGCCATCCCCGCCTGAGATGATGATTTTGTCCGCATACGCTTTTGCAACACCCGCTGCAATTGTTCCGACACCGATAGTTGAAACCAGTTTCACTGCTACTCTTGCATGTGGATTGACCTGTTTCATATCAAAAATAAG
>JAPLGO010000023.1:0-235074 GCA_026390115.1 Campylobacterales bacterium | reverse complement strand
GTCATGGTGAGGAGGAGGCGAAATAAGCGTAACCCCCGGAACCGTATGACGAAGTTTTGCAATAAGAGGTGAAACTTTATGACCGGATAATTGTCCGCCCTCTCCAGGTTTTGCACCTTGAGCAACTTTTATCTGAATCTCTTCTGCACTTCTTAAATATGCCGGAGTTACGCCGAATCTTCCAGATGCAACCTGTTTGATTTTAGAATTTCTGTTCGTTCCGAATCTCTGAGAATCCTCTCCGCCCTCGCCTGAATTTGACTGCGCACCTATGCTGTTCATCGCCATCGCAATTGTCTCATGTGCCTCAGGAGAAATTGAACCAAGACTCATGGCCGCTGCTGCAAATCTCTTAAATATCTTCTCTTTAGGTTCAACTTCAGATATGTTTATAGGCTTTCTGTCAGATTTGAGTTCAAAGAAGTCACGAATAAATTTTAGACCTCTTTTATTTATTAAATTTTTTAATCTGTCAAAATCTTTTTTCTCTCCGCTCGCTGCAACCGTGTGGATAGCATGGATAACATCAGGACCGAAATCATGGTGTTCCCCGCCATTATAAAATTTATAATATCCACCAATGTTAAGTGGGAAAATTTTATTAAATCCATCTTCGTTAAACGCTTCTTTATGGTATCTTGTAATTCTCTCATCTATATCTTCATAATCAAGTCCGCCAAGAGCACTGTTTGAACTCTCAAAACACTCTCCTACAACTCTTTTATTGAGACCTAGAACATCAAAAAGTCCTGCGTTTCGGTAGGATGCGATTGTTGCAATACCCATTTTAGAGATAATTTTAAGAAGTCCGCCATTGAGAGCGCTATGAACAGATTTTAAAGCTTCATGACAGTCAATTTTTATAACTTTTGATTTTTCAAGAATATCAATAGCAGTTGCAAAAAGTAAATTAGGGTATATAGCACTCGCTCCATACCCTATTAAAACCGCAGCACTATGTGAATCTATTACTTCTCCTGTTATAGCAACCATGGAGACCAGATGACGAATTTTAGCTTCAAGCAGAGCAAAATTAAGACGACCGACAACCATAGCAATAGGAATAATTTTGTTTGTTGCACTAAACTCATAATCATCCAAAATTACAACTCTTGTCCCCTCATTTTTTACTGAATCTATCACTCGAGCCACTAAAGCATCCAGTGCCTCTTTGAGGTTACCACTATAGGCTGTTGAAAATGTTGCATTGTGATAAAAAGCTTGATAGCGAGGTGATTTTTTATCTCCAAAAGATTTTAAAACCTCAAGTTTCTCGCTTGTAATAATCGGTGAAATTGATTTCAGGCGGTGCGCATGGGATGGATGTTCATTTAAAATATTATGAACTTCACCAAAACCTGTATTCAAGCTCATTACAATTTTTTCACGGATTGGGTCAATCGGTGGATTTGTTACTTGCGCAAACTTTTGTTTAAAATAATCAGAAAAAGCTCTTTGAGTGTTTGAAAATGCAGCCAAAGGAGTATCATCGCCCATAGAACCGACAGCCTCTTTTCCTTCAATGAGCATCGGCTCAATCACCTGCTCAACAACTTCTTGAGTGATATTGAAGAATCTCTGTCTTTTTATAAAGTTTTCTCTGTTGAAATCACATTTTGTGATGTACTGCTCTTCCACATGCTCCTGAAGATAGACCATGTGCTCATTTAACCACTTCATGTATGGGTTTGAGCTTTTTAGATAATCATTTATCTGCTCATTTTTGAGAATTTTTCCAAACTTCAAATCAAGCCCAAGCATCTCACCCGACTGAAGACGACCTCTCTCTTTGATGTTCTCTTCTGCAATATCAACAACACCGTATTCGCTCGCAATCAGAAGATTGTCATCTTTAGTAATTATATATTTTGAAGGACGCAGACCGTTGCGGTCAAGCACGCACCCTACATAACGACCGTCAGTTACGGAGAATGCAGCAGGTCCGTCCCATGCTTCAAAAACAGTTGAGTGATACTCATAAAATGCTCGAAGTTCCGGATCCATGTGTGGAGCATTTTGCCATGCCGAAGGTATAACCGCGCGAACAGCTTTAAAAAAGTCCATTCCATTTACAATCAAAAACTCAAAAAAGTTGTCTGCAGAGGCACTGTCGGATGAGTTAAGTTGCAGAATCGGTAAAATTCTCTCTATCTCTTCGCTTGTAAAAACTTCACTTTTTATAGATTCAGATTTTATCTCAACATTGATGCGGTTTCCCTCTACCGAATTAATCTCACCGTTATGGGCAACTGCACGAAAAGGCTGTGCAAGTCTCCATTCAGGAAGCGTATTTGTCGAGAACCTTTGGTGAAAAAGTGAAAATGAGATTTTAAAGTTTTCATCTTGAAGGTCTTTGTAAAACTCTTTTATATGCGTAGGCATGACAAGCCCTTTGTATGAAAGAACTTTTGAGCTCATAGAAGCTATGTAAAAATTTCTATCTTTAACAAGTACATGTTCACACTCTTTACGAGAGAGATACAGAAGTGCATCAAATCTGTTTGTCGCCATAATTGAGTTTGGAGTAATAACAAGTTGCACAATATTTGGCAGTGAAGCTAAGGCTTGGTCGCCTAGTGCGTTCGTATCCACCGGAACATTACGAATAAAAACAATTTTTAAATCATTGTTTACACAAATCTTCTCTATTGTCTGCAAATGATTTCTATCTTTTGTAAAAACAGATGCCACTGCAAACTGCTTAGGCAGCTCAACACCGCTTTTTGAAGCTTCATTACGGATAAACTCTTCGGGCATAGAGAGCAACAATCCGCTTCCATCGCCTGTTTTTCCATCCGCTGCAACTGCACCGCGGTGCATCATTCTCTCTAATGCAGTAACTGCATCATCTAAAACTTTATGAGATGCTCTGTTTTTAATGTTTGCAATAAGACCAAAGCCACAGTTATCTTTAAACGATCTCAATAAATCATGATGTTCAACCATTTTAACTCCTACATTATTAGTAAATTATGCAAATTAATGATAATTCTTTTTAAATTTAATCTCTTTTTAAAGAAACTTAGTCTATTTAGAGACAAAGTGCTTAATTGTACACTTTAAAGGTTTAAAAAAGTATAATTATATTAATATTTTTTGAATAAATTTTGATAATGTGTATATAAGAAACTAGGAAAGAAAAAAAATGCAAGGTTACATCATAAATCTCAATAAAGTAAAAGATGAAGATTTAATTGTCACTATAGTATCACGAGATAGCTTAGATACGCTTTATAGATTCTATGGAGCAAGACATGGAACTATAAATATAGGCTTTAAAATAGACTACGAAAAAGAGCCATCAGGCAAATCCAATATCTCAAGATTGAAAGATGTGATACATATAGGCTTTAAGTGGATAAATAACTACAAGCTTCTTAGACTCTGGCAAGATTTTTTGGCACTTTTTCATAAACACCTCAAAGATGCCGAGGAGTTGGGCGATTTTTACTTTGAACTCATCGACAACGCCTCAAGAGAGTGGAACAAGCAAAACCCAAAAAGAGTGGCAATAGAATCTTATGTAAAACTTTTAGAGCATGAGGGGCGGCTTCACTCTGAACTTAACTGCTTTTTATGTTCACAAGATATAAAAGAGAAAGAAATTTCACTCATACGAGCTTACTTGCCGACACACAAAGCTTGTTCACGAACACTGAGTATAAACAGGGATGCTCTTACTGAGCTTTTTGAAAACAAATCAACTCTCTTTTTGAGCGACAAAGAAGTCGATAGACTTTGGTATGTTTTGCTTGAAGGAATTTAGTTAAACCACTCTATTTTTTAAGTGATTTAGATTACTTCTAAAATAGCCGTAGCAGGGAGAGTGATTATACAATCCCACGCAATCGGCATGAATTATTATTTTGCGATAAAACTGAGACAGTAATAAATCCCTGAACTAAGCAATGCGGTTATCGGCAAGGTAAAAAGCCATGAGAGAAGAATAGTTTTGACCATATTTTTCTGGACACCGCCTTCAGGTTCGGCAACCATAGATCCTGCAACAGCACTTGATACGATATGTGTTGTGCTGACCGGAGCATGGGCAAAGTTTGCCAATAGAATAGTCATCATAGCCATGGCTTGTGCAACTGTGCCTTGCATATAGTTAATCGGTTGAGAACCGATCTTTTCACCAATTGTAAGGACGATTCTTTTATAACCTATCATCGTTCCGATACTGAGCGCTAATGCAACAGCTATAATTACCCAAGTGGGAACATATTCGGTTGCCGTCAGCAAGGTTTTACGTTGATTTGAAATGTAATCGGATTTATCTTTGTCCGTAATCAAATATGTTTTTTCTACTTGACCAAAAAAGTTCTCAGAACATAAAATAGCTGTATGAACACTCCAACGATCTTCCGGTGAGAGTTCCGAATAGGACTTAATACCATCAAGTTTTGTAGCAATCAGAGAAGTCGTACCGTACACTTGGTTCACATTACACTCAACAATCGTATTTTTCACCTTAAGTGCGCTAATGAGGTATTTTTCACTCACGAGTTTGTTCAGAGTTTCATTGTTCTCGGAATAAAATCTTGCTAAATTTTCAGCGCTGTCTCGAATTTGTTTAATTTTATATTGATGTGAATTCATATCAAGTGCGTAATATGTCGGCAATATCCCGATAAGAATAATCATGATGAGACCAATTCCTTTTTGCCCGTCATTCGAGCCATGCGCGAAACTAACCCCCGCACCAGTTGCAATGATTCCCATTCGCATCCAGAAGTTTGGACGTTTTCTTTTTACCTCACGATCCGGTGTTTTGTAAAATTTTGGATTATGAATAAATTTTCTCATCACTTTCATAAGTACATACGCAAAACCAAATCCAAGAAGAGGAGACAAAGCCAATGCAGTTAATACACCATACAATGCTTTCCAGTTCACGCTTTGTGAAAAATCAAAACCGTGCATAACGCCGAACACGGTGCTAACCCCGATAAGGGATCCGATGAGTGAATGTGAACTCGAAACAGGCAAACCGAAATACCATGTTCCGAAGTTCCATATAACTGCAGAAATCAACAGGGAATAAATCATAACCAGTGTCGCATTTTGATTGGATGCAACCATTATATCTAGCGGCAACAAGTGAACGATGACATACGCAACGCCGATTCCGCCAAAAAGAACACCCAAAAAGTTCATAATTCCCGACATGATGACGGAATATTTTGCTTGCATGGAGTTTGTATAAATGATCATGGCAACCGCATTTGCAGTATCGTGAAAGCCGTTAATCATCTCATAAAAAAGAGCAACAGCTAACGATAGAAGTAATAGACCAATAGTGATAGTGTTGACATTGTTGAGCGCATCCCAAATTACAGACATATAGTTACCCTAAGATTTAATATTGAGTAACTGATGTTACGCACTATAATAAGCAAAACAAGAGAATCGCTCGCAAAGCGATGTTTCTTTAGAAAGCCCATTATAGTGGCAAGGACAAATGTCCCTATAACCCCCTAAAGCTACATAAAACTTGTTTTATAAGATTTTTGGAAGCCTATTCGCACTTTGGTAAAAAGCAACATCAGTTAGTAAGACGAAATTATGCCCGTTTCTCTCTTTAGAAACTTTGAAAAAGTGGGGGGAAAAACTATATCAAGCTTTTACGACTCAATATAATCTAAATCTTCATGATATGTTTCACGGGTAAAGTAAAGAGCAAAAAGAGCGATGGAAAATACAACAGCACCTACTACCGCAGCTGAGACCAAAACCCCAAAGCTACCTTTAAGAAGCATAAAACTAGAGGTAATAGGCACTACAGAACCTCGGACAAAATTTGGAACCGTCGTTGCTACTGTTGCACGGATATTTGTCCCAAACTGCTCCGCTGCCATTGTGATAAAAAGTGCCCAATAGCCACAAAACACACCGAGTAAAAATATTGCAGTATAAAAATAGGAAGCAGTTGCACCTGAGAGTGTAAAATAATACACAACACTTGAAACGGATAAAATCATAAAAATAGTGTAAGCGCGTTTTCGGCTTTGCATCTGTTGAGAGAGATACCCACTTGCTAAATCGCCGATTGAAAGTCCAATATAGCAATACATGAGTGCTTGACCTGCTGTTACTTCTCCACTGATTGAAAGGGCTTTTGCAAATTCGGGCGAGAACATTACCAAAACACCGACAACATACCAGAGAGGCATTCCGATTACAATTGCTTTGATATATTTACTGAAAAGTTTTTTATGTGTAAAAAGCCCAAAAAAGTGCCCCCTCTTTACATCATCACTTACATGGTGCTCAAACATCGCTGATTCTTTGACACGAAATCTCAAAATGAGGAGCATAAAACCAAGTATCCCGCCGATAATATAAGCATTACGCCATGCAAAAACTTCTGTAACAAGATTTGCGGCTACAACACCAAGCACTCCAAATGCGGCAATGCTCATCACCCCGTATCCACGCAGCTCTTTTGGCAGAATTTCGGCAACAAGCGTTACTCCGGCACCAAGCTCACCTGCCAGACCAATTCCTGCAATAAAACGTAAAAGTGCATACTGTTCTACATTTGTCACAAAAGCATTGAGAAAATTTGCGACAGAGTAGAGGATAATCGAAGCAAAAAGTACAGATAAACGTCCCTTCTTATCTCCCAACATTCCCCAAAGAATCCCTCCGATAAGCATTCCGGACATTTGCGCATTGAGGATTATTGACCCCCAAAGCGTAATTCCATCTTTATCGAGTCCCAGCTCTGTTAAACTAGCTACCCGTACCACGCCAAATAAAATTAAATCATAAATATCTACGAAATATCCCATAGCGATGACAATAACAGGAAGTGTAAGTACCTGACGCACAATGGATGTCATGATAATCTTCCTCTGTAATCCGTATATCCGAACTCTTTGACAACATCCAATGCGCCATCTTTTCTGCAAATTGCGAGGGATGGGAGTTTGATGCCGTTGAATGTGGTATTTTTAACAAAAGTGTAGTGAATTTGGTCTTCAAAAATAACTTTATCACCAATTTTAAGCGGTTCGTTAAATGAGTAATCACCCATAATATCTCCCGCTAAGCAGGTGTTTCCACCGAAACGGTAAGTGTATTGTTTTTCACCGGCCTCACCGCTTCCTCTTACATCCGCACGGTAAGGCATAGCCAAAGTGTCCGGCATGTGTGCCTCTGCAGAAGTGTCTAAAATTGCAAGATTCATGCCGTTTTCAAAAACATCTAAAACAGTTGCAATCAAGAAACCTGTTTGCCAACCAACCGCTTCCCCCGGCTCTAAATAGACTTCAACATCGTATTTTGCTCTGAACTTTTTAATAAGACGGATGAGTTTCTCAACATCATACCCCTTTTTAGTTATATGATGTCCGCCGCCGAAATTGATATATTTCATGCCCTTGAAGTACTTTGAAAATTTCTCTTCAAAAGCGATTAAAACCTCTTCAAGAGCATCCACATTCTGCTCACAAAGTGCGTGAAAGTTGAGTCCGTCAATATGTTCTAAAACTCTCTCATCAAAATTTGCAAGAGTCGTACCAAGACGGCTGTAAATTCCGCATGGATTGTAGATGTCTTTTGGCGAAGAGGAGACTTCTGGGTTTATTCTAAGAGAGAGCTCAACATGTGGATTTATCTCTTTGACTCTATCTTTAAATTTAAAAAGTTGATTCGGAGAATTAAAAACTATGTGGTCTGAAATTTTAGCTATTTCGTCTATATCCTCATCTTTAAATGCCGGAGAGTAGGTGTGAACCTCTGCATGCGGATTAAATTTGCAAAACTCTTCTCTCGCCAATTTTGCTTCATGAAGTCCGCTTGAAGTACACCCTTTGAGATATTTTGAGACCAAAGGAAATGTACTCCACATGGCAAAGCCTTTGAGAGCTAAGATTACCTTCGCCCCGCTCTCTTTTTGCACATAATCAAGGAGTTTCAGGTTATTTTCTAAAAGCTCCTCCTCGCAAACATAGCAAGGAGTTTTTATAGTATCTAGGTTCATGTTATAACTCTTTTTAGTGATTTTATCATTTTTATTTTCTCTTACTTATAAGACTTGGGTAATGCTTTACAAGTTTATTTAATTCATTTTCAAACTGACTGCCCCATTGGTTTTCATTCTTCTTCAGCAGTTCAAGAAATGCTATTCGCCGTTTAACAAAGTATAAATATAAAACGGTACTTGCAACAGCGGCATAAAGGCACCAGAGGGAGGTAAGAGCGTATGGCTTAAACCAATAGACTAAATTAATTCCCAATATATTTAACCATCCAAAAAGTTGAATAGAGATGTTTTTACTCAAAATCAAAGAGCCGCCGGTTGTAAGAATATATATAATAGCTACCCAGTGGTAATCCGTCGTGGGATTTACATAATAGAGTAAACCATCTTTTATAGAGACTGTCGTAGGTTGAACGGAGAGTCCCCACATGGTATAAATTGACAATAAAGTACCCATAATCATAAGTATCGAAATTATATTTCTTCTGAACCCTTTTGGTTCTATAAGCCAGATTGCCAATGGAACTATAAATTGCAACAGACCTTGCGCATAAAAAATATAAATTGACTCGGCAATCTCAAGAGCTCTCGCTTCAATCAGACCGTAAACTCCGAGCCAAACAAACCCTTGAGTGAACTCATGCATGGCAAAAAGTAGAGGCAGACTGGCAAAAACAACCTCATGAGGAGTACTTACCTTTCGTAAAGTCATAATGCCGACTATGCCGATAACAATTGAAAATGTAAAATTTAGAAGAGCAAAATACAAAAGAGCTTACAGCTCTTTTACTTGCCAAGGAAGCCCTTGAGTGTTCATCTCTTCCATGAATGCGTCAGGATCCATTTGCTCCATGTTGAACACTCCAACTCCGCTCCAGATACCTTTTAACATCAGTTTTGCACCTATCATGGCAGGAACGCCCGTTGTGTAGGAAACACCTTGAGAGTTTGTTTCACGAAAGCACTCTTCGTGGTCTTTTACTTGATAGATGTAGATTTTTCTTGGGCTTCCGTCTTTGATTCCCTCAACAACTACGCCGATATTCGTTTTTCCTTTAGTACGAGGTCCTAAAGATGCCGGATCAGGAAGAAGCGTTTTCAAAAATTCCATAGGAACGATTTTCATTCCCTTATGCTCAATCGGTTCAATCCCTAACATGCCGACATTTTCTAAACACTTCATGTGTGTAAGATAACTTTGTCCGAATGTCATAAAAAATCTAATTCTTTTAAGACCTTTTATATTTTGAACCAAAGATTCCATCTCTTCATGATAAAGTAAATAAGAGTCTTTTGGACCAACCTCAGGATAATCCCAAACTTGCATAATTTCCATCGGTTCAGTCTCTATCCACTTTCCATTTTCCCAATAACGACCCTTTGAAGAGACCTCTCTTAGGTTGATTTCAGGGTTAAAGTTTGTAGCAAAAGCGTACCCATGGTCGCCTGCGTTACAATCCAAAATATCGATTGTGTGAATTTCGTCAAAGTAGTGTTTTTGCGCATAAGCACAGAAAACATTTGTAGCCCCAGGGTCAAATCCGCTTCCTAAAAGCCCCATAATTCCGGCTTCTTTAAATTTTGCATCTCTCTCCCACTGAAGCTTGTATTCAAACTTTGCTTCATCGGGATGCTCGTAATTTGCAGTGTCAAGGTAGGGGGTTTTGGTTGCTATACATGCGTCCATAATTGTCAAATCTTGATATGGAAGTGCCACATTTATAAGGATATCAGGCTTGCAGGAGTTGATAAGTTTTATCACTTCATCTGTGTTATCTGCATCTACTGTTGCTATCTCTATGTCTGCATCTGGAAGCTCGCTCTTGATATTTTCACATCTTCCAATGCTTCTGCTAGCCAATACAATTTTGCCAAACACATCTGCGTTTTGTACACACTTATGCACCACGACTCTACTTACTCCGCCTGCACCGATAATCAATGTTGTTTTCATAAAAAATTTCTCCAAAAATAGTTGCGATATTATACTGATATATTATTTTTAAACATTTAAACGAGGTTAAATGCCAGTAATAAAACGGTAACCCAGATACCTGCCGTCACAATAAGACTAAGCAGAACCAGAGTAGCACCTGCATCTTTTGCCTGTTTTGCCAGTATGTGATACTCCTTCGTCACCAGGTCAACGACTCTCTCGATAGAGCTGTTTGCAACCTCGGCCAAAACAGGAATAAACAAAGACCAAAAAAGTATGCTTGCATGTGCAAAACTTATAGGCAGATTCCATGCCGCTATGCCCATCACAAAAAGCATCAAAAGCTGCCACTTAAAGGATGTCTCATTTTTTGTTATATCGATAAAGCCTTCAAGAGCATACTTTCCATTTCTAAAAAGTGAATGCTTTGGTTTATTTAGTTTCATATTTCTCCTTCATGTTTTGTATAATTTTTTTAAGTTCATCCGCCTTTATATCTTTAGAGACGGGCGGAGCAAAATAGACGCTTATCTCTCTTCTTCTAAAAAAACTCTTTTTCTTTTTTGGCTTGTATTTTGAAAAGGCACTTCCAAAAACTCCGTCAATAAAAAATGGGATTATAACACCATCGTAATCATTCGGTATAAGTTCATAGCCTCTGTTAAACTCCGCAATATCTGATGTTTTTGCTATCTCACCCTCAGGATAAAGTGCGACTATTCTACCGTTTTTCAGTCTGTTATGCGCCTCTTTAAAAGCGTCTTTAAAGGCTTTTGGCGAAAGCGGTATAACTTCACCTTTTTTAAAAAGCAGGTTAAAACCTCTCCATTTATAGATATCTCTGTCCATCATAAAACTTATTCTTCTACCGAGAGAGAGTTGCAGAATTATCCAATCTATCCAACTCACATGGTTTCCCAAAAGTAACACTGCCTTGGTTAAGGGAATATTTTCTAAACCCACATAGTTGTAGTTGTGTCTTGTTCTGAATATCAGTTCCATAATCGCCCAAATAGTCATCACCGAATATCTTTTATAGAGCATAAAAGAGAGATAGACTCCAACAAAAAACATAAGGTAAAAAAGCAGTTCAGAGTTCATTCCAAAGTAGGCAAAGAGAGTAGTTAAAACTAAAAAAGAGAACATGAAAACATTTTGAATAAAGTTGCTGCCAGCCAAAACTACGCCCAAATGGACTCGCGGCGAGAGAAACTGGATGTGAGCGTTGAGCGGAACCATCAATAAACCTGCAAAAATTCCAAAAAGTGTGAACATGAAAGCCATCACACTCATGGAAGAGACAAAAGGGATGAGAAGAACCAAAAGAGTAATGCCGACTGAGCCGATAGCCACTAAACCGGTGTTTATATAGTGTTTTGAGAGGTTTGCCGCCATGATAGAACCGATAACTATTCCGATACCTGCAAGCGCCATTACACCCTGAACAAAGATGGTATTCGTTACTCCAAGCTCGCTCTTTGCATACTCGCCGAATACAGCCAAAACAACCTGAGAGATAGACCAAAAGAGGCTCAAAGCGATGATAGCTTCAAAAACCTCTTTTTTTCTTCTTATAATCTTTAAATTTTTTCGTAAATAAGCACCTTTTATATATCTTGCAAGTGTAAACTCTCGCTTTGAAGCTTCTATCATTTTATTTGGTAGTTTGGATGTGAGAAACCACTCAATGACCGAACTCAGAACCAAGAGCCAGCCAAGAGGAGCAATAAGAAGTAAAATATCCTCTTTTGTTTTAAAACTATCATCCAACATGCCCTCAAAGAGAACCGTATAGAAGATAATTCCGCCCAAAATAGCAACCGTTGTAGAGGCTTGGACGGCTCCGTTGCCTGAACTTATAAATTTAACGCCAACCAACTCCTTTATATAGCCATATTTTGCAGGTCCGTAGATTGCAGCTTGAAGCCCAAGTAGAAAAGTCATAATAAATGCCGTAAAAAACCACCCTTGATAGTAGGAATAAGTAATACCAAGAGTAATCACGATTGCAAAAACAGAGGCATACTCCATAATTTTATTTTTAGGAAATTTGTCGGCTAAAAAGCCTGACGGAGAGAATGCCAGAATAAAAGGAAGAAGAATAAGAGCATTTACGATAGCCGTCAGAACAATCTGAGTTTGTCCATCGTACACTTTAAAAATCGTATTTTGGATAATTATTTTATGACCCAAATCTGTAAAAGCATTCAGAAAAATGACAATAAGATAGTTAATAAATCCTGTTATGGCAAACAATTTCGTCATAATTTAACTGTTTTCTTCTTTATCGTCTGCCAAAGTCGTACTCCACCCCTCATAAAAACCATGCTCTTTTTTGATGAGTGCATACAACTCTTCAACAGTTTTTTTCACTTCATCTTCTCTTGGCATGTGGATTTTAATGAGAGCAACTCCATGCTCATACTCATCGGTAGCAATATCATCTTTAAATGTAAAGCCGTTTTCTAGGGCATTGTTCACAAATCTCTCTTTTTGGGTGCTTGTATCGAATACTGCATAGTGTTCCACTTCTCTGGCAACACTCAAATCATCGCCCTCCTCTTCAAGTAAAAAGATGATTTTTGCACTCTGGCTATGATGCAGTTCTAACTCACTCGGAGAGAGTTGAAGCTCGTAAAAACTCCATTTTGTATCTCGTACAACATTGCTCTCATAAGCGTAATTTGAAGGTGTCAAAATTTTTGATACAATGGAGTTAAGCTCTTTTGAATCAGGCGCATAAAAATAGAGTTCATTCCAGCCATCTACTACTCTGCTACCCACATATACTGCTCTTTCATCATGTTCTAGAGCTATAATCAGAGACTCTTTCGTCTCCAAAAACTCCTCATAACCATCCATATCTTCACTTATACCTTCATATTTTACAAAGATACTAAAAAGCCAAGGATTATTCTCTTTATAATCTCCCGCATCAACCTCAAACTCAACACTCATTGAACTGCTGTCTTCTATTCTATTAAAAATTTCTCTCATTCATTTATTCTCGTATTTTTTTATTTATTATATCTGATTTTCAAATTTTAGTATTTATTAATTTTGCAGAAATTAATTTTCATTACGCTACTTTTTTTTTCTTCCTCCACTATTACATTAGGTTTTGAGGAATATTCATAACCATAAACTTCTAAATTCCCAGTTTCCTAAAGTAAGTTCTTTGATGCATTTACTCAATACGAATATTATATCAAATCCTGTTTGAGTCTGTTCTGCACCTCTTTTTTTTAGGACACGATATTGACTTATAATATCCCTTTAGATACTATGTGTCACAATACGGAAACTCAAAAAGCATGAGGAATAAAAGTGAAAAGAATAAAGACAATTATATTTGGATTTACTGTTTTATCTATGACATTTATGGCAAGCGGATGTGTAAATAAAGCGCCTCAATTACCAAATATTTATTATGAGAAAGAGTCAAATAGTCCTAAACTCGATACTGTAAATACGATTGAAGTCGGTGAGAGTATTTATGAAAAATTAGGAAATATGAGTTATGCGGTAAAACTGAATGAGCCTGTTGAAGTATTAAAAAGCAGTGGCAATGATTATGACTACAATCCTGCTTGGCTCCTGTTAGGACCACTAGCTCCAGTAGCTGGAGCTGGAGCTGGATTGATGTACATGAACGGTGACACGGCAACTACTCCTGCCGATTCATCCGGAGCGTTATATTTAAGAAAATGGAATAATTGGACTGCTGCTTGCAATGAAAAAGCCCGTTGTATTGTTGATGCATACAATCAGAATAAATTTACGCACTCTACAAAGTATCCAAACGAAAATTTAATTGAACTTGAACATCCGATCCAATATAGTAAAGTACCGACTTTCTCTCCAAACTCTTCTATAAATACTTTTAAATATCAAGCTTTATATGAAGGCAAAGTAGGTAATAAAATAAAAATATCATTTAAAGAGTTTACAAATAATATGGCACAACCTACCTTTACGCAAGATGTAGAATATGAGCTTGAGAACAATGATACTGCTTTGGTAGGATTTAAAGGTCTGAGAATAGAAGTTTTAAAAGCAACTAATTTAGATATGACATATAAAATAGTTCAAGATTACAACTAGAGTTCCATAAATTTTGCCATACTTAATTTTATAGTTCAACCTGTACCTCTTTACCGACTCCGCACATACTTAAAAGAATATCTTTGCGATATTTTTTTTCTTTTTTGAGAGAAAATTTCACAATGTTTTCTTTATTGCAAAGTTTGTAAAGATCCTCATTTAAAAAGTGTGCATCATATACGATGGCATTTACCGGACAATTCTGCAAACATTCATCACAATTTATACATAAATCTGTAATTATTACCGCCATTATTTATCCTTTTCACTCGAGCTCTCAATTACACTTAAAAACTCAAAATTTTCTTTATTGACTCTGTATAAATAGAACTTTTTAGACTAGATATTATACAAGGTTGACATATTCATATTTTTTAAGTAGAATTAAACCGATTAGATTATATTTAGTTTACTAATAAAGAGAAGGAGAACTAAAATGTTACACGAATTGATGAAACTGCCTTATGCATACGATGCATTAGAACCGATGATGTCTGCCGAAACATTGCAATACCATCATGGTAAACATCATGCGGGTTATGTCACAAAATTGAATGCTCTTATTTCTGGTACAGCAGAATTTGAATCCAAAAGTTTAGTAGAGATTATAAAACACGCAGATGGTGCTGTTTATAATAACGCTGCGCAAGTTTACAATCATGATTTCTTTTGGACCACTCTGTCTCCCGAATCAACCGTTCCATCATTAGCACTTGACTCTGTTATCAACGCACAGTTTGGTTCTATAGAAGCATTTAAAAAAGCTTTTATTGAAAAAGGAGTTACTCTATTTGGCTCAGGCTGGGTCTGGCTTTGCATTGATGATAAAAAAAATCTTAGTATTGTCAATACGTCAAATGCTGACAATCCACTCCGTTCAGGTTTAGTACCCTTAATGGTGTGCGATGTGTGGGAACATGCCTATTATATCGACTATAGAAATGCGCGCGCAGATTATCTTGAGAATTGGTGGAAACTTCTGAACTGGAAGTTTGTATCATTTAATTTTGCAAACCATGAAAAACATCGTGGGGATTATTTTTCCAATTTTTGCAAAGACAATACACCCTATTGTGATTACATAGATGCGCTTGATGCTAAGGAAGAATCAGGAAGCTGATTAATATAAAGATAAGGAGATTATTATGAGAGTTACAACGCGAAGAAGTTTTTTTCAATATATGGCTGTGCTAGGTTTAGCTGCATTTACTACTACGCCTTTGTATGCTAAAGGTACGAAAGAACAGTATCATTATCAAGAGAGTCCAAAAGATGGTAAACAATGTTCTTTTTGTATGCACTTTATTTCGGAGAGTAACGAATGCAGAATGGTAGAAGGTTCCATTAGCCCTGATGGTTATTGCATTGCATTTTATAAAAAACCTGAAAAAAAATAAGTAGAACGTTTTATTTAGGTAGATAAAGTGCTTTAGAAATAGATAGTACTATGATTAACATCTAATTTACATCAGATAAAGTACGATATTTTTGTCAATCATTGTTTCAAAATACTTCAGACTGTCAGCTATCGAGGTAAAACCAAGCTGACAGTCTGAACAATTGCTCAAGTAGTTCAGCCATATTTGCGGTGTTTTTCCGCCTACGTAATTTATAAGTTCAATTCCTCCGCAACTACAAGCCGCCTATAATAGGTAGCGACTTGATTTATTTAACCCATAGGGTATAAAATTTCGTGATGCACTTTATCACATGCAGCTAAAACTTCGGCACTTAGCACCAACTCCATCGCCGCCAAACTTGCATCCAACTGCTCTGCCGAGGTTGCTCCGATGATGGTTGAAGCAACAAAATCAAACTGCTTCGACCATGCAATCGCCATCGTAACCGGATGGAGTTCATGCTCTTGTGCGATTTTGAGATATTTTTGTGTCGAGGCGAGTGTTCTGTCGTTCATAAATCTGTCCGCCATCACTCGAAGTCGCTGGGTTGGAGAGTTGATATAGTCTCTAAAACGACCGCCCAAAACATATGCCTGATTATATTTTCCGCTCAAAACCCCGCCTGCAAGGGGCGAATAGGGCAAGAGTGAAATCTGCTCTTTTCTTGCCACGGTTGCGAGTTCATCCAAAAAGCGACGGTTCAAAAGTGAGAAGTTATTTTGAATAGACTCAAACCTTGCATACCCCTTGTGCGCCGAAATCATAAGAGCTTTGGTCGTGCCATAGGCGGTATCGTTTGAAGTGCCTATGTAACGCACTTTTCCGCTTTGAACCAATCTGTCAAAAGCTTTCATACTCTCCTCAATCGGCACAACAGAATCAGGCCAATGCATCTGATAAAGATCGATATAATCCGTACCAAGGTTTTTCAAACTCCCCTCAATCGCTCTCTCAATGTGGAAGCTGTCAATCGCCGTCAAACCATGGCGTACAGGTGGAACAAACCAACCGTTTGCCGCACCTGCGACTTTGGTCGCCAAAATGATGCTATCACGGGGTTTTGTCTTCATCCACCTGCCAACTATCTTCTCGGTAATCCCCACTTTATCGGCACTCGGAGGAATCGGATAAACCTCTGCTGTATCGTAAAAATTCACACCTGCCTCATACGCCTTATCCAAAATTTTAAAAGCCTCTTTTTCATCGCACTGCGAACCAAAAGTCATAGTCCCCATGCAAACCGGACTCACACGAAGCCCCGTTTTTCCTATGTATCTGTAATTCATTTTGTTTTTCCTTTTTTACTGAGTTTAGGTTTTATGTTTGGCATGTGGAAGAATAAAATCATAGTAGTTTTAACTCCTCTGAGATGTCTTTTATAAGTTTACTTAGTGGGCGTTTGTGCAGGTCTTCATCACTCACATATCCATATGTCACAAGCCTAAGTAAATCCTCACGGTTCTTAAATAGAGTTCCTTCGTATTTTTGCATGAGTTCGTCTATGTAGCTGTCGTTGTAGATTTCTGCTTTTTGAAGTAGTTCAGAAATTATATCTTTATGTTCTTCATACAAATTTTTTAGATTAAACACCTTAATATGTTTTTCTACTTTTTCTTTATCTTTTATAGCTTCTATATCAAACATTACTCTTTTAAAATCTAAAAAATCTAGTTTTTCATCTTTGGCAATAGACTTTATTCCTTTATATCTAAACTTTGCACTCTCATTAAAATTCTCTAAATAAGGATAAAAAATGTTTTCTCTTTTTGATGATTTTCTTTGATTACATGTGGAGCAACTAGGTACTAAATTGTATAAACTAACTGTAAGATAGGGATAATCTTTTTTATCAAAAAAGTGGTCAAGTTGTGCTGTTGCTTCTTGTATGTTGTTTTTACTAAAATTAAAAATGTAATTTCGATTGCAATAAGGACATACATTAATATTTAACGCTTTTATAAAATTTGCTTTTTTCAATCTATCGTACATAGTCAAAAAATAATCTTTTTCTTGTGGGCTTAACGCGTATCTTTGAGGATGTTTATCTAAAAATTCAACCAAATTTTTCATATATGGATAATCAGCTTTTATGATTTTTTCAAAAGTTATTTTATCATCAAAATTTTTGAGTTTTGTTTTTAATAATTTATCTATTATCTTGAATTCTATTGACCAAATAATCTGTTTATCTTTAGTCTTTACCAACTTATTTTCAAATAGTTTTACTACTGAATTATAAAAATTATCAACAATGGTTTGAGTTGTATGGATTTTAATCACTTTTCTAACTCTTCCAATCTTTTTGCCAAATTTTTCATATCTAATTTTATTTTATCAATCTCATCAACTTTAGACAATCTTTTACTATCAAGCATTCTTTGAAGTTGATTTTTTATAACAGGTTCACCGATAATATTTAAAAGTTTTTGAGCTTCATCATTATTTTTGATGGTTGACTCTTTATCATTGAGATAATTTATAACATCTTCTATTTTACCTTTCGCAAACTCCCCCATAAGCCCATCTTTCATAAAAAAGCCATGAGAAAGCAGAGTATGGATATTTGCTCCGAAAGGGTTAATATTTACATCTACTTGTTTGCCATCTTTTAAAAAAATAACATTTTCTTTTGGTAAATCTGAGAGGATAAATGGTGAATGAGAAGATAATATTATATGCTTATTCTTTTTTATATTGTCTATTATAAGTGACAAAAAAGATTTCTGCCAATTGGGATGTAAATATAAGTCTACTTCATCTATAACTAAAATATTATTACTATTTTCTATATTATATAAATAAAATAACATTAGTTGTTCCCCAGAACTTAAATCAATTCTTTTTTCATCTTTTGTTAAATATGTTAATTCAAAATATTCTAATTTATCATTATCTATGACAATGTTTATAAATTCTTTTATTAATTCAATATTTTTCATATTTATTACTATAGAGTCTTGAACTATTTCAGAATTATCAATTAAATTATCAATTATTTGTTGATTATCACTATCATAAGAATTGATAAAGTTATTCAATCGATTTATGTCAAATTTGTCATTTTCATTTTCAAATTCTTCAGTATCTGAATTTGATAAAATCGTATACAGAATTGTATTGATGTCTAAATCTTCCCTGTTATCTTCAAAAAAATCTTTTATGTGACTATTTTTCAGAAAATTTAGTTGAAGAAAATATGGTTTATTAATTTTTAATTTTTTTTCTAAGAAATCGAAAATACTATTGTAATAAATTAAATAATAGTTTAATTGAGTTTTAAAGTTTTTATATCTTTTTAAAATAGAACTTTTATTTGTGCTACTATTTTCCTCTTCAAAGCTATACATTATATCTTGATATACAGATATATAATTATTCTCAAATATATCTATATCTTCAGTGTGAAAATGAGAAATATTCATATAGGACAAATCTAATATTTCAGTATTTTGCATTAATCTATAAATATATTTTGTGTTGTTAATAATTTGAAGGTTATTTTGACAACAAATAATTATTTCATTATTCATCAAAATGATTACCATATCATTGTATTTTAATGTTTTATTTAAATATAGCTTTTCTAGTAAGCTACTCTTCCCACTCCCATTCTCCCCAACAATAGCAGTAACATTAATATTTTCACCAAAGAAATTTTCTAAACAATCTTTATTTTCATCAATAGTTAATTCTTTACTAGCTTCATCATACTTACATCTAAACCTAGGCGAAAAGTTAAACCCTTGCTTTTGGATATTTTTATAATCCTCAACCCATAAATAAACTAATTCCATAATAATTATTTCCTCTATAGCTTTTTATCAGCAGTTGAAACTGTTTTCCAAATAAATATAGCAGTATGTTCCAAAATGGAAACTATTTGAGCTCACCCCAATTATCACCAATATTCAAACTTGCTTTGAGCGGGACATTTAGCTGCATGATGGTTTCCATAATCTCTCTAAATCTCTCTCCCAAAGCCTCAGCCTGAGCTTCATCCACTTCAAAAATAAGTTCGTCATGAATTTGTAAAAGCATCACGGCAGGAAGCCCCTCTTCTCTTATGATTTTATCTATTTTGTTCATGGAGAGTTTTATCAAATCGCTTGCACTTCCCTGAAATACGCTGTTTACAGACTCTCTTTCGTAGGCGGCTCGAAACATCGGCGAGGCATTTTCGTAGTCAAAATATCTGCGGCGTTTTAAAAGTGTCTCTACATACCCCTGCTCTTTTGAGATGTCAACGATAGAACGAAAATAACTTTTAACGCTTTTAAAACTCTCAAAATATCTCTCTATAATCTCTTTTGCCTCTTTGGTTGTGATGCCCAAAGTGTCGGAGAGTTTTTTTTGTCCCATGCCGTAAAGGAGTCCAAAATTTACGGTTTTTGCCACATTTCTCTTCTCTTTTGCTTCCTCTTCGCCGAAGAGTGCGATGGCTGTTTGCATGTGGATATCTTTGTCGCTCTTAAAAGCATCCACCAATACATGGTCTTGCGTGAAGTGTGCCAGAAGTCTCAGCTCTATCTGTGAGTAGTCTATGCCTATGAGTTTTCTGCCGCTTGGTGCTACAAAAGCCTCCCTGATTCTCAGACCCAGTTTTGTTCTAGCCGGTATATTTTGGAGATTCGGATTTTTTGAACTGAGTCGCCCTGTTGCCGTCCCCGTCTGTACGAACGAGGTGTGGACACGGCTCTCCTCACTCTCCATTCTCAGTTTTAAAAGCGGTTCAATATAAGTCGAATAGAGCTTATAAACCTCTCTGTACTCCAAAAGCATAGGGACTATTTCATGTGCATCTTTAAGTGAACTGAGTACATTTTCATCTGTTGAGTAGCCGGTTTTAGTTTTTTTACCAAACGGCAGTCCCAAAGTGTCGAATAAAATAGCACCCAACTGCTGCGTGGAGTTGATATTAAACTCAGTTCCGGCTTGTTCGTAGATGCTTTTTGTCAGTCCTGCTAAAGTATCTTTTACTTCAACCAAAAACTTTTTTAAAAATGCACCGTCCACTTTTATACCGGCTTTTTCCATGTGCAAAAGCGTCAGAATAAAAGGTATCTCCACCTGTTGCGCCTCTTCTATGAGATGTCTTGCATTTTGCAGTTCCAGCATTTTGTTAAATCTATGAAAAAGTTTCAGAGTGACATAGGCATCTTCCGCCGCATATTCGCATGCCGTCTCTAACTCAACGCTTGCAAAAGTGTCCCCTTTTTTTACCGTATTTTTAAAGGAGACCATCGTATGGTTGAGGAGTTTTTCTGCTAATTTATCAAGAGAAAGTGCACTCTCAGGATTGATAAGCCATCCCAAAATCATGCTGTCCGAATAGATAGCGAGATTATCCTCTTCCAAAAATCTTGTGACAAAGTGCAAATCAAATTTGATGTTATGCCCGACGACATAAGAGTTGAATATCTTTTTAATAGCTTTTTTTGCATCATTTTGACTTATCTGCTCCGGTACACCGAGATAGAAGTGGGCAATCGGAACATAAAACGCCTCTGAGTCGTTGAAGCAAAAACTAAATCCTACAAGAGAGTCTCTATCATACTCAAGCCCTGTTGTCTCTGTGTCAAAGGCGATAATTGTCTCTTTGGTTAAAGTGTCTAAAATTTTATTTAGCTCTTTAGCATCGGTCAGAAGTGTTGTTTTAAATTCCAAATTTGTGCTTTCACTCTCTTTATTGTTCTCAACCCTTACTTGTGCCTCCTGATGCGCTTCTTGGCTTACCTGCCCTTTTGCCTGAAGTGTTCTCAGAATAGCGTTTTGCTCATACTTTACAAGCTCGTCGTAGATGTTTAAAAAGGGATGCTCAATATCCATCTTGTACTCTTCAAAATCAAAACTTTCCAACACATCATCTCTGAGAGTTACAAGTTCTCTGGACATGTAGGCATTGGCTTTTGACTCTATAAGTTTTTTTTGAATTCCTGCGGGTTTTATCTCATCTATATGCGCATAAATATTGTCTAAGCTTCCGTATTCCACCAGAAGTTTTTCGGCACCAACCTTGCCGATTCCCTTAACACCCGGAACATTGTCGGCACCGTCGCCGAGAATAGATTGATAATCTATAAACTGCTTGGGAGTGATTCCATACTTTTGAAAACATGCATCCTCATCTACGGTTGCTCTTTTTATCGCATCCACGAGAACTATTTTGCCATCATCTATAAGCTGGTAGAGGTCTTTGTCATGCGAGACAACGCGAACATTATAACCCTCTTTTTTTGCAAACTTTACAACCGTCGCTATGATATCATCCGCCTCAAAACCCACCTGACCCAGAGTTTTATAACCCATCTTGTCAATCCACTCTATGGCAATCGGCAACTGCATAGTAAGCTCTTCAGGCGGAGATTGGCGGTGCGCTTTATAGTTTGGGTCTATCTCATTTCTAAAGGTTGCACCTTTTGAGTCTATTGCGAAAACTATGTAGTCGCTGTCATGCTGTTTTTGGAGGGTTGCTATAAAGTTTGTAAAGCCTGTTAAAAGACCTGTAGGAAAACCGTCTCTGTTTTTTAAGTGTTGAGGGAGAGCATAAAAACTGCGAAAGAAAAAACCGAATGTATCTATAATTGTGACAGTTTTACTCATAAATCCCCTTTTTGTTGCACATCTATCATCTCATCTATTGCCTCTTCCAATGAACGGTAATCCAATTCTGCATCCATTGCCTTTTTTAATCCAAAGTTCATTGCAACTTCTGAAAATGGTTTGTTTACAGGAATTATAGTTTTAATGATATTTAGAGCCATGGAGTACTCTTTAATATCCCCTGGGGCTGCTTGCGGATCATCCGAATACCTGATAATATTTATAAATTCACTGTCAAATCCCCAGTGTTCAAATACTTTTGCCGTTACCTCAGAGGCTGTTACTTCAAGATAAGCTTTTTCAACTTCTGCTAAATTATTTGACATCTCAACTTCAGATGCAAAACTTATAGTTTCATCATTCTGCATAATGTTGCTCGCAATAATTATTTTTCCTGTCTCTTGCAAAAACGCGGCAAGATAGAGTTTTGCAGCTTTTTTCTTATCTACTTTGTTATACCACTTTAACATCAAAGCAGCCTGCAGTGAAGATATCTCTGCAAATCGTTCAGATGTAACTCCATAGGGCTGCATGTCCACATTTAAGAGTTTTTTAACTGAGTTTCCGACTGCAATGGAGCGCGTCATCTCTATGCCAAAAAGAGCAACTGCCTGAGCAACACTTTGTATCTCTCTGCCGAATCCATACAGAGGGGAGTTAGCAGCCTTTAATATATTGGCAACAATCATTGGATCAGATTCTATAGCTTTCGTCATATCTGAGAGAGAAGAGTCTTCATTAGCATAAATCAAATTGACATCCGCAATAGTTTTTGGAAGCGGGGGAAGAGACATTATACTATCAACAATTGAACTTTTCACAATAAAACCTTTTTTTTCATTTATTATATCACTTTACAAATAAACTCTTATTTATGACAATCTCTTAACGTTTTTTGGGGATTAGAAATATAATCATAGCCGTTATAAATCGTATATGTTCCATACAAAATCACGGCTATTGAAGAGAGACTCATCATCATATTTCTAAACCCTGTTGCCGATGCAAGAGATGTCATAAAACCGAGAGTAAACATAGCCGGAATCGTGCTAAGACCAAATAGTGCCATGACTAAAGCACCTGAGAGCGGGTCGGCTGTACTAGCCGCTGTTATGGCGAAAAAATAGACAAATCCACAAGGCAGAAGACCATTGAGCATGCCCAAAACAAAAAAGCTGAGATTTGACTTAGAGTTTAGTACTTTTTTAAAAGTGCTTTTGTACAGAGGCGATGATGCAAAGGAGTGTTCAATAAGAGTTAAAAATTTTATTTTACCCATCAATGAAAGACCGGCAAGCACCATGGCAACACCTGCAAAAATTAACAACCCGCCATTTGCACTATTGCTAAAAGTTGCAACTCCGCCAAGCGCTCCAAATATCGCACCAAGAGTTGCGTAGGTCAGGACTCTGCCCAATGAATAGAGAAGATGCGAGAGTGCTTGAGATGGTTTGGAGTTTTTCGGATTTATTTTAATCGTTGAGTATGCGACAACTATTCCTCCGCACATGCCGATGCAGTGTCCAAAAGAACCTAAAAAAGCTATACTGATAATGGTTAAAATATTTACGGTTTCCATCAATTGCCTAGAAGTTGTTTTTTAATATGTGGGTTATTGAGTGTTTCCCCCCGAAGCATTCTGAGTTTCATTGTCTCAAAATCAACATGCTCTTTGGCTCTATATTCATAGGCGCCAAATCCATAACCCATAGGCGTTTTATCGTTTAAAGAGTAAAACGCCTCTTTTGCATTTATCCATCTTTTTGTGTCTTTGCTCATTACCCAGATAGTCACATCATCTTGAAACTCTTTATCTTTAAGCCAGTTAATGAATCCTCCATGGTCATGAAAAAACCAAGTTTTTCCATTTTTAGATACTACCTGTGAAGCGTACTCCAAAGTTTTTATAACCATTCCGCAGTCACTGTCTTGATATTTACCCAGCTCCATCTCAAGAGGTAACATTTTTGTATTACCTTCTTTGATTACTATCATCTTTTGTGAGGATGCCAAAGACAAAAATAGAGCTGTAATAATAAAAATTATTATAAAAACAATTACAAAGGGGGTGATTTTTTTCATCTTCTCTTTTTGCCCTTGCCTAGGTCATCATAGCGTATAAATCTCTCTAAATCTTTTTGAATATTTTTACTCAAACTGTCCCAAATTTTCTTTTTTGAATCATACCTAGATTTGTCTTCTGAAAAGCTTTTTTGGATATCTCTTATGAGATAGTGGTAACGAACTATCTGCTTTGTATATTCGCTGATAAATGACCAATTTTTGATTATCCGGTAACTCTTCTCTTCATGGTCTGTAAAACTATACTCGCCAAACTCCACATCTTCTGGTTTTTGAAATGCAACCGACGGTTTTCCTATGTCATGCAGCAATCCCGCTGCAAAAAGTTTAAAATCTCCTGCCTTTAGGATGTAATAGGTAACTCGAAGCGTATGAACCAAAACACCATGCTGATGCCAATTATTTTGAATCCAAAAAAGTGATTTCATGTATGGTTTTGAAAAAAAGCTGTTGTTTACAATGTTCATTATGTTTACGCCATTGGGTGACAAGACTCTACAGTATTTTTTAAATCCTGCTTTTGAACATGTGTATAAATTTGTGTTGTTAAAAGTGAAGAATGTCCTAAAAGTTCCTGAACAACCCGCAAATCTGCTCCACCGATTATAAGAGAGGTTGCATAAGAGTGGCGAAGAACATGGGGTGATACACCGAGGTATTTCTGTGTTATCTTAAAAGCGGAGATTCTGCTTAGATTTTCACCCTTGTAGTTGCACCAAACAAACTCTTTTTCATACTTAAACTTTCTTAAATAGGCATCTATTGCTATCTTTGCAACTTTTGCTATTGGAACAATTCTCTCCTTCTCACCCTTTGCATGTCTTATATGCAGCCACTCTCCTTCAATATCATCCGTTCCCAGAGCCAAACACTCGCTAATTCTAGCACCTGTTGCGTACAAGAAAAGTATCAGAGCATAATCTCGAAGTCCTATCCACGAACTTCTGTCTATAGCGTTAAGTGCACTTTGTATCTCAGAATAGGATAAAAATTTTGGAAGAAGTTTAGGAATTTTAGAGAGTTTTAATTTTGTCTGCTCGTTTAAAAACTGACTTCTATAGCAAAAGTCAAAAAAAGCATTTACTGAAGATAATTTTCTGTTGAGGGTTCTTTTATTTTTATATTTTGAGAGGATGCTTAAAAGTGTTTTAGAATCCAGTGTAATGAGTGCTTTTTTGAGTTCATATTCTATCATCTGCAGGTCGCTTTTATAAGCTTCTACACTCTTCTTACTAAGAGCCCTAGTAACACTAATATATTCTAAGTAGGCTTCTAGCTCGTTACTCAACCGAGATATATTCATCATCTATATAAAACATCTTATCTGCTGCAAAGACATACCCGTCTGCCAAACTAACCTTATATATTTTTTGCTCTTTAAAATCTTTGCTAAGTTCTATGATATACCCTTCTTTTTCCAAAAGATATACTTTATCTTCTTTAACAATCATTCCTAAAAAATGGGCAAAAGGAAATTTTGTTTTTGCATTCAGTTTCAAGTCAGGCGTAATAGAGACGACTTCACCCTGTTTTGTAGTTAGAAAAATATCTTTATTGTCATAAACGATAGTTCTAATCTCATAGGGCTCTCTCCCCTCTTTAGTAGACATGGAGAGTATTTTATGACCGGTTGCTGCAACAATTTTATTGTCTATTACATCAAAATATATAATGTTATTGAAATGCTCTTCGGATGAAACAATAATAGTTCTCAGTTTTTTCTTTAATTTCATGTTCACAATAACGACTTTTCCATCAAGAGTCGGGAAGAGAACCAATTCTCCCATAAAGTGTGGACTGACGATTCTAGAATCAACTGCCAAGGCAGTATCACCCTGCTCTTTTAAAAGTAACTCTTTACTCCCTATAGAGTAGAGAGCCATCTCATTATCGGCAAACAAAACTGCCAACATGTCATTTTTTACACTGGCGCTCGCTATAGTTTTTTTAAGGTCAAACTTCTCAACCATTTTAGTATCTGCAATATATTGAAGCATCAGCCGGCCATCAATGGTAGAGCTTATTATCCAGCCATCACTGCTTGACAAAAGTCTGTATGACTCTGTAACTTCTATCTCTATAATTTTATCTTTTGCTAAAACTTTACGATTTTCTAACAGTGCTACACTTGAAGTAATATCAACAACTTTATCATCAAAACTGCCATGTTTATCCCAGTTACCTGCAACTACCTGTGGCTCAAAAACTTTTTTTGTGCTGCATGCAGTGAAAAAAAGTGCAAAAAGCGCTAAAAATAGTAAAAATAACTTTTTCAAAATTTATTTCACACCATAATGAAGCAATGCTTTTGCTATATTGTTCAGTGGTGATTGCTCACCGATGAGAGAAAGTTTTTGGTGTGCAGCTTCAACTTTGCCTTCATTCATAAGCAATACTGCACTCTGAACCTGTGCCAAATCTTTATAAACAGCATTTTGCGATAAAGCATACGCATCCAACTTTGCGGCATCTTTTGTGTTTTGAGCTATCTCATAAACGGTCAGATCTCCTACCAACATTGCTTTTGTATCTTTAAGTTTTTCTAATGTAGCCAAATCTTTATCTGCCACCGCCTTTGAGTAAAGCCAAACATCATGCAAATTCGGACTTAAAGATTTAAGTTTTGCCAGAGCATCACTATTGTTTGCATCTTTACGAAGATCTGAAAGAGCTTTATTAGCAGATTCTATCCTATTCTGCTTATTAACATCATAAACAATATTTGCAAAAGCAACCACAACAACCGCTACAAAAGAGCCTATTATCAAATTTTTGTATTTTTTAACAAATCTTTCAGTTATAACGGCTTTTTCAAAAAACTTTTCTTCAGAGCTTAGCTCTTCTTTAACCATATCCATATCATTTCTAAAGCTCAAAAATATTTCCTTTTTATTTTGATGTTACGCATCTAAACGAACGCATCCGTTTAGATGGCAGGGACAATTTATCCCTACAACCCCCTAAAGCTACAAAAAACTTTGTTTTTTGAGAATAATTAGGATTTTTATACCCTTTTTTAATATAAAGTGCATAACATCAGTATATATTTTAAAATTGTCAAAATAATATCGCATAGTTTGTTAAAGTTTCATCAAATACACATCTTTTTTCTGTTACAATTTTGCAAATTTAAACTTCTAGGATGATTATATGCAAGTAGATGATGCACTATTAACAAAGCTTGAAAAGCTCTCTTTTTTAAAAGTTTCGGACGATAAACGAGAAGAGATTATCAATCAACTCTCTGAAATTGTCAGTTTTGTTGACAATTTGAGCGAATTAAATACCGATGGAGTGAATGACACCTTTGCTATGAGCGATGCAAGTACATTTCTTAGAGAAGATGTTGTTGTAAGCAATGCACAAATAAGTGATGATATTTTAAGACATGCGCCGCAAAGTGCCGACCACTTCTTTATAGTTCCAAAGATCATAGAATAAAAAATGATAAAAGTTTATGGAATTAAGAGCTGCGGCAGTGTGAAAAAAACGCTCTCTTTTTTTAAAACATATAATATTGAGTGCGAACTGCATGATTTTAAGGCAGAGAAACTCTCTTGCGACAAAATTTCTTCATGGCTTAGACATATGAATATGAAGACCCTCTTCAACTCAAAAAGCACAACATACAGAAACTTAAACCTTAAAGAGCTAAACCTAGACGACAAAGCCAAAGAAGAGTGGCTTTGCAAGGAAAATCTGCTTATAAAAAGACCCGTAGTAGAGTTTGACGAAAAAGTTATAGTAGGATTTGATGAAGAGATTTATAAAGGAGTATTTTTATGAGTGAAGAAGTAGAAGAAAAAAAACCGATTGATATTAAAAAATTATTAAAAAGTGTTTTAGCTTTTAAATCGTCTGACTTGCACCTCGTGGTTGGAAGTGAACCGCAGATTCGTATAGATAAAGAGCTGCGACCTCTTAATTTGCCTGTTTTGAATGCAGAGGAGATAGAGGAGATGGCGTACTCCCTCATCGAAGATAAACAGAAGAAGGAGTTTGAGGAGCATAATGAGCTTGACTTCTCATTTCAACTCGAGGGAATCGGCCGCTTCCGTGCAAACTACTACCGTACTATTTATGGGATTGGCTGTGCTTTTCGTATGATTCCCATAGATATTCCAACGCTTGATGAGTATGGAAATCCTCCGATTTTTAAAGAGCTTATTAAAAGGGAGAAGGGTCTCATTCTTGTAACCGGACCAACGGGTAGCGGTAAATCGACCACTCTTGCCTCCATGCTTCATGAGATAAACCTCACGGAGAGACGACACATCATAACAGTAGAAGACCCGGTTGAGTTTGTGCATAAAAACATCAAATCCCTCTTCTCTCAAAGAGATGTAGGAAATTCTACTGCATCCTTTGCAACAGCACTTAAATTTGCTCTAAGACAAGATCCTGATATTATCCTTATCGGTGAGATGCGGGATGCCGAGACCATCGGTGCAGCACTTACTGCCGCTGAGACCGGTCACTTGGTTTTTGGAACACTCCACACGAACTCTGCACCGAGTACCATTAACCGTATTATTGATGTTTTCAGCGGGCAGGAACAAGCGCAGGTTAGAGCACAGCTGGCATCTTCGCTTATCGCGGTTGTGGCTCAGTCGCTTATACCGAAAATCGGCGGGGGAAAAGTTGCTTCCCAAGAGATTTTAATAACCAATCCGGCTATCTCAAACCTTATCAGAGAGGACAAAGTGCACCAGCTTTACTCTCAAATGCAGTTAAATCAGACTGAGACAAGCATGACAACTCAAACACAACAGCTCATTGATTTAGTACAGAGAAAAAAAGTAACTAAAGAAAATGCACTTAAAAACTCAAACCGTCCTGACGAACTTAAAAAGCTGATAGACAATCTATAAAAGATGCTCTTGAATTTTCAAGAACATCTACAACCCAAATAATTATGCAGTAGATATTTTTATTTGTTTCAGTATCCTCTACAACTGAAATTGTTCTTTTTTTTGTCTCTCATTCTATCTCTTTCAACATGGAAGAAGCTTCTTTAAACTCATATTTTTCTATTAATATTTTTGCTTTATTTAATAATTCACTATCTTCCATGGATAACTCATACCCCTCTATTTCACTAATAATTGCTTCACACTCTTTTGGTCTTGAAGTTGCAGCAGCCTCTTTAAGTTTAGAAAAGAGCTTTTCTCTCTTTGTATTCCAAAGGCATTTGTTACTTTGCTCGGAGACAAGTAAAAGTTCCTTTTTTTGTTCTTTTATTTCTTCTTTTTTTGTCTCAGGTAACTTGTCGCTCAACTCTTCAATAATATTTTTCATCTCTTCATGCCAAGAGTCCAATAAAGTTTTATCTTGTCTCTCATCCAGCTCTTCTGAAATTGTGTGCAAAACTGTCGCACCGATATTTGCGCTCAGACCTTTTATAGTATGGGTTGCTCTTTGAAACTCTTCACTGTTTAGGTTTACAAAACTGAAATTTTTATAGTTATTTAAAAAGTTATTTAAGATTTTGAGGTAGACTTTTTTATTTCCAGCCAAATATTTTAAACCTTGTGTTGTATCTATTGTTTTAAACTCCGGAATATGAAATTCATCTTTTTTCTGTAAAACTTCTGCATACGCTGTGGGCGTAAGCGAGGAAGTACTCTCGGGGTGCGTCACATTTTTTTTAGAAATATATTTCAAAAGTGTTTTATAAAACTTCTCGACATCTATCGGTTTATTGAGATGTTCGTTCATTCCGTGCATTGTAGTTTTTTCCACATCCTCTCTCATGGCATTTGCCGTGAGGGCTATGATTGGAATATTTTTATTGTATTCTCTTATGAGTTTCGTTGCTTCGTAGCCATCTATAATCGGCATTTGTAAATCCATGAGAATTAAATCATACTTATCGGATTTAAACTTATCAACTGCCTCTTTTCCGTTGTCGGCGATGTCGATAACTATTCCGCTGTTTTGTAGCAATCCTGTGATTATTTCTTGGTTTGTGGCATTGTCTTCGCACAAGAGAATTTTACTTCCTTTTAAAGAGGCAATCTCCTCTTTAATACTGCTCTCATGTGTGACAAATTGGATATTTTCTTTATTCCCATAAGGCAGTTTTAATTCAAAAATAAATTCACTTCCGACTCCAACCTCACTCTCTATCCAAATTTTACCACCCATCAACTCTACAAGTTCTTTAGATATACTAAGACCCAAACCTGTTCCGCCATATTTTCTCGTAGTACTTGCATCTGCTTGATTGAATGGTTCAAACAGACTCTCTTGGTGAGACTCGCTTATCCCAATCCCTGTGTCTCTCACGCAGAATCTGACGATATCGTTTGACATATCATTTATAATAAGTTCCACTTCGCCAAAAGACGTAAATTTAATGGCATTGCTTAAAATATTTATGAGAATTTGTTCAATTCTAAATGAATCACCATAAAAAATAGAGTTTTTGGAATCATATTTCACACTGAATTGCAAACTTTTTTCATGCGCTTTTTGTTCAACCAGAGTTCTTACATTACCAACCATTGTGTTTATATCAAAGTCAATATTTTCTATTTTCAGCTTTCCGGCTTCTATTTTAGAAAAGTCTAAAATATCATTTATAATATTTAAAAGATTATTGGATGCGGATTCAATTTTATTGATGTAACCTCGTTGTTTTTCATCTAAAAAACTCTCTTTTGCAAGATGCGTCATTCCGATGATAGCATTCATCGGCGTTCTTATCTCATGCGACATATTTGCCAAAAAGCTTGATTTAAATTTTGTTGTCTCTTCTGCTTTTTGTTTTTGAATTTCTAACTCATTTAAAGATTTTTGCAACTCCAGTTTTGTAATTTGAAGATTTTTATTTGTATTTGAAACTTGTTTGTTTTTTATAGCAAGGGCAGCATGTGATTTCATCATAGACCCTTGTATCTCTTTTTGGTCTGTTATATCTACCATAATGGAATATTTGACATTTCTGCCATCGGGCCAGCTCATAAGTTCATCATAAGATTTAATCCATTTGTCATCCGCTTCATCAAAGAATTCACATATATATTTTCCGGATACTAATTTTTTTGTTCGCCTGTCTTGAAGTTTAAAAATACTGCACCAACTACAAATTTCCTCTTGTCCGAAAACTTTCCCCCAGCAGTGTGTCTCTTTAGGGGCATACATATTTTCACGCATAAGTTTGTTTGCATAAACAACTTCGTAAGTATCGACATCAACAGCGTACGCACCAAATGGAATAACATCCAAAAGTGCTTCAAATAATTTATTTTCTAGCATGTGTTACAACCTACATTTCAATTGATTTCTACCTATCTTTTTTGCACTATATAGCTCTTTATCTGCTTTTTCAAGTGTTATATCGAGAGTATCATTTAGCTCTTTTTTAACTAAACCTATACTTACGGTAAAACTTATCTCTTGATTATTATGATTTATGATGATTTTTTCTGTATCTTCTCTTATCTTTTGCAGTTTTTGTATGATACTATCACTACAAGGAGAGTGCATTATGAGAGCAAACTCTTCGCCGCCTAATCTTCCAAATATATCCGTTTCACTCAAATACTTCTCGAGTGTTTTCGTAAAAGCTTGGAGCGCTAAATCACCCACTTTATGACTATAATTATCATTAAGTAATTTAAACTTATCGAGGTCAAACATTGCAACAAAAATAGATTCACCGTCTTGCATAGTTTTGGCAAAAAAATCTTCACCTAAATTAAAAAAATTGCCTCGATTGTTCACGGCTGTTAAAAAATCTTTTTTAGCCATAAACTCTAATTTTTCATTTGCCTCTTTTAATTTTTGACTTTGCATGGCTAGTTTTGTATGCGTTGTTATCATTGCAGCTTGTATCTCTTTTTGTTCTGTAATATCAACCGTTATAGAATATTTAACCGTTCTTCCATCGGGCCATTTTAAAATCTCATCGTAAATTTGCAACCAACTATCCGTCACTTCATCAAAAAAATGGTTAATAAGCTTTTCACTTTTATAAATAGCTTGCCTTTTTTTCAGCTCCTCAATTGTACACCAATTACAAACTTCATCTTGCCCAAAAATTTTTTTCCAACAATACTTTTCACGTGGTGCATACATGTTTTCAGTCATAAGCTTATTTGCATAAACCACTTCATAAGTATCTACATCTACAGCATATGCTGCAAATGGAATTACATCCAGCAGAGCTTCAAAAAGTTTATTTTCTTGCATCATTTACTCCTATAAATCATCATCTGAGAGTTCTAAATCATTTTCATGACATGCATATTCTAAAAAAACTTCACCGATTATTTCTGCCAATTTTTCATCCGTAATTGGTTTCAACAAATATCCGACTGCACCTGCTTTGATTGAATCAATTACCATATCTTCTTGACCATGCGAAGTTACCATAATGATTTTTGCATTTTTGTCCATTTCTACAATGTGTTTTACTGCAGTGATACCATTCATGTCCGGCATAGTTATATCCATTGTAACTAAATCCGGTTTTGCACTTTCATAAATTTCTATGGCTTCTTGCCCTGTTTTAGCTTCTCCAACAACTTCATGACCTAACTTTTCTACAATGGTTGTTATCTTTTTTCTTATTATCAAAGAATCATCAACTATCAAAATTTTTAACATTTTTTTTCCTATTTATAAATTATCACAACACATCTTTAGCAATAATTGCACTAATGCTGAGTTCACCATATTGTGTCCTAATATTAGCAGCCAGTATTTTTGAATCTTTGTGTTTTTGAATCTTTGAAGCATCATTTATACTGATTGGAGGTGTTATAGTTACTCCTCTACCTCTTTTTGGAAAGGTTGGGAGAGCAAGGCCGATAATCGTATTTATAACTTCGCCTGTTACGCTCTCTTTAATCTCCTCTTCTTCTTCCGGAGCAACATCTTCTCCTTCCATAAAAACTTCAATGAGTTTATTTAGCATTGTGGCATCAAAACTAATAACAACCATCATATTTAGCTCACCGCCAACACCTATCATAGCTGTATGGGATTTTAAATTCAAGCCAACGCTTTCCTCTTCTCGAGCAATATCATCTATTTCAATACCCATATCTTCCGTAAAAAAAAGTTTTAATTGAAGAATTAACGAATCTAGTATCATTTATTTTCCTTTTATTTTATACTGACAGCATAAACACGAATGTCGTACCGATATTTTTTTCACTTTTAATTTCAACTTCACCGCCAAGCTTATCAAGTTCAGCTTTAACGACACTCATACCGACACCACGACCTGAAATATCTGTAACGCTCTCTTTTGTAGTAAACTCATTTTCAAATATAAAATTATAAAACTCTTTATGTGTTAAGTTTGTTGTATTTATATTTTGTGATTCCAGTTTTTCTTTTATTTTCTCCACATCTATCCCCCTTCCATCATCTGAAATTATAATCTTAAGCATAGTGCCTTCTTGCTCAAACCTGCATAGAAGTGTCCCTTTTTCATTTTTTTCAATTTCGGCTCTTATCTCCGGTAACTCTATACCATGGTCGATGCTGTTTCTAAAAACATGAATAAGTGATTTTATAAATGGTTTGATTTTCTCCGGAACTGCCAAATTTGCATCTCCATCAATCTCTAATTCATAAATTTCTTTTTCAAACCTTGTTGCCAATTGACTGACAAGGGCAATATAAGGTTTTAGCAATGCGTATAATTTAGTATCTGAGAGCGTTTGAACCTGAGAAAGTATATCTTGACACTCTATCGAAGCCATCTCTTTTTGACTAAAAACTTTCGCTATTTTTTCCTGTAAATTTTGAATATTGGATAAATCTATTTTTACAAAATTATGCAAATCTAAAAATTCTGTACCTAAAACATCTTTTATAACAGTTAAAGATGCCTCAAAACATGTGCGAAAATCAGTTGCTTTTAAAAGTTCTTTTAATGTACCAGTATTTTGTAAATCTTTTTTTGATATTTTGGATATTTCACTCTCTGCATCATGTAAAACTTGCACAATATCTTCCATGTAAAGTTGTGAAAAAGCACCTTTAAATGTATGAATTGTTCTATAAATATCGCTTAAATTTTCTTGCGGTGCTTTATTTTCATCGATGATTGTATCGAATGAATTTATGAACTCTAAATACTCATTTTTCGTATCGTAAAAAATCTGTGTTTCACTTACAATTGAAACTATCATTTTAAAAACTTCTTGCTCCTTTTTTATTTTATTCTCAAGTTTTTTTTGTGAACTTATATTTGTAAGAATTAACATAAAATTTTCATCTTCTAAAATCTTATATTCGAGCTTAATAGCTCTTTTGTTTAAAATGATAACAGTCGGCAGAAGAGATAAATAGGAGTTTCTTTTTATCTCCATAGTTTCGTTTTGTGCATCAAGAAGTCTGTTTTTGAAAAAATCTTGTTTTATTTTATCTTGGAACAAGAGTGTTGCCACATCTTGTGAAGCGATATTTGCGCCCAAAAATTTTATGCACTCTTTTGAATACTCATCATCAATTTTAAAATTTTTATCAAAAGTTAAAAATCCTTGCCCTGCGTTGTCGAGTAGTATTGTAATTTTTGAACGACTTTTTTGAATGAGCTTGTTAAGTCCCGACAACTTTCGATTCCAATAATACAATCCGACAAAAAGAACAATGATAACAGCCAAAATTTTCCATAACAGTGCATAATCAATACTGTTCTCTACATACATAGCATCAGGGTAAACGAGTTCTTGTATATCCACCGAAGATTTTGAAATATCAAGGAGATTGTATGTTTGAACAATCTGGCTAATGATTGCAGGTTTAAATTTTCCATACTCTCTTAAACCAAAATGACTCATTTTTTGTAGCTCTTTGGCTTCAAACATAAGATGTTCTATCGACTTATTCTGAGTGTTGTACTTGTCAAATATAATTTTTGATGCTTCTTGCGGATTATTATAAGCATATTCCCACCCTTTTTTTTTTTTTTTTTAAAATTTTTCTACTAATTGCGGGTCCTGTTGCAAAAGTCTTTTAGAGGTAAAAAGAATATTGTCATAAAAATCAAATCCAAAATCAGAAGGATTTAGAATAGAGTATTGCAACCCTTTTTCTATCATATAATAAGGTTCATTCGAAAGGTAAACGGACATGGCATCTGTTTTATCGTCAATTAAATCTTGTATCTTAAAGCTGTGTTTTTGGTTTATAAAATCACTATTTGAAATATGATTTACTTTAAACATTGCATTAAGAGATGCCATAGTAACTTGATTCGGCGTGAACATAATTTTTTTGCCTTTTAAATCAGCTACGGTTTTTAAATCATCCCTTTTTTTTGTCATGAGAACAAAGGGAGATGTTTGAAGTATAGGCATCAATAGATAAACATCAAGTCCTTGAATTTTGTCTAATATTAAAGAGGAGCTATCGACACCAAAATCACTTTTACCCTCGGAGACATCTTTTGCTATATTTGTTCCAAAATCGTACTCTTTGATTGCAACATCCATCCCTGCATCTGCATAAAAACCTTTCTCTTTAGCTACATAAAATCCTGCGAATTCAAACTGGTGCTTCCAAAGCAACTGGATTGACACCTTCTGATTCTCACTACTAAAAAGTGATGCCACCGCTATTAAAGATGGATTTATAGGCAAATATCTCACAAAGTTTGGACTGCAAAAAGAGATGCCCTCTTGGCTTAAAAACCCTTGGTGGGGGCTTGGACTTCTTATCATTGGATGGTGGGCTGTTACCTACTCTTTTCCGGGATTTTACCGTATACCTCTTGTGACTGCTATCCTTTTTACCGCTATAACCGCAATTGCATTTTTACTATACTATGTATATAAAGATATGAGCTACTGCAAATATGTCTGCCCTATCGGAAGTGTTACAAAAGCATTCGGAAGAATCTCATTTACATGGCTTGGAAGCTATAAAGAAGATTGTAGTGATTGTAAAAGTTTTGATTGTGCCAAGGCATGCCCTTACAGCCTCAAACCATTTACATTTGACAACAAAAACTCTATGGAGGATTGCAGTTTGTGTATGGAGTGCAGTAGTGCCTGCGATGCAATTAGCTTTAAGATAGTAAAACCTTCAAGCTCACTCTACAAAAAATTCAAATTTGACAAAATAGAGGTTTGGACATACATACTTATAACCGCAGCAATTAGTATTACGATGAGCTTTCATCACGGGCTTGGAAGAAGCATGGTTGCAAAAGAGATGCCATGGAACAATACGGCTGAATATTTTAAAAGTTTTATCGACTTTGGCTCTTTAGACGTAGTTGGACTCTTTGCTTTCTTATACGCCATGATTGCTACTTTAGGATTGGTTTATGGTGGAATGTATCTGGCTTCAAGGGCTCTAAAAGCTGAGTTTAACAAAACATTTTATACTTTGGGTTATGCCTTCGCACCGCTCTTTATAATTGGCGGATTATCACATCTACTTCATGGCTTTTTTACTAGCGAATATGCGGATATAGTCAATGGATTCATTTATGGTTTTGGCTTGAATATTGAAGAGGTTAAAAATCTGGCTTCAAAAAAAGATAACTGGCTTATAATTTTTGAAGCATTCAAATACATCGCTGCTATTTGGGCATTTATCATCATGTACAAAAGAGTAAATCTCTTTACAGCTAGCAAATACGCCAAAATGATTGCTTTTTTCTTTGCATCGTTTCTCATACTATTTTATCTCTACATAAATCTCTACAGAGTTTATGTAGTGCAAACCTATGGCGTGCCTCCCCATGCAAGCCACATGCACCATAAATAACAGAATGAACAGATATTTATCATCTTTTTTTATTAGCTCTTCAATCTATTTTACAGCCGTTGCAACCCTCTTCTATTTTATAAATAGCGAGAGTTGCAAGGCAAAGAATGAAATGACAAATCAAAAAGTAGTAAAAATATCACTTCTTGATTTGCAAAAAGAGGAACAACCAGAAGTTTCTAAGCCAAAGGAAGAGATAAGGAAAGAAGCAATCACTCAAATAAAGAGCAATTCATTAACAAAAATAGTTCCACATCCACATGCCAAGAGTATTCAAAAAGTTGAATTAAAAGAGAAGATAAAAGAAGAAGAGCAATTGGTCAAAAAAGAGGAGCCTACAGAAAAAACAACTTCAAAACACGCCATTCAAAGCAGTGAAAGCAGTGTAGAAAATAATGTAGTAGCGCAAGAAGAGCTAGAAGAAAAACAAAAAAGTTTCTTTTTAAAATTAAGAGAGCTCATAAATAAAAATAAATCTTATCCAGAAAGTGCAAGAAGAAGAGAGATTCAAGGGGATATTCAAGTGAAGTTTTGCATCTTAGAAGATGGCAATGTAAACAACATTGAACTTTTAGCCGGTCATTCTATTTTTAAAAATTCAGCAATTGAGGCGGTTCAAAAAAGTTTTCCAGTAGAAGTTGACAAAGCACTCTTTAGTTTTCCAAAAGAGTTTAAAATTACAATTGCCTATATTTTAAAATAAAAATAATTTTTAAAAATTAAGGGGTAGATGTACCCTATAAAAGGGTACAAAAAAGATTAGCTGTTGTCTGCCATCTCTTGAAGTTTTGCTTTGTATGCATCAAGATTAAAATCTTTAACATGCGCAACACCATCTGCAACACCTGCGGCTGCAACTGCTGATGAAACCCATACCAAGAGTCTTTTGTCAAACGGTGATGGAATAATATACTCCGGACCATAAGACATGTCAGTACGGTTGTGAGCTTTAGCAACATAATCAGGTACCGGCTCTTTTGCTAACGCTGCAAGAGCGCGAGCTGCTGCCATTTTCATATTTTCTGTAATTTTAGTTGCACGAACATCTAATGCACCACGGAAAATAAACGGGAAACCAAGAACATTGTTTACTTGATTAGAAAAATCGCTTCTTCCTGTTCCTATAATTAGATCATTACGAACTGCTTTTGCAAGGTCAGGCATAATCTCCGGAGTCGGGTTTGCACATGCAAAAATAATTGGATTAGCTGCCATTGAACGAACCATATCTTGAGTAATTTGCTCAGGACCAGAAAGACCCAAAATCATATCTGCATTTCTTGCTGCATCTTCCGGAGTACGGTCAGGTGTATCAAATGCAAACTCTAATTTTTGCGCATTCAAGTCAGTTCTTCCAGAGTGAATAACACCTTTTGAATCTAACATTGTGATGTTTTTTACACCTAATTGTTTGTACATTTTTGCACATGCGATGCCGCTTGCACCTGCACCGATTACAGTTACTTTTAAATCTTCAGCTTTTTTGCCAGACATTTCAAGTGCGTTGATCAAGCCGGCAGTTGTAATAACAGCTGTTCCATGTTGGTCATCATGAAAAACAGGAACATTACAAATCTCTTTAAGACGCTCTTCAATTTCGAAACATTTCGGTGCTCCGATATCTTCAAGATTAATTCCGCCAAATGTATCTGCAATTGCAGCTACAGTAGCAATAATTACTTCAGTATCTTTAGAGTTAATTTCAATATCAATTGCATCAACATGAGCAAATGATTTAAAAAGAACACATTTACCCTCCATAACCGGCTTACCGGCCAAGTGACCGATATCGCCCAATCCAAGAACCGCAGTACCGTCAGAAATAACCGCTACTAAATTTCCTTTATTTGTGTAATCGTAAGCTTTTTCAATATCTTTTTCAATTTCTAAACAAGGATATGCAACACCTGGACTATAAGCCATTGCTAATTCTGCAATCGTATCACATGGTTTTGTAATCAAAGTACCAATTTTTCCATTAGTATCAAATTTATTTCTTGCTTTGTGATAATCTAAACTTTCTTGTTCAAAAGTAGCCATTCTTCATTCTCCTGTGGGTTTTATTTTGTATTTATGCACTCTATCGAATAATCAATTAATCCTAGTTTTTTTTATTTCAACAAAACTATAAAAATAATATTGATTGAATATTTGTAACATTTTTGTTTGTGAGAATAGAAAATTTTAAAGATAAAACCATTTTTTTGGAACTTTGATTTAATCTGCATAATTCAAGCATAATTTTAACATCTATATCAAACAGTTCTACTTTTAGCTGAACACTAAATTTTTTCGCAAACTCGAAAGCAAAGTGTTTTAGTTGATTTTTTTTATTTCAGGATGAAAAATTAAACTTAGATTGATCCCTTAAATAAGGACTTTAAAGAATAATTTTAGAGGTTTTATAATTTATTTTTTCTAAACCTTATCATTTTAAATCGCTCTCCCAAGAAGTTTGGAAATATCAATATTTTCACCTTTTCTAATTCTTGCTTGTATATTTTCTCTTTCACATGCTCTTTTAGCATCTCTAAAAGTTCTAAAATACCCATGTCAACAAGTGCTGCCATTTGTGTTTTTAACTCGATAAAATCTACTCCAACCTCATTAAAAGCATCTTTGACATGTGCGAAAGTCACATCGTAAGTGATGTCTGATTTCGCAAAAAGTTCTTCTCTTCTTATCTCTTCATCAAATAACGGGATTACTTTGTGTTTTTCGTACACTCTTATGGAGAAATCCGGTCTCGCTTGCATCTCTCCGTAGTCAAAACTCATAAACTCAAACTTTTCACATGAAAGAGCCATCTCTGATGCAAACTTCTCATAACCGCGCGCAATTTCGCCTCTGTCTTTATGATATTTTTTTGCCTTTTGTGTCACCCATTCATCATCCACATCAAACTCTATTTTATGCCCATCGACTCTGGCCGTTTTACCTGTGTAGTAGAGTTCACAAGGGAAAGCGTCAAAGATTTCATTTGCGATAAAAAAAGCATTTTCACACTTCAACTCACTCAAAGATTTATAGTAAGTAAGTGTCACAGCGCCGCCAAAGGACTCTTTAAAATAATTCTTTTGAAACTCTTGAAGAGCATCAAATCTCTCAATAATTACAAATTTGAGTGATTTTAGAAGTTCCGGTCTCAGAGTGTAGATAAACTCGCAAACATCTGCTAAAAAGTAGCCATGATGCGCACCTATCTCACAAACCACTCCATTTTGTATCAAAAATCCCTCATCCACCAGAGAAATGATATGTTTTGCAATAGTTCCGCCAAAAAACTTGCTCGTACTCACAGAGGTATAAAAATCGCCCTCTTTGCCTATGTTCTTATAGCTTGCGTAGTAGCCGTTTTCGCCATAGAGCCACTCGCTCATGTACTCGCCAAATTTACGACTCGGTATATTACACTCTTTCATTTACTAAAACGGCTCATTGACTACAAAGAGGAGACAGCGCGTTCAAGAGCTATAAAACCCTCATCTATCTCCTCTTTTGTAATTGTCAGAGCCGGCAAAAGTCTCAATGTATCTCTTCCCGCTTTTAAAACCATAACACCCTCAACTCTTGCATGTGTTATAAGGTCTGCTAAAGTTTTTGCATCTTTTACGCGAAGTCCGCACATCATTCCGATACCTACTTTGGATGTGAAAATGTCTTTATGCGCACTATAAAATTCTTCTAATGCACTGTCAAAACAGTCTATATTTTTTGCCAATGCACCACTTGCATGCATCTCGCTCAGAATATCCACAACTTCACATGCAGCAGTCGCACTCAGATAGTTTCCGCCAAAGGTTGAACCATGGTCGCCTGCATTAAAAATATCTTTTAAGCCTGTCATTACAACGCCTATCGGCACTCCGCCGCCGAGACCTTTTGCAAGAGTAATGACATCCGGTGTAATTTCATAAAGGTTTGAAGCCAAGAACTCGCCCATTCTGTAAACGCCGGTTTGCACTTCATCCACAATAAGCAGAATATTTTTAGATTTCAAAAGCTTTGCCAAATCTTGAACAGCTTTTTTGTCAAGCGGCTGCACTCCGCCCTCGCCTTGAACAAGCTCTATCATAACGGCACATGTGTGATTGTCAAGCAGACTCTCTATTTGCGCGATGTTGTCGGCATAAACAAAACCATCAGGAAATGGTCCAAAATAGTTGTGCATGGAAGCCTGCCCCGTTGCTTTTACGGTTGTAATTGTTCTGCCATGGAAAGAGTGTTGCAGAGTAATAATTTTGTATCTTTTTACCTCTCCGTCTTGTTCGCCAAATTTTCTTGCGATTTTAATTGCACCCTCATTTGCTTCTGCACCGCTATTTCCGAAAAAACATTTCATATCATAACCGCTCGCTTCAACTATTTTTTGCGCAGCTTTTGCCTGTGGCGCTGTGTAGTAAAGGTTTGAGATGTGCGTAATATTTGCTATCTGCTTACAAATCGCATCATTGACTCTCTTGTTTGCATGTCCGACGCTGCAAACTGCGATGCCTGAAGTAAAATCTATATACTTTTTACCCTCGCTATCCACCAATCTCGCATTTTCACCGCCTACAAACTCCACATCCGCTCTTGCGTACGTAGGCAAAACATATTTTGTATCCAACTCTTTTGTGTTCATCATAATTACCTAATTTTTTTGCAAAATTATATCTCAAAAAATGCAATCTACTTACTTCATTAAGCATCTATCATGTATAATTTTGCTAATTTGAAAAAGGAGTGTTATTGTGAAAAATCTATTCTATTTAGTTATTGCCGTGCTGTTAATGGGAGGCTGTACCTATAAAAACGAAGCTATGAATCTTTCATCCTACAAGGCGGACTATGCCGGAGCTGTTGCTACAAATAAAAAAAGCGTTTTCGTGAGCGTGATTAAAGACATGAGAAAAGATAAGAGAAGTGTCGGTTATGTTTTAGATGACGGCGAAAAAATTGCACGACTCTACAGCGATGTCAATTTTCCTGCTAAGTACAAAGAGGGGCTCGGATATGCCCTGAACATCGCCGGATTCAACACAGATGTTTCTGCAGAAAATGCATCTTTAATTATGGAAGTTTATATTAAAAATATTGAAATTGTTTATAACAAAAAAAGCTTTGATAAAAACTTAGTCGGTGAAATAGAAATTGAAGTTCTTATCAGAAGAGGCGGCGAAGTTATAACTCAGAACTTTAGACAAAAAGGCGGAAAGTGGATTGTTAAATCGTATGAATCAAAAGATTTAGAGCCATTTCTTTATTCGCTCTTCTCAGACAGTATCAACGATATAGTTGCACGATTAACTCGCTACTAATTGATGTTACACACTCAAATGGACAAATCCCATTTGAGCGGCAAGGACAAGAGTGTCCTTTGCAATCTCCTAAAGCTTCTAGCATAACTGCTAGAGACTTACAATGTTTTACATTCTTCTAACTTTTACTTTTTCTTCCTGATAAATCGCGCTTTTTCCCTCAAGTGAGTGTTTTGAGCTCGTGAGATTATTAACCCCCTTTGTACCGCTGTAAATCAAAACAGAGTCTTTTCTTACATCATCACAGTTTTTTACTTTTAACTTTACACTTCCGCATGTCGAGCTAATTATTACCTCTTCATTTTCATTAAATCCTAAGGATGAGTGCATGTAAACACTCTCTTCTCTTTTAAATTGTGAGTTGAGACTTCTACTGCTTTTTGGAGTGATTAAAAAGAGAGAATCCTCTTGAGCGGGCTCTATATCCAGCTCTTCCAAAAATTGAAACTCTTTTGTTTTTGTATCAAACCCATTTTTGTATGGTATCTCTTCTCTGTCACCCACGACATAACTGCCATCCGTTTTTTGAACTCCAAAGCTTACAAAATGACTTAAATAAAACTCTTCACTCTCTATCTCAATACCAAACTCTCTACATAAATAAGAGCTCAAATCATATTCACTTATACCGCTCTCTGATTCATGAGTTCTACTCATCTTCATTAGAGCGTTGTGAGAGTAGGAAGTTCTGATGTCATTTTTATGTAAAAAACTTTTAGCAGGAATAATCAAATGCGCAACTTCGCTTGTTTCATTTTCGTAGAGCCCAAAATAGACTAGATTTTCGACTTTTGAGAGAGACTCTTTTACTCTTAAAGAATTTGGCATTTGAGAGAGCGGGTTTGAGCCCTGTATAAAAACAGTCTTGTAGTTATCAAACTTTGTATTTACCTTTGAAACTCTTTTTGCTTTTGTATTAAAGGGAGAGCTTATCCCCTCTTTTGAATTGCCCAAATAAGCAACTCCGCACCCCTCTTTTCCGAAGAGTCCCAGCATAACTGCAAATGCGTCTATGGCTCTTAAAACATCGGCTCCGTCACTATATTTTTGGACTCCTACACCGCAGACGATTGCAACTTTTTTATTCTTTACCAGCTCTAATATTTTTCCAATTTGACCTAGTGTTACATCCATTTTTTCGAGCGTTGCCTTAATTCTGATGCCCTGTGTGAGTTCATAATATTCTTCAAATTCTGGAGCATATTCCTCTAAAAACTCCGTATTACACCCATTATGTATATGCAAAAAACGGCACAAAAGCATAGCAAGAGAGATGTCAGAATGTGGTTTTATCTGAATATAAAGCTCTGCTGTTTTAGCTATCTTTGTTTTTATTGGATCGATTACGATGATGGTTTTATCTTGAATGAGCGGCAAGATATGACTGTTCGTAACATGTGGATTTCTTCCCCAAAACAGCACCACTTCAGATTTTGCTATCTCAGAGAGCGGCATATTTTTATTGCTTCCTCTGCCGGCAATTATTCCAGCTTCTCCCGCACCGTCACATAAACTTCCATCCGTCAGAATTGCACCATGTGAAGCAAAAAAGTGGTCGGTGACACCCTGCATCAATCCAAAATTTCCAAAGCCCCGATAGTGCAAAATTTCATCTCTCTCTGTTCCTGCCAAGATCTCTTTGAGTTTAGTAAGTGCTTCATCTAAACTGATCTCTTTACCCATGTACCTCGGTTGAAAAATCTGTTCATATTTCTCATAGTGGTTGAGATGCGGACATAAAAAACCTTGTGTATGTTCTGATTTGAAAGCTTTTAATTTTCCATTTTCATAAATAACTCCGCATGCATCATAACAATCAAGCGGACATGCTGTAACATTATTCACTTTTGGACTTCCACAATTGTAACCATAATCAGTAGAGCGGCTAAAATTTTCATAACAAAATACCTTTTGTAAAATTGTGGTTATTCTACCAATGCAACACTTAACAATCAAGCATAATTTCATTTTATTTTAGATACCATAATAAACTTTTACACAAAGGGTACTTATGTCTGTTTTAGATAATGTTGATGCTTCTACGAACTTAGCAAAAAATAATGAACTTCAATTGTTGGTTTTTAGAATTAATAATAGTCCTGAGTCTGCTTATTATGCAATAAATGTTTTTAAAACTAGGGAAGTGGTTGAGTCAAGAAACCACTATTTAACACAAATACCTTCATCGCATCATCTGCTTGAAGGAACAATTATACTTCGTGGATTACAAATTCCTATTTTAAACCTTCCTGCATGGCTGAGTTCACCATTAACAAAAGATGAAATCAAAATCTCAAACATACTAGTTTGTGACTTTAATGGTGTTATCATAGGTTTAAGAATTATGTCAGCATACAGAGTTATCAAGAAAAATTGGAATGAAATGCATGCCCCAGATAGCTATAGACTTAAAAGCGATGGTCTTGTTATGAATGATACAAGACTTGAAGACGGGAGTTTATGTCTAATTCTTGACTATGAAAAACTTTTGGCAGATGCGATTCCTCAGGCCCTAGTGGATGTAGCATCCGATGCAGAAAATTTAAAAGGTTTAAATATTCCTGAAAAACTGAAAAACGGAACGGTTTTAATAGCAGAGGACTCAAAAACAGCACAAAGAGCTCTTATTCAAATATTTCAACATGCAAAAATAGATATTAAACTCTTTGATAATGGCAAAAAACTTGTTGATTATATTACATCTCTTGGTAAAGATGCCCTTGCTGAGACTCCGGCTATTATCACAGATATTGAAATGCCGGAGATGTCCGGTTTTACGGTTATACAAATATTAAAAGCAAATCCTCTGTTTAACAAAATTCCAATTATCGTAAATAGCTCCATGACAAGTGAAAACAACAGAAGAGAAGCTGAATCACTTGGCGCAAACGGTTTTATAGAAAAAACAAAAAGTCATAATATCATACCTCTGATTGTCTCTGTTATGGGTGCGAAATAAATTAGCTAAGTATTGACTATCAGACTACCTCTGAAATTAAAGAAGAGGTAGTTCCTTATCTGCCTCTTGGTTCAACAGTTAAACTCACTGGCCGGCAGCTACACATGCTCTATAACTTTTTACCACTAAAAGCCGACTATCTATTTTCTAGTACCGCTATAATCTGACCCTCTACAACTTTATCATTTGTCGAGACATTAATCGACTTTATGACTCCATCGCGAGGAGCTACAACATCAATCTCCATTTTCATAGATTCTAAAATCATTATGACATCGCCCTCTTTTACGCTTTGATGCGGGTTTGCAACTATCTTCCATACACTTCCCGGCAAAAGTGATTTAATAGAAGAACTGTTATCTACAACTTCTGGAGCAGCTGCTTTATCTACTGCTGTTATCTGGATATCCGCATCACCCTCTGCCACTTGAACACTAAACTTTTGACCGTCCACTACGACCGTATAATTTCCGCTGCTCATATTCTGACTTCCTTCCTCTTTTTTCATTTGTGATATTTTACGAACACTCACTTCTGCTTCACCTTTGAGAAACGCAATACCTTTATCTCCGCATGCCGCAGCTATAAAAACATTCTCTTCGGTTGTTTCAATCTTTTCATCTTCTAATTTTTTGCTCCAATACGCCAAAGATTTTGTTTTATCCACATCCGTCAAATCAAGAACTTTCTCTGTAGTCGGCTCCAAATTTAGCTTTTGCGAAGCAATTTTAACTATCTCCGGATTCGGTGATACAGGAGTTTTGCCAAAATAGCCAAGAACCATTTTGCCATACCCGGGTGCAATTGCGTTCCAAGCACCTTGCATGACATTGTTGAGTGCTTGTTGAAAATAAAACTGAGAAACAGGAGTTACACTTGTGCCGTAACCGCCCATTTGTACAACCTCACTCATAGCCTCTATTACTTCAGGAAATCTATCTAAAATACCATTATCTCGCATCATCTGAGTGTTTACGGTCAAAGCGCCTCCCGGCATTGGTGAAAATGGAATCAGAGGTGAAACCATAGTGGCTTCCGGCGGCATAAAGTAATCTTCAAGACAACCATGAAGAACTTTTTCATAGGCTAAAATTTTATCTATTTCTAATCCGCCAAGGTCATAATTCATACCTTTGGTTGCATGCATCATAGTAAGAATATCCGGCTGAGAAGTTCCGCCTGAAACAGGTGTAGCCGCCAAGTCTATACCATCAATTCCGGCATCAAGAGCCGCCAAATAGGCAGATACGGAGACACCTGCAGTTTCATGTGTATGGAGTCTCAGATGCGTTCCCTCAGGAACCAACTTTCGAGCCATTCTTATAGTTTCATATACCTTATGAGGACTGGATGTTCCCGAAGCATCCTTAAAACAAATACTGCTGTATGGAATTCCGCTCTCTAAAATTTCTCTGAGAGTTTTTTCATAAAAAATAACATCATGTGCACCGACGCACCCCGAAGGTAAATCCATCATAGTTATCACTACTTCATGTTTGAGCCCGTGGTGTACAATTCTTTCACCTGAATACTTCAAATTTTCAACATCGTTAAGTGCGTCAAAATTTCTAATTGTCGTCGTACCATGCTTCTTAAACATCTTTGCATGAAGGTCTATCAAATCTCTGCTGCCCGTGTCAAGCATTACCGTATTTACACCGCGGGCAAGAGTTTGAAGATTTGCATCTGCTCCTACAATGGAACGAAATCTATCCATCATGACAAATGCATCTTCATTTAAGTAGAAGTATAAAGATTGGAATCTCGCTCCGCCGCCGAACTCAAAGTGCGTTATGCCGGCATGTTTTGCGGCTTCAACTGCCGGAAAAAAATCTTCCATAAGAACACGACCGCCAAAAACCGACTGAAAACCGTCTCTAAAAGTCGTATCCATGACATCTATAAATTTTTTAGCCATACCTATTTACCTTCTCTATAATGGATAATCGCCGCCGTTATCGCCGCTACTACTTTTTTATTATCTTTTTGAGTCTCTTTGACAGGTACTGAAATACTCTCTTTCTCCGCAACAGGTTGAGAGAAAAATTTGCGTACAAGAGCTGCGATTTTGATGACAACAAACAGCAAAAATGCCATTCCCATTCCAAAGAACATAAACTTAAAATCTGCTGCTAATAGAGGAGCATCCATACATTCACCTTTAACTTATTGACTTATTTTAATGGGGCGAAGTATAGTACAGAGAGCCATTGTAGATGTTTAAATTATCTATATATTTTTACTTATATATAAATCTTATCGCGTTATTACTATTTGATTGTGAAATTAATGATAGACTTCCACAAAATTTATTTACAGGAAAAGCGAATATGCTCAATGAAATTGTTAAAAAATTCGGATTAATTAACTCCATAGAGGGTTATTCCTATCTCATTCTTCTTTTTATTGCTATGCCTCTAAAATATATTTTTGGCTACCCGCTTGCTGTAAAAATTGTTGGTATGGCACATGGAATACTTTTTATAATTTTCTGTATATTGTTGGTTGAGGCTTGGAAAAAAACGAACTGGTCACTCAAAGAAAGTATACTATTTTTTGTAGCTTCGCTTATCCCGTTTGGAACTTTTTACACAAAAAACAGAATTAAGTCCTATGAATAAGATTATTATAAAAGTAACTTTTTGATAGAATTTCAGATTATTACAATCAAGGATAAAAAAATATGATAGCTGGCATGTACGAACAAGATTTTATAGCTTATATGATTTTTGGACTTTTACTTAACTTTTTGTTCTCTATTCTTTTTGGCATTTACCTCAGCAAAAATATCGGCATACAGGAGATGATAGAGTCAAAAGGAAACAAAGAGCAGTCACTTTTAGTAGGCCTTAGTCTTTTTATACCTTTTGCAAAGATGTTAATAACTCTCTACAGGGTTGTGATTCTTCAAATATACTTTTTAAATAGAGGTTACACACATAAAGAGTTTTGGGTCTATATGACACACTCTAATGATTAATCTTTACTGAGCTCTGTCGCACACTCTTTATCTATTTTTTCGCTCCACATGCCTCTCTTTAAAAGCTTTGCATTTATTTCTGCTTTTTTAAAGATAAAGTTAAACTCTTCATCATTAAAGGTGCGTTTGTTTACCGCCAAGCCGTTTTCAAGTAAAAGCTCAGAGAGGCTCTTTTGCCCTCTTGCATATATTACACACTTCATGTCTTTAAACTCTACATGGTACATCTGCTCTGTTTTCAAAATTCCTTGCGTAAAATATTTTAAATCCGGATGTTTTTTATAAAAACCGTCAATACTCTCTCTGCATTTTGAACCGTTTTGTGAGTTGCTGTACATCTTTTCTAGGCTTATAACCCCATAGGGTTCACAATAGAAATCATAATTTTGTATGTTGAAATCTTGCCTTGAATTTGTGGCGATACTCTTCAATATAGCCATCGTCGGCTCCTGCGCATCCAAAGAGTTCACACATAAAAAATATAAAATAAAAGAGTATATTATTTTTTGCATCTTTTACTTCATACCGTTATAATAAAAAAACTTTTATCCCCAATTTTTTTATATATTAAATCACCGCTAAAATGTTCATTCATAATTCTTTTACCCATGTATAACCCTAAACCTGTGCCCTTTCCTTTCGCTTTAGTTGTAAAATAGGGCACAAAAAGTTTATCTAAGACCGAATCATCGACTCCACCCGCATTATCCTCTATTACAATCTCTTTTGGTTTTATATATCTTATGCAGATGCACTTCTCTGTTTCTAGAGTTGATTTATCGAAGGCATCTTTTGCGTTGGACAGCAGATTGAGTAAAACCTGTTCCAACATATCCTCTCTGCCAAATATAGTATCATCTAATGCGTCATCAATCTCTATAACTATCTTTATATTATGTGCAGAATATTGAACAGATACAAACTCATTTATAGTTTTGACAACATCCCGTATATGAAAATTTTTCTCTTCACTGCGATTACTTGAGTAACTCAAAAAGGAGTCTATAACATTGGACATCTTTTGACACTGATTTTGAACAAATAGAGCATGTTCTTCTACTCCATCCGGAGTGAGTTTTCCCAATGTATTTGATAGTGAGAGCTTTATAGATGATGCACTAATCGCATTTATTGGCTGTCTCCATTGGTGTGCTATCATACTTATCATCTCACCCATTTGAGCCATCTTCGCCTGTTGAAACATAAGAGTATCTCTCTGTTTAGACTCTACTTCAATCTCTTTTATAGCAGAAATATCTATAAATATATAAAAATACTTTAAAGATTTTTCAATATTTACTTGGTAACTTTGAACGACAAAGAAGATTTTTTTATTCTTGTAATTCACGGTTAACTCAAACTTATCACTACTCTTATCAAGACTCTCCAATAGTTTGAGATAACATGCTTTATCAATATAATTTAAAATTTTAATGTTTCTTATATCCCCATCTATTGGTATCTCAAGCATGTCGGAGAGCGATTGACTCACTTTATATTTTTGTTGCGCTTTGTCATATATAAGGTAATGAATATCACCTACACTTGACAAAATTTCCAAGAAATCACACTCTTGAGCTTTTTTACTATAATCCGCCATCTAAACCACCTCCAGCAAGGGTTTTCCAACAAAGTATCCCTGAGCATAATCGATACCAAGCTCTCTGACAAGATCAAATATTGCCCGAGAGTGAACAAACTCTGCAACAGTTCTCTTATTTGTTTTTTTAGCAAGATATATGATAGTTTCAACAATATGTCTTGAATTAAGATTTGTATCTAAATCTTTTATGAAGAGTCCATCAATTTTGATAATATCCACATTTAAGTTTTGAATGCGTGTAAAATTTGAATTTTGCGCACCAAAATCGTCAAGAGCCAGTAAAAAGCCTGCATCTCTAATCTCTCCAAGTTTAAGCGTAACATTCTCAACATCACTGTCATTAATATTTTCAAGTATTTCCAATGTGATATTAGACGGGTTTATTTCATATTTATAACATAATGCGAGGAGTGTTTCAAAAAAATTTCCATCTTTTAAATCTTCATCCGTAATATTTATGCTAAAGGAGAGACCCTTAAAATCTTTAAAGAGTTCAAAGGTTTGATTGACGATGCTCTTTGTAAGGGCAGGTAGGAGTCCTGAAAGTTTGGCACTCTCTAAAAAATAAAAAGGTGTTATAATCTCATCGCCCTCAACTATCCTTGCAAGAGCCTCATATTTTGTTATTCTTTCCTCTTTAAACTCATACATAGGCTGATAAAATGCCTTTAAACGACTCTCTTTGATTGCATCTTTAGTCTTTTTTGCCCACTTCAAAAGCTCTTTTTGCTTCTCAATGAGAGACATGTTCTCTCTATAAACTGATATAGAATTTTTATGACTATTTCTGCCATTTTGAAGAGCCAGTTTTACTTTATTGTATGGAAGAGTCTCATCTTCATCCAAACATTCAAGTATTGCTATCGATGCACTCAGGTTAAACTCTTCATCATCAACAAAATAGTTATATTTATCAAACTCACTCTTAATATTTTCTGCTAAAACCAAAGCCTCTTCTATTTTATCGATGTTTTCCAATAGCATCATAAACTCATCGCCATAAAGTTTATATATTTTTATCTCATTCGTAGAAAAAGTTTTTAAAAATTGTGCTACCTGTTTTATGATCTCATCACCTGTTTTATAACTATGTGTCAAGTTTATAAAATTAAAATTATCGATATTGACCAACATTAAAGTTGGTTTTTTAGTAAAATTCACATAATCTATTTTTAATTTTTCAAAATTGTAAAGATTTGTCATAGAATCTTTTTGAAGCATTTCAATTAATCTGTTTGACTGTTTTTCAATAGTTGCTTTTTGTTTTTTTAATTCAATTTGAAGCTGAGCGTCAAAATTTTGTTTAACTTTCTCGGAGTGTATTACATTTATGATTTTAGATAATATAGTTATTAGTTGCACTTGACTGATTGGCTTTAATATATACCCATCAATATTTAACTCAATTGAATCTAACAAAATGTCTTTGCCGGAGCTGGCTGTTATGAAGATTGCTTTAAACTCCTTTGCTTGCGACCTCAGATGATGCATCATCTCTAAACCATTCATAACAGGCATAGTAATATCACTTATTACAAGGTCAATATCACTGTTTTTAAAACTCTCCAGACCCTCTTTTCCATTTTTAGCCACAATTATTTTTTTAAAAAAAATGCCCAAAAGCCCGCTCAACTCTTGTCTGGCATCTTCATCATCTTCGACATAGAGTACAGTTATATCTTCTGCATATTCTATTATTTCTTTTAGCTTATCCATAATTAACGCCAACAACTTATATCAGTAAATACTTCAGAGTACATTTAACGGTTCTTTTATAAAATAGCCCTGAGCATATTGAATACCTAGACTTTTGCCCTCTTCTAACATCTCTGCGGTCTCAACACCGACTAAAATACTTTTAATATTTTCATTCTTTGTATATTCCAGTATAAAGGATAAAAACTTTTTCATATTTGAATCTGTCAAAGATTTTTGCAGTAAAACTTGGTTTATTTTAATATATTCAGGCTGTAGTATAGATAACAATTCTATATTTATATTGCTGGTTGCAAACCCTTTAAGCGCTATTTTAAATCCAAATTCTTTCAGTGTTACTAAAGATTTCACTACATGACTCGATGGTTTTAATAGTTCATAATTCACAATATCAAGAATAACTCTATTGTATTGAACCTTATATTGACTACATAAATAAACAAGATAATCTTTCATAGCACTATTTCTCCACTCGGCATCTGAAACGTTTATATGAAAAGGGAATTCAGTTGACGCCAGTTTCTCGAAACTCTGCTTAAATACACTTTGTGATATCTCTTCGAGTATCCCAGCTTTTTCACTTAAATCAATAAAAAATTCCGGTAATATATACTTATTACCTTGTTTAATTCTAGCAAAAACTTCATACGAGAATATTTCCATACTATTTATATCTACGATAGGCTGATAGAAAGGAACAATTGTTTTTTGCTTCAACGCTTCAAGCGTGATTCCAAGCCATGTTAGGGCATTGTTTTTTTGAGCCTCTTCCATGTCTACATCCATTTTAACAACCAGATGACTATTTTCATCACTTCTTATATTGTCAACAATCGAGTTAACATGAAGTAAAAACTCTTCGCTGAGATTAGTGACGCTACTGCTCTCTTTAATTAAAATAACGCCATAAGAGAGTGTTATATAAATTTTTAAATCATTGAATCTAATTATTAAATTATTATTATGGTCAGAAAAAGCTTGTACCGCTTCAAGTGTTTTGTCTAAATGACGTTTATTTACACCGCAGATAACAACATCATTATGCAGTTCCACTATATTCTCATCTTCTACTCCGAAGTTTGACAAGTGCTCTTCTACCGAATCTATAATAAACTTTTTTGTTTCACTGCCAAATCGCTTAACAATCTCATTAAACTTATCCACAACCACTAAAAAAAGCGCTTGATCACTGTTTTCTAATAAATTTGTAAGCTTTTTATCTTTTTCATTATCTCCGTCATCTTTTTTGTCCATATCTATTAAATGGCTTACTTTATAAAGCATTTGAAATAGTTTATCCATAACAACAGGCTTTAGTAATATGCCATCCACTTGAAATTCTATAGAGTTTCTTAAGTTCTCGCTTGTATTATGTGCAGTCATGATAATAATATGTTGGTTAGGATTAATTTTAAGTATTTCACTGATTAAATCAACACCGTTCATCTTAGGCATTGTTAAGTCTGTAATAATTAAATCATATTTCTTTATATTATATTCAGCTAAAGCTTCTTCACCATTTTCTACAGATTTAACCTCTTTATATAAAAGTTGAAATATATTCGAATACTGCTCCCTTGTATCCTTTTCATCTTCAATATACAAAACAGAAATATTTTTTGTAACACTACTTAATTTTTTATGTATCTCTAACACTTTTTGCTCCTGATAAAACAATTTTATTAAACAGAAATCATTACTAAATTTTTCCCACCTTTTTTTGCTTTCATAATGGCATCGTTTGCTCTAAATAGTATCTCTTTTACGGTATCCCCGTACATAAATTCTGTTACACCAAAAGAGCATGTTAATTTAGATTTATACTCTTTACTAATTGATATTCTTAAAGAATCCGATTTTTTAAAAGCACTCTCTAAATTCACATCTTTATAAATTATTACAAATTCTTCACTGCCGTAGCGTGCTAAAAACCCACCATTTTGAAGATTTTTTTTAACAAAATTTGCAACAGAACGAATAACCTTATCCCTGACTTGATTTCCATAGAGATTCTTGATTGCACTTAAATTATCAATACTTATCATAACTAAAGAGACATTTTGATACTTTTTCTTTAAAAAATTTTCGAATGTTTCATTCAGATAATTGTCAAATTTATACTTATTGTATAAGTTAGTAAGCGTATCAATTTCAGATAATTTTTTCAACTCCATAGAATTTTTATCTAAACTATTTATATCTGTAAATACTGAAACAAGTGTATTAATATTCGGATAAAATTTATTTGTTAATTGAAAAGCCTTAAGGGCATTATTTTTATCTTTTATATAGACCTTCTTACTATTATTTTCAAAATTTAGAGCGTCATGTTTGTACTCTTCATAATTTCTATAAACTATATTGGCTGTCTCATTTTTTATAAAAGTGTAAAAATTCTCATTTACTTTTATACACGCTTCCATACTTTTATAACCTAAAAAATCTAAAAATGAATTATTTATATATCTGATTTTTCCATCTGTTTCTAGTAACGTAAAGACAGGTGACAACTCTAATGCGAGATTCAACAGTTCCATCTCCTCTTGCATCATGTCAAACCGATTTATAAACTCTAAATCAAAAATAGTTTCATACAAACGTGCAAAGAATTTTTCTTTATCAATCGGTTTGATTAAATATTTATCTACGCCAAGCTCCAGAGCTTTTAAAAGATGTACATTCTCTATAAAGCCGGTTAAAATTATAAAACCAACTTCTGAATTTATTTTTTGTATCTCTTCTATAAGCTGTAATCCATTGAGTTTAGGCATAACAATATCTGTAATAACTATATTTGGAGTAAACTCTTTATACAATTTTAAGGCTTCAGCGCCATTTTCTGCAATTATTACAGTATCAAAGAACATATCGAGTATGTCTTTCATAAGTTCTCTGTACGGTTTATCATCATCAACATACAACACACTATATTTTTTTGCATATTTTAAAAGATATTCTTCCGCATTATTGTCACGCAAATTTAACTCTTTATTTAAAGGCACAACATGCTCCCAATTTAAAGTTTAACACTCTATTTAGTAATGTTTATTTCGATTTATTGTATCATAAAATATTCAAATTAGTGACAAATAAAACTTGTGATGAAGTTGACTGTTAGTTGATTGAAGATTAGTAAAAATAATAGCCAAAACGATAGTTTTAAAGATTCTTATGTATAATCCTATTAATAAATTTCAGAGGGTGAGTGATGAATGATTTTAAACTGAAACTGGTTCTTAGCTTACTTGGAGGCATAATTTTTTCATTTATATTCATCTTGTTGGCTTTTGCACTTCCGCTTCAAAAAGAAGACGAGGGCGTTCTTAAGCCAAAAAGCCAGTTAGATGCTATTTCAAAAGCCGTACAGGATAGACTAGAGCGCTAATACTTAATGTTACGCACTAAAACGGACGCGTCCGTTTTAGTGGCAGCTGCTTATGTCCCTTTCATCCCGCTAAAGCTACGAAAAACAAGTTTTTCGAGATTCAGAAGGCTTTAAACACTCTTTTTTTTTACAAAAATGACTAAGATTAGTTACTAAAGCGCTTTTGTGATAATTCTATTGAGTCTTACAATAAAATCAGCAGTATCCCCGAGCTCTTGACCGTCAAAAAGTTTCGCTTGGTCAAGCAATACATGTGCCGCATCATTCACAAGGTTTTGATCCACAGAATCTTTCAACTTCATAATAAGTTCATGCTTAGGATTTATCAATAAAATCGGAGCTGGAGCCGGCATATCACCGCCTTGTCCCATCTGCTTCATCATCTGAGCCATCATGTACGATGGGTCTTCTTTATCTATTTTGATAGCCACCGGCGAGTCAGTTAAATCAAAAGTAGTCTCAACCGATTTTACGCTCTCACCAAGTGCATCCTTGAACTCTTTCGCCAAACCTTCATAAGTTTTTGCAACTTCTTCTTCCGCTTTTTTCTCTTCTTCCGTTTCTTCAAACTTCGCATCGGCAACAGGAATAAGCTTGTACTCTTTATACTCATGCACCATCGGGAAGATGATTGTGTCAATCTCTTCATTGAGAACCAAAACATCAATACCGCGCGCTTTAAATCTCTCTAGCGCAGGAGAGTTTTTGAGCATCGCCAAAGATGTTTTACCAGTAATGTAGTAAATCTCTTTTTTATCTGCATCTACATTTTTTACGAACTCTTCGATGTTTGTTTTTTCAGTTGATTTAAGTGTGTTAAAAAGCATTAACTCTAAAATTTTCTCACGGTTTGAGAAGTCATTATAGAGTCCCTCTTTTAAGACATTGCCAAATTCAGTATAAAATTTACTGTACTTCTCCGCATCATTTTTAGCTATTTTAGCCAGTTCCGAGAGCACTTTTTTAACAGAAGAATTTTTGATTTTTGCCATAACCGCATTAGATTGTAAAATCTCACGGGAAACATTCAGAGGTAAATCTTTAGAGTCGATTACACCGCGTAAAAATCTCAGGTATGTCGGCATTAACTCCTTCTCATCATCCGTAATAAAGACGCGGTTGATGTAGAGTTTAATACCGGTTTTATAATCCACTCTATAAATATCCATCGGTGCTTTGCTTGGAATGTAAAAAAGAGTAGTGTACTCTATTGCGCCCTCAGCTTTGTTGTGCATCCATGCTAATGGCTCTTCGGAAGAGTGTGCGATTGAGCTGTAAAAATCTTTATACTCCTCATCAGTAACCTCATTTTTAGAGATTGTCCAGAGTGCATTTGCTTTGTTGATTTGCGTGTTTACTAAATCTGTTCTTGATGGTTCAATCTCTTTGCCCTCTTCATCTTTTACCGAAGGAACAAACTTCTCTTTGTCCATAAAAATTGGGAAAGGAATATGGTTTGAGTATTTTTTGATAATTGTTTCTATTCTATGTGACTCTAAAAACTCATCTTCATCCTCTTTAAGGTGCATGACGATTGTAGTTCCATGTCCCTCTTGAGTCGTATTTTCTATGTCAAACTCCCCATCACCTCTACTTGTCCATAAAAATGCTTGATCTTCACCTGCTTTTTTAGTTGTTACTTCAACTCTATCAGCAACCATAAAACATGCATAAAAACCAACACCAAACTGACCAATCAGGTTAGAATCTTTTTTCTGATCTCCTGTGAGATTTTCTAAGAATGCTTTTGTACCTGACTTTGCGATAGTACCAAGATGACTCATCAAATCCTCTTCGTTCATACCGATACCGCTGTCTTTAATAGTAAGAGTTTTTGCCTCTTTGTTAGCCACAATATCTATGCGGGGTGCAAAAGTCACACCTTTATACTTCTCGTCGGTTAATACCAACATGTTTAGTTTGTCAAGCGCATCCGAAGCGTTTGAAACAAGTTCACGAATAAATATCTCTTTGTTTGAGTAGAGCGAGTGAATCATTAAGTTTAAAATCTGATTTGCTTCCGTCTGAAACTGATGTTTTGCCATTATATTTCCTTTTTATTTAAAAATTTTGAAGAGAAAGTATAGCAAAAAAAAGTTAATGGCTTTAAATAGACTCAAGATAGTTTAGTGTATACGACTAATGTTTATTTAGTCAAAAAACATTTTCACATGCCAAACATTTCAGTATCTTCATCCTAATCATTGGAACTCTATTTGCTTGTATAACTTGTGCGAAATGCACAAATGTTTTAAGGAGATTTAAAATGACAGTTAGCAGTAATCCTATGATGTCTAGTTACACATCTCAGGTATCTAACAATAGAAATGTACAGTCGCAAAGCGGTGCGAGTGGTAATGCAACTCAAGGTACTGACGGAAGTCAAGGTTTTGACGCTATTACTAAAATGCTAATGACAGCACTTGACACCAATAAAACTGGCACTATCGATAAGGCAGAGTTTAGCCAAGCTGCAACAGCTTTGGCAACAGGTCAAAGCAGTCAGAATGTAGATAATGCCTTTGCTAAGATTGATGCAAATGGTGATGGGCAGATAAGTTCTGATGAATTTATGAATGCACTCAAAGCATCAGGCGGCAGCAAACATGCGCATAAACACCACGCCCACGCAGAAAAAAATTCACTCGATTCTAGTTTAACACAGCAAACAACTGATCCGTTAACACAGCAAGCTACACAAATCAGTGACATGCAAAAAACATTGTTTAATAAAATCATTGCTGCCTATGGCAACACAACGACAACAACCGGAACTACAACAAATCTTTCTGCATAAATAACTTTGGAGCTTTTACTATGCCGTGTAAACTTCGCATGAAAGCTCAAAGGGTTAGTTGCAATATGCAAAAAAAAGTTAAGAGAATATATACCCCTCGCCTCTTACCGGCTTTATATACTCTTTTTCTCCGGTTGGGTCAATCTTCTCTTTTAATCTTTTAATAGCAACATTTACTGTTTTTGATTGCAGGTCAACACTGTCATGCCAAACATTTTCAAGAAGTGTGTCACGGCTTAACAGAATATTTCTATTATTAAAAAATTTCAGTAGCAAATCATGTTCTAAATGGGTCAAGAGAATCTCTTCATCATTAATAAAAAACTTTTTATTGGATGCTTGATAGACTATGTCTCTTATTCTCATAACCTCCATGCTATTACCCGCTCGTTTCATAATTGCTTTAACTCTGGCTCTAAGTACATCGAGATTAAAAGGTTTGGTAATATAGTCGTCCGCACCTCGCTCAAACCCCTCAAGTATATCGGTATCGCTATCTTTAGCAGTAAGATAAATTACAGGCTGAACATAACCCATAGCTCTTATACTTTGAATAAAAACACTTCCCTCGGTATTAGGAAGGTTTCTATCCATGATTATCAAATCAACAGCCTCTTCATCTAATAACTTTAAAATATTTGAACTGTCTAAACAGCCTATAACCTCATAGTTATCTTTGCTTAGCGTATATTCAATAAGCTCTAAAATATCCTCTTCATCTTCTACAACTAAAATTGTGCTCATACTCTACTCCTCTTTAACGTTGATGAATCTCTCCGCCAATTCTTGCAAAAAGTAAAAGTGAAGCAATACTCATGGCACGGTCTGCTATCTTCTCGCTTTTTCTCAGAGCTGAGAGCATTTTATGATACTTACCAAACTCCTCTATTGCCTTTGATTGCTCCATTAAATTGGCTTCAATCATCTCAAAGAGTTCATCTGTTTTATTTTCTGCAATTAAAACTTTGTTAAAACACTCTTGAATCTCATCCACACAATCCACATTAATCATAGCTATCGCATGTTCCAAAGCTTCAACCGTTGATTTTTGCATAGGAATCGCATAATCATTAATTGTTTTTAAATCTATCTCACTGCATACATTCACAAAACCCTTAATAAAATTTCGAGTGTTTGCACATGCTCTAAGCAGTTCATTTGTAATTTTCAAATAAGAGACCATAGCTCGCAAATCACTCGCTTCAGGTGACTGAAGTGCAAGTATTGTGATTATATCTCTATCTATATGATTTGTTTTATTGCTTATATTTTTTATATATGATTTTGCACCATTAAACTTCTCAATGTCGCAATTCTCAAAACCCTCTAAAATCAACTTGTTTGCACTGATAAGCCCCGTGCCTATCTCAAAAATAGACTCTTTTATCTTTAATAATTTATTCTCATATTTTGCCAGCATTAACCGAATCTCCCCGTAATATAATCTTCCGTCTTTTTTTGTGTCGGATTTATAAATATTTTCTCTGTTTCATCATATTCTATCAAATCACCAAGATGAAAGAAAGCAGTCATATCTGCTATTCTTGCAGCTTGCTGCATGTTGTGCGTCACTGTAATAATTGTGTACTCTTTTTTTAGCTCCAGCATTAAAGCCTCTATCTTTTCCGTACTTATGGGATCAAGTGCCGATGTCGGTTCATCCATAAGTATAACATCAGGCTTCACGGCGATAGTTCTTGCAATGCAGAGTCTCTGTTGCTGCCCGCCGCTCAATCCTGTTCCCGGCTCTTTTAGTATATCTTTAACTTCATTCCAAATACCTGCACTTCTGAGAGATTGTTCAACCAACTCATCACAACCGCTACCTTTTTTCACAATACCGTGCTTTAAAGGAGCATATGCCACATTTTCATAAATTGATTTTGGAAAAGGGTTTGGCTGCTGAAATACCATGCCAATTCTTTTTCTTACACTTACCTCATCCACATCTTTATCATATATATTTTTACCATCAATAACAACTTCACCCTCAACTCTTACAGAAGTAATCAGATCATTCATACGGTTCAAACATCTCAAGAATGTAGATTTTCCACATCCAGAGGGTCCAATAAGAGCTGTAATCTTATTTTTGTAAAGTTCTATATTTAAGCCATGGAGAGCATGTTTATCTCCATACCAAAGATTCAAATCTTTTACGGCTATTTTTACCTTATTTTTTGCCACTGTTTCTACTCCTTTTACCATTTAACTTCAAATTTTTTTCTCAGATAGACTGCCAATGAATTGAGTGAAATCAACAGACTCAAAAGCACAAGTATTCCTGCAGCCGTTCTCTCTATGTAGGCTCTCTCAGGCATTCCAGCCCATGTAAACAGCTGTGCAGGCATAACAGTTGCAGCTTCCATGACACTTGTCGGGCTATCTGGAATAAAAGCTATCATGCCGACAATAATAAGAGGAGCCGTCTCTCCCATAGCATGTGCTAAACCGATAATATTTCCAGTCATAATTCCAGGAAATGCCAAAGGTATAACATGGTCTTTTACTACCTGAACTTTTGTAAGCCCCAGTGCATATCCGGCTTGTCGTATGCTCGCAGGTACGCTTCTGAGTGCCGCTCTTGAACTCACAACTATAATAGGCAGAGTCATAAGCGCCAAAGTAAGCCCGCCGACAAGAGCCGAACTTCTTGGAAGTCCCAATACATTTATATAGATAGCCAAACCCAATAGTCCAAAAAGAATAGAAGGTATTGCTGCAAGGTTGTTTATATTGATTTCCAGAAACTCTGACCACCAGTTTTGTTTGCTAAACTCCTCAAGATAAACAGCTGTAGCCACACCGATTGGAAATGCAACAAGCATCGTCACCGCAAGAGTCAGTATAGTTCCAATAAATGCGGACAGTATCCCTGAATATTCAGGTGATTTGCTGTCTCCATGTGTAAAAAAGATTGTATTAAATTTTTTATCCACCATACCGTTTTTTACCAGCTCTTCAAGAGTTTTCATATCTTTTTCATCTATTTTGTAATAATACTCTTTCATATACATGTCAACTTGATCATCCGCTAACATCCATAGAACCTGTTTTGTACCCATAAGAGAGGGATTTTTCTGAATTTGATTAGGTATTTCCCTTAAGGCAGCACGACTGAGTAAATTCAGATATTTTTTAGCTACTGCATCTCTGTAACTATCTATACTCTCCTGATTATATGAAACTTCAACCTGTATATATGTTTGCTGCACAGCAGAACTGCCTTTTAGCACCATGTCAAGTAAAAAAATTGCTAAGAAAACCAAAGAAACCACTAAAGAGAAGAGAGTAAAATACTTAAAAAGCTTCGATTTAAGGTGTCTTCTCTTCAGACTCGGGTCATAAAATATATTATTTTTATCCATTATAAACTACTCATTTTATATTTTTCTTTAAATTTCTGTATCATTCGAACAGATACAACATTTAAAATCAAAGTTACCACAAATAACGCCAGCCCCAAAGCAAAAGCAGAGAGTGTTGCAGGTGAATTAAATGCCTGATCTCCGGTAAGTGCATCGACAATTCTCACAGTTACCGTTGTCATATCTTCAAGTATATTCCACGACAAATTAGGACGAAGTCCCGCTGCCATAACAACAATCATAGTCTCGCCCAAAGCCTTCGATATGCCAAGCAAAGTTGCAGAGATAATTCCAGGCAATGCAGACGGTATCACTATATCCATAATAGTTTCAGCTTTTGTCATCCCTAGAGCCAAAGAGCCTTTTCTCAAACTGTCCGGCACTGCGCTTATCACATCATCGCTGAGTGAAGAGATGTAAGGAATTATCATAATCCCCATGACAACACCAGATGCCAAAGCACTGTTAAAAGAGGCCTCAATACCCACTGTAGTCGCCACTTTTACTATAAACGGTGCAACGGTAATAGCAGCAAAAAAGCCATATACAACGGTCGGAATCCCTGCCAATATTTCCAAGAGCGGTTTAAGCACATTTCTCGCATTTGGAGTAGAATATTCGCTCATATAGATTGCACTCCCAAGACCGATAGGAAGCGCCACCGCCATGGCAATTGCTGTAATCATAAACGTACCTGCGAATATAGGCAATGCCCCAAACTGGCTATTTTCAACACCAGGAGTCCACTCTGTTCCTGAAAAAAAATAGACAAAGCTTTTTAATTTAAAAAACTCTATAGCTTCAAAAAGAATAGAAAAGAGGATTCCGAATGTGGTAAGTATGGAAATTGTCGCCGCAAGTATCAGAAAATATTTAATTACATCTTCTTGAAGATGAGCATATTTGTGTTTTGATTCAAAAGTAGCCAAACTAATCCTTGTGTCATTTAATGTCATAATTGTAGAGTTGCTTGGTTACAAAACGATTGCAAAAATTTATTTGGCATATGAAAATCTAAACTTTAATACTATTACAAATATTTAGACAACTATTCTCTTTTGCATTCATCGTTTTTTATATCTCATCTACTAAAAAATATGGTTATATTCTCTTCTATAGGAACTATCCTCTGTTACAAGCCTTTCTTTCTTATAAATCTAAATTGAGTTATACTTTTTGAAAAAGGAATTAAAATGCATTGGGCTACATTTATGATTTTAGGATTGTCATCAGGCATATTAGCTGGACTATTTGGTATCGGTGGGGGTATTCTTATCGTACCTGCTCTTATGTATTTAGCAGGATTTTCTCAAAAACTTGCGATTGGAACAAGCCTAGCCGTATTACTTCCCCCAATTGGTATCGCCGCTGTTTTAGAATATTACCGTAATGGGAATGTAGATTTTCGTGCAGCATTTATTATTGCAACTATGGCGATAATCGGTGGCTGGATGGGAGCGCGTACCGTTAACCATATTGATGCACATACTCTCAAAATCATCTTCGGACTATTTTTAATAATCATAGGAAGTTATATGATTTTTGAAAAATAAAGGTAAATTAAGCGATGAGTCATTACTACAATATTTATTTTTCGTTCCATCTTGGGAGAGCTGGAACGAAAAAAAGTGGACTTATCATTTTTATTATTTATGGCTTAACATCTCTGCAGTTACTTTCTCTTTTTTAAAAACTGATTCTCTAATTGCAGTTCTCTCTTTTTCAGGAAGAGGAATGAGTCCGATTTCGCCTAAAATTCCTTTTTTACCAATCATTTTTTCACTCATAAATAGAGTTACATAATCATTTAACGATTTAATTTCTGCTGCATGTGCATTTTTCACATAGAAAAACAGACTTCTTGAAACAGGATATTTTCCGCTAGAGATATTATCAGGAGTTGGAGCTATGCCGTCAACATTTGAACCCTGAACTTTATCCGCATTTTCTTCTAAGAACGAGTATCCGAAAACACCGAATGCTGCCCTGTTTTTATCAAGTTTTGCAACGATTAAGTTATCATTTTCACCGGCTTCTACATAAACACCGTCAGTTCTGATTGTGCCGTACTCTTTGTAGCCTTTGTTTTTAACTTTGTCCGCTTCATACACTTTAGTATAAACATCCATCTTCTCTGTTTGTGCTTTTAAAATCATATCTTCAAAAGCGTCTCTTGTACCGCTTGATTTTGGAGGACCGTAAATTGTGATTTCTCTATTTGGTAAAGAAGCATCAATATCTGACCATTTTTTATATGGATTGGCGACTAGAGTTTTACCATCAGCAGAAGGAACCTCGGCAGCAACTGCTAAAAATAACTGTTTTTTTGTTACATTAAAAGGTGTATTTGCTTTGCTTTGAGCAAAAGCGATACCGTCAAATCCTATAATAGCTTCAGTAATATCAGTAACACCGTTTGTTTCACACAACTTAAGCTCTTCAGCTTTCATTCTTCTACTCGCATTTGTAATATCCGGGGAACTCATGTCACTTGAAGCACAAAACAGTTTCATTCCCCCTCCCGTACCTGTTGACTCAACTACCGGTGTCGGGTTTTTTGTAGTAGCACTGAACTCTTCAGAAACTGAAGATGCGAATGGATAAACAGTAGATGAACCAACCATTTTAATTTGATCTCTAGCACTTAAAGATAGTGTAAGCGCAGACGCAGCTAAAAGAGCGATTGTGATTTTACTTAATGTCATGATGGACTTCCTTTTATTTTTTATACACCGGAAGTTTAAAACATCTCAATTACGCTTTAGTTACAAAAACTTTAAATTATTTTACTTCTTTATTTTTATGTCATATACAAAAATAAAATATATGTTATAATTAAAACTTAAATTAAAAACTCTATATGAGGGAAAACAGATGAAAAAAATAGTCAGCATTGTGTGTGCTTCTCTATTGTTAACTGCTTCAGAGCTAACAACTTCTAGCTCTTTGACACTTGACGATGCTATAAATATTTTAAAATCTAAAAACCTAGAAATCAAAGCTGCTTCGTTTGATGTGGACGTTGCGAAGAGCGATGCCGAAATTGCTTCGGGCAGTAATTGGGGCAAATTGGATTTTATTCAAGACTTTGTAAATTCTAATGATGCAGGAAATGTTTTTGGATTTAAGCTCTCTGCAAGAGAGGCTACTTTCGGTGATTTTGGAGCAGCAGAGTTTATGAATGCAACCGGAATGAACGGAGGTGTACCGCCTGCCAGTGCATATAAAACTCCACCCAACAATCTCAATTATCCAGAGTCAAGAAACTTCTTTCAAAGCAAACTGAAGTATGAAGTTCCGCTTTTTACAGGTTTTGCTCTCACTAGCTATTCTGATATTATGCAATCCATGACAAAGATGAAAACTCTCGAAAAAGAGCAAGTTGTAAGTGAAAAAATCTATCAAGTCAGAAAAAGCTTTTACGACATGGCTCTTCTAAAGAACTCCGAGAAGAATCTCAATACTATTTTAGAAAATATAAATATGCTTGAGAACATGACAACAAATATGATAGAAGTCGGTTATGCAAAAAAAGTTGACTTATTAGAAGTTCAGGCTAAAAAGGGGAATGTTCAAAGACTTGTAAACGAAATAAAATCAAACGAAGAACTTCTCTATCACTATATTAGCTTTTTACTCAATGAAAAAGTGAGTGAGATTAAAACACCCACACATGGAGTTTCTGAATCATCTTTAACAAGCGATGACATACTCCATAGCAATCTTGATATTAAAAAAGCTTCCACTGGTTTGGAAATAAGAAAAAACATGGTGGATGTTTCAAAATCATCCTACTATCCAATGGTGGGAGCATTTGCCGAAACATCTACTTCCGATAATACATTCTTGGGCAATGCAGATGACCATAAATCCTATTCTGTAGGAGCAAGACTCTCTTGGAATCTTTTTAACGGCGGCATAGACAATGCAAAATTTGAAAAATCAAAAATAGAACATCTCAAAACTGAGACACAGCTTCAACTTGCAAAAGAGGGAATTGCTCTTCAAGTTGCTAAAATTAGAACCGAAATACAAACTTCTGACTCTGAAATAAAATCTTTAGAAAAAGAGCTTGAACTTGCAAATGAAATTTACATTAACTATGAGGGAAGATACAGAGAAAAACTCTCCTCTATGAGCGATGTAATTATCAAACAATCCGAGCAGATTCAAAAAATTTTACAACTGCAACAGGCACACAATAAGCGAAATGAGAGAATCTTCGCACTTGAACAATTAGCAAATGGAGAAAAACATGACAATAATTAAAAATCTACTAACAATAGCTGCCCTTAGTGCTTCACTTTTAGCGGAGACGCTTACTCTTTCAGGAAGCGTTATCTCTGATAATCAAAAAATGATAACAAGCCGTTTTATGGGCTTTGTAACGAGTGTCAATGTATCGGAGGGAGAAAAAGTAAGTAAGAACCAAATCCTCTACTCTATTGATTCAAGAGAGATAGACTCGGCAAAAGCTCAGGCAGAGCTCAGTCTTCAAATGTATGAAAATCAATTCACAAATGTAAAAATCAACCTTGACAGACACAAAAGACTTTTAGAAAAAGATATGGTTTCAAAATATGAAGTAGAAAATTTGGAATTGGCTGCGAAGAATCTTCAAGATATGATTTCAATTGCCAAAGCAAGACTTCAAGAGGTCAACAACCAATATCGCTATTTGAACATAACTGCTCCAAATGAAGGTGTTGTTGTGGCTAAAAATATCAAAGTCGGTGAAATGGCAATGCCGGGAATGCCGGCTATTGTGCTTTCAGATTTGAGCAATCTCAAAATATCTGCCGAGATTGCAGAGAGCAACTTAAACCTTATACAACATGGTAAAAAAGTGACAGTTGAAATTCCATCTCTAGGAATAAAAGAGATTGGAACCGTTACGGCTATCATACCAAGCTCAAATCCGATGACACACACTTTTAAAATAAAAGTTTCATTTAGTAGTTTAAACAAATCTGTTTATCCTGGCATGTACTCTACAATAAGCATTGACTAAGGCTGAAAATATGAAAGATATTAAACCTTATCAGCCAACAGATGCTGCGGGTAAATTGGCTAAAGACTTTTTGAGAAATCCTTTAACTTTAGTTTTAGGCATTTTTTTACTCTCTATCGGGTATTTGTCTCTGATGATTATGCCAAGAGAGGAGAATCCTCAGATGGTTGTCAGCGGCTCTACTGTTATCGTTGCACTCCCTGGAGCTAGTGCTGCCGAGATAGAAAAAGTGATAGTAAACCCTCTGGAGAGAAAACTCAAAGAGGTAAAGGGTGTAGAGCATATCTACGGCAGAGCTATGGATAATGTCGGCATCGTGACTACCGCATTTTATATAGGCGAGAAAAAAGAGGATTCCAATCTTAAAGTCTATGACAAGATTATGCAAAACTCTGGAATGTTTCCAAAAGGTGCAATGAATCCTATCATTAAACCTCTTGACATTGATATTGATATTCCCGTTGTCTCTGTTGCATTTTTTTCAAAAAACGAGAAAATGACGCATACAGAACTCTACGATAGAGTAAAAAAAATTCAACATCAGATTAATGGACTTAAAAATGTTGCCGTTACAGAGGTAAAAGCCGGACATAAACCTCAATTTAATATAGAAGTTGATTTATACAAGCTCTCAGGCTACAACCTCTCTATGGGGCAGATTGTTAAAGCAGTTGAGTCTCTTTCTTATAGTGTTCCTGCTGTAAAAAATAGAACTAAAGACAATCAAATTATTATGGTTGGAGTAAAAAACGCGATTGAAAGTTCACAAGATATTGGCAATATCATTGTTGTCGAGTATATGGGTTCACCTATTTATCTAAATCAAGTAGCAGAAGTCACAAATTCCTATGACATTCAAAACTTTAAATCAGCTTCTATCAGCACGAAAGGCGAAGATGGTAAATTTTTACCTCTTCAAGAACAGGTTACACTCACTGTTTCTAAGCTTCAGGGCACAAATGCGGTTGTAATTGCAAATGCCGTTAAACAGGAGTTAGAATCTTACAAAGAGCTTTTGGCACAAAATGGTATCAACTATGTTATTACCAGAAATGATGGTCACAAGGCAAATGAAGCAGTAAATGAACTTGTTTATCACCTGCTCCTATCCATAATTATCATTGCTATTTTACTGGCAGTTGTACTTGGATGGAGAGAATCCCTCATTGTTACTTTTACTGTTCCTGCAATTTTAGCAATAACGCTTTTCATAGCCTACTTAACCGGTCAAACGATTAACCGAATTACGCTCTTTGCATTTTTGCTCTCCCTTGGGCTTTTAGTGGATGCGGCAATTATCGTAATAGAAAATATCCACAGACATTACCATTCAATAGAATCGCAACATGAAAGTGCGGATGATTTGATGATTAAGGCAACCGATGAAATTGGACCACCTACAAATATTGCAACGCTTGCAATTATTATGACTATGGTTCCTATGGCGTTTGTCGGACAAATGATGGGTCAGTTTATGAAACCGATTCCTGCTAATGTACCTGTTGCTCTCATTGCCTCACTTTTTGTTGCTTATATATTTACACCTTACTTGGCGGTCAGAATGCTTAAAAAACCGGATTTCAGTAAAAAAGGAGGTCACTAATGTTTAAAAAATTTGAAAATCTGATTTTAAATGGTATTCAAAGCTCTTTTCAAAGAAAACTTATCCTTGTCGGAACTCTGATAGCTTTTATTTTATCCGTACTTATGATAGCACCTACACAGATGGTTCTTGCAAAGATGCTTCCCGGAAAAAACAATGACACATTTACTATATATATTGACATGGCAAATGGAAGTTCGATTGAGCAGACTAAAGAAGTGAGTGATTGCGTTGTCGGTTTTGTGCAAAAGGAAGAGGAGCTCAATGATATTGAAGTCTTTCTTGGAATGGGCGCTCCTCTCGACTTTGCAGGACTTATCAAAGGGTCACAATACAAAAATTCTGAAAATGTTGCAGAGATAGTTTTAAATCTTACAAGCAAACACCATAGAGTTGAGCCTTCTTATTTTATGGTTCAAAGAATGAGACCGGCTATAACTTCGACATGTGGAACACTTTATCCCAATACAATCATCTCTTTTGTAGAACCTCCTGCTGGACCTCCTGTTTTAGCGGCTATTGTGGCTGAGATATATGGAAATGATTCAGAGAACATAAGAAAACTAGCCACAAGAGTATCGGATGTATTTAAAAATACAAAAGGTCTTGTGGATGTTGATATTATGCAAGATGACATTTATGACACATATGAAATTAACATAAACACAACAAAAGTTTCAAATTCCGGAGTATCAATTAAACAGCTCAATGACATACTTTACCTCGCTTTTGAGGGAATGGAAATAGCAGTTAAAAATTCAGATATTCACAACGATCAGATACCTATCTATCTTTCACTCTCTCAAGAGTCTAAGAAATTTACGAACAAGGATATAGAGGCTGTTAAATCAAAACTGGCTGCACTCAAGCTTATGAATCAAATGGGCATGATGACGCCCATCAATGAGCTTGTAACGGTTATTCCTAAAAAATCAAATCCTATGATTATGAGTAAAAACTTACATAAGATGGTAAATGTTATGGCTGAGACTGACATGGTTTCTCAAGTTTATCCACTCATGAGTGCAAGAAATGTAATACTTGATACATTTAACGATGAGTATAACATAAAAAAAACAGGGCTTTTTAACCTAGAGTTTACCGATAAAAATAGCGGTGCTATCTATAAACTTATGTGGGATGGAGAAATGGAGGTAACCCTTGTTACTTTTGTTGAACTTGGAGCCGCTTTTATAGCCGCACTTGTACTTATATTCTTACTTATGGTAATTTATTATAAAAGCTACACGCTAAGCGGAATTATTCTTTTGGGTTCATTTTTGTCTATCATCGGAGTCATTGTAGGTCACTGGATTATGGATATCTTTACAACAGACACCTTCTTTTTAACCGCAACTTCGCTCATAGGTTTTATAGCTCTCATCGGTATCAGTTCTCGTAACTCGCTGCTGCTGATAGACTTTACAAAATCACTTATGGGAGACAAAGGAATGCAAAAAGCTGAAGCAATTGCTTACGCAACTGCAACTAGAGCAAAACCTATCTTTTTAACTGCAGCGGCTATTATTTTGGCTTCTACTCTTTTAGCCGGAGATGCTGTTTTTGGCGGGCTTGGTGTTTCACTTATATTTGGAACTGTCGCAGCTGTTATAGCATCACTCATTATTGTTCCCGTACTTTTATACAATGCAGATTTAGAGAGACATTTTAACTTTCATGAGAAAAAAGCGGTATCTGTTTACGAACCGTAACATCCAACTTCCTCATTTGCTATAAGCAAAATGAGGAAGAACCTCTTTGATACAGCTATCTGTTATTTGCAATTAATTATAAAAAAAACGGAAGAGGATATTAAACCTCTAATAAAAAGAGGTTCAATAAAAGAAGAAGAAAATTATAAAAAGAGCGTAGTTGACAAGAACTTACTTAGAAGCTTGAATACAAAGTTAAAGTCTTGCGTAATTAACGCTAATACAAGCTTCAAGACTTGCTAATTCATCAAGAGTCACATCATCAACAGCGTTATCAACAAGGATAACTGCCAACGCCTGCGCTTGGTTATTTCTAGCAAGAGAGAAATCTGCTATGTTTACATTGTGTTTTGCAAGAGTAGAACCGATGCTTCCAATAACGCCTGGAACATCACTGTTTTTGAATAGTATCATGTTTCCTTTGAGTGCAACTTCTATATCAAAACCATCTATCGCAACTATGCGGTGTACATGGTCATCAAAGATTGTTGCAGAGATAGTTGTCGTACCTTCAGAAGTTGTAAGTTTTACGGTAATTAAGTTTTTAAACACAGATGAATCACTCAGTGCTTCTGATTCTATTTTAATTCCTTTCTCTTTTGCAATAAACTCAGCATTAACATAGTTAATTGTATCTCCGCTGCTCTCACTCATAGCACCGACTGCAACAAATGTAGAAAGTGAATCAACATAATTAGATATTTCACCCTGCCCACTTACTTTAACGGCAATGATTTGTGACTTGTTTATTTGAGAAGCTAAGAAACCAATCTTTTGTCCCATCTCTAAAAATGGCTTAACAAATGGTGGTATTTTACTCTCATCAATCGGAAGATTCATAGCATGTGGATATGCGATACCTTTTGCCGCTTCAATTGCATTTTGTGCAGCTTGCGTGCCGATATTGTACTGAGATTCATAAGTGTTTGCACCAAGATGCGGAGATACTGTAATATTATCCAAATCAAGGAGAGGATTATTTATTGCAGGCTCTTTGTCAAATACATCAATTCCTGCAAAACGGATTTTTCCGGATTTTAGACCGTTGTAAAGTGCTTTTTCATTATAAAGACCACCTCTTGCACAGTTGATTAAAACAACACCGTCTTTCATCTTAGCTATCTCAGCTTCGGTAATCATATCGGTAGTTTCTTGATTTTTTGGCGTGTGGATAGTGATAATATCACAAGCCAAAATATCATCAAAATTTTTAGTGTATGTCATGTCGCAATCTGTAACTTTTGATGGGTGAATATATGGGTCGTATGCAATAACTTCCATTTCAAAAGCTTTAGCTCGTTTTGCTACGCGAGAGCCGATGTTACCAAAACCGATAACGCCCAGTTTTTTGCCCATCATCTCATAGCCATACCACTTCTCTCTCTTCCAAACTCTATCAAGTTTCAAATGATTGTGCGAATATGGAAACATTCTCATACATGAGAGCATATGCGCCATAGTAAGTTCAACCGCAGCAATAGTGTTTGCTGTAGGAACATTCATAACAATAATTCCCTCTTTTGAACAGCCTTCAATATCAACATTATCTACACCGACACCGGCACGAACAATAGCTTTCATATTTTTTGCATGTGCAATAAAAGCCACATCAACATCAGTTGAGCTTCTTGTAATGGCAACATCTGCCTGCTCAATAATAGTTAATAATTTTATTTTGTCTTCATCCGCAGCCATGATAAAATTGATACTTTTATCCTCACGAAGCATCTTTAATCCAGCTTCATGGATATGGTCACAAACTACAATTGTATGTTTTTTCATTATACATCCTCGTTGTACGGCATTACAGTTGCCGAAATTTGATAATTTTTCAATACTTTAACTAAAGAGTTTAATTTATCAATCTCTTTTGAATAAATTAATAGCTCGATACCGCTTTTATCTTTTTGAAGATAATACTTCAGTTGATGTTGTTTCAACTCCTCTTTTAAACAAAAAAGTTGATATGGATCTAAAAGAGGAGCGGATAATTTATACATGATAGTTTTAATAATTTTTTCGTCTAAATCAACTTTAACAAAAACTTCATTAACAGGATAAAAATATCCCAATCTTTCAGTTTGAGAAAAATGATTTAGCCAAAGTTTATCTTCTTTTTTTTCAACTACTTCACTCTTGAAAACTAATGGGTCAGTGTGAAGAAGCTCTTCTGAAGAGTTTATAGAAAGTAAAAAGAAATAGATAAAAATGGCAACTCCTAGCGCTAAGACTGGAGTAAACCACTTTAATATTTTTTGCATTACAATTGATTACTTGAATTTATCTTTTATCAAATCACCCAAAGAGTGTGATTGATTGTCATTAATCTCATCAAGTAAAGCTTGATTTTTAATGTAATCTAATTTTTTTACAGAGAGACGAATACGGTCACGACGAGTATCAATAACAGCAATCGCCGCTTCTATTTTTTGTCCTACTTCCAACTCTTCTTTCACTAGTGGAGATAAATCTTCATCACGAATAAGAGCATCAACACCGTCTTCCAAAGATACAAATACACCAAAGTCTTTAATATCACGGATAGTGCCGGTTACAACAGAGTTCAATTTATGTGTAGTTGCAAATTTATCTATCGGACTTTCTAAAAGAGCTTTACGGTTTAAAGATATTTTTTGATCTTCTGGAGAAATTTTAGCAATCTTCACTTCAACTTCATCACCGGATTTTAAAATATCTCTGCATTTTACATTTTTATCCCAAGAAATATCTTGATTATGTAAAAGACCCTCTACTCCGTCGATACGTACAAAAGCACCAAAATCAGTAAGAGAAGTTACCGTACCTTTTACAATATCGCCCTCTTTATGGCTTTTCATAAACTCATCAAACGGCTTCGCTAAAAGTCTTTTCAGTGAAACACGAAGTTTATGTGTTTTAGAATTTATTTCTATAACTTCAACATCGATTTCTTGACCAACAGTTAAATAATCATTAGGATTTTTAACATTCTTATTCCAAGTAATCTCTGAAATATGTAAGAAACCTTCAATATCATTTCCTAGGTCAACGAATACACCATATGCTTCAATATTTGAAACAGTTACGGTAATCGTATCACCTTCATCCAATTCGCTTTCAACTTCCGCCCATGGGTCAGATTGAACAGCTTTTATAGAAAGAGAGAGGTGTCTTTTATCTTTATCATAGCCAATAGCTTTAACAGTTACTACATCACCATCTTTATAAAGCTTAGATGGATTCACAGGGCCTTTGTAGCTTATTTCGTTATAGTGAACTAATCCATCAACACCGCCAACGTCTACAAACATTCCATAGCTAGTGATTTTTTTGATAGTACCTTCAACTATAGTGCCGCTTTCCATTAATTGATCAATAACTTCTTTTTTCTTTTTTCTCTCTTCATTAAAGAGTTTACGACGGGAAACTATTATTGAGTTTTCAGCTGGGTCTATTTTTACAACCTGAGCCTTAATTTTACGACCGACTACATCATCAGTATCTTTAAAGGCTGCAAGTGAACGAGGCATAAAGAAAGCAACATCGTCAGCCTCTACAACATATCCACCACGGTTTTTCTTAGTGATAATACCGTCGATAATCAACTCTTCAAAGTTATCTTTGTGCGCATCAATAAAGTCAATAGTTTTTTGTTGCTCTAAAACTTTTTTATAAGAGATTTTAGGACGCTCATTATAGTACCCCATAACCATTACTTTTATCTTATCGCCGGCATTAAACTTTAACTTTCCGTCTGGATTACGGATTTCATCCAAACTTAAAATTCCCTCTAGCTTATCGCCCACACCTACTAATGCTCTGTTTTCTTCCTCTTGGATTTCAACAATCTCGCCCTCTACAATTCGGCTAGTTTCTTGCTGTTTTTCACTAGCAGCAAACATCTCTGCAAAATTTTCTTCTTCTTCAAATGATTCGTTATCGAACGCCATTACCTATCCTCTGTTACATAAAAATTGCCGTGATTGTATCTAATTATTGATTGTTTTTAGATTAATTATAAGTAAAAATTTAAAAAAATATTCTTTTACTTAAAAAAGAATAAATTAGCAGTTTTTTTTGATTGAATCAACAACATTTTGTATAATCCAGTCAGGAGTAGAAGCTCCAGCGCTAATACCGCAAAAACTTTTATTTAAAAACCAAGAGTAATCCAAATCATTTTCATCTTCTATATGATAACTATCTTGGCAATAATCTCTGGATATGCTGAAAAGTTGTTTTGTGTTGGATGAGTTTTTTCCACCGATAATTATCATAATATCAGCATTTTTAGAAATTTTTCTAACAGCCTCTTGGTTTTCAAATGTCGCATTACAAATTGTGTTAAAAACTCTAACTTCTTTATGACGAGGTATAAGATAGTTTGCAATATCCATATAATCTTCGACTTTTCTTGTTGTTTGAGCAACTAATGCTACTCTTTCTCCGAGTTTTAACTTTTCTAGCTCTTGCGGAGATGTCACAACTCTTGCACCATACGTTGCATAACTTTTAACACCCTTTATCTCTGGATGCGCTTCATCGCCAAAAATAATAATGTCATATCCGGCTTCACTCATCTCTTGACAAATTTGCTGTGGTTTAGTTACATAAGGACATGTTGCATCCACAACATCTACGCGACTATTTCTTAGTTCTGCAAGCTCATTTTTAGGGATTCCATGTGTTCTGATAACCGCTTTGTCACCTGATTTGAAAGTTTTATAATCATCTGTAAGGGCAACTTTAAAATCCCGTTCTAGCCTCTCTATCTCTTTTGAGTTATGTATAAGAGGTCCGTAAGTAGAAGAGTTTTTATTCTCTTCTGCAATTTTTATGGCTCTTTTAACACCGAAGCAGAAGCCGTAATTTTCAGCTAACTCTATTTTCATATTATTTTTATTTTAGTGATTTTTTGAAGCAGTTCAAAAAAGTTTGGAAAAGATGTATTTATGCAATCAATGTCACTCACCTGCATGCCGCATCTCAGTCCTGCAATTATAAAGCTCATAGCAATTCTATGGTCACCGTGACTATCCACTATTGCAGATTTTAACTCTCCGCCTTGCACACTGTAGCCATCGCTAAACTCATTCACTTCAATTCCACATGATATAAGTCCGTTGACAACAGTAGATATTCTATCAGACTCTTTTACTCTGAGCTCCTCGGCATTTTTTATGACACTTACCCCATCCGCACATGCAAAGGCGATAGAAAGTGCAGGCAGTTCATCAATAAGCCAAGAGATATTCTTATCAACGGTTATCGCATGAAGCGGAGCATATTTGACTCTTATATCTCCTATCGGTTCATACTTATTATCAGTTATTTCATATCTGATATCTGCGCCCATTTGTTCTAGTGCTTTAAAAGCTTCTATACGGGTAATATTAAGAGTAACACCCTCTAAAACAACCTCTGAATGGGGAGTGATTGCAGCGGCAACTGCAAAAAAGAATGCACTTGAAGGGTCAGCCGGAACTCTTATAATAAGCGGTAAAAGAAGTTCTTTCATAGGTGCGATTGTAGTTGTCAGTCCATCTACTTTTATGTCAGCACCCATTCCTCCGAGCATTCTCTCTGTGTGATCACGAGAGAGTTCCGGTTCAGTGTATGTACAGACACCATCGGCTCTAAGAGCTGCTAAAATCATGGCGCTCTTCACCTGAGCAGATGCTATTTTACTCTCATAATTGAATGCTTTGAGTGAGGCTCCTCGAATACTTAGCGGTGCCAAATCTCCATTGTTTCTTCCATCGAGCTTTGCTCCGATATCACGAAGAGGGGAAGTAACCCTTTTCATGGGACGGCGACGAAGATACTCATCTCCAGTCAAGATAAAATGCCCGTTTGCAGAACTTAAAAGTCCGCAGAAGAGTCTCATTCCAGTCCCTGAATTTCCACAATCCAGTATCTCTGAACTCTCTTTTATTCCGTCTGAACTTATTTTTATTGTTATGCCATCATCTTCAACATTCGCCCCTAAGTTTTTTACAATCTCTAAAGTGTTAAGCGTATCTTCGGCTCTTAAAAAATTTGTAATAATACTCGTACCACGAGCAAGCATTGAGAACATTGCACTACGGTGCGAAATAGATTTATCAGGGGCAATCTCTGATATTTTAAGAGAAAAATCAGAACATGGAAAAACTTCTACTCTACTCATCGAAGCCCAATTCCAAGCTCATTTGAGAGCGCAGTTAAAATGGCATCCATCGATGAAGTAATATCCTCTTCTTGAAGTGTTTTTTCAAATGACTGAAGCATAAAACGAATGGATAAACTCATATTCTTACCCAATGATTCATCACTATATCTATCAACCGGATAGAAGTTTATCAACTCTTCTCTCGCACTGTTTTTAATCACCTGCTTCACTTTTTCATAACTCATATCTTTAGGCATTATCAAACTTAAATCTCTAAAAGATGCCTGATACTTAGATGATTTTTTTGCTTTCTTCAGTACATGCGGGATTTTTAAAAAATCAAGTTCACAAAGATATGTTGCCTCTAAATCATAGCTCTCTTCCACACTTGGATGCACTCTAAATAACTCTCCGACTGCTTCGCCCTCTATTAAGATTTGAGCACTCTGATAAACATGTGACAATGTATGTTTTGTTTCATAAGAAACAAGCTCAAATGCACCGATAATATCAGAAATTTTTTGAGTAAAATAGGAAAAATCTATCTTATCAGGTTTTCCAATATTTGAAAGTTTCTGAGACTCTTTATCTCCAGAAAATAGAAATGAAAATCTAAGAGACTCCTCTCTGTATGGAGAAAATACAGAGCCTATTTCAAAAAGTCTCACAGAAGAATATCCATTTTTCACATTATGCGAGGCTGCCTTTAAAAGCCCGGTTAAAAGAGTCGGTCTTAAAGTATCTAGCGTGTTTATTATTGGGTTTAGGAGTTCTAACTCCTCCAAGGTCGTAAAAAAGCCATACTCGTTAAGCACTTTTTTCTCATCAAAAACGAAATGAACACTCTCAAAAAAACCGCTTTGGGCTGCACGATGTCTATATATGCTTCTCTTCTTATACTCAAAATAATCATCTTCAAGTCTATTTTTCTCTGTAAAGAGAAAAGGTTTTGACGGAATATTTTCAATCCCTACTAAACGAACTATCTCTTCTGCAATATCTTGCTTATTTACTATGTCATGGCGAAAATGTGGAACTGAAACAACAAAACCATCCGAAGTAGATTTTGCCGTATTAAAACCTAAATTTTTTAAAATTTTAGTAATTTTAGCCTTATCTATCTGCGCACCGATTATTTCATCAATAGTCTGCTTACTAATGCTTACAATTGTATCTTTATGAAGATGTCCATATTCAATACTTCCGCTAAAAGTTGAAGCCGCAGAATACAATTCAATCAAGTTAATACAATAGGTAAGTCCATAATTTAACTCAGGTTCACTTCCTCTTGAGCTTCTGTAATACATGGGGCTTGTCTCTATTTTATGTTCTGCCATTTTTTTAGAGATGATTTCCGGCTGAATATAACTGGCTTCAAGTAAAACAGTGCCCTCAGAATAAGTTACTTTTGAGCATTCTTCTTGAAGAACTCCAATAGTCGAAACTTTCTCTTTATTTGTGCCCATAATACACGCATAACCATTTTCATCTTCACCGAGTTCAAGTTTTGCCATAATTTCATTATTTTCACAAAAATAACCATAGTTATACGCACTCAAAACTACACCGACACTATGCGTTGCATAGGACACAATAGAATCTATATCACTCACTCTTTTCTCTTCTATTTGTGCAAGTCTCAGATTCATTAAAAATGGAAGTTTTAGCTCTTTTAAATCAAAAGCTTTGTAGCGAACGTTTACTTTTAACTCTTTTTCATGGGAGAGGCTCAATATTCTGCCAATTCCTCTTTTATTTTCATTATCTATTTGCTTAAATTCTTTTAAAACTCTGTCAAATGCTGCACTTAAATCTCTGGCAATACCTCTTACACTTAGGCAGTCACCCCTGTTTGCAGTCAGTTCTATCTCAATCAAAGTATCGCTAAAAATATGATTTTCACTCACTTCTTGACCTATAGCAAATGCGCCGATACTGCTATCAATTTCCATTATCCCATCTTGAAAGCTCTCAAAACCGATTTCGCTTGCAGAGCAAATCATTCCATCTGATTCAACATCACGAAGCTTTACAGGTTTAATAACTAAACCATTCGGCATTACAGCACCTATCGTTGCAACAACTACAGTAAGACCAGCTCTGACATTGGAAGCACCGCAAACTATTTGACGAATGCTGGTTCCTACATCAACTTTGCAAATATTAAGTTTATCTGCATCCGGATGCTTTTCACACTCTAAAACTTTTCCAAATACTATCTTTTTCGGCACTTCATAACTGTGGACTCTGTCAACTTCTAAACCAATAGAGTTGAGTGTTTTTAACAGCGTTTCCGTAGATATACCTTTTAAATCTATCCACTCATTTAACCAACTTCTTGTAACTATCATTGAAACTGCTCCAGCAATTTAATATCACCCTCAAAAAGAGAACGAAGGTCACCAATTTGATGAATCAACATGGCAAATCTCTCAACACCCAGTCCAAAAGCATATCCGCTCACATTTTCATATTTTACGGCTTCAAATACATTCGAATCAACTATTCCACATCCTAAAACTTCTAACCAACCTGTTTTTGAGCAGACACGGCAACCGCTTCCTTTACAGAAAACACAAGAGATATCAACTTCTGCGGATGGCTCAGTGAATGGGAAAAATGAAGGACGAAAACGAACTTCTACATCGCCAAACATGTACTTTAAAAAATCTTCCAAAATATATTTCAGATTAGCAAAAGAGACCTTGCCTTCTTCATCCACCAATAATCCCTCAACCTGATGAAACATTGGAGTATGCGTCAAATCATAATCACGACGAAAAACTGCACCCGGTGCTATCATGCGAATAGGCGGTTTTGTACTCATCATGGTTCTAATCTGAACCGGAGAAGTGTGCGTTCTTAAAAGCATTTCGTCTCTAAAATAGAAGGTATCCTGCATGTCGCGTGCAGGGTGATATTTTGGCAAATTCAGTGCTTCAAAATTGTTAAAATCATCTTCTACCATCGTTCCTGTTTTAACAGCAAAGTTCATGGCAGAAAAGTACTCTACAATTCTATCCATCGTCTCCATTACCGGATGAAGAGCACCTGCGCTGCTTTTTGAACCATAGAGTGAAACATCTATATATTCTGCCTTTAAAGCCTCTTGCAGTTGCAGAGTTTGCAGAGTTATTTTTTTGGCTGTAAACTCATTCATAAGAGAGCTTTTATGAGTATTCAAATTTTTTGCAATTTGTGCTTTTTCTTCATCCGAGGCATTTTTCATCTTAGCGAACTTTTCTGCTAAAACACCTTTTTTTCCAAAAACAGATATGCGAATCTCTTCGAGTTTTTCAACACTCTGTGCCTCTTTTATTGCATCATACCACTCTTTCAAATAGAGTCTCCATTACTATAAAATTTATGGGGGATTATAGTCAAAAATAATTTATATATAGCTTCATTAACCGCAGTATATTAAAATTTCTATGCTACAATTACTCAAAAACAAGGAAGTGTTCATGTGTTTATTTTGTAAAATAGTAAAAAAAGAGATACCTTCGAATATAATTTTAGAAGATGAAAAATTCATGGCTTTTCATGATATTAATCCAAAAGCTCCGGTTCATATCTTGGCAATTCCAAAAGTTCATGTAGATAGTTTCAATGAGGCAGATGCAGAGCTTATGGCTGGCATGACAACTTTTATTCAAGAGATAGCCAAAGAGACAAGACTAGATGAAAGCGGATACAGGGTTATAACAAACATAGGTGAAAATGGAGGACAAGAGGTGAAACATCTACACTTTCATGTATTAGGCGGTGCAAAACTCAAGTGGGAGCACATCAGCGATGCAGACCCTAAAGGTCACTTTTAATATTACGCACTAAAACGGACGCGTCCGTTTTAGTGGCTGCTGCTAATGTCTCTACTATTCCCAAATGCTATAAAACAAGAGAATTTTTTTCTTTGCCACTCAGCTCATTTAAGCGGATAACATCAAATAATCAGCTAGGACAACTCTCTATCTCACCCATATCTATTTTACTCCCGCCGCCTGAAATCATCCTCTCGTTTTCACGAATAATTTTTCCATTATGAACAATAGTATATGAAATTTCAGTTGTATCACGAATAGTATTAATGGTTGAGCAGTAAGTCTCAAGCGAAGCCATCACCCATCTGGCAGCCATCACATCCTCTGCATCCGAGTTAAATTTATAGGTTAAATGAAGTGTATTGAATTTTTTTGGCTGTTCCTCATTTCTTACAACATCCCCATCGATTACCAAATCGGTTACTGTTTTACCCTGATTTTTCGGTATCAAAATCATATCCGTTGCACTGCATGTTATAATGCCCGCTAAAAAGTACTCAACAGGAGAAATTAGAGGGCAGTCAATTAGAAAACTACTTTTTTCAGTTTTTGCCTCAAACTTCATTCCATCTTGATGGGAAACGGTTACTTTCATCTATGCTCCTAAAAAGTTTTTAAAATATTCTAACTGCTCTTTTGTTCTAGAGGTTGCAGTTCCGCCGGCTGAGGTTCTGGCATTCATAGAGTTTGTAATCGATAAAAATTTCAGTACATCTTCGTCAATTCTATTATCAATCTCCTGCAGATATTTAAGCTCAATATCGCTCAAATCAATTTTAAGCTCTTCACTTTTCGCAACTGCCTTTCCTGTAATAAAGTGCGCCTCTCGAAAAGGAATATTGCACTTCTGAACCAGATAATCAGCCAAATCTGTTGCACTCAGATGCCCTATTTTAGAGGCTTTTTCCATGTTCTGAGGTTTTACTTGCATGGTTTTAATCGCTTCTTTGAGTATCTCTAAAGAGATTTCTGCCGTCTCAACAGCGTCAAAAACTCCCTCTTTATCCTCTTGAGTATCTTTATTGTATGCAAGAGGCAAGCCTTTCATAACTGTTAAAAGCCCCATGAGCGAGCCATAAACCCGTCCTGTCTTTCCACGAAGAAGTTCAGGAACATCAGGATTTTTCTTTTGAGGCATTATAGACGAGCCTGTCGAGTACTCATCACTCAGCTCAACAAAGCCAAACTCGTAACTCGACCACATAACAAGCTCTTCACTCAAACGGGAGATGTGCATCATCATGGTTGAGATGTTAAATAAAATTTCCAGTGCAAAATCTCTGTCACTTACTGTGTCCAGACAATTTACGCTCACGCCATCAAAGCCCAGAAGCTCTGCCGTCATATTTCTGTCTATATTGTGCGGTGTTCCTGCTAATGCGGCACATCCAAGAGGCGAAATATTGTTTCTTTTGTGAGAATTCTCAAATCTCTCAATATCTCTTTTAAACATTGCTAAATAGGCACCTAAATGAAAAGCAAAGTTAATCGGCTGTGCATGTTGAAGGTGTGTCATGCCAGGTAAGATTGTCTCAGTATGTTTAGAAGCGACAACCAAAACTTCATGCATCAACAGCTTTAATCCATCCACAATTTCTAAGTTTTTACGTAAAACATAACGGCGAAAGTCAACTGCCACTTGATCATTTCTGCTTCTTGCAGTATGGAGCTTTTTTCCTGCATCACCGATTATGGCAGTGAGTCGTTTTTCTATTGCCATGTGCAGATCTTCATCCGAAATTTTCCACTCAAATGCGCCAGACTCTATTTCACGCATAACTTGATTTAATCCCTCGGTTATTTGACGAAACTCTTCTGTTGTCAATATTCCCTGCTTTGTAAGCATTGCGGCATGTGCGAGAGAACCCTCTATATCTTCACGATAAAGTTTTCTGTCAAACATAATAGAAGCATTAAACTGATCTAAAAGGCTCGAAGCACTTCCTATAAAACGACCTGACCACATTTTCTCCATACTTTACTTCCTCAATTTTTGTTCATAAATAAATTTTTAAAGTTGATACTTTTCATAAGTAGCATCGTCCAAATCCCAGATTCCTCTTTGTTTGAGTGCATCAACAACACTTTGCGTACAATCAACGTCATCCGGCCACTCGCGAACAAAACCATCCAGTGCAGTTTTATTGGTTCCATCCACCCCCAGCATCAATCCTGATATAAAAATATCTCTTGCTGCATCAATATTGTTTGTCACTCTCCAGATGAGCATGTAGGAGTTATATACATCATTTTTAGCCTCATCTACAAAAACAACAACTCTGATATGTGTACTTAAGTCTATCAAAGCTTTAAAACACTCTTTTACATTTCTTGTTTTATTCAGAGATATAACCGTTATTGGATTTTTAGTTCTTCTCATAAATTGATGAAGATGTACAGCTTCCGGAACAAGTTCTTGTACCCTTTGAAGCAACTCTTCATCGCCGAGAAGTTGCGGAGCTTCTACTTTGTGCGCTCCGGTAGAGTCAATACCCAATTTTCCGCCCACCAGAATCTCTGGCGAAGAGTGGTCGAGTGCATCTAAAATCCCCTCAGATATAAAAAGAGATTTTGGAGTAAACCTATCCAAAATATAGGTTGCCAGGGCTTCGTAATTGTCAAGTCTTGGAGCATTCTCATCTAAAAAAATAGCATGTTTGACAAAACTCATCTGCCCGGCGCCCCAAAAAGCATGCATAAACTGCTTTGCATGCCCCTTGTAATGCGGTTGCATTTTTGCAATTATAAGGTTATGAAAACCTCCATTTTCAGGCATGTGGTAATCAATTAAATCGGGTGCAGTGGTTTTTAAAAGCGGCAAAAATATTCGCCCCGTTGCCCAGCCCATATATTTATCTTCCAGCGGCGGTTTACCGACAACCGTTGCTAAAAATACCTTCTCTTTTTTTGTTGTAATTGCACTCACCTGCATGACAGGGTATGGCTCTTTAAGCGTATAATAGCCGGTATGATCTCCAAAAGGTCCCTCAACTCTAATCTCATTCGTATCCACCCAACCCTCAATAACATAATCCACATCTTGCGGAATATAGAGAGGTGTTGTCAATGATTTTACAAGTTTTGCCGGCTCTTTTTTTATAAGTCCATACATTAAAAGTTCATTCACCCCATAAGGAAGCGGTGCAGTTGCACACCATGTATAGAGCGGGTCTCCGCCTATGGCAACACAAACCGGCATTTTTTTACCTGCTTTTTGATACTGGTCAAAAAAATGTGACGAATCTTTGTGGATTTGCCAATGCATTCCTAGGTGATTTTTGTCATAAACCTGAAGTCTGTACATGCCGAGATTTACCAATTCGCCATCAAGACTTTGCGTGTAAACCTGTCCCATTGTAATAAATGGACCGCCGTCCTGCTCCCATGTAGTTAAAATAGGAAGCTTATGCAAATCTATATTATCTTCAAGATATTTTATTTTTTGACATGCACCCTCTCCTTTCAACTTCTTTGGAAAGATATTTTTTAAAGAGAAGAGTTCACCAGCCATAGAGAGTTTATCTTTAAAGCCGACGGGTGGTTTCATATGCAGAAGTTTTGTTATCTCATCTGCAATTGACTCTATTGTTCTGCCAAAAAGAAGTTCACATCTCCTATATGAGCCAAAAACATTCATAAGAATCGGCTCTTCAAACTTTGTACCGCTTTTTTTATCTACAACATTTGTAAACAAAAGAGCCATACCGCCATCTTTCTTTTTTACTTCGGCATAGGCTAAATGTGCTATTTCTAGGTAAATATCCAACTCATCTTCTATAACTCTTAGTTCATTCTCTTTTTTTAAGAGCTTGATTGTTCTTTGCATTCTAGTTGTTCACCATCATGTCTTCAGCTTCTTGAAGTAACTCTTTTGCACCTCTGTCTATAAACTCTTGTGCTATCTCTCTTCCAATAGTTTTGTATAAATCTTTTGAAACTATTTTTGTATCCGCCATAATTTTTGTGCCATTTGGAAGCCCTAAAACAGCCTTTATAACTACATCGCCACTCTCCAAAACAGTTGCATTTACACCGATAGGCACATGACAACCGCCATTTAACATATCAACGAAATCCCTCTCGATTGTGGTTTCAATTCTGCTATGCTCATTCTCTAATTTTGCAACAATCGCCAAAACCTTTGAGTCATTTACAGCCTCAATTCCAAGTGCGCCCTGCCCCATCGATGGAATCATCTCATCGAGTGAAATCGGGTAAACATATTTTACAGTCTCTACAAGTCCAAGTCTGTTAATTCCTGCAGCCGCTAAAATAATGGCATCAAACTCACCCTCTTTTAGTTTTCTGATTCTTGTATCAACATTGCCTCTTAAATCTTTAATCTTTAAATCTGGTCGTATCTTCTCTATCTGCATGCGGCGGCGAAGTGAAGATGTACCGACAGTGCCACCTTGTGGAAGAGAGTTTATATCTGCATATTTTTCGGACAAAAGCGCATCTCTCGAATCTTCTCTCTGCGTAATTGCTGCCAAAATCAATCCCTCAGGCATTACAGTCGGAACATCTTTGAGTGAATGCACAGCGATTTGAGCCTCACCGCGAAGCATAGCCTCTTCTAACTCTTTTAAAAAAAGCCCTTTTCCCCCAATGGCCGCCAAAGGTCTGTCAATTATTTTATCGCCTGTTGTAACGATAATATTCAGTTCTACCTCTAAACCAGGATTTTGCTTTTCTAAAACTGCTTTAATATGGTTGGATTGCCAAAGTGCGAGTTGTGATCCTCTCGTTGCTATTGTTAATTTTTTCATATTTTATAGAGCCTTTTTATATAATTTTTTTGTTTTATCAATCTTACCGTCAAAAAAGAGTGTAGGAGTTCCCTGAACCATCACCTCTTCGGCAATTTCTAAATCTTGTTTATTATGATTCATGACCGTATCCGATTTTATATCAGCCTCTTTTATATCTGTTTTCATTGTTTTATTGAATGCTGCCAATATTTTAGTTATATCTCTCTCATTTGGGTCTATCTCTACTTTATAAAGGTTTAATATAACATCTTTATTTCCCTGTAACTCAGCAGCAGTTGCAGCAAGTGAAAGCTCGACTGCGGCAGGGTGGAGCGACGGAAGTGGAAAATGAAAGTAGTAGATTGCAAACTTCTCTGGCTGACTTCTCATCTCTTCTATAGTTTTTGGAACAAAATCTCTACAGAAAGGGCATAACGGGTCTGAAAAAATCACCACTTTATGTTTAGCGTTTGCATTGCCATAAATCAAGTTCTCTTTTTTATAGTACTCATTTTTAAAGGATGGCGAAACTAAATCTTTGAACTCGTTTCCTGTTTTTAAATCGGTCAGCTCTTTAGTTATAACATCTCCGTTTGTAAACCAAATCATCTTCTGCTTCACAACTTTATTCTCTGTTTTAGTTTTTACGGTTGCTTCTATCTCAACAACTAAACTTTCCCATCCCTTTAGCTGTTCTAATGGCATTTTATCTGCTACCGTAACTTTTAGAGAGAGTATATTTGGATTATTTTTAAAGGACTCCTCTAAAAACTTTTCAACTTTTTTATTTTCAACAGTTGCGAAAAGGGCACTACTTAATAGAAGTGTTGTCGCTAATAATTTCAACATCGATGACATCTGAATCCTTTTGTATGTGAGTTTGGGTGAAATTTGTCTTGCATTTTCCAGATTTTACATTATAACGGTTAACAAGCATAGTGGTAAAAATCGTAAATTGCATCAAAATACCGATTATATCCGTCAAAAAGCCGGGCAATATTAAAAGAATAGCACCAATAAGAGTAAATAGATTTAACTTTTGAAACTGTTCTAAATCAATGCAGTCATAGGCTACTGCCGTGAAGTTTTCCATCAGTGTTTTTCTAAAATTTATGAGTATTGCCATCCCTATAAAAGCACTCAGTATTATCTCAAGAAAAGTCATCAAACCGCCTAGGTAAGATGAAATATTAACAGATATGAGTACTTCTAAAAAAAGATAGACTAAAAAATAAAGCATGTTAGATTAAATCTATAATTTTAGAAAAAACATCATCTTTGCTTACAGAAGTACTCTCTTTAGTTTTTCGCTCAAAAATTTGAACCAAGCCATTTTCAAGCTCTTTTCCAATGATAATTGTGTATGGAAAACCTATAAGTTCGGCATCATTCATCTTAAAACCGAATCGCTCTTTTCTGTCATCAAGCATCACTTCTACATGTGCGGCTTGAAGCTTTGCATAAAGCTCTTCGCCAAGCTCTACCTGAGAATCCTCTTTAATGTTTGAAATCATAATGTTTACCATGTAGGGTGCGGTTGCTTTTGTCCAGATACACCCTTGTTCATCATGGTGCTGTTCTATAACTGCGGCTACAAGTCGGCTCACTCCCATTCCATACGTTCCCATCACAAAGGGCTGTGCTTTTCCATTTTCATCCAAAAATTCAGCTTTGAGTGCTGCCGAATAAGTAGTGCCGAGTTTAAAAATATGTCCAACTTCTATACCCTTCGTAAAAGTGAGCGTGCCATTACAGTGAGGACAACAATCACCCTCATTCACCGCTGCAATGTCGGCATAATAGGCTTCACTCATAACGGACATGTCAACATTTACAAAGTGATATCCCTCTTCGTTTGCTCCACAAATAATACTTTTCGCATCTCTTAAATCAGTGTCTATTACATGTTTGGCGCATCCTTGCTCCAATGGTCCGATAAATCCTGGAATAAGTCCTAATTCCCGAAGCTCCTCTTCACTCACATCCACGATATCCAAAGCACCCGTCGCATTCTGAGCTTTTACCTCTTGAAGCGTATCGCAGCCTCTTACAAAGAAAAGAACCACTTCACTGTCATCTTCATACACCGCTCTTTTTGCAACACACTTCATAGTGTAGTAGCCATCGACTTTAAAAAAGTCTTCCAAATCCTCTATACTTTTTACATTGGGTGTTTTGAATTTATTAAATTCGGCTACAGGAGCTTCCGGGATAGCTGCTCTGCCTGAGCGCTTTGCAGCCTCAACATTCGCGCCATACTCACACTTGCTGCAAACTGCAATTGTATCTTCGCCGCTTCCGGCTATTACCATAAGCTCTTTTGAACCGTTTCCGCCGATTGCACCGCTGTCAGCTTCAACTATTCTAAAGTCTAGTCCGAGTCTTGTCAGAATAGTTTTATACGCCGCTTCCATTGCATCAAACTCTCTGTCCATATCTGCAACAGAGGAGTGGAAACTGTACCCGTCTTTCATGATAAATTCACGACCGCGCATAAGCCCAAATCTCGGTCTTGCCTCATCACGGAATTTTGTTTTTATCTGATAAAGGTTAATTGGAAGCTGTTTGTAACTTGTAACACGGTTACGCACCATGTCCACCATCATCTCTTCATGTGTTGGCCCAAGAACAAAAAGGTTCTCTTTTCTATCGCAAAATCTTAGAAGCTCTTTTCCGAACTTTTCAATTCTTCCGCTTTCTTGCCAGAGTGATGCAGGAGTTACAAAACTTAGTTCTACTTCCTCCGCACCAGCTTTTACCATCTCTTCATTAATAATATTTTCTATCTTTTTGATGACTCTTTTTGCCAGTGGCATGTAGCTGTAGAGCCCACTTGCTACTTGAGAAATAAAACCCGCTCGGGAGAGGTAAATATGGCTTGCCAATGAAGCATCCGAAGGTGCCTCTTTTGTTGTCGGTATAAATGCTCTTGATCTTCTCACTTTTGTCCTTTTAACATATGTTCACATTTGTATTCATCTAACACATTCGCCTTACTCTCTTTTTGAACCAAAAACTGCAAAGCTCCGGTTATCATGTCAGATTTTGACTCCGAAGAGACACTCCGCATTTTTGCTGTCATGTCATGCAAAAATCTTTTTAATACCTGTTCACACATCTTGTGCGCCTGCGCTTCATACTCTTTTGGGATATAGCCGCTTTCTACAACCCTCTTGCTCTCAGCTTTTGCTGCTAACGAAGCTTTTTGATATATCTCTTTTATCATAGGCTCCACATCCAGAGTATTGAGCCACTCAAAAAACTCTACAACGGCTCTGCCGATAATCCCATGCGCAGCTCTTGCGCTATCTTCACGAAGTCCGATATTCTCACTTACTATACTCTTTAAATCATCAATTGTGTAAAGATTTATTCCCTCTCCATGACTACAATTAATATCTCTAGGAAGTGCCATATCAAACCAATATCGCTCAAAAGTACAAGTGTTTATCATCTCATCCGTAATAATAGCTTTAGGTGCAGAGGTGGCGGTAAAAAGTATTTCAAACTCATTGATTGCATGTGGGAGCTGTTCAAAGTCAAGCACTTTCGCACCGCAATTTTCGGCTAAATTAAAAGCTTTCTCTTCGGTTCTGTTCATAATGTAAACATCTGCACCGTTTGAAATGAGATGTTTTGCAGTAATCTCAGACATCTCGCCGACACCGATAACTAAAGCTTTTTTACCGCTTAAATCATGCACAAGTGATTTCAAGTTTGAAACTGCAACACTGGCAATAGAGACAGGTTTTGAAGATATATCTGTTGCATTTCTCACTTTTGCAGCACACTTAAAAGCGTTATGCATGGCACGGGCAAGCTTTTGACCGCTGAAACCGCTATCGTAAGAGAACCTGAAAGCATCTTTTAACTGACCAGCTATCTGTGTTTCACCGATAACCATAGAGTCAAGGGAAGAAGCGACACTAAAAAGGTGATGAATAGCACTGCTGTCATCATATATATCGGCTCTGCCTTCAAGCTCATCTATGCTAATTCCGGCTCTTTTGCTCAGCATCTCAAATATGTGTTGTGTTGCTTTTGCAATATCGCTGCAGCTGCAAAAAACTTCCATTCTGTTGCAGGTGGAGATGAGGATAGCTTCATTTATAGCTTCGCTGGAGTTGAGCTTTGTCAAACAGCCTCGTAGGTGTTCATCATCCGGATAAGAAAGTTTTTCTCTTATTTCTAGGGTAGAGTTTTTGTGTGAAAAACTTATATTTAAGTAGTGCATTAATAACTTCTTTTTATCATAGTTTGTAAGATATATACCAATTCTTCATCATCTTTTACCACTTCCATCGCCTCGTTCGAGAGCCTCGATGCTAACATAAAAGACTTTTCAATAGAGCCATGTTCGCTCATTTTCTGCTTAATCCACATGCTTTCGCTCACATCTATAAGCTCTGCATGCGCATTTGCCAATCTCTGCTTCTCGCTTGAATTGAGAGCATTATAGAGATAGATATAAGGAAGGGTACATTTTCCCTCTACAAAATCATTCATAGCAGGTTTTCCGAGTATTTTTTCATCCGATGTTATATCTAAAATATCATCAATTAACTGAAAAGAGAGTCCAAGATTTCGCCCATAAACTCCATATTTTTGTGCATCTTTACCGCATAGCAGAGCTGCCCCTATCGCAGCAGCTTCTATAAGCGTTGCAGTTTTTAGATAAAGCATATCGAGATATTTCTCTTCATCGCTGTTAAAAAATTGTGCCAATTTAACATCTTTCATTTCGCCTTTACTGAGTGCCGTAACCGAAGATGCAATCACTTTTGCAATGTCTCTATCAAACTCTACAAGTTCACTAAAAGCTTTAGAGTAGAGAATATCACCAAGCATAACAGCTGTTTTACTTCCATCCGTTGCATTGACCGAAGCAGCACCTCTTCTTATGCGTGACTCGTCTATAACATCATCATGAAGCAGACTTGCTGCGTGAATAAGTTCTACGATTGCAGCCAAAAGCGGAGCCTTTTCATGATCGGGTGCAATTTTTAGAATAAGTTTTGCACGAAGTCTTTTACCACCGCTGAGCATACCAAAAAGACGGCTGACCTCATCGTAGTCAACCTCTTCTATTAATCTCTCTATCTCATGCTCAACTCTTTGCATTCTTCCCTCTTTGGCTATTTTTCTAAATATTTTAAATTAACCTGCGCACTTTTATCAGATATGGATATATCAAAAGTAGCCTGTTTCTTTTCATAGTCAAACTCTTTAAACTGCACCAAAAGATACACTCCCTCGTAAGAAGAAGTATCTTTAGGCTTCAGTTCAACTCTGAAAGCTTGATTTTTATCTCTTAAATAAAGTATATTTTGTGCGACAATTCTATCATAGGAGCGAAAAACAACCAGCCCTTTGTTATGATAAAGAGTCCATCTAAATTTAAAAATCTTTTCAAATGAGCCATATTTTACAAGAATTTTCTTTTGCTCATCCTTTTTTAAAGAAATTTTTTGAATATCTCTGAATTGATCGGCAAAAACTGCACTAAAACAGAATAGCAAAAGGACTGCAACATGTAAAAACAGCTTCAAAACTCAACTATTCACTTTGAGAAAGAACAGCACCCATAAGCTCAACATATAAACTTTTGGCTTTTGTATCCACATCACTCTGATTGGATATTGTAAATCTTCTTACTTCTTTATCTATATCATCTCCCACATACTGAGTCAACATCAACTCCATTGCGGCAACTTTATCTATAAAATTTTCTAACTCTTGTCTCACTATGTCATTATTTGCGTTAAACACAACATCCATAAACTTACTCTTCGGTGAACCCATAAATATATCATCTTCGTCTTCAAACATTCCGTACATTAATTATTCCTAATTTATATTTTTTGAGATTATATCATCACTACAACTATGTGAACTTAAAAATTTGGTATTAAGCTTTTTTTATATAAATCTAGAAGTAAATGCTACTTTTTACAGCAATATTATGTTAAAAAAATTTTGTTTTTGAAGTAAAACATTACTATAATGGTTAAAATTTTTATACAAAGAGCATGCAATGAATGACACAACCAAACCTACCCCAAAAGTGACAACTACTTGGGAAAATAAAATCGAAGAGATGATGCAAGGGGGCATTCAAATTCTCCGCCTCTTTTTTATTGCAATAATGATTGTCTATCTTTTTTCCTGTCTCATCGGTCTTTCAACCAAACTTATCGACCTTTCTTTGCAATATGGAGCTCTTAATTTTTCTAGTATGAAAAGTATTTTAACAGATGCGCTGTTTACACTGATTGTACTGGCAATCGTTCGAACACTTTTTATCAGAAATGGGTATTTGTATGCACTTACCCTACTCGAAATTGGGTTCGTCGTTATCATCCGAAAACTTATTTTGTTAGAAGTAGATCCAAGTGAAACATGGCTTATTCTCATATTAGGCGGTATTTCTGCACTTTTTTTTGCTTTAATTATGTTTGCCCATTTTTCTAAATTTCGTAATAACACCCTATTGTAGAATAATCTTTACAAAAAAATTTCCTTCCAGATTATCTCAAGCAAGTCGGTTACACAGCTGCTCTATCTACTTACAAACACTATGAAAGTAAGTAAATATGCATTACTTGACTATCTGCGTTCCGACACCCGCTGAAGTGAAAAGTTCTAACAGCATTGAATGTTCTAATCTTCCGTCAATAATATGTGCTTTTTGCACTCCGCCTTCGATGGCTTCCAAACATGCATCCACTTTTGGAACCATTCCCCCGTGGATTGTTCCGTCCGCTTTAAGTGCCTCAACTTCGGCTTTTGTGAGTGTTTCTAAAAGCACTTTATCTTTGTCTAAAACACCTGCCGTGTCGGTTAAAAAGATGATTTTATTTGCACCTATCGCCTTTGCAACATACGAAGCACAAAGGTCTGCATTGATGTTATATCCTGGATGTCCCATCTCTTCGCCTGCGGCGATTGGAGCGATAACGGGGATGAATTTTTCGTGGATAAGATTTGCGATAACTTCCGCTTTTACGTTTGTAATGTTTCCTGTAAGTCCCCATTTTGCAAACTCTTTTGCTTTTGCCGTGATAAAATGTGCATCTTTTCCGCTGATTCCGATAGCTTTTGCACCATGCGAGTTGAGCAGGGAAGTTATCTCTTTGTTTATTTCACCGCTTAAAACCATCTCAACTATACGCATAACCTCTTTTGAAGTCACCCTTTGACCGTCGATAAATTTGCTCTCTATATGCAACGCTTCAAGCATCTCGTTAATCTGTCTGCCGCCGCCATGCACGATAACAGGTTTAATCCCAACCAAATACATAAGCAGAATATCCTGTGCGAACTTCTCTTTTAACTGAGGTGATTCTTGAGCCGAACCGCCGTACTTAATAACTACTATCTCATTCCTAAACTCTTTTATAAAAGGTAGAGCTTCTAGGAGCGTTTTTACTGTTTCAATCTTTTTTTGCACTGTTTGCCTCTCTGTATCTATTTATAATATCAAAAACTTTTTGTTCCACTTCCACATGCAGGTCTAAAAGCGACAAGGGAAGATGAAACGACTCTACTTTAACGAAATCTTTGTAGGTTACTAAAAGTGAATCCGAACTATCTCTCTCTAAAATTGCGACCAACTCTTCTTTTATAAATGCGTGATGGTCTTCAAAGTAATTTTTACTTACCACTTTCGGCAAAAACGCATCAAGTCTTGAAGGTCTTGCTATGGCAGTTAAAAGCGACATTTTATCACTTTTATTTTTAAGTGCAACCACTCTTTTAAAATCGACTCCCTCCTGCAAAACAACTGCTTCTTTTGCACTCCAGAGCCTCTCTCTGAAGGCTCCGGAGGGGAGACAGTTGCTGTTTTTACTCTGAACCTCTATGAGAAAATCGAGCTTTTTTATCTCATGTTTAGAGTAGGCATCATCTAAAAAAATTATCTTTGCACCCAACTCTTTGGCTTTATTAATCCCCTCTTTTCTATCTTCACTCACGATGACTACTGCATGTGGAACTTTATGTGCGTAAATCATCGCCTCATCCCCGCTCACACGCACATCGCATAAAATATTTTCGCCATTTTTCACCACTTGGAGCCCTCTACTTTCTCTTCCATACCCACGCAAAATTATGGCTGCATTTTCATATTTACTTGCTAGGGCAGTGACCAGCGGAGTTTTTCCGCTTCCGCCCACACTGAGGTTTCCGACGCTGATTATATCGACACCGAAATCTTGCGGCTTTTTTATTTTAAAACGAATGTACATGATAAGACAGTAGAGATAACTCAGAGGAAGGAGTAAAAAGGATAGGAGTTTTTGAAATAAGTTTGGGTTGTAGAAGTACTCTTCAACCCAAAAAACGAGAGCTTTTTTCAATAATTAAACTCTGGTTTTTGCTATTTTTTTGATTTTTTCACAAACATATTTAACTTCCGCATCGCTCATGCCTGCATAAAGAGGAAGAGATAAAACCTGCTGATATTTTCTGAGTGCGACAGGAAAATCATTCACACGAAGAGAATATTTTGTTTTATAGTAAGCAAGAAGATGAAGAGGAATATAGTGAAGCCCAGTCTCTATGCCCACATCTCTTAGCTCAACCGCAAAAGAGTCACGATTTTTATCTACTTTAATAATGTAGAGAGAAAATGGATGCTCTGAGTTAGTTAAATCCGGAATGGTTACATGCGAAACCGACTCGAAAGCCTCATTATAAATCTTTGCAATTGCCTGCTGTCTTGCTATATTTTTATCTTGAGATTTTATTTGCGCTCTAATGTATGCCGCATTGAGCTCACTCATTGAGTAGTCATTTCCGATATCAACAACCTCATAAATGTACTCCAAAGAGTCCGCCTCTCTCACAATTCCATGGTTGTGCAGAAGTCTGGCTCTCTCCATAATCTCTTGACTATTTGTTACCAGCATTCCGCCGTTGCAAACACTTTTCTTTAAATGTGAAGAGAAATTGAAACATGTTATATCCGCACCTGTTGAGCCGATTTTTTTGCCTTTATATGTCGCTCCTAGTGCATCACAGGCATCCTCTACGATTTTAACATGATAAATTTTTGCAATAGAATAGAGTCTCTCCAAATCAACCGGATTTCCCGCTATATGCGTAACTATTACCGCCTTGAGCTTTTTAGACTCATTGTCTTCCAGATACGCCTCCAAAAGGTCAAGATTGATGTTGTAACTCGTTGCATCAATATCTATAAAAACAGGTTCTGCATCAAAGTGGCGGACAACTTCCGGCACATTCGGATAGGCATTTACAGAGCAAAGAACCTTGTCGCCTCGTTTTAAATCTAACGCTAGCATTGCCAAATGAAGAGCGGAGGTTCCATGTGAGGTTGAAAGTGCATACTTAGCGCCCACATAGGAGGAAAATTCCTTCTCAAGTTCTTCTACCTGATTTATATCTTCGCCATCCAAAACATCACTTACATTTGAGTGCTCTTCGCGTCCACTCACATATTTATAAAACGGAATATTCATCTTTTCTCCCTTAATTTTTATTTGATGTTACGCACTAAAACGAACTCGTCCGTTTTAGTGGCAGGGACAGATTGTCCCTACAACCCCCTAAAGCTACGAAAAACAAGTTTTTCGAGAGTTACAGGGTATTTACGCTCTTTTTTACTAAAGGGCGTATGGTCTGTTGCTATAAAGTTATATCTCTTGGATAGTTGAAATCATGGTTGATTGTTCGTGAAGTCAGCTTTGCGATAAGCGGCATTTTTCGCTTAAACTGATTGCGAAAAATTCTTCCGATTATCATGTCAACCATCTTTGCATCACACCCTTTTGCCACGACTTCATCTCTAGTCAATCTCTCTTCAACATAAAATCTCAGAGCCTCATCAAGCTGGGCATAACTGTAACCCAAATCAGCTTCATCACTCTGTCCATCCCACAAATCGGCAGATGGAGCTTTGTGTATAATACTTTTTGTTATATTCAGATACTCTGCCAACTCATACACTTCACTCTTGTACAAATCACCAATTGGATTGAGCGCACTCGCCAAATCACCATAAAGCGTTCCGTACCCAAGCATCAATTCACTCTTGTTGCTCGTACCCAAAACAAGGGCATTTTCTCTAGCCGAAATATCAAAAATAGTAGCCATTCGCATGCGAGCAGAAAAGTTGCCCTTTCTTAAATTATCCATGTCCGGATTCAGCTCTTCATACGCTCGAAGCATCGGCTCTATCGAAGCTGTGATTGTTTTTAACCCAAACTCACTGCAAAGCACATCTGCATCATGCAGGGAACTTTGCGATGAGTAGTGTGAAGGCATCTTCACACACAAAAGGTCATCACCAAAAGCTCTGTGAGCCAAAACCGCCACAACTGCAGAGTCAATCCCGCCACTCAAACCAATCACAACTCTGTTGATACCAGTTTTTCTAACTTCATCATCTAAAAATCGTTGTAAAAAATCTGCTATCTCTGAATACTTACTCATTAATTTTCTCTAACCTTTAAAAAACTTTAACAAAAAATATTATAACTAAGTTTGGTAACAATTAAATGTTAAGGTTTAAAAAATATTTGTAACTTCTTGTTATGGAGTGTAGTAAAAATCGGCAATTTTCACATGCCATGATTTCAACACACTTCCCTTTTCGCCATAAAACTCAACTCTTTACAACTAAATCCTGCCTTTTTTCTGGCATCAGCATTGAGATTTTTGGCTCTTAAAAAACCTTGTGGGTAGTATTTGTTTATGATTTCAAAATAAATTTCGGTGCTTTTCCTCTCAGCCTCGCATGCAAAACCAAACCATACATCGCCCTTTTTTACATGTTCTATCTCTTCGTGGAGTATGATTTTTAGGGTATCTTGAATCTTCTCCAGCATTGCATTCTTTGACAGTTTTTGCAACTTTTCGAGTATCATCGGTGTTGCGTCTAGCCCGTTAGCTTCAAGGTATCTAGGCACTACTGCCATTCTTTCTAGGAGTGTCTGTGTTTTTTGGCTTGCTTCAAAAAGAGAGTTGTGCACCTCGACATCCCCGTACTCTGCACCGAGTTCATGCAGCAACTTCTCAAGCATCAGAAAATGTCGTATCTCATCCTCCGCCACCTCAAGCCAGTCATCATAATAATATTTTGGCATATGGGGAAATCTGTACGCCGCATCCAGAGCCAAATCTATTGCTGAATATTCTATATGGAGGATGGCATGGAGCAGGATTATCTGCCCCTCTTTTGTTGTTAGGTTACTTCTTTTTGGGACATTTTAAGGATTTACAACTTGACATATTGAAGCATAGGAGGGTTCAGCAAACTTTTTTGCTGCAAACTTTTTTTCAAAGTCCACAGCACCGGATTTATAGACACTATAAAACTTTTTAAACGCTTCTATCTTCTCTGCGGGATTTTTAGCTTCTAAAATAAGCTCTACTTCTTTATAAAAATTCATAAGTGTATAATGATATAATCACGCTAAAAAAGGGCTAAAATGGAGATAAAAGTTCAACCTATGGGTGTTTATCAAACAAATTGCTACATTGTTACCGAAGGCGGCAAAGATTTCATCATTGACCCCGGTGTGGATGCGACCGAGTGGGTTCTAAAAAATGTAAAAAATCCTGTTGCTATCTTAAATACCCATGGACACTTTGACCATGTTTGGAGCAATGCCGAGCTGCAAAAAAAATTAAAAATTCCTCTTTACACTCCAAAAGGGGATGTTATGATGCTTCGTGACAGCAACTGGATGCCGGATTTACCGCCTTCGATACCGGATTATGAGGTTGAGGGCGACGCGGAGATTGATTTTGATGGAGTAAAGGTAAAATTTCGCCATTTTCCTGGACATAGTCCAGGCTGTTCTGCCATAGAGATAGGTGATGCAATGTTCAGCGGGGATTTTATTTTTGAGCGTTCAATCGGGAGAACCGACTTTCCATACTCAAGCCCGCAAGAGATGAAAAAGAGTTTGGAGAAGTTCAAAAAGTTGAATTTTGATAAAATAATATACCCCGGACATGGCGGAAAAACAACAATAAAACAAGAACAAAAAAATGCAGATTACTGGATAAATAACCTATAAAGGAGAGTGCATGCAAGACCTTTTTCACAAAAAAGCTGAGAGCTGGGATGAAGAACAGATACGTATTGTGGGTGCAAAAAAAATCGCCGATGCGATAACTGCAAAAATGGAACTCAACAATACTATGGAAATTATGGACTTTGGTGTAGGTACAGGGCTTTTGGGCTTTGAGATAGCAAAAATTACCAAAAAAGTTTACGGAGTGGATACATCTGAGAGCATGATTAAGAAGCTAAAAGAGAAAAACAACTCAGAAATTCATATAGAAACTTTTTGTCAAGATATCATTAAAGAGCCTCTAAAAAAAACATTTGATGGGATTATCAGTTCTATGACACTCCATCATATTGAAAATATAAAAGATTTTTTTGAGACGATATACAAAAATATAAATGAAAATGGTTTTATCGCCATAGCCGATTTAGAACTTGAAGATGGAACTTTTCATTCAGACAATACGGGTGTTTTTCATTTTGGTTTTGATGAGAATGCACTTAGCAAAATTGTCTTGGCATGTGGATTTAAAGATGTAAAATTTGTAAATATCGACACAATCAATAAGCCGGAGAAAGATTTCAGAATATTTCTACTTACCGCAAGAAGGTAGAAATTTCTGCATGTACTCGAGAGTAACAACAAATATCCTTGGGTACTATGCAGATATTAATGTTTTTTCTCACCCTCTTCGGCATCAAAAAGTTTTAATTTCAAAACATGTCTGTCAGTTATAACCGTTTTGAATTCTCCTTCAAAAACTTTTATATCTAACACAAAAGCTTCGACATGAATATTTCTTTTTCTTCCCTCTTTATGACGAACTCTGGCTATTACATTTACAATATCACCAAGTTTTACAGGTGAAAGAAACTGAACATCACTGCCGACTAAAACAACATTTCTCTCATTAACAGCAGCCATAGCAGCGTAATCAGCTGCACAGAATATAAAGCCTCCATGGATTAAACCAAGTTCATCAGCTAGCATATCAGTAGTTGTTACAAGGGTAACTTCAACATATCCTACTTCCTGTTTTACAATCTCACCACTTAAATCTTGATTGACTCTTTGATGGGTTTGAAGCATAACTCTATCTAAATCATGCTCTCTGTAATCATCCAGATCTAAATCACTCTCTTGTTCATTATTTTTGCTCATTTTTTATCCTTAATCAATTTTACATATACTCTAGCAGGTGCAGGATATCCCTCTACTGTTTTGCTACTGTCATTCGGATCTAAAAAATCTTCCAATGACTGTCCCTCTATCCAAGATGTTTTTCTCTGCTCATTTGCATCTGTAACAGAGGTCTCTAAAACCTCAAAACTATCAAATCCCGCTCTTAAACACCAATTTTTCAAAGCAGCTATTGTCGGTACAAAATAGATATTTGGTATCTTAGAGTAGGAGGATTCTGGACATAGGCACATTTCACCCTCTCCTTCTATATAGAATGTGTCCAGTATAACTTCACCTTTTTTTTCTAAACCCTTATAAAGTGTCTTCAGCATCATGACAGGGTCGCTTCTGTGATAAAGAACACCCAAACAAAAGATTACATCAAACCTCTCTTCGTAAAACTCCAAATGCTCAACGCCCAAAAGTTCATAGACAATTTCACTCTTTACGAAATGGTTTATGAAATCAAACTGCGTTTTATAGAGAGCTGAGGGATCAAAGCCGACCAATAGTTTTGGTGCATCCTCTTGCATTCTAAAAAGATAGTAACCATTGTTACACCCTATATCGGCAACTTTTTTTTCTTTTAAATTAAAATGTTTTCTGAGCAGATTATATTTGATATTGCTTTTCCACTCTGTGTCGATAAAAGTGTTGCAAACCTCAAATGGACCCTTTCTCCATGGCATCATAAGCTTTGCAACTTCAAATATATGCTTTTCATCCTCGCAATCTCCACTTATCTTTAGAGTGTCACCGAGTTCAATCTTCCAAGCACCATCTTTTAAACTATGGAGTGCTTCTCGAAGTGGGGCAATATTTTTCCAACTCATCCACTTCTGTCGTTCTGTTCTGATTTCATTTAGGTTCATTTTATGCTTTTTCTATGTAAATTTTAATATAATTGTACCCTAAAAATAGTATTAGGAAATTTTATGAGATTAGAGAAAAAAGCCACGGTTGTTTCAACATCAATTGCAGGATTGTTGGTGCTAATAAAGATGGCTGTTGGAATTTTAAGCGGTTCTATCGCCGTTCTTGCCTCTGCTATTGACTCATTTTTAGACCTTACTGTATCACTCTTCAACTACTTTGCACTCAACAATGCCGAAAAAGACCCCGATGAGCAGTTTCACTTTGGAAGAAGTAAAATAGAACCTCTTGCGGCCGTGATTGAGGGAACAATTATCTCATTTTCTGCTATTTTTATATTGTACGAAGCACTCAAAAAGTTTGTACATAACGAGCCAATGCAACATATTACAGAGAGTGTTTTGGTCATGGTAGCCTCATTTATCATCACGGCATTTTTAGTTCTTTTTTTAAATTATGTTGCCAAAAAAACAAAAAATATGGTTATAAAAGCAGACGCACTCCACTACAAAACCGACCTCTTCTCAAACGGCTCCGTTCTTATAGCTCTTGCACTTATTTCCTACACAGGTGAACAGTTAATTGACCCTATTTTGGGTGTCGGTATTGCAATCTATATGATTTACTCAGCTATTCCGATTATCAAAGAGGGCGTGTTAATGCTCCTTGATGCTGCCATACCCCAAGAAGATATTCAGAAAATACAAAATATCATAGAAGCAGAGCCGGAAATTACCACATACCATGATTTAAAAACAAGAGAAGCAGGTTCGCATATCTTCATCTCTGTGCATGCAGTTTTTAATATCAAAATATCTCTCTATGATGCACATTTAATCTCAGACAGAATTGAAGAAAAATTAAGAAAACTCTTTGAAGATAAAAAAAGCCATATTTTAATCCATATGGATCCTTACGATGACTCTATTATAAATAAAACAGAAGATATTTATTAGTTTGGCTTAACTTTATATATTCTATAATACACAAAATCTATTCGGAGAATACTTATGAAACTACTAAAATCGATTACTATGATAAGCTTATGTGCCACTATGCTGCTTGCTGAAGCACCTCAAGAGGTAAGAACAGAACTACAAAAAACGGTAGAGATTGGAGAGAGTAGTTCAAACATGCTTATACAAACACTTGGTAAAAACATGAAAGAGCATATGGGGAAAGGCGGTGTGATGGATGCACTGAAATTTTGTTCTGATGAAGCTTATTCGCTTACTTCGGATGTCAATAAGAAGACGGTTGCCGGTGTTACTTTGAAGCGAATAAGCTTAAAATATCGCAATCCGGTCAATGCCCCAAAAGAGAATGAAGCAAAAATTTTAGAAGTTTTTGAATCTTTAAAAGCACTCAATGTAGTTATGCCGGAGTATTTAATAGAAAAAGTTGCTGATAAAACATATAAATATTACAAACCAATCACGATGGACAATGAAGTGTGCCTAAAATGTCATGGTAAAATTTCTGAAGATATTGACCTAAAAAGAGAGATAACAAAAGTTTATCCACTTGACAAAGCATTTGATTACAAAATGAATGATTTAAGAGGTGCGGTTGTAGTGACGATAACGCATAAATAATATGATTGACACCCCCCCCAAAAAAAAAAGGTATTTGTCACTTCGTTCGGGCACATGTGGAAATATTTCCATATGCCGACTTATCTGAATCTTGTAGTGCTATCACTGTTAAACCTGCTTCACAAAACATGCCTATTTCACCTCACGAGAAAGCCAATTATATACACCGGTTCCGACAATGAGCAGTGTTACCCCGATAATTAAATAAAAAGCGTTTATCAGTTTGCTGTAATCATCCAAAACTATTTTAAATACCGCCATGAGCGACTCAATAGAGAGTGCAATAATGATAGATGTAAGAAATTTACTAAGAATTTTACTCTGCAGATCACTGCCGTAGTTAAATGTTTTAAATAGGATTTCATTCTCTATGATATTTTTTGCCAAATCGTAGATTGCAAGCCCTATAGTAATGGAAATAATCGATGTAAACACCTCATGCATAACCGCTTCTGATGTCTTCTGAGAGATAAGCATATGTAAAAAAATGTATCCGCCATAAAGAACTAAAAATACAGATACAATCCCGAGCAATAATCCGCTCCCGCCCATAACAAATGAATTAACTTTTTCAAAAGCACTATTGTGCTCAATAAGGCGAAGCTCTTCAAGAAGTTTTAACATATCAAAATCTACAACGATGTAGCCATCACTATGAGGCTTGACAGCCGTGAGAGTCGGCAACCCAGTAATATGGTGAAGATAGGGATTGCTAACATGAATTGGTTCCTCTGCAAAACTGACCCACTTGAAATAAAAAGATTTATCTGTACCTTCTCGATCTTTATCGACATATTTTCTGCCAAAAGCAGGTGTAGATTGGATAAAGTTTGCATTCACATAATAGATTATTTCAGCCGATTTTTCAAATTCAAAAAGACGATGTAACCCCTCTTCGTTGGTTGAAACAGGATGATAATTTTCCATCGTTGTTCGAATGTAAAATTTAATACTGTTTTTGTTTTCAGTATAAATATTGATAATTCGTTTCATTAGAACTTTCCTTAATGTAAACTTTAAATTTGTGTTATAGCATTCGTTACATTAAAGACGCCGTAATGAAAAGATATAGTAAAAATGATTAAGGCAGAAGCCGATTAGGAGGGTATTTTCATGATTCAACCGGTTCATCACGAACTGGAGTTTATTTACTATAAAATCTATAACTTTGTAGATGTAAAGGCATAAAATTTAACTCCACATGCTATCTCTTTAGCATGTGGAGTTAGTGAATTACTTGGCATATCTAAAGAAATATTTTACGAGGCAAAAGCGCTTCGCTTGTTTTGAAAGTTTTGCATATACTGTAAGCAAAGCGACAAATCCCACTGTTGTACAAAGCTTTCAACTATTTAGCAAACACTACCGACCTGCTCTCGCGGATTACATTGACTTTTATTTCACCTGGATATTGAACTTTTTCTTCTATCTCTTTTGCTATCTCTTTAGCCATTAAAACAGCCTCATCATCATTAACCAGTGTAGCATTTACAATTACCCGTATTTCTCGCCCGGCATTTATCGCATAAGCCTGTTTTACACCTGTTTGCTGAAATGCTATCTCTTCTATCTCCGTTACACGTTTTAGAAAACTCTCTAAGACTTCTCTTCTGGCTCCAGGTCTTGCAGCAGAGAGTGCATCCGCGGCACATACAGCACCGCATTCTATAGAGTTTATCTCCTCTTGCCCATGATGTGCATAGATTGCATTTATAACTACACTATGCTCATTATAACGGTTACAAACCTCGGCACCTAAGCTTACATGATTCCCATCCTGCTCATGTGTGAGAGCCTTACCTATATCATGTAAAAGCCCTGCTCTTTTTGCAAGAATTGGGTCTCCGCCCATTTCAGCCGCCATCATACCGGCCAAATGTGCAACTTCAAGGGTATGCGCCAGAGCATTCTGTCCATAACTCGCACGGTAACGAAGCCGCCCTATAAGTTTGACTAGCTCTGGGTGCATGACTCCAATATTTAAATCTGCTATAAGCTCTTCACCCTCACTCAATATAGAGGCCTCAAACTCATCCGAAACTTTTTCAAAAATCTCTTCGATTCTCGCTGGTTGAATTCTTCCGTCTTCTATAAGAAGTTGCAAAGTTTTCGTAGCTATCGCTCTGCGATAAAGGTTAAAACTACTCACTAAAATAGTATTTGGAGTGTCATCAATTATAATATCGACACCCATAATTGTCTCAAGGGTTTTAATATTTCTACCCTCCTTGCCAATTATTCGACCTTTTAGCTCATCATTATCTAGATGAACCAAACTTGTAAGCCGTTCTGAGGCAAACTCTCCTGCATAACGGCTTGTCGCCTGAGCTAAAATATAGTTTGCTCTCCTTTTTGCCTCGGCTTTTGCTTCATTTTCGCATTTTCTTACTATATGCGCTATCTCTGCGCGCGATTTCTCTTCTACCTTTTCAAGCAGAACAACTTTAGCCTCAGCCTGAGTCATTCCTGCACTATGTTCTATTGCATGGAGAGCCTCATCTATTTTGCTCTCATATCTCTGTTTAAGTAAGTTTATCGACTTCTCATTTCTCTCTAAATCAACTCTTTTTACTTTTAAGGTGCTACTCTCATCCTGAATTCGATTCTCTTCATTTTGTTTGTATCTCTTAAAACTCTGCTCTTTTCGTATAACATCATCTTCTCTTTGAGAAAGGTCTGCTTTAGCTCTGTCTTTTGCATTTTCATACTGCTTCAGAGCCTCCAGCTCAATCTCTTGAGACTTTAATTTAGACTTTTGTAAAAGTAGCTCTGCCTCATTTTCAATCACACCGGCCTTTGCTTTTGCTTTGTCCACATAAATATCAAAATTAGCATTCGTAATTTTTTTAGAGATGATAAAACCGACAATCCCACTCACTGTAGCCGTTAAACCACCTAGCAGTATTTCGTCTAACATCTATTTTTTCCTCTTCTCGACCTTAGCCACAGGCGAAATCCTCGCCTTTGGAGTTAATAGTAAATCGCATGCAATATCATATGAATCACAAATAAATTCTTTTGTATAACAAATCTCTGGTTGAATAAAAATAATATATGGTCTCTTTTTTAACTTTGCAAAGAAACGATCATACATCCCTTTTCCAAATCCAACTCTTTGTAAATTGCCATCAACCCCAACTGCAGGTACTATAGCTATATCAATATTTTTAATATTTCTTATTGTATTCCCCGCTTCAAAAATACCAAAACTATTCTGTTTCAGCGGTAACCTAAATGGTACCATCTTAAAACTTTCAGCTTCCATAAATGGCACAAAAATATTTGATTTTTTTCGCATCTGTTTGAGCGTTCTTGTCACATTTGATTCAAAACTCAATGGATAATAAAAGAGTATATTTTTCCTCTTTTTAAATTTTAACTCTTTTAAAAGTTTCGTATTTAAAAGATGATTTTTATACAACTGATTATGCATGTTGCAGTTTTTCATCTTTTTTAAACATATTTGTCTAAATATCTGTTTTGTAAGAGGCATGTAAAATCTTTATGGTTATAATTTGGACCTAATCTTACTAAAAAAATAAAAACAGAGGTATATGAAATGTTAAAAAAAACAATTTTATCAGCAATATTTGTATCTGCAGTTCTCTTCAATGGTTGTAGCGACGACAAATCAAAAGAAGCTAAAGAAGAAAAAATAGATAAAAATGCATCCGCAAATTCAATGGTTGCCATGAAAGAGTATAAACTTAAGAGTTTAAAGAATGAAGAACTTATTGTAAAAGAGGGAACTGCAGGATTTGATTTGGAGAGTGCAAAAGGCAAAGTAGTCATTTTTGATATATTTGCAACATGGTGTCCACCTTGCCAAGGTTCTGCGATGCACCTTAGCTCACTTCAAAATAAATTTAAAGATGATCTTGTTATCATCGGGGTAACAATAGAAGATGGGATAACAAACGATAAATTACAAGAGTTTAGTAAGGAGTATAAAGCTAAATACACTTTAGTCAATTCTGATCAAAATCGTCGTTTTGTCGATGCGATAGCCACTTCATTAAAACTAGGAGAAAGATTTCCTATTCCTTTGATGGTGATGTATAAAGACGGTCAGTTAATTAAACATTACTTAGGTGCTGTACAAGAAGAGTTTATTGAGAGTGACATTAAACAAGCATTAGGGAAATAGGCAGATATTTATGTTTGGATTTATAAAAAAATCTCTTGCAAAGACTGTAGATGCAATAAAAACCGTCGTACCAAAAAGAAAAATATCTTTTACTAAAGAAGAGCTAGAGGATATTTTGCTTGAAGCGGATGTTGCATACGATTTGGTTGAAAAAATCATAAGTGAAATTTATCAAGAAAAAGTAACAAGAGAGATTCTACGCTCTAAACTACTGGCGACTCTTGCTTACACATCCTACAAAGAACCTGAATTTGTTACTCCCTTTGTTGAACTGATTGTGGGCGTAAACGGAGCGGGAAAAACTACAACTATCTCAAAACTAGCTGCAAAATATAAGAGTGAGGGGAAGAGGGTAATGCTTGGCGCTGGAGACACTTTCCGTGCCGCGGCAATTGAGCAGCTCACCCTTTGGGCAAAAAAGCTCGACATACCGATTGTCTCTTCTAAGCAAGGTCATGACTCCTCCGCAGTTGCATTTGACACGATAGATTCGGCAAAATCTAAGGGTTTTGATAATGTTATAATTGACACGGCAGGACGACTTCATACCCAAACCAACTTGGCAAATGAGCTAAAAAAGATAAAACGTATCTGTGACAAAGCTCATAGTGGCGCTCCTCATCGAACTATTCTAATTATAGACGGGACACAGGGAAACTCTGCAATAGCACAAGCCAAAGCATTTAATGAGATGATTGGAATAGATGGAATTATCATAACAAAGCTTGATGGCACGCCAAAGGGAGGCAGCATTTTCTCTATTGCGTACGCTCTTGAGCTTCCGATACTTTTTGTAGGAACAGGTGAACAGCCGGAAAACTTAACTCCGTTTAACAAATATGAGTTTGTGGATGGCTTGCTAGATGCAATTTTTGTAGATGAGATATAGAAATAAAAAAGAGAAAGATATTCTAAAACTTTTTATTTTCTAGCCATTTTGTAAAAAAGTTTTTCTGTTGCTATCTCTTTTGGTATCGGTTCATTGTGTAAAATATTTTGAGTTAAAATTTTTGCTATATATGGACCAAGCACAAAACCTCTTGAACCTAAAGCATTTATAATGTATAGATTTGGGTAGTATGTTAGAGATTCTTGTGGAATTTTTGTCCCATTTTTTATAGAAGGATATTTCTCTAAACTTCCCTCATAATCCACTGCTTTGCCAATAACGGGAAAATAGCTTTGGATTGTTGCTCTAGCACCTTTGTATATTTTTACAATCTCCAAATCTTTCAGTTTTATGAGTTCATCCGCTTGTTTTAAAAGAGTCTGAATTTGTGATTGATCACTATTTGCATAAAATGCACACTTTTCACATGTGCTTATGCACTCCATTTTTGCACTGTCGTGTCTCTCATGCGTCGCTCCGACAGATACTGTGCCGTCTTGCTTATTTGTTGAAATGGAGATGGATTTGTGAATATTAAAAGGAATTTTTGTGGTTGTTTTCACATCAATTCTAAGCCCGAAAATAGGAGCTATTTTCATGTATGGAATCTCTACTAAAGGTTTACTTACACCTTGAGCCAAAATAATATTTTTTGCCCTAACCTCATCTACGATATAAAATCCATCTTTAAAACTCAGTTCTTTAATATCTTTTTTGTAAAAATCAGACTCCTCAGTTAATTTTTTACAAATCTGGATAGGTTCAATGACGGCTGCATTTTCATAAAAATACCCATCAATATTCATAAAATCATCAGAAATACTCTTTAACTTTTGAGTGTCAAAATGGTCGTATTTTATGTTGTTCTGTGCCAGTTTATCTTGCGCAAAATTATCATTCGCAACTCTTAAAACACCCTTTGCATCCACTGCTTCTACAAGTAATGTTTTATAAAAATCCAAAGAAAAGTCTAAAGCATCGTTTACTAAGGAGTTATAAATATTTTTTTGACCGGGAAGCGGCGATAAAAAGGCTCCCGCAGCTCCGCTCGCAGCGCCAGCTATGCCCTCTCTATCTGTCAGCGCAACACTTTTGCCCTCTTTATTCAAAAAATAAGCCATGCAGCACCCCGCACTTCCGGCACCAATAATTAAAAAGTCATATATCTTCATAGGTGAAATTATACTTTAGGCAATGAAGATATATATTCTAAATAGCAATTAGAACTTATTTTGCAACATAACATAGATCAGATTTTATTTTTGTACTAAATCCTATGTCAACACTTTTTAAGACTCTCTCTTTATGCTGTCTCACGAACTCCTGATTTACTAATTCAAATATTAAGCTAGAATCAAATGCTGAAACATCAAGAACACCGTTTGCTGTAAGTTCACCGGCATCAAATTTAAAATCCATCGGAATATTTTTGACCGCTCCGTTTATAGACATGTCTACAAAAAACTTGCCTGTTTTTGGTTTTCCTTTTACAATGGCGTCTGACTTTATATCAACTATTTTAGCTTTTATATTGTCAATGTTCATATTGTCAAAGAAAAATTTCATTAACTCGCTCTCTTTTTCCTTTTCTTTCGTTTTTAAAACGGCACTCTTTGAATTAATTACAAAAGAGGATCCTACAAAAATTTCACGAAAGTTATTTCCGCTTAATGCTGCCGGTGTAAACTTTACATCTTCAAACTGACCGCCAACAGCCTTATTCGAGGGTGTTTTATGGGCTTCAAATTTAACAAAAACTTTACCGTCTTGAGATAGGATACAGCCATTTTTAGGTTTTACCTCAGCAGAATTTGCAACTGCCACTGCCAAAATTAGAGAAAAAATCAGTTTCAACATTTATCTTCCTTTTTTATTTTATATTACGTTATTTTTTTTTTAAAAAGCAGAAGTGTTTTATCTTCCGTATCATAGAGGGAAAATGTCTGTTTCTCGACAAGCTTTAACCCGCTCAAATTTTGAAATGTTTTTATTTTATGAAAATATTGCACGATTGTATCTTGATACTTTGTATAACTTCCATCTTCATTTTTTTCAAAGAGTGTAAATTTTGTAGCAAGTTCATCGTTTTCAAATACGGCATCAACACTTAAAAACTCATTCTCGTTTTCACTGCTCATCGTGCCTTCAGCTACATCGCTAAAGCCGTAACGGGTGTTTATATCGGCTATAAAAATTCCATCATCGTTTAATTTTTCTGCAACTGCATCCAAAAATTTTATCAGTTCATCTTGGTTTAAAAAGTTAAGTACATCAAAGATAGAAACGACCGCATCATATTTTCCACTTACTTGCGAAACATCTATGCACTCGGCATCAAGTCCGAGCAGTTTGCACTCTTCCACCATGACAGAGCTTAAGTCAACACCCTTGCAAGTAATGCCGTCACTTACCATTCGCTGCATAAATCCGCCGCGTCCACAACCTACATCCAAAAGAGTTTTAACTCCCAAATCATCAAGCTCCGAACGGTACAAATCATAGAGTGCCTCGGTTGCCTCTTCTATCCCTAAAAGATGTTCAGCTTTTGCATATAAATCTAAGTTTGTCATTACGCTTTTTGCTCAGCTTTTATAATCTCATTGATTTTTTCATAAATATCTAAAATTTTATCTTTTTTAGCAATGTAACTGTTTTTGTTGGCAATTAGATAGGTCGATGAAGTCATAATATCTTCTACTACTTCCAAGCCGTTTTGCTTCATGGTTGCACCCGTTTCTACAACATCCACTATCATGTCGGCAAGCCCGATAAGCGGAGCAAGTTCAATGGAGCCGTAAAGTTTTATAATATCGACAGAGACCGCTCTCTCCTCAAAATAGCGCTTCGTGATGTTTACCATCTTTGTAGCCACTTTAATTTCTGGCTTGTCAAAGTCCAGCTTTTCGCCATTTCTCATCCCAATAGAGACTTTACAGATGCCTCTTTTTAAATCAAGAAGTCTTATTACATCCAAGCCCTGCTCTTCCAAAGTATCTAGCCCTACAACGCCGATGTCTGCAGCTTGGCGATACACATAGGTTGCAACATCTTGGTTACGCACAAGTAAAAAACGAAAATTCGGAGTCTCTAAAATAAGTTTTCTATCATCAAACTTAAAACTATCGCCAAAAATTGTCTCAAAAATCTCCAATGTCTCTTTTGCGATACGACCCTTTGGAAGTGCTACTGTTAACATAAATCAGCCTTTTTCATAATCTTTTTCATCCCTTTAAAAATCAGTCTCTCGTCAACCCTTGCATGTGGAAATATTTTTGCAAACTTCTTTGCATCTCCACCTGTCAAAAATATATCCATTTTGTGCGATGTGACTTCACAATAGAGTGTTTTCAGATAGCCATAACTAATGGCATCCTGCGAATTTTTCGGCATTTTATCTAAATCTAGCTCAAAATTAAATGAGTACTCTAAAGCCAAAGAGATGTTTTTATAGGTTTGTTCCATAGCATGTACTCCTGCATAAATAAATCCGCCCTCAAAAACTCCATCTTTTACAATGTCTACGGTTAATGCACTTCCGGCATCTATAATTATTCCATTTTCTATAGCTTCACATGCCACGATTCTGTCAATTCCCATGCTTTCATAGTAGTTTATCCTGTCCACATGCAGAGATAAATCTATCCAGTTTTCTAATTTTTTTAAAACTGGCTTGACATGTGGATTGACACAGATATAAAAAACCTGTTCTTCTACAAGCGAAGGGACAAACGAGTCGGCTTCTTTTTTATAGTCACTCTCTTCATTCAAAAAATGGTATGAGGTGTTCCCTACATCACAAAGAAGCATTATTGAATTTTCCACCCTTTTGCTTCAAGTGCTTCTTTGGCTTTTGAGCATAAAGGAGCATCTATAAAAATAATCTTATGTTTGAAATTGTGGTCAAAATAGATAACTAATTTTGCATATATCTCTTCAAATTTGTGAACATCTTTCATCAACAGCCTGCTCTTTTGACTAACGGCAAAAATAGCCCAGAAATAGCCATTCACATCGGTCGCTTTATAAATTTTTATCTTGTTTCGAATGCCAAGTTCACTCGGAGAAATCTCTTGCATTTTTTTATAAATTTTCCCTTTTTTTCTAAGAGAATCTACTACCATCTGCATCTATTGTTACCCTTTATATTTGTGGAGAAATTCTATCAAAAACTTACTTCAAAAGATTATTTATGCGGGTAATTCAATACTAAAACAGGCTCCATCTTTATTGTTGATTACATGCAGTGTTCCACCATGGTGTTCTTCTACTATTATTTTAGACATGTAAAGACCAAGTCCCGTGCCTACTTTATTATCTTTTGAAGAAAAATATGGCTCAAATATTCTATTTATTATACTCTTTGGTATTCCTCCACCGTTGTCTGATATTTTCAAAACTACACCATAGAGCGTGTCATAAGAGAGAATATCTATTTTTGGATTTTGGATCTTTTTATCTATAAAATTATCCTCTGCATTTTTTAAGATGTTTAAAATAACATGCATCATCTCAGAATCAAAAAGATTAACTTTTCTTGTACTTTTATAAACTTGCCTGATTTTAACTCCATTGTTTATTAATGAAACTTTTATAATAGAGAGCGCCTTTTCAACGGGTTCACTTGTGTTTAGCAGCATTGATTTTTTATCTGACTTGTAAAAATTTCTAAAATCATCTATTGTTTTTGAGAGTGTTTGTGTATAAGCCTCTATATTGCTAAGATTTTCGCAAAGACACTCTTTAAACTTTTGAGCTTCCTCTTTGTGTGACAAATCATATTTATTTAACATAATATCAAAGTTCAAATTGGATGCAGTAATTGAGATGGTGTTAAGAGGTTGTCTCCACTGATGTGCAATCATACTTATCATCTCGCCCATTTGAGCAAGTTTATACTGCTGCAACAGCTGCTTATCTTTCTCTTTAACTACCGTAATATCCACTATAGTGCCAAGAAAATGGGTTATCTCACCCTCTGCATTTCTTACTGTAACAGTACTGTCATGAACCCATTTAGTAGCACCTTTTTTGGTATGCAATCTATAAGGCTCATGCTCAAAATAGTCTCTACCCTCTTTAATTGCAGCATCAACCTCATTATGAACTCTTTGCAAATCCTCTTTGTGTATTAAATCAATATAACCTATAGTACTATTTACAAAATCACTGCTTTTATAGCCAAACAACCGTTCAGCACTCTCTGAAACATAAGGGACACTCCACGTTTCATCGTTATTCCATTTAAAAATGACAGTCGCTCCTCTGTCAAAGAGAGAGAGCAATACATCTTGTTCGGCACTCTTCTCTTTTAATTTCTCTTCTAAATTTCTATAAATCATTGCTTCCTCTCAATTTGCCTGCATAAAATCAAATTTTTTGATAATATAAAAAGCACAAAAACAGTATTTCATTTCATGTTTATATTGTAATTTGTATTTTAGTGTTATTTTCTTAAAATAAACCAAAACAAACATAAATGGTGCTTGATAAAATAGGAATTATTTTAGCTATAATTTTCACATGCCAACAGATTTCATAAACCAAATAGAACCGACGCCAAAGTTACACTCTAAAAAGTGCCTAATTATTTCTATCATCGTAAGATTTTTTTTGCAATTCACAACGATTGCCGCAAGTTTAATTGCATGGTATCTGTATGACTATTTTATTGCATTTTTTACACTTATTTTTACATTTATTGTTATGGGGATTGTTCGCTCAAAAATAAGAAACAGCGTCATACCTGCAACTCAAAAAGAGTATCAGTACAACGACCAAGGTATAGCCGACTGGTTTACTGCGCGCGAATTATGTTTTGATAAGGGAGAGGGCAGAGAGTAACTTTTTTATCTCTTTTCTTATGGTTGTATATAAAGTTTTTTCAAGATAGTTATCATACTCTCAACCGCTTTCACAGATGTCGTCTCATTTACCGTGTGATAACCGATTGTAGGGATTTGTAGAGTTGCTCCTTGAATTGCTCCATTTGTAGCATGAATAATTCTTCCTAGCTCCGTCGTTCCTAATAATCTTTTAGTCCCGTTTTGTGCTACTCTATTTTTTAAATAACTGTCTTTAAAATGAAATTTTATACCCTCTTGTTGTGCTATTTTTTTCATTCTGTTTTTAAGCGGAGACCTAAAAACAGCATTAGTATCACGATTTCTTAGAACTATATCGAGTTGATGAATGTCATCTAAACTTGAATAGGGGCTTGTGTCGAGAACAAGCAATTCATTCGTACTTATGTTAAATCTTCTAAACCACTCAAGCAAAAACCGCCAACTCTTTCCAGCCTCCTCTGAAGCGGTAAAAAAAGCCGTTCCTTTATAGCCGATATGGTACATGTAAATAATCATAGCTACAGATATCACATTATCTAATTGTGCAGAGATTAAGTCATCTTTAAATTCAAGTCTATCCATAAACGCTATCGGAGTGGATGGAAAGAGATAATCAAAACCCTCAACTTTAAAAATAATATTGTTTCTTCGCTCACATAAAAAAGCCTCTTTAATCACTCCAAGTCCCAAATAAGTGCCTGAATAGGGCTGATACGCTTGAACTTTTTCGTCTACAAACCGTGATGTAAAGTTGTGCAAAAGCTGCTCTGAATTTGAGTTACCGGTTAAGTCTGCTCTATTTTTTGCAATAAACGCTGCATATTGAAACTCATTGTGCCCAGTGCAGATAAGTCCGTGTCTATCTGCATGTGCAGAGATGTAACCGCTTGTAGGATCATCTCCCTTTGCAACCAAAACCCCGTCATAATACTCAACCGCTACTCCAATCTCTTCAAGCTCTCTTTTTACAAACATAAAAAAAGGATGTTCCGCTCCAACTACGCTTGGTATGCGGATGAGTTGTTTTAAAATATCATAAAATTCTTCCATGTAGTAGTTCTAAGCTCCGATACTATCTTTTTTTATTTTTCTCTTTACAGGATTTACCCTACATGTAGGCGTTACATTTTTTTCAATATAATCCATAATTTTACCTGCTATATCAATACCTGTAGATTTTTCAATCCCTTCAAGTCCCGGTGAGGAATTTACTTCCATAACAAGCGGACCGCGAGAAGATGGAATCATATCCACCCCGCACACTCCAAGTCCCATGGCTTTTGCAGCAGCAAGCGCTGTCATCTTCTCTTTTCTGTTGAGCTTGTACTCTGTTGCACTTCCGCCTTGGTGGAGGTTTGATCTAAAATCACCCTCCGCACCCTGTCTCTTCATAGCGCCAACAACCTCTCCGCCAACTATTAGAACTCGAATATCAGCTCCGCCAGCCTCTTCAATATACTCTTGCACAAGCAGGTTTACATCCATGCCATAAAATGCATCAAGAACCGATTTTGCAGCTTTTTCACTGTCTACCAAAACAACACCGACACCTTGAGTTCCTTCAAGTATTTTAAGAACCAAAGGCGCTCCGCCGCTAAGTGCAATAACATCTTTTGCACTCGATTTATTTGAAGCAAAGACGGTTTTTGGCATGTCAACGCCATGTTTGGATAAAATTTGCAGACTTCTTAACTTATCTCTGCTTCTAGCAATAGCTAAATTTCCCGCAACACTAAAGGTATCCATCATCTCAAAGTGTCGCACCATCGCAGTTCCATAAAATGTTCTGCTTGCTCCGACTCTAGGAATAATTGCATCAGGTGCCGGCAAAACTTCACCGTCATAAATAACTTGTAGATGGTCTTTCATAATTTCAATACTGCACTTGAGATAATCAATGACCCTGATATCCCAACCTCTCTGCACCGCCGCTTCTACCAATCTTCTTGTAGAGTACAGGTTAGCGTCTCTTGATAATATATACACTCTCATTTTAGTACCGTTTTTCATTTTACCTCTTTTGTTAAATACTCTTTTGAAACATCAACCAGAAATTTATTTGCTAAGAATTTTTTTCCTATGAGCATAGGAAATTTCATATCAGAACGGTCTGTCAGGGAGACAACCGTTTTATACTTTCTTCCAAAAAAAATCACATTAATTTTAATAGAGGGCCTCTCTTCAACTTGCCCGTTCGAACTTTTTATTTTTTTAATTTTATAGAGCGGCATCTTCATTTTTTTGCCATGGTAGGAAGCATGCACCTCATCAAGCAGCTTAAAATGAACAAAGTTCTGTTCATCTATAAATATATCATCACAATGCAGAGCGTTAGAATCTGCACCGGTATCAATTTTTACATCCAAATCATAGAGTTCTAAATCTACAATCGAAATTATCTCTTTTGTTCCAATGATTTTTTTTTCATGCATAGAGAATCCTCCTCGCTGTATGGAGGATTATAACATATTATAAGTCCCTATTAACCTAAAACACGATACTATTCGGCTCAATTTAATAAAAAATATTAAAAAATGAAACCTCAATAAAGCCCGAAAAACAGGGAGTTTTTAAAACAACATGGCACTCATAGATTTAAACAACATTTCAAAACACTACTCAGCACAAAAAATTTTAACAGAGATAAATTTTCATGTAGATGAGGGCGAACGCATTGTCATTATCGGTAAAAACGGCAGCGGAAAATCTACTCTTATGAAAATCGTAAACGGAACGCTTGACACAGACGGCGGAGAGAGAATAACAAAGCAAAATTTAGAGATAAAAATGCTCGACCAAAGACCTGACTTCAAAGAGGGAGACACTGTCAGACAAGCCGTAGAAGCGGGGCTTGATGAGCTAAACAGTGCAAAAAAGAGATATAATGAGCTCTCCCATCTTTTAGCAGAAGATTTTGAAAATAAAAAAAATATAGAAGAACATGAGAATCTCTCTCGCTACATTGAACATCACAGTGCTTGGAATTTGGATGACAAAATAGAGAGAATAATTCAGCACTTCGACCTCAAGCAGTATGAGGAGAAGCCTGTTGCCATGTTAAGCGGAGGAGAACAGCGCCGTGTTGCCCTCGCCTCTTTACTTTTACAAAAACCGGATATTTTACTCCTTGATGAGCCTACGAATCACCTTGATGTCTACATGGTTGAGTTTTTGGAGGAGCTTATACTCAAAGAGAGATACACTCTTGTTTTTATCTCGCATGACAGATATTTTATAGACAGAATTGCTACAAAATCGGTAGAAGTTGAAGATTGCGTGCTTCGTGAATATAGCGGCGGATACAGCAACTATCTAACGCAAAAAGAGGAGTGGATTCGAACTCTGCAGAAGCAGCATGACAACCTTCTTGGCGTTTTAAAGAGAGAGAATGAGTGGTTTGCAAGGGGTGTCAGAGCAAGACTCAAACGAAATGAGGGACGCAAAGAGCGACTCATGGAGATAAGAGAGGATGCAAAAACAAACCCTGCAAAAATCAGACAGATGTCAATCGCACTCCAAAGAGAAGCAAAACACTTTAACCGTGACAAAAGCGTCAATAAGCAGAAGATGCTCTTTGAGGTGGAGGATTTATCTCTCACACTTGGAAATAAAGAGCTTCTTAAAAACTTCACTACCCGGATACTTCAAAAAGATGTCATCGCCATAGTCGGACCTAACGGAAGCGGAAAATCTACTCTACTCAAAGCACTCTTAGGGCGGATAGAGCCGACAAGAGGAAAGATAAAACAGGGTGAGTTTAAAATAGGATATTTTGACCAGCATCGTGAGATGCTCGATGACAGCAGAAATCTGATAGAGACATTTTGTCCAAACGGCGGAGACAGAGTCAATGTTCGCGGAGCCGACATGCATGTCTATGGTTATTTGAAAAACTTTTTGTTTCCACGAGAGTTTTTGGACAAAAAAATCGGCGTTCTCAGCGGCGGAGAAAAAAACCGTATAGCCCTCGCCCTGCTCTTTACAAAAGATGTAGATATTTTGATTTTGGATGAGCCGACAAATGATTTAGATATTCCAACTATCAACATCTTAGAGGAGCAGCTCACCAACTTTAACGGTGCAGTAATAATTGTGAGCCATGACAGATATTTTGTAGATAAAATTGCCAAAAAACTTTTTATATTTAAAGAGGACAAACATATAGAAGAGTCGCATCAACAATATTCTGAGTATCTAGAGCTTGAAAAAGAGTTAAAAGAGCTTGAAGAGATGCAGAAAAATGCCGAAACACAGAAGCCAAAAATAATAAAAGAAGAGAGTCAAAAGAGTTTAAAACTCACTTTTAAAGAGAAGATTGCACTAGAAAAATTACCTCTTGAAATTGATGATTTAGAATTGCAGATAGATAAAAAAAGTGAATGTTTGGAAAATCCAAAATGTTATGAGGAGATAGGCATAGCAAAGCTTGCAAAAGAGCTTGAAGCATTAAAAGAAAGCTATGAGCAAAAAGTTGAAGAGCTTTTGGAGATTCAGGAGAAGGAAGAGGAGATTAACAACTCATAAGCTCACTTCCTATTTTTATCTTCAGTAATAAAAAAAATGAGGACGCGAAACTAATAAAAAAGAAAAGATATACGAAAAATTTAAAATCGGTGAGTATATGCTTGCCGATGCTCTGGAAGCAATTGACAGCTCTCATAAAGATTTATTCTTATAGATGCAGTTAATAATCCTAAAGTTCTATTGTATTTTTCATGAAATTCCTTTACTCTGATTTGACAGGAAAAATGCTAACAGAGCATGTCATTCCCGCAGAGAGGGTTAAACCATTCGGAACCTCGTCGATAGAGATACGAACTGGTATTCGTTGTGCTAGTCTAACCCATGTAAATATTGGATTTACATTAGCTAAAAGCCGCCCATCCGTCACATTGTCACGATCACTAATCCCTCTTGCAACACTTTCCACATGCCCTTTAACAATATATTTCGTTCCCAGCATTTTCATTTCAGCTGCATCTCCCAGATTAATCAATGAAAGTTTATGTTCTTCAAAATAACCATAAATCCAGAATGAACCGCTAGTGACAAGTGCCATATGTTTTTCTCCTGCATCTACATAATCACCTTTACGAAGTAGAAGGTTTGAAACCCAGCCATCAGATGGAGCACGGACACTAGAACGAGCTAAGTTAAGCTTTTGTGTTTCTACTTGAATCATTGCCTCTTCATATCTTGCTTCTGCGATTTTTGCGTCATAAATGGCATCATCACGGACTTCTGCAGATACAATCTCATCATTTGCGGCAAGTCGTCGTGCAGATTTATGTTTTTTCATCTCATATTCGGCTTTTCGTGTCTGTGCAATTGCCTGCGCCTCGTGCAAAGAATGGTGAAAGCGTTCTTCATCAATTTGATAAAGAAGTTCTCCTTTTTTAACAAACTGATTGTCAACAACGGCGACATGGCTTACTAATCCTCCAACATCCGGTGCGACCATGACAACATCAGCACGGACACGTCCATCTCTCGTCCATGCACTATTCATATAATTATCCCACAACATCAGACCTAAAAAAATGGCGAGTAAAAGCACCACAAAGGTAATGGCAAAGCGTAAAAGCTTTGCTAGTTTGCTATTTTTATTCATTCGTACTTCCTTAGCGATAAATTAGTAAACATGGAATCGTAAACAAGCAGACGAATACTGCTGTCCGAAATAGACCAGGATGCCAAACATGATTATAAATACCAGCATCCGACATCACGCGGTCTAGTAAAATCTGCACTATGGCACTCATGACAAAAATAAGCAGTAGTGTCGGCATTTGAATACCAAATAAAGTTATATCTAATGGCATGAATCCTCCAAAATAAGCGGAAATGTTTCTGAGTTAAGCAATACAGTTCGGATGAGCGTCAGCTCAAAGATAAGTGTTTCTAGGCGTTTACGCTGTCCTTTTTCTGCTGGCATTGGAGATAAATGGAGTTCTTTCAAGCCCTTTTGTAATGTGCTTAGCAGTTGATCCCGTCCAGATATGCTCGGAGTCTCAAAGTAGTTTTTGATCAATTCCATACTATTGCCTACAATAGGATGCTGATAGTGAGAATAGAGTCTTTGAATGCTGCGTCTAATTGCTAAAATGGCTCGTCCAATTTCAAGTGTCGAAAGAAGCCATTCATAAACCAAACGACTAGAACGCATATTTAGACGCCCCTGTGTCGAAAACTGCTGAACAAGATCACGTCCAGTGCTCTCAAGCGCAGTACGCTCAATGTTCAATGCGCCATCGCATAACCTGACAATTTGAGTGCGTAATATCTTCGCAACTCGTTTTTGCGTTAGTGAACACGACCAGAAATTCACAAGTATATAGGCAAGTCCTCCAAAGAGTATTCCAATCAATGCTGCTAATGAACTCTCCATAAATTTAGTCGGTTCAATTTTATAATACGGATCAAGTGCACATTGATTCATAAACATGAAAACAAATCCAAATGTGAAAATAGCCAATTTTGGTCGGGTTGTCATCCATCCGATAAATGCTAAAACGGGGGTGATAAGCAAACTAAGGGTTAACAGATCCGATGTATACTCGGGTATAATGTAAAAATCATACACCGCCGCTGTTATGAGCGCAAGCACAGCTCCTTTAAAAAAGTCTTTTACTCCATCGAGTGGGCTTGGCATTGTTCCAAGAAGTAATCCAATAACAACGGCAAGGGTTATAGTAAGCGTTGCATACGGCCATCCACTCCAAATCCAAAATATCATGGTAAGCAACAACACTCCACTTCCCCGCAATGCTGCAAGGGCAACAAGAACATTATCCGTGTGGGTCGAAAATTTGGTTACTCTGCTAATCTCCAAAGAAGCATTGCCTGATACTCTGTGTTTGAGTAAAGAGAGATATGTGGCACAATGGTTGTGCAACTCTTTTAATAGACGGATGATGAGATACGCTGCTGATATAAATTCATCTTCTCCTTCAAAATTTATCAATTTATTAAGACGTTTATGCTCTAATTCTAACTGCTCTTGAATCGTATTTTTTACCGCTAAAAGTTCTCGAATAATGCGATTTAAATCTTCTTGTGTCAAAAATGTGTCCGGAAAAGTTTTTAGAACCAATGCTACAGGAGAATAAAGACTCTCTAACTCACTCAAAACTTCTCTTCTTTCACACTCTTTGATTGTATGTACAATACTTTTAAGCGAGTAAAATGTCGTAGATAGGTTCATATATTCCTGATTAAGATGTGCATAATGCTGTCTTTCTTTTTGGTTGGCTCCGCTCTCAAAACTACTATTAACCCGAATAGCATTTAATCCTACAACCCCACTTGAAAATCTACTGACTGAAGAATTGGCTTCATCAAATGAAGTAAAAATAGAATGCGGGTCAGATAAGGTGGTAAGAACATTGTGAAACCGCTCTTGCTCACTTGCAATTAATGAATCCAAAAGACGACTGGGAAAAACTACATCACTGATTACTGTCGCACACATAATCCCAATAATAACTTCAGAAAAGCGTGAAACGGCTATATCAAAAATCTGAAGCGGCGTCTCAATGGCAGGAAGAGCAATAATACATAATGTGTACCCTGCTAGAACAAATCCATAAAATTGAAAATTACGATATTTGAGTCCAGTCGCTGTAGTAAAGCCGATCCAAAGGGCAAAAAAACCAATAAACCAAATTGGATCTTGTGCAAACATCCCCATTACTAGCAATGACATTCCAACTCCCGCTATTGTTCCTAAAACACGATAATAACTTTTAGAAAAAACCAATCCGCTTTGAGGTTGCATTACAATAAATACAGTAAAAATAGCAGTTCTTGGATCAGGCATATTCAAGGTCATTGCAATCCATAGAGCTAATAGAGCAGCTATCGTTGATTTAGCCATATAAAGGAGAACGGAAGCATCAACAGTGAGCCATTCCTGCAACGTTCGTTGCCACGGAAATGTTTTAAAAGAGACAATAAATGTATTATTTATATGCATTCATATCCCCCGGATCAGTGTATCCACCCCCTAAAGATTTAATCAGATCAATTTGAATCAATGATTTTGTTTCATTCAGCAAAAGAATTTCGATTTCACCCTCTAATAAGTTCTTTTTTGCGCTGAGATACGGCAGTTTATTACTCAGTCCAAGAGAAAGTTTTTTAAATGTAATAATCTCATTGCTTTTTTTAGCATTCATTTCCTCTTCATGGAGAAGTCGTTGCGACTCTATGAGTTTGTACTGTTTAAGTAGTACTACAACCTCATTCGCTGCTTTAATAACAGCCTCATTATACTCATAGACCGAACTGTTGTAATCACTGACGCTGTTTTGTAGATTTGCCTTTCGCTCACCCCAGTCTAACAACGGAAGTGACAGTGCGATTCCCGTGGAAGGGGTGTAAGAAGAGTGATCAATGAGTTTTGTCCAGTTAAACGAGGTAAAACCGATAAGTCCAGAGAGACTGATATTTGGATAAAACTGAGCTTTTGTTTCTTCAATGGTATTGCTTTTACTCAAAGCTATGTATTTTGCAATAGCAACATCAGCACGATGTGCAACCAGATTGAGCATAATCTCTTTTGGTAAAGGAACCTTGAATGCATCATCAATATGTGGAATCGTCATAGTATCAGCATAAGAGGGAAGAAATCCACCCAAAATGCAAATGCTCTTTTTTTTACCTTCAATTACACGCTTGAGTTGGGTAAGTCGCTGAGTGACTTGGGAAAGGGAGCTTTTTTTATCATTGATTGCAATAGCATCGATTAATCCCAAATGGTACTGTTGTTCGATAATATGAAGTTCTTCAGTAGCCATTTTTTCCAATATGCTTAACACGATAAATTTTTGCTCATCGAAATTCCACGAAAGATATATTTCACAAATGGCACTGCTCAATGCAATTTTTGAAGCTTCTATGGTCGCTTTTTGGGATAAAGCACTATTTTTTGCAGCCAAAATGCGTGATTCTCGTGCATTCCAAAAATCAAAATCGTAATCTAACATCAATGATGGCTGATACTGGGTATACGAACCTCCACCTAATGGCGGCGGAAAAATATGATTTTCACTGAAGCGTTCTCGAACTACACTTGCATTTGCAGAGAAATGTGGCAGATTATGAGATTGGGCAGATTCTATAGTAGTGTTCGCTTGAGCATATCGTGCCTCTATGATTTTAATGGAGGGAGCATTTGAGAAGGCTTCGGCAATAATACTATTCAGCTGCGTATCGCCGTATTCTTTCCACCAGTCGGTTACGAGCTGTGATTCTTTATCATTGCATGCGTCAATGCTTTTTTCTAAATCACTACTCACAACTGTTTTTGAAATTACAGTAGCTTTATCAATTTGAGGAGTACATCCTGTAATTACTACAAGGTATAAACAAACAGCTAAAAGCGTTTTAATATTCATTATAAAGCGTTTCTGAGATTTTCATATATGGTTTGAAGAAGATGTGTCATCCCCTCTTTTTCCTCAGAGCTAATTCCTTTAAAAGCCTTTTCAATAATATTCTCTCCCAATTTAATAAGCTCGTCTTCGAGTTCCCTCCCTTTCTCCGTTATCATTACAAGATAAGCTCTTCGATCATTTTCTTTGGGCTCTCGTTTTACTAACCCTTTTAGCTCTAATTTATCTAGCATTAGTGTTAAATTTGATTGCTCAAAATAGGTATCTTGTGCCAACTCTTTTTGAGTCAATCTGTCTTTTTCACACAATCGAATGAGAATTACCCGCTGGGCATATGATATAGAATAAGGTTTAAGCTCTTTTTCTAATTCACTTTTAAGAATATTCCGTGTTTTTGCGATCATAAAAGCAATCGACTTATCTGACTTAAAACTCATACATTTCCTTTGTAATAATTTTGAAAGTATAAGAATATATTACTTAAATAGTTATTATAATAACTATTATATATATAATTAAAATATTATATTCTTAGGACAACCAAGTATCGGAAAAACACATCTTGCAATTGCTCTGGCATATAAAGCTGTTCTTCATAGGTATAAAGTAAGATTTACCTCTATAATAGAACTTATCTCAGATGCCAATAAAGCAAAAAAACGAGATGCCCCTTGAGCGTAGAGAAAAGATATGACGCATTTTTAAAAAATATAGCCACACCATCTGTTCTCATTATTCATGAAGTTGGATATTTCAATATGTCCAAAGAAGATGTAAATCATTTTTTCAAATTATCTTCACAAGATATGAAAAAAGTGCAACCATATTTACTTCAGACTTAGTATTTAGCCAAAGGGCAAAAGTATTTGGAGGAAATATAGTTGTGACAATAAGTTTGTTACTAAAAAATATTGATGGTTATATGCATAATTTTATACTTCTTATGTTTTCTTCAGAAATTCGCCCCGATGAGAGGAAAATCTCCGTAATCAGAATAAACTATCAAAAAAAAATAATAGTTTTGTTTTTATGAGTGCATTGAATAAACATTTTTACTATCATGACATCATCAATAAAAAATTTAAAGAATTACTACAGCTAAATTGCATTGAAATAAGAACACTGTATAATTTACGACAAACTTTCGCGTTACAGCTCATAAGAAATGGAGCCGATATCATTTGGGTTAGCAAAATGTTAGGTCACAAAGATGTTTCAATGACCTTATCTGTTTACACTAAATTTATTACGGAAAATGAAGATGTAAGACTAATAAAAATAGAAAAAAATGGGAACCTTTATGGGGACTATTTAATTTAAATATTTTTTAAATACGCTAAATATGGGGAAATATCAATGCAACTACGAGTCTATTACGAAGATACTGACACTGGAGGAGTTGTTTATCACTCTAATTATCTTAACTTTTGCGAAAGAGCGAGAAGTGACGCTTTTTTTCGCAAAGGACTTACTCCAGTATTGGAAGATGGGCATTTTGTGGCTAGAAAAGTTATGGCTGATTTCTTTTCGAGTGCTAAGCTTGGGGATTTATTGGATATAAAATCAACGCTTTTAAAGATGAACGGTGCATCATTTGTACTTTTGCAAACAATCCATAAAGAGGATGAAAAAATTTTTGAACTGCAGATAACTCTAGCCTACATCACCTTTGAGGGACGACCTCAAAAGATAAACGCTCACACGAAAGAGCTTTTAGGGTCACTCTTCTAAATTTGATTGATTTTTTACAAATCTATATCTAGTAGGTTTAAGAAGTTCTATTTCATGTTTGATTTGATTATTTTCTAAAACTATATCGTACTCTCTATTTTTTTGCGTAATTACACTAAAAAAATAGTCAACCCCTAGAGTTGTCGTGTAATTAATCCAATCATAAACTATATCATTTGCAAGCAGTGCATTCGCCTCTATTAGTAAGTTGTTAGCATGCGTAATAGAGTTTGCAACAATCATCTTTTTTCTATCCTCATACTGCGTCATCGACAGCAGCAGCGGGTCATAGTTTATTTGCGTCGACAGAATATTTGCGGCATTTACATCATAGAGTGTTAACTGTGACATAATCATGCCAGTTTTTACGATAGGTGTGTTAATGAAAAAAGAGGCATTTTGTATGTTACTTTTTTGCTCTAAATATTGTGAAAGATTTGTAGTTTTTACAGGGATAGAGTATTTAATAACCCTTTTGTTGGGTATTTCTCCAAATTTGAACTGTTCCTCCTCGTACAAAGCCAGTTTACTACCGATAGCTGATTGGTCATAAAAGATAACAAGAGGAGAAACCGCCTCTTTTATAAGCAAGTCGCTCTGTGCTCTATAGTCAATACCGCCAAAGTACAAAAAACTTGATTGTGTATTTGAATCATTTTTATTTATTGTCGGAAAAAAGATATTGATACTTGGATTTATTGCCGAAACAACATCTGCACCCTCTTGGGTGAGCGGTGCAATAATATACTCAAAACCATCCTGTTGAATTTTTGCAAGAGCTTTTTGTATCTCTTGCGTGCTTTCGTTTTCTATTTTATAACTTTTAAGTTCAAATGAATAATTTTTAGTCATAAGATACGCAAGTGCGGCATTTGTAGTTGATGCAGCATACTTTCCTACGATTTTATACGGGAGAAGCATGGCAATTTTAACTTTTTTGCCGCTCTCTTCTACTCCACTAATCACTTCAACACCTGCTTCAGCCTTTGGAGCTTCTTGGAGCTCAGCCATAAAAGTAGCATAAGCAGTCATCTCTCCTAGATTTAAAGTAGAAATATTCGCAATTCTTATCTCTTCATGTGCACTGTTTTCAAGTTTACTATTGGCATGCGAGAGGAATGAGAAAATCATTCCATGGTCTAAATACTCCTGCATACATCTTTCACTGCATGGGTACGGGTCCAAGTCAAGAATATATGTTTTTGGCATAGGAACAGGAGATATTAGATGACTTTTTGCATAGATAATTAAAGGCAAAAGTAAAAATGCGAAGATTATTTTTTTCATAAGGAGCTCTTTATAGTTTTTAAATCGTTTAGCGTTATCTTTTTTAACTCAGGATTTCTAAGCAAAAACTGAGGATGATACATCGGTATTAATTTGTACTTTTCAAAGTTTATAACATGTCCTCTTACATTCTCGAAGTTTTCATGCTCTCCGGTTACTTTATAGTACGCTTCATTACCAAGAGTTACAATTACTTTAGGTTTGACAAACTCTATTTGCGAAAAGAGATGCGATTTGCAAGAGTCCCATTCAGAGAGTGAGGGAGTATTAGAATTGAGCGTTTTACATTTTATAGCATGGGTAAAATAGACATCCTCCACACTCAAAAGCAAAACATTTTCCATCATGTTTCTCAAACTTTCCCCAGACCTTCCGCTGTAATAGTCATTTTGTGAATCATCTGAAAGAGAAACACTAAAATCTATTATCATCAAATCAGCACTTGAATTTCCATATCCGCTCATACTTTGCGTTCTTGATTTACTCAAGTCACAAAGATGACATGTAGAAATGTTCTGTGCCAAATGTTCTAAGGTAGCCGGAATTTCATCTGAGCTCTTTTTATTTACTGAGAACGGATTGCTGTAATGAAAACCCAAAGCTTTGAGGCGGTAAAGATTTTGAAGCAGAACAAGATTTTGAAAAGACTTCAATTATCACCCTTTTTTGTCTTAAAAATAGTTGATGGAATTGTAGTGAAAGTGTGGTTAAATTCTACTTTGTATTTAATAGTTGAAGTGTAGTAAAGTGCAATAAAGCACTTTATTACAAAGATTTTTACTATTCTGCTACAATTACGACTACTGGAGTTGATTCCCACACACCATGTTTTGTACAGTATGCATGTGCAACCAGATTTAATTTTTTACTCATTGGTCGGATATTGAAAGTGATCTCAGTATGAGACTTCTCATTTCCTAAAGTTCCGGCTACAAAATCAGCTCTTGCTAAAAGAGTTTCGCCATTATAAAGTGCAATGTTTGCAATGTAGTGGTCAAAATCATCCGGATGTGTATATTCTGCGCCCATTTTTACAGTTACTGCGAACATTTCACCATGTTTTGCATTTTCTGCACAGTGAATAAACGGCGAATGGCGATCGATATAATCTTTTTTACTCTCTCTTTCTACTGTATCTATATCTACATAACGATTGATTGTTGGCATGTTGATTCCTTTTTATTTTCAAATTTTATGGCGTTATTGTAGCTCGTAAAACTTTTAGATTAACATAAAGGAGAGGATATTCACCTTGTTTAAGAAATTTTTAATTCTTTACTTAATCGATTATTTTTTTAGCATAATTTAAAGCTTCTTCAAAAGTTTTAAGGATGTTTTCTTCTCCTATCAAATCAACGATATGATGTTTTTTTAAATCTTTATAGACTTCATTATTCACACCGGACATGACTATAATCACCCCGGCATTTTTTAATGTTTTTACGGTTTCGCTTAAATTGTGAAGAGCTGTTGAATCGATAAAAGGAACATATCGCATGCGAATAATCAAAATTTTACTAGAAAATCCAATTTCTTTGATGGTTTGTGCATACTGTTTTGCAGAGGCGAAAAAGAGTGGACCGCCTATCTCATACACTGCAATTTCATCAGGAATATTGGCATAATTTTCAATAGAATCACTATCTATCTCTTTGGGAATCATAGTCCCAATATCCGCCATTCTTTTCATAAAGAGAAGCGATGATAAAACTACACCCACCTCTATGGCAATAGTTAAATCAACCATAACAGTCAAGAAAAAAGTAGAAAGTAAAACTACAATATCAAAAGGAGAACCTCTTAAAATAGATACAAACGAACGCCATTCGCTCATGTTATACGCCACTACAATCAAAATCCCCGCCAAACATGACATCGGGATGAGCTTTGCCAAATCTGCAAAAAAAAGCATAATTAAAAAGAGTGTCAATGAATGAACGATTCCGGCAATCGGTGTTCTTCCGCCATTTTTTACATTTGTAGCCGTTCTTGCAATTGCTCCAGTGGCAGGAATTCCTCCAAAAAACGGAGTTACAATATTTGCTATACCTTGAGCGATCAGCTCCGTGTTTGAGCGGTGATTTGAGCCTATCATACCATCGGCCACGACAGCTGAGAGTAAAGATTCTATACCGCCTAAAAGTGCTATTGTGAGAGCTGGGGCGATATACATGCTTAGGTTGCTAAAGTCTAATGCAGGAATGTGGAAACTTATATCATTTGGAATTGTTCCAAAAAAAGATTCTATAGTTGTGACTGGAATATTTGTAAATGATACAACGGCGGTTATAAAAATAATGGCTATGAAAGAGCCGGGGACTTTCGTAGTAAGATGTTTTGAATACATGACAATCAGAATTGTAATAGCGGTAATGGAGAGCGCATAAAAATTTGTATCTTGAATATTTAAAAAATATGTGTGCCATTTTTCCAAAAATTCTGAAGGTAATTTTTCGATATTCAGACCAAACGCATCTTTGATTTGAGTTGAAAAAATGACAACAGCAATCCCGCTTGTAAAGCCTACAATCAAAGGATGAGGAAAATATCTAAGAAGTGACCCTAATCTGAGCAGTCCAAATAAAACTAAAATAATTCCTGCCATAATAGTTGAAATCATAAGTCCGTCAATGCCGTACTTTTCAACCAGAGCATAAATAATTATTACAAAAGCACCTGTCGGTCCACCGATTTGAACTCTGCTTCCACCTAAAAAAGAGATGATAAAACCAGCAATAACTGCCGTAATAATTCCCATTTGCGGTGCCACTCCGGAGGCTACTGCAAAAGCTATCGCAAGTGGAAGTGCTACAATGCCCACAATGATTCCAGCGAATATATCTGAGATAATCTGCTCTTTAGAGATCTCTTTTTTCAAAAGCGAAAAAAGTTTTGGTTGAAAGATGTTTGTCATTTTATTTTACCCCCCCCCTTTTGTCAATTCAAATTGTATCAAAAACAGCACTTTTTAACAAAAAAATAGATAAAATCGCGAAATTACTTGATAAAAAAGAGATTTAAAATGTTAAAAACACTACTCATTGAAATCGGGGTTGAAGAGCTTCCGGCGGTTCCTCTTTTAAAAGAGCTAAAAAATATTGAAAAAAAGTATGCGGATATTTTAGAAAAAAATTCACTTTTGTGTGAGTTTGAGTTTTACTATACGCCTCGTCGTCTCGTTCTCTGGCATGCAGAGTTTCCAACTTCGCAAGGTGACAGCATTGAGGAATTTTTCGGAGCACCAATCGAAGTTGCTTACAAAGATGGCGAACCAACGGCTGCAGCACTTGGTTTTGCTAAAAAGTGCGGTGTTCCCATTGATGAGGTCAGTCATGCAGAAAAAAGTGGCAAAGAGGTACTTTACTACAAAAAAGAGGTAAAAGGTCAGCCCTCAGTTCTGCTTTTACCTGAAATCATCAACATGTGGATTAAGTCACTAGATTTTGGAAAATCCATGCGATGGGGAAATTTGCAAGAGAGCTTTATTCGACCTATTCGCTGGGTAAATGTTCTTTTTGATGATGAACTCGTTGCAATGGAACTTTTTGGCAAGAAATCATCTAAAGAGACCTTTGTACATCGCATCAGCAACTTTGACGCTGTAAAAATCAACGGTGCAAAAGAGTATTTTGAACTTTTGAGAGAAGGAGGAGTTACACTTTTTCCCCAAGAGAGAATGGTGAAGATTTTAAATGATTTTAAAGCTTTAGAAGTTAAACATGGAGTCAGTGTTGAAATTGATGACGATTTACTTGATGAAGTTGTAGCAATCACAGAGCATCCAACAGCGCTTTTAGGCTCGTTTGATGAGGCATTTTTAAGACTTCCTCCTGAAGTGATAATTACCTCTATGAAAGAGCATCAAAGATACTTTCCGGTTTTTAAAGATGGAAAACTAATCAATAAATTCGTAGTTGTCTCCAATGCTTTGACAAATGATTTTTCTAAGGTAATAGAGGGAAATGAGAGAGTTTTACGACCTCGTCTCTCAGATGGACTCTTCTTTTATGACAACGACTTAAAAAAAGGGTTAAGCACCGCAGGACTTGAAAAGGTTATATTTATGAAAGGGCTTGGAACTGTTGCAGACAAAATAGAGCGAGAGAAAAAAATTGCAAACACTCTTTTTGATATCTACATGCCAAAAGATTCAGACAAAGAGACGCTTAATCGTGCAATAAGCCTCGCAAAAGCGGACTTAATGAGTGAGATGGTGTATGAGTTTACAGAGCTTCAGGGGCTTATGGGTTCCTATTATGCAAAAGCTCTTGGCGAGAGCGATGCTGTGGCATGTGCGATTAAAGAGCAGTATTTGCCGGACGGTGAAGAGAGTGCTTTGCCTTCAACTGTGATGAGTGCAATTGTAGCCATGAGCATAAAACTTGATACACTTTTAGGACTCTTCAGTATAGAGCAGATTCCAACAGGTTCGCGTGACCCGTTTGCCCTCCGCCGTGCAGTGAATGGGCTTATCAGAATCACAAAAGAACATAGTTTGGAGTTTGACATAGTTGAAATTCTAGGCAAGCTAAGCAAAGAGTACGCAAAATTTGACATGTCAAAACTTGAGTCCTTCTTTTTGGAGAGAGTAAAACAGTACCACAAAGTAAATCCATCCATTATTGAAGCAGTTTTGGCGACAGGAGAGAGAAAACTTCTAAAAATTGATAAAAAAATAGAGGCTCTTGAAATTATGGTCAATTCGGAAGGATTTAGTGAATCTTTCTCAACTTTTAAAAGAGTTGCAAATATTACTAAAGATATAGATTTATCCCTTAATATGCATGTAAAGAGTGAACTGTTTCAAGAAAAAGCGGAAGAAGTTTTATATGCCAGATACAAAGAGGTGTCGGCGAATGAATACAACTCGTATGAAGAGGAGCTTGATGCACTTTTGGGATTAAAACCTGAGCTTGACAAATTTTTTGAAGATGTTATGGTAAATGCAGAAGATGAAGCTATTAAAGTTAACAGAAAATCTTTAGTTGCTTCAATATATAAAAGTATCTATAAAATAGCAGATATTAAAGAGATAACAATTTAGAAAATTGTGTAAAGAGAAAGGACTCTCGCTCACAAAATTTAGTTTGCTTCTAGAGATTCTGAAAAACAGACTTAATCTATAAATACTTTTTTAGATACAAGAGCCTTGGCTAATGAGTATTTTATAGAGAGATATGATTTTTCATTTTGGTCCAAAACTTTTTTTTCTCTTTGAAACTGTCTCGTTTTTGTATCTAGTTCATTTTTGAGATTGTTATATCTTGTAATTATATTTATTTTAACACTTTTGGTTGTCAATATATTTTTTTCTTCTCTTTTTGCTTGCATCGCTTCTTTCGTTGCATGTATCTCCTCTTGTAACAGAGCTCTCTTCTCTTCATCTTTTGTCAAGTACATTAAGTCTGTGCACTTGTTTATTGTTCGCACACCTTGTGCAAGTTCTTCCGTAACCCTTTCTCTCTCTTTTATTAGTAAACTTTGATACTCTGCAGGCGGCATATTCTGAATATACAAAGATTGAGTCTCTTTATTTATTTCATTTATCTCTTTTCTCAATTTATCTATGGTTGCTTTTGTTTTCATGTAGATTTTAACTATTGATAGCATGGAAACAACATTCCATTTTAATCCACCCTCTGTTTCCAACTCAGGAACTTTATATTTTCTTCCATCGAGAACAATGACGCCTAAAGAGTAGTATCTTAAAAAGTTTATCATATACTCATTTGAAACAGCAATTTCTGATAATATAAGATTTGCTATATGCCCAAAAACTTCTTTAAAATGCATTCTAAATATATAACCGGAAAAGCCCTTGAAAAAATCTTCATTATGGTCAAATGAAGTTGTTAGTTGTTCTAATAAAATTGACTGAATATATGCAAATACATTTTTTTCATAATGATAATTGTCAATTTTATTATCCAGTAAATATATACCGACAAAGGTCTTTGCTACAATATAAAAAAAATCTTTATTCTCCTGTTTTGAAAAGTAATCATCATAAAAGGTTTGAAGTTCTTCTTCATCAATACCGCCATATCGATTTGCAATAGTCTCTTTCTCATCTTCAGCTACGATACGTCTCTTTTTATCATCGAGTATTTTTATGAAAATTTGCTCATCTTTTATAATTACAATATCATTGTCTTTTAATTCAAAAAAGCTATAAACTGCAAATCTGACCAACTCTTTTTTATTGATTTCTTCATTTTCTATACCGTTTACGAAATTATAAATCTCATCTTTTAACTTTTTCGGTATTGATATCTGATTTTGATTACCCTTGTAATCATACTCTACCCAATTCTCATGATCTGAAAGTATTTTAAGAATTGCCGGTAAATTTATACTCTCTTTTGGCTCTATTTTGTAAGGAAAAACTTTTATCCGTATCTGTTTATCTTTGAGTTTAAACAGGATATAGCCGACAGGTTCAAAATACTCTTTAAAAGCCTGTTTAATTATGAGAAGATTTTCATTGTTTAAGAAAAAATCTTCTCCTAAATTTTCATTTACATAGGTGAAAAATTTATCATTATCTTCTTCGCTCCACTTAAAATCAATATGCGGTTTATTTAAATATGTTTTTAAATAAAATCTTAATTCTGATGTATCCATAATCTTCCTAAATATTGTTATAGTTTATTTGATGCATAAAAAGAGGAGAATAAGTAGATTATAAACTATAATCGCAATCCGACCATCTTTTTAAAAAGATTCGTGATCTTCTGTCCTTGTCTCACAATAAGTTTGGCTTTGAAATATTGCAGAATTATATACTAATATCCTATGAAAAAATTTAATAATTTAAGATATATCTTCATAAACAATTTGTGATTTTATATGTCAAAGTTGCTTGACATGTGAAAGCAATAGAGATAAATAAGTGTATAAAATCAACAACACCAAATAAAAATATACTTTCTATTTTTTTATCAATAATTTTTATAGTTTATAAGAGTATTATATAACATATTATTATTGATTAGGAGTTACAAATGAAGTCTGTATTGTTACTATATATTTTAGCATCTGCACTCTTGGCAGGGGCATTCGAAACAAATAAGGGGGCTTTTTTGGAGATTTATTCTGATGATAATTTTCAATCAAATATCGTTGCTACTGCTGCAATAGACAGGGGTAAACTGGAGATACTCAACTGCTTTAACACAAGAAATGATACAGAGTGGTGTAAGATAACATATGAGTACAATGGACTTAAAATAAGTGGTTTTTCTGATAAAAAATCAGTGGAGAGTGTTGCTTCCCGTATGAATTCCAAGGCAACTTTTGAGCAAAGTTACGGTGGGCGATATGATGATGAAGGAAATTCTTTATTGCAGCTAAAAGATGGATTTCTAATCGTTGGATACACTCAGAGTTTTGGTGAGGGACAGAGCGATGCGTACATTGTAAAAGTAGATCATTTTGGTAACAAGCTCTGGTCTGCTGCATACGGCGGCGGACGTAATGATGTAGCTAACGCTGTTGTAGCAGTAAACGATGGTTTTATGATAGCGGGTACAACCGGCAGTTTCGGTAGCCGTGTTCAAAGTTTATATCTTGCCAGAATTTTTAATGATGGCTCCCTCACATGGCAAAATGGCTATTTTTCAGATAGAGATGATTACTACAGCGGTGAAGATATGGTAAAAATGAACGATGATAATGTAATGATTGTAGGTGCGGAAGACCATGTGCAGTTTTTTAATTCTGAAATGAATTTTTATGTGAATGCCATAGATACAAAAGGTCAAAGAAACGGCATTAAATGCTATGGCGGAGATAAAGTTGAGAATGCAAACTCAGTCATAAAAGTAAATGACGGTTATTTAATTGCCGGAGAAACAAAAACATGGGGACATGGCGGAAAAGATGCTTATGTTGTAAAAATTGACAATGACGGAAACCAAATCTGGCACAATGCGTACGGCTATCGATACGATGAGGTTGCAAATCAGATAATTGCTACAGAAGACGGCGGGTATATCATGGTCGGAACAACAAACAGCGACAACACCAATCAAAAAAATATTTTCGTAGCAAAAATCAACAATGACGGTACTCTAGTTTGGCAGTACCACTACGGAACAAAAGAGAATGATGAGGGCTTTGGAATAGTTGAAGTTAATGATGGATATGTGATAGCTGGATATACAAAAGATACCCCAACTTATCACAGCGATGCATACTTATTAAAAATAGACAAAGCAGGAAACACATTGTGGAGCAAAAAATATGGCGGGGAAAGAGATGATGCTGCGAATGCTATAATTAAAGTTGATAAAGGTTTTGTAATCACAGGATATACAACTTCGAGTAAAACTTACAGTAAAGACCTTTACCTACTCAAAGTGGATGAAAACGGTAACATTTAACTTTTTTTGTTAATCATTTCTACATATAACGCTTCTACTTTAGCTCTGGCCCAAGGTGTCTTTCTGAGAAACTTTAGGCAAGAGGCTATGGTAGAGTTGTGCAAAAAGCATCTTATTTCTATCTTCTTACCCAACTCTTTAAAACCGTAGTGCTCTACTAAACTCTCTAAAATATCTAGCAACCTTACCCCGTGAAACGGATTGTTACTGTTTTTTATCTCTTCGCTCATAATTATTTTCCTTTTTATCTCTAAAATTTTATCCAAATCTTCATATTATTTTAGTTTATTTGTCACAATTGACTATAATTCAAAATGAAATGAGATTAATATATAAGCAAAAAATACTTTGTAATATTTTTTATTATTTATATTTAAACATCTATTGTTTATTATTCCTCATATTGATGATTTAAATAAAGGCTTTAAATGAGTGAAGTTGCTTTAAACTATGTGATACTATTTGCCTTATTTGAATTATATGAAGCAAGTTGGCAAAAAGCAGGCAGCATTATCGGCATGCTGGCTCGTATGTATGAACACTACTCTAAAAGTATTTTTATATTTTTACTTATGCATCCAACATTTTACTTTAGTATCTGGCTTGTGATGAGTAGTGATTATAATATCTACGCAATGATTTTACTTTTTGTAAAAACAGTAGATTTGGCGACTAAAATAATTTTAATTGAGCAGGTCTTTATAAAGAAAGAACTAACAGAAGAAATTTCTTTAATTCTTTTGTCTCCTATTAACGATTTATTGCCATATATTGGGCTTCTTCTCTACCTGCCGCTTGTGGTATTAGCAATTATCTAACCCGATTGTATAATTCGGGTTCAACTCTGAGTGTAACCATGTTTTATCTGAGAACGCTTCGCCAAAAACTGAACGCTTTGTGATATTTCATCGTCGATTATATGGTAATTTTCATTGAACCTGAGAAGAGCCTCATCTATTTTTTGCACCAAAGAAACACTCAAAGATTCAATTTGATTCTTCATAGCATCCATGCTCTCTCCTTCGGATACTTTCAGCTCTTTAGAGATAATGCTCAACTCCGCCTTTGATTTTGCATAGTCAGCTCTTATAATTTCAATATCACGTATCAACTCTTTCATTGTTGCATAAGCATTATGAATAGTATTACTTTGTGCTTCTATATCACTCATTCTATTGGATGAGAGGAGCATCTGTTTCATAATTATTTCACTCTGCTGTCTAATCGAAGCTAAGGTGCTTTCCCCCTCATTCAAAGATGTTTTTACACTCTCAGTATGAGATTTTAGAGAAATTATCTGACTCGCAAACTCTTGTGTTACACCAGAGAGTTGTTGCAGTGTATGCTTCGTAACTGTTTTTGCAACCTCATCTGAGAGATTTTTCATACTATTTAGGCTTATTTTCAACTCATTAATATCTTTAGAAGCATCATACCTGTTCTCTGCGGATTTTTCCATCATTGTTTTTAACTGATTATAGTGCTCTTGTTCCGCAACCCTCAATATATCTATATGATTATGTACAACTTCATCAAGAGAGGGCATTTTTACATTTACGAATTTTTCAAACTCTTTTGAAACATTTTTATGCCAATCATCCATATTTTCAAATTTTTCTAAAAATTTACCTTGATTAATTTTAATGGCATCAAGAGCCCTTATGTCATCGTTAAATTTTCCTCTTACCTCTTCTTGAACTTTTCTGTCCTCTTGCTGAGAGATAATAATTCTGGCTTCTAAATCAGCCATAAACTCTTTTAGTTGGGTTACCTGAGAAACCAGTACTCTTGTAAAATCGTCTTGTGCTCTTGCACTCTCTGTTTGTTGCGTTTGATGTAAAACATTCATAACAATGTAAAGAAGCAGTGAAACAAGAAGAGGAAACGAGGACTCTCTTAAAAGTAAAATAAGATCCTGTGTCTCAGGATGAACTATAAAATGAACAATAGAACTGATAGCTCCAATACCTACCATTAAAGGAGCATAATCAATCTTATTAGGCTGTTTTAAAATAGATAGCTGTCTCAAAAAAAGCAGAACCATAAATAAAAAAGCTAGTAACAAGTCACCGTCAAACACAGCATCCTCCTTTTATGACAATTAAAACATTTTATCATATTTATTTATAAAACAATATCTAAAATTTCTCTTGGCATGTGGATGAGCCTCTCATGTTCACCGTTTGGAGAGAAACCCCATGTTGCGAAGAGAGAGTCGATTCCGGCACTTTTTGCACACAACATATCTTTTGAATTATCTCCAACCATCCATGCTTTATGACTCTCTTTATCAAAACTGTAATGCGTTAAAATCTCATTGAGCATCTCTGGATCAGGTTTTGAGAGTTTAACTCTGTCTGCACCGATAACAACATCAAACATCTCATAAACTTCCAGATGTGTCAGCATTCTTTGTGCAAATTTTGTGGGAGCGTTTGTGGCAACCGAGAGTTTTACTCCACATGCCGATAATTTCTGAAGTGTTTCTAATATTCCATCATAAAGATAAGGGTTTTGAATGCATTGCATTTCATAATGAATTTCAAAAAGCTCTCTATCGGCATCTTGATACTCTTCCGTTTCATAGAAGAGTTTAGGGAGGTTTCTAACTTCCGCATTGATAGATTCAACTACAAAAGATTCGCAAAGAGGAGGCAGATTATAGTTTACCGCTCTTACATGGTTTATTGAAATAGTTATATCTTTTTTGGAATCCAAAAGCGTTCCGTCCATGTCAAAAACTACAATTTTCATTCTTTGTTTTACTGCATCTTCTCGTAAAGTTCAACAAGCGCATCCACAAAAAAATCGCTGTCGTTTGGACATTTACAAACTCTGTAATCTCTAAAATCAAGCTTATGCGCTATTTCACGGTATTCTATTTCTAACTCATACTCCGTTTCAGAGTTATCAATGGTAAAAGCGATAGGAAAAATAATGACATTTTTGTTTTTTATAACTTTGAGTTTTTCCTCTAAAGATGGCTTCAACCACTCAAGAGGTCCAATTTTTGACTGATAGGCAAGGTGAACTTCATAAAAGTTCATCCCCTCCGCTTTAAGCATCTTCTTGATTATCTCCACATGCCGAGTAATATGTTTTTCGTAAGAGTCCCCGGCATCTATAATTTTTTTTGGAAGCCCATGTGCTGAAAATATCAGGTCAAAATCTTCACACCTGTCTTCACCCATTTTCTCTTTTATCCTCTGCAAAACTGCCTTATTGTAACTCTGATTTTCAAAAAAATGTTTTATCTCAACCAAAATAGCCTCGCCGCTTGAGTTGTGATAATGCTCTTCAAAATCTTCAAGAGATGACTTCGTTGTAGTCGTTGAAAACTGTGGATAAAGAGGTATCAGATATATTTTATTGACCTCTTCCTTGTTTAACCTCTCTATCACTTCATCTGCAAAAGGAGGGGTATATCGCATGGCAAAATCAACTATAATTTCCTCGCCCACTCTCTCCTGAAGCTTTTGAACAAGCTTTTTTGTAAGCCCGACGATAGGCGATTTTCCGCCGATTTGTCTGTATATCTCTTGTGATTTTTCGGTTCTTGTAAAAGTTATCATCGTGCCAACAAGCGCTCTTAGCAAATCACTTTTAATTGTCAATATGTTTTCGTCTCTGAACATATTTGTCAAAAACATCTCAACCTCTTCAAGGTTATTCGGACCGCCCATGTTGAGTAAAATAATTGCTTCTTTCTTCTGCATCTAATCCCCTTTTACTTTTAAAGTAATCTCATACACTATCTTTTGTAATGGTAGCATACCTTCATAAATCTTATAAAGTGCAGAGATTAATTTTTCACCATTTTCTATTAAACTCGGCTCCAAAATTTTATAAGCAGCCATGCCTTTAAAAAGAGCCATATCCGCACTCGGCATATCAGAACTGAAACCTTGAGGATATCTTTTGTATCCATGCGGAAGTATTTGATATCCACAAGCTGAAAGCTCTTTTAAAACGGTATCTAACTCCACTCTTTTCTCTTCATCTTTTATGTAGTCGCGGAATGCGTCAAGCAGCGGTTTTTCAAACCATCGAATACCGACTGCAACAAAAAGCTCATCGGGTGAAAAATGAAGATAAAAAGAGGAGCTTTGAAGTCTCGAAGCCCTTCCTTGCCAAAATATTATTCCGATACGGCTTTTTATAGGCTCTTTGTTTAAACCCATGCGTCTTATATCTCTGTAGATTCTAAAGAGTGATTTGTTGATTTTCGGCTCAGCATGGATTGTTGGCTCTAGAGCTTGAAGGTGTTCGCCCATCTCGACCACAAAAGCACGAGATGTATTTAAGATAAGATCTTCATACTCACTCTTGTGAGCCTCAAACCACTCTTTGTTATTATTGGCTCGGATAGCTTTTAAAAAAGGGAGCGTCTTTTTACTAAAACCTTTAAACTCCACATTTCGACCTTTTAGACGAGTTTTCTATTTCTATAAGCGAGTGCTATAACCAAAAAGACAATTAAATATGAAATAGGCACAAAATCAGGAACCGGAACAGGGTCACCTTTTGCGTAAGAATGAAGCCCTGCAAGGTAGTAGTTTACCCCGAAATAGGTCATAATAACCGATGTAAAGGACAGCAGCGAGATAACGCTAAAGTTAAAATCACTGTAGATTGTTTTAATAAATCTAAGGTGGAGAACAACCGCATAAACAAGTATGGTTACCAACGCCCAAGTCTCTTTTGGATCCCAGCCCCAGTAGCGTCCCCAGCTCTCATTTGCCCAAACACCACCTAAGAAATTTCCAACAGTTAAAAGCACAAGTCCCGCCATCAGACTCATCTCATTTATGGCATTTAGTTCTTTTATGGATGCACTAATATGTTTCTCATTTGCAGGCGTTTTAAGGATAAACAGAAGAATTGTTATAAAACCAAGCAGAGCGCCGAGACCCAAAAAGCCGTAACTTCCAGTAATCATGGAAACATGTATGCTTAACCAGTATGAGTTAAGAACAGGAACAAGGTTTGTAACTTGCGGATTCATCCAGTTCAGGTGTGCTACAAAAAGAATTAATCCTGCTAAAACTCCTGTAGAAGCCATAGTCATGCTTGAGCGTTTTGAGAAGATAAACCCTGCCAAAACTGTTGCCCATGCGATGTAAATCATTGACTCGTAGCCATCCGACCATGGAGCATGTCCTGAAATATACCATCTATTTATAAGACCTATCGTATGTGCTATAAAAAGTGTTATTAAGAGTGCCAGTGTAACTTTGGTATAGATTTTTATATTAAAATCCGGATTTAAAATTTTTATAAAACTGACTATTAAAAGCACAAATCCTATTAAGAAGTAAAGAGGGTAAATTGTCTCAAAAATCTTTGCTTTATTGTAAAAAACTTCTGCCAAAATTCTATTGTCACTCGGATAAACCTCTACTCCGTAAAACTTTTGATACTCTGCTATTTTTTCAATTGTAGCATTTGCTTTACTCCAATCTGCACTTACAAGAGCGTCGTCTATGGATGTAAAATACTCAACCGCTATGGCTCGGAGCTTCTCGCTGTTCTCTGCTGAAAAGTCCTGTATTGCATCTATGGTTGAGAACCATTTATTTGTTACATCATTTGGTTTTGGCCACATTTTTATAAGTGAACCTGAATAAACCATATAAGCCACATTAACTCGCTCATCTACAGTTAAAACTGATTTATCCAAGTTATTTCTATATTTTGGCTCTTTTCTTGTCGCCTCTTCTACTGCAGTTCCTAATTTGTACCCCTCCAAGTTTTCAGGGTTTGCAAAAAACTGAGAGAATGAAACATATTTTGCGTCAGCCTCCACTCCGATAATTTTGTTGATATTTTCATCTTTTGTATAGATAACTTTCACATCCCTATAGGCATCCGGTCGAACCATCATTCCCAATATTACTTGGTTTGCATTAAGAGAGTATTCACCTACTCTTACACTCTCTCCTCTATGAATTTTTGCCAAAATTTCTGTTGAGAGGGTATCCATAGGCTTCATTCGACCGCCGCTGTCCTGAATAACTAAGGCACCGAATTTTTTAGCATGCTGGGCATCAAAAGAGATAATTGTTTTTATGGCAGGATTTAACTCCTCTGCATACGATGGTGCAATGCTAAAGAGTAACCCACATGCCACCAGAAGTGAAAGAGTTTTTTTCTCACTCGCTTTTTTTGCCTTCTCTGCAAGTTTTGAAAATCTGTTTTGTTTGGAGAACAGTGACCAAAACATACCCAAAGCTAAAAGAAAATAGCCTATGTACGAGGGCAAAGTACCGGGGTCGTTGTTGACTGAAAGAATTGTCCCCTTCTCATCCCTGTCATACGAAGCCTGAAAAAATCTATATCCGCGGTGTGCCAGAATATTATTCATAAAAATTCTATACGGCATCTCTATTTTTTGCTCTTTATCCACTAAAATAACCTCACTCGCATAGGATGCGGGACTCATAGATCCAGGGTAACGGTCAAGCTGAAAATCTTTCAACTGAATCTCAAACGGGAGTTTAATCTCTTGAGAGCCATAGGAAATGTGAATATCAACGCCGTTTATTTCAGTGTGAGACTCTTGTGCCATAGCTCCCGCCATTCCAAAAAGCATCACTTCTTGCGATTTATCAGCTACACTCACTTTAAATTTCAGTGCATCATATCCAGCCTGTTTAGCTGAAGCTTTTGGGTTCGAAACTACTTTTTTAGCGGCATGTGGAAGAAATTCACGAAGAACAAAATTGCTGTTCTCATTTGTAAAAAGAGTTCTTGCCGTAAACGGCTCTTTGTTATTTGAAGCCAGTTCGCCTTTTGAACCGTCATCCATTTTTAAAAAGCTAAGAGGCATAGCATGTTTCATAAAAAAGTTGCCATTCTCTACAAAGAGTGAGATGATAGATTTATCAAAACTTTTGTTAGAATCAAAGTCTAAAACAAAATTTTGGCTCTCAAAAAAATCACCCTGAATGAGAGTAATCTGCTTACCCTTGCCATCGCTTGTTACCATCAAATTGGCCATAGCAACCCCATTTTGTTGATCTTCAACCATCATCTCAACTGCGTCCGGTATATATTCAACCATATCTACTTTGACACTCTTTCCATCAACTACTAAAGACGAAGAGAGGGTATTTTTAGATTTTTTAGAGAGATAAATTTTTTGTGAAGAGGATGCGTTTTTATCGCCGCTCGCAGCACTGACACTAAAAAAAGTATCTGAACTGCTCATCATCGACGAACTCTCGCCTTCACGAATATGCATAGAGCCTTCAAAGCCTACATAACGAGTAATAGCGGCACCGATGAGTATCACTATAAATGCCATATGGAAGATAAATAGAGGGGCTTTTTTTAGAGTGTACATTTTATAGTTGACTATATTTAAGATTAGATTGAGGGTTAAAAATCCAAGTAAAATTTCAAACCATAAAGCGTTATAAATCTCCGCTTTTGCGGTAATAGTTCCATAATCATTTTCAACAAAAGTAGCATATCCGCATGCTGCTGCAAATAGGAGCATTAAAACTGCCATTGTATTCATTGAACCGAGGAAAGAGAGTAGTTTTTTCATAAGAAGTAGCCTTTGTTTTAAAAAAGGCTATTTTATTCAAACTAAGCTAATAAATGGTTAAATCAGGCTTTTTAACTCTACTCTCTTTCACCATGTATCATAGTCGAGACTAAACCTTTCTCATCTCTGTTTTCTGCAATAATTATTCCAGCAATGTGAATTAGTACAAAAACCATTATGAAATTAAAAACGCTCTCATGCATTTCAGCTATGTTATGCGCCATTTCTTTCGTGAGATTTAATAGCTCATAAAAGTGAATAACCAAACCGCTTACACTCATAAAAATGAGTGTCACATAAAAAACATAGTAGAGTGTTCGAACCCCTTTTTTATGAAGGGTCAAAGAGCTAAACGCCTCTTTTTCACTCTTGTCATTAAAGAAAAGATAAATTCTGTAGAGTACCAAAAATGCCAAAACGTAACCAAAAACAATATGCCACTGCCACATGTTATCACGAATTGCCTGAGCCAAAATTTTTGCCTGTCCTGCAGTTATTTCAATTCCCATTTCATGAAGTTTACTCATCAGAAGTTCAGCGTTCGTTTTCCAACTGAGAAAAGTTTTTCTTAAAAAAACGGTCCCTAAAAGAGCAACTATTACGACAGCATTCAACCAATGCCATAAACGAAAACCTAGAGAATATTTCATACGAACCTCCTAAGGATGTTAAAAAGTGAATCTGCGCCATTATAACATCAATTACAATGAAACAAAAGTATTTTAAATAAAATAAAACAGACTTATACTCTTGTTTGTCCACTTCCGTAAATTTTATATTTATAAGTTGTAAGTCCTTCAATTCCCATCGGTCCGCGGGCATGAAGTTTGTTAGTGCTGATTCCAACCTCTGCTCCAAACCCAAACTCCCCGCCATCTGTAAATTGTGTTGAAGCATTGAGATAGACACATGCAGAATCAACGCCGTTTAAAAACTCTTCTGCGGTTGTATAGTTTTCTGTAATAATAGCGTCCGAGTGTGCTGAACCGTAAGTTTGGATATGTTCCAGTGCTCCATGTACATCTTCTACCACTTTAATAGAGAGAATATTATCAAGATACTCTGTCTCATAATCCTCTTCAGTAGCGGTTTCTACAACTATGATTTTTGCGGTATTTTGACACCCTTTAAGTGTTGTTCCCAGTTTATCATACTCACATTTGAGCAGAGGCAATATCTGCAGTGCAATACTTTTATGCACCAAAAGGGTCTCCATCGCTCCGCAAATTCCTACTCTTCTGCATTTTGCATTTACACAAATTGCCAAAGCTTTTTTTATATCTGCATCTTTGTCAATGAAAGTGTGACAAAGCCCTTTATCATGCTTTACAACACTTACGGTTGCATTCTGGCTCACAAATTTTATAAGCCCTTCACCGCCTCGTGGAATAATCAAATCTACATATTTGTCCATTTTTATAAGCTTTGAAACGCCCTCTCTTGAAGAGTCTGGAATGAGAGAGATAAGTGCTTTTGGAAGAGAATTTTTCTCTAAAATTGCCTGTAAAATCTGAGCAATTGCACGATTGGAGTTTTCTGCCTCTTTGCCCCCTTTGAGCACGCAAACATTTGAGCTTTTAAAGCAGAGGGCTGCCGTGTCGCTTGTCACATTTGGGCGAGATTCATAGATAATTCCAATTACACCTATCGGAATACTCACTTTTTCTATTTTAAGGTTTGTTTCCGTCACCCAACCATCAAGAACGCGTCCTACAGGTTCTTTGAGTACTGCAATATCTTCGATGGCTTTTGCCATGCCCTCAATTCTTTTTTCATCCAAAAGAAGTCTGTCTTTGAGAGCAAGGCTCAAACTGTTTTTGTCAGCATCCGACATGTCAAGGGCATTTGCTTCAATTAAATTCATTGTATTGGAGCGAATTGCATTTGCCATTTCTTTTAAAACTCTATTCTTTTCACGACCGCTAAGAGTAGATAAAACTCTACTAGCAGACTTTGCTTCTTGTAAAAATTGTTCCATTTTCAGACCTTCATTTATGCCATATTTAATAAATGCCATACTACCACAAAAAGGCATTAAAACATTTTACACACCTTTCACGCGTGCAGGAAAAAAACATTTCCATTGAAAAATTTTCTTATACATTATATTACTTTCTTGAAAAAACTAAGTACAAATTTTGTGTATTTAAAACATAATTGATCACAGAATCTATTTTGTCACTTTTTTCATACTCTTATTCCTCTTCCTATGGATTGAGATGAAAAAAAAAGATTTAGCCAAACAATTTGCTGAAAAAACCTTTACCTTTGCCTAATTCCTTATCAATCATTTTAAAATATCTATCTATATTTGCCAGTCCAATTTCTACTCTCTTAACCATTTTATCTTTGCCGATAAGTACGGTAAGGGGTACACTTCTGACCATAAATTTACTTGCTAGTTTATGATTAAAAGCTACATTTACTTTTACGATTACAACATCATCTTCTTTATAATGCTCTGCGAGGCTTGGTAAGTATGTTAACAGCGTTTGACAAGGTCCGCATGTGTCACTGTAAAAATCTATAAATATCACGGAGCTATTGTTTTCGATAAAAGACGGATAAGTTAAATCTGTTAGTTCTAGTATCTTCGCCATTTTTTTGTTAATCCTTAAATTTATCTCTAATTGCTAAAAACATATCAATATTCTCAAAGAAAATATCTATGAGTCTAGGGTCGAAATGTATGCCCCTCTCTCTTTTAAAGAGTTCAAAAACCTTCTCATTACTCCAAGCTTGTTTATAAACTCTATCGCTGCCAAGAGCATCAAACACATCTGCAATAGCTGTAATACGACCATAAATGTGAATCTCCTCTTCCTTTAATCCTTTTGGATACCCTGTTCCATCCCATTTTTCATGATGAGAATGTGCCACAATAGCGGCAGCTTTAAGTATTGACCTGTTGGAACCTTTTAAAACACTGTATCCTATGTCACAATGAGACTTCATAATCATCCACTCACTCTTATCAAGTTTACCGGGTTTTTTCAAAATACTATCCGGAATTGCCACTTTGCCTATATCGTGCATAGGGGATGCATCGTAAAGAAGCTCCGCCTCTTTTTTATCAAGTCCACATTTCAAAGCCAATAATTTACTATATTCTGCAACCCTCTTAACATGGTTTCCGGTCTCTTTTGAACGAGATTCTCCGATTTCACCCAATTTATGAATTACTTCACGCTGTGTAGACTCTATCTCTTTATGCATATTTATAACATCGGAGATATCATATTGTATGCTCATGTACTCGATAGTATTTTTATTTGAGTCTATAATTGGAACTATCAAAGTATCTAGGTATATATTGCTGCCATCTTTTGCTATATTTGCAACTACTCCCTGCCAATTCTTTTTGGATTTAATTGTACTCCACAACTCTTTATAAAAATCACTCGGTACATTTTTGTCTCTGAGAAGTAAATGAGTATATCCGATAAGCTCATCATTTCTGTACCCTGTCACTTTTTCATGTGTCTCATTGAGATATGTGATTATGCCATTTGTATCAGTACGGGTAAATGATGCGGCACTCTCTACGGCTTTTTCATACTGAGCCAATAAATTCATCTTCTCTTTTAAACTCTGATTCGAGTTGCTAAGCTCTTTTGTTAACAGCTCTTTGAGCTCTTCAAACTCAGTAACATCATATCGGATTGCAATATACTCCACAATCTCATTTTTATGATTTTTTATAGGAAAAATTGTTGCATCTACACTATATGCGCTGCCATTCTTTTTTTTATTTTTTACCTTTCCATGCCATGTGTTACCGGCTTTAATAGTTTTCCATAAATCTTCAAATGCTTCGCGCGGCATGTCGCTATGTCTAACAATCGAGTGAGGCTTTCCGACAAGCTCCTCTTCATCATAGCCGGACAACTTCATAAAGGCACTGTTAACATAAGTTATTTTGCCTTTTAAATCTGTCTTAGAAACTAAAGTAGTCTGATCTACAACATTTTTATACTGATCAAGAAGAGCCATTGATTTTAAGTTTTTTCTATACAAAAAGTTAAAAATATAAAATATCACCAACGCTGAAATCAGTTTCAAAAACTGTTCAATATAAATTTCATTGATTTGGTTCTCTACCCTTTTTGAGATTAAATATCCAATATTCTCTTTTTTACAATCTGTTAAAGGTATAAAGATATATACATCACTCTTTAAAAAATCAACAACTCTGCTTATTACAAATGGTTTATTTTTTAGAAGGTTTGTTTTAAGCTCTGGTGAAATATTTTTAACTCTCTCTTTATTCATAATTTTTAAGTTGTACAAATTGGAGAGCATATAGTACTCTTTACCCATGCAAGAGGTATTATAGTGCTCTCTTAAGTAATCATTATCTACCTTTGATTCCAAAAACTCTTTTTTAACAATTACACTATAATCGGCATCAAGCCCTGCATGCATTGCAGAGATAATTGACTCCATATTGATGGAAAGTTCAACGGAACCTAAAAATTTATCATTTAAAAAGAGAGGAAAAACATATCTGACTCCATCAAAAAAACGATCTATCTCATAGGCACTTTCACTTTTATGGGTTTCATTTGCATCCTTAACACTTTTGCAGTTAGAATAAAATTCATCACTATATTTTGCTGTTTTTAAAAAACTTCTTCCATCGGCTAAATAAAAATTTATATAATCAATTCCATCACTTTTAAAACTCTTCATCTCTTCAAAGAGCGAAGTAAAGAGCTGATTGCTATAGTGCTCCATACTGTTTTTATCTTCTAGTGCTGAATTCACAATATTTAGAATTTCTCTATCCTGCGTAATTTTTCTTGAAAGTATCTCGGTTATTGTTTTATAACTGTTTATTTTATCCTCAAATTGAAGATTTAAATCATACGCTTTCTCTTTAAAAAAGAGTTCTTTTTTGTACTCTGCTTCGGTATATAAGAATATAATACTTAGAATTAATGCAATTATTCCGATTAGTTTACTGTTTATTCTCATAGCTATCCGTTCTAAAATTTATATGCCGCTACTATACTAAATTATTATTAAATCTAATATGAAAACAAATTCTCTCCGCAAGAGCACTGTAGCAAAAACATTTTATATACAAAAAAAGCTCATAAGATTTAAAAAAACGGTACACTTTGTGCTTAATAAAGCTTTAGAATAGGTAGATAAATCTAAACTACTATAAAATAATCTGGGATGACTATGAAAACTATCACTTTTATCGGAAATGGAAATATGGCATTAAGCATAGCCAAAGGTTTAAAAGAAAAATATAGAATAGAGATAGTCGGCAGAGAGATAAAAAAACTCGAACAATTTGAAAAAGAGATAGGAGTGAGTATAGAAAAACATCTGTTAAATGAATTTGATATTTCAGACAAAACAGTGATTTTATGCGTAAAACCTGCTAATGTTGAAGAAGTTTCAAAAAAAATAAAAGGCAGAGCAAGAGTTATTTTTTCTGTTTTAGCAGGAACTTCATTAAAAAAACTCCGAACAAATCTCAATCCACATGCAGTAGTGAGAACCATGCCAAACCTAGCTGCGAGTATCGGGAAATCTATGACTACCCTCACAGGCGACGAGGCTTTTAAAAATGAAGCGGAAGAGCTTTTAGGAGCAATCGGCAAAACTCTCTGGCTCTCAAGCGAAAAAGAGATAGATATTGCAACGGCTTTAGCCGGAAGCGGTCCTGCATACTTGGCCCTTATTGCCGAAGCATTTACAGATGGAGCAGTGAAACAGGGATTAAAGAGAGAGGATTCGATGAAACTTATGAGGGGCCTCTTTGATGGATTTGGCACACTTATACAAGAGATACACCCTGCACTTTTAAAAGATGGAGTCATGAGCCCCGGAGGCACGACTGCAGCCGGATATAGTGCCTTAGAAGATGGAAATGTAAGAAGTGCTTGCATTAATGCAGTTGAAAAAGCGTATAAAAAGGCTACTGAGTTATAACTTTCAAATATAACTAAAACCAAACATATAAAATAGTAAACTTGAAAAAATAAATACTATTTACAGCTTATCTTTATCTATTGGTACTCCGCCAAATCCTAACGCATAAATGATGTCGGCAGTGCTTATTTTGTCAAAATTAGCTATAACTAATTTTTTCAGATACTCCCTCTCTATTTTTTCAGCTTTAAAAAAACTTGGGGCGAATTTACCTTTTTTCTCAATAACTAATAAGTTTATATCTTTATCCAAATTTACAAACTTCATCAAATCTTTTATATCTGTTTCAAATATTGCATCTAAGAGTGAAAACATGCCGGCTAAATAAGCTTTATCTTTATCTTGGAGAGAAGCATCTGCTTCCATACGCTCTGCCCTTTTAATAGCCATATCCAATATAGCCTCTGATGCAGGATTTGTTGAAATTTCCGAGTATATATAGACCATCAGCCATCTTAATAATTTATCGCGCCCCAGAAGGGTTATAATTTGGGTCACAGACTCTATTTTATCATTTGTTTTTGCACTCAGTCTATTTTGATTGTTTAAAAATCGCAAAAGCTTAAAAGAGAGATTAGGTTGCTGTTTAATATAGGCTTCTATTGCGGCAGTTTCACCGTCTTGTTTAATAATTTTTATAAGCTGCAGTATTACCATCTGCGTTGACTCTTTGTATCTGTCAATCTCTAAAACTTCCGGTTTGTCAAGATAGTAGCCCTGAAAAAAATCGAACCCCATCTTGATATATTCGTTATATGCCTCTTTTGTTTCAATCTTTTCTGCTAGAAGTTTGATTCCCGTTTTTTTGAGTTTTTCTACAACATTTATCAAATTCTGTGGATGCGCTTCTAATACATCAATTTTTATAACATGCACATATTTAAAGAGTGGAAGAAATTTTTTAATCATCTCGGCACTGCAGTCAAAATCATCTATGGCAATTTTGAAGCCTCTGGCATAGTACTGTTTTATTTTATTGACAACTTTCTCAGTTAACTCTGTTGTTTCTAATATTTCCAAAACAAACTTATTTTTATCTAGGACATCTATAATATCAGATGTTAAAATAATTTCATCTATATTTACAAATGCTATCCCTTTGTCACCAATTAACTCGTCCGTATTTATATTGGTAAGTGCATTGATGATGACATGTGCCGTCGCTTTTATATTTGTAGGAAACTCTTTAATTCCATGGGCATGGTCTCTAAATAGAAGTTCGTAAGCATACACCTTGCCCATATTATTAAAAATTTTTTGTCGTGCCATAAAAACTTTATTCATACCCTGCCCCCTTTGAACTATTGTTATAGCTTGATATTTTTATAATGAAACAACTGACTACAAAAATTTTAATATCTCTTTTTCAATATCCTCTTTTTCTATAATAATATCTTGTGCTATTTTTTTAGAAAAAAGTCCCTTTATCATGGATGGGATTTCTAGTTTTGCTGTTTTACTGATGGATTCAAGGGCTACAATATCCTCAGCATCCATTTCTCCGGTGAGTGCATTTGCGATGACCGGTGAAAATTTCGTCCACTCTGCAGTTGAGTAAACAATAGTTTTAATTTCAGGATTTGAACATGTTTCATAGGCTTTAAAACATGTAGCAGTATGGGGATCCATCAAATAGCCATCGTTTTCAAATGTATCTTTAATGTATTTTTTACCCTCATCCCCACTGCAAAAATCGGCGTCAAAACACTCTCTAAGTGTTGCTAATTCTTCCGAAGTGAGTTCATAAACATTTTCGCTCTCCAAATTCTCCATGAGCTCTTTTGTTCTTTTATCTCCAAACAGATCATAAAGCACTCTCTCAACATTGGATGATTTTAAAATATCCATCGCAGGTGAAGTTGTACTGACTACTTTTGAGTTTCTTAAATCATATTTTCCTGTTTTTATCAGCTTTGTTAAAACATTATTTTCATTTGAAGAGATAATAATTTTTTCTACAGGAAGTCCCATTTTCCACGCATAGTAACCGCCAAGAGCATTTCCAAAGTTTCCGCTTGGAACATTGAGATACACTTTTTCGCCCATGCTGATTGCGCTTTGGCGAACCAGCTCTAAATAACTGTGAATATGGTAAATGATTTGAAAAATGATGCGTCCAAAGTTTACGGAGTTTGCGGCAGACAACAAAACATTTTTTTCTTTTAATGCATGGTTAAATTCAGGTGATGCCAAAAGTTTTTTTAGAGCATTTTGTGCATCATCGAAAACACCGTTTATCCCTATAACTTTTAGATTCTTTGCATCTTCCGTTACCATCTGAAGTCTCTGAACATCGCTTGTTCCGCCATCCGGATAGAGACATGCAACTCTTACATTTGCGCGGTTTTTGAAAGTCTCAAGCGCCGCAGGACCAGTATCTCCGCTTGTAGCCGCCAAAATAAGGTAATTTTCATTATTTTTTTGTGCGATTGAAGAGAGAACGACTCCAAAAGGCTGAAGTGCCATATCTTTAAAAGCGCGAGTAGGACCATGGTAGAGTTCACTCACATAGAGGTTCTCTTTTACTTTGATGACCGGAACAGGATTTTTTGAGTCATCAAATTTGTCATAGAGATTTAAAGCTTCCTCTATAACACCTTTGTCAATATCTATCTCAAATCTATTTAGCATGTCGCTTGCCAACTCTTTATAGGAAGAGTTTAAGTGTCTGTTTAAAAATTCTGCACCTAATTCTGGAAGTCTCTCCGGCACATAAAGACCGCCAAAAGAGGCGATTGGGCTTAAAATAGCTTGTGAGAATGTTACACTTTTTGGTTTTACTGCATCGCATCCGCGCGTTTGAATGAAGTTCATAATATGCTCTTTTTAATTTTTTTGAAATTGTATCCAAATCTCTATAAAAAAAAATTTACATTAGACTTCATGCAAAACTCAAAACACACTCACTAAGGCTTCGCTAACACTGCAGAATCGTTCGCTTAGTTTTGAATTTTGCAAGAAGTTTATTTTATTGAAAAAGCCCCACAGGATCTATGTGAAACGACTTTTGCGTTACTTCAAATACAAGCTCATCACTGATACGACCGATAGTAAAACCCTTTTTAATTTTCTGACCCTTTTCAAGGTTTGGAGCAATTTGTGAAAGGTTTGCGTAAATAGTGTGCAATCCATCGTCATGTTCGACAATAACAATATTGTTTAAAACAGCCGTTTTATCGGCATATATAACCTTGCCGTTAAACACCGTTTTTACCTTTGCATTCTGCTCATGTGATTTTAAAGAGATAGATTCATTAAAAATCTTTAAACCGTAAATCGGATCTGTATAGTTCCCGTATTTTTTGGTTATGGTGTAGGAATCAAGCGGTGCAATAGTCTTCTCACCCGAATATTTCGCCGTTTTTACCGCTTGATAACTATCACCTACTTTTTTAACCGGCTGCACATTCTTATCTAATACGATTGGCTTATTATCAAAGGCAACTTCTATATCCTCTTTATCCTTTGCATCTTTAACGGCATCTAACTTTAGAATATTCAACTTTTCAAGTGTTTTTTTGAGAGTGTCTTGCTTATTTATAATCTCTTTTAACTCTTTTTTATAGGATACTTCATCACCTTGAAGTTTTTCCAATGCTTTTTTATTTGACTCCTGTGCAGCCAAAAGTTGCTTTCTTTTGACATCAATTGCTGATATAGCAACCTCTATAACGGCTGTTTTTTCATTCAGAGCTTCTATCTCTTTTGAATTATTGAAAAATTGCAGATTAAGATTGTTTCCTTTCTCCTTTGACTCTTTCAACATGGCTTTTAGCACCTCAAACTCTATAAGAGAGTCAGAATCAACTGCATACTCCTCTTCCACAACTACCGATATTGAGACGCTTTGCGCTATAACATACACCAACTCCTGCTGTATATTATCCTGTTCTGCTTTTAATTTTTTATTACTGTTTTTGAGTTCATTAAGTACGGCACTGTTATCTTTGTAGCTTGTCTCTTTATCTTCAAGTTCAAGTTTTAGCTCTTTAAGGTGCTCTTGCTGTTTTTCTATCTCCGCTTTTTGCTTTATAATGGCGTCTGCATTTTCAGCCATTTTTTGATTTATAGTCGTATAATCCTTGCCGTAAGAGCTGATTTTACTGCTTGTAGTGTCTATTTTTTCGTTAATGTCATCTTTTGCATCTAAAGTTGAGATAAAAAAAAGGGCTATAAATATGTAAATCATGCCTCTTCTTTATGCCCCACCACGATTAGCATAGCCAACAAAATTGATAAAAAAACTGCAGTGCCAAAGAGAAGAATAAAATCATCAATTTGATTAAAAATTATAATATTTATACCTACATTGCCAAACTGCTGCAAAACCCACGAATTGTAAGAAAGGTATGTAAACAGAGCAAATGCCATGAAACTCGATATGAAGGCATCCATAAGAGCAAGCCTGAATAAAACAGCAGAACGAAGCCATCCAGGTGCACCGAAAAGCCCCATAATACTCATTCTCTCAGAGTGTTTGAACTGCCATATTCTAAGCTCTTTAAAAATAAGAAGAGAAGTTACGACAAAAATAGTTACAGCGAATATTGCTACAACACCTTTAAAGAGAAGCAGTAACTTATAAATAGTGTCATGGTTGTGTGCAAAATCCTCTACTTTTGTGATGGTAGGATATCTAAGTATGCTTTTTGTCAGCGCTTTTATCTCGTCCGGCGATGGATAGCTATTGAGCTGTATTTTGTAAAATTTTGGAAGAGATAATTTAAGCAGCTCAATATTCTTATTATTCATATTTGTATTTAATCTTTTTATTATGCTATCGGGTGTTAATTCTGAAACACTGCTGATAAGCGGGCTGAAACCTAAAGTAGTATTATTATCTATACTTTTTTGACTTACAATTACCATGGAGTAGCTATTTGTTAAATTTTGTTTATATGATGCAATGGATCTATCAACAATTATAAAAATTTGTATAGAAAAAAGTATGCTCAAAAGAGCAATAACAAGAGAGATATGATTTTTAATTGACTGCATGAATTCTCCCATATTCTATATGAAAATGTTTATATTCAACATTCATACTCACTGGAATATGGTGTGTAACTACAATTACGGTTGTTTTTAGCTGGGTGTTTGCACCTTCAAGCAGATTCCAAATTAATTGAGATGAATAATCGTCTAAATTTCCAGTCGGTTCATCTGCCAAAATTAAAATAGGATTATGAGAAAGTGCTCTTGCCATAGCAACTCTTTGCTGCTCACCACCGCTAAGTTCTAATGGATATTTTCCGGCTTGATGCGTCAGCCTCACATGCTTTAAAAGGCTATCAACTTGCTTTTGCGTAACATCTTTACCATAGCCGTTTATTATGAGAGGCAGCATAATATTTTTTTCAATTGTCCACTCTTTTACAAGCTTGTAATCTTGAAAAACTATACCTATGTGTCTTCTTAAAAAATTTAGTTTTGATCGAGAAACCTTTCTTAATTCAACACCGCCGACTACCAAACTGCCGTACTTAGGCTTTAATGCACCATAAAGTGATTTCAGCAACGTTGATTTTCCACTACCGCTGGCACCTGTGATAAAGACAAAACTACCGGAATCAATAGAGAAATTTACCTGATTGATAATTGCTTCTTCACTGGAGTAGGAGAGAGACAAATCTTCAGCAATAACAACTTTATCCATTAAAAATTCCGTCCAATATTTTGTGCGATAGTAAATTGCTTTTAGATCTCAATGGGAGGGCTGGATAGTAGGATGCTTTATTTTCATCTATAATTATATAAAGATGTTCAGGTCTATCAAAACTGCCCATAGACATTCTGGCCATAACTCCATTTTTTGTTGTGTAAACTCTCTCAAAATGAACAAAACCGCTGTCAAATCTTTTTGTAACACTATGAAGTTCCAGTATCTTGGCATGTGGAGCTGTTACAGTAGAGAAGTTAAAATCGCCCTCAGTGGTGAGCGCCTCTGACTGCTCTTCATTTATCATCGTTACATCATAAATGTTTTTTTGCATCTTTTTCCATCTATCTTCATACTTACTGCTTATTGCTATCTCTCTATTTTTATTAATATTAAGAACCGTTTTATTAAAAGCTATAAAAGTTTCATAGGAGTATGCGTAATAATTTTCACTGTCAGTACGAAGTTCGAGTGTTCCATTTACTTTTAAGACCCTTCTTGATTCTTCTATAAAAGAGGTTGATATTACTCTGCGATGCGGTTTTTTGTCCCATGGAACAGGAAAATGAACATAAATTTTTCCAACAATATTGGACGGAACCAACTCCAAAAATAACCTAGCATCATAATCAAGCACTAGCACATTATCTAGTTTTTGAATATTTACCTGTTTTAACACCTGTTCTATGGAGGGTCTGTGAATTTCAATACCAATAAATAAGATATCCGGATTTTGTGCTGCCTGATGAAGGATATGACGACCAGAGCCAAACCCGACTTCTATTCTAACCTCTCTATCCATCGGAAAATTTGACGCAAAATAGTCTATATTCTTTAAAAAATCAACCTCTTCTAAGTGCATATTTTTTGCATTTGTAGGAACATTCGAGGAGATTATTCTTAAATCTGCGCTTTTAGCATAGGTCAAAAGTGCCTTATGAACATTATATATGGAGGCAGGTCTTGTCAGCTTATCGGATTTTAATAAGTTTTTATTTTCCTCTTCTTTTACTAGCAAAAAAAAGTTATCATCTTCAACTGTAACCGAGATGAGCTTTTCATCACTATGATTAGCATTTTTTGCAATAAAATTAAAAACAACTCCATTCTGAATGCATGGAAACTCTATCTCCCTAAACTCTTCTATGTGCAAATGTGGCATTAAAGCTCAATCATATCTTGCATAGGTTTTACAACCTCTTCACTATTTGTGCCTGAGGCGTCACTTGGAGCCTGTGCAGGGTTTGAAACCTTTGTGCCGCTCTGTTTTTTGCTATTATTTTTGATAATTTTACCTTGTGTTTTAGTTGTTGTAAACTTAGCTTCTATACTTGGGTCTGATTTTATAGAGTTATTATCGACTCCATAAACTTTATAAATATATGTAGTCTCAGGTTCTATAGCTGAATCAACAAAAGTATTATCACGTATGCCAGTAAACTCGTCGGTAGTAGTGCTAAACCATCCTTTTTGTTTTTTAACCACCGTAAAGCTTACAATAGCGGGGTCAGTACTGACCCAACTTATTACAATCTTATTATCTAAAATTTTTGCATCTGAAATGGCTGGAGCATTTGTTTTAGCAAGCGTCTGTCCCTGAACAGATTGCTTTTCATTATCACTCTCCAGTCCATCTTTATCTACGGTGCTAACTCTATAAAAGTAACTTTTTCCATCCTCATTCACTGTATCCGTAAATGTAGTCTCTTTTACAGTTTTTATAAGTTTGTAACTGCCGTCTATTTTTTCTGATCTATATAAATGATAACCCGCAAAGCCATCTGCACCTGATACGGCACTCCAACTCACTTTAATTTTTCTAGGCAGATCTCTTGTAGCACTGATATTTGTTATACCTTTAGGCAATGCTTTTGTAACAGAAGTTACAACCTCACTGGGTTCGGAAATATGTCCATCATATGTTACAACGCGAATACGATATTTATAAACATAATTATCTTCAAGTTTGTCATCTATATACTCTGCATTAAATCTACCATCAACTGTTGCAATTTTTTTCCAATCGTTATCTTTTAGAGTTCTTTTTTCAATAATATATGCTTTTACTATCTTGTTTTCATGCGGTCGCCAGATTATTTTTGCACTTCTTGGCATGCCTTGAATACTGTGTATCCAGGATACAGATTGCAAGACAGGAAGTGAGGCAACGACAGTCGGAGTGCTTATAATAGATTCTGCACTGCTTGAAAATGTTTTAAATGAGTATTTATACTTAGTATCCGGCTCTATCTTTGTATCAATATAATGTGTCGCAAAGCGATTATCTATTGTGTCATAATACTCTGGTGTCGAGCTGTTTTCCTTCATATTTTGTCTATAAATATAGATGCCTTCTACTCTTGGATCTGTTACACTTTGCCACTCAAAGGCTACTGTATTCATATCGGTAGCAACCCCATTTTGAGTTAAAGTAACAATAGGAAGCGATGAATCAACCACCGCTTTACTGCTTGGTGTAGGCTTTGAGCCGCAACCGCTAAGAATGAGTAGTGAAACTGTGCATAATGTAGCTAGTGTCCATAACTTCATCTATCTGCTCCGTATTAAATTTAGAATCTATATAATTTTTCATTGTCTCATCAAGTTCTGCTACAAAAGAGAGTTTTTCTTTGCTAACGGGATGGATGAAATATATCATGTGTGCATGCAGCAAAATCCGTTCCGAATTTTCTTGTTTTGGACTAGTCGCATAAATATGGTCGCCGATTATATGTCTATTTATACTCTCTAAGTGAACACGGATTTGGTGAGTTCTTCCTGTAAAAAGCTTACATGCGACCAACTGATTCTTTTCATCGTTTGAGAGTGCAAGAGTTTTAAACTTGGTTTTTGCATACTTACCGCTCTCTACACATGCCATCTTTAATCTATTAGATGCGCTTCTTCCGATATTTTTTTCAATCGTTGTTATATCCTCTTTTAAAGGAGGATTGAGAACAGCAATATAATATCTGCCCATGCTTTTATCTTGAAGCTGTTCAGACAAAAATTCATGCGCCTCATTATTTTTAGCGATAACCATGGTTCCGCTTGTACCTTTGTCAAGTCTATGTACTATTCCATGTCGCTCTTCACCGCTGATTGTTGATAATCTGATACCCTTATGTTTGAGCCAGTCAACCAAAGTAGCTTCTTTGACGCTTGGTGCAGGGTGAACTGTGACCCCGCTTGGTTTATTTATAACCAAAACGTCATCATCTTCATAAAGAACCTCTACTTCAAAGTCAACTTTGAGTGCCGGTTCAATCTTGGCATCCGGAAATTCTACTGTTACTTTTTGTTCAGGCTTTAATTTAACACCTGGACGGGTAACTTTTTTTTCATCTATATAAACGCACTCTTGTTTGATTAACTGAGCAATTTGTGAACGAGTCTGCCCTATTTCTGAGGCTAAGAATGTATCCAGTCGTTCTGATTTGTCGCTAATATAGCTTTTTATATCGCTCATTTGTGTCCCTTAATGTGATACAATTTCATAATTTTTTAATGGAGTTACGAATTTGTGGAGATTTGATAAGAGTATTTTATCACAATTTGACTTTTTTTCAATCATTTTGATAATTCCTGTAGTGATAACTTCGAACTGGCTTATAGGTGAAGCTATTCCTATGCTGGCTCAAAAACAGATGGCTTATGTCGGCGTGGCAATTTTAGTGTTTATATTTATATTTTTTCTGCCAATCAGACGAATGAACTGGCTTATACCCCTTATATATTGGGTAAGCATAACTCTTTTATTAGCAGTTGAGTTCTTTGGTCACTCAAGATTAGGTGCACAGAGATGGATAGATATTCCATTTATCAATGCGACAATACAACCCTCAGAGTTTGTGAAACCGGCACTTATTCTTATGCTTGCATATCTTATACAAAAAACCCCGCCCCCGGTACATGGCTACAGAATAAAAGATTTTCTTAAAATAAGCGGTTATATTCTTTTACCGTTTATTCTTATAGCTAAAGAACCTGATTTAGGGACTGCTCTTGTGCTTTTACTTATAGGATACGGCGTACTTTTTTTTATAGGAGTACACTGGAAAATATGGGCTGCAATAGCTATTGCAGTAGGGTTACTTGCACCAATTACATATGAAGTTTTACTACATGATTATCAAAGAACAAGAATCACAGACTTTTTGGGTGAAAAGCCCTCCTATCACGTTCAACAGTCTATTATAGCGATAGGCTCAGGCGGATTAACAGGAAAGTCAAAAGAGGAAGCAACTCAAACACAGATGAAATTTTTACCGATTGCCACGAGTGATTTTATCTTTGCTTTTTTAGTTGAGAGAACAGGCTTTGCAGGTGCTTTAGGCGTTATAGGACTCTATATTGCGATTATATTGCATCTTATGAGTTTAAGCTATTACAATAAAGATTATTATATTAAAGTTGTGACCATATCGATTGCCTTTATGATTTTTATATATATGGATGTAAATATTGCCATGACTATGGGATTTGCTCCGGTTGTAGGAATTCCTTTGCCTATGTTCAGCTATGGAGGGAGTAGTTTTATTAATTTTATAATTTTATTTGCCATTATGCAGAATCTGATTACTTTTAGATATAGAGACATGTATGATAATCGGGGAACGAAAAGATTTATTTAAAGGTGTTTTACATGCTCTTAAAGCATGGGCACTTAGCATTGCCGAGATATTCCCGCATTGACAAGTTGAAATGAATGTTATGTGAAAGTAATTTTATAGGATTTTAAAAAAGTGTGGCGCGGTGGACCGGGCTTGAACCGGCGACCCCCTGCGTGACAGGCAAGTATTCTAACCAACTGAACTACCACCGCGCATAGACAAAAAAAATGGTGGGCATTACTGGACTCGAACCAGTGACATCTACCTTGTAAGGGTAGCGCTCTACCAACTGAGCTAAACGCCCTTTAAAAACACCAAAATGGCGACCCCTAAAGGATTTGAACCTCTGTTCCTACCATGAAGTGATAGTGTCCTTGGCCACTAGACGAAAGGGTCACTTTCATAAACAATAAGGTATGATAACATAAAATGGCGCGGTGGACCGGGCTTGAACCGGCGACCCCCTGCGTGACAGGCAAGTATTCTAACCAACTGAACTACCACCGCGCATGTATAATAAAAATTATTTTGATTTTAGATGTGCTAAGATTTTGGCGAAAGATAGTTAACTACCTGAGCTAAAAACTTCATGCATATAAAACAAAATATGGTGGGCATTACTGGACTCGAACCAGTGACATCTACCTTGTAAGGGTAGCGCTCTACCAACTGAGCTAAACGCCCTTAAATCGAACTTATGGTGTCCTGTGATGGATTCGAACCATCGGCCACATCATTAAAAGTGACGTGCTCTACCAGCTGAGCTAACAAGACATTTTCCTCTGTTTCTTAAGAGGTCGAAATTATAGGCAAATAGATTTTGTTTGTCAAGATATTTTAGATTAAATTTAAAAAAAGAGCTCTTTATCCACTAGTATAAGCATTTTTATAGCAAAAAGCACACTTTGATGCTGAATGTAGTTTCTATCACCTTTTAAATTCAGGTGCACCTCTTTATGTTTTGTTTTACTTCTAACACCGACAAATACTGTGCCAACCGGCTTAAGAGAAGTTCCTCCGCCCTCGCCTGCTATTCCGCTTATTGAGAGTGCATAATCCGCATGGCTTACATTCATCGCGCCCTCACTCATTTGTGATACCACTTCAGCACTCACGGCACCAAACTCTTCCAAAGTTTTATGTTCAACTCCAAGCCAATTCTCCTTCAGCTCATTAGAGTAGGTAACAAGCGTGCCATCAAGCATCTTTGAGGCTCCATTGTTTTTGGTAAAATAGTAGCTCAGAAGTCCTCCGCTGCAACTCTCAGCAAATGAAACTTTTTTTTGATTTTTTGACAGAGTTTCTATAATATACTGAACAATATTGGATGCTGCTATCAGATTATTCGGTATCAACTGTTTTGCAGAGTTAATAAACTTTGATATATTTCCATATTTTTTGCTCTCAACATCAACCCTTAACCATCCATCGACAAGAACTAAAATATCTATATTTACATCGTACATCTGCGCAATCGGAGTAAGAATAGCATAAGCACTCTCTCTATCCTCATCAAATATATGAATGATTGCATTTGACTCTCTCTTTTGCATCAGTATCTCCGGCAACTCCTGCATCTCATCCACATGCATCACATTGAGAGTTGAGTTTTTATATTCCAGAAGATAACTTCCATCTTCATAAATTGAGCTATTTGAGGGAATCAACATGTTTTCTTTGAGTATCTGATTATCTCCGGTCACCGTACTAAGCAGTTTGCCTATGGTTGAAAAGTTTTGTTTTGTTGTAACTATAATAAATTTTGCAGAAATATTAATCTCTTTTTCTAAATACAAGAAGAGTGAATTATCGTTCTCTTTAAAGTATGTAATCTCATTTATGTAATTAATTTTTTTTTCGATTTCTCTAATAGCATATTCTCGTAACGGCACATTATGTATAAATTTATTGCCTACAAACAAAAGGTGTAATTTCATCTTTTAATAGCCCTATTAACCAGATTTTTTGCATATTATAGCACCTTTCATTCCTATTTAAAGAAGCTTTTAAACCCTTTAAAGATACAATGCAAAACTTTTTACATAATTTCCGAGGTACAGATGGACTACAAAGAGACACTACTTTTACCTACTACAGAGTTTGCCATGCGAGGCAATTTAACACAAAATGAACCTATAAGATACACTTCTTGGTATGAGAAAAAAGTGTATGAAAAGATGAAAACTTTGCGTAAAGATGCACCAAGCTTCACGCTTCATGACGGTCCTCCCTATGCTAACGGTCACACGCATATCGGACATGCACTTAACAAAGTTTTGAAAGACATTATTGTAAAGCATAATTATTTTAACGGCAAATCCGTCCGTTTTACTCCGGGTTGGGATTGTCATGGTCTGCCGATTGAGCAACAGGTTGAAAAAAAACTTGGCGGAAAGCAGAAAAAAGAGCTTTTAGAGACTGCAAAAATCCGTGAACTTTGCCGTGCGCATGCAAGTGAATTTGTAAACATTCAAAGAGATGAGTTCAAAAAGCTCGGTATCTTGGCTGACTGGGAAAATCCTTATGTCACAATGGATTATAAATTTGAAGCAAATATTTACAGAACACTTTGCGGTGTTGCAAAAAAAGGTCTTTTGATTGAGCGAAGCAAACCTGTTTTTTGGTCATGGGCTGAGAGAACTGCACTTGCAGAGGCTGAAGTTGAGTACGAAGACAAAGAGTCTCACTCTATTTTTATCGCATTTGAGCTGAGTGATGAGGCAAAAACAAAACTTGGAATTTTAACGAAAGCGGCTCCTGTTATCTGGACTACAACTCCATGGACAATTCCTGCAAATACAGGTATTTCACTCAATCCGAATGAAGAGTATGTACTCACAACTACGGGTTATATCGTTGCAAAAGAGCTTTTAAACTCTCTCAAAGAGCAACATGTTCTCGGTGGAGAGATTGCAAGAACTTTCAAAGCAACAGAGTTTGAAAATTTATTGGCAATCAACCCGCTCAACGGCAGAACCTCCCGCATCGTTTTGGGCGAACATGTCTTAATTGACAACGGAACAGGCTGTGTTCACACCGCTCCTGGACATGGAGAGGATGATTACCGTGTCGGACTTGTGTATGATTTAGAAGTGGTTATGCCGGTGGATGAGACGGGCTGTTTTGATGAAACGGTTGTAGGACTTGGACTTATTCCAAATGCAGAGAGTTTTGTCGGTAAACATATCTTTAAATCAAACGATGAAATCATCGAACTTATGGGTGAAAGCGTTTTAAAAGTGAGCAAATTTACTCACTCCTATCCACACTGCTGGAGAAGCCATACTCCGCTCATTTTCAGAGCTACAAAACAGTGGTTTATCTCGGTAGATGAGAAACCTTTGAGCGAAGATAAGACACTCAGAGAAATTGCTTTGAGCGAAGTGGAAAAAACTCTTTTCGTACCTGAAAGTGGAAGAAAAAGACTTACTTCTATGGTCGCAAACCGCCCTGACTGGTGTATCTCTCGCCAAAGAGATTGGGGTGTGCCGATTGCATTTTTCAGAGTAAAAGCGACGGGCGAAGTTCTTTTAGATGAAAAAGTTTTAAACTTCACCGCTATGATTTTTGAGATGCAGGGAAGCGATGTTTGGTACTCCATGCCAATAGAAGAGCTACTTTACCCGGGAAGCGGATATAAAGCAGACGAGCTAGAAAAAGTAACGGACATTTTAGATGTTTGGTTTGACAGCGGCTCCACATGGAATGCGGTTTTAAAATCTCGCAACTATGACGCAGGTGCGTATCAAGCTGACCTTTATGTAGAAGGAAGCGATCAACACCGCGGATGGTTCCAATCTTCCCTCTTTTTAAGTGCTGCAGTTGAACACAAGGCACCTTACAAAGGCGTTCTTACACATGGTTTCACTGTGGATGAAAAGGGTGAAAAGATGTCAAAATCTAAGGGCAATGTTGTTGCACCTGAGAGTGTTTTAAAAGAGTACGGAAGTGAAATTCTGCGCCTTTGGGTTGCTTCGAGCGACTACCAAAGTGATTTGAAAATTTCAGACGGCATCTTAAAACAGACGGCTGAAAACTACCGAAAACTAAGAAATACTTTTAGATTTTTGATGGCAAATATTAATGATTTGGAAAGTTTAACTCCACATGCAGAGATGGGCGAACTTGACCAATGGATAGTCGGAGTTGCAAAAAAAGTTTTTGACGACACGCATAAGGCTTTTTCAAACTACAATTTTGTTCATGGAATGAGCTTACTAAACAACTTCATCGTAAATGAGTTAAGCGGAATATATCTAGATATTACAAAAGACAGACTCTATTGTGACGCGGCGAATGACATACACCGTCGTGCAAGCCAGAGTGCGATGGCTATCATCACAAAATCGCTTCTGCTTTTAATCGCTCCGATTTTGACCTACACGGCGGATGAGATTATAGACAATGCCCCGGCAATTATTAAAGGCGATGCAAAAGATATTTTTGAGTTCATCTACATGCCGATTGAGGTTGGTGCGAGCAGTTTCAGTGCTGAGTACATGAACGAAGCCAGAGAAGGTTTTTACGAAATAGTAGACAGACTCAAAAAAGAAAAAATCATCAAAAGCACACTTGAGCTTGTTTTGCATACAGAATCAAAAATTGTGCTTGATATGAACACAACGGAAGCGGAAGATTGGTTTGTGGTCTCCGGCATTTTTGAAGATAAACCAGAAGAAGAGATACTTGGAACTTTTAAAGTCAATGAAGATACTTTTATTATTTCAAAAGCAACAAAAGCAAAATGCCCAAGATGTTGGAAATACCACGCCCAAAATGAAGAGTCCACATGCCAAAGATGTACAGAGGTTTTAAGTGCCTGATTTTGCAGAGCCTGTAACATTTACATTTATCGCAGTTACCGTAGCTGTGATATTTGTCATAATAGGTGTAGGAATTGCACTTGTTAAGGCAGGGAAAAAGTCTAGAAATTCAGAGGGTTTATAACTTTAACTCTAAAAAGTGAAAATTTACAATACAAAAGATATAACAAAATAAAATTGGAATTTAAAATGAAAAAAATACTCTTTATACTACTTATGAGCTTTGAACTGTATGCCGGTTCACAAATGTGCGATTCCGGAAAGGTTGCTAAACTGCTTAGTGATGATAATACAGGTATTCGTCATCAAAGGTTTATAATAAAATTATCATCCGGGCAATCTTTATTAATTGCTCACAATATCGATTTAGCACCAAAGGTAGATTCACTAAAAGAAGGTGGTTTTGTAAAGTTTTGTGGCGAATATGAAAATAACGCCAAAGGTGGACTTGTACATTGGACACATCGTGATCCACATAAGCACCATGTCGCCGGTTGGCTAGAATATAATGGTCACAGGTATGAGTAACATATAACAAGTACGAAGATAACACCAAAGTCTTTTGATTCTTTTTTATCTTGCAAAACAGTGCTAAAGAAAAAATAAACACATTTTGCTATAATACACCCCATAATTTATAACCATAGGAAAACTAGTGATTACATTAAAAGAAGCGTTAAAATTAAGTAAAGAAGAACTAGAAAATTTTAAAAACGATTTAAAAGCTAAGATAGAAGCTCGTCCTGAATTAAATGCTTACATAGATGTTAATAATGTCGGTGAAGGTGTGCCGATAGCTATAAAAGACAACATTCAGGTAAAAGATTGGTCTATAACCTCTGGCTCAAATATCCTTCAGGGATATATCGCTCCTTACAATGCAACTGTTATAGAGAAGATGATGGCATCAGGTTTAAGCCCGTTTGGCAGAACAAACATGGACGAATTTGCTATGGGCTCAACTACTGAATCAAGCTTTTATGGCAAAACATTAAATCCGCATGCAAACGACCGTGTTCCAGGCGGAAGCAGTGGAGGAAGTGCCGCGGCTGTCGGAGCGGGTCTTGCCATCGCTGCACTTGGAAGCGACACGGGTGGAAGTATCCGCCAGCCTGCTGCATTTTGTGGTATCGTTGGGATGAAACCGACCTACGGAAGAGTGAGCCGTTACGGCTTGGGTGCTTATGCTTCATCTTTGGATCAAATCGGACCAATGACGCAAAATGTGGAAGATGCGGCGATTTTGTATGACATTATCAGCGGTTCTGACGACAAAGACTCTACAAATGCAAAAATAGATGATAAAGTCACTCCAAATCTAAATCCAGATAGAAAACTTCGCATCGCCGTGCTTCCAAAATACATCGAAAATGCTTCAAAAGATGTAAAAGATGCCTATGCAAAAGCGACACAAGCACTCAAAGATGCGGGACACGAGATAGTAGAAAAAGAGCTCATGGACGCAAAATATGACATCTCTGCTTACTATATAACGGCAACGGCAGAGGCGACAACAAACCTTGCAAGATTCGACGGCATTCGCTATGGAAATCGCAAAGCCGGAAAAGACCTGAACGACACCTTTGTAAAAACAAGAAGCGAAGGTTTCGGAGACGAAGTAAAACGCCGTATTCTCTTAGGAAACTTTGTGCTCTCTAGCGGATATTATGACGCGTACTATGTCAAAGCTCAAAAAGTCCGCCACCTTATCAAAGATGAGTATGCAAAAATATTTGAAACCGTTGATTTGATTCTCTCTCCGGTTGCACCAAACGTTGCAAATAAATTTGGAGAGTTTTCAAACCCGATGGAGATGTATCTAAGTGACATCTACACCATCAGCGTAAACCTAGCAGGACTCCCTGCAATCGCCCTGCCAATTTCAAAGTCAGAAGATGGAATGCCAATTGGACTTCAGTTAATCGCCAAAGCCTACGATGAACAAACACTTTTTGACGGTGCTTTGAGCTTGGAGAAGCAAATAAATTATGCTAACCAAGCATAGATTATGAAAAACTGAAGATGATAAAATCTTAGAACAAAAGATTCACTTATTGGTGATTGAACTCAAATCCTGCAAGGAGTAAAACACATAATCTGAATCTCTAGTTTTAAAAAGTTATTAAATCATGTATAATACAGCCAATTGATTAAAAGGCTGAAAGTGCTTAAACTCGTAATAATTTCTTTACTGTTTTCATACTCGCTCTCGGCCAAAGAGCTCCATCCAACTGCAACTTTTCACTCCACAGGTTTGATAAACAGCTTCGTAGTAAAGGGTGAAAAATTATATGCCGCGAGTAATATGGGCACGGTAGATGTGTTTGACATAAAAACGCAAAAAATCATTCACCAGATAGCACTTCCTCCACTTGTAACCGCCACCAATAAACTTGTTTTTCAAAATGTAATTAGCATTGACTGCCTTGATGATAAAATTCTTATAGTCAGCATAGGAGAAAACTCATACAGAAATGTGTGGATTTATGAAAAATATGAACTCAAACAGATTGTTGATGAGAGTAAAAAACTCACTATAAAAAAGGCTCTGTTTATTAATGATGAGAAGATATTGTTCGGTACTTTCGGCGCTGACATCATTCTGCATGACACTCGGGAGAACTACAATTTATATAAAAGCCATGTAACGCAAAGCACCATGGGCGGAGTAGCCTTAAACAGCGATAAAAGCAAGATGGTCATGTCTGATGAGAGCGGTGAAGCAAGGGTTATAGATGTTATGAGTTCAAAGGTCGAGCATGTTTACTCTTCTCAAAATTTGGATAATGTTTATGATGTTGCATATAATAACGGTGTCATTTTAACGGCCGGTCAAGACAGAAGAGTCGCGGTTTACAGAACCGGAGAAAAAGATTACCATATAAAAAGTCATTTTTTAGTTTACTCGGTAGGATTAAGTCCAAGCGGAAAAATTGGAGCATATTCCAGCGGCGATGAGCAGAATATCCAGCTATTTGACACGCAGACAAAGGCTCTGGGAGATACTCTTGTTGCCCATAAAAGCAGAATCACTCAAATCTGGTTTAAAAATGAAAAAGAGATATTCAGTGTCGGAAGCAGTAATGATATTTTCTACTGGTTACTTAACTGATTCTTGAAAGTGAAGTAGTATCTGATAGTATTTTTTATTTAGACTATACGAGAGATCAAGTAAATCAAAATTAAAATAAGAGGTTATCTATCTTGGATAAATTCTTCACAGATTTGCAAACATGAAAAAAAGATTCAAGTACAGTAAAATTATATTGATAATGACGGCTTTAATAGTTGTGTTTTTTTTGGGTTTCCCATTAGCTATGTTAGGTGGAAATAAGCAAGGGAAAGTGACACTCAATGAGAAAGTAAATTTGCCTTTCGAGATAAAGGATAACACAAAAATAATATTGCTATACTTTGGTTATGTGGGTTGCAGTACCATCTGTGAACCTTCAATAAAAGAGATCTCATCCGTATATAATGGACTTTTAGATGAGCAAAGAGATGGTGTAAGTTTTTACTTTGTAGATATCACTAAAAATGGCAATATGGCTAAAGAGTTTGCACACTATTTTAATGATAGCTTTATCGGTTTAAATTTAGACACTAAATCAACAGCAAAACTTATGGCGGATTTAAGGGCTTATTGTAGTGACTCTATCACTGGAAACGGTAATATCTCTCACACGGGTTATTTGTACTTGATAAAACAGACTCAAGAGCAAATTTTTGAATTAAAAACAATATATATCACACGCCCTTTTGATTGTATTTCAATTGTGCAAGATATTACAAAGGAATTAAAATGAATATAGCCACACTATTTGGAAACTATGATGGTTTATCTGCAATCATTAAAAACAATCTTCATGATGAAGCAAAAATGCTGATAAAGCATTTATGTATATCTTTCTAGCTAATTGGGCAATAGTTTCTTTTATTACATCACTCACGTACGGAACATACATGCTAGGTATTATCGGCGGTGGGGCAATCACAGGTTTGGCATACTTGTCCTACTCTATGTTTAAAGGCACATCAACCTCACGAATACTTATCGGCATACTTATTATGGGATTTCCAATCATCATGATTCAGCAGCATTTGGGTCGTATTGAGATGCATTTTCATGTATTTGTAGTGCTTGCATTTATGTCGTTATATAAAGATATTGTGCCTACGATAGCAGCGACCTTAACTATAGCTGTGCATCATCTTCTGTTTACATATCTTCAACTCAATGGAATATCCATAGGTGATGTACAGATCATTATTTTTAATTATGCCTGTGGCTGGGATATAGCATTTTTACATGCTGCTTTTGTTATAGTTGAGGCTGCTGTACTCATATATATAGTTTATATGATAACAAATCAATATCTTAATTCTATGGGGGTTGTTAAAGACGTTAGCGACATAACTAAAAACAATGACTTCACTATAGATATAAAAAAAGATTCTCTCCAAGAAGAAGTGTTTTTTAACTTTATAAATTCTCTTAGAAATACTTTAAATTCTGCTAAAAACTCCTCGCAGCAAACAGCGGAAATTGCACAGAAAATGCATAATTCCAGCAGTTCTTTAAAAAGCAGTTCTGCTAAACAACATTCAACTATAATTGAAATAACGAAAAACAGTCTCCTAATGAAAGAACAACTTCATAAAACAGATAAAGATACAGCATTAGCTAAAGAAAAAGTTAATGAAGCGAATCATAATCTTCAAGATATAGGTCAAAAAATCTCTAGGTTTAATAATGATGTTGAAAAAACAGCAGAAATTGAATACTCCATGTCGGAAAAACTAAATGAGCTTACTCGTTCAGCCGAAGAAATAAAAAATGTTTTAACTGTTATTTCCGATATTGCCGATCAAACAAACCTTTTAGCTCTTAATGCTGCTATAGAGGCTGCCCGAGCAGGTGAACATGGCCGTGGGTTTGCGGTAGTTGCTGATGAAGTAAGAAAACTTGCAGAGCGTACTCAAAAATCATTAACTGAGATACATGGAAGTGTAAATGTTGTAGTACAGTCTATTAATGAAACAAGCGAAAACATGAATGATAATGCTGACAATATCACTCTCTTAAGTACAGCTTCTCGTGAAATGCATAATGTTATTGAGCATACGGTTCAAATAATGAATGAAACTGCAAAACTTTCAGAAAACTCATCTGGAAGCTTAAGTGAAAATATAACTAAATTGGACAAAGTAGTCTCAATGATTGAAAGTGTTGAATCTCTGACCATTACTAGTAACTCGAATGTTGAAGAAATTGTTACAATTATTGATACATTACTCAAAAGCTCTCAACAGCTGCAAAGTGAGTTAAATACATATAGGACTTAAATATCGAGATGTTACCTTAACACTTAAAGTGCTTAAAAAATCCATCGGGTGCCAGACTTATGGTGAGCATGACACTGTTTATATCTACATGTTCACTCCAAGTCAAATCTTGCTGATGCTTTGGAAGCATCCAAAATGTTTCAATCATTCCCGCCAATGGGGGGGGGGTGTATCTCTCCAAGCGTAACAAGGCTTCGTTTATCGTCACTTTTTGCTCAAACTTCTCCGCATGCGTATCCCGCAAATCTCTCATAATTTTAACTCCATGCAGACCGATGGAGAGACCGAGTTTACGAAAAGCGAGTCGGTACTGAGCAGGATACCCCAATGTCCCACTACGCAGAAAACGTTCAACGCTCCTATTTGCAGCATCCAGCAATGAGATTAAAAGCTTCTCAAGCGGCAATCCGTAGATGGCGATAAGCTCTGCTACCCTGCATGCATCACTCAATAAACCGCCAAGTCCCAGAGAATCCTCAGTTTCGAGTTGCATCAATGAAGCCATCGCAGGTGCCTCTTCAATTTTTTTGGAGAGATTGGCGTTTTCACCCAACTGAGATACCGTCGCACTAAGCTGCCTGTAAGCGTCGAGAGCGTCATGCTTACCAGCGGACGGGAGAGATCCGTGCTCAGCTTCCAGCACATCCTCTTCCCTCCTCCCGGCATTTCGTACGTAAAAGCCTTGTGGGCAGTTTTGGCAAGTTCAACTGCCCAGCGAATATCAAGCATTAGTAAGTATTACAGTTCGTTGAATGAACAGGATTTTTCATAAATATCCCTATACTCGTTATGGTAATATTAAGTTCTTTATTATTATATAATGTTTTAATATAAATATATGACTGAATCGTATTTATTATTAATTGTTTCTCTTAACCTTACGACTTTGATAGATAATTGTTATTAAAAGAAGTAGAGAAAGTTATCATTATAAAAATGGCTTTACCTACTTTTAACCACAACAAAGCTATAATCCAAAGAATTTTTATAGCAACATAAATAATTTTTACCACTCAAAGGATTATCATGAAAATTCGTAAACGCGCCCTTACTTTTGAAGATGTACTCTTAGTACCGCAATACTCTGAAGTGCTGCCAAAAGAGGTATGTCTCAAAACTAAACTTACACGCAATATCACGCTCAATATTCCAATGGTCTCCGCTGCTATGGATACAGTGACTGAGTACCGTGCAGCTATCGCCATGGCCAGACTTGGCGGAATCGGAATAATCCATAAAAATATGGATATTGAGACGCAGTGCAAGCAGATTAGAAAGGTTAAAAAGAGTGAGAGCGGGATTATTATAGACCCTATTTTTGTCCATCCGGATGCGACACTCGCCGAAGCAGATGCACTTATGAAAGAGTTTAAAATCTCCGGCGTTCCTGTTATTGACGGACATAATAAGCTTTTGGGGATTTTAACAAATCGCGATATGAGATTTGAAAAAGATATGCGCAAATCCGCAGAAGAGGTTATGACGAAGATGCCTCTCATTACTGCTAGAAAAGGGATTTCTTTGGATGATGCAGCAGATATTATGCACAAAAACAAGATAGAGAAACTTCCTATTATTGATGATGAAGGCTTTTTAAAGGGTCTTGTAACTATTAAAGACATCAGAAAACGAATAGAATACCCTCACTCAAACAAAGATGCTTTTGGCAGACTCATAGTTGGCGGAGCGATAGGCGTAGGGCAACTTGATCGTGCAAAAGCACTTGTAGATGCAGGTTGTGATGTTTTAGTTTTAGACTCTGCACATGGTCATTCAAAAGGTATTTTAGACACGGTTAGAAAAATAAAAGAAACTATGGAAGTGGATGTAATAGCCGGAAATATTGCAACTGCAGAAGCAGTTGAAGCTCTCATAAAAGCGGGTGCGGATGGCGTAAAAGTGGGAATTGGACCTGGGTCAATCTGTACTACAAGAATTGTAGCAGGTGTCGGCATCCCTCAAATCTCTGCAATAGCAGAGTGTGCCGATGTTGCAAGAGTGCATGGAGTGCCTGTTATCGCCGATGGCGGAATTAAATACTCTGGAGACATTGCAAAAGCTTTAGCAGTTGGAGCTAGCTGTATCATGGCCGGTTCACTTTTAGCCGGAACGGAAGAGTCTCCGGGCGAGACCATAATGTTTCAAGGTCGCCAATACAAATCCTACCGCGGTATGGGAAGTATCGGAGCGATGCAAACAGGCTCAACAGATAGATATTTCCAAGAAGGGACAGCAGCCGACAAACTTGTACCGGAAGGGATAGAGGGTCGTGTTCCATTCCGCGGAAGCATCGCCGGAATAGTTCACCAAATGATGGGCGGACTCCGCTCATCTATGGGATATTGCGGAAGCAAGGATATTGAAACTTTTTGGAACAAAGCAGAGTTTGTCGAAATAACAAGTGCAGGACTCAAAGAGTCTCATGTACACGATGTTATCATCACACAAGAAGCTCCGAATTACCATATCTAATATCTATTCACTTGCCTCTTTTGAGGTAAAGTATTCTCCAAGGAAGTTAAATGAACGAAATTAAGTATGCAGGTTTTTGGATTCGTTTCATCGCATCTCTTTTAGATTTTCTTCTCTTAGCTCTTCCTGTTGGCATACTTATCTATTTTTTGAGCGATGGAAATTGGTTTGATTTTGCTCAATATAAACAAAACTTTGCAATGGCTATGAATGCAGATCCGCATGCCACAGATGTTCAGCCGAAAACTTCTGCAGAATGGGAACTTCTTTTTGAAATGTCAGTGTTAGCTATTACTCTCATTTTTTGGAAAAAATGGAGTGGAGCTACCCCTGGGAAAAAAATGCTCAATATCAAAATAGTAGATGCCTCAACATTTCAAGATATTACTAATAAACAAGCCATTATCCGCTCTTTTGGCTATATTCTCTCCACCCTTCCTCTTCTATTTGGTTTTTTGATGGCAGTTCTACGAAGCGACAAAAGAACTCTTCACGATTTAGTAGCGGGAACTGTCGTAATCTACAGTGAAAGCAGAGAGTAAAACACTCCCTTAAGTCATTTTTGCTAAAATATCAAAAATATTTCGGATCTCGTAATTTTAAAGATGGGGAAAATCAAGATGGATTTACAGACAAGAGCACTGCACGAAGGGTACACAAAAGATTCTCAGGGAACTATGGCAGTTCCTATTTATATGACAACGGCGTATGAATTTCGTGATGCAGAACATGCTGCGAATCTGTTTGCCCTCAAAGAGTTGGGAAATATTTACACTCGTCTCAACAACCCGACAACCGATGTATTTGAGAAAAGATTTGCTTCTCTTGAAGGTGGAGAAGCTGCACTTGCAACTTCAAGCGGAATGAGTGCAATTTTTTATGCAATTGCAAACGCTGCCGAGTGCGGAGATAATATCATCTGTGCAAGACAACTTTACGGTGGAAGCCTGACTTTAACTGCACATACTCTCAAACGATTTGGAATCGAAGCTAGATTTTTTGATGTGCAAAATCCAAAATCTATAGAAGCTCTTATTGATGACAAGACAAAAGTTATCTTTTTTGAGTCTTTGACAAACCCTAGTATCGATGTGGCGGACATAGAGGCTATCACAACTATTGCAAACAAACATGGAATTTTGAGTGTTGTTGACAACACCGTTGCAACTCCTGTTTTATGCCGTCCGCTTGAACATGGAGCAGATGTAACTGTGCATAGTGCGTCCAAATACACAACAGGGCAAGGTCTTGCAATCGGCGGGATTTTGGTAGAGAGAAAAGGTCTTTTAGAAAAACTCAGAGGCAATGTTCGTTACGCGCACTTCAACGAACCTGACCATTCCTACCATGGTTTGGTCTATGTAGATGTGCCGCTTCCTCCTTTTACTCTTCGTGCGCGTCTCTCACTTTTAAGAGATTTGGGTGCAGTTTCCTCTCCGTTTAATTCATGGCTTTTTATTCAAGGGATGGAAACACTCTCTCTCCGCATCAAAGAGCACTCAGCAAACGCTCTTGCTCTTGCAGAGTTTTTAGAGTCACACCCTAAAGTAATAAAAGTAAATTATCCGGGATTAAAAAGCAATGCAAACTATGCAAATGCTCAAAAATATTTTGAAAACGGAGCATGTTCAGGACTTCTAAGTTTTGAAGTACAGAACCTTGAGGCAGCGATTAAAATTGTGGATGCAACGAAACTTTACTCACTCGTTGTAAACATAGGCGACTCTAAATCTATCATAACACATCCAGCTTCTACAACGCACCAGCAGTTAACTGAAACAGAACTTATTGCATGCGGAGTTCCTTCAGGTCTCATCAGAATCTCTTGCGGATTAGAGTCTGCAAAAGATTTGATAGCCGACATGAAACAGGCACTAGAGGCATAAATTTGTCACTAAACCTACAAACACATACCGAGCATTTTACTAATCCGCTCTACCTAGAGAGCGGTCGTATTTTAGAGCCTTATGATATAACTTATGAGACATACGGTAACCTTAATGAAGAGAAGAGTAATGTAATTGTAATCTGCCATGCATTGACTGGTTCACACCACTGTGCAGGAACTTATGAGGGTGACAACAAGGCTGGATGGTGGGACGGTTTAATCGGTTCAGGTAAAGCAATAGATACCGACAAATATTTTGTAATCTGCTCAAATGTGATTGGGAGCTGTTTTGGTTCAACGGGTCCAATAAGTCTCAGATATCCTCACAATGAACACTACCGCTATAAGTTTCCGGTTGTCACAATAAAAGATATGGTAAAAGCGCAAAGAATACTTTTTGACAGACTCAATATTCACCGTGTTTATGCCATCATCGGAGGATCAATGGGCGGGATGCAGGCACTTTCATTTGCAGTTCACTATCCAAATTTTGCTCAAAAAATCATAACCATGGCTACAACCTACGCAACGCAACCTTGGGCGATAGCCTTCAACAAAGTTTCTCAAGAGGCGATTTTGAGAGACCCAGAATTTAAACAGGGCTATTACGATAGCCAACATGTAAAAAAACATGGATTATCCGGTATGGCAATAGGACGCATGGCGGGACATATCAGCTTTTTATCACCGGAGAGCATGCAGAGTAAATTTGGACGAGAGTATAGGCTTACAGATGGACTTTATGAACTTTTTGGCAAGTTTCAGGTTGAGTCCTACTTAGAGTACAATAGTTATAATTTTGCCAAATGGTTTGACCCGCTCGCCTATCTTTACATCACAAAAGCGATTAATATTTTTGATATAACAAGAGATTTCGACTCCCTTGAAGAGGCGATGAAAAAGGTTCAAGCAGATTTACATCTTATAAGTTTCAAAAATGATTTGCTTTTTAGAAGCTTTGAGATGAAGGAGATGGAGAGTTTCCTCAATAAAATTGGCAATACAAGTTATACCTACACCGATATTGATAGCGATTACGGGCATGATGCTTTTTTGGTGGAGATAGATAAATTTGAAAATCAAGTGAAGGAGATACTCAATGGCTAAAGAGAAGTTTGAAACAAAATTAGAGAGTGCAAAAAAAATCTTAGAGACGCTTATGAATCCAGAAATTACACTTGAAGAGAGCGTAAAAGCATATGAAAAAGGGATGAGCGAACTTACAGAGGCTCAAAAAATGTTGGAAGATGCAGTCATTAAAATAAATGAGATAAAGAGCAACTAATGAAGGCAGCAGTCCTACAACTCAGTGCACAGGGAATGAGTTCTACAAAACTCTATAATTACATTAGAATTGCAAGCAAAAACAGTGTAAAAGTCTTACTACTAGGAGAGTACATTCTCAACCCTTTTTTTAAAGAGTTGCAGTCGCTCTCTGTTGCCATGATAAAAGAGCAGGCAGAGCACCAGAGTAAGGTTTTAAAAGAGCTGGCAACTACTTATAAGATGACTATTATAGCCCCTCTCATAGTAGTAAAAAAAGAAAAAGTTTACAAAGTCATAGCCAAATTTTCTCCAACTTCCACTGCATATTATCAACAGCAACTTCTTATCAATTATCCACACTGGAACGAAGAGAAGTTCTTTGCAAATGAGATAAAACCTCTGCAAGCACCATTAACATTTAAAATCGGAAATTTCAAATTTGCTGTTATGAGTGGATTTGAACTTCATTTTGATGAGCTTTGGTCGCATGTGGCTGATAAAAGTATAGATTGTGTACTTGTTCCGAGCGTATCAACATTTGACTCTTTTGAAAGATGGAAAATGCTGATTCAATCACGTGCATTTACGCACAACTGTTTTGTTTTACGGGCAAATCGTATCGGCGAATATCAGGACGAAGATTTAACATGGCAGTTTTACGGGGACTCACTTTTGGTCTCTCCGGATGGTGATATTCTCAATCACCTCGGAAACAAAGAGGAGTTAATGATAGTGGACATGAGCCATAGTGAAGTAGTTTATTCCCGCCGTTTTTGGGGTTTTAGAGACATGATAACCAAAAGATTGCCAACTGTAAAAAATTTATGAATAAAACTATTGCACTGTTTTTATTATTTACTACGCTCTTATCAGCCGAAATAATCACACCGATTCCGGATGTTAAACCATTTGACAAAGCTAAAGTAGCACTTGGAAAAAAGCTCTTTTTTGATACAAATTTTTCTAAAGACAGAACAGTCTCTTGTGCCTCATGCCACAGTGACTTTGGAACGGATAGACGAGCCCTGTCTATCGGTGTTGAGAACAAAAAAGGTATTATTCATAGTTCTACCGTTTTTAATGCCGTAAATAACTACAAACAATTTTACAATGGAAGGGCAGCCAATCTCAATGAGCAGATTGATGGACCGATTCACACGGATTACGAAATGGGAATAAGCGACCAAGATGTTGAAAACAACTTAAACACATCAAAGGAGTATAAAGCAACCTTCAAAAAAGTCTATAATCAAGTGCCTAGTTATAAACTCTTTAAAGATGCAATTGTTGCCTTTGAAGAAACACTTTTAACTCCAAACTCCCGTTTTGACAGATTTTTAAAGGGTGAAGATTCGCTTACACAACTTGAAAAAGATGGTTTTAACTCTTTTAAAGAACATGGGTGTGCAGCATGTCACAACGGCGTAAATGTAGGCGGGAACTCAATGCAGATGATTGGAAGTGTAATCGAATATCCTTACATAGAAGGTCAACAAGACCTTTATGCCCTAACAAAAAAAGAGATGGATAAAAATGTTTTCAGAGTTCCATCCTTAAGAAATATCAATAAAACAGCTCCTTATTTTCATGATGCCTCTGCAAGTACTCTGGAAGAAGTAGTTATCAAAATGTCTTACTACAATCTTGGCACCATACTTGAAGATAAAGAAACTGAAGCAATTATTGCATTTTTAAAAACACTCGATGGCGACATTCCAAAAACTTGGAGTGAAGATGTTAAGTAAATGGTTTAAAGTATTACTCGTAGTATTGGCACTTATATCGGTAACTTTTTGGGTATTGAACTACAAACAAAAGAGTCAAAGAGTTCAAGATACAGGTTATGAACTCTACGCCATGATAGAAGAGCTTAAAGTAAAACACCATGAATTGAACGATGCCATACTTAAAAGTGCACTCTATAGAATCTACAATAATGACATAATCACTCAAGATATCAAAAATATTGATGACCAAACAGAACTGCTGCAAAAGAGCGAAATATATACAACGGCAGAGTATCCAAAAACAAAAGAATTTTTAAACACTCTCATCTTTGATCAAAAAGAGTACAACGATAATATAGAGCTTTTTAAAAGAGAAAACGGTAAGATTAAAAATTCATTTTCATTTATTACATCTTCGCTTGAGCATTTAAGTAACTTAAAAAAGAAAGACAGTCAAAAACTACTCAATATTATCAGTCATCTCACAACTATTAAGAGCAGCATGGAAATCGATGCAAATGATGATGTCGAAATTAATATTGACTTTTTAAACGAAATAGAAACAGTCGGTGAAAATGATAAAATGTATGTCAATCTTTATAAAACACATATTAACTTACTCAAAAAATCTCTGCCTAGTTATATGCATTTAATAAATAAAATCATTAAGGATGATGCAGTAGAAAATGATTTTACTATTTTAATAAATGCAATAAAATCTGAAAATCTAACTGTTTTATCGAAGCTTGATTTTGAATACTATGCTATTCTGGTATTTTCATTACTAACCCTTTTAATTATTGTTTACTACATCTTTTTATCAGAGAGCGAAAGACAGCGAATCATTAAACTTCAAGAGAGCTATAAAGAATCTGTTACTACCGACTTTTTAACAGGACTAAAAAATAGAAACGCTTACCTCGAAGCGATTGAAAAAAATAAAAGCTCTGTAATTATTCTTTTTGATATCACGGATTTTAGTTCAATCAACAATCTCTATGGAATAGAGATAGGAGATTTTGTACTCAAGAATTTAGGTGAAAAACTCAAATCTAATATTGAGTGTATAAAAGATACCGATATTTTCAAAGTCGGAGCAGACCAGTTTGCCATTATAATGGTTGGATACACTCTTGAAGAGGCATATATAATAGCTGCAAATATTGTCGAAGTTGCAGAACGTTCGAATTATAAATATGACGGATTAGAGCAGGAGATTTCTATACAGCTCCAAGCCGGGATAAGTGCAGCAAAACCTTTCTTAATAAATGCCATGTTAGCGCTCAAATCAATCTCAAAAGACTATAGTGAAAAAGTTGCAATATTTGACGATTCTCTCAATAATAAGCAAGAGATTCAAAAGAATATTGACATGATTAAAAAAATAAAATATGCGATTAACAATGACAATATTACGATGCTTTTTCAGCCTTTGGTAAATCTAAAAACCAAAGAAGTCGCAAAACATGAGGCACTTGTTCGTATCAAAGATGAGGATGAAGATAAATATATCTCGCCTTTTTTCTTTTTGGAGTTGTCAAAAAAAGCAAAACTCTACTCTCAAATAACGCATGAGGTTATCGTAAAAAGCATTCAAGCGGTAATAGAGAACAATGTTCCTATATCACTGAACCTCTCCATAGACGATATTATGCACAAGGGTACCCATAACTTTATCCTTACAACTTTGCAAAACAACCCTGACATTGCCAAAAAACTTACTTTTGAACTTCTAGAGAGTGAGGAAATTAAAGATTTTCCTGCACTCAAAGAGTTTATACAAAAGGTAAAAAGTTTTGGTGTTTTAATAGCTATAGACGACTTTGGAAGCGGTTATTCAAACTATAACTATCTACTTGAACTTGACGTTGACATCTTAAAAATAGATGGCTCTCTCATAAAAAATATCGACAAAAGCGAAAATAATCAGCTTGTCGTAAAATCAATTGTTGAATTTGCAAAACTTGCAGATATTAAAACCGTTGCAGAGTTTGTAAGCTCTGCAGAAATTGAAAAAGTTATAACAGAGCTTGGCATCGATTATGGACAAGGGTATTACTACAGCGAGCCTAAATTACTGACATGACACACTTTTTCATAAAAGTGTGTAAAATCTTTGTAAATCTCTCGCATGAAATGCGAGAAGCTTTAGGGGATTGCAAAGGACACAGGTGTCCTTGCCACCTAAATGGGCTTTGCTCATTTAGGTACGTAACATCAGTAAGGTACTCTAAAAAATTCACAAAGGTTTACGAATGACAAACTATTTTCACCGCCAAATTCAACTCTGGGGAGAAGAGACACAAACAAAACTCCAAAGCAAAAAGATAGCAATCATCGGCTCGGGAGGGCTTGGAAGTTCTCTTGCTTTTGCACTGGGTGCAAGCGGTATCGGCGAAATTCACATGATAGATTTTGACGAAGTAAGCCTCCACAATATCCACAGACAAATCGCTTTTAAAATGGGTGATGAGGGCAAAAATAAAGCCCTTTTAAATGCGGAATTGATTAGTGCGCGATGTCCCTATGTTAAAGCTATTGCACATCAATGCAACTTTAAAGAGTTCAGCGAAAAAAACATAAGTGTAGATTTAATCCTAGATGCAACCGACAACCTCCCTACTCGCGCAGAAATTAACGCTTATGCAAAAAATAGAAATCTCCCATGGATTTATGGAAGCGTGGAAGCTTTCCACGGGCAGATAAGCTTTATAGAGAATGCCTCTTTTACCGATGCTTTTAAAATCGTAGAGAAAACACCGGCAGGAATTGCAGCACCGATAGTTATGCACATCGCCTCACTCCAAGCCAATCTGGCGCTCAGATATTTGGCAGGACTGAGCGTAAAAAAAGATACGCTCTACTACCTCTTTTTTAATGAAGAAGGTGAGTTGATAACGCAGAAGTTTGGACTTCCAAAAGAATAAAGCTCGGCATGAGAAAATATTTTTCACATGTTCTGTAAGTATTTTTTGAATTTATTTTATTTTATTTACTCCGCTTGCTTTATATTTTAAAGCACCTAAAATAAGATATTTTATGAGTTTTTTAGGAATTTGAATGAACGCGTAGACTTTTTGTTATAGATTTACTTGGCTTCAAGATTAATAGTGTAGAATAATAACAATTTTATATATTTATTCCCAACTTTGGAGTCTCCGGTGAACAAAGAAAGATTTGAGATAGAAGCATTAAAAGAGAATGCAAAAAGATTAAAAGTATTATGCGTTGAAAATCACGCCGGAACAAGACTCAAATTAGCTAGATTTTTAAGGGAATATTTTGAAGTTGTTTTTGTTACAACTTATGCAGACAACGCCATCAAAATGTTTGAAAACGGTCATTTTGATCTGATAATAGCCAGCGCGGCACTTCCCGATATGAGAACGATGCAGTTGTGCAAAAAAATCAAAAATATTGCTCCAAAAAAACCAATCATCATCGTATCAAAAAACAAAAATGCCAACGAGATTATAGAGTTGGTAAATATTGGGATTTCCGGCTTTATCACAACTCCGCTAGATGAAAGAAAAATCATACCCGTTTTATCAAGAGTGGCACTTGAAATCAATGATTTACAGATGATATACAACTTTCAAGACACCATTGAACAGGAACTCGCAGGCGAATATGGTTTACATATGCCTCTTGATGAACCAACAAGTGATAAAGAAATAGATTTTGATGAAACTAATTTTTTAAATGAAGACAATATCAATTTACTGCTTACGCACTATGAAAGAGTATCCGCTAAAGAATTTGTTGAAAACTACCCTGCCGAGCTTACTTCAACGGCAGCAATATTAATCTCTATCTGTGAAGATATTGACATGTACATCAATAAATTTGTTCATAATCCGACACAAAAAAATGCACAGGCAGTTGCAAACGAATTTAAAAGATTTTCAACTGTTTTAGATGAAATAGTAGAACTCTCTAATATTGCTTTTTCTATCAAAAAACTCTCAATGATATTTGAAACACTTGATTATACAAAAAATTATAAAGTGTATTATGAAATTATTTTGGCACTTTCTGATGAGCTGATGAGCTGGTGCAATAATATTTTTATAAACCATACAGCCACTGATATTCACTACTCAGATAAATCTTTATTAGCAGATGCCTTGATGCTTGAAAGTTTATTCAGAAGAGATGCAAAAATAAATTACGGTAAAGTTGAATTTTTTTAAATCACAACAGGTTAAAATCTACCATCCACATCCCATATAAGTTCTTCTAAGCAAACCATCACATCACTTTAGATATAATCGCGAAATTTTCAATACCATATTTACAAGGCTTAAGCGATGTCAACAAACGGTTATGAACCACAAAAAGTAGAAGAAGAATTTTATAAAATTTGGGAAAGTAGAAGATACTTTGAGATAGATGGAAATAAAGCTATTCAAGAAGAGGGAAAAAATTTCTCTATTATGATGCCTCCGCCGAATGTTACAGGGCGCCTGCATATCGGACATGCACTTACCTTCACTCTTCAAGATATTATCACCCGATACAAACGAATGGACGGCTACAAAACTCTTTGGCAGCCGGGAACCGACCATGCGGGAATTGCAACTCAAAATGTTGTAGAAAAACAGCTTCTTGCAGAGGGAATTACCAAAGAGGAACTCGGAAGAGAGAAATTTTTGGAAAGAGTTTGGGCATGGAAAGCAGAATCTGCCGGAATTATGACAGAGCAGCTTCGCAAAATGGGCGTTTCTCCTGCATGGGAGAGAGAGCGATTTACTATGGACGCCGGACTTCAAAAGTCTGTAAAAGAGGCGTTTGTTCATCTCTACAACCAAGGCTTGATTGTTCGCGGAAACTACATGGTTAACTGGTGTACACATGATGGGGCACTCAGCGATATTGAAGTCGAACATGAAGACCATGACGGCAAGTTTTACCACATCAAATACCCTTTTGCGGACGGCAGCGGACATGTGGAAGTTGCAACAACAAGACCAGAAACCTACTTTGGCGATACCGCTGTTATGGTACACCCCGAGGATGAACGGTACAAACATCTCATAGGCAAAAAAATTCGCCTCCCGCTTTTGAAGCGAGAAGTTGCAATCATCGCCGATATGCATGTCGATATGGATTTTGGAACGGGTGTCGTTAAAGTCACACCGGCACACGATCAGAATGATTACGAAGTCGGGAAGAGACACGATTTAGAGTTTATAACAATCTTTGATGAAAAGGGTATTTTAAACGATTATGCCGGAGAATTTAAGGGTCTTGAGAGACTAGAAGCCCGTGCAATCATCGTGAAACGTCTCGAAGAAGAGGGTTTTATGGTCAAAATAGAAGAGCATAAACATCAAGTGGGGCATTGTTACAGATGTAAAAATATCGTTGAGCCTTACATCTCAAAACAGTGGTTTGTTCGAAGAGAAGTTGCAAAAAAATCTATCGAAAAAACTAACAACGGTGAAGCGAAATTTTTTCCGCCGCATTGGATAAACTCCTACAACTCTTGGATGGGCGATTTACGCGACTGGTGCATCTCAAGACAGCTCTGGTGGGGACATCAGATTCCTGTATTTTACTGCGATGAATGTGACCATGAGTGGGCTTCACTCAAAGACACGGAAAATGAATGTCCAAAATGTAAATCTAAAAACATTGCTCAAGACCCTGATGTTTTAGACACTTGGTTTAGCTCTGCACTCTGGCCTTTTTCTACTTTAGGCTGGGGAAATGGCGACGCTGAAATGGACAAACTTTTCCGCTCGGAGGACATGAAAGATTTTTATCCAAACTCGCTTCTCATCACAGGTTTTGACATCCTTTTCTTTTGGGTTGCGAGAATGATGATGATGGGAGAGAGTTTTGTTGGACAACTTCCATTTAACCATATCTATCTTCATGCACTTGTCCGCGATGAAAACGGGGACAAAATGAGTAAATCCAAAGGAAATGTAATCGACCCTCTGGACATGATAAACAAATACAGTGCAGATGTTCTTCGTTTTACCCTTGCAATTAGTGCCGCGCAAGGGCGTGATATTCGAATGAGCAGTGAAAAACTGGAACTCAACCGCAACTTTACAAACAAACTTTATAACGCTACAAAATACCTGCAGATGAATGTAGATGTTTTTCCTGATATGCGTGGCTTTTGTGTTAAAACTGACCTTGGTCGCTACATGATGTCAAGATTAAATCTTGCTACAAAAGAGGTGCGCTCAAATCTCGATGAGTACAAATTTAATGATGCCGCTTTAGTAATGTACCGCTTTTTATGGAACGAATTTTGTGACTGGGGAATCGAACTCAGCAAGGCTGACAAAGGCTCGATTGTAGAGCTTGGAGCGATTTTTAAGGAGGCGATGAAACTTCTCCACCCTTTTATGCCTTTCATTACAGAGTATCTCTACCATGAACTTTCAGGTACAACGCTTGAAGATGGCGAATCTATCATGGTTATGAGCTATCCAAGCAAAATCAAACAGCGAAAAGAGGAGGAAAAATTTGAAATTATTATGGACGCAATCGTCTCCATAAGAAGAGCAAAAGTCCTCGTTGATTTGGCAAACCAGAAGATAGAAAAAGCCTTTGTAAAAATTGACGGAATTAGCGAAGAGGACAAAGCAATGATGCTTCCATTCATCGCCAGACTTGCAAAAGTCGAACACATCGAATTTACCGACACAAAAATAGAAAATGCCGTAAGCGACATAGCCGACACATGTGAGACATTTATCCCGACAGAGAGTATTGATCTGAGTTCAATCATCTCAAAGCTCGAGAAGCAGGATGAGAAGCTGCAAAAAGAGATAGATAAATTGGCAGGAATGCTCAACAATGAACGATTTGTAGCAAACGCTCCGGAAGATGTTTTGGCTAAAAATCGCGAGGCTTTGGCAGATGCAGAGTCTAAAAGAGAAAAAGTTTTAGAGCAGTTAACCTCGCTTAAAAAATAGGGTCATCTATTGCTGCTGAGAACAAGGGGTTAAAAAGCCCCCCCCCTCCTCTTCTAGTAATGAGTTAATTTCGAGACAATATCGTTTATGCTCTTTTCAAAGTGTGTATATAAAAACGGTTCAAAATCTTTTGAATTCGACGGCGTTGCAATCCATCTCCAGCCCTGATGCTTAAAATGCTGGTTTATCACTTCACCTCCCCGCCTTACAACTACTTCAACTTCTATCTTGCATTCAAGATTTACATCCAGATGCTTGTCGTTATAGATAATTTCAATGTTTTCAATATAAAGTTCAACAATAATGGATGCTTCGTCGGCGCTTACATCTGTCTGAAATCCGGCACGATTGAGAGCATTTATTACTCCTGAATGGTACTTCTGCGCAAAATCTACATCACTGTAGAGAACTTCCTTTTTTTCATTATCCTCAAGCAGATAGCCTACTTCCGGCTTCGTTGCTCTTATATCTTTTACGAATCCGACAAAGACGCTTTTTTTCTCTTTAGAGAGTTCTCCGCCATAATTACCGCTATAAGAGTCAAGCGAGATTGGACTGTTTTTATAGGAACACCCTCCCATCAACAAAACGGTAACAACCAAATAAAATAAATTTTTCATGCAACACACCTCTTAATAAACCAGATAGAGAGAATAATAACATTATTCTACTGCTGATATTATTTAAAATTTTAAGAGATGGAAGGGCTATGTCCCAGAGCTGTTTTTTACTACGATAAATCGCTCGGGTTTTATGGATTTATATTTAGGCATACTCTCACCTATAGAGGCATTTACATAGGTCGGGTCGGCTATTACATATTTTTTCAGACCTGCATTTATACTCTCTCCGCTTATTGGGAGATAGAGAGCCGTTGCCATGTGGTCTTTGTACTTTACCCCGATTACACCGACATTGAACAGCTCTTTAACAAGGTATGAAAACAAAATTGCCCTATCCTCGCAGTCGGACTGGTCATAATAGAGAGTCTCCTCTGCAAACATAACTTTCTCTCGTCCAAATTGCTCTGCGTCACTCTTGTAAACAAAGGCGTTTTGCACAAAATGAAGCACAAAATTCATAGCCTCACTTGCCTGCTTGCTATCAATATATTTTTTTAGAGCAGTTGCAATTGCTTCATAACTTCTTCTCTCTACCGGAGCATTAAAAAAAGTTTCATAATCCGCCTGCGGGTAAGATGCCATAAAATCTATAATATTTTGGTTATATTCATAAGGTATGGCATACTCATCTCCATACTGCTTAAAAGAAAGTATTTTGCTCTTCATATTCTCACTCAGATTTGGAAGAGATTCAAGAGTCAAATTCAGTGGCTTATCCGCCTCAGGATAGTTCTGTTTGTATGTATAGATACTCCCGACCTGATTCTTGGAATAGTTTGAGATGACATAATATTTTTTGCCGTCAATCGTATAGCTTGGAGTAGAGTATATCAATTTTTGAGAGTAGTGCATTAAAACTACATTCTCATAGGAGAGTCCGACTTTTACTACATAACCCAGCTTGTTAAAAAGAAACCAGCTCAGAAGACGAGCCTCGTTCTCGTTTGAATATATACTGTCACCCAGTTTTATAACAAGTTGATATACTCCCCAATCATTAAGGTTCATTCTCTTCGAAACACTGTTTATATCATTCATAAGAGTTGAATAATCCGTTGCTACAACTTCATCAAAGAAATTGCTTATTCCCTCTTTGCTTTGTGGAGAGAAACTTGCTTTATCCATGCCTTGTGGAATTTCGAAACCTATTGTTGTTCCAAAAAAATCAAAAGATGTACCCTTGGCATCTTTATGAATCTCTTTTATTGCGATAGATTTTTTTTGAGGCAAAACTTCTATTTTTACCTTTGGACCTTCGAGCAGAACCTTTTTTTCTTCAGCAAAAGGCAGCACCTTAGGCTTTGGTTTTTCATAAAAAGAGTCTGGAATTTGCGCATTATAAGCTTCCCACTCTGTTTTTAAATATCTGTTAAACGCTTCATCTTTTTCATCTTTATATTTTTTAAAAGATTCGGATTGAGAGAGTTTATAATCTGAAAATGTTTGTGCACTTAGTGGCGTAAACGCTAAGCCTAGAAGTAAGACTAAACTATAGCGGCCAAATAGATTGCAATATTTTCGTTCCCCAACCTTGTTTTGTAGCACGGTCAACATCTCCCTCTGTTTTATATAATATTTTAGCTTCACTCATCTGATTCGAATTTATTGAGTTATATTGGTCAATATCATACGGTCTGATTACACCGCTAATTTGAATAATCTGTTTCTGTTCATCTATTAGTATCTCTCTCTTACCTGCAATAAAATAGTTTCCGTTTTGAAGAACTTTTACAATTCTGGCTGTTACCGTGGTCGTAAATGAGGCTCCTTTTGTAGCACTACCTTTGCCTTTGAAAGCATCTGTTTTTCCTGCCGTGAATCCAACGTTTGAAAATCTGTTTACTTCGTTTGCAATAGCACTGGCAGTACCGCCACCCGTAGGAGAAACAACACCACCTCCCATATTTGTACTATCATTGGTACTTAGTTGTTTATCAGCTGAACTTGAACTGGCCGATTTCTCAGAAATTACAACTTTTACAATATCGTTTGTGTGCATAGCTTTATGGTCTGAAAAAAGAGGATTATCTCCTTGACCAAAAATGCTTCCGGTGGATACAAAATCTTGAGACTCCTCATGTGCAGGCATTTGTTCAACATAAACTGGAGGCTCAAAATTAATCTCCGGATCTGATAAACCGGCTGTACATCCACTAAAAAACAGTACGGCAGAAAATGGTACGAAAATAGCTAAAACTGTTTTTTTCATTGTAATCTCTTTGATAGCAGTATCTTTTGTTATAATACTAGCAAAAATAGTTCCAAGGATGAATTTATGAGCTTAAGAGAGACAATTAACAACGATGTAAAAGAGGCTATGAAAGCAAAAGATGCAAAAAAAAGAGATGCACTGCGCCTTTTGACAAGTGCATTTAAACAAATAGAGGTAGATGAGCGAAAAGAACTCAGTGATGAGGATGTCATAAAAATCATACAGACACAAATTAAAAGAAGAAACGATGCAGCAACGCAGTACAGATATGCAGGTCGTGATGATTTATTACAGATTGAGCTTGATGAGATAGAAATTTATACTCCCTATCTTCCTGCACAATTGAGTGACGAAGAATTAAGCAACGCTCTTAAAGAGATTATCAAAAATGTCGGTGCAACAACTGCAAAAGATATGGGAAAAGTGATGGGAGCGGCAAAAGAGTTGGCAGGCAAAGCCGATGGCAAGAGAATTAATGAGTGCGTGAAGAGTTTGTTAGCGTAAGTTTTATGGCATGTGAAACTTACTTCCACATGCCAAAATATTTATAACAATTCTCACAGAACCGACGACTCATCCTACTCCTAAATAAATCAAGATTTATATTTTTCCTGCAACTCTTTTGCCTTCGCATAACTCTCTTTTTGAGCTTCAACTATTTCATCAAAGGCTAAGCCTTTCATAAGTGTTTTATAAAGATTAGGCTTCAATTTACGCCAATTTCTTATAGTTTTGACATCAATATCTAAAAATCCAGCCATATCTCTCTGTGTCATTTTAAACCTTTTTTAAGGAAAAATTACAAGAGTTTAGTTGATTTTGCAACAAGGTATAAATTACCTTCTTTTTACAAAATAAAGAGAAAATATACCTTTTTAAATTTATAAGGGTATTATTTACTTTTTAAAAATATAAAAAGGGAAAATATGCCTCTTAAAATTGTTAGCCACATGCAAAACCTACTCAAAAAAAGTGATACATTTACCGACAAAAATGAAAATATATATTTACATGTTGTTCTAGAGGCGATTGAGAAAATTGACACTGAATTCATCAAACTACTCATAAGTGATGCAAAGGCAAAAGAGCAGTTTTTTACAAAAGTGGAAGATGTTTATGTGTTAAATCAAAATAAGCTTATAGAATTTTTTACTATGAATGAGTTTAGTAAAAACTCCTACACAAGCTACACAAACAAAATAGGGCTAATCAAAAAAGATAGTTTTATCAAAAAGTTTGATGATGTTGTTTTGGCATGGCCATATAAAGATTGTATTTTGGAAGGTGGGCAAAGCAGAGATGATGAAAGAAACAACGAAGTTTTTTACAACGAAATACTCAGCCGTGATGAGATTGACAGACTTTTTGAGCCTAAAGCACTTACAAATATTAAACGATTCTCCGTCATTGCGAACGCCGTGAAGCAATCTATTCCAACAGAAATAATCGAAGATGACAACCTAATCATTAAAGGAAATAATCTCATAGCACTTCATAGTTTGAAGAAAAAATTTGCTGGTAAAGTAAAACTCATCTACATCGACCCACCGTACAACACAGGAAATGACAGCTTTAAATATAACGACAGATTTAACCACTCCACATGGCTTACTTTTATGAAAAATAGGCTGGAAGTTGCGAGGGAACTTTTGAGTAAGGATGGAATAATAACAATTCAGTGTGATGATAATGAACAAGCATACTTAAAAGTTTTGATGGATGAAGTGTTTGGAAGTCTTTGTTTTATTTCAAACTCAATAGTAATTATAAATAGGGGAGGCAGAGATTATGGAGGTATTGCAAAGACTCATGAGTACTTATTAATTTATTCAAAAAAACAATCTAATGAATTGAATTTTATTGATAATAAAGAAAAAAAATTTGATTATGAAGACGATATAGGAGGATTTAATTTGATGGAATTAAGAAATAGAAATATTTTATTTAATGATATGAATAGACCAAATTTATGTTATCCATTTTATATTAATCCGAAAAATAAAGATAAAAATTCTTTACTTGAAATTTCATTAGAACCTAATGAAGGGTTTGTTGAACTATTGCCATTAAAGTCTCAAGGGATACAAACTGTTTGGAGATGGGGAAAAGAAAAATCTTTTGAGAATTTGAATATTGAAATAAAAGGTAAAGAAAAAGCAGACGGTGGTTTTATGATTGTTCAAAAATATAGAAAAACTACTAGCCGACAAAGAAGTGTTTGGGATGAAAAATCGTTTGTCAATGAAAGGGGAACAGAACATATAAAAATGTTATTTGGCAATAAAGTATTTGCTTATCCAAAGTCAGAATATTTAATTGCAAGAATTATAGAACTTTCAACTAGTGAAAACGACCTTGTCATGGATTTTCATCTGGGAAGCGGAACAACATGTGCAGTTGCTCATAAAATGGGGCGAAGATATATCGGTATTGAGCAGATGGACTACATAGAAGATATAGCAGTTGAAAGAATGAAAAAAGTTATTGAAGGAGAACAAGGCGGAATAAGTAATGCTGTAAATTGGCAAGGCGGTGGCAGTTTCATCTACGCCGAACTCAAACAAATCGATACTTTTCAAGACACAGAAATCGGCAAACTCAACGCTAACATGTACTATCTTCCAGTTGCTGAAATAGAAGATGCGGAGTATGGCATGTCAAAAGAAGAGATAGCACTCAACAAAAAGTTTTATACCGAAACTGGCACAAGTGGACTTGAAAATGAGTAATCTTCTCTATGAAAGTATTGAAAGTGCTTTGGAATATGTCGATAAACCGGATATTCCCAAGAGTATTATTGACAATATAAAACAGCCACTTCGTGCGTATCAAGTGAGGGCTTTGGAAAATTTCATCTTTTATATTTCAAGTAAAAAACATAAAGATATACCAAACAAACACCTCCTTTTCCACATGGCAACGGGAAGCGGTAAAACGAACATCATCGCCTCATCGATTTTGTACCTCTATGAACTAGGCTACAGAGATTTTATATTTTTTGTAAACACCAACAACATCATCACAAAAACCAAAGAGAACCTTATCAACAAATACGCATCAAAATATCTCTTCAAAGAAAAAATCCTCATTAATAACAAGGAAATACATATAAACTTGATAGAAGATACTTTTGATAGCTCAAAATTAGAGGACATAAATATACTCTTTACAACTATCAATAAACTTCATGGAAATTTAGAAACCACTGTAAAAGAAAACTCTATCACTTATGATGATTTTAAAGATAAAAAAATCGTCCTAATAGCCGATGAAGCGCATCATCTAAACGCAAATACTAAAACCGAAAAAGAGACAGAACAAAATTGGGAACAGACCACAAAAAATCTTTTAAACACCAACAAAGAAAATATTTTGCTCGAGTTTACCGCTACACAAGATTTGGAAGATAAAAAGATAGGTGCGAAGTACAGAGATAAAATCATTGCAGATTATCCGCTTGTTAAGTTTCGTGAAGATAGGTATAGTAAAGATATAAAACTCATAGGTGATGATTTTGATGATAGCAAACGAATGCTTCAAGCAGTCATGATTAGTGAATATAGAAGGCTCATAGCTCAAAAAGAGCTCAACTTAAATATAAAACCTGTCATTATGTTTAAGACTGTAAAAAATACTGAAAACATAGATGCAGTTTATGAAAAATTTGTAAAGCTCATAGAAGACCTAAGTGTAGAAAATATAGATGAAATTTTCAGACGCTCAACAGTTGAAGCCATAAAAAAGTTAGAAAAACTCATATCTGACAAAAAAAGTTTCATTCAAAATATAAAATACAGTTTTGATAAATCGAATTGCTTAGTGATACACTCAAAGGTAAAAGATAAAGATGAAAAACTCAGAAATCTCAACTCTCTTGAAGATGCAAGTAATAAAATAAGAGCCATTTTCGCGGTAGATATTTTAAATGAAGGCTGGGATGTTTTAAACCTTTTTGATATTGTCAAACTCGATGAAACACAAAAAACTACAAAAAGCACGATAAGTGAAGCACAACTTATAGGGCGTGGGGCGAGATATTTTCCATTTGTATATCAAGAAGAAGATAAGTACAAAAGAAAATTTGATACAGATTTTGAACATCCTCTCAAAATCTTGGAAGAGATGCACTTTTATAGTGTCAATCAGAGTGAGTATATTGATTCTCTGACAAAAGAACTTAGAAAAATTGGCTTGATTGACGAGGTTGAAAATGAGCATAAACCAGTTTATTTAGAGTTAAAACAGAGTTTTTTGAATGATGAGCTTTATAAGGAAGGGGTGGTGTTTACAAACAAAAAAGTACCACAAGATAAAAGTAAAATAATTGGAATAGGCGATTATATTGGTGCGTATAAAATGCAAAAAATAAGCATTGACAACACAACGCATGAGTTGAAAGTTTTTGAAGATAATGTAAAAGAGGTTCGTTTTGAGAAAACAAAAAAATTTACAATAAAAGAAGAAAACGCACATTTAATCAGAGTGGCAATCAATAAAAAACCATTTTTCTATTTTGCTAATCTCAAAAAATATTTTGTAAATCTCAAAAGTATCAGTGAATTTATACAAAGCGACGATTATCTTGGAAGTGTTGAATTTGCATTTTTTACGACAAAAGAGTCTGAGCTTACAAATGAGATAAAAATAAAATTTTTGCTTGAATTTCTGGATAAGACCGCAGATAAAATAGTTAAAAACACCAAAAACTTTATAGGAAGTAGTGAGTTTTACCCTGTACGAATTAGCTCAAAAATTCCACCGAAGAAGACTATAAAAATGAAAGAGTGTGATAGTAGAATTGATATTGTAGATGATTGGTATGTTTACGAATCGCATGGAGGAACGAGCGAAGAGAGGCATTTTACAGACTTTATGCTCAAAGTTTCAGATGATTTAAAAGCTAAATACAAAGTTGTAAAACTCATACGAAATGAAAAAGCATTTGAAATTTACAGTTTTGATAAAACAAGAGACGGGGCAAGATTTGAGCCGGATTTTATCTTGCTTTTAAAAGATAAAAATGATTGTACACATCAAATTTTTTGTGAGCCAAAAGGCGATTGGGCAAAAGATGAGAAAGAGGGATTTGAAAACTCTCCCGAGAAGTGGAAAAATGAATTTTTGGCGGATATAACAAAATGTACAAATGAAAACAGTTTAATCTTAAAAGATATAAATGAAAATGTACTAAAACTTTATGAAAACAGTTGTTACAAAATTTGGGGATTGCCTTTTTATAACTATGCACAAGAGAGTGATTTTAAAGAAAAATTTACGGAGTTAGTTTCAAATCAATCCTGATTTGAAGCCATTTCACATACACCGGCGGAAGATATAAGTAATTTTTCAAAAGAAAGAACGCTCATAGGTTTTGAACAGTAGTATCCTTGCATATAACCGCACATTCTTTCACTTAAAAATTGGTACTGTTCCGCGGTTTCAACACCCTCTGCAACCACATCAAGATTAAAGTTTTTGGCTATTGTCAGAATTGTACTGATGAGCTCTTTATCGTCTGCATCAAATTGGATATCCTGCACAAACGATTTATCAATTTTGAGTGTTGTAAACGGAAGTTTTTTAAGGTAAGAGAGTGACGAATACCCTGTTCCAAAATCATCAATCGAGATTCCGACTCCTAAATCTCTTAATTCTTGCATTTTCTCTCGTACTGTTTCTACATCTTTGACTATTATTGACTCCACTAATTCCAACTCAAGATTTTGCGGTTTAATTCCGCTACTCTTCAAAATTCTATCCACTTGGTTTAAAAATTCCGGGTTATCAAACTGATGAACACTAATATTGATTGCGATTTTCTTTAGCTCCACATCTTTGAACATATCTTGCCATAAGACAAACTGATTTATTGCATTTTGGAGTACCCATTCACCGATAGTTATTATAAGTCCGCTCTCCTCGGCAATCGGTATAAACTCATCAGGATAAACATTTCCGAAAGTTTCAGAATTCCATCTGAGCAGTGCTTCGGCACCTATCAGCTTGCTAGTAGAAAATTCAACTATCGGCTGATAGTGTATTTCCAATTCTCCATTTTCTATGGCGTCTCGCAACCCGTTTTCAAGACCCAATCGTCGCTTAATCCACTCGTCCATTTTTTGCTTATAAAATCTTGTGGTATCTCTTCCCGCTTTTTTAGCCTGATACATTGCTATATCTGCATATTTTAAAATATCATCCGCACTCTCATCAACACCTATAATAAATGATATTCCTATACTGACTGTAATATTTAATTTATGTCCATCTATCTCAAACGGTTCTGCTAATACTGCATGTATCTTTTCTGCTATATGTTCTGCATCTGTTGCAGATAATTTTTCATTCTCCCCTAAATTTGGAGCTAAAACAACAAATTCATCACCGCCGATTCTAGAAACAGTATCTTCAGCCCTTATTGCTTTTTTTATTCTCCAAGCTGCTTCAATAAGAAGTTTATCCCCAACCCCATGTCCTAATGAATCGTTAATATTTTTAAAATGGTCTATATCCAGAAACATTATCCCAAAAATAACTCCATGTCTTTGATAACGAATAATTTCCTGATTTATTCTTTCCATTAAAGTTGTACGATTTGGAATATCAGTCAACATATCGTAGCTTGCCTGATATTCAAATCTTAATTGGTTTAACATCCTTTGTGTAATATCCGCAACTATGCCAATGCCGCCGATTACATTCAGAGTTGAATCTCGCAGAGGAGAAGTACTCATGCTAATCCAAATATCTTTTGCACTATATTTTGTATTATATTCACCCTCGTAAAAACCCTCTATATTATCTAGTGGTGCTTTTAGAGATGGTATTATTCTTTGATCTGGCAACTGATTCATATCAAGACCGATTATATACTCCCGTGGTGCTGCAATAAATTTTAAGAACTCTTCATTCACTTCACTAATTTTTAAATCAGCATCATAAATAATGAGACCAAGAGGAGCTTGTTTAAAAACTGCTTCAAAACGCTCTTGAGACCTTGCCAGTTCCTCGCTTTTTTCTTCATACATCTGTTTTGATTTTAATATAGCCATTAAATTTTCATTAAATTGCTTTGCAATGGAAAGCAGTAACAACAGATAAAATAAAACTAAAAAGGCTAATGAATTATGCATCATTGTATTTTGAAGAAACAGTTGCAAGATGAGAGGAGTGAGTGCAAGAACCAAAAAAAGTTGCACGGATTTAAGAAGCGATGAGAGGCTGCTAATGGCACCGGCAGTTAAGCCTGCAATTATTATCATTAAAATCGATTGATGCTGATAACTGTTTTGCACAAAAAAGAAAAATGGTGTGATACCAATAAGAAGGGAAGAGAGAAGCAACATAGTATAAAAAATCTGTTTCCATTTTTTATTACTGAATATCTCTCTGTTACGTTGATAATAGAATGAAGATGCAAAACGAAAGAGTGAAACAGTTAGAATAGAAAAATACCAGAATAGTAAAAGCCCGCTATCTACATATCCATAAAGAAACAAACTGAGGATGGTAGCATTTACCATAACAGCGAAAGAAGATAGTTTTAAGCGCTCATACGCAATCGAGGTCAACTCCACATACTCTAAATTTGTATCTCTCATAGAAGCCGCTCTGTTTTATAACTAAACATGTAAATCACCCAAACTTCAACTTTCTGAGTGCCATTTCCTCATCATCCTGACGCATCAACGATTCTCCTACCAAAAAGGCATCCACTCCTGCTTTACTTAAATCTTCAAGCTGTCCATGTTCATAAATTCCGCTCTCTGCTACTATAATTTTGCCGTTTGGGATAAGTGGAATAAGCTCATAAGAGAGGTTCATATTCATCTCAAAAGTTTGAAGATTTCTGTGATTTATGCCTATTATGTCGCTTCCTGCATAGATGGCTTTTATCAAGTCCGGTTTGTCATGCACCTCAACTAAAGCTTCCATTCCTAAGTGTCTTGTGTAGTTCAGCAAATCTTTTAGCTCACCCTTACTGAGTGCCGCGGCTATCAAAAGAATAAAGTCGGCTCCATGAACCATAGCTTCAAGAATCTGGTATTTTGAAACTATAAAATCTTTTCTAAGAAGCGGAATTCCGACATATCTTCGAATTCCACCTAAATAATCGAGTGAGCCTTGAAAAAAGTGAGGTTCTGTTAAAACAGAGATGGCACTTGCACCGCCTCTTTCGTAGCTCTGAGCTATAGAGAGCGGGTCAAAGTTTTCACGAATCACTCCCTTGGATGGAGAAGCTTTTTTAACCTCTGCGATAATTCTATACGGATCTTCCTCTGTTGCTTTTAAATAGGGAATTACATCACGCGGAGCTCTTGCATTAAAAGCTAAAGAGCGACCAAGCCAATCAAGTGAAAATTCCTTCTCTCTCTTTACCAAATCTTCTTTAGTTTTTTTTATAATCTCATCTAAAATCATCTTATTTCTTTGCCTCTCTATTTATATTTAGACATTTTTCTATCTCTTGCCCATGAAGCAGAACCTCTGGATCATTCTCGCCCTCTTTCTTGATTACTCTATTCATGATACTGCTTGCCTCTTCGCATCTGCCGAGTTTATAGTATCCCCATGCTAATGAGTCAAGATAATAGATAGAGTCCGACTCAATTTTTAGAGCCTCTTGCACAAACTGTATTCCCTTACTTGCATCTATATCATGGTCAATCAAAATAAAACCGAAATAATTGAGATAGAGCGGATTTTTGCTATCTTTTACAACATTCTCAAATTTTTTCGTAACTCTTTTTAAAAGCTCTTTATCGCTCTTGTTCTTAGAACTCTCATATTCAAAAATTGCGCTCTGCCCTAAATATTCTATTTCGCCTGTTGTTGCATAGAGTTTGTCTGACAAAGAAAAAGCTTTTTTGTAATTTTTCGTATTTGAGTATAACTGCAGAAGAGTAGCGTCATCACTTCCGCTCTCTTCCAAAAAGTTCATCATTTGCAAATATTCTCTTTTATAGGAGTATATTTGTACTATTTTTTTAGCTACATCTTCGTTAGAGTTAATTTTGTAAAGTCTTAAATAGGCTGAGAGTATGCCGTCAACATTATTGTCATTACTATAAAAAGCCAATAGTCTTGTGCATATCAACTCTGAGCATCCGTGTACTCTGGCATGCGTCTCCAGCTGGGCTATGGCATCTTTTTTTCTCTGAAGGTTTACATATAAAATTATCGACATTTTATCAAGCACCTTCTCATTGTAATCCTGAACATAGGCACTCTCTAAATATTTTATAGCCATATCAAACTTATCTAGCTTTACATAAACATCGCTTAACATGATATAGTCATCCACAAGATTTGATTTTTCAACCAATTTGCTTAAAATATTTTTTGTATCTTCATATTTTTGCATTTGAATAAGAGCTACTGCTTTCATTCTGACCAAAATAAAATCATCGAGTGAGTCTTTTAAAACAACATCGATTCTTTGTATTACTCTCTCATTATTTGACAATACTAAATCACTTTGTAAAGAGCGGTATAGATACTCTTTTTTATCAGATTTTTCATATAAATTATAAAAAAGCTCTGAAGCGCTCTCATAATCTTTGAGTTGCTCGGCTCTGAGTGCAAAAAGAATCATAGTATCCTCCTGCTCAAAACTCTTCTGATTTGCATCTGACTTTTGTTCTGGTTCCACAGGAATTTGACTCACACACCCACTAAATATAAACACTGAAATTAAAAAAATAGATACTCTAAACATCAACAATTCCTGGACACTCCAATTTTAACTCATCCACTCTGGTTTTAAAATAGTCCCAAAAAGGGAATGTTTTACACTGGGTTGGACGAGCCTCATATATCTGACAACCATTTGTCGCTCTATTATAAAAAACACACTCATAAGAGCCTTTATGCTCAACTTCTCTTATAGAATATTTATATCCGTTCTTAAAAAGATAATTAACTCCAAAATCATTTATTTCTAACTCTAAAAAATTGGCTATATTTTCTATCTCATGACTGTTTACATAAATATATCCGCTCTCCCCCGTACAGCATCTTCCTTGGCAAGTTGCACATGCCGATGAATCAAAAGCGTATGGATAGCCATCTTTGAGCATTAAATTTCGCATTTTATACTCTGAGTAGAGGCTTTTTTATAAATATCCTGAGCTTTTTGTGAAAATTCGCCACCATCAAAGCTTATAAAGGGCGGCCAAACATTCATAAGCGACTGGGAACTGTTTCTAACATGCAACATAACCAAAGAGGCCTTTTTATCTATTTTTGGATGTACAAACTGCACATCTACTACTCTGAGTTTTACCTTCTCCAGCTCAGCACAAATCAGTCCAAATTGTGAAGCATCATAGCAAAATATAAAATGTGCCTTCGGTTTTAAGAGTTTTGAAACCTTCTTAAAAAATGCTCCCAAGGGTAAATTAATATTATATCTTGCATGAAACAGAATCTCATTATCGCTTCTTGTAGCACCGTCATGATAAAAAGGCGGATTTGAGATAATATAATCATATTTCAGACTCTCTTCAAAATGCAAGAAATCATTTTCGTGCATTTTGTAGGCAATCTTATTTACTCTTGCATTTGTAGTTGCATAGTGTACAAAACTTTCCTGCTTTTCAACTGCTTCAAGCTCTATTTTTGGATTGTCTCTGGCAATCAAAAGACCCACAACACCACATCCTGCTCCGACATCCAGTACTCTGCCTTTAGGATTAAACGAGCTTATAAAATCATATAAAAAAATTGAATCACTATTGTAACAGTAGCCGACATGAGGCTGATAAAGAAGCATCAAAAACCTTTTTTAGTATAATGGCGGAATTATACTCAAAGCTATTAAAAAAAAGGTACGAAATGATTATTATTCCTGCAAGATTAGCATCGACAAGATTTCCACAAAAAGTTTTAGCAGATATTGGCGGACTCCCTATGGTGGTGCGAACCGCAAAAAGAGTAGCACACTTAGACAGAGTTGTTGTAGCAGCAGATGATGAGCTGATAATTTCTACATGTCAAGAGCATGGAATAGAGGCCATGTTAACTTCAACAACACACAAAAGCGGAACAGATAGGATTAATGAGTGTGCGAATTTACTTGGAATAGGTGATGATGAGATTATAGTAAATGTTCAGGCTGATGAGCCGTTTATTGAGCCTGAAGTTGTAGAGTCTCTCATCTCAAAGCTCAAATCTCTCAAAGAGCAGAATGCACCTTTTATCATGGGTAGTTGCTTCAATGCCATCAATGCAGAGTCGGCAAAAGATCCAAACCTTGTTAAAGTAGTTCTAGATGATGAAAACAACGCCATCTATTTCTCTCGCTCACCAATTCCATACAACAGAAGCGGCAGAGCAAACTATTTTGGTCACATCGGTATCTATGGGTTTAGCAAAAAAAGTTTAAAAGAGTTTTGTAATCTTGAAGATGCACCGATGGAAGACATTGAGGGGCTAGAGCAGCTCCGTGCAATTTATCATCAAAAAAAGATAACCATGGTAAAAGTTGCAAGTACGGGTTTTGGAATTGATACGCCGGAAGATTTAAAAAGAGCAGTAGAGATATTTTTGTAATATCTTACCATGTGGTTCACATGAGACAAAAATAAGACTTCAACGCAGTATAATATTGTGAGTTTTAAAATATTATACAAGGTTGATGTATGCTTAAAGAAAAAACTTTCCTAAATATCATTACTTATGCCCCATTAGTTATTATTCCGATTTTCTTTTTTTTGGTAAGTGTTTTGTCTTACCAAATTTATCTGCAAAGTTTTGAATCCAGCATTAAGAATTTGGAAAAAGATTTATTAAACAGTGAAAAAAAAGCTGTTGAAGATAAAGTTCTCAATCTAACCGACATTATTATTCATAAAAAATCAGAAATTAAAGATGAACTCACTTCTCGTGTTAAAAACAGAGTTGAAACAGCCTACACCATCGCCGAAAATATTTATAATGAATATAAAGATACAAAATCAGAAACAGAGATTAAAAAAATCATAAATACCACACTCAAAGCTTTTGTTTGGAATGATGGTGAAAGTTTTATATGGATAATTGATTATAACGGTGTCTTTGTCTTAGCTCCAAATTACTTAAAGAACTTAGAGGGAACTTCAATAATAAACTTTCAAGATGCTAACGGCAAATATATTATTCAAGAAGAGATTGCTATTTGTAAAGAAAAAGGGGAAGGCTTTTTATAGGATACTTTTACGAAACCAAATGAAGACAAGAAGAAACAATATGAACAAATTGCCTTTGTAAAAGCCTTTGGGCGCTATAACTGGTATTTGGGTTCCGGAGAGTATTTGGATACAGCAATTAAAAAAATGGACAAAGAGCTCTACTCTCTAATTGATACAGTAGATAGCACTGCTCAAAATTATATGTTTTTACTCAATACTAAAGGCAATCTTCTTGTTCATAAACATTTGCCTCAATTTGTCGGTGAAGATAGGAACATCTCAAATAAGCTAGTAACCGACACTGTGCACAATATAATTGACGCGCTCAAAGACAAAGGTAAAACCACTACTATATATGATTGGTTCAATAACGAAACAAATGTAATGAATAAAAAATACTCCTATATCCAAAAAATTCCTCACAGTGATTGGATTATAGGGAGTGGATTTTATCTCTCAGATATTGAAAACAAGGTAATGAAACAAAAAATTACTATGTATGAAACATATAATTTAAAATCCCAATATATATTTTATATCGCTATATTTCTTATTGTGTTGTCACTGCTTTTCTCGTTTTTTGTATCTAAAATGGTCAAAAATAGTTTTTCTAAATATAACGATAAGATAAATGATAAAACCACCCAACTAGGAGAGCTCAATCAATCATTAGAACAAAAAGTAGTGGAGCGAACAGCTGAGCTTAATAAAATAAAAGATGATTTTGAAAAATTGGCTACAACGGATGCTCTCACACATATAAACAATCGTTATTCTATTATGAAGATTCTTTTATCCGAGATAAGCCGTTCCAATAGATACAAAACTTCCTTGTCAATAATAATGTATGACATTGATTTTTTCAAGAATGTTAATGATACTTATGGACATGATGTAGGCGACAATGTCTTAGCTACACTCTCAAATGTAGTTAAGAACAATTTACGACAGGTAGATATTATCGGACGATATGGTGGAGAGGAGTTTTTGATTCTATTACCAAATACAATGCTTACAAATGCGAAAGAGTATGCCGAAAGATTAAGAAAAAAAGTTGAAGAATACTCTTTTGAAACAGTAGGTAAAGTCACAATAAGCATGGGCATTGTTGAGATTGAACCTACTGAAAATATAAATGAAATATTTAAAAGAGTAGATAACTTACTCTATATTTCAAAAAATAACGGACGAAATAAAATTAGTTTTTAGCATGTGAAAGTTATAATTTATCTATAAAAAAAGTGAAGACACCTCTCTTAAAATACTTTCTGCTTTTAAAGATTCGCCTCTGTACTTTAAAATTTTCACTCCGCAAGAGGTGAAAGCATTTGCAGTGTTTTTACACGCTTTTTTAACAACAATATAGTTACAACCCTCAAGTGCTTCTCCCATTTTGTTGTGTTGGTCTATATGCTCTGCATCATCCGCATGATGGTCACATTGATGCTCTTCTTCTGCATGGTCATGGTCTAAGTTTGTTCTTGGATTGTTTTTTATACTCTCTAACTTAAACGACTTAAACATTCCTGTTCCGGTCATAGTAAATATAGCAAATTTTGGAGTATGCCCTGCGTTGGAAAAAAATGTTAAATTCTCATCTTTTACCGGTATAGCTATTTTCATTCTTTATTCCTTCAGTAGTTTTGACGGGATTGTAGCAGTTTTGCGAAAATAAAGAGGTTTAGCTTCTTGGCTTTATAAAAATTGTAAAATCACCGAACTGCTCATTTAAATCAAACACATGTTTTTGACAAAAGTTTGATTTCATTATTTTTATCATGGACTCAGCCTCTTTTTTTGCTTCCTCTTTCGTATCAAATTCTAAAGCCTCAGAAAGTCCACTTTTAAAAAAACAGTTGCATGGATTCTGTACTTTTATCTTATACACACTATCTCCTAAAAATCAAAAATATCATCAAAGTCTTCGCCGCCATCAGCAGGCACTTCATCCATTTTTAACATACCGCTGATTGTTTGGCAATTTACAACAATTGTATCATTCATAAACTGCACACTTGGTGCGCCTGTGTGAAATGACATCTCTATCCAGTTGGAGATATCGTTGCTAAATGCCTTGCACATCGGTCCAAGGGCTTCTGAATTTTTAATAAACTCAGATATATGGGTTGACATAGCATAGGATAATTCTGTGAGAGCCTTAGAGATAACATAAACTTCACTATAAACTGCTAATATTCCGGCTATTTTATCCAGATATGTGTATATATCTGCTATCTCCTCTTCACTTACATCTCCATTGCCCACAACTAACAACAGAGAATTCAACTTACCTGCATACTCCTCTAAATCATATAAATCTTCTTCTTCCATATAGTTAAATATTTGTAAATTTTCAGATTTTTTCAGAACAAGAGGCGAAGCTATCTTCTCTGCCGGTATTGTTTTTTCTTCTTTTTGAATAATTGCATGCGCATTTTGTATTTCCGCAGAAGGCAAACCAGCATCATTTTCAACAGCATTTTTCTTCAACTCGAATGAAATTTTTCCATCTTCTATGAGATATCGACTTATAAGATTATTTTTCTTTATAATAAGTTCTATCTGTGTTAAAGGTATTGCATCAATGTCTGTTAATGTAAAATATTGTGCTTCATCCGACTCTTCAATATATATCCCGCTGTGAATAGAGAGTCTGAGTTGAACATCTGCTATTGAAACAATTGCTCTTACTATATCACTTAGATTCTCACTTTTGTTTCTAACATTAAGAAGAAAAAACTCCCAAAATTCTGAGAGAGAATCCTCAGAGTTTATAATAAATTTTGTATGTCTTTTGTAAATTTTATCGGAGAAAAGATTAACTTTTTCAATATTACTTTTTTTACTTTTTCTACTTTCAACAAGGGTGATATAGTTATCCATTCTACTGATAAACATATCGGCGATAATAGGTTTAGAGATGTAATCCTCTGCTCCGTTATTTAAGATTAGCTTTTTGCTCTCTGTATCATCCATAGCCGATACAGCAATAATCATAGTTTTTTTATCTATCTCTCTTATACGTTTTGTAGCTTCGACACCATCCATATTTGGCATCATAATATCCATAAAAACTATATCGTAAGAGTTCTCTTTACACATCTGCAGAGCTTCGAATCCATCACGTGCCTCCTGCATACCAAAAATTATGCCTGAGTTGTTTTTTGCATAATCTTCCAACAGATATTTCATTATCATTCTATTGCTGTTATTATCATCTACTATAAGTATATTCATCTTCTATTCCCTTTTTTTCTGCAGTCTGTTTATTAGTTCAGATACACATCGTTTATAATCTTTTAAACCTTTGGAGCGTTTCGTGTCTAAAATAATAGGAGAGCCCGATTCAAACTGTTTTGCTAATTTAATATCAAGGCCTATCGGAGAGAGGAGTTTATCCTCACCGAAGGAGGTTTTAACTTTTTGCAGACACTCATTGTGCTCATTAATATGCGGATTATACATGACAGGCAATATCGATACATCCGCTATATCTCGGTTAAACTGCGAAGCACTCTGATAAAGCGCTCTAAGCATCTGCCCGACTGCCACAACCCCAAGATGATGCGGAACAAATGGAATAACTACGCTATCCGCCACTTCTAAAGAGTTTTTTAACAAAGCATCAAATGTTGGTGGGGTATCTATGACACAGTAGTCAAAAAAGTCTGCAATATTTTCTCTTTTAAAACGGCTTTTTAGCACGCCTTGCAAATCAGAGTACTCATAAACATCAAAAAAAGCAAGAGCAGGTGAAAGAGTTAGATTTTTGTGTATAGTCGGAATAAAAGTTTCACTCAGTGTTTTTCCGCTAAAAATAGAGTGAACACCAAGTTCTTCGTTTGGTTCGCAGCCAACACCCATAGAAGCGTGCCCTTGCGTATCAAAGTCCAATAGTAAAACCGAGCCCAACTCAGCTAAACCACTGGCAATATTCACTGCCGTAGTAGTTTTGGCAGAACCGCCTTTACGATTGCTGATTACAATAGTTTTCACTTTTTTTAAAGCCTTTTATTTTGGAATATCGATATTTTTAATGACATTAATCAAAACACCTTCTATATCAAGTATTCCTGAGAGTTCTAAATATTCACCTGTTCTATAATCTTCATTGCTATTCATAATTTTTGACTCTTCTATATGCGCTATATCTTCAATAGTATCTACTTTAATTGCAAAAGTTATACCGTTTTTTTCATAAATAATAAGTTTTTGCAGGGAATTAGAAACACTCTCTAACTCGGATATAAAAATATCTAAATAGGTAGTTACTTTTTTAAAGGCTTCATTAATCTCTCTGTTTAACATGCTTTTAGCTCTGTCTCTGTCTGTTTTATACAATTCTAAAGCATCGCCGCCCAGAGCATGAATATGTTTATGACTTAGCATCAGCTCTTTTAAGATTGCTGTAACTCTGTCATCATAGGAGTTAAAACTATCCAACCACATGCCAAGTGCACTCTTATGCGGATTTGTAGTTTTTGTAAAAACTGAGCCATTTTCTAGAGAATCTCTAAGTTCATTCAGCCACTCTTGACAAGAAAATTTAAAAATAGCAAACGATTTTTGCAACTCCTTCTCATAAGAAATCAACCCAATCAGTTTGCGAAAATTAAGAATTTTTATAACTTTTTCTTCATAGCTCATCATCCCATCAATCAGCTCACTGGAGTTGGGAATAGTTGTTAACTCCTTAGCTTGAATTATTCTTTGAATATTTTCAATATTCAAGGCATAATGATTATTTCCAACACTAAATACTATGAAATCCATCATAAAAAAATCCTTTGCTTTTTTATTAGCCACAATTCTCTTCTTTTGCATCAAACCCTTTTAAGACCTTCTCAAAAAGCTTTATATCCTCTGAAAATTCATATCTGCAGCCATAACTCTTCTGGTAGGCCATCAAAAGTTGTAAAACTGCAAAGTGTATATCATCGCACTCGGAGAAGTTGCAAAGAACCTCATTTGGAGCTATATTTTGCAAAAAATCTCTAAAAGACACCACTTCATCTTCATAAATAATGGATGTAAATGTTGCACAATTTTCTTCATATATTATTGCCATGTAATTTCCTTGCTAAGCTGCTTTTATATCCGCTTTTAATTTCTGAGAAATACCCAGAAGACCTATCGGGTCAATTGCCATTATTATCTGACCATTTCCAAGAAGTGCCGTTCCACTGAAGAGCGGATGCGACTCCATAATACCTACAAGTGGCTTCTGAACTACATCCAACTGACCTAAGAATCTATTCACAACAACTGCTAAAAGATTCTCTTTTATATTCAAAACAACTATAGAAAGAGGTTCCTTCTCCATGTCTTTTTCATTGAGCATAGATTTTATGAAAAGTAACGGGATTACCTCTCCTCGTATGTAAACAAACGGCTCATTATGCAAATACTCTATCTCCTCTTTTTCAAGTTTTACAGTTTCAGAGACGCTATCCATAGGAATGCCGTAGTGTATATCATTCATCTGAATATGCAAAAGAGAGGTGACGGCTAAAGAGACCGGAATTGCAAGAGTAATAGTTGTTCCATGGTTTGCTTTAGTTTTAATTTTAATCGTTCCGCCGAAAGCCTCTATAGACTTTTTCACTACATCCATTCCGACACCGCGACCGCTAAACTCTGTTATCGTCTCTGCGGTTGAAAGACCTGGAAGAAGAACCAATTCTGCTTTTTCTTCCGCTGTAAGGGCATCTATCTGTTCATAGGTCATCAAACCTTTTTCTAAAACTTTATTTGCAACTTTGTCTATATTTATTCCCGCACCATCATCTACAATCTCTATAATAATTCTATCCGACTCGGCATAGGCTTTGAGTGTAACCAATCCATTGGAATCTTTGCCTTTTTGCTCTCTGATTTCCGGTGCTTCAAGTCCATGGTCGAGCGAATTTCTCATAATATGAATCATAGGATCAGCCAGCATCTCTATCATATTTTTATCGAGCTTAGTTTCTCCGCCTTCCATCTCCAAGTTCACTTTTTTACCGAGTTTTTTAGCTATATCACGAACCAGCTTAGGGTATCTATCGAACACATAGGATATCGGAAGCATTCGCATGCCCATAATCAAATCTTGCAACTGCTCCGACAAACGGTTTATAAAGATATACTTCTCCATTATCTCTCGTTTTATTACATCATGTGTCATTCCAACAACATTATCAGCTAAGTACGGCAGAGAGTTTTTTGCAACCAAAAGCTCTCCCACAACATTCATCAAACTATCGATTGACTCTTGGTCTATCTTAACAGTTTTACCGACAATAGATTTTTTGTTCTCATCCTGTGTTTTTGTTCTGAGTGCTCTTGTCTCTTCTTGAGCTTCCTCTTGAACTTCATCCAAAATAATCTCTTGTTTTGGCAAAATCTTTTCAACCTGAGAAGTCTCTTTTTGCGATACAATTTTCTCTGATATTGATGGTTTTATTTCTTTAATGACTTGAGAAGTTATATGAAGATTAGAGTCTAAAAAGCTTGCTATTTCGCCTTTAGTGGTTAAATTTTCCGGCATATGCGGCATAAATTTTTTTATTTTTTGCATGATAAATAGAACTCTTTGTAAATCGCTATCATTTTGCACACACTCTAGCGCTTTATGTTGCTGCTTCATCATGACAGTAAGCGTCTCTTTTATGCTTTCACTCACTTCCACGCTCTCTTCTTGCAAAGCTTCAGATTCAGTTTCTTGAAACTTTTGTACAATTTCTAAAGTATCAAAGACCTCATCAAACTTATACACTTCGCCCCTGTAAAGATTACTAAAAAAACCCTCTAGCTTACGAATATCGCTCTCCTTGATTAAAGGGGCAATTTCTAAAAATCTTTGAAGTTGTGCATATTGGAGGGTATTGGTACCGATTAACTCCATGGATTTTTCAACTTCTTGAGTTATAAAATCCATATCCTCTTCTTTAGTTATCTTAGACAACTCTTTTAAAGAGTCTAACTTATGGCCGTTCTCCCTAACATCTAGAGATAAAAGTGTTGCAATGTCTAACGGTAAAAATTGAAGTTCATCAATAAAATTAAAAAGAGAGTTTTCAATCTCTTCATAAGTAGCATATACATAAGCTAGAATATATGATTTTAGGAGTAAGCCGTTTTCATCTTCTGTGCCGCTTAAAATTGATTTGGTACTCTCGTCGCTTATGCATGAGTAAACACTAATTACTTTATCTCCTAGAAGAGAGAGTGCATAAATCGGGTCATTTCCATACACCATACATGCTTCATCTACATCAAATAGAATTGCATATAAATTCTCAGAGAAGCAGAAATCTTGGTTTATTTCACTATTTTTAAAAGCAACTTTTTGAGAGTTCACATATGCAAGTGCCGGTAACGGAAGATTTATAATTTTTTGTGCATCATCGACTGCTAAAAACGGAACGTTCCACGCTGCGGGTGTTGCTGCTGTTTTATTCATCTGCTCATTGAGCACTTCGATAATCTCATCCACTACGCTTGAATCAGCTTCTACAATTCCACCGCTCTCTTCAGCCGCTTCGACAAGATTCATAACCTCATCAAAAGCGTTAAAAAGTGCCTCTGTCATGCTCTCTTTAAACTCAATTTTTTTAGACCTTAACATGTCTAGCAAATCTTCTGCATGGTGAGTTATATCTCGGATAGAGTCAAAACCGACAATCCCGCTTCCTCCTTTGAGAGTGTGAGCAGCACGAAATACAGAGTTTAAAAGTTCTGGGTCATCTCCCCCAATCTCTTCTATATTCTGATCAATAAACGCAAGATTTTCCCTAGCTTCTTGTAAAAACTGTTCTAATAGTGGATCCATAATATCTCCTAGCTTTTTACTAATATTTCTATATATGCCTGAAGCCTATCCGGCTTTATTGGTTTTGTTTCAAATAGATTTGCACCCACTTTATAAGCGTTTATTTTATCTTCCTCTTTTGCCTGTGTTGTTATCATAATAATCGGTACAGTTTTATACTTCTCTTGTTTTCTTAAATCTTCAATAAAAGAGTATCCATCCATGACAGGCATGTTGACATCCACCAAGTAGAGATTAATATTTGAAGATAAACTTTTTTCTAATGCTTCCATGCCGTTTTCAGCTTCCAATACATCTATTCCCATAGACTTTAGCATAGAGCCATGGTAATTTCTTACGGTTTTTGAATCATCTACAACCATCACTGTTGCCATCGTACTCTCCTAAAAAAATTCTATTTCGTCACTATCTGTATTATTATCCGCAGATTTACCGGAAAATCTACTCTTTTTATCTTTGGCTTGAGCTAGTGCTGCATCAAGCTTATCTTGCAACTTTTTCATGCTCTCAACAACTAAATTTTCATCCGCTTGATGTGCGTGAGAAAATCGATAAATACTACTTTGCACACTATCAATTGCCTCTATTGTAGCATTTAACTGCTGAGATATAATATCCTGATATTGCAAAGCTGTTGCTACATCATTATCAATTTCAAGGGCGTTTTTTTCTATAAAACTGCTAATCATCATTAATGATTGATTTGATAGGCTAATTACATCTTTTTGAACATCTTTAATATGCGATAAAAGTTCATCAACTGAGTTTAAAATAAGCATCTCATCAACCACTAAGCTGGCAGTCTTAAAACTCTTGTTATTGCCTGCTTTAATTGGGCTGGATTAAATGGTTTTACAATCCACCCTGTAAGACCCAAAGCTTTGCCCTGCTCTTTTAACTCCGCTTTTGTTTCTGTTGTAAGCATCAGACATGGTGTTCTGCTCGTGGATGGATGAGCTCGTAAAGCCTGCAAAAATTCAAGACCATTCATGACCGGCATATTCAGATCCGTAATTATCAAATCAGGTGTCATACCTGCTTTGATTTCTGCTAAAGCTTTTTGTGCTTCCGTATATTGTTTTACCTCTATGGGCATCGAATTTGTAACCATTCTCGTTGAGGCTAAGGCTGTTTCACTATCATCTACAAATATTACTAATGGCATTTTATTTCTCCTATTTTTGATAAATTAAAGTATTGTCTATTTTTCGTGCCTTAAAGACAGAAACAATACGGCTCATATATTCGGCATGTCCCAAAAGAACAAACCCACCTGGATTTAACATGTCATAAAAGGTCATAGCTACCTCTTTACGGGATGCATCATCAAAATAAATCAACATATTTCTTGAAAAAATTACATCAAATTTTCCAAGCTTTCTCATTTGTGCCTTATCAAATACATTCGCTACTTGAAGGTCAACAGAGCCTTGCAAATCTTTTGAAAGCTCATATCCCATTGTATTTTTCGTAAACCACTTGGATAAAATATTTTTAGGTATCGCATGAATAGATCTGTCGCTATATTTTGCAATTTGTGCTTTTTTTATAACAGTTGAATCTATATCTATGCCAACAACTTCTATATCTCTCTGCTCTACTACTTTACCTTCTTCGACTATATGAAGAACAATAGAATAAGGTTCTTCGCCAGTTGAGCATGGAGACGACAATATTCTTATTGGTTTCGAAGCTGGCATAGCCCTGTGAAGCTCTGGCAAAATAGTATTTACCAAAACCTCAAATTGATCTTTTTCTCTAAAAAAATAGGTTTCATTTACGGTAATCCCATTCATCAAGGCTTGAAACTCTTCCCCATCTTTATCTTCAAAACGAAGTTTAAAGAAATATTTTCTAAAATTGTCAAAGCTTAATGCCCCGCAGCGGGAATCAATATACTTAGCTAACTTTTCAAAGTGCTTATCTTCTTCTAAAAAAATGCCACTTTTTCTATAAATAAATTCACTCATTTTTGCAAAGTTTTCTTTGGATAACAGATAAGCCATGTTTACCCTCTTATCGACTTAATGGCACTGTCGACTGCAAATTCTGCGTAAAATTCACCGGCAAATCTTTTTTTCACAGATTCTAAAAGAGGGATATCTCTCACTTCGCCTATCTCCGCCAAATAGTCAACCGCTGTCATCGCTACATTTATATCTTGTTCTGTCTCTAAAAGTTCAACCAGCATGTCTCTTGATTCGGAAAAATTCACATCACCTAAAACATTGATAGCAAAAATTCTTAAATCCTTGTCATCTCCTATCAAAAATTTAACTATATAATACTTTATAGCATTACCAAAATTTCTAAGAATGGATATACCTAGGTTTCTTACATAGGCATTATCCAGTTTAAGCAGATTCATAATCTCATCTATAGGAGCTTTACTCGGTTCCATTGTTGAGAGTACACTAGCTACTTTGGTTGAAATATATTTATCTATTTGCTCATTACTTATGCATGCAACCAAATACTCTCCACCACCCTTAAATTTAGAAATCTCTTCAATGGCATAATCTTTTTCATCCAATGAATCTGTTGATTCAAAAAAATTTACAGCATCTTTAAGTGTTGAGAACTTTGGCAACTCTTCAACTACTTGCTCAACATGTTTTTTGACTAAAGCCATTTACTTCTCCTCTACTTTAATGTTGAAATAGTTTTTAAAATTTGTTTAAAGTCTAACTGCTGAGAGACACCGCCTCTCTCATAGGCCTCTCGCGGCATACCATAAACAGTGGCACTCTCTTCGCTCTCGCCCAAAGTGTAAGCTCCGGAATTTTTCAGTTTAACCATAGCATCTGCACCATCATCACCGATACCTGTTAAGATAACACCTATAATATTTGATGCGTCGAATACCTCTAAAGCACCAAACATCATATCATTAACGCTAGGTTGAAAAAAGTTCTTACCTTTGTTTGTATCTTCTCTAATAACTATTTTACCCGAAACTTTTTTAGCAAAATTCATATGGACTCCGCCACGGGCAATATATATGTTTCCCGGTAGAATTTCCATATTATGGGCACTTTCAAAGACATTCAAAGCACTTGAGCGGTTTAATCTCTCTGCAAAAGCTTTTGTAAATTGTTCAGGCATATGTTGCACTATACAAACCGGATATTTATAGTTTGTCGGCAATGATGCGCATATTTGTTCAATTAACCCCGGTCCACCGGTTGAAGAGCCGATTAAAACTATCTTTGTAATTTCTGTAATTTCACTAAATGGCTGCTTCGGCTTCTCTTTATTCTCTGAAACTCTTGCTCTTCCAACTGGTGCTCTTGAAGCTCTATTTCTTAATCTTCTAGGTGAAACACGGCTAAGAGATAGCACTTTTTCTAAAATATCTTCCGTATTCTGCTCTTTACCGATATTCATAGTTCCTGGTTTTGCTATATAGTCAATTGCGCCTGCATCAAGAGCGTCCATAGTAATGGCTGCATCTTCAGTAGTGAGGGAACTAATCATCAAAATAGGAGTCGGTTGTCTGCTCATTATCTGCTTTACAGCTTCTATGCCGTTCAAAACAGGCATGTTAATATCCATTGTAATTACATCGTATTGAGTTGAAGTAGCTTTTTCTACCCCTTCCTGCCCGTTTCTAGCCGTCTCAATATCAAAACCCAATGTCCCGATAACCTCACTCAGTTGCTTTCGCACTAGGGCAGAATCATCAACTATCAGTATTCTTTTAGCCAAGATGAATCCTTATTTTGAAAATATTTCATTTAAATCGATAGATAAAACTAATCTTTTGCCGTTATTTAGATGAAATATATCTGGAAAAAGTTTATCGTCCTGCTCTCTTATTTCGTCCGTTTTGATATTCAAAATATCACTTACACTATCTACTATAAAACCGATTCTTGTGTTTTTTATATTGCAGATTATTATTTTAGAATCGTGGTTTATTTTTGGCTCAATATTTAATTTTTTAAACAGTGAAACAATTGTAATTACCTGACCTCTTATATTAATAATCCCGTCTATGAGTTCACTTGTAAAAGCAACTTTAGTAGATTCAACTATATCTATAATTTCTGCAACACTCTCAACATCAAAGGCATATTCTTTACCGGCTAATTTAAAAACAATTACCTCTTTTATCTCATCTTGACTTTTAACGGTACTGAAATTTGAACTGCTTGAATCAATATATGCTTCATTTTGGGCAAAAAGTTTTTCTAAAACATCTCTGTCAAAAAATGATATCAGAGAGTCTGTGTCATGGATTACACCGGAGATTTTATTGCTTTGAAAATTTTCACTCATATACTCTATATCTTTGGATAAATAACTTTTTATATCAATAATTTCATCAACTAAAAGACCTATCTTCTTACCATCGCAAGATGCAACTAGTATACGGTTTTTATAACTATTTTTTGTCTTAAAATCATAATATATTCTTAAATCAACAACAAGAAGAAGTTCTTCTCTTAAAGTTATAAGACCAAGCACATCAGAGGCACTTCCTGCAATCTCGGTAACTTGAATATCCGATAAAACAATTTCTCTCAGATATTCTATATTTAATGCAAATTTTTCATTTTCCAAAGAAAAAATTAAAAATTTATTTGAATCTTCTTCTTTTGCTTGTTTAACCTTGACTTTTCCATTTTTTATATCTTTTGATTCTATCACGACTCTTGAGATATTAGAAATCAGAATATTCAATGATATAATTTGAACTAACAACTTCTTATACTTATAAATAGCTATAATCGGATCATTCTCTTTGTTTATATATTCAATATTATTTTGTTCAATCTCTACCGTATTATAAACTTCGCTCACAAGTATCGCATTTGATGAATAAACGCCGTTTAAACTTAAAAGTCTGCTTTTATCAGCCTCATAATCGACTTCGCTCATGTCCAATAAAAGATTCATATCAACCATACATACAATATTTCCGCTAACAACACATAAACCTCGAACACCGGAAGGTCTTAGAGGAAGAGGCATCAGCATGGGCACCCTAGAAATTTGGTTAATATCATGCGTCGATATACCATAACTCTCGTTACCGTTTTTGATGATTAAGATCTCTTCTATTTTCATTTCACTCAACCCTTAGCAATTAATTGCCTTGTTGAAGTTCATCTGCCATAACAGCCAACTCTTCTACACCCTCACTGATATGTGTAACAGTTTCTATAATCAATTCACTTGCTTTACGGGATTCCATAGCATTTCGAGCACTCAGTTCAACCGCTTTTTGAATCTCATTAATACCGATAATAACTTGATTCATTCCCTCTATATTCTGGTCATTTACAGTTTTTAATCCTGTATATCTGTCAAGTAAATCAACCAACATATTTGTAATTCTGCCAATATCATTGATTAAAGAATCTATAAGGGCTTGTTCGTTTGATTGTGAACCTAAAAGATTGTGCCAGTCACTTCTAACCGTATCAATTTCGGAGTTCATTGACTCTACGATATCATTAATTTTTTCTGTATTTGACTCTGAATCCTTTGCTAAATTTCTTATGTCGGAACTTACTACTGCAAAACCTTTTCCAAAGTCACCTGCACGAGCTGCCTCAATCGAACCACTAATGGCAAGCATATTTAACTGCACAATAGAGTTTGAGATATTTCCAACTGTTTTATCAACACTTTTTGTCTCTTTTATTATTACATTTAACTCAGAAGCAGCACTATTTCCTTCTAAAATTACTTCATTAAAAGCTTCACGAATCTCACTAATACTGTTTTTTACTACATTGAATGAGACTTTAAGTAGATCAAAATTACGACGCGCTATCTCTATAAGTTTGTCTATATCTTTTGCAGCTTCCATGCCGGCTTGAATAAGTTCTTTGTTGTTAAGTGCATTTTGGTTTGTTGAGTGTGAGGATGATTCTATCTGATTTAACGCAGCAGTCACACTTTCTAATGCATTTTGAATATCTTCCATTGAACCGCCGATGGTATCTGCTGAGAGTGCTATATCTTCAGCTGATTTAACGGTGTCTGTCGAGTATTTTAACTCTTCAGCCAAGTTTGAAAGTTCTTTAATATCATCTTCTGTTTGACTAAGAGCATCGGATTGAATATCAATGCCATGGAGTGTTTTTTCAACGGATTGCGCAATTGCCTGAGATGCATTTGCTATCTCCTGCGAACCGTCGCTGATTTTTCCAATAAAATCGCCAAGTCTCTGTGTATATATGCTGACGCTTCTTGCAGCCTCAACAGAGTAAACAGCTATTTTTGTGAGCTCTTCCATTTTCAGACTAAGAGTGTTCCCTTTTTTGCCATTGCTTGAGATAATTCTTGTTGTAGAACCAATACTTTTAATAATATTGTCTATGCTTCCCTGTATTTTATTTACAAGTTCAGAGATAAATTCAGCATTCTTTTCACTTTCTCCGGCCAAGGCACGGGTCTCATCTGCTACAACTGCAAAACCTTTGCCATGCTCTTTTGCACGGCTTGCTTCTATCGCAGCATTGAGAGCCAATAAATTTGTCTGGTCTGCAATTTTTGCAATAAAACCAACAGCATTCCCAATATTTTGTGATGACTCTTTGAGCTCTTCACTCTTTTTGGAGGACTCTTGTGCAACTGAAACTGCTGAATCCATTCTAGCAACTGATTCAGTGGTTTTTTGAACAGAGTTCATAATATTTTCACCGGTTGCAATTGTAGATGCAATAACTGTATCGATAGTTGAATTCATTCTGGTAATATTTGATTTAATACTTTTTACATTGTTTAGAGCCTGCTCACTCGCACCGCTATTCTCTTCAGCAGCGGTTGCAATCTGCTCCATGGATGATTTTAGCTCTTCGATTGCGCTTACACTCTCTTGTGCATTTTCTAGTATAGTCATGGCGACACCCGCGATACTCTCACTTATTTGTTGCTGCTTTGCCAGTGTTCTTTGTCGTCTTTTGTCTCCGCCAGCTGAAGATGCTAACTCAGGAGATGAAGTTAAGGTTGTTCTTTTCATTAGTGCCATTACAAAATCCTTTTATTTCTTAATCTAGTGTTGCATAAAGCTCTTGAGCTTTTTTAACATCTTCTCTTGAAGGTTTAACTCTTATAGAAACATACTTAGTTTTTCCATTTTTATCAACTGAACGAAGCACAGTGGCATATACCCAGTAGTAGCCTCCTCCTTTGCGAGCATTTTTTACATACCCTGTCCAAAAACCTTTATTTTGAACATCTTTCCATAAAGATCTAAAAGCTGCACGCGGCATCTCCGGATGACGAACTACATTATGCGGCTGACCTAGTATCTCATCGGCTTTCATTCCTGCAATCTTTAAAAAAGAGTCACTTGCATACTCAACAATCCCCTTTTCATCAGTCTCTGATAATAGGTACAAATCATCATATAAAACTTCGCCGTCTTCTAAAAAGGTTAAGCCTTCAGTACTTAAATCATTATAATTTTTTGACATTGCAACCCTCCATCTTTAATCTCTTATGTAGAATACACTTTAAAAACTAAATTTATATTAAAAAAATGAAAAGATTGTATTGTCCTAACAGAGAAGCTGAGATATAGCAATAAAACTGATTTTAGGTACTTATAACATAATGTGAAGATGGGCTTGGAGTAGAAAACCCTATTAAAAACAGGGTTTTAATAGGGTAGAGATTTAAAGACTAGATATTGTCACGAATACCTAAATCTTGTACTAATTTGAGATAAGCATCTTTGTTTGTTCTTTTGAAGTATCTCATAAGACGACGACGCTGACCAACCAATGTTAATAGACCAAGTCTTGATGCATGATCTTTTTTGAACGATTTAAGGTGTTCTGTTAATTCAATGATTCTAGCTGTTAAAAGTGCAATTTGAACTTCACTCGAACCTGTATCATTTTCTTTGCGACCATATTTTGCAATAATCTCTTGTTTTTTAGCCGTATCTAAAGCCATAATAGCCTCCTGATGGGTATAGTAATCTAACAGTTATGCACAAATGCATAAAAGCTGAATCGGAATTTTAGCAAAACTTTTCTTTTTATTTACTTTTTAATACATATATTGCATCTTGATATAAAAGCAACTCTATTCCGTACCATTCTCGTCTCGACTCTCGGCAAAAATAAATCATAATGCTGTTTTTAGCTTCTTTGGATATAATCCACCTTTTACAAAAAGAAAAAACTATATTTATAGAAAGTACAAATCATGTTAATAACAAAAGCAAGCGAATATGCAATTTTATCACTCATCGTTTTATCTAAAACAGATGTGCCTATGGGTAGCGAAACACTCTCTCATGAGCTGTCAATATCCAAAAGTTTTTTAGCAAAAATACTGCAGGCACTCGCAAAAGATGGAATTTTAAAATCTTACAAAGGGGTTAATGGAGGCTTTTCTTTGGCAAAAATTCCAAAAGAGATAAACATGCTTGAAGTCATGTTGTCAGTAGAGGGGAAGGCGCCAGCTGTATTTGAGTGTGCTCCGTCCGTAAACGATTGCCCTTCAAATAAAGCCCAAATGTGCTCAATATGGCCTTTTTTAAATAGACTTCAAGGCAAAATAGACTCCTTTTTATCTGACTTGACATTAGCTGATATATTAGAAGATTAGTGAGATAATTCATTTGGCACAAAAATCTACACTCAAGCAACAGGTCGGAACAACTCTAAATTTTCTCTTAGGACAAAAAGATTTAAGCGTTGTAGCCTTTGTAATGGCTATTTTAGCAATTATTATAGTCCCTCTTCCATCGGCACTTCTTGATTTTTTTCTGACTATTTCAATGGCAATAGCTGTTTTAGTTCTGCTTATATCCCTCTATGTTCCTAAACCGACCGACTTAACAACTTTTCCGACCCTTATATTAATCATCACTCTTTTTAGGTTGTCCCTGAATGTAGCAACAACAAGAATGATTTTAAGTAAGGGGCATGAGGGTCCAGAAGCTGTAAGTGATATTGTCACAAGTTTTGGAAACTTCGTTGTCGGCGGAAATTTTGTTATCGGTATTATCATCTTCTCCATTCTTGTTCTTATCAACTTTATGGTTATCACAAAGGGTTCAACAAGGGTTGCAGAGGTTGCAGCTCGTTTCGTGCTCGATTCAATGCCGGGTAAACAAATGGCGGTGGATGCAGATTTGAATGCAGGACTTATCGATGATGCACAGGCTAAAAGAAGAAGAGCCGATATACTTCAAGATGCAAACTTTTATGGAGCGATGGACGGGTCTAGCAAGTTTATAAAAGGGGATGCCGTTGCCGGAATCATCATAACTCTTATAAATATTATCGGTGGATTTCTTATCGGGGTATTTCAGCATGACCTCACTATCTCAGCCAGTGCTTCAACTTTCACCCTCCTTACAATCGGTGATGGATTAGTTGCCCAAGTTCCGGCACTTATAATTTCTACTGCAACGGGTATCATGATTACCCGCTCATCCGGTGATGGCGATAATTTTGCCGAGGGAACCATCAACCAGATGATGGGAAATGCAAAGATTATGATGATGGTTGGCTTTGTCATGTTTTTATTTGCTCTTGTTCCAGGACTTCCAACACTCTCAATGGGGGTTGTAGGAGCTATCTTTGCAGGACTTGGCTGGGCAACCTACAAGTATGAGAGAGGAGAGCTTAGCATCCTTGATGTAGATACTATTTTGGGTAAAAAATCAAAAGAGCAAATAGAAAAAGAGCAGGCGGCAATAAAACCTAAAAAGACGAACGAAGAGATAGCCAAAGAAGAGGATAAAGCCTTAGAAGATATTTTAAAAGTTGAAATGCTGGAACTTACACTTGGGTACCAGCTAATAAAGCTAGCAGACGGCGCACAGGGCGGTGATTTACTTGAAAGAATCCGTTCCATGAGAAGAAAAATAGCAAGTGATTTTGGCTTTTTAATGCCGCAGGTAAGGATACGGGACAATCTGCACCTTCAACCACAGCAGTATCAGATTCTTTTAAAAGGAATATCCATTGGAGAAGGCCAGATACAGCCGGATAAATTTTTAGCCATGGATAGCGGAATGGCAACGGGTGAAATAACGGGTGAAAAAACAAAAGAACCGGCATTTGGACTGGATGCCATGTGGATATTCCCTGAGCAAAAAGAGGATGCAATTATTAACGGTTACACCGTTGTTGACCCAGCCACAGTAATATCCACACATATGAGTGAACTCATAAAACGAAATGCCGAGGATCTCCTTACTCGTCAAGAGGTTCAAACACTTGTCAATAAAATCAAAAATGACTTCCCTGTTATTGTAGATGATGTACTGAAAGTTGCAAGTATAGGTCTCATCCAAAGAATTTTAAAAGCACTTTTACATGAAAAAATCCCTCTAAAAGATATGCTGACTATTTTAGAAACAATTGCTGATATAGCTGAATATACAAAAAATGTTGATGTAATAACCGAACAGGTAAGAGCAAAACTCTCACGCATCATCACTCAAATGTACTCGAGCGATGATGGAGTTATACGACTTCTAACATTCGATACAAAAAGTGAGCAGATGATGCTTGAGAAGTCAAAAGAACAGGACGGAAGAAGAAACCTGCTCTTGAATGTAGGTGAGATAAATGCTCTTATTCAAGCCACTAGTGCTAAAGCGGCTGAGTTGTTACAAAAAGGTGTTTCACCTGTTGTAATCATTGTTGACCCCCAAATTCGCCGTGGAATTGCGGAGATATTTGAACGATTCTCTTTAGATGTAGTAACACTCTCACATGCCGAGATTGATTCAAGCGCTACTTTTGAAGTAATGGGTTCAATCTCAATAGAAAATAAATTAAATTAAGGTATAAAATGCAAGAGACAATTCACCACCTATCACACATAGACCTCGATGGGTACAGCTGCCAACTCATCATGCGATACACCCCGTATAAAATAACAAACTATAATGCAAATTATGGGGCAGAAGTGAAACAAAAACTCGAGATGATTTTGGAAAACATTAACAGTTCTAAAGAAAGTGCGCTCATTTTGATTACGGACTTAAACCTGACGGCCGATGAATCAAGATGGCTTAACAGCGAGGTTATGAGACTAAATGACAACCAAAAAGAGGTAAAAATAACACTTCTTGACCACCATGGAAGCGGCGAAGAGAGTGCTAAAAAATATGAGTGGTACTATCTTGACACATCAAGATGTGCTACAAAAATAACTTATGAATATGTGAAAGAAAATTTTGAGTTTAATGAACCTTCTTGGATGAAAAAATATGTAAATGTTGTGAATGCGGTTGACATGTGGCTACAAGAGGAGCATGACAATTTTGAGTTTGGCAAAGTTTGTATGCGGCTTATCTCTGAGACCAAAGAGCTTAATCGAGTCATGTTTGCAAAAGAGGATGAAGAGTACAAACTGGCTCTACTTCTTGAAGCTGCAAAATTCTTAGATGAAGAGAGTGCCAATATACTGCTTGATGACAAAATTCACCTAATTAAGAAAGAGTTTTTCAGAGTTGACAAAAATGATACACTTGACAATCTCTCAACCAAATATATAGTCGATTTGCTCGGCAAAAAAAGAGATGAAAATACTATCTACTATAAGGGATATCGTGGATTTTTAAGCTATGGAGTCGGCAATACATCCATCATCGGCAATGGCTTCCTGCTTGCCTTCCCAGAGTATGATTTCATCGTAGATGTAAGCTATAGAGGAACTATGAGCCTTAGAGCAAATAATCAGGTAAGCGTCTCTCAAATATCAAAAGAGTGGGCAAACGGTGGCGGGCATCCAAATGCTGCAGGCGGACGCATCATGGGTTTTAAAGAACAGTTTCGTTATGACAAAGTAAAACAGCAAATCGAAGCAATCATCAATGATAAAGAGTCAGTTGCCGGAGATTTAGAGTATAAGAGAGAAAGTTAAAAACTTTCTCTTCGGTTTTAGGAACCGATAGCTTGCCTTTGATTCCTAAAAAGTATGAAATCTAGTTATTTATAAAATATCTCTCAATCCCATCTGCCATTCCTAAAGCTAAAGATTTTTGATACGCCAAACTGACTAATCTAGTACCCTCCTTCGGATGGGAGATAAAACCTACCTCTACTAAAACTGATGGCATTTGAGCACCCACTAAAACCCAGAACGGACCTTCACGAACTCCGGCATCTGTCACGTCATCATAACTTTTTTTCAGAGAACCTAACATGCCGCCCTGCAAATCTATGGCTAACTTATTTGATGCAATAATATTGTGACTGTTTATAGTATTTAAAAAACTCTCTTTACCATAAAAGTTCATATCACTCATATCAACAGAGTTCTCGCTGGATGCAACTCTCTTTGCTCTATCTGAACGAGATTTAGATAAAAAATAGCACTCTAGACCAGTTGCTTTATCTGCATTGCCTTTTTCTACCGCATTGGCATGGATAGAGACAAATATATCTGCATTTTTTTTATTGGCAAATTTAGTTCTATCACTTAATTTTACAAAATCATCACTCTCTCTTGTCATATGAACTTTATAGCCACGGGATTTTAAAATATTTCTCAACTCTTTTGCAATTTGAAAAACAACCACTTTTTCTTTATACCCTTTATATCCAGTTGCTCCTGGATCATGCCCGCCATGTCCTGAATCAAGTACTATCACTTTGTTTTTATTCAAGTGGCTAGGTTTCATCGTATTTTTAACTGTCAAGCTCGAAGTTTCTGATCCGATATTAATAATAACTTTATTGGATTCTACTGTAGAACTCACTGCTAGTTTTTTGCTATTTTCAACTACAAGCTGTAGTACATCGCCTTTATTTTGTGTAAGCTTTATTTTATTGATGCCAGCTTTTCTTAGTTCTTTAGATTTAATAAGCATTGAGCTATAAATATCCAAGGTATATATGTGTTGCTTGGTTTTAGCGTCATAGGAGACAGCGTTGTGAATCAGTGAAGAATCCAACTCTTTATCAAACTCTAAAACTAATGCACCCTCTTCAAATTTTGCATTTTGTAATTTATTTATTGATTTAATCTCTATATTTTTGCTTTCTTTATGCTTTGCTTCAGGCTTAATTTGTGCCGTTGAACTCGTTGAGCTGTTGTAGGATTTTTTAGTTTGCTCTTGCGGGTTTAACATTTCTAAATCTTGTATGTATCCCGAGACATCTATCTTAAGAGCCGAGCCACTCTTAATTATTCCTTCTAGCGAAGTAGCTTTTAATTTATTGTCACCGCTCATAACTGAACGAAGATAGATACTTTTATAATCATTGTAAGCACTAAAAATATTAGTTTTGCTTCCCGTTTTCATCAAGGAGTTAGCACGGTTTATCGTTTCATTATCACTCAGAGCATGGAGAGAGAGACCAAAAAGTAGAACTAAAAGAAAAAGGCGAATCATCAGCTAACTATTCACCCTGCATTAATTTATTAAGCAGCTCTTTTACAGAGATAATCTCTTTAAGTTTATACCCGTTTGTGCCCGAAAAAAAGAGTCCAGTTTCAAGATTGCCCTCGTAAGCATCACTCAGCCTATCAGCGATACAAAAACCAACAGCTTTTGCCTCTTCACCGCGGTTGCATGGAGAGACACAGTTGGAGATACATTTAATAGCCGGACCTTCTCTCTTTTCAACCAACTCGGTCAAATGAGTTCTCACACCCTGAGCAGGATAGCCAACAGGGGAAGCCATAAGTTGTATATCCTCTTTTTTAGCATTAATAAGTACATTTTTAAAATTTATATGTGCGTCACACTCATGTGTTCCTATAAATCGTGTACCCATTTGAACACCCGAAGCACCCAAAGAGAGCATCTGTTCAATATCATTTTTGTCCCAAACACCGCCTGCGGCAATAACAGGAATATTTCCCCACAAAGCAGCCTCTTCAACAACAGGTCTTACAAGATTTTCTAATTGATTCTCTTCCATGGCGCACTGCTCATAAGTAAAACCTTGATGTCCGCCACTTTTTGGACCTTCAAGAACAACTGCATCAGGGACTCTGTTGTATCTCTGTTTCCATCTTTTACAGATAATTTTGAGTGCCTTTGCGGAAGAGACAATAGGAACAAGAGCCACATCAGGATACCCTTCAGTAAACTCCGGCATATTTGTAGGAAGCCCTGCCCCCGTTATAATAATATCTATTCCGGCTTCGCAAGCATCTTTTACCACTCTTCCGTAATCGTTTATCGCATAAAGAATATTAGCAGCCAGAGGCTTGTCACCACAAATTTTTCTTGCATTTTTTATAATTGCACTGAAACCTTCGGCTGAATAGAAATTAAGAGCATCAAGAGGTCTATCTGCAACCAATTTTTTAGAATGTATTTTGTTTTCATAGTATCCCGTTCCAACTGCACTAATTACACCTAAACCGCCCTCATGCGAAACGGTACCGGCCAATTTGTCCCAGCTGACTCCAACCCCCATTCCACCTTGAACTATAGGCTTTTCTATTATATATTTACCGATTTTTAAAGACTTAAAACTCATTAGTTTACCTTTAATTTTGCAAATTTTCTTTTTCCGACTTGCAGTATATACTCACCACTTGAGAGCTGCAACTGCTCATCAGATATCTTTTCTTGATTTATTTTAACAGCACCTTGCTTAATATCTCTTCTAGCCTGAGAAGTTGAGGGTGCCATGTTACAATCTACCAAGGCTTTAGCAATCCAAATCTCTTCATTGCAACTAAATTCTTCTATATCTGTTGGAATCTGGCTATTTGAGTGTACACGCTCAAACTCATCTTTTGCATTTTGTGCTGCCTCTTTAGAGTGGAACCTCTCAACTATCTCCATTGAAAGCTCTTCTTTTACACTTTTTGGATGAAGAGAACCATTTGCAACACCGCTTTTAAGAGCCTCTATTTCATTCAAACTTTTTGCACTAAGCAGTTCATAATATCTCCACATCAGCGCATCTGAGATACTCAAAACTTTTCCAAACATATCATTTGGCGCATCAGCTACACCGATGTAGTTATTCAAAGATTTACTCATCTTCTGTACACCGTCGAGCCCTTCTAAAATAGGCATCATTAGAACCGACTGCTCTTTTCCTATCTCATACGCACGTTGAAGGTGTCTGCCCATTAAAAGGTTAAACTTCTGGTCAGTTCCGCCTATTTCGATATCACTTTTTAGATGAACACTGTCGTAACCCTGAAGCAACGGATAGATAAATTCACTGATTGAGATGGATGTTCCACTCTTATATCTCTTGTCAAAATCATCTCTCTCAAGCATTCTTGCAACATTATAGGTTGTAGTAAGAGAGAGCATACCCGAGGCTCCCAAAGCATTTATCCACTCTGAGTTAAAGACAATCTCGGTCATATTTGGGTCTAAAATTTTAAACACCTGCTCTTTATAGCTTTTTGCATTCTCTTGAATCTGTAAGGCACTCAACGTTTTTCTTGTAACACTTTTTCCGGTTGGATCGCCGATTTGAGCTGTAAAGTCGCCTATTAAAAACTGGATTGTGGCACCATATTTTTGGAAGGTCGCAAGCTTTTGTAAAAGTACGGTGTGTCCAAAGTGCAAATCGGGTGCAGTCGGGTCAAACCCAGCTTTGACTGTATAAGTTTTCCCCTCATCAAAATATGCTTTTAACAGTTTTTCAACTCTCTCAATATCAATAATTTCAGCACTGCCTCTTTGTATCTCTCTTAACGCTTCTTGCAACATCTTCATATTCCCAAATTTAATTTTTTATTATTTATACGCATCATCTGTTCTAATAAGATGAATTACTTTAATTTTTTGTTCGATTTTAGCACGCAGTAAGTTAATGTCAGCTTCTTTTGACTCAAATTCTATCTCGCAATAGCGTGTAGTTTCACTCTTGTTTTTTCCTAACTCTATTTGGTTTATATCGATATTTAATTTTACCAGAAAGTTTAAAAATTCTGCCAAAGTACCCATTCCGCTATGAAGAGAAACAATCATATTGTAGTTATAAATATTTTGTTTTTCCCACTTTACAAAGACCATAGCTCTTTTTTCTCTAAGATATTTGGAAGCACTTTTGCACATTTTGTGATGTACATGCACTTTGCCCTTTTCTAAAAAAGCCATTATCTCATCACCGGTTTTTGGATGACAGCAGTAGTCAAAAACAACATCACTTACATGCAGAGTACTATATATCTCCAAACCTCTGATTGTATATTGCTTCAGTTTAAACCTATTTCTTGAGAGAAAGCTTTTGAATCTGTTGTTTTGACTTATCTCTTGTGTATATTTATATATTACCTCACGGAACTGCTCTATATCTGTAGGAATGGATGCCCTCTTATCGCAGTTATGCTTGTCAAACCACTCTTCTACTCTTGAGCTGTTTAAATTCATGGCGGTAGCAACAATGTTTACGCTGGATTTTAAATCTATCTCTCTCACTCTGGCATTACAGTTATATCTCATATTTGTTTTTGCTTTGGATGTTTTTACGGCATCAATCCAGCTGCATCTTGTAATATTATTTTCACTCAACTCAATTTTTACTATATCACCATTATGAAGTTCACTCAAAAGCGATGATTTTGTTTTATTTACCAGAGCAGATTTTGCTTTATTGCCGACATGCGTATGCACTGCATATGCAAAATCAAGAACAACTGCCCCTTGAGGAAGGGTAAAGACCTCTCCTTTAGGTGAAAAAACAGAGATATCCTCACTGTAAAGATCATTTTTTATCAAATCATAAAAATCTTCAATTGACTCATTTTGGTACCCTAGATTATGCAGCCAATCTAGCTTAATACTGTTGTTTCCGCCACTTTTGTATTTCCAATGTGCCGCAACTCCCAGTTCTGCTGTTTTGTGCATGTCATAGGTTCTAATTTGAACTTCAAAAATAGCAGTATTGTAAAAAACTGTTGTATGGATAGTTCTGTATCCGTTATCTTTTGGGACTGCTATATAATCCTTGAATCTCGAAGAGAACGGCTGAAAATGAAGATGAATAAGACCTAAAATATTGTAGCACTTCACAGGGTCTTGCGTAAGAATTCTTAGAGCCAAAAGGTCAAGAACTTCCTCTATTCCAACCCCTTTTCTCTGCATTTTCAGGTAGATTGAGTAGCGGTGTTTTACCCTTGAGAGTACCTCGAAATCATCATCGCAAAAACCATTTTGGACCAATATCTTAGTTATTGACTCTTTGAACTCATCAAGCTTCATCTCAATAGCATGATAATTTGTTTCTAAATAGTTGTCAATATGCTGTTTCTCTTCTTTAAAAAGATATGAGAAGCTTAAATCTTCTAATAAATTTTTCAAAAAAGAGATACCCAAACGATGTGCAATCGGGGAGTAAACTACAAGTGTCTCTTCAGCTATTCGCTGCTGTTTTTGCTCTGAAAGAGCATCAAGAGTGAGCATATTATGGAGTCTATCACAAAGCTTTACAACTAAAACTCTCACATCTTTAATGCTGGCCAAAAGCATTTTTCTAAAAGAGAGTGCTGATACAACCAATCTTTCATCGGAGTTTGATGGTATTAACTCAGAATCTCTAATGGAATCAATTTTTGTAAGACCTTCAACCAAATGTGCAACATCCAGTCCAAAAAGTTCTCTAATCTCTTCTATGTTAACATGTGTATCTTCGACTATATCGTGAAGAAGTGCCGCTATAGCCATAGATTCATCACCGGTTAAAGAACTAACTATAGCTGCAACTAAAATAGGGTGAATAACATAGGGCAAACCACTTTTTCTGTATTGGTTTTTATGCGCTTTTATGGAGTAATCAAGTGCACTCCGAAGAGATTCACTTGGAGTTATTTGTAAAAAAAGATATGCAGTTGCCGAGTCAACATCTGCAAGATGTTTAACTTTCTCAATATAAACTTGACTCAGACTCAAGATATTACTTTTCTATATCTACGAAGCCTTTAACAACAATAAGGCCCTCAGCTAATTCCATTAAAGCCAAATCTGCAGCTTTAACCTTTTTTGGATCAATATTTAACTTACTTTTTGCACCGTTTAAAAGTTCATCCGATCTTTTTGATACAGCAAGTGCCAGCTGATAACGATCCATTTTTGGATTATTTTTTAAAACTTTAGCCGTTAATTCTTCTACTCTCATTGTTAATTCCTTAAAATTATTTATCTAACTATTGAACAGTTTTGCATATTTCCATTTTGTAAAATATCCAAAAGATTTCCTTTTTTAAACATGTCGCATATCAATATTGGCAGTGAATTATCTTTTGCCAAAGCGATAGATGTATCATCCATAACTTTAATATGCTCAGTCAGTGCTTGCTCATAGGTCAGCTCCGGCAGTTTTACGGCATCACTGTATTTATGAGGATCTTTGTCGTAAACACCATCTACTTTTGTCGCTTTAATAATAACTTCGGCACCTATCTCTACAGCTCTCAGAGTTGCTGCCGTATCTGTCGTAAAGAATGGATTACCGGTGCCTGCACCAAAAATAACAACTCGACCTTTCTCTAAGTGGCGAACTGCACGGCGGTTAATGTAAGGCTCAGCAATCTGCTCCATTTTTATGGCAGTTTGCATACGCACTTCTAAACCTGCATGTTCACAAGCCTCTTGCATTGCTATACCATTAATAACCGTCGCAAGCATACCCATATAATCGCCGGAAGTTCTTTTAATTATACCATCTTGCGCAGCCGTAACCCCGCGAATAATATTTCCACCACCGATAACAATACCCACTTCAATTCCGGCATTTACTAATGACTTAATCTCTTGAGAGATATAGTTTAATATCTTGGTGTCAATTCCATGACCTGCTTCACCGGCAAGAGCTTCACCAGAAAACTTAACTAATACGCGTTTGTTAGCCATGATACACCTTATATATAAAATCCGCGAATTATACTTAAATGTGTCTTTAAAACTGCTTTGAAAATCTATACTAAAGCCAAAACTCCATAAAATACGAAGAAATAATATCAGGAATATTTACATGCCTTTTTCTTCACTCGCCCTCTCCTCGAAAATTCAGAGCAGACTTAAAAAAATTGGCTTCAAAAAGCCCACTCCCATACAAGAAAAAGTTATTCCGCTTATTTTAACAAAGAGTGATGTTATGGCAATGGCACAAACTGGAAGCGGCAAAAGTGCCAGTTATATTCTGCCGATTTTAGAGTTATTATCACGAAATAGCTATGAGGGAAAAGCGAAAATAAAAGCACTTGTTTTAACTCCTACACGAGAGCTGACTCTTCAAGTGGCAGAAGCATTTAACAGTTTTGGTACAGAGTTAGATAAAAAACTAAAAGTAGTGAGCGTTATAGGAGGAGAGGGGATTGGTGAGCAGCTTTACGCCATCCAGCAAGGTTGTGATATTTTGGTTGCAACATCCGGAAGATTACTCGATGTAGTGAGTAAAAAACAGATGAATCTCTCCCATATAAAGTTTTTCGTTCTTGATGAAGCGGACAAAATGCTCAACCTAGGCTTCGCAGAGGAGCTTGAGCTTATATTGGAAGAACTCCCGAAAAAGCGTCAAAATCTTCTTTTTTCAGCAACATACCCTCCAAAAATTTTGGCAATCGCTTCAAAAATTACGAATGAGCCTGTGGAAGTAAGAGTAGAAAATGAAGAGCCGACCGTTGAAAGCGTTACCCAAAGAGCAATAGAGGTAAATCGCGAAAACAGAGGACCACTCCTCAGACACCTTCTTGAGAGTGAAAAGTTAGAGCATGTTCTGGTCTTTATGGCAAACAAAAGAGCCACGGACAATATTGCAGAAAAATTTAAAAAGTATGGTTTGAGTGCCGAATCTTTTCATGGAGACCTCACACAAGAGGAGCGAAATTTTACTCTCGATGCTTTTAAAGCCAAAAAAATAAATATACTTTTTGCAACCGATATTGCAGCAAGGGGACTGGATATAGAAAATATCTCATGCGTTGTAAATTTTGATTTGCCCCGCTCTCCGACTGACTATATCCACCGTATAGGAAGAACGGCCAGAGCCGGAAGAACAGGTATCGCCATCTCCTTTATCGCCCATGAAGATAGAGAGCATTTTGCTGTTATTCAAAAAAAGTGTCATGTAAACATTCGTTTAGAACAGATTGAAGGATACGAAATAAAAGGCGATGCACCTATAAGAGAGAGAGGAGCGGCACCTGTAAAAGGTAAAGGGAAAAGCAAAAAAGATAAGGCCAGAGAAAAGGCACTGCAATCAAAGTAAAAAAATAGTTTACCGACAGCCGATATTAAATAACTACGGCTATAATTTTCAAAATTAAATTTAAACCAATCAAAAAGGATACACATGTCAAAACTTCTACCAACTGTTATCGGCTGCTTAGGGCTTCTTGCAACTTCTGCCATGGCTGAGGGTGCACTCAAAAGCCAACAGCAAAAAGCCGGTTATATTCTCGGGCTTGAAATAGGCAAACAGCTTATTATCTCAAAAGATGACCTCGACCTGGAAGCTATGAATCTTGGTCTTAAAGATGTCTTTTCCGGTGCGAAACCTAAACTTACAAATGAAGAGATGAGTAAGGTTATGATGAGCTATGAAGAGAGCAGACAGACGAAGGAGAAAGCTATAATGGAAAAATTTACAGTAGAGAATAAGAAAGTGGGTGATGCTTACTTGGCTGCCAACAAAAAGAAGGAAGGTGTAGTAACGCTTGATAGCGGTCTTCAGTACAAAGTATTGAAATCCGGAACCGGAAAAGTGTCGCCAAAAGCTACAGATACGGTTGTGACGCATTACCACGGAACATTGATAAATGGAACTGTTTTTGACAGCTCTTATGAGAGAAATGAGCCTGTTACATTCCCTGTAAGCGGCGTTATCAAAGGGTGGACGGAAGCTCTGCAAAAAATGAAGGTAGGAGATAAATGGCAACTTGTTATCCCATCTAATTTAGCCTACGGAGAGAGAGGTGCGCCTCCGACAATCACTCCGAATGCTACACTTATTTTTGATGTAGAACTTTTAGAAATAAAGTAACATTTCACAAGCATGTGGAAAGTTCCGCATGTGCTGTGAGCAAGGCGAAGATGAGGTTCCCCTTAAGGGTAAACACTCTCGGGTGTTAATCAAATACCCACTTTTTTACTCTCCAGTCTGTCATACATTGCCAGCATATTGTGGTAATCCCGATGAAGGACTGTCTCTATCAAAAACTCTTTGCCCTCTAAAATATTTATTGCCTTCTCAACGCTCTCCTGAGAGAAGATGCTCCACATTCCAAGTTTAAATTCTTCATACTCCAGCTCCAGCTCCTCCATTTTAGCCAATTCTACGACTATGTGTCCCAGCCTGTTTGTCCCAAATTCTAGCAGCTCTAAGGCCTCTTCTAAATTGCCTGCGAGAAGATGAATCTGTGCTTTAAACTCAGACATTGTGAAATTATTTTCAAGGATCACGCCGATATATTTCTCCATGTTAAGCGAATCTTCCAGCTGTTCTATGCTTAGGAGAATATCTTGCGGGTCATACTCTCTAAAATTCAGAACCATATCGCGAATAAATTTACCGACATTTTTATTGTTATAAACCAAATCTTCAATAGGATAAACCTCCGATACACCTGGGACAATCATCTGGCATGAGTAAAAGCCCAAATAATCATACTCTCGAAGGTAGCTCTCTTTGCCCATTTGCTCTAAAATTTGCATCAAAAAAGAATGCTCATTCTCGCTTGTATTGCCGTTATAGTGACATGGACCAAACTCAAAACTTTCTTTTGAGCTTAAAAATCCAAAGCCCAATTTTCCGTTTGAGTCAACAAAATGAGACTCTAAATTAAAGCTGTCTGAAACAATACTCATGTCAAAAGTAGGCACTTCAAAAGTGTCTAAATTCTCTAGTGAACGCCCTTGCATAAGCTCTGTCATGGTACGTTCTAGTGAGACTTCCAAAATAGGATGCGCACCGAAAGAGACAAAAAGTGTTGAGTTTTTTGGATTTATTAAAGAAATGGCTGTCACCGGAAAAACTCCACCAAGCGAAGCATCCAAAACCTCAACAATGTAACCCAATTCTCGAAGAGACAAAACATCTCTGTAAACTTTTTCAAATCCCTGAATCTTGGCATGCGGAAACTTTGGAAGAGAATATCCGTTTTTAATAATCTCTATCTTTGCATATCTCTCAAAAATTTCACTTAAAGCCTGAACCTGCGCCTCTAATGGAGTATTTCCAGTAGCTAAACCGTTACTGACATAGAGGTTGCTCAAAATATTTAACGGAATGTAAACTCTCTCTTTTGATGAATGTTTTATGAATGGAAGCGCAACAATTTTATCTTCATAATCACTGTTAAAATCAACCAGCTCTTCATCGCCAAGCTCGGCATGCGGATTATATATTTTGCGTAGCGCATCACTTAGATATGCTCCGCCGAATTCAAATACCACCTCATCGGGATACTGTTTTCGGCTTGGCATGTAAAAATCTATAAAGAAGTTATTTGTCTGAAGTCGCTCTATATATTCTCCCAAAGCACTTGCTATAGAGGCTTCTTGAACTATTCCTTTACCGTTTGAGTAAATATGTTTTGGTGCTTCAACCGAGGTTAAATTCACTGAGTAGCAATTATGCAGCGGATGCTTTTGCTCAGAGAAACTCATCTCACACCCAGCAGATGCAAGAACAGCTCTCATTCTCGTGATAGATTCTTCAAGTGGGGCATTTTTGGATAAAAGGTTCATTTTGTATCACTTTATTTTAAGTGGCTGAGTATATCTAAAACAGATTAGATTTTCTATTTGATTACTTATAATACAATTTCTTCATGTTTTATAGGTAATGTTATAGTAAAACACGCACCTTCCTTTGTATTATTCAAAGTTAAAATTCCTCCGCAATGCTCTTCAATAATAATTTTCGACATATATAAGCCTAATCCCGTTCCATCTTTTTTCGTTTTTGTAGTAAAGTAAGGATCAAAAATTTTAGATATTATATTTTCCGGTACTCCCCCTGCATTATCTTCAATAACTATATATACATTTGATTCTTTTTGATATCCGCTAAGCCATATACAAGCTTCTTCATTACTCTTTTCCATCAATGCATCTTCAGCATTTTTAAATATGTTTAACATAACTTGCTTTAACTCATTCAGGTAACTCTCTATAAAAAAGTTTTCATTAATATTTATAATAATATTGATATTCTTATTTTTCAGCGACGAATCAATAATCTGTAAACAAGAATTTACAATATCTCTCACATTTGCTTTTTCTATTTTTTTATCTTTTTTAAAAAAATCACGAAAATCATCAATCGTTTCTGAGAGATGTTCTGATAATTCAGAAATAGCATTTAAACGCTCTTCAAAAAAATCTTTATTATAATTATCCGTTATTGCATCGAGGAAAAGTGTTCCTGAGACAGCCGATATAGAAGCTAAAGGTTGACGCCATTGATGTGCTATCATACTAATCATCTCTCCCATCTGTGCGAAGCGAGATTGCTGAAGCATATATGCAGTTTTCTCATTATTTTTAATTATCTCCTGCGACACACGATTTTTAAGTGTTTTAGAAAGATTTTCATACGCTTTGGCAGATGTAATATTTTCACATATTCCTTTATACCCGACTATCTTACCACTCCTTTCTCTATCTGGAGAAATAATAGTTTTTATCCAGTAAAAATTCCCATCTTTAGTTCTGTTTTTTATCTCTCCTATCCAAGTATTTCCACTTTTAATTGTTTTCCACATGTCGCTAAATATCTCTTTTGCCATATCTTGGTGACGAACTATATTGTGTGGGCTGCCAATTAATTCTTTTCTCGAGTACCCAGAAGCATCTTGAAAAGCTTGACTGATATAGGTGATATTACCGTTCACATCTGTTTTTGAAGCGATTATATATTTGTCAAAAGAGTCTAGAAGCTGTTTAATTTCATCCGTTTTATCTACTAAAGGACGATCATTTTGAGTAATATTTTCATACGGAAGCAATAGGTGCTCCATCAATCTGGTAAACGAATTAAAAAGCAAGCCAATTTCATCTTCTCTTCGTGCTATTTTTTGCATGATAGTATTGTTAGGTAAAATAACTTTTCCATCATTTATCTCTTGTGTCAATCCAATAAGCTGACGAATTGGCACCATAATACCTCTTATTGTAGTTACCGTAATAATTAAACTAAGACCGATGGAGATTAAAATAGCAAATATGATATAAAAAATGGTATTCTCTTCTGCTATTTGTGCTGTTTTAAAAAATTTGTTAGCCTTATTATTTGCAAAAGTACCTATGACTTGCAGCTTTTTATCTATATCCCCCGTATACAAATTCATTAATTGCTTCATCAATTCCTGAGCATCTTCATATCTGTCTTCATTAATCATAGTAATGAATTCTGTTCTTTTTAAAGATAAAGACTTATAACTTTGATATAACTCTTCAATATTTTGTTTGGGACCTAAATATTGATTAAAAATAATTTCAAAATTTTCGTTAATTTTACTATCAAATTTTTTTATCTTTTTTATGATTCTCTCTTTATCTATACTTTCCTTATAAATAATCATAGATAGAGCAAGTGTATCAATAAATTGATTATCTTCATGAATACTCTTAATAGCATTACTCACAGCATACGGATGATAATACATTTGTTCAATTAAAGATACTTCTTTTTTTAACTCTAATAAACTATAAAGAGCTATACCAAATGTTAAAATAGTAACAAGGGCAAATCCGACAGCGAGTTTTATACCTATTGAAATAGAATCAATTTTTGTCTCTATTTGTTTTATATATGATACATGTTGCACGTAGTTCCCACTTTTTTAACTTCACTGACCGGAGCCATAACACTATCCATCTTTTTAAATTCTCGAATGAGTGCCATCTGACGACTTGCTAAATACTCTTTTATAACATGCGTATTATTTATATCTAATGTAAAAAGCATTATCACATAGTAACTATGCAAATTTTCATCAATTCTATAAATAGTTGCATCTGTAACGATTGATATTAATCTAGAATGGAGTGTTAAGTTGATAGAAATTTTTACTATATCATTTTCTCTCATGCCTGGAGGAAGAGCATAAATTTCAAGTTTTACCGAAACTTCAGATATATCAATAATTTTAACATCACCAGCAAATTTAATTTCCTTATAAAAAAGAGTGCATCCATGTTTTTCTTCAGGTTCTAAACGAATGAACTTTCTGTCTACAGCGCTTCTTGGAGCAAAACTCATCTGATTAATCACGATAGTCTGGTTATCTAAATCTATAGATTTAATAGATTTACAAAAAACACTCTTTGGAAATATTTCAGAACTGACAGTCATAACCTCACTTAACTTAATAATTTTTAATTGTGGATAGGATGTTTTTAAAGTTACCTCATCATTCGTAATTTCAGAAATTACGGCAGAATTTACAATAGTGAGTCCTTTATAAAAATTATGTATTTTTACTTCAGCCGAATTGTCTTTTATGATTTTCATAAAAGTTATAATAGCTTCTTTATCTTGTCTTGTAGCATCACTATTGGTTGTGTCACTATCAAAAAGAGTCATTAGATTCAACTCTGTAACATCATCAAAAGACAAGATGCAATGCCCATTTTTTTCCGGAACATCCCGTGATTTTAAGATAAGATGACGCATTTCACCTTTATAATTTTTTATTTTTGTATGAAAAAGCTTTCCTGAATTAGCAGCAGCTGTTTCATACCATTTCGATTCAGTAGTCGTGTATAAAAAATCTTTATGCTCAAGCAGCAATCCATCAATATCACTATTTTCTTTCACAAAACTTTCTAAATCATCCACATTGAAAAATTCTAACAAGCGTTTATTTGAAAGTATAAATTTTCCTTCATACATCATTACAACTATGTTATTCTGATAATTAAAAATTGTTTGTATTTGACTTAAAAAAAGACGACGATTTTCTTCTTTATGTATATCTATAACCGAATCATAAATAGCCTGAACAAGTTCCGGAACTTTTGCAGGTTTCGATAAATAACGAAATACTCCTAAATTAATTGCATTATGAAGATGCTCTTTTTCATCATAAGCTGATAGTATAATTATTTTACACTCTGGCTCCTTGGCTTTTATTTTTTTTATCATATCGGAGCCATTCATTTTTGGCATATTAAGATCAGTGATTAAAATATTTGGTTTAAACTTAACAAAAGCGTTATATCCGTCTTCTCCATCTTCAGCAGTAATTACATTGTTAAAAACCCTACTCAATAATTTTTCTACATTTTCCCGCAATCCGGCATTATCTTCCACATATAATAAACTCATATTGCCAGAAAACTGTTTTATATCTTCAATTATTTGTTTCATGTTTAATAATCACTATTTTGCTTAAATTTGTATTATTATACATCTATAATATTTAGTTTACTTATAAAAAATGCAAAATAATTATTGAATAAAAAATGTAAGATATTGTACCTCCAAAAGAGATTAGATTTTCTAAGGGCAGTTTCATTATAATCACAAATTAATTTATCTACAAAGTGAGTAAATGCGCTGGTTTAACTTTTTTGAAACAAAAATAGAAAAAAAACACCAATTTGGAAGAGGAATAAATGCAAATCTCTCTCCAAAGGAAGAGGATTTTTTCAACAAATCCTATGAGGCTTTTGAAAAAAAAGAGATATTAGCTGCATATGAGTACTTCTTTAAATCTCTTGAAAACTTCACGAACGGCGTCTCAAACCAAAATGTAACAACAAAAAAAGAGGATGAAAAACTTCACTTTGAAATTTTTCAAGGCTGTGCAAAAATAAGAGGCTACATAACAAATGAACATCTCTATGCCGAGTCGATTCTTACAAAAAAAAGTGGTGCCAGCGTGGCGCTGAAGAGATATATTTTAGAAAGAAATTATCAGTTCACTTATGTAAACTATTTTAGCGACAGTGAGTTTTTAAAGCTAAAACTCTCCCATGACAATAGTACTATGAGTCCTCAAAAAGTTTTTTTTCCTCTTCGTGAACTGGCTCTAAACGCAGACTTTGACAAAGAGTATGCAAAATGTGAATTTACAGGTACACTCATCGAAGATATAACACATCTCAGCCCCTTAGACGAAGAGGAGTTAAAGATAAAGTATGCATTTTTGCAAAAATGGATAGATGAAGTTACAGAAAAAATCGCTACATTTCCACCAAATGACAATGCGGGCATGCAGGCTTTCTCATTTTTGTATCTTTATTTTAAAATAGATTATCTTCTGACTCCAAAATATGAAATTTATCACAAAATGAGCAGAAAAATTCAAGAATATTCTAGCGATGAGAATTCAACGATAGAGGCCAAAAACGAGGAGTTAAAAGAGTATCTTGATGTACTTAAAGAGATGGGTTTTAAGGAATTCAAAGCCAACTTTTATGATGCAAAATACACATTTAATCCAAGCGATAGAACCTCAAACGAAGAGATTAGCGTCTTTATTAGCGATTCGCTCTCAAAAATAAGATGGTACAAAAACAACCGTTACCATCAGATAATTCCCACGCTTTACAGTTACATCGCCTTTCATATTTTATACAACTATGGTCTGCATCCCGTCACAAAAGCACTTCTACATACCCTTGTAGAGATTCAAAATCCTGATTTTTTTACAGCACTTGGCTACTCTGCTCTCTATCAAGAAAAGACAAACTCATTTTCAAAAAAAATAATCATAGCAAAAATTGAAGAGATTATTGAGCCTTTTGAGGATAGATTTAAACTGCTTGAGCCTTTTGGAGATAAACTAAACTACTCAACTTTAAATGAATTCAGCAACAGCTTTTATCTGCAACTTCAAGATCTCAATTTTGAGGAGATATAGATGAATACGCAACTCATTTTGGAAACCTATATAGAGAACATAATACAGATAATGACGCCCTACGGAACAGGCTCCGGCTTTATTATCGGTGATTTAATCATTACAAACTCTCATGTTGTAGGAGGACTGAGAGAGGTCGTAATAAGCGCCAAAAAAATCAAAAGAGCAATTGCAAAAGTTGTATATGATGATGCCTATTATGATTTGGCATTTATAAAACTTGATTTTCATCTGCCAAAAAATAGCCTCACCCTCTCGACAAAAACCGTAGAAGATGGGGATGTAGCCATTGCAATCGGGCATCCATACGGACTGAACTACACAGCGACAGAGGGAATCATCTCAAAGGCTTCAAGACTACAGGGCGATTTGGAGTATATACAACTAGATGCCGCTATAAACCCTGGAAACAGTGGCGGTCCACTTCTCAATATAGAAGGAAATGTTGTCGGGGTGAACACATTTATAATTCAAAATGCAAATAATTTAGGCTTTGCCGTTCCCTATTTTTATGTTCAAGAAGCACTGGAAAACTTCAAAAAACTAAACAGAGAAAATATTATAAAGTGTACTTCATGTAAGAATTTAATCAACGAAGAGGATATTTTTAACGACTATTGTCCTGCATGCGGAATCAAACTTGAAGTTGCAAAGCTGCGAAGAAAAGGGTACAAACCAAGCGGAGCAACAAAACTTTTAGAAGAGATTTTAGACGCATTAAACATCAATGTAACCCTCGCCAGAAGAAGCCAATCCGCATGGAGAGTAGAACATGGAAGTGCCAGAATTGAGATAAACTACTATGAAAACGGCGTAATCATCGGCGACTCAAAACTTTGTGGAATTCCCACAAAAGAGATAGACAAACTTTATGACTACATGCTTAATGAAAACAGCAAACTCTCCTATCTGCAATTTTCTATAAATGAGAATGCCATTTACCTCTCTCATCTGATTGTCGACTCTTCTCTCACGCTTAAAGAGGGTAAAATTGCATTTCAGAGGCTCTTTGAATTTTCAGATAAATATGATGATATTCTTATAGAAAAATTTGGAGCAATCAAGCTCAAACGAGACGAAGAAGATTAAAAAATAATACAAGGAACATTCCATATGCCAAAATTTTTAGAATTTAAAATAGACCTAGCAAGTTTTATTGGAGAGTTGTCTCAAAAGTTAGAGAACAACACAAAAAAAACAAATGAACTTTTAGAGATACAAGAGAAGAGCTATGCAAATTTTGTAAAGCCTTTAGAGATGATGGATGAGTATCTTAACCAGTTTTTCACTCCGCTCACGCATATAAACTCTGTAAACAACTCAGAGGAGACACAGAGAGTTTATACTGAATCTCTACCGATTATCACAGAATATTCTACAAAACTATCTCAAAATATAGATATTTACAGCGCTTATAGAGAGATACAAGAAAAAGAATCTTTAAATGATGAACAGAAGAGAGTTTTAGAGCTGAATATTCTCAATTTTGAGTTAAGCGGTGCTCATTTGGATGACAAAACAAAAGAGAGACTTCAAGAAATACAGATAAGAAAGAGCGAACTGACAAATAATTTTTCGCAGAATCTACTCGATGCAACTAATGCCTATGAGTATATTATAGACAATGAAAAAGATATAGAGGGCTTGCCGGAAAGTGAGATAGAGAGTGCAAAATTCGAGGTGAACGGAGTTATAAAGTACAGATTTACACTTCAAATGCCCTCCTACATCGCCTACATGACTTACGGAAAGAACAGAAAGATAAGAGAGGAGCTCTACCGTGCCTATGTAACAAGAGCGCCGCAAAATGCGAAAATAATTGATGAGCTTTTATCACTCAAACATGAGATGAGCTGTCTTTTAGGATTCGAGAATTACTCTGCATACTCACTCGCGAGCAAGATGGCACAGGATGAGCAGAGTGTATTAAAGTTTTTAAAAACACTTGTAGAGAAATCTAAAAAACAGGCACATGAAGAGTTAAAGACTCTTCAGAAGATGTCAAAAGAGCCGCTAGAGAGTTATGATGTGGCTTATTATAGTGAGCTTTTAAAAAGAGAGCAGTATGATTTCGATGAAGAAATTTACCGTCCCTATTTTGAGCAAAAGAGCGTTGTTAACGGAATGTTCGAGTTTCTCAATAGACTCTTTGGAATAAAATTTACTAAAGTTGATGCGACTCTCTGGGACGAAAAAGCAAGCAGCTACGATTTGTATATAAATGACAAATTAAAAGCAAGACTCTATTTGGACTTAGAAACTCGAAAGAATAAACAGGGTGGAGCATGGATGCACAACTGGCAGGCGCACTGCGTTGATGAAAAAGGAAATGAACAATTAGCTTCTGCCTTTATTGTCTGTAACTTCCCAAGTTCTTCAAAAACTGCTCCATCGCTGCTCAGACATGATGATGTTGTAACCCTTTTTCATGAGATGGGGCATACGATTCACCATCTTTTGAGCAGAGTAAACGAGAGCGGAGTGAGCGGAGTACACGGCGTGGAGTGGGACGCGGTAGAGTTTCCGTCTCAACTACTGGAGAACTTTGCGTATGAGCCTGCTGTTTTAAAACTTTTTGCAAGCCACTACAAAACCAAAGAGATAATCTCGGATGAGATGATAAATAAACTTGTCAGAAGCAAAAACTTTTTATCGGCTATGGGCATGTTACGACAGTTGGAATTTTCTCTCTTTGACTTTGAGTTGCATACAAGGGTACATTGCGAGGAGGAGATTCAAGCTCTTCTGGACAACATTAGAGAGGAGACTTCGCTAATAAAACCGCCATCGTACAATAAATTTCAAAATGGATTCTCACACATTTTTGCCGGAGGCTATGCAGCTGGATATTACAGCTATAAGTGGGCAGAGGTTTTAAGTGCAGATGCCTTTTTCAGTATTGTAGATGAAGGCATATTTGACTCGAAAACAGCTAAAAAATATCTGGACATTGTACTAAGCAGCGGCGGTTCAAAAAGTATGGAACTTTTATTTAAAGAGCTTTTAGAAAGGGAACCAAACCCTGACAATTTACTAAGATTAAATGGAGTTAATCTGTGAAAATTTTAGTTCTATTGCTCCTATTTTTTGGCTTTGTTTATGGAGATAATATTTTGACGGTAGCTACCTACAACGTAGAAAATTTATTTGATTTAGAAAATGACGGATATGAGTATGATGAGTATGTGCCAAACTCCTTTTCAGAGTGGAATGAAAAAAATTATAAAATAAAATTGCAAAATATTTCAAAAGTGATTAAAGATATAAATCCTGACATTATTGCCATAGAAGAGATTGAGTCACTTCAAGCTCTAAAAGATTTAAAATTTACTCTTCAGCGAAACGGTCTTTACTATCAATATTATCAAATCATAGATAAAAAAAACACAACAACAAAGATTGCTCTTCTTAGCAAAATACCCTTTGTCTACGCCAAAGAGTTAAGTGTAACTTCATCACTATCACAAAGAAATATTTTAGAAGCGAAATTCTTAATAAATAACAGAGAATTATATTTATTCGCAAATCACTGGAAAGCGAAATCAAGTCCAGAAAGCCAAAGAATTGTCTCAGCAAAAGCACTTCGGAATAGAATAGAAGAGATTGGCTATGACAAAAATATAATACTTTTAGGTGATTTTAATTCTGACTATGAAGAGTATATAAAATTTGAAAGAAAAAGAAAACTAAACGACACAAACGGAAAAACTGGAATTAACCATGTTTTAAAAAGTATAAATCAAATTCAAAAAGCAGATAGAACGAAGTACGAAGAGGGTAGTTTTTACAACCTCTGGTATGATACTGATGAAGAGAATAGATACTCATACATTTTTAAAAATCAAAAAGAAGCGATGGACAACATTCTAATTTCTCAATCACTTTTGGGTAAAAAGGGGTTCTACTATCAAAATAGAACTATTGGTTCTTTTAAACCAAACTATCTTTTTAACGGCAATCAGATATATAGATGGCAAATGACAACTAAAAGACCTATAAAACATCAAGGAAAAGGGTTTTCAGACCACCTGCCGGTTGTTGCAAAATTTGTAGTAACCAATTAAAGGCACCAATCTATCTCTTTATTTCCACATGCTAAGAGGTAATTATTTGCTTTTGAAAAAGGTTTTGAACCAAAGAATCCTCTGTAAGAAGAGAGCGGTGATGGATGAGGAGCTTTTAAAATGAGATGTCTGCTCTCATCTATAAGCAGAGCCTTTTTCTGAGACGGAGCCCCCCATAGAATAAATACAATATTTTCATACTCAAGAGAGAGTTTTTTAATCACTGCATCAGTAAAAATTTCCCAACCCATATTTTTATGAGAGTTTGGCTCAGAAGCGATAACAGTTAATACTGTATTCATAAGTAATACACCTTCATCAGCCCATTTAGTAAGATTCCCGCATGCCGAAATATCACAGCCAATATCTTCATGTAGCTCTTTAAAAATATTAAGTAATGATGGGGGGATTTTACATTTGTCACATACAGAAAAAGCTAAACCATTCGCTTGATTTTGACCATGGTACGGGTCTTGACCTACAATTATAACTTTTACTTTTTTTGGAGAAAGTAAATTAAAAGCTCTAAAAATTTCATTATATTTTGGAAAAATTATTTTTGTTTTATATTCATTATCTATAAATATTTGAAGTTTTATGTAATAATCTTTGTGCAGTTCATCATTTAAAAAAGATTTCCACTCATTGTTTAAGATCATAATTATCCTAATAAAAGTTTTAGAAAGTATATAGAAAATACAGTAAAAATATAACTTATATTCACAATAAAATTTAATAAAAGAGTTGATAGATAAAAGAAGGAGAAGGGATTAAATTTGAGAACTAGGCAGCGACCTACATTTCCACACCTGAAAGATGCAGTATTATCAGCGATGAGAGGCTTAGCTTCTGGGTTCGGAATGGAGCCAGGCGT
>JAPLGO010000005.1 GCA_026390115.1 Campylobacterales bacterium | reverse complement strand
ACCTTTTTCTTAAGCAGATATAAAACTGCGTTTTTTTACAAAACTGTCCGAATCATTTCCGCTACACCGTCCGATTATAAAACGCTGTAGTGTCCGAATGAAAACGCTGAAGGTGTCCGGTTTGCTCCGTTTTTTGCAGTTATTTCAAGGTGCGGCAAGAAGTTGTGGCTGAGTCAGTCATTAGATGATTTTTTCAAAAAAGTTAGATAAAGTGATACTATTATCACTATTAATAGGCTCACTTTATGATACTATTATTATGAAAGGGTATGGAGTTTTATGAAATCTATTATTAAAAAAGAAATCTTTATTGCTGCCAAATTTTTCAATATATTTATTACAAAATTATTTGACTCAATTGAAAATAATTACCAGCAATAGCTCCATAGCTTATGTTGTAGTTTGATTGAGGATTGGTATAAATAAAATATCTTAAATATTTTATGTTATAATGTCCATAAATAATTAATTATATACAGACAAAAAGGAAATTTTATGATTAGTAACTATACAAATAAAGTAAAAAAGATTATCTCTAATCATAAATTTGGCTGGGTCTTTACTCATGTGGATTTTAACGAACTGGGTAATGTAGCAACTATAGAGAGAATACTATCAAGGTTGGTTGAGTCTGGAGATATAAAGCGGATAAGAAGAGGGATTTACTATGTGCCTGAACAGAGTCGCTGGGGAGAAGTGCCGCCATCACAATCGGCTGTTGTAAATGCACTCGCTAGAAGTATGAATATAAATTTTGTACCAGATGGTGCTAGTGCATTGCATCAGTTAGGGTTGACTAAGCAAATTCCTATGAAACAAGTTTATCTTACAGATAAGCAAATAAGTACAATATCAATTGGTAAATTAAATATTGAATTTAGAAAAGTATCACCACAAAAATTATCTGGGTCGAATAGTATAGCAGGTGTCTATCTCAGTGCTATTGAATACTTAGGCAAAGAAGAAGCCTTACAAGAGAGTGTGAAATCTCAAGTTGCAAGCACTCTTAATAAAAGTAATATAGATGAGTTAAAACATGCTTCTCAAAACAGAGCAGCTTGGGTTCGTGAAGTTGTTGATGATATTTTACAAAAGGTTTCATAGTGTATGAATTTATAAAACTAAACAAAGATGAGCGTTCACAAGCATTTAGGATTGCATCTGAGAAATTAGGCTTTCCTGCTTATGTTGTGGAAAAAGATTTATGGGTTACATATATGCTTGATACATTGTTCAATCGAATACAACACAACCACAGAATTATGTTTAAAGGTGGTACTTCACTTTCAAAATGTTATGGTTTGATAGATAGATTTTCGGAAGATATAGATTTGTCATTACACATGGCTGATTTAGGATTTGAAGGAGACAAAGCACCTCATAATGTTGCTAAAAATGAATCAAATGCAGCTGCCAAAAAAGCAATAGAAAATCTTCAATTAGCTGGGCAAGAATTTTTAGAAAATACAATAACGGTGCTACTGAGAGATATTATCCAAGAAGATGTAAATTCTGAAGATACTTGGGATTTAATCATAGATAAAAACAATCCTGAAAATCTTCTCTTTTATTATCCAAAATCATTTGAAGATGCCGAATATGGTAATAAATATGTTAAACCTGTAGTCCTTATAGAGACTGGCACTAAGTCTGAGCATATACCTCTTGAGCAAGTAGCAATCAATTCATTGCTAGAGGATGCTATCCCAAGTATAAAGTCCATTGCAATGATTAATGTATTAAGTCCAAAGAGAACTTTTTGGGAAAAAGTCACGATACTCCATGCAGAAAATAATATTAATAGAGTTGAGCGTGTTAAAGAGAGATTGAGTAGGCATCTTTATGATATTGTCATGTTAAGCAGGGATAAAATAGGTTTAGAAGCGATGGCAGATATAGGCTTGTTAGAGAGTGTAGCTAAACATAAAGCATTTTACTATCGTTCAAACGCTGCCAAATATGATGAGGCTAAATCAGGTAGGTACATTAAAAATTGTACCAAAAGATGAAATACTAAAAGCTTTTAGAGCAGACTATGAAAAAATGAGAAGTATGTTTGCTGGAGAGGTCATTGAGTTTGATGTAATCATGGAAGAATTGTCTTTATTGGAGAGTAAAATTAATGGTTATAAGAAGAGTATTGTAAATTAAAAGCAGAGTTTTTGCTTAGGAATAGTTACGCTTTGGTTAAATTTTAATTCTAAACAGAGCTATATAAATAACTTTGTTTAGAGATGTCAATTGGTAAAATTTTTAAGTATTTGCAAAAAATGCCACAACATACAAGACTGGCAAGATAAAAATAGCACACACATAACACAAAACAACAGCTATTTTGAGCAGTTTAGCAATAGGTGTTATTTTTACAAACTTTTCTATAAACATCCACATGCTGATGGCAACCACGGATAGAGGTAAAATAATCACTAAGAAATAGCTCACTTTATCTCACTCTACTATTTTTTAAAAAAACCTAAAATAAGGTCACTAAGCTGCTTATACGGCTCTTTTTCTAAAGAGCCATTTCCGCACTTAGGGCAAGTTCTTATCAAATCCTTAGGGCTTAAAACATCACTTTCTGGTTTTACTACTTTGCTATATCCACATTGTGGGCAAGTGTATTTAAAAGGTTGTGGTGCTATCATATTTTTTGGCTCCTAATTTATAGTCTATTGATTATGCTCAATAATTCATCTTTATTTGTGAGCAAACTTCCATTATTATTATCCAATTGCTTTGAAGCATTCTTATAGTTTTTAATAAGATTATTGAATAATGCAGAAATTATCTCATCTATATTTGCAAACAAACCTGCTTGAATACCATTTGAAATTGATTGTGCACTATTTTTAGCACTTAAAGTACGCTTTCTTTCTCTTTGGATTGCTTCTTCATGTTCTTTATGGGCACTATACATATTGCAAGCTGACATAACAACAGTTATTCCTATAGCAACTTTTCCAGCAGCTTTTCCAGCAACTTTTTCTATCCATACCGGACCTTTTCCATGCATAACACTTTTAGGTAGGTATTCTTTTGCTGTACTTAAAATTTTTTGAGCTCCTTCTTTCATTACATTATTATCTTTAAGTCTACTTATAGCTTCGTTTTTTAGACCATCAAGCATCGGTGATGATTCTTTGGTCTCATTATTTGAGCTTAAATTATCAATATGTGGATACTCAGGGTTGATAGTAATGAACTCTTTTGTAAACTCTTCACATTTAATTTCTAAATTACTTTCTATAGCACGTGCTTCACTCTCAATATGTTGAACAATCTCTTGTATAGTTTTTTCAATATGATCATTTAAGATACTTTCCGTAGCACTACCACTTAGTAATATAGAAGCTAGCTCATCAGACAAAAGAGGTGTTTGCTTACTTACTATATTTTTTAATTTCACCTCTGAACTTTGTTTATATTTTTCAAGAAATGTGATAAGCTCTTCAGTTTTTTGCACCTCTTTAGTATCTATTTTGTTGTCAATCTTTAAAATGACATTATCTATAAACTTTTGAATATAGCCATTTAAAGCATTGATAACTTCACTAGTGCCTGATTTTTCCAACACTTCTTCAATCATTTTTTCAAGCTGTAAAATATTGCTTTTTTCAAGAAGCAAATTTTTATTTTCAATTTTAGCCTTTAAAGCAGTTTTTGCGTTGACCATACAAATTGCCACTTTATTTTCAATTCTATCTATGCCATTTCTATCGCCTATTCTTGAGAGATTTACATTTACTTTATTTATCTCATCAATAGCTTCTTTAGAGTTTAATTCTGTGCCTCTTTTATTGTTAAGAACTAGGATGATTGGCTTATTTGCTTTAACGATTTCACTGATTTTCTCATAAACAAATTGCTCTTCAAGTGACCCATCATTACTAAGGACAAAAAGAATAATTTCACTTTTATCTAAATGCTCCTTTGTTACCTCTTCATGTTCTTGCGGTGCATTTATTCCAGGGGTATCATAGATTGTAACACCATTATATTCATAGCCATACACCTCTGCTGTTTCTGGAGAATCACCTGTTTTTGCCATCTCTTCTTGCCCAAATAAAGCATTTAAGAGAGTGCTTTTTCCTGCGTTGTATGTACCGTACACCATTATCGATGGATTGAAGTCCGTTAATTTTGTTTGAATATGTTCACTGAAACTATCAATCTCTTCTTGTGAAACCAAATCACTTGAATATTCAGTAACTTCTTGTTGTATTTTTACATAGCCATTTTTATCTGTTATCATCTCTATCCCCTTATTTTTTTAATATTTTGTTCAAATGTGCTAAGTTTGCTACTTACATCTTGCGAAATGCCTTGTAGTGGACTGAAAAAACTATTTTGCATTCCTTTATATATATCTTTTGCAACAAGCTCATAGTGTTTTAATCTATCTGCTTTAAACCTTTGAATAACTTCCCCTTTATTGTCGCCAATTTTTATGCTTTCAGTTGCTTCAGAACTAGTCATTTCACCAATTTTTTCGCCTAGATAAGTGTCTGCACCTGTACTCATAATAATTGTTGACACAACCTTTGCTGCAGGATGTGGAATTAATGCAATACATACATTTACTACATTCAGCAAGCCACTAAAAAATGTTTTATTTTTATTTTCAGTAGATGTTTTAATAGTCTTATATTTATCCTCTATCAAAAAATCACTCGTAGAAAATGATGTAGTTAAACTTTCAAGTGCCATATCAAAATCAGCAAATATTTCATTGATATTCTTTTGAATTATTTCAACTACTTTTTTATACAATTCAACATCAATCGTCACAAATATTTCATTGGAATTGGCTTGAGTTATTTTATTTGAATACTCAGCTACAACACTTTCTATTTCACTCTCCAAATCATTATTTGCATTTTCTTTGAGAATTTCAAATCTTTCAAAACTCTCTTTAATTTTTTTATCCAAATCATAAAGTTTATCTTTGATTGTTGAAATAGAACTCTCATTATCACTGCTTCCTATTCCCAAAATACCATTATCAATAAACGACCTAAACCCATCATAGGGAGTATCTGATTTTAATTTAGTAGATTTTTCTTTGATGACCTTAGTAATAAGTTCATAAAATTTTGGAATATTGCTTTGCTCAAAAAGAATATCGTTATTATCTTCTAACCCCTTTGATGCAGTATGTGTAGATATGGAAAAAATATCCCCTAGCACAGATTCTTTATTACTCTGAAGAATTTTTATAATTTCATCATTTACATATTTTTCTTGTGAATCCCTTCTGTTTGATGATTTATTTTGTAATATCTGTACCATTTCACCATCTACTTCATCTTCCTCTTTTTCATCTGATTTTGTGATACAGATAGTTACTTTTTTATTTTGTTCAAAAAGTTCTTTGAGTTGTTTTGTTTCATCTTGTTGGAGTGGACTGTCTGATGAAGTTGGATAGATAATATAATCTGCTGATTGTATATATGCTTTAGCAAGTTCTCCATTTTCCTTAACCATAGAGCCAAGTCCTGGAGTATCTATCCAAGCCATACCATCAAGTGTAAATCCTTGAATCTCAATAGTGCATTCCAAATTATTTGTGGCAAATTGAGTATCTTCTATCTCTTCAAGTTTTTTGATTGATTGTTTTTGTCCTGCTTCATCATATTTGAAAAATTGAACAGTTTGAGTGTCTAATTTACGCTTTGCTACAAAATTTCCTAGTGAACTTTTTCCAGCTTTTACTTTACCAAATATTATGATAATAAAATAATTCTCCAAATCACTTCTGAATTTCTCTTTTTTGAGTGCTTCTTCAAAATTTTCAATCCAAACATTTGTAGAATTTTTTATATGAACCAATGTCTCTTCGAGCATTTTTGCCATTTCTGGGTTTTGCTTTGCAATATTTTCATCCACACTTTTTGCTTGAATCACACCGTTAAACTCGTTAATATAATTTTTTAGCTGTTCTCTTTTTTCATCAAGACCACTATTAATAATAGATATATCCTTCAAAGATTTATAAAAATCTTCCATACTAGTTAATTGATTCATGTTTCATTACCTCTAATTCTCCTATAAGTTTAATCAACTCATCTGTTTCAATTTCTAATAAATCGATTTGAGCTGACATTGCAAATTCGTTTTGATTGTCTTGTATAACTAAAGAGTTTTCTTGAATAAACTCAGCGATTACACCATACTTGCTTTTTAATCTTTCCGTCTCTTTTACCTTATACTTTCTTATCTCTTCTCTTACTTGATTATCTGATTCTCTTTTTTCTTCTCTTCTTGCTTCTGCACCGTAATCACGAGATGGTTGTTCATCATCATCATCATCCAAATATTTATAAGCAGCCGTTCCAACCGTTAGTACTCCAGCTATTCCCCATCCTACTGGACCAAATAATCCTAATAAAGGCAACATTACACACCTCCTAATTTTGCATGCATATTTTTCAATGTAGTCTCTACTTTTTGAATATCTTGATTTAATGAATCTTGGAACTTTTTTCGTTCATTTTTAAGCTTACTAACTTCAAGTTTATTCTCTTGCACTTTTGAGTAAAGTTTTTTTACTAAATCGTTATAACCTTTTTCGAGTCTATTTTTTTTAGTTTGCATAATAGATTCTTTGACATTTTCACTTATCTCATCAATCATTGCTTCAAGTACTTCAATATTACTTTTTTCTACCAATGATTTTTTTTCTTCCAATCTACCTTTTGTGTATCTTTGAGCTGATACGGGTATTATTCTAGCTTTACACTTAAAAATATCGTCTATCTGGCTAAGCATTCTTTCTTTGGTATTTGCTATATCACTTTCTCCATCTGCTTTGTCTATTCGTGATAATACAAATATTGTTCTTTCTATAAACTCTTGAGGATTTCCCCAATGGTTTTTTACAGAGTGTAAAAATTCAATCTCATTTTTATCAAACTCACCAGTTGTTATCGTGTGAACAAAAAGATTTATGTCCGATTCTTTTACTGCATCCATCACTCTCTTGTCGTCATGTTCTCTAGAATTTAATCCTGGAGTATCCACAAAAATCACATTTCCATGCTCTACTGCTTTATTGTTAGATGTTTCTCTTACATCAGCAGTTTTGAAAGTTGTATGTTCAAAGTCTTTGATTAAGGTATTTAAAAGAGTGCTTTTACCATGGTTATAAAGCCCCATGCAAGTCACAGTAGTAGTGTTTTTTTCAACTGCACTTTGCAGTGAATATAGAGTTTTCATATCTTCTTCTGGTAAATATTTTGGTATTAATTGCGACATAACCAAGCCTACAATTCAATCAAGGCATTACCTTGTGTATGCAAAGCTAACATAGCTTTTGCCCACTCGCCATATACCGTAGAAAAATGATAGCTTAAGTCAAACTCTTCAAGCATTTTTTCAAGTACTTTTCTTTCTTCTTCATGTAAAAAATTATCTGCATAAATTATCGCCATTATTTCTAAAATAACGATTTTTCTACTTCTCTTATCTTTTATTTTGCCAAGTGTGCTGTAAATATCAAACTGACTTCTATCATACTCAATATCATTAATTTGCATCTCCATACAAAAACCGCTAATCATGTCCTCTTCAATCCCTGAAACATTGCCATCACTCCTTGCCATGTAATGAGCCAATTCCAAAAAAGCAACCTTTTCTGTCTCGTTTAATCTATTTAAAAACATCTTTTCCCCTATTTTGTTATTTTAATATTTGGAACATTCTATTGTTAATCAAATTGTTTTTTGCTTAATACTGAAATACATTTAACTAAAATTTTATTCACAAGGGAATAAGATGGAAGTTTATGAAAAAGTAAATGAAATTATAAAAAATTATAATCTGACAAAAAGAGCTTTTTCTACTGCTTTAAGAAACTTAAATGTTAAGCTCAAGACTACTGGTGAAATGCCATCAGAAAATACTATTTATGCTTATCTAAGTGGAAAAATAAGCATACCTATTGAACTAATTCCTTTTATTGCCGAAGTACTTAATGTAACGGAACAAGAACTCTTTGATAACACTTCAAAATCACGAACAAGATGTTTTAAATATTTTATAAAAAATTCAAACCATAAAGAACTTGAGTATTTTAATAATTTTATCAAGTCTCAAATCACATATAATATCAATGTAAACAATGCCGACACAATCACTACAAACTCGAATGATAATAAGGTTGATAAATTTATATCTCTACTAGAATTTGCACCTCATAATTTTTTAGATAAGGCTATCGCCAAATTGGAAGAGTACAAAAATATAGATTCTACTTTTTAAAATTTAATATACTCACTGATTTTCTGCGCTGCTTCCTGCGATTCTTCTGTAACTCCGCCATCTTCGCTTATAATTTTTGTGTGGCATAGTTCTCCAATAATGTTGGCATGTGAAAACATATTGTCAATTAACTCTTTGTCTTGTTGAGAGTAGGTATAAAAGTCTGTTGATTGAGTAACTATCTTTTGTAAATCTTCTATATTTATTTCAAAAAGAATTTTCGCATTACGCAAAGCAGTTATAAACTCATCAGCTCTTGTGAGTATCTCAGCAGATGGACTATCATCTTGAGATACTTCTTTTTTAAAAGCTATTTTGCCATACTTCTCAATACGCTGTTCTATATTGTTTATTTCAGAAAATAGACTATTAAATTCTGAAAAAACATCGCTGTAAACTGAAATTTTGAGCTGGTGCAACTCTGTGAGTTTGTTCTTTTTTTCTGATTCTTCTCCAAGCAAGTCGGTAATAAGGCGTTGTTCTTTTTCTTCAAAACATCCCTCTTCGTCACAATACTTTTTCAAACCATACCCCACTGCTGCTAGGGTAATTCCACCTATTAATAATCGTCCTAACATCTTTTTTTCTCCTTCTTCTTTTTCTAATGTAGAAGAAGTTTATCATTGTAGGATGTAAGGTTGTGTCGTTTTTAAGCTTGATTCTCTTTTTTATAAATCTTTGTTCAGATACTCTCTAAGCCCATTTTCTAGTTTTTCTTGTAGATACTCGGGAGAGATTATTTTGATATGTGGTACCCAATATCTTGCTACTTTTAAAATCTCTTCGTCATACGAGACTTTGGTAGATAGAGTGAGTTTCTCTTTTGTCTTTTTGATTGTGGTTTGATATGGAAGGAGTTGCCTTCTTAAAAAGTAATCAGATACACTTATATCTACTTCTAAAATCACTTCTATGATTGTTTGAGAAAACCATACTGCTTCATTTTTTTGAATGGTGCTAGCGAACTCTTCTGAATGTTTAAAAAAGTTATCTGTCGTAGTCAGTTCGGAGATTTTAGTGAAACTATAGTTTTTGAGTGTGCCATCTTCATCGCCTACGAGATACCAAATAGCATCTGTATTTACAAGTTTATACGGATTGATAGTTCTTGATTTATTTTTATAGGTAAAAATGATTTGCTTTTTTTCTACAATAGCTAGTCCAATAAGTTCAAACTCATTTGTTTTGGTACTGATTTTTTCATAGCTGTTGCCTTTGACAAGACAAGATTGATTTATTTTAGTGTTGAGTATATCTATGATGAAACTATCATTTAGAGTAGGATAAAGTTCTTTTATGCCACTTAGGATTGCAAAGCTTTTTATATCTTCAAAGTTGAGTTTTCCTAGACAATAAGCTTCAAGAGAGTAGAAACCATTTTCCTTTTTTAGTGGCAGATAACTGAACCTTTCATTCAAATCTCTTTGAATAGTTCGTTTTGTAACGTTAAATTCATGAACCAAATCATCAACTGTAAATTTTTCACCTGAGTTGAGTTTATTTAAGATTAATGCTAGTCTTGTGGCTATTTTGTCGTGTTCTTTATCCATTTTTTCTGCCATTTGTGTTATATAAATTTTCAGACTTTAGTATGTTATCTTATGCATCTCTATTAAACTTGAATAATCCCCATTGTCAGCGGCTTTTAGAGCTTTTATATATTCATCTCTTTTAGGATTCTCTTTTGAGAGTAAATCCTCTTGCCATTTTACAGGCATAGAACCATTTTGTCTAAGATAGATATTTGCCAACATTCTAGACCAACGACCATTTCCGTTTTGAAATGGATGGATTTGCACTGCGCGATGATGTATTCGTGCTACTGTCTCGTAAATATCAAATGTTTTCTGTCTCGTAAATATCAAATGTTTTATGTTTATCCCAAAAAGTCATATCGTTTGATAACTCTTTGAGTGCAGTAGGTACCTGATAAGCTTTTATACCGATAGAGAGTTCAACATGTCTAAATTTACCAGCCCAATCCCATACATTACCGAACATTTCTTCGTGTAGTGATGACAGCCATTCATAAGAGAATGGTGCTAACTTTTTAGATGGTGGCGCTGCTAAGTATTTCAGCGTTGCAAGTGCAATGTTATTTGCTTCTGCTACATAGATCTCTTTGAGAGAGTAAACCTTCTCTCTTGGTAGTTTTAGTCCTGATAGTTATCATCATCTAAACCCTGCATCTCTAGCGCTGATGTACCTTGAACGATAGAAGCTAAAAATAAAGCTTTCTCATGTGCTCTTTGTTCCTTCAGTGCGCTTAGAGATACTTGCTCATTACCTGCAAAATCTAATCCTAAAAAGTTTGTTACATGCTCAATTGTGCTGAGTTTTACATCTTCGTTATTTAATACTCTGTTGACAGTTCGCACACCTACACCACTAAGTTTAGCGAGGTTCGCTACAGTAATGTTTAGCTGTTTCTTCCTCTCTATGATTCTATTAATTAAGTCTAAGCGTTTCATGTCAACTCCTGTAGCAACATTATGCCATAAGTGGCATTAATTAACTAACTTTAAATCTATTACAAATATCCATTGATCCTGTCTATAAAACATATGACTGATTAATATTACAACAATCACTGCTATATCGTAATTTCCTATAAAATGTAATCACATCACACTCTTGTATTAGATACTGATTAACCCCTAGGTCTCCCAATATTCCCTTTACTTTTAGGAACAGTACCACGAGTAAAAGCTCTAACCTTTTCGTTTTCTTTTATTGGTTCTATATCTTGTTCATCTTTACATAGGTACGATATAACATCTTCATCTAGTATTTTTCGTTTATCACTATCTCTGTGGTCTAACATACCTATACCATTGCGTTTATACTCATTTCGATTACAATTATGGGAGCTTCCCTTGCCTTTTGTAGTCTGCTCCCAGTATCTACCAATCTCATCACCTTTAAAAGCATCCTTTTGTACCTTTTGACCATCGTATATAAAAATGGCATGTATGTGCAACCCTTTATCTTTTGTGTACTCTTTTTTACAGACATATCCTACTTTATCCTTAAACACACTTGGCTTAGAGCGCATATTGTTAAACATACGAGCTAGGTCACTGTTTGCTTCTTCTAGAGTTACATTTTCACTATGTGGCTTTTTGTAACCTAAGTCAACTCGTACAATATTCAGCTTTGAGTGGTGGTTACTGAGTTCATCTATGTACTTTTTAGTACTCTCTATTCGTTTATTGATGTTTTTCTTATCTGCCATCTTCATTTCCTTAATTAATTTATTTCAATTAAATGTATACAAATAAGATAGATAGATATTGTTGTTATACAACTAGAGAGGCTTAGTAGTTTATAGTAAATAATACTGTTATCTATTGTTAGTAAGCTAATAAGGATATACAGTGAGGTTATGTATATGTTAAATTATAAGATATATTAATATATATAATATTAATAACCTAAAGTAGATGACAAAAAATACCCTTGTATAACTAGGTATACAGAATTTAGACCTACTGTGTTTTATGGAATTTTTGTTTTAGGCATAATATACAGAGTTAAGAACCAAAAAATAAAATGTCGGAGTTCCTTAAGCAAATTGATTGATTTTTTTTGTCACGATAAAATAGTTTTAGCTATATTTAAGAAAAAATCTATAAAATTGTAAGTGTAACTAGAGATAGTCCTCTAGTTACATTTGAATAGTGCAAGAAAATCATATGATTTACCAGTTCAAATTGCTAATTTTTTCTCTATTAGAGCAATTTGTGACATTGTTAAAATATCGGTACGACTCTGCAGTAAAAATTCCAAACCACCTTTTGTCCAGTCTTTAAATTTTTTACCTTCTTCTTGCTTGTAGTATGTCTCTGATGCATTCATCTTATTTCCCCTCTTAACAGCTCAACTTCAACAATTGATACTGCGAATTCCAGCTTATCAGATTTTTACTGATTATTCATTTTAGAAATTGCTTCCACCTTAACCTTCCTTTTCATTTTATGCAGATTGTTGTTCAATAGGCTTCCACCATAATTTTGAAGAAGCATCGAATCTAAACCCGCATGCTTTCAAAATGTCCCTTTTATTGTACAAATCTTCTCCAGAAATTATAAGATTTTGACCTTGTTCAAAAATAGATAATCCTATATTGTACAAAGATGAATAATCGTATGGATTATGCGTTTGTTGCTGTTGGTGTGTCTGTGTTTGCTGTTTTGGTTGTTGATTTGATTGGGAATATTGTTGTTGCTGTGAATGTGGTTGTTCTTGCTGTGGTTGATTCTGATTACGACTTTTATTATAAAGACTGTTTCCAAATTGGTTACCAAAACTCCTAAAAGCTCTTTTTACAGCATC
>JAPLGO010000032.1 GCA_026390115.1 Campylobacterales bacterium | reverse complement strand
ATAGTTTCATTTCCTAAATATGCATGCCAATCTTTAATTGGAAGCTGCGCTGTAATTATTATGGAGCCATTGAAAGTTCTCTCCTCTATCACTTCAAACAGATCATTAATCTCATCCCCTTTAAGTGGTGTCACTCCGAAATCATCTAAAAGAAGTAGTTTAAATTTTGAGATTTTTGCCAGCGTTTTTGTATAGCTGCCGTCAAGCCTTGCTGTTTTAATCTCTTCAAGGAGTGAAGTAACCCTGTAATACTTTGTGTTGTGTCCTATGTTGATGCATCTTCTGGCAAATGCTTGTGCTAAAAAACTCTTCCCTGTGCCTGTGGCACCCGTGATAAGAATATTTTGATTTCTATTGATGAAATCACCATTAGCCAAAGAGAGTATCAGTGACTTATCCAGTTTTCTTTGCGGTAAGTACTGTATCTGTTCCAGTGAAGCTGTCTTGTCCTTGAAATAAGCCATGCTCAGCATTCTCTTTATCCGTTTGTCTTGTCTTTGGTTTATCTCTGCTTCAAACAGATGAAACAGTCTCTCCTCAAACGACAGTGAGTGATACTTTGTATCTTCACATTGCAACATCAGTGATTGTTTAAAGCCTGAGAGGCTAAGTGTGGTTGTTTGTTCCAAAAGTGTTGATGTTGTAATCATTATATTTTTACCTCACTTATCTTATTGTTTATTTGCGAGTAATACGCACTTCCTCTGATGTTCTCATGGCCATTTACAAATGTGTTGTTGACACTTCTTTGTGGATTATGAAGCAAATAACTTTTTGTTTTTAGCATGGACTCTATTGAGCTTACTTTGTGAATATTCAATTCTAATGCTACTGCTGAGACTGCCTCTAACGCATGAGAACCATATATTTTTGAAAGACTCAGTATTGCCACACAAGATTTATATCCTCTCACTTGATGGGAGCGAGAGTTCATAATGCTCTCCATCAGTGCTGTTGTACTGGCTCCCATACTGTTAGCCCAGTTGAGTATTCTTCTTGGATTCCATTTTTCATGTTGGTACTGATGTTCATTAGGCATGTGTTCCAAGAGTGTGGAATCATGATATGGCTGCCAGAGTTTAGGATGGTGCGCGATTATTTCCCCACCGAGTGTAATAACTACAGATGTTGAAGAGTATGTTACATCTACTTTTTTGCCAAGATATTTGTAGGGTACAGAGTAACCGCTTCCATCAAGTTCTACATGATAATCAACTCCTACGGTTGCAGTTTTAAACTCTTTATAGATGTAGTTGTTTACTCTTGGTAGATGAAGTGATGGCTTATCAAGCGTCTCAAACAGTTCAGTCCTACTTTTACCTAAGCGTCTAATGATTTTATTGTTGTAGCCATCAAGTAAAAGATTTATCTGCTGGTTGAGCTCATCTACACTGAAAAAAGTGTGATGACGCAGTTTCATAAGTACCCATCGCTGTATTGCTTTTACACCTAGTTCTACCTTTGATTTGTCCTGTGGTTTGTATGGGCGTGCCGGCTCTACTGCAACACCGTAATGTCTTGCCATATCAGCATAACTCTCATTGAGTTTTACAACACCTTTTTTATGAGAGATTACTGCTGCTTTGAGGTTATCTGGGACTAAGATATTTGGAACACCTCCATAAAAGTTGAAGGCTAACACATGGGATTGAATGAAATCTTTTGTGGATTGGGTTGATGATGCATGAACATATGTGTATCCGCTTGCGCCTAGAACACATACGAATATTTGAGCTTTAGTTGTCTCACCAGTTTTTTGATTTACAATTGGCATTGTTAATCCGCTGTAGTCAATAAAGAGTTTATCTCCACTGTAGTGAATCTGGCGCATAGATGGGTTAATTGATTTTATAAATCTCCTGTAATAGCGGTTAAACTGACTGTAGCTGTATAAATCAGGTTGGGCACTCTTTAGCTCTTCGTAGAGTAAAGCTCTTGTCATTCCTTTTTTGGTGAGTTCTTCTCTGATACTGTTCCAATCAGGGTGTACAACAGCAAGTGCCGCTGCCTTTGTTTTTGATGTTGATTTATTGGGATGAAACAGTTGTTCTAAATCTGTGTCACTTAGAGCGAAGACATCTTCAAGTTCAGCCGATAACTCTACGAAACATTTTACATAGTTTGCAACACTGTTTCTGGAGACGCCAGTCATTGTTTGAATCTGTCTATTTGATAGTTGGTTAAGATATTTTAATCTCAACACCTCTTTAATTTTACTCATACATACTCTCCTCATTTATCCCACCTTTTTAGGTGTATTATAGTGAAGAATATTCTTTACCTTAACTCTAGCTTAGCCGCGCATCACATCCACCAAGTGGCCAAATAATCAATGCGCGGGGTGGCCAAGTGTTGATGCGTCAGCTGGCCAAGTGCGAATGCGCGGGGTGGCCAAATGGAATGCGCGCGTACAACTACCAGCTACAGAGCAGTTATGGAGTTCTGAGATGTACTTATGGAGATTGAAGGAGATATCCATTATCAAAGACAGATACAAGGTATTGCAAAGGCTCAAAGCAGAGGTGTAAGGTTTGGAAGAAAGCGAAAGCTAGATATTATCAAAGTATCTCAAGCTATTGAACTAAAAGAACGAGGTTATACCAATCAGCAGATAGCTAATAAATTTAAAGTTGGTAGAAGTACTTTACTGTGCTATATTGCTGAGCATAGAGAGACTGGCATATTTCGTGAGAAATATTAGGAAAACTAGATAATACAGATTACAGTATGCTACAACATATTTATTAAAAGAGAGAAGTTCGTTTCCTCAAATTCTACTAAATTGATGGTTAAGTTTGAGAGGTGTGGAAATATAGTTTTTTTAATATTTTTGATGTAGATATTGTCATTTTTTAAAATTTATATATTTAGTGGTAAAATAGTCGTAAAATATCGCTGTTAACAGTGTTAATATAGATTAATTAGTGAAAATATAGTGTTACTTATATGCTATTATAGTGCTACTGAAAGAAATTTATAAATTTTGTTTAATAGCACTTAGATAGCATAAAAATAGCTATATAATGATGATGTAAACTTTATAATAAGTATTCTATTTACTTATGTAATAAAAGTCATGATGAGACTGTTTTATTCTATGATATCTTTTAAAATTGATGATGTTATAAAATAAAGGAGCTTACTAATCAAGATATTTTTCTAAAATATAGTAGTAATCTTTATCTCCGATTTTATGTTTTTTAACATATTTATCTAGTAGGTTTTGCCCTCTTGAAGCTTTTAATATTGCTCTATTAGAGCGATAGATACCTTCCCCGAACATTGCAGGAAAATATTTTTCTAAATTGATGCTTAGAATTCTATCTTCCACAAAATCACTAATCAACACATTATAAACATTCTTATTGGTTTTTCTTAGTTTATCAAATTTGATTACATCTTTATTTACTAACGCCAACCAAAACAACTCTAATATCTCAGCATCTCCATCTACGATACTCTCCTCAAACTCACCTGCTTGGTCGGTAGTATTTTGATTATCGTGATTTTTCTTATAGTAAGTTTTTGAATAATAAATTTCATATAGGCTAACTACATTTATACTTCTTAGTATCGCTGCAAAGTTATCAAGGTCTTGCTTTATAAGCTCAGCTATATGATGCTTAGTCATTGCAAATTTTCCTATGCTGCTCATTTCATCGCGAAAATCATCTATGTTATGATTTACATCCACAACAACGGCTGCAATATTGTTTGCTATAAGCGGTATGTGTTTAGAGCTAGATGATATGAGAATACTAGCCTTAGCATTAATTTTTTTATTATGCAGGGTGTAAGTATCGCAATTGAGTAGTGTGTCAGCTAGCTCTTTAATCGGAGCATTTAAAAAAGTTGCTGTGGCTATATCTTTAAAGTGATAGATAACTTTATTCTCAAGGACAGTGGCTATTTTCTTTTGCTGTAAAATATCATTATTTATCTCTACACAATACTCTTCGTTAAAGAGTGGTTCTACAATCCATTTATAAAAAAGATTTGAATAAATATCATTTTTAGAGCATAAAACCAAAGCTACTCGCTCTTTTTGTAGTGTCAAAAAGCTTCTAGCTAGCCACAAAAAGATATCTTTTGCTTTATCAAAATTATTATTTGCCATAGCAAGTATAAATCTTAATATTATTGAATCTTCACTATAGTTTTGCTGCAGTGAATCAAAGCTCTGAACCATATAAACTGATGGAGTGTAGCTATTTTTATGTAGCAGATTATTTTTTCCAATAAAAAATGTACTTTTCATAAACGGTTCAAATACCTCTTTATGTACGGTAGGAAACTGCTCTGTATATAAGTAGCGTGTGTTTTTCTCAAATTCGAGCTGTTGCTCTATTAGCTGCGCTTTTTCGTTAAGAAACCCTATCTGCTCTTGATTGTAAATGGTATTTTGAGGCTGTAGTGCTTTAGATGGTTGCTGTGGATTGATTGCATTTAATCTTGGGTCTATAGATGGCAGAGAATAGTGGAAATATCTTTGAGAGGTTGAATCCATAAACACATTTTCCGATTGCCACTGAAAGACTATTTGGTTTTGACTATTTACAAATGCATTCAATTGTACATAGTAAGAAAGTTTGCCATAATGGATATCGAGATATCCATCTCCCACCCATTTGGCTATTAAATTATTTCCACTATCAACAAGTACGGAAACAGATTCTATATTGGCGAGAGCAACATTATTAGAGGTTGGTGTACTGCTCATATTGCCTTGTTGATTTGTAAGCTGTTGTGGTGGCTGTATATCTTTGTATTCGCCATCCTCATCTACTTCTGTTTCAAGCACATCCTTGAAATTCACATCAAGACCGACAGCAGCTACAATGTCATCTGCATTACTTGTATAATTTTGATTAATCTGGCTGTTTTGGTGGTTTTTAATATTTTGAGTTACAATCTCACGGTACAACTTATACATTTGAGAGTTTGTTCTGAAAATATTCTCAAGAAGAGCTTTTCGAGTATTAATATGCCTAAGTGGGTCATTGGTCACTTCGATACGGAACTTAAAATAAAAATGCTCATTTAGTACACTATTTATATTCGCTATCTTGGCAGAATAAGGTTTAGAGTCAAGTAGATTAAAGCTATAGCGTACATTACCTTTTGGATCTTTCCATAAATATATAAATCTAGTGCCATCACCTACAAAAGT
>JAPLGO010000003.1 GCA_026390115.1 Campylobacterales bacterium | reverse complement strand
ATAGATTTTATCAGTTCTAGCAGAGATTCTGACATTGGTATTTTTCTTATCTTCTTATTTTTAGTTATCGGGATTGTCCAGATATTTCTTTCATAATCTATATCTCTCCATTTAGCTCGAAGTACCTCGGAGCGTCTTGCTCCTGTTAGAATTAAAAATGGAATTAAATATTTTAAGTGCGTGTTATTAGATTCAGTTACAGCTTTCATGAGCTTCTTTGTTTCTGCTTTAGTGATATACATTTCTCTGTGTAACTCTTCAAATTGTTTCACTTTTTTAGCTGGGTTTTCAGTAATACCAGTTATTTTCATCTCTATTGCCAAATTATAGGCATGTCTTAGAAATACAAGTAATTTATTTGCAGTGCTGTTTGATAGTTTTTTGGTTGTTACCATTTCAATATGAAGTTTTGAAATCATAGGGGAAGTTATTTCATCCATTGGGTAAGAGCCTAACATTGGAAGGATATGTACTCTGTAAGTTGATTCATTCTTATCCCATGAGTTACTATGCACTTTTATATGTGGGAGATAGTATTCTTCATAAAATTTAATTAGAGTCAGAGTCTTACTTTTTTTTGTAAACATTGATTCTAAGCTATCTGTAGCTATTGCTTTTCTCATCTTGAGTGCTAGATGTCTGGCTTCATCTGCAGTCATGGTGTCTGCGTTGCCTAGTTTCTGCATAGTGCGTTTGGTGTCTATTGAGTAGGAGTAGTAAAAGGTTTTATTGCCTGTGTTTCTTACTTCTAGTTGGAAGCCTGAGAGTTCTGTGTCGTAATATACCTCTTTAGGTTTATCACCTTTACAGGTTGCTGTAGTTGTAAATCTGTTGGTAAGGTTGATTTTAGCCATTTTAAATCCTTCTGAATTAGTGGCAGTATATGCAAGCTAAAAAACCTTGTCAAGTGGCATCACCTGCAGAATACCTGCAGCAGGTGGATGTAATTTATGCTAAAAAAGGTCTCGAAAGTTAAAAGAGAATTTGGGACAGCTGAAAGTGTTTGTACATGGGGATTTTACATAGATATAACAGAGAAATGGATATTTGAAATAACAACCTGCAAATTACCAGTAAAAAATTAAAAAATAAGCAAACTTTTAGAATAAAGAAATTTGATGTTTGGGTAGATTGGTAACAAACAGAGGAAATAGTAGTTTCAGGTTTAGCTAAGTTTTAAGAGACTCTAGAAATCACGAAATTAGTTTGGATAATGATTTGTATTGATGAAAGTGTTTTATGGGTTGTGGTGGAGGTATGAGTAAAAATAGAGCAGAAAACGAAAAAAGCCTCACCAACTCCTAAGAGAAAGTGAGGCTTGAAAGCTTTTTGGGCTTTTGAGTTCATTACCAAGCTTAGAGCTTGGGAAATTACGCGAGAGTAAGAGCGTTAACACCTGCAGTAAGTGTACCATGGAAACCAACTAAAATAATATCATTAATTGAATTCGCTCCAGTACTTGTACCATCAGCATCCCATTGTACCATAGAGTCTGCACCTGTTGTACTAGTAGTAAAGATACCAGTAGAAGCAACATAATCACCACGTACGATAGCAACAGCATCAACTGCACTTGTTGCTGCAAGAGACAACATAGATGTATTGACCGCAGTTGCTCCAGTGATTGTGGCCACTACATACATAGAAATTATATCACCAGCTTGCATGCCAGTCATAACGTCAATACCAGTAAGCGCTGTCGTACCACTTGTTGGAGAAACAGCATTTACATATGTTTGACCAGTAGCTGTGTAAACAATAGTATCTGTGTGAATACCTATAGTATGGGCACCAAAAGAGATAGTGTCACCACCTGTCGCACCAGTTACAGAGTTTGTACCAGTACCAAGTGTAATAACGTCAGCAGCAGTACCAGTTACGATAGTATTATTACCATTACCAAGTGTAATAGTTTTAATACCAGCCTGAGTGATAGCAGCATCTTGGAAATTTACATTCTGGTTATCAGTAGCACCAGATAATGTATATGCACCAGTAGAAGCTGTTGTACCAGTATATGCAACTGCACCAGTTAGAGTAAGACCGCCAGCAGCAGTAGATGTATCTGTATGACCACTAATAGTAAGAACACCAGTAGTGCCAGTGTTAGCATTTGTAATAGTTAAATTAGCAACATTGTCCACTAGTGAAGCAATAGTAAATGCATGAGTACCGCTATAATCAATAGAACCAAGAACATTTCCTGTAGAAGTCAAAGAAGTACCAAAACCATCAGCAGTAGCACTTGTACCAGTTCCGTTATCAGATATTGTCAAAGATGTAGCTACAGTAGCTGCAACTGCAATATTAAGACTACCTGTACCAGTTATGCTTAGGTTACTAAGACCTGCATCTGTAAGAGTACTGATTGTATTTAATCCTTGAAGAACTGTTGCATTAGAGTTAATACTTACTATACCAAGACCAACAGAGTTTGCATCTACTAAAGTAAGAGCTGTAGTTATATAACCAGAAGTTCCACCTGTTGCAACAGCTACACCAGCAAGAGTAACTGCAACTGAATCAGTTGAACCATGTGTATCAGAAGTTTGGTAAACAACTGCAGTTGTAGCATTATCAATTAGTAATGCTGTACCAGCAACTACTTTTGTGAATGTAGTGTTTTGCGCACTATTATCACCAACAACTTCAATTGTATTATAACCAGAGAAAACACTCATATCTTGTGCACTTAGTGCATTTGTACCTGCAATAGTTTCAAAACCAGATACTTTAGCACCAGTAAGTGCAGCAGTAAATGTTGTGCCATTAAGAACAAGTGTATCCGTTCCAGTTCCACCAGTAATTACTTTTGTTGCATCTGCAGCAATAGTTACTCTATCATTACCAGTACCACCTGTATAAGCCTGAGCTGTAGAAGATAGTGTGATTGTATTGTTACCAGTTGTATTTGCCCCAGTAAATGAAGTTATTCCAGCAATTGCACTAATGTTTGCGTTAAGACCAGCTGCACCAGTAACCGCAAGAGTTGTTAAAGCGTTTGTACTAGCTGTAGCAGTTGTCAATGTAAGTACACCTGTTCCAGACACATTAAGTGTTCTGATAGCAGTATCAGTGATGCTTGCAAGTGTTGTATCTGCAGTTAGAGCTGCATTTACAGTTGAAAATTGTGTACTAGAGTCTGTAAGAGCACCTAGAGAACCACCTTTTAGGTTTAGGGTAAGTGTTTTATTAGCAGCAATAGTAGCAGCTGAACCACCTTCTGTAATTCCTAATGTACCACTTATTACAGTTCCACCAGTTAGGTTTAGTGTATTCAATGCAGTAGAAGTAATTGTTGAATTTCCATAGTTGGCAAGCGTAACAGTTGCAATTGTATTAGCAACAGTTGTTGAACCAGCGTTTGCATCAGCAATAGTAACAATACCTGCAGTAATACCTTTAGCACCAGCATATACATTCTGTACATTTGCAGTTCCAGTTGCATTAGCAGCAGCAGCAGCTACTGTCGCAGTTTCAGTAACAGTGACCGCAGTAGTAGCAGCTCCTCCTGTAACAGTAATAGTACCAACAGAAGCAGTTGTATTCACCGCACTAGAGTTAGAAAGATTTTCAGTAATGTTTACAGTTGTACCACCAGTAACTGAAATAGCACCAGAGAACTTAGTTGTAGCTTCTGCGTCTGTTACTGTGATATTTACAGCACCTGCAGCAGGAGTCGCTGTAGCCCCTACAGTGATACTAGTAGTAGTAGCATTACCAGCATTACCAGCAACTGCGCCAGTTTGAGTAATAGTAACTGCTTTAGCCCCTTGAACCTGAATCGCATTTGCAGCAGCAGCACTTTGAGTAACACTAACATCTGTAGTTGCTGCAGCAGTCATTGCCACTGCACTAGCAGCAACAGTTGTATGTGAAGTAGTAAGTCCTGTCCAAGCAGTTGTATCTAGAGTAACTGCAGCAGTTGATGTAAGATTAAGATTTTCTATATTTGTTACTGTTGCGCCCGCAGGTGTAGCAGTAATTGCTCCGACTGTATTAACCCAATTTAATGTGTCATTACCAAGACCACCGTTTAAAGAGTCTAAAGCAGAAAATGCAGTTAACGTTGCTGTATCAACAGCATTAAATGTATCATTACCTCCAGTGCCCGTAAATGCAGCACCCAAATCTATACCAGTAGTTAATGAATAAGTTTGTGGAGTAATTGCATTAGCAACAGTTGTAGCGATAGTAGCATTAGCAGCCGTAACTGTAGCAGCATCAGCAGTAACTGTAGCTACTGAGAATGTACCATTAAGACCAGCGTTAGCATATGCTAAACCTACTGTAGTCTTGTTAGCTAAAACTGAAGCATCTGTAGCTGAACCAGTTGTTGCTTCTGCACCAGCGATAAGAGTATTAATCATGTTTGCACGAGTAACATGTCCAGCTGTAATTTCTGTTGTCCAGTAAGTTACGTCAGCTGAAGAAGCTGCTACTGTTCTACCGAACATACTGCTGTATAGAGAGATAACATATGCAGAATCTGTCATAGATGCTACACCTGTAGAAGCCTCAGCTCCCGCTTGCATAGCTTTCGCTATATCATTTATATTTGTTAATGAAGTAGTAGCACTTGTGCCATCACTAATCCAATAATTTAAACCTGCTGCATCTGGTGCACGGTTAAAGTTTGCTACATAAAGTTTTGTAGCCTCTGTTCTTGTAATTGCCATATTCACTCCTTGGGTATGTGTACTTAATATTAAGTTTTTCTCCAGACACATCTAGTTTCAACATCTAATATGAAACTAGATATCTGCATGCATTCTGAATTAAACGCTCGAATATTATCATAACAAGCTTAAATTTATTATAAAAATATTACTTTCAAGCAGGGGATAGAGGCGATAATCTATTTTAAATAGTTATTTGTTACTTTAGGTAAAGGTGCAGATCTGAGATTAGTTTTTGGGTGTTTTGTGAATATAATAGAGGGTATCTAAATTCTTGTTTCAATATTTTTATAAAAATTTTCTCTCTTGCTTATCATGTAGTGAAAGATTAGTATTAAAAAAATAATAGCCAGAGGGGAGACGAATCCCTCTGTTTTGATTAATGCAGAGTGGGTGAGAACACCATCAGCAGTAAAAAGACTATTATTATATGAGAAAGCATAATACAACCTAGTATTAAAATCCCACCCAGCACAACCCACTTTAAAAAAAGCAAAAAAAAAGGGTGGCTAGAAATTAATCTAACCACCCAATCAATCTAATACATTACAGTAGTCACCTGCAACTTTTAGAAGTATTATGTTCCCGCAGAAATTATACCAAAAAATTTGGTAAAAAAAAAGGTTAAGACCCGAAAGTCTTAACCCTATTTTTCGATAGTCTGGTAATCAGTCAGACAGTAACCTATGTATTCCGAAAAAAAGTATAGCATAGAAAAAATAAAAATTGAAAAATTTATATCACCATTTGTAAAACTAGTGTTTAAGGTCAGGTAGTAACTCTTTGATAATCTTTTGGGTGTTGTACTCTCTTGCTTCACTGTTTAGATGGTAATCTGTGTTAAAGAAAAATTCTTCATTGTACATGTAGTCGTAGGGGTTGCCTGTGTATGTGAAGCCTAACTCTTTTAATTTTTGCGGTAAGAAATTGAAAAAATATTTGTCTTTGTAATCCGGTTTGTAGAGGAGTACAGATGGGACTAAAATGAGTTTGATATGGTTTTGTTGGCAGTAAACGGCGAATTCTTTGAGATGGGTGTAGGATAACTCGTTGCCCTTGTAGAGATTGTTGTAGTTGTAAGGCTTGGTTGCTTGAAGTTCATTTCGCTGCTGCTGTGTCTGGTCTGCTTTTTTTGTGTTTAACTGGTCACCATGGCTGTCTATGTTGTGCGCCCCGTAGATATCTTTTGGAGTTTGAATCTCTTGCATCTGTTTTATCAGGATAGATTTGAGTGTAATTTGCCAGAAAGTGTAGAACTGCTCTTTTATGGTTAAGGTGGATAAGATATTTGGTTCGTAGGATGTTATGTAATCTATCATCTGCTCATTTGGGTTGCCGTCGTAGAGATACATGTCGTACTCTAGCGGCATGATGAGTATGTCGCCCTCTCTTATTATCTGTTTTGTTTTGTAGAGAATGACGGGGAGCATAAGCCCGGCATTGACTGCGTAGTTTACCACCGGAAGATTAAAGGCTTTGCTTATGGCTTTTGAGTCTATTCCAAAAAGGGCATTTGAACCTGCAGAAATGACCACTCTCGGCGATGGGGTGGCAGAAGCAATAATTGTTTTTTTTGCATATACATCATGTACCCATTTGGAAGTGTTGGACGGGTTGCCGAGAGCTATAAAAAATATGCTTAAATAGGCTACTGCCCAAACGAGTACGCCATAAATAAAATATTTGTACATGTCTTTCCTAAAAATTGAAATATAAAAAGCTGTTTGCCGGTGTAGAGGCTAAAGTTTTTAGTGATGTCATAAAAAGTATAGCTGAGATAAAAAGTATGATTTTGGTTGGTTTTTTGTTGTAAAAATAGTTTGAGTTGAACGGTGCTAACCAGATGATGATAAAAGCTAAGGTGAGGATGAAAAGTCTGTTATCTGTGAAAAGATTTTCATAAAGTTCCTTTTGCAGTAGTTGCTGAATGGTCGTGAAGTCGTGGAGAGATAGAGAGAAGAGAACATTGTAATATTTAAGTGCTATCTCTAGTGATGGAGCACGAAAAAACACCCAGAGAAGCGTGACGGTTAGGAATGTGATAAAAATAGTCAGGGGTTTGAACATGTCCGGTGTTTGTGGTAAAAGACTATTTCTTAGATGTAAAAAACCAAGTATCAAACCGTGAAGCGAACCCCAAAGAAGAAAGCCCCAACCGCTTCCATGCCAAATGCCTCCGATAAACATTGTAATGAAGATATTTAAAAATTGTCCCTTTTTGTTGCCGCCGAGCGGAATGTAAACATGCTCTTTTAAAAATGTGGAAAGCGTGATGTGCCATCTGCGCCAAAAGTCTATAAGGTTTGCGGCTTTGTAGGGCGAGTTGAAATTTACGGGCAGAAGTATGCCAAACATAAGAGCCAAACCTACCGCCATGTCGGAGTAAGCACTAAAGTCGAAATAGATCTCAAAACTGTAGGCAAAGAGTGCTATCCAAGCATCTGCGGAGCTTAGGGTTGTGGTTTGAATTTGGCTGAACCCTAGGTTTGCTATGGGAGAAAGAGAGTCGGCTAGAAGAACTTTTTTTGCCAGTCCTACGGTGAAAACTACTGTGCCTATCAAAATATTTTCTAGCAAAATGGTGATTTTTTTTGCTTGGGGAATCAGCTCGTTGTAGTGGAGAATGGGTCCTGCTATGAGATGCGGAAAGAAGAGTACGAAAAACAGATACTCTTTGAGCGTTGTGTTTTTTATTTTTACATGGTACACATCTACTAAAAATGCGATTTGCTGAAAGGTATAGAATGATATTGCAAGAGGCAGGGTGTAAGTGTGCGTTGAAAGTGATAAAAAATAGGAGTACTTGAAAAATAGGAGCGGAATAAGGTTGAGTGTAATGGCTAGAAAGAGTATAGGCTTTTTATATTTTAATGTGAGTTGCTTGGATAAAAAATAGTTTGTAATAATCGATACTGTAAGTAAAGAAAGGTGAAGTAGATCCCACTGTGCGTAAAAGACGATAGAAACTAGAATGAGATAACCGAAAATGTACTTTGGGTGAAGGTATCTTGCCACCACTAAGAGCGGAACTAAAAAGAGAAAGATAAAGTTGTAGGAGTTAAATAACATGTGTTAGAGTAAAAAGATATTGTTGTCTTGGAAATAGGGCTGTGTTAAAACACTGAACTCTGTGGAGTTGGAGAAAGAGAGTAAAACATCAGCTTTTGATGAGCCATGCTGCATCTCATCCTGCCAGTATACCAAACCTGCTTGGTCTGCATCTCTGTAGAGAACATTTTGATAAAGCATGTTTATGTAATCGGTGTTAGTTTGAGATGTGCCATAAAGAGAGATAAATTCATGGGACAGCACAAAAGATTCTGCTATATTTTTAAGCGTTGTGCCTGAGGTGTAATCGTTAATCCAATAATTTAAACCTGATTCATCGGAGAGTCTGTCAAAGACGCTTAGGTACAATTTTGCTATCTCGGGGGCTTGTTCGAGAGCGTAATGTTTTTGCGTTCTTTGGTAGAGAGAAGTGTTGATAAGGAGGTCGTTAATGTAAAGTTGTTCAATGCTTGCCAGCGTGTCTAAGCCGCTCTCTTTACTTGAGAGTAAAACTTTACCGTTTAACGTATCTATTCGCATGGTGTCATTTGTTGTTACATAAACTGTGTCGATTCCCATTTTGCCATCGATTGTATTGTTTGCGCTGTTTAAAACAAAAGTGTCATTATAGTTTGAACCTATGGCGTTTTCTATTATAGTGCCGGATGCGATATTTAGGTAATGATGCATAGTGCCATACATGATAACGCTTTGCGTATTGCCGGATAAATCAAGGTATGCGCCATGGTCTATACCTGCTAGACTTATGGTATCTTTTCCGCCATCATCCAATATTGTAAAAAGATTATTTTTGATAGGTATGGTATAACCTGAAATTGTTTCGCTGAAGAGCATATCGGCTAATGTGTATGTATCATCTGTTTGAGTGGCTGCGCTTGCTCCATAAAGAGAGCGAAGTGCTGTTATATCTGCCTCTTCAAAGCTTGTGAAGCTGTAGATACTGTAGTCGTTATTTGTTATGGCATCATGTCCATTATATTTGTTATAACTCATAATGGTGTCATTGACATCAATTCCCGCATAATCTCCCGCACCAAATGGGTGATCCAATCCGAGGGCATGTCCTAGTTCATGTAAAATCGTGCTGTACGCCATACCGCCTTTTTTGTAGTCTGTGTCAGTGAAAGCTGCATTTACAAAGATATCACCTGTACTGTTTTTTACACTCGAACCCGGCATGTAGGAGTAGCCTAAGGTTAACGCATTCATACTTTTAGAAGCAATTGCAATGTCGCCCACTGCATTCTGGGCATAAGAGATTGTGATGCCTAAGAGGGATGAAGCGTACGCCATAATCTCATCAATAGCTGTTCTTGCTGCTGTAGTTAATGGTGTTATACCTGCGGAGTCACTCTCATAATCGTAGTTGAGGGCGGTATCTTTAAAAGAGTATGTTATAGAGCTTTTGTACCATTTTCTGCCGCTTAAAAGTCCATTTGCAATTTGAGATGTTGTAATGATAATTTCCTTAAATTGCTTCGCTGCTGTTTTTAATGGGTGATGGTATCTGAAAATTGTTTAAACGGTTTTTAAATCCCCGTAGAGGGGTTAGTTACGCTATGTATGTAGATAACAAAGTGTTTTATTCTTAGTTATAAGAATTTTTGCTTATGAGTTTTGATATTTATCAAAAACAACTTTCAAAGAGTTGTACATGTCGTTCCAACTAAGAGATTTGTACTCTTTTTTTATAAACTCTTTTTTTTCATTGTACAGCTCTTGATTTTCATAATATAAAGAGATAATATCTACTATCTCCGCCACACTGTTATGCACTATATAATCTGCATAATCTTGCCCCACTTCATACATGGAACTGTTTTTTGAAGCAATGGTTATATTTCCAAAGTTGAGTGATTCGGCTATCGGAAGTCCGTACCCTTCATATTGGGAAAGATAGGTAACAATAAAGGCATTTTCATAAAAATGGTTCAGAGTATTGTCATCTATTGTTTGCAGCCAAAAAAGTTTTTTATTTTTTAAGGGGTGAGCTGCCAATATTTGTGCAAAATCATCTACTTTCCACCCCTGTTTACCTATGAGAACAAGGTTTAAATCTTCATATTTTTGAACTAAAAGCTCAAACGCTTCCAAAACTTTTTGCTGGTTTTTTCTTGGCTCCAGTGTTCCTACGAAAAGAATATATTTTGAGTTTAAGAGCGCTTCAAACTCTTGCGGTTTTGGTGTGTTTACCTTCGTAAAATCTGAGCCTAGCGGTATCACTTCTGTAGGATAGACTTTATCTATTTTTAACTCATTTTTTAAGGTAAAAAAATCTTTTCTTGCAGAGTGCGAATCAAAAAAGACAAGGTCGCTACACTCATAAACAGCACTCAAAAATGATGGAAAATTTCTAGCAGATTTAGCATGAGAGTATTCTGGAAAGAGAAAGGGTATGAAGTCGTAAATAAAATTAAATATTTGAAAATCACTCTCTTTTAACTTGGGATAGAGAATCCTTCTTTTGGGTGTTGCATTCCATACCGAATCCATATCAAAAAAGATTTTATCTTCTTGATGCTGGGCAAAAATATCCAATGGTTCATACTGCTTCAGTTGATAATTTTTTATATCTTTAAAAAATTCTAATACCTCATCATTCGGTATAAGTTCAAAAGAGTTGATTGCCGGATTGAAATTTAATATTCTTAATGGCTCTGCATTGAGAATTGCTTTTTGAATATACTCTTTTTGAACTCTTTGGATACCTGTGAGTGCACGAGATTTTATGAATTCACTTATATCTATGTAAACTAGCACTATTTTAACTTTGTGTATTTGAAATAATATTTTGTAATCTCGTAGATACTTCTCTCCAGTCATGAATCTGTATCCACTCTTTTTGAGTGGCATCTTTGGCGTTTAGCAGTTTTGGATTTTGCAAAAGAGCATCTATCTTCCGTGCTAAGCTCTGAGCAGATACATCCTGAGAGAAATGGACGATATCGGATACATCGTTAAAAATAGATATAGGAGTGCATACTACCGGTTTGTTTGTAGAAAGAGCATAGCGCACCGCTGCGCTTGAACTCTCTTGAGTTTCTCGGTAGGGCATAACAAGTATATCTGAGCAGTCAAGGTAGGTAAAAGAGTCGTTGTCACTTAAAAAATCATTTATCATTGTGACATCTTTGCTTAATCCTGACTCTTTGATGATTTTATTGCACTCATCGGCATACGCATTTGAGATTGGGTTTGGATATATCGCATTTACTAAGAGAAGATACAAATTTTTGTGGTTGTTTCTAAGTATGCTAAAGGCTTCAATAAGTTCTTTTATACCTTTATGCGGAAGCATAAAACCATACGAAGAGATAACGACTTTACCATTTAAAGAGAGCTCCTCTTTTTTTTGCAGTGATTTTTCTTCTCCTTGCTCTCTTTTTTGTACACCATGTGGGAAGAGAGATACATTTTCAACTAAACCGAATGACTTTAATATATTTAAATCATCAATATTATGAACAAAAATTCTTTTTACTTTTTCTAAAGAGTCGACAATCCATGATAGAGAAGCTTTAAAATCCGGCTTATCCACATCTTTTACGGAGTGAAGCGTGATATAGACATTGACACCTTGAGCATGCAATTTTTCTAAGAGTTCTCCCAAAGCCGTAAGATTGAAAAAACCAAAATTGAACTGAATAACAACCGTTTTCAGGTTGTTTTGAAGAATGGTATCATAAAGCGGATTAAGAGTTTTGTCACTAGCGTTGTTGAAAATTCTATATACATCTGTTTCTAGTTGAGGGTTGATAATCTCATCTTTATCTACATGGTTCGCCAAAATTTTTATGTCAAATAGCTCTTCATCAAAATGATTTAATAAAAGTTCCGAGTAGGTTGCAATACCGCATTTAGTGTTGTAGGTACTAACCCAGCCGATAGCTGTTTTTTTGTCACTGAAAATCGGAGACGCCTCTATGACGGAGACCACATCCAGAACTCTTACAGCAGAGTGTTCCCATTTATGGTTGGCTAAAATATTCTCTTTTGCTTTTTTGCTTTTTTGTTCTATCTCCTCTTTTGGCATCGCATGGAGCAACTTCATCAATTGTGCAAGATGCTCGGAAGATGGCTCTGCCCAATAGGAGTTAAAGAGGTTCATGTGCGTTTGTGCTTTTTCAAAAGTATAGTCAATAAGCCATGATGTCTCGTTCGTACAAAAATCACATTGCCCTCCGAATCCTGTTGTAATAACGGGCATGTCAAAAAGCATAGCCTCTGCCATAGGAAGTCCGAAACCCTCTCCACGGCTAGGCGCGGCAAGAGCACTGCACTGTTTGTAAAGATTTACTATAAAGGCATCTTCTAAATCTTGATTTATAAGTTCTATTTCAGGAAAGTTTTTATTGTCGGTTTTATGATTTTTTAAAAGTTCTTCTATATTGTTGTGCGGATTTGGAAATGTTTTTATAACCAAACATACATCATCCGAGAGTGTAAATGCACTCTCATACGCTTTAAGAAGCACATCTATGCCCTTTCTTGGAAAACATGAGGAGATGTGTAAGAACTTAAATCTTTTTTTTGTTTTTAGTTTATACTCTTTTGGCTCGATGCCCAACATGTGATCTACTCCAACGCCTACAACCGGAGCCGGAATCAATAAACCGTTATCTATCATCACTTTTTGTACATAGCGGCTCATGACGGGAAGCGCATCTAAGTGTCTGTTGAAGTCTTGAATATAATTTTGAGGAAAAGATGACTCTTCCCATCCGTAAGAATTTGTGAGATTTATGAGACCTTTTGCATCATAAACCCTTGGCGGATAGAGATTTCTTAACACTACCGCTGCCGCTTTAGCTTTTTTTGCTCTTTTAAACAGTGTGTCATACAATGGATTCTGCTTTAAAAAAGTTTGATTCGGCTCAAAATCACCCAAACCTTCAGTAGAAAAAAGTGATACGGTATCGGGTTTTATTTTTTCGAGTGTTTTTGCCATTTCTCGGTTGAGAAGTGCCAAAGAGTAACTTGAGTCAAAAGGACCTTCTATCTGAATAGCATCACTTTGCAGAGAGTCTGTTTTTGGGAGAGCCTCTAAATCAATAGATGTAAGATTTTGATTATTTAAAAATTGTGCCAAATCATACTTTATCTTGTTGTGTTGAAAATCAAGAAGATTCTCTCTTTGCGTTTTAATAATAGCTCTCTTAAGCGCTCTGTTTTTTGAAAGAAGAGATAAAAAACCTGCCATGTATCGTAGATTTTTTTCTTTAAAAAGAACTCCTGAGCCGCCTAATGTATTTTTAATATTACTGCTGTCATAGGCTACAACGGGAGCATCAAAAATCATAGCTTCTATAAGAGGAACTCCAAAACCTTCATGCTCGCTCAGACAAACAAAAACATCTGCAACGCGGTAATAGGCATATAAATCTTCGTATGGAATTTTTCCAGTTATATGTATGGAATCTTGAAGATTTTTTTCTTTAATAAGGTCGTGCAGGCTCTGCTCATAGTTTTTGTCAGTGGTTCCGCCTACAAGAAACAACTTTGACGGAAGCAAGAAGAGTTTTCTAAAATGGGCAAAAAGTTCTATAAGCTCAAATTGACCCTTGTTCGGTGCTATGCGACCTACAAAAAGAATATTGTAGGTTTTTGCATTTGCATCAAAAAGCAGATGGTTCCATGGATGATTTTTTACCTTGTCGTACTCTATAAGAAGTGGTATAACCTTTGTTTTTTCTTCTGAAAAACCACTATCGAGAAGTTCATCTACATTTAATTTTGAATCACCTATGCTTGCATGTGAGATTTTTTTGAACATTTCAAGCTGTTCTCTGCCCTTGAGAGAGTAGTGATAAAATGGGCTTTCCCGCGGAAAGAAATCATGCGGCGTTATGTTGTGGTACACCAAAACTATCTTATCTTTAAGATTTAAAATCCACTCGTCCAAGTCATGCCCCATTGAATGGTGCAGAAGTAAAATATTTTTCTGTGATGTTTTGTATTTTGAGTAGTGTAAAATTTTATCTTTTAACTCCGGTGCTACATGTTCGCAATAGATTTCTGACTCAAAACCCAGCTCTTGTAAAATCTTTTGAGTATAAAACAGGCTGTTTGTAACGGCATCGCCGTAAGCGCTTCCCGAATGAAATTGATTAATTATTATTTTACTCATTTTTTGTATCCTATAATCGCATAATCTTGCTCTTTGGTGAGAGCAAAAAGTATATCGTTGACATCGCTAAAACTGCTATCCTCGATGTACTTCGCCTCTTTTAAAAGATTTAATCTCAATATGCTTGTATTTGTAAAACTATTTTGTTGCAGTAGAAACTCTCCTGTAATTGGAGGAATCGGATTTTGATGTGTTGGGTCTGTATAAAAATTACAAGCTCCGACCGCTATATTTTCCGGATTCGGCGTTTCAAAAATTACCATACCGCCTTTTTGTAGAACTCTGTAACTCTCTTGAAACAACCGCATGAGAACTTCAAAAGGGAGATGCTCTATGATATGAAATCCCGTGATAAAAGAGAGCGACTCATCTTTTTGATTTGATAGATACTCTATGACATCTGCTTCTTTTACATCAAGCCCAAACTCTTTTGATTTTGCTACCATCGCACGGTTTAAATCTATCCCTCTTGCATCCGTATAGCCATTTTCTTCCAAAAGTTCCAGCCATTCACCCCTGCCGCAGCCTACATCTAAAGATTTTATATCCTCTTTTTTAAAAGGTAGGTTTCGGATATATGGAAGATATACTTTTACCCTCTTTTTTATCTCAGCCCTGTCACCTCTAAACTTATCTTCAAACTCTATATAGAAGTTATCAAATTTATATCTCTCTTCATCTGTGATAAGTTTTAACTCTTTTTGATTGAATACCGCATCCGGTAATCTTTTTTTTGCTTCATCTATAAGATTCTGCATAGTTTGTTCGGTTAATTTCATGTACTTTTTTGCATGATTTACAGTTTGGAGATAAAGCTCAAACTGATTGATCTCTGCTTTTGTTTGAAGCTCTGACTCTAAATGCTTTGAGAGATTCGAGAGTGTCTCATTGGATGCTTTCGTTTGAAGTTCTGACTCTAAATGTATTGCGAGATTCGAGAGTGTCTCATTGGATGATTTTGTTTCAAGCATCAATTCCAAATATTTTTCGAGATTTGAGAGTGTCTCATTGGATGATTTTGTTTGGAGTTCTGATTCTAAATACTTTGCAAGGTTTGAGACTGTCTCATTCGATGATTTTGTCTCAATCATCCATTCTAGATGCTTCGCGAGATTTGAAACCGTCTCATTAGATGATTTTGTTTGGAGTTGATTTTCATAGCTATTTAGACGAACTATAAGCTTTGGTAAGGTCACTAATGTAAAAAGCATTTTTGCAATATATCCTAAAAACGGTATTTTATAAAGCAGTGCAATAGCATATCTTTTTTTAATTCCCAAAATGATTAGGTTTTGTTCTTTCCCCTCTTTTGAGAAGTAGAGTGATGTTATAATCTCTGTTTTTGAGAGTTTACCACTTCTTAAAAGAGATAAATAGTGATTCTTTTCATTCGTATCCGCTTCTCTATAAAAAATAAGATTGTAAGCATTGTTTATAAAATTTTCATCATAGAATTTTGTAAAATCACTTATTACATGTATGCGGTTTTGTGGATAAAGCTTGAATGTTTTTTGTATATATTTGACAAATGTACCCAACCCTTTTTTTTGTAAAAATTTGCCTACTTTTTTTGCGAAACCGTAGCTGCTGTTGGCTCTTACATTTGTTTGTTGCAAAGTTTTAGACATGGACTCTGTCGGGAGTGTTTGCGAGGGTGCTAAGTCAATTTTTTCTACCTCGCGCTCTATCTTTTGCATTATCTCTTTAGATGTAAGATTTGGTATATTAATCTCTATCATTTAGTTTCTACCTCTTTAAAATCAATAGTTGGTTCTAGCCTGCAAAGCCCTATAAAAATATTTCCTTCTACTCCCGCTATTTCAAAATCGCACGCATAATCTAGCCAATGTGAACAGTTCGAGAGATGTGTATCTTCCGAATGAAGAGCTGTTGTTATGCTGTATTTGCCGCTTCCGATATTTAGAGGCATTTTATAGTTGCAAATGTACTCTTTGTTTGCCTTAAAATCTATATTTAATTTATAGTGGTACGTATTTGTACCGAAAATATCCTGCCCAAATTTATCGCGTATCATTATGCCGACAGTCATGTTTGAAGTATCTTTTTTTGAAGCTATTTTTATCTCTATATTTGCCATTTCACCTGAGCTTATAACATTTGAATTTGAGTGTTCCCCTTTTATGGAAACATTCATAATTTCCACCTCAAAAGTTCCAAAAGATGAATTTTGAGAATCTTTAATGCTCATCTTCTCTTCTTCGTCATTTAGCTTTGCAATCAGAAAGTTATAGCTGTTGATGACGCTTTCCGGTTTGCCCTCTTCTACCACCGTGCCATGGTTTAACAGGATAACTCTATCGCAAAGAAGTTTTAAAGAGTTTAAGTCATGTGAAACATAGATGATAGACATGTTTTGCTCTTTTCTCTCTCTAAGCGCTTTTGTACATTTTGCTGCAAAGTGAGCATCTCCCACCGAAAGCGCTTCGTCGACTATAAGTATTTGTGGTTCTGAATAAATGGCTATTGAGAATGCCAAACGCATCTTCATGCCTGAGGAGTAGGTTTTTATGGGTTCATATATATAATCGCCTAACTCGCTAAAAGCCATTATCTCTTCTACTTTTTGCTCGCACTCTCTTTGCGTCATACCTATTAGCGTGCCGTTTAAGAAAATATTTTCATGTCCGCTCAGCTCATCATTAAAACCGGTGCCGAGTTCTAGCAGTGCAGTTACTCTGCCATGTCTTAACACTGCTCCGCTTGAAGGATTTATAACCCCTGCTATTATTTTAAGAATGGTTGATTTTCCTGCACCATTGACTCCGATAATGCCAAGAGTTTCTCCTTCGTAAAGGTCAAAATATATACCATTATTTGAGATAAACTCTTTATGGTATGGCTTATTTAAAAAAACCTCTTTAAGCCTATCTATGTTGTTTTTGTAAATTTTATAGATTTTTGTTATATTTTTTACTTCTAAAACTTTTTTCATACTATCTCTTTGCTTTTTAATATCAGTTCTTTTGTACTTTGATGCCAATCTTGCCAGATAAAATCGTTTACGGGCTTAATATTTTTGTTTTTTATTATACTTAACAAACTATGAGTGTCAGATAAGTCGAAATAGCTTGCATTCTCATTTGCTATCTCTCTGTGAATAGGAGTGTTTGAGGCGAGGACAGGCAATTTGTAAAAAAGGCTCTCTATGATAGGTAGTCCAAAACCTTCTACATGTGAAGCGAAGATAAGTGCTTTTGAGTTTTTATAGGCATAAACAAGGGAGTTGTCGTCTATATCTTCAAGAAGAAAAAGCCTTTTGTTGTACTCTTTATGCGATTTAATTCTCTTAATTAAGCTCTCCGTGTTCCAGCCGATTCGCCCTATCATGATGTAGGTAACATCTTCGTTATTGCTCCACAATATATCAAAGGTATCTAAGATATAGGAGTGGTTTTTTCGTGGTTCTATTGTACTGACACTCAAATAGATATTTTGATTTTTGAAGTACTCTTTAAATGAGTTTGGAACTTTTTTTTCATCATATTCTGTGCTGAAATTTGTGCCTAGATAGAAATAGTCAAACTTTTGTTTCTCTATATTTGGGTTTATATTCTCTTTTATATATGCGTATGTATCCTCATTTACACTATTGGATATTGCAATGTATCCATCAATCTGTTTTGTGGCTTTTTTGTACCAATCTTTCAAGGAGAGGATTAAATCAAGAGTACAAAACTCCGGATGAGTTATGGGGATGATGTCATAAATAACTGCTACGATTTTTACATTTTTTTGATTCAGGGTATCTAGTTGTTTGTAGTTGTTGTTGAGCCAAGTTGTATCAAGAAGGATTAGAATATCATCTGATTTCAAAAATACCAAATTGTCTGAATCTACTCTTTTTGAAAAAAGTATTTTATCCGTCAACTTATTTAAAAAAATTCCAATATTTGGATGGTATAAAATGTTATTTAATTTAGACGGCAATATAAATACAATGAGCGCTCTTAGCTTTGTATAAAAAAATTTTAAGAGTGATTTCAGTTGATTGTTTTTTTTATTTATATCGGGAAAAGCATCAAACGAGTAGTATTGATTTGAAATGGATACGACCGGTATAACCTCTACACCCAGCTCTTTTGAAACTTGCGGAATATTTTTTACAATATTTTTTACAACTCTTTGAATTCCTGTGTTAAGTCCCGAGTTGTAGGTGTGCGTGCAGTCTAGATATATTTTATTTGGCATGTTCAGATAATATCTTTTATAGTTGCTATCATTTTTTTATATAAAAATCCTGCTAAAAAAAGCGTTACTGCCGTGATAAGAGTTAAAACCATTAGATCATTCAATGCCGGTGCTTTTGAGTACAAAAATATCTCTTGATATATGTTTGCAAAGTAAAAAAACGGGTTATAAACTAAAAGAGCCGGATATTTATCTGCCAACATCTCTTTCATGTAGATAACGGGTGTCATCCAGAACCATAACTGCACTACGATGGGGATAGCCTCTTTTAAATCTTTGAAAAAAGGGGTAAAGAGAGAGAGTATCACACCTAATGCAAAAGCAAAAATTGTTTGCAAAAAGAGAATTGGAAAAAGATATAAAAAAGTTGCAGTTATCGGGTGGTTTACCAAAAGTAAAAAAATCAGGGCAAATGAGTAAGAGAGCAGTAAAAGGGCAAATTCGGTGATAATTATACTTAGTTGATAGACATAAATCGGCACGCTTATTTTTTTGATGAGATTTGATTTTTCTAAGATAGAGCTGTTTAATCGCATAATAATCGTACTGAAGGATGTCCATGCAAGAAGTCCCGGAACGAGATAGATGCTATATGCGTAGGAGTTATCTATGATATTCAGCTTCATTTTCATAAAATCTGAAAATATAACGGTGTAAATGAGTATGGTAATAATCGGAGAGAGTATGTACCAGATTTGCCCCAGCCCTGTTCCTACATAACGCTCCTTGAAGTCTCTTTTTGCAAAACTAAAAGCCAGTAAAATATTGTGTTTCAATTATAACCTTTTAAAATCATCTTCGACTCTTATGATATCATCTTCGCCCGTATATTCTCCAACTTGCGCTTCTATGAGCACTACCGGAATTTTGCCCTCGTTAGAGAGTCTATGAACTTCTCCCATTTTTATGTAAGTGCTCTCATTCGGTCGTACGAGCCTTGTTTCGTTACCTACCGTCACTGTTGCCGTTCCGCTTACGATAATCCAGTGCTCGTTTCTATGAAAATGTTTTTGCATGGAGAGTCTGCAACCCGGTTTTACCTCAATGCGTTTTATCTTATATCCCGGACTGTCTTCTAAAATGGTATATGTTCCCCATGGACGGTGGGCAGTGAGGTGAATATTGTGTAAATTATTTCCGCGGATTTTAATCTGGTTTACTACCTCTTTTACCTTTTGTGAAGATCCTTTTTTGCTTATAAGAAGTGCGTCGCCTGTGTCTATGATTATCAAATCTTCTATATCCACCGTGGCTATAACTCTCTCATATCCGTAAACAAGGTTGTTCTTTGAGTCTATCGCTATATGATTCGGATTTTGCGTATTGTTATTTTTATCTTTTGGCAACTCTTCATAGAGTGCATCAAAACTGCCTAAATCTGACCAGTCGATATTTGAAGGTACAATTTTTACTTTAGAAGATTTCTCCATCACTGCATAGTCGATACTGTCTTCAGGAATTTTCAGCATTTCTTCATGTTTAATTCTTATCAACCCAGTTTGAGAATCTGTACTTTTTAGAGCATTTTCACATGCCGAGTAAATCTCCGGTGAATATTTTTTAAGCTCTTCTAAAAAAATGCCTGCTTTAAAACAGAACATGCCGCTGTTCCAGTAGTAATTTCCGGCTTTGAGATAGTTTGTGGCACGTTCGAAATCCGGTTTTTCATGGAAAGCTTTTACATCTTCTCCATTTACGGCTTCGATGTAGCCAAACCCTGTTTCGGCAAATGTCGGAGTGATGCCAAATGTGACAAGATAGTTTTGCTCTGCCAACTCTTTTGCGCGTTTTAGAACTTTTTCATACTCTGCTTCGTTTTTGATTAAGTGGTCTGAGGGAGTAACCAAAACAATCTCTTCATCTTCGCATAGCATGCAAGAAAGGGCGATTGCAGGTGCCGTATTTCTTCCAACCGGTTCAAGAAGATATTTAACACTCTCATTTGAAGTTTCTATTTGGTCGAGTGCCAAAAAATATTGATCGGCATTTGAAACTATAAACTGTGTACTACAGAGCTTTGCATTTCGCTTGAGTGTCAGTTGAAAAAGTGATTTGTCGTCAAAAAGCTTCACAAACTGTTTGGGCATAAGGTTACGGCTGATGGGCCAAAGTCTCGTTCCGCTTCCACCGCATAAAATTATATTAGTCATGTTGCAAAATATCCTTCTAATTTAAGGGGTGAATTGTAGTAAAAATTTACTTCGTTACTTATTAATTTATGTTGTTTTTACTGCTTTTGCACGCCCAAGAATAGTTCCTCTCTACACTCACCGCACATACCACTGCACTGCTGAATGCCCATTGAAAATTGTATCCGCCTAGCTCTCCTGTGACATCTACTACCTCTCCTATGAAGTAAAGATTTTTAACATGGTGTGCCTCTAAAGTGCTTGGATTCAGCTCCTCTGCTAGGACTCCGCCGCGACTTACTTCTGCTTTTGTGAAGCCGAAATTTCCGGCAGGAGCGAACTTGTAGTTATGTATTTTTTGGAGTTGCGCCAGTACCTGTGGAGTAATCTTTTTACACTCTATGTCATCAATACCCAGAGCTTCTAAAATTGCTTTTGATAGCCTTTTTGGGAGGGGGATTACTGAACTGAGCTGTTTTTTGCTTCCCTTAATCAAGTCAAAAATATTATTCTGCGGCAAAAAATTGATGCTCATATTTCCCTTTTGCCAGTAGAGTGAAGCGGATAAAACGGCAGGTCCGCTTATGCCTTTGTGTGCAAAAAGCATCTCCTCATTTAAAATTTTATCACCCACTTTTATGTGAACATGGCAGCTCAGTCCGCTCAGTTCTTTCATCCAAAACTGCTCTTTTTGGAGTGTCATTCCCACAAGCGCCGGAGAGAACTCTTTGACTTTGAGTCCAAAACTTTTTGCGATTTTCAGACCGACTTCACTTGCACCCAGAATTGTATAGCTTTTGCCGCCTGTTGCTACAATAAGTTTTTCTGATTTTAAAATGCCTCTTGAAGTTTTTATGTGAAAAATGTCATCCACTTTTGCGGCTTCAAAAATTTCTGTATTTAATAACATCTCCACATGACGCGTGAGTTTTTTTAGAACATCTATAATCTCATCGGAAGAGTCTTTGCAAAAGTAGTAACGGTTTTTTCTCAATTCAAGTTTGACGCCATTTTTGTTTAAAAAATCTAATAAATCTTCTTTCGAAAAAACACTTAAAACATTCGAAACAATTTCATCTTTACTATCATAATTGTTAGTACTGACTTCTAGATTGGTAATATTACATTTGCCACCGCCTGAGATTTTAAGCTTTGCGGCAACTTTGTCATTGACATCTACAATTCCTACATGGAGGGCTTCATCTATTTGCGATGCAAACATCAAACCGCTCGCACCCGCACCCAATATTAAAACATCATATATTTTCATCTTTGTATTATACTAAAACTTATACTATTACCAGAAGCAAAAAAGAGTAAACATCATTTCTCTAATTTGATACAACTACTCTATTTCTTCCGCTTTCTTTGGCTTCATAAAGGGCATCGTCTGCTCTTTTTAGAAGTTCATCAATTGTTTCATTCTCTTTTATTTGAGCAACACCAAGACTTATGGTTTGATTTTTTACTATTTCAAACTCATAAGATTCAACACTTTTTTTTATTTTTTCAGCTAATGCAGAAGCTCCTTCTATGTTTGTCTCTTTTGTAATGATTAAAAATTCCTCTCCGCCCCATCTACCGACTAAATCAATATTTCTTGTATTTTTACTCAATATCTTAGCTACATGTTTTAAAACATCATCTCCAACCAAATGCCCATATGTATCATTTACTAATTTAAAATGATCTATGTCGAGCAAAATCACAGAATAAATATTTTTATATCGTTTATAACTATTGGCACATCTCTCAAGCATTTCATCAATTTTGATACGATTCATGAGCTTTGTTAAATGGTCAGTATAGGCTACTTTTTGGAGTTCGGTAATATTCTCAAAAACTGCAATAAAGTATATTTGTTCATTTTCATAATACTCTGTTGCATTCACAAGAAATAGGTACTCCCCACCATCTTTTTCTATGACAGCTTTATGAATTTTTTCTTTATTTGCAGCAACATATTTAATCCAAGAAACACCTTCTACTATTGGTGTCAAATAACCCTCTAAATCTGTGAACATATCACAAATGCAATTGTAATCACTTAGAAAATTCTCTAAATTTTTATATCCGGTAAAGTTATAAAATTCACTATTTGCTTTTATAAGTGTTGTACCATTTGTAAGCAATGTGATATTTGGAGTGATATTAAAAATATTTTCCAATTGCGTGTTGGCATTTTCGAGTTTAATTGTTTGTTCATGAACTTTGTTTGCAAGGGTTAAATTCATATTTACAAGTGAATCTGCCATTTTATTAATTGAATGTGACAATATTCCAAGTTCATCATTTGTAAAAACTTCAACTCTTTTATGAATATTTCCTTCTGATATACTTGAAGCAATATCTACTATTTTATTGATTGTAAAAGTAATATGTCTTGCAATTAAAAAACTTATAATGATAGATAGAATAAATCCAATTATAGAAATTATTATTAATTCTTCCATTAATTTATTGATTGGTTCCATGATTTCTTGAATATCTTTTTTAACTACTATCCCTATTTTTAAGGGTTCATAGTAATCCATGGAGGATATAACAGGGACATTTCTATAATCTAGCCCATTTTCTATTTTATCAACTTTATTTTCAAGTGCGAGCCTCATAGGAATTGCTTGTTTGAACTGTGAAGGAGATAGTACCAATGTTGATTCTGAATATTTGAGCGGTGAAAAAAGAACAACATTATTATTCTCATCGTATGTACCTATTAAGGATTCCCCCGTTTTGCCAAGTCCGGTTCTTTGCAGTAATATTTCATTCAAATAATCAATTTTTATTTTAAATATACTTACTCCGACAAATATATTGTTATCAAATATTGGCGCACCTATGCACAGTATTGGTATTTTACCGTTATCCATAAAGCTTAAATGTGAATATATTCCATTTTTTGATTTATCAAACATTGCTGAAGAAAAATTGTTTTCAATAATGCTGTTGCTCATTGAGGCAATAATTTTAGCGTTTGTATCTAAAATAATAATGTCTTTTATTGTTCCATTACCTGTATAAGAAGATTTCACAAGTGTGCTAAGTGTACCAAGTATCTCTTTTGTTGGCTCATTCATATAACTTTCAAGAGTTTTTCTTAATCGTACACGACTATTGAATGAAATGATTTGTTCTTCTGTTTGTTTTAGATACTGGTCTATTCTTTCTTTTGTAACTTGCCCCAATGAGTGTAAATGCTCAATAGAAAGTTTTTGAATATTCTGAATTGTATTTTGAATATTAAAATAACTTATTAAAGAGAGTATTAAAAAAACCATAAAAAGCACAGGTAAGAACACCTTATATTTAATGCTCACACTATCCCTCCCAGTAGATTTTTTGTTAAAAAAATAATTAATTTAAACATCATAGCAAAAAACAGACAATCTTGATAATTAAAATAGAGAGTAGTGACATGCCAAAACAGCCATTATCCTAGATACAAATTAAGAAAAATGGCAACATACTGTATAATACAAAAATTATTAAACAGTGGTTGCGAATAATAAAGCATATAAACCATATAAATAGGATTGAATAACAAATGACAAATAATAAACTCCACATTGTGTCTCTTGGATGCACCAAAAATCTTGTCGATACGGAAGTTATGATGGGGAAACTTCAAAACTTTGAGCTGACTGATAATCAAGAGGAGGCGGATGTTATCATCGTCAATACATGCGGATTTATTGACGCTGCAAAACAAGAGTCAATCAACACTGTTTTGAACCTGCATGAAGCACGAAAAGAGGACTCCGTTCTCGTTATGGCAGGGTGTTTGAGCGAGCGGTACAAAGAGGAATTGGCAGCGGACATGCCTGAAGTTGACATTTTCACAGGAGTAGGCGATTATGACAGAATTGATGAACTTTTGAGTGAGAAGAAGAGCCGTTTTTCTGACAAAGTATTTTTGATTGACGGAGCAGAACGGGTGGTTACAGGTTCATCATACCATGCATACATCAAGCTCTCTGAAGGATGCAATCAGACATGCAGTTTCTGTGCAATTCCCTCTTTTAAAGGCAAATTAAATTCGAGAAATCTCGATTCTATTGCCAAAGAAGTTGAGGGGCTTGTTACAAAAGGGTACTTCGACTTCAGCTTTGTTTCACAAGACAGCAGTTCGTATCTTCGAGACCAAAATATAAAAGACGGGTTAAGTCTGCTCATTCAGCGCATAGAGCTGATTGAAGGTGTAAAGAGTGCAAGAATTTTATATCTTTACCCATCAACAACCACTATTTCACTCCTTAAAAACATTGCTAAAAGCGAAATTTTCCACAACTACTTTGACATGCCGATTCAGCACATTAACGACGACATGTTGCGTATTATGAAGAGAGGATTCGGCAAAAATAAAACTCTTGAACTTTTAGATTTTATGAGAGCTTTGCCGAACTCCTTTGTGCGAACAAGTTTTATCGTCGGGCATCCGCAAGAGACTCCTGAGATGTTTGAAGAGATGTGTGAATTTGCCGAGCAGTTCGGTTTTGACAGAATCAATGTTTTTTCCTACTCGGACGAGGAGACAACTCCGGCACATGAGATGAGCCACAAAATCTCTGCAGATGTAATTGCTCTAAGAGCTGAGATGCTGGGTGCAATCAGCAGCGAAGTAATGCAAAAATCACTTTTAAATGAAATTGGAAAAGAGATTGAACTTGTGATTGACGGTGAGAGTGATGAGCATGAATCACTGCTCAGTGCCAGAAAACTTTTATGGGCACCTGAGATAGACGGTGAGATTTATGTAAATGATAAAACTTCAGACGAAGAGTTAGAGTTTGGCGTAATCTACAAGGCTAAAGTGACAGAGCTTATTGGCACTATCTTGACCGCTACAGTTGATAATGCTTGAGCCATTTTCACTCCAACTGCTAGAAGGCAAAAAAAACCTCTTGGCATTCTCGGGTGGAGGTGACTCCACCGCCCTCTTTTTTATACTCCTTAACCACAATATAAAATTTGATATCGCCATTGTTGACTATGGAATAAGAGCGCAAAGCAAAGAAGAAGTTGCATATGCACAAGCTCTAGCACACACTCATAACTTAACATGCCATCTCTTGAGCGCTCCAAAGTGTGAGAAAAACTTCGAATCAAGTGCGAGAGAGATACGATACAACTTTTTTGAAGAGCTTATAAACTCTTATGAATATGAAAATCTCATAACTGCTCATCACCTCGGAGACAGATTTGAGTGGATGCTTATGCAGTTTTGCAAGGGTGCCGGATGCGCGGAGATTGCAGGGATGCAAAAGATGCAGCAAAGAAAAAACTATACACTCCTCCGACCTCTTCTGCACCTTGATAAAAAGGAGCTTCTGGTCTATCTGCATGCAAATGAGATTCACTACTTTGAAGATGAAAGCAACTTAAATGAGGATATAAAACGAAATGCGTTTAGACATAACTACTCTCTGCCTTTGATAGAAAAATATCTTGGCGGCATTAAAAAAAGTTTTGATTATCTCGATAGAGACAGAGAGTGTTTGATAGATAAAATTGAGGTAAAAACCATCAAAGATTTCGCCTATTTTAAAAGTTCACATAATAAGAGAGCTGATATTTACGCCATTGATAAATATCTAAAGTCTGAGCTTCACATGTTAAGTTCCAAAGAGAGAGAGTTACTAGAAAAAGAGACGTGTGTTGTGTTGGGAAGAAAATTTTTAGTGGTTCAGGATTCTGGTTTTATCTTTATTGCTCCCTATATGACAGATGAAACAGTCATGCCAAAAGAGTTTAAAGAGGAGATGAGAACTCTAAAAATAGAGCCAAAACTCAGAGCGTACCTCTACAAAAACAGTGACGCTTTTTTAAAGGTAAAAGAGTTAATGGGTAGCATTTGAGTTGTGAGAATCGTGAGCACTTGCCTCATGAGGGGCTGATTTATCTTCACTAGCAATCGATCCATGTGTGCTTGATTTGTTTTGGCTTGCATTTAACTCATTCGAGTAAACTTTCATAGTAAAACTGGAGCGAATCATATCTGCCTCTTTTTTAAAATTTATCGGGAAATTGACAGCAATTATCCATTCGCTTTTATTGATTGCATCTAAAAAATCATAAAAAACCTTTGGCGAGTTTATTTTAGATGTTGTATTTACTTCATACACACTAAACTCTTCCTCATTATCTACTTTTATTTTTTCTGAAATACTCAAAGAGTTAAAGTAGATTTTATTTAATTTTTCAAATTGTTCAGCATTAAAAGGTGTTTTAAAAGCAGTTATTATATGTGCATTATCACTTTGAAGTTTTTTTAATCTATCTAATGTCTCATTGTTAAATTCCTGATACTTTTCGAGTTCAAGATTCTCTTTTTTTAGTTCACTTTTTTGTATTCTGTACATTTTTCCCTCAGGAATCAGAACTAAAAACGAAAATACAAATACAAAAACAAATAGAAGTAGTGACACAACAGAGAGATAGATAGTTTGTCTAGTGATAGTTTTAATTTTCATAATCTATCCCTTTTGTATTAGTCTCTTCTTCATTATGCTGGAGAGCATCAGATTCTTCATCGTCAACAAAGTTAGTTGACACAAATCTTAACCATCCATTCTCTGCCGGATAAAAACTGCTGTATGTTCTATGAAAAATTGAGCGAAGAGGAGCTTGAAGCATAAAATTATATACATCTTTGTTTGGAGTAATTCCATAAAGAATAAGTCCGTTTTCAAGTAATTTGGCTTCAGAGAGTGTAATTCTTTGCGGAACCAAATCAAACATATTTGCGATTGAATCCTTTAGTACACTGTTTTTTGTAAATATTCTCATAGATAGTCTGTTTTCTCTCTCTATAAATGCAATCTCCTTATTCATGGCACCTATATTAATTTTTGTATCCTCTCTCTCTTGTATTGTTTCTATCTTACTTTGGGAAAAATTATAATTTTTAAGTACTAAATAGGAGTATGTAGAAAAGAGCATAAAAAGCGTCATGCCAAAAAAGAGCATAACCAATTTTACATCGGGAGTAAAAATACTCTTTTTTCTTGGGCGTATATAGCTAAACTTCATTGAAGCTCCAACTTTGCTGTTTCACAAATTTCTTTAACTAAATCCATGTGGCGCATGTATACACTCAAAAACATCTCTTCTTCAAGATATTTTTTTAAATCTCTGCTCACTTTTATTGAATCAGCGATATAAATAGTTTCTATAAATTCGCTGTTAAATTTATCATCTTTGTAAAAATATTTAATAGCACTTTGAATGAGTAAAAATCTTTGATAATCTTCATTAAAGTTCTCTGATTCTCTTTCTAATAGTTTAATCTCTTCATCTTGTTTGAGTTCCTCTTCCAAGTCCTTCGTTTGCGCAAAATCATCCATCTCTTCAAGAGTATCTAAATCTTCTATATCTCCAAAATCATCCAATTCCTCTAATGCATCTAAGTCATCCAAATCAATAGTATCTTCCAACTCTTCCAATTCTTCTTCTAATGCACCATGTTCTTCCATTGAAAGTTCATCACTCTGCTTATAGTTTTCAACATCAATATGTTGTGCGAACAACAACTCTGAATTATCAAATATAGCTAAAGACATGTAGCTCTCCTCTATCAATACATACATAGCTTTATGCGTATCAATCTTATCTATAAAAAAGTTATGTAAAATAATAAAAGGTGAAAAGAGAAAGTCTAAACCGATTGTTGCATATTTTTTTTCTAAATTCAATACATCATACTTGGAGGAATAATATGTCCATTTATTATTAAAACATATATGCTCAGAGTTGCTTAAATCGCTAAAACTCCATATAGAATTTTTTGAACATGTTGGAACTGCACCCTGCTCCTCCGACGGGTCGAGAAGAGAGATATAATAAAATGGCGATTCTCTTGTGTAAGAAGTTATAAATTCATGCATCTCTTCATCAACAGCCGTGGTCTCAAAACTTTTTTGTACTGAATCAAGAACAACTTTATTTTTTACTATTTCAATATAAACAGATGTAGAAGAGTGTTTTACAATAATATTTACAAATACAGTAGAGTACAAAAGTTTATTTATTACGTCAAACATTATTCATCTACCATACAAAGCGGATGTGCTTTGTTATAATTTTGTTGCTTCAATGCACTTCCTAATTTTGTATATATTTGTGTTGTTGCCATAGAAGAGTGTCCCAACAGCTCACTAACATCAGAAATTCTAGCATTGTTATTCAACAAAGCTGATGCATAAGAGTGACGAAGCTGATGAGGGGTGGCTTTGATAGCAACTCTTTTAAAGACTTTATTAACGATATATCTTAGACTATTTTCGCTTAATTTTTCGCCATCTTTTTCAAAAACAAATTTTACCCGAGAATTTTTTGCCAAGTACCCATCTAGCAAAACCTTTGTTGAGTGCATGAGCGGAATATCTCTCTGTTTATTTCCTTTGCCTAAAACTCTTGTCCATTGTTCTGATATTTCGTCTATTTTCAGTGAGGCGAGCTCTGATATACGAAGTCCTAAAGTATAGAGCAAAACGACAACCAAGCGCTCCTCCTCCTCTGCGTGTTCAAGTGCTTCGAGAATATGTTTGTGAGAGATTGGTTTTGGCAAAGTTTTAGCCACTTTTACACTGTTGTCAGCCTTTAAAACTACCTTTGTTCCATTCTCATTGAGGTACTCTGCAAATGTTCTAATTGCACTCAATTTTTTAGATATTGTTTTTGGATTTAAGTGCGATATTTTTATACGATAGGGCATAAGATTAAAAACTAAATGCTCGTCCTCTTTAACCATTTCTACAAGTAAAAGAGCTTCAGTTATGGTTTCATCATAACTTTTTATAGTCAAATCAGAATAACCCCTTGGGGTCTCTAAATAGGTTAAAAACTCTCTTTTATATTTGCTTATTAACTTTTTCATGTTCTAGTAAACTGTTTTTTATAAAAGTCCTTGCTTCTTCTAGCTCCATTTTACTAACATCTATGAGGCCGTTTGAAAAGAAGTGCAAAGTGCCAAATGGTTTTGGTATTACAAATTCATCCCAGCTTGAAAGTTTCCAATATTTTGTAGCTTTTATCTCTACCAAAAATATCTTTGCCTTAGTTTTCTGCGCCATAACAACAATTCCATCTGCCACTTCATGTCTTGGGCCCTTGGGGCCATCTGGAGTAATTCCTATATCATATCCATCTTTTAGAGCTTTAATCGCTTGAATCAGTGCTCTGGCTGCATTTCTGTTTGTTGAACCTTCGATAGTGTCTAGTCCAAAATGTTTTATAGTTTTTGAAACCAGAGATCCATCAAAATGGCTTGAGATTAGAGCTTTTGCATGTGGAATTTTTCTATAATGAGAGTAAAGATGCGAAAGCATCAAAAGCTCTCCATGCCAACAAGCAAAAATAGTTGGCTCTTCTGCTATCGATTTTGGAGTATGAAACACTTTTTTATTTGTAAAGTAGATAAATCTAATGAGCAATGAGCCTAAAAGTGGAACAATTACTAAAGCTAAAGAACGGAAAAATTTTTTAAGCAACAATCTCACCTGTTAGAATCGTTCGTCCTATTGAGGTAATTTTAACATCTCTGAATTGACCCAAAAGCTCCTCTGAGCCTTTTACTTTTATGACAATATTATTGTCACTTCTGCCCGCTACAAAGTTATCTCTATTTAAATCTTCAAAATAGACTCTGTAAACATTGCCGAGAAGTTTTTTGTTTTTTTCATCGATTATTTCATTTGTAAGGGCTTGAAGAGTAGAGAGTCTTTCAGAGGCTATCTCATCATCGACCACATTTGTAAAATGCTCTGCTTCCGTCTCTGGACGAGGAGAATATTTGAAAGAGAAAATCTGTTCAAAACCAACTGCTCTGACAACATCCAAAGTGTCTTCAAAATCTTCGTCACTCTCTCCGGGGAAACCTACGATAATATCCGTACTGATGCTAGCACTAGGACAGACACTTTTTAGCTTCTCTACACGATTTAAAAAGGACTCTTTTGTATAGCCTCTCTTCATCTCTCTTAAAACTTTACTCGAACCGCTTTGGAGCGGCATATGCATCGATTTGCATATTTTAGGATTTTTTGCAAACTCCTCTATAAATTCATCGTCCATGTGCAGAGGGTGCGGAGAGGTAAAACGGATTCTCTCCAAACCCTCTATTTTACTGAGTCTTCTAAGGAGTTCTGTAAATCCAACTTTTTCATTCGAGCCGGAAAAGCGGCGACCGTAGTTGTTTACATTTTGCCCCAAAAGAAAAATCTCTTTTACTCCGCTATTCACAACTTTTTTTGCTTCGCTTATAATTAAATCAGCAGGTATTGAAATCTCTTCACCGCGCGTTTTAGGAACAATACAAAATGTACAGGATTTATCGCAGCCGATGGAGATATTTATATAAGCTTTAAAGGGCGAGGAGCGGAAATCTTGAAATGCAAACTCTGACTCGTCATAGTTTATATCTATCTCTACCGCTTTATCTTTGTGAAGGACTTCGCTTATTTTGGATACATTTCTGGCACCCAAAACAAAACTGACGTAGGGAGCACGTTTAAGTATTTCTTCACCCAAATGCGAAGCTGTACAACCGCAAACACCTATCTTTGCGCCTGCTTTTTTCTTTTTGTTAAATCCTCCGAGTTCTGAGAAAAGTTTATGAACCGGTCTCTCTCGCACTGAACAGGTATTTATTAAAATCAAATCCGCTTCTGAGAGAATATTTGTTGTTTCATACCCCTCTTTTTCATGAAGTTCGGCAATCATGTGCTCACTGTCACGAGAGTTCATAGCACAACCCAGAGTTTCAATAAATAACTTTTTACTCATTTTATTCGCTTAGCTTACGATATGGACTTGATACATATACTCATTATCTGCAAGCCCATATTTTACTTCGCTCATATAAAAACTTTTGCCTTTTGCTTCAAAATAGTCTTGAAGTTCTAGCAAATCTTTGTGTGAATTTTCTCTATCAAAGTAAAAAATCACGCTATCTTGTTTTTCAACACTATGCTCTATCTTCTCTAGCTCAACTTTTTTTGGTTTCGCATCCACATCAGTTCTTGCAAATTTTAATTCCATAGAATATCCTTTTAATTTAAACTATTATTTTTCATAATAAAAAGTTTTGCATTATATATAAACTCTACTAAAAGGTGCATTAAAGATGTTTTTATAGATTCTTAGATATAATTCTATACTTCATAAGAAATCCCCAAAATTATTACTTATATTTTTTGTGAAACAACCCTTTAAAAGGATAATCCGTGGAAAAAGTTTTAGATATAGCAGACGCGATAGCCCATGAAAAAGGACTTCAGCCCGAAAAGGTACTAGAGGCTCTCAAAGCGGCGTTTGTTCAAACTGCAAAAAGAGTTATCAATCAAAATTTTGCTTTTGAAGCTCAAATAGATAAAGTAAAAAAAACAATTAATGTCGTTCAAACCATCACTGTTGTGGCAAATGACGATGCAAAACTTCAAGATGAGCAGATGGCACCGGCATACATTTCAATCAGTGACGCAAGAGAGTATGATGACCAAGTTGAGCTAGGCGATCAGCTCCAGATAGAGCATGACTTAGAGGAGCATGGAAGAACGGCAGCCTCTTCACTTCACCGTGAAATAGAGTTTCACATTCAGAGACTCGTTGAAGATGAACTATTTAACAAGTACAAATCAAAAATTGGAAATTTAGTCTCAGGCAGAGTTACAAGGGTAGATTCTCAAAATTCTACTTATATAGAAGTGGACGAAGTTCGTGCCGTACTACCTATGAAAAGCCGTATTAAAGGCGAGTTTTTTAAAGTTGGAGACCATATCAAAGCAGTTGTCCGACGCGTAAACATGGATAAAGAGAATGGTATACAGATAGAACTCTCAAGAACATCTCCAAAATTTTTAGAAGAGCTTTTGGCTTTAGAGGTACCTGAAATTTCTGACGGAACGGTTATAATAGAGAAATGTGCCAGAATTCCAGGAGAAAGAGCAAAAGTTGCGCTCATCAGCATGCATCCGCAAGTAGATGCTGTTGGAGCAACTGTCGGGGTTAAGGGTGTTCGTATAAATGCCGTTAGTCAAGAGTTAATCGGCGAGAACATCGACTGCATCGAATATACAACTATTCCTGAACTTTTTATATCTCGTACTATGAGTCCGGCGATTATCTCTCATGTAGAAATCGTCAAAAGTGCTGACGGCGAAAATGACAAAGCTATTATCACACTTCCTGCGGATCAAAAATCAAAAGCGATTGGAAAAAGCGGAATCAATATCCGTTTGGCTTCTATGCTGACAGGAATGAATATAGAGCTTATTGAGAGTGACAGCAAAGACGCGACTCAAGAAACCAGAAAAGATGAACAAAAAGATGGAATGAATGCATTAGAAGCACTGTTTAACTAATAGATTTAAACTCTGGTATCTGGTGGTATCAGAGTTTATCCTCTCTTCATGTAGGGGTTTAACTTTAAAAGTACCAAATCCGCTATCATATTTCCCAAAAGAGTTAAAAATGCCGTTATCATCAAAGTCCCCATAATCACCGGATAATCACGACTAAGAGCACTCATAAAAAAGAGTTGTCCCATTCCTTCTATTCCAAAAATAGACTCTAAAATAACACTTCCTCCGATAAGACCTGGAAAAGAGAGACCCAAAAGTGTGACGATGGGAGGTATTAGATTTGGAAGTATATAAAATCGTAGCAATGTTTTTTTGCTAAATCCCCGAGATAGGGCAAAAAAGTAGTAATCACTTTTTAATATCTCCAGAGTTAGAGAGCGAATATAAATTATCATACTTCCAAGCCCCACAAATATCATAACACTAATGGGAAGAGCAAGATGCCAAGCCATGTCCGCGATGTAATATACTCCCTCTTTTTCTTCGATAGAGTGTAACCCAGCTATTGGAAAGAGATTTAGGTTGAGACTAAAAAATATTATAAACAGAAGTGCAAGATAAAACGATGGCATAGAAAAGGAGATTAATGAGATTTGGCGGATAAGATAATCGGCTTTTTTTTCATAGGAGAGTGCTGATTTTATACCTAGGTAGAGCGAAATCACAAAGACGAAGATGAGTGCCGTAATGTTCATAGCGAGAGTAACCGGTAATCGTTTGAGTATCTCCGAACTTACATCTTGTCCGCTTACGAATGAGACGCCAAAATTGAGAGTGAAAATATTTACAATCCAATCCATATATTGGACTGAAAGAGATTTATCAAGCCCGTAAACAGCCTTGAGCTGTTCAATCGCTTCTTTTGTCATATTTGGATTAAGTTCACCTCCGGCAAAAAAACTATTGGGTGCGGAGTGAATAGCCAAAAATGAGATTATAGAAATTAACGCAAGCATAAACAGAAGATAAAAAAGTTTTTTCAGTAGTTTTAACATGTGGAAATTATAGCAAAAAAGTAAATATTTTACCCATTCAACATACAAAACGAATGACTTTTTTGTATGAAAAACAGGGAGAAAAAGAATGGGTAAAATTCTCACTTTTCAAAATCAGGAGAGAAAAATGAGAAATGAATAAAAAAACCTTGTAATTCTCGAAAAACAATGTTTTTCGTAGCTTTAGGGGGTTGTAGGGACTTTAGTCCCTGCCACTAAAACGGACGTGTTCGTTTTAGTGCGTAACATCAGTTAGAATTTTAATTTTAAATACGCTTGAACTGTATTATACGCATCAGCAGTAGCAACTTTAGAGTTTATAAGTGCTAATGTAGTTTCAAGTGGACCGAAAACTTTACCTGCAGTTAACGCAAACTCTGACAGATCTCTATCGCCGGCTTTAGCAGTTTGATCAGCTTTTGTATAGTAAAGACCTAAATCAAATAGACCTTGTACCGGAGATACGGCACTAACAGCCATAGCAGTAGTATCTTTTTGTGTTACGAAGCCATAAGACCACCATGCTTCAGTATAAAGTTTAGATTGCGCAGTACCAGTAGCAGTTGCAGTATTGAAACCAGCACCGAAATCAGTATCTACAGAAGAGTAAGCACCTTTAACGGTTACCACATCTTTTACCACATATCCCAACATTACAGCTATAGCACTTGAAGATATATCTTTAGCATTGCCGGCTACGCTTCCCTTGTCAATCGTTAAGCCAGTGTATTGAGCACCGATTAAAACACCCTCTACTAAAGAGCATTTAACATCGGCTTGTAACCAATACGCTTGAGTAAGTTGAGATACATCATAGTACCAAGCTTGAGCTGTAAGTGGTTTAAATGAGTTATTTATAGCACCCACTGCATACGCTCCATTTGAGCCATACGTTGTAAATTCACCGTTTCTATTTACAACCGGACCTGTTGCTAATCCAAGTGTGTGTACATTACTGTTTGCATTTTGACCGAATGTTTCAGTTCCGTTACCATTTCCTACATATGCCGCTACTAAAGTTGTATCTTGAATATCTTGATTCATTAATACAGCAGCTTCAAAGGTATTTTTCTCGATTGACCACTTCTCTGTAAATGCTAATGGAGTATCAAGTTCCATGCGACCAAGTTTTGCAGTAGATTTTCCTGTAGTTACAGCTACCCATCCTTCGTTAAGCCAATTAGCATTTTCAACTTTGGCTCCGCCAATTGCATGTCCATAATTTGCAGCAGTGGGAGCTGTAGCAGTATGTGCACCGCCCCAAACATTACTTACGAAGTTATTTTCTAAGCCTAAAGTAGAAAGAACTGTATATCCGGCACCCGTACTCACAGTTACTAAATCATTTTTAGCTAAATCAGCAGTGACATTTAGATTTAATGCAGCATCTGCAGCGGATGAATCTTTATCAAATAAAGTACCGGAATCTGTTGCTTTTTTTCCACCTATTACATTACTTGTTAGCCCCTTAGAATCAGTTGTGTTATACATAACTTGTGCATCACCGGACATCTGTACATTTTCAACTGCAAATACACTTGAACCTACTAGTAGCGCCGCTACCAAACTCATTTTTACTATTTTCATATATTCTCCTTTTTTATTAACAAATTTGTAAAGTAAGTTTATCGTAGATGATTTATTAATAGACCAACATATTGATTAAAAATTAATCATCTTTTAAAAATATAATTTTTAATGAAAGAGGATATGAGAGTTTAAAAAAACGAAGAAAAGCCACATCTTAAGAAGTTGGAGTCATGATTTGTGATAAGCAAGTAGCTAAATTCCAAGACAATCTTGGAATTTAAAAACTATCTATTTTGTTCGCAAATCCCAAGACAAAACTGTTTTGCCATCTTCCGTCTGTTCTGCTGCAGCCATTCCCATGATATTGTATCCGCTGTCAACATAGTGAATTTCGCCTGTTACTGCACTCGATAAGTCACTTAGAAGATACATGGCAGAGTTGCCGACTTGTTCTATCGTAACATTTTTTTTGAGCGGTGCATTTGTCTCATTCCAGTTAAGGATTTGTTTAAAATCACCAATTCCTGCTGCAGCAAGAGTTCTAATCGGTCCTGCCGAAATAGCATTTACTCTCTGACCTTTGCGACCCAAATCAACAGCCATATAACGAACAGTTGACTCTAGGGCAGCTTTAGCAACACCCATAACATTGTAATTTACAATATATTTCGGTCCGCCGAGGTAAGAAAGAGTAAGAATTGAAGCATCGTCACTTAATACTGACTCTAAACGGTTTGTTAAATCAATAAGTGAGTAAACAGATATATCCATAGCTATCGCGAATGCCTGTTTTGTAGTTTTTATAAACGGCTCTGAAAGTGCCTCTTTTGGAGCGAATGCAACAGAGTGAACCAAAAAGTCTATCTTTCCAAAATCCTTCTCAATTAAAGCAGCAATTCCTGCCATGTGCTCTTCGTTTGAGACATCTAGCTCATAAACATATTTGCTTCCAAAAGATTCCGCCAGTGGCTCAACTCTTTTTTTAAGCGCATCATTCAAATATGTAAACGCCATTTCTGCACCCTGCTCGTGACATGCTTTTGCTATGCCATATGCTATAGATTTATCATTTGCCAGACCTACTATTAGACCTTTTTTGCCTTTCATTACCATCAATATCTTCCTTATTTTTTTATTTTTCTAAATTTTGTGCTGATTCTATCATCATACAAAAATCTTCAACGTTGAGTGCGGCACTCCCTACTAAAATCCCATCCACATTGTTTAGAGCTAAAACCTCTTTAACATTTGTAACTTTTACACTGCCACCATAAAGAAGCGGTGCAAAAGATTTTTTCTTCAACTCTTCATGCAGACCCTCTATCTCCTCTAAAGTTGGAGTAAGCCCTGTTCCTATTGCCCAAACAGGCTCATAGGCGATTATGAGATTTTCATATTCTGTATCTATCCCCTCATATTGAGCATCAAGATAGCTCATCATCTTTTCATTACCTGACTTCCTAACCTCTAACGGCTCACCTATACAGTAAACAATTTTAAAGCCAAGTTTGCTGAAAAAATCAAACTTTTGTGCTATCAACTTTTGCGATTCACCTAGGACGTGGCGGCGTTCACTGTGACCGATAAGAATTGTTTTTATGCCAAACTCTTCAAGGTGTTCTACTCCAATCTCTCCGGTAAATGCACCATTTTTGGTAGGATAGGCATTTTGAGCACCAACGATTGCACAGCCCGCATGTGAATTCAAAGATGAAACAGCAGGAAAAACTAAAACCTCTTGAGAGATATTTTTTGCACTTAAAAACTTCTCTAATTCGTTTAAATACTCTACGGTTTTTGCTCTTGTTAGATTTGCTTTTAAATTTGCAGCTATAATCATCTTGTTACACCTTTTCTGCTATTAATGGCATAACGCCCGGTAAAATCTTACCCTCAAGCAGTTCCAATGATGCACCGCCGCCCGTTGAGATAAAGGTCATCTCTTCATCAAGACCTATTCGTTGAACTAAATCTGCCGTATCACCGCCACCTACAACAGAAGTCGCATAACTATCTGCAACAAAGTGTGCTATTTTATTTGAACCTCGGGCAAATTTATCCATTTCATAAACTCCCATTGGCCCATTCCAAAGTACTGTTTGCACATCATTTAAAACTTCCCCATAGAGTCTAACAGTTGCGGGTCCTATATCTAAACCCATCCAATTATCCGGTATCTCTTGAACTGAAACCAGCTTACTTACAGAATCTTCTGCAAACTTTTCAGCTGCAACAACATCCACAGGGAGGTAAAATTTGACACCGAGTTTTCTTGCCTGATCCATAATGTGCTGTGCATCTTCGAGCAAATCATCTTCCACCAGCGAAGCGCCTACATTGTAACCCATCTGCTTTAAAAATGTAAATGCCATACCGCCGCCGATTAGGACTTTATCAACTTTAGGAAGCAGATTTATAAGGGCTTCAAGCTTACCGGAGACTTTTGAACCGCCGACAATCGCAGCAAATGGACGAACAGGGTTTTCTATAAGTTTTCCAAAAAATTGAATCTCTTTTTGAAGTAAAAATCCGGCTGCCTTATGTTCGTTATCGAAAAAATGGGTAATACCTTCGACCGAGGAGTGTGCTCTGTGACTTACACCAAAAGCATCATTTATATAAAACTCAGCCATACTAGCCAGCTTGCGGGAGAGCTCCTCATCATTTTCTGTCTCACCTGCCTCATAACGAATATTCTCTAAAAGTAAAACCTCTCTCTCTTTAAGAGCCCCAACTTTTTCCATGGCATCCTTACCGACAACATCCCCTGCCAAGGCAACATCCCTTTTTAGCAACTGCTGCAATCTTCGTGCAACGGGAGCAAGAGAGTATTTCTCATTTACTTTACCATCCGGACGACCCAAATGTGATGCCAGGATAACCGCACACTCCTGATCTAGACAGTAGTTGATTGTTGCAATTGCAGAACGAATACGACGGTCATCTGATATATTTGCAAACTCATCCGTCGGTACATTAAAGTCACATCTGATAAAAACTTTTTTACCGACCATATTGAGGTTTTTTACATTTAGTAATTCCATATATTCTCCTATTTGTTAATGTGTAACGCCATATCTACTAATCTTGAAGAGTATCCCCATTCATTGTCATACCAAGCCATAATTTTAACCATGTCTTCACCAATGACTTGCGTTAAATCTTCGGCTACAATAGCACTGTATGGGCAACCTACAATATCTTGAGAAACTCTCATCTCCTGATCTATTAAAAGGATTCCTTTTAAGGTACTGTTTGCAACCGTATTCAAGACCTGAGTAACCTCTTCTAGTGTAGTTTTTTTTCTAACTATAACATTCAAATCGAGCATAGAGACATTTGGGGTAGGCACACGAACACTTTGCCCATGAAGTTTACCAACCAACTGAGGAAGAACCAAGCCAATTGCCTTCGCCGCTCCCGTGCTAGTAGGTATCATGTTGATAGCACCAGCTCTTGCTCTTCTTTTATCGCTCACATGCTTTACATCTAAAATATTTTGATCATTCGTGTAAGAGTGAATAGTTGTCATCAACCCTTTCTCTATCGTAAAAGCATCGTCAAGAGTTTTTGCGATAGGAGCAAGGCAGTTTGTCGTGCATGAAGCATTTGAAACTATTTTTTGCCCATCATAGAGATGTTCATTGACACCCATAACAAATGTGGCCGTCTCATTATCTTTTGAAGGAGCAGAAAAAAGTACTTTTTCTATACCGTTATTGATATGAATTCTTCCAAATTCTTGCGTTAAAAATACGCCTGTACATTCTAAGACTATATCTGCGCCGCAATCGGCAAATTTTAAATTTTTTGGCTCTTGGTCTGAAAAAACGCGTACTTTTTTACCGGCAATAGCAATATAATTTTCATCAATCTGTTCAACACTGCCATTAAAAGTTCCATGAACAGAGTCATTTTTTAATAAATAAAGCATCATGTCTATACTTGCCAAATCATTTATAGCTACTAATTCGACATCGTCTCTCTGGGCTACTATACGAGTAACACAGCGGCCAATTCTGCCAAATCCGTTAATCGCTATTTTAAGCGCCATTCCATTTCCTCTAACCTATAAAAATAAAGTCGATTATTTTACCCAAAGTTAGTTATAATTCGCTTTAAATATGGAAACTATTGCACTTTTTGGTGGCTCATTCGACCCTCCACACATCGGTCATGTTGCTATCGTCAGAGCTTTGTTACATTTTAGGGATGTCAACAAAGTTGTTATTATGCCAACTTTCATAAACCCTTTTAAACAGAAATCTCATGCTCCAGCGGTGTTAAGAGTTGCATGGTTACAAAAAATTTTCTCCTCTTATGAAAATGTAGAGATTGATGATTTTGAAGTAAATCATGCTCAAAAAGTCTCAACTATTGTGAGCGTGAAATATCTTTTGAAAAAGTATAAAAAGGTATATCTCATTATCGGTGCCGACAATTTATCATCGCTTTCAATGTGGGATAGGTATGAAGAGCTTCATAAATTGGTTACGATAGTTGTAGCAGGCAGGAGCAAAATTGAGATACCAAAAAAATTTCTAACACTCGATATTGATGAGAATATCTCCTCATCCGAACTTAGAGAGCATATGGATATATCAAAACTCCCAAAAGAGTGTGCAGTAGAAATAAGTGAATATTACAAGGAAAACAATGAAAAATAGAATAGAAAGAATAACGCAGGTGCTTGATAAAAACAAAGCAGAGAGTATAGAAGTTTTTGATTTAAGAGAGAAGAACTACTTTGTTGATTATGCAATTATTGCATCATCACTGGGCACAAGACATACCTCAGCGCTCTTGGATCACTTAAAAAAAGATTTAAAAGGCAGTGAGAAGTTTAACCATGTAGATGAGAGCGGTGATTGGATAGTTATTGATTTGGGTGACATACTCATACATATTATGACTCCTGAATATAGAGTTAAATATGACATGGAGAGTTTTTTAACTGCACTAGCCGATGGAAGAGAGGGCGAAGCCTCTTTTTAATATTACACATTCAAACGGACGCGTCCGTTTGAATGGCTGTTGCAAATTATCCCTACAACCCCCTAAAGCTACAAAACAAGAGAATCGTTTTTCGCATAGCGAAAATGTTTCTTTAGTAAAAACTTTGTTTTTCGAGAATCATTAGGTGTTTTACGCACTGCTTTAAACCGGTGGAATAGCATCAAATTACTATTTAGCTCTTCTTCTCTGCAAGCTGTTAGTCTTCAATAGTTTTTTCAACAATATCTTTATAGTTATATATAGCATCCACATATTTAACCGCTTCGCTTCCCCTTGCGTAACCATACTTTAATGTTTTTGAATGCTTTTTTTGAGATAAAAGAGGTAAAACCTTTTTCAAATCTGTCCATATATTGTGGTTCAGTCCTGTTTTTTTAGCCAACTCTTGTGCATCAGTTACATGTCCCATTCCTATATTATAGGCTGCAAGAGCAAACTTAAGGCGATTTTCACCCTCCACTCCTTCCGGAACACCTTTTATCATCTGTTTTATATATTTTGCCCCGCCAAGTACACTCTCATGAGGATCAGAACGATTTTGCACCCCTAAAATATCAGCCGTATTTTGGGTAAGCATCATCAACCCTCTCACCCCTGTCATACTTTTTGCATCGGGATTCCAATGTGACTCTTGATAGGATATAGCAGCTAAAAGTGCCCATGGTATATCATTTTTATTTGCAGCATCTACAAAATGGTCTTTATATTTTGGCAGAATTGATTTGATTTGTTTATATAAAAGTGCTGCAGTGCTGTAATCAAAAAGCATTACATATCCATAATGATGGTCTTTTAACTCAGTCATGGCACCGCTTTGACTAAAACTATTGAGCCATGCATACATATCTGCTTCTAGCTCCTTAGAGTCATCTCCCAGTACCCACGCCAACTGCTCTCTTGGTCCGATAGTAAATGCCAACGCTATCTCTGGAAAGTATCTAAGATTTTGCGAATATATATTTGAATCAGCGATAGTACAATCTATCTCATGCGCTGAAACTTTTTCTAAAAGCTCCTCGGTTGAAAATTCAGATGTATATGCAGCATTAATATCAAAACCCTCTTTTTGCAAGGATTTAATTGTTTCACTATAGCTTGTTTCGTCCCCGACAGTTATGTTAAGCCCTGACAAGCCCTCCACATCCCTTGGAAACTTATTGGTTCCCATCATTGAACGGTTACAGACTACCTGTTCCTGAACTTCAAAATAAGAGGGACCGAAGTTAAACGATTTTTTTCTGATTTCTGTTTTTGCGAGCGCTGCCGATGTTATATGGATATCACTGTTTTTGCTAAGTTCTATTGCCTCTTTTACTGTATTAGCCGAAGTGATTTTGAGCGCAACACCTAAATGTTTGGCATACGCATTTAAAAGATCATACTCAAAACCTTGCGGACCATCCGTTCCAATATAGTAGGTTGTAGCTGCATTCAGAAGCACTACATTGAGAACTCCTTCTTTTTTAATTTTATTTAGAAGTGAGAAGCTGCTTATAATATCGCTTTTTATATAAGAGGAGTGCGTTATCCACCCTAAAATAAAAAAGAGTATTGCAAAGAGTGAAAAGAGTGATAAATTTATATTTTTTTTCATAATGTACAGTTTTTTTTTATAACCTTATGCAAAGATAAAACGATTAATGCCATTTTTGTACTCATGTGCCAGAACCTTATCATGTACTTTTAAAATTGAATCAACCAAATAAAGACCCAGACCAAAACTGCTTTTGGAAGGATTATCTTTTGTGAATGGCTCAATATAATATTGAAGAGGTTTTGATATGCACTCGCCTCTGCTGTCAAAAGAGAGTTCCCCTTTTACTATCAAAATCCTTACATGTGCATCTGTAGAGTATTTGATGCCATTATCTATCATATTCTTAATTGCCGTTGTATAGAGTCTGTAATTAGCAAATATTTTTACACTTGAGCTGATATCGACACTTACACTGCTTCTCTCAACCATCGCCATGTCTATTGCACCGTCAATAATATCTATTAGACGATACTCTTTAAAATCTTTTTTGCTGTCAACGCAAGTGAGTTCCTCAATCATAGCAAACTCCGAAACGAGGGACTCTAATCTTCCAAATATGGAGATGAACCTATCTATCTGCTTTTGTGAGCTTAGCATCTGGGTTGCGATTGTGCCTTTAGCGATAGGCGTTTTCAGCTCATGCATAAGATTTCTCAAAAAGAGGGTTCGTGATTCCAGTATAGAGTTTATCTTTAACTTCGCTGATTCGAGTTCGTTTGCGACAAGAGCTATCTCATCACTTCCGTCTGTTTTAAAAGATATAGTTAAATCTCCGTCTCCAAACCTCGCTATTTTTCTTCTTAGACGGATAAGCGGTCTCAGCCTCTGCAAAATCAAAAAAAATGATATGAATATAATTGCTATAATCATTGTGTAGGAGTAAAGGATATTCCAAGGCTTAAACGGAGTAAGCTCCTCATCCTCTATAAGAATAGATCCTCTTGAAGATTCGATATAGAAATATATTTTTCTGCGAAGTTCAATCATTGTCGCTCTTAAACCGGCTTCGTCATTTTCAAAACTAAAACCCTGCTTACTAAAGATTAGGATATCGTTTGCACTCTCAAAGCCCTCTCTTTTTAAAACTTCACCCTTTTGGATTACCATTTTTCGCTCTTTACTATCTTTTTCAATACGAAAATTATAAACCGCCAGATTAGCTTCTAGCATAATTTCAGAACTGTCTCTCTGTTTATGTTCGCGATAAATTTGTGTGATTACTGAATATTTTGTAAAAATATTACTTATATACTGTTGTCTATTTAACTTGTAAAATTCCCAAAAAATCATGCTTACGCTAAAAAGCGTAACCACTAGAGCAAAGAGTACGGTAATTAAAACAGCATGCTTTTGCATCTAGATCTCTGTGACTTTTAAACAAAAGCCTGATGTAAAAAAAATCATATCTATTTAAGAAGCTTGTAGCCTAAACCTCTAACAGACTCTATAAGAGTTTTGTCTCCAAGTTTATTTCTGATTCTGCCGACCATTACATCAATGCTTTTATTAGATGAATCCTCATTTATTGCATTCACATTGTGTATCAAATCTTCTCTCGAAACTACAAGCCCCTGCTTTGCAATCATGTAGGAGAGGATTCCGAATTCAGCATTTGTAAGGTCTATATTTCTCCCTTTGTAGGTGATAACCATGGTCGATTTGTCACATCTAAAGTCACTTTTTGACTCCTCTTTTGACTCTGATTTTGCTTCATATCTTCTTAAAACTGAGTGAATTCTCGCCTCCAACTCTCTTGGGTCATAAGGCTTTGGCAGGTAATCATCGGCGCCGAGTTCAAGTGCTTTTACCTTATCCGTTACATCACTTCTAGCCGACGATATGATGATAGGGATATCTTGACGCTCGCGAATCGCTTCACAAACTTCTAAACCATCCATACCTGGAAGTGTTAAATCTAAAATCACCAAATCAAATGGCTCTAATTTTAAAATACTAACCGCTTTAAAAGGGTCATCTTCCGTCACAACTTTAAAGTCAAACTGTTCAAGATACTCTGTTAGTATCTCAGCCAGTTCCAAATCATCTTCAATCATTAATATTTTTTTCATAGCATCATTTTAGCAAGATAAGAGCTAATAATGAGTTAATGTGTAGTGATTTTTATTGCCTACTTAATCAGAACTTATCTTTTTTCCATTTTTTGTATCTATCGATTTACATGGCAGTGCTTACATGACTTCAGAAACTCTGACTCACTCAGTTGTCCGTCTTTATCCGTATCATATTCACTAAAGTCGGGAGCATTGGCAGAATGCATCAAAGGCATGCCTTGCGTCTCTTTTGCAGATGCTCTCGCCGAGTTTACTTGAATAAATTCACTTTTACTCACAAACCCATCTTGATTTTTGTCATAAGAGGCAAAAGGGAGAATACTTTTTGCAGGCAAACCTTCCGCTGACATGCTCGTTGAAACAACCGACAAAACTCCGACTGCTGCTAAACTTAACTTCACTATTTTTACTAAATTTTTCATAATACACCCTCCATTTTTGATATATTCAGTAATGTACTCCTTTTAAACTTAAAATGATATATAACCACTTTAAACTTAAAAAAATATGCAAGAACTTTGAAATAGTATAAATGAAAGTAACTATAGTGATTTTATATATCTTTCCACATGTCTAAGCTAGACATGTGAAAAGATTTCAGGTGAAATATTTTGTTATATTGTAAGCAACAAACGCCAAGCCATACGCGGTTATTGAGGTAAAAAGAAAGAGATAAAAGAAGTATTTTATGCCTCCTGCTTCTCGGGTAAAAACTACTGATGCTGCCAAACATGGAAGATAAATCATAATTACAACTATAAAAGAGATCGCCGAAGCAAAAGGAATATTTTTAGATATTGCATCAGCTAAAGAGGCGTTTTCTTCTTTGACATCTTTCCCTAAAGAGTAAAGTACTCCAAGCGTTGAGACAACAACCTCTTTTGCAGCCAGACCTGTTTGAAGGGCTATACTCATCTTCCAATCAAAACCAAGCGGTGCGAAAACAGGCTCCGAAAATTTTCCGATTGTTCCCAAATAGCTCTGTTCCAAATTTGCCATTGCAAGTTCATTTGCTAGATTTGCTTTTTCATTTTCACTTGATGCCATCTCTATTTTTGTGGCAAAGGCATCTTCTACCTCTTTGACATGCGGATAGTTGCTTAAAAACCAGATAAGCATAGAAGCCGCTGCTATAAAAGTTCCCGCTTTTTTTAGGTACATTAATGTTTTACTCAAAACTGTATGCCAAATGAGTTTAACGGAGGGAAGTCTATATTTTGGCATCTCCATAACAAACGGCTCATCTGCCCCTTTAAAAGCTGTAAGTTTCAATATTTTAGCCGCCATGAGCCCCAGCATTGCACCTGAAATATAGATTGCAAATAGAATATTTCCTGCCATCTCCGGAGCAAAAAAAGCACCTGCGAAGAGTACATAAACAGGTAGTCTCGCACCGCAGCTCATAAAGCTGATGATAAACAGGGTTAAGAGTCTGTCACGGTCATTTTTTAGAATTCTGGCACTCATGTAGGCAGGAATTGAACAGCCAAAACCAGTTACAAGAGGTATAAAAGATTGTCCATGAAGTCCAAATTTATGAAAAAACCCATCAAGCAAAAACGCCACTCTTGACATGTACCCCGTACTCTCCAAAAGAGCAATTCCAATGAAAAGTATAATGATGTTTGGTACAAAAAGAACAACTGCTCCGACACCTGAAACTACTCCATCGACTACGAGTGAGCGAATGTCATCATTTGGAATTGTAGCACCAATAGTGTTTCCAAACCAGCCAAAGAATGCGTCAATCCACTCCATCGGGATAGAGCCAAGTTCAAACGTAATCTGAAAAAGAGACCACATAAAAAATAAAAATATCGGTATTCCGAAAATCGGATGAATCAAGACGCTGTCAATCTTCTCTGTCAGACTCTTTTTTTCCTCCTGCTTCTCCTGCTTTAGAACCTCAGCAACTATGCCTCTATTAAAGGAAGCATACTCTTCTGCAAATGCCTCGGTTATATCATCGCTGTCATGGTGAAGTTCTACATGTCTTGTGGCTTCTATTAAAATTGGCTGCAAACCTGTCCAGATAGGATTATTATGAATTTTTTCATAAGTTTTTTTATTGTTTTTAAGAAGATTTATTGCAACATTTCTGTATGAATTCAGAGTCTCATATTTATGTTTGTTCAAATAATCAACAATAACAGCTATCTCCTCCTCAACAGCTTCACTGAATATAAGTTTATGCTCTTGTATACCATTCTCATGTTGTGTTATCAAGGCTTCTATAAGCTCTTCTATTCCCATCTTTGTAGCAGCAGATACTTTTACGCATGGAACACCAAGAAGTTGCGACATATACTCAGAGTTTATCTCTATACCCTCCTTCTCAGCTTCATCACTCATGTTTAATGCAATCACAATGCTTTTGCTCATGCTCATAAGTTCAGAGGTAAGTTGAAGATTTTTCTCTAAGTTTGTAGAGTCAACTACATTTATAATCAAATCATAACTCTCTGCACAAAGGTAATCATGCGTAACTCTCTCTTCAATCGTGTAATCAGTAAAGGCATAAGTACCCGGCAGATCTACAACAGTAAAGTGGTACTCTTTATAATCAAACAGTACCTCAGATTTTTCAACCGTCACGCCTGTAAAATTTCCAACATGCAGGTGCGCGTTTGAAATGGAATTAATAAGCATACTTTTACCGACATTCGGCTGCCCGACTAGGGCTACTTTTATATGTTTTGCTATTACGGGGCAGAATTTTCCGCTCGAATCTCTCATACTGTTTCTACCTCTATCATATCCGCTTCTTGGGCTCTAAGAGCTACTCTCATCTTGCCGACTTTTATCTCTATTGTACTTTTTGCAGGTGCGTGTTCTAGAACTTCCACCATTGTTCCTTTCATGATTCCAAAAGAGATAAGTCTCTGCTTAAGCTCTTTATTGGCGTTTAGTTTTATCACTTTTAATTTCTCGCCTCTTGCACACATGGATAATTTTTTCATAATTGATTTCTTATATTTTATTTTGAAGTTGTATTTTAATACAATTTGAATTTGATTATCATCAAATATTGTTTTTACCTCTGTCTTTTTATCTTCATTTACAACATAATCAATAATAATATCTGAGTTTGATCTGTACGAACATTATCTAGGATAAAAAGTATTTACTACAAGTAAATAAAAATTGCGATAATATTCGAAAAAAAAAAGGAGAATGATTGCGCATTTTCAGATATAGTTCAGTGTTATTTCTTGCAACTCTTCAGTTATTTGGAGCTTCACTTTCCTTTGATGAAGCTGTTACTCAATTTTTAAATCATAATTATGATTTAAAAATAGCAAGTCAGGAAGCAGATAAATCAACGGCTGATTTAACAACTGCAGAACTTCGCCCAAATCCCACTATTTCAGCATCTTTTCTCAATTTGGATCTCAGACACAATTTTAATTCAGATAGCTCTCAAACAATTCTTCATGTTGATTATCCAATCGAGCTCGGTGGAAAACGAGATCGTAGAATTGAAAACGCAAAGGAGAATATTACTTATGCCAAAGATTGGTTAAAAGAAACGAAAAGGGAGCAACTTTTCACCTTGGTCAATGCCTATTATCAGGTACAAGCTGATGAAACCAATCTTATAAACTCAATTGCAAACCGTCATGATTTTGAAGGTCTTATCGCCATCGCTCAATCTAAATATGAGCATGGTTTTTTAACTGAAATTGATTTAGAGAAACTTCGATTACTAACAATAGGTTATGACAAAGACCTTGAATTAAACAAAGCTGCGCTCTCTGCAGACAGAGAAAATCTTGCATTTTTGCTCTCAATGAATAGTAAAGACATAGTTCTAACTCCAATAGCTCTGCCAGAAACTTTTTTACAATCTGAGGATGAACTAATTCTATATGCGCAACAAAATCGCTCAGATTGTTTGGCAGCACAGCAAAATATTCATGTATCCGCTGCTTCTGTAGAACTTGAAAAAGCGAATGCAATTCCAAATATTAGTATCGGAGTAGAAACAGAAAACTCCGCTCCACAATATGGTTCTCTTGCCGGAATCGGAGTTACAATGCCTTTACCAATTTATGATCGCAATCAGGGAGCTATTGAGAAATCACGCGTTACAGCGCTTCAAGCCTCAACCCAACTGTCCAAAACATTAGGACAAGCAAACTCTGAAGTAAAACAATCATTTATTCAATATCAGGCTCAGCGTTCTATATATGATTCAATGCAGCATGGATATGAATTAGCTAAAAAGCTCAAGGAGAAACAAGAAAAAATCTTTGCAATTAAAGGAATTTCAATTCTCGAACTTCTGGATGCTCAAAAAAGTTATCGCGATTATCAAAAAAACTTGACTCAAGCCATTATCGACCTACATATTGTTTTAGCACGTTTAAAATTAAATTCTGGTCTACCTCTAACTAATTCAAAGGAATATTAATGCGTTTTCCACTTTTTTCACTAGTTTGTATTGTTACTCTACTTTTAACTGCAGGATGCAACAATCAACATTCAAATGATATATCAACAGCAGAAACACCTAAAAAATCTGAAATAAAAACAGTTGTTCCAGAGTTTGGAACATATAGTATTCAAGTTTCGATGGCAGCTTCAGTTCAACCTGCACCAGACGGGATTATATCTATAAGTGCTCCAGTGAGTGGAGTGATATCTAATATTGATGTGCACATTGGAGATAAGATTACGCCGGCTTCCCCACTTATAACCATTCGTTCATCTGATATAAGCGATACACAGAGTAGCCAACTTGCAGCAGAAGCTGCTTTTACGCAAACAAAACATGCCTATGAAATGAATAAAGAGTTATTTAACCTTGGTGCTATAACGGAGAATGATTTATTATTGTCTCACAGTAATTTTCAACAAGCTGAAGCCACAATGAAGGGATATTCACAAAAATTAGCCTATTTTGGTGCTTCATCAAACCAAACACTTGCTCTTCATGCTTCTATTAGTGGGGTAGTTTATGAGATAGGAACACATTTAGGGGAACATGTCACTAATGATACGACACAACCACTCATTAAAATTGTTGATATTCATAAAAAAATAGTGGTTGCCACAGTTTATGAAAAAGATATTTCAGCATTTAATGTAGGAAAAGAAGTCAACATAGACTTAGACAACGAGCAGCACTTGAACATAAAAGGAAAAGTTATGTATATCAGCGATGTGCAGGATTCGGAAAATAAAACAACAAAAGTTTATATTCAGCCTGCAATAGATTCCTCTGAACTACGCATTAATATGTTTGTTAATGTCATATCTAGCGTTGATATAAAAGATGTATTCCGTATTCCTAATAAGTCGATTATTTACAAGAATGGAAAATTTATTGTTTTAGTTAAAGAAGGAGATAAATTTTCTCCTCTTAATATCAACATTGTCAGTGATCACTCAACAGATAATTTTTCTCTTGTCAGAGGGCTAAAAACAAATACCCAAATTGCGCTTGAGCCAATCGCTTTAGAAAGAGACTAAGATGGGTAGACTCGCCAACTTTTTTATTGATAATTTTCTTGCCGTTTTACTTTTTACAGCCATCACTGTTGCTGTAAGTATCGTTGTAGTGCGGGATCTTAATATCGAAGCATTCCCTGATCCAGCACCTCCAATTCTTGAAATAGTAACTGTTAATGAAGGTCACTCTGCTGAAGATATGGAGAAACAAATTACAACCCCACTAGAAATTGCTCTCGCAGGAATGCCAGGACTTCAGAATATCAACAGTATCTCTTTATATGGATTATCTGATATCAAATGTAAATTCACCTATGATGTTTCTTACAAAGAGGCTAAACAAGAAGTTTTAAATCGCTTAACGCAAGCTACTCTTCCAGCCAGTGTAACCCCAAATATTGTTCCTAGTGCGATTGGTGAAATCATGCGTTACCGTGTTGTTGGAAATCGAAGTTTGGTTGAGTTGCGTACTTATCAGGATTGGGTAATAGCGCGTTATCTGAAAACAGTACAAAACATTGCTGATATTCCAAGCTTTGGCGGTGCAATCAAAGAATATGCCGTAGTAGTGCATCCAGATGATCTTATCAAATACAAGATTCCTTTTAGCACTGTTATACAAGCTCTCTCAAACAGTAATGTAAATGTCGGCGGTCGTGTATTGGAATTCGGAGATCAATATTATACTATTCGTGGGGTCGGGTTGATTAAAACTACAGACGATATCGAAAATACTATCGTTACAACGATTAATAATCGTCCTATTTACATAAAAAATATTGCTGAAGTTTCGATTTCCTCTGCGCCAAAAACTGGAATAACAGGGATTAATCAAACCGATGAGATTGTTACAGGTGTTGTTGTTTTAGCTAAAAATGCACCGAGCATCGTGGCGATGAGCGAACTTCATAAAAAAATTGATGAACTTAATAACGGTATTCTTCCCAAAGATATCAAAGTCGTCCCTTTTTATGATCGTCAGGATTTACTTCATACCGTTGTGGATAAACTAAAAGAGACAGCATCCGTCGGAATGATTTTGGTATTTGTTATTATACTTCTATTTTTAGGCGATTTGCGTGCGGCAGTCATTGTATCTTCCATTATCCCGATATCACTCCTCTACACCCTTGCTCTTATGGCCGGGAAACATGAATCGGCTAACTTACTCTCTTTAGGAGCGATTGACTTTGGTATTATTGTTGATATTCCATTAATCGTGATCGAGAATTATTTTAGGCTTAAGCATCAGGGGCGTCAGCATGTTCCCGCAATTCTTCAAACAGCAAGTGAAGTTGGCAAGCCGATTATGTTTGCAATTCTTATAATATTTTTGGCATTTATTCCTCTTTTTGCGATGAATGGGGCTGAATCTCAGATTTTTCTTCCGATGGCAAAAACCTATGTCTATGCAATTAGTTTCGCATTTATCCTCACATTCAGTTTTCTATTTGCCAGTAAATACAGTTTCCTACGAAATTCTAATGAAAAAGTGTTGCCATTATTAGAGTGGATAAAAACCAAATATATGAAATTGATTACTCGCATCACGGGCAAAGTAGCAGTCGTGACTACTGGGGTAATTTTTGTTTTAACTTTTTTTATCGCAGGGAGTCTCGGTGCTGAATTTTTACCAAAAATGGATGAGGGAAATCTCTATATTCGTGCTATTTTTCCTTATTCTATCAGTCTCAGTAAAAGTTATGAAAATTCTAAAAAAATACGAGATATATTAATCAAATTTCCGGAACTAAAAACCGTTCAATTTAAAGCTGGTCGCCCAGAGGATGGGACTGATCCCTCAGGAGCATTCAATACTGAATATTCTGTACAACTGAAAGATTATAAAGAGTTACCTCAAGGTTTTAGCAAAGAAGATTTAGAAAGTAGAGTTCGAACAGAACTTAAAAATGAATTTCCTAATGTTGATATCACTGTATCTCAATACATTGAAGATAACCTGGCGGAAGCAATGTCTGGTGTTAAAGGGGAAAACTCCGTTAAAATTTCTGGAGATGATCTTGATGTATTGGACCGATTGGCCACAGAAGTCGAAAGTAAAATCAAGAATATTGAGGGTGTTGCTGATGTTGGAATTTTTAAAGAGACTGGACAACCGAATCTAATCATAGAAATCGATCGTAAACAAGCTGCATTATATGGAATGAATGTTGCAGATCTGTTAAATATCGTCGCTTCCTCTTTAAATGGAAATGCTATCACTCAAATTATTGAACAAGATATGCATTTTAATTTACTTGTTAAATTTCCTGATGAGTACAGAAAAAGTATTGAAAATATCAAGGAAATTCCAGTTGTGCTGGCAAATGGAGGAACCATCCCGCTTTCCAAAGTTACAAAAATTTATTATGATACGGGAGCCTCGTTTATCTATCGTGAAAATTTTAAGCGATTTATCCCCATTAAGTTTTCCGTTACTTCAAGTGATTTAGCAGGAACTGTAGCAAAAGTTAAAGAGGCTATTGATACTATTACCATGCCAGAAGGGTATAGAACCAATTTATCAGGACGATTTGAACAGATGAAAAATGCTTTTGGCCGATTGGCAATCATGACACCTGCGTCGCTTCTCTTAATTACTTTAGTATTGTTTATCTATTTTGGATCCATTAGAAATACAATTATAATTTTTACAGCTGCGCTTTTTTCTGTCTTTGGAGGATTGGCATTTTTGCTTTTATTGGGGCAACCTATGAGTGTTTCTGCATCAGTAGGATTTATTTCTATTCTAGGAGTAAGTATTTTAAATGCGTCCATCTTTGTTATTCACTTTTTGCAACTACGCAAAGATATTGATCTTGAAGAAGCAATTATTCAAACTGCATCGGATAAATTTAGAGCCATTATAATGACAGGATTAACCGCATCCATTGGATTATTGCCAGCAATGCTCTCCACTGGGGTAGGAAGTCAAATACAAAAACCTCTTGCCATTGTTGTCGTTGGAGGGATGTTCATTGGAACATTAATTCTACTGATATTATTGCCAGCATTATTACGTTTTGTAAAATGTAAACAATATTTTTTTGAAACTACATTGCTTGAAAACAATGAAATAAAAAATTAATTTATACTAAAAGCCTACAAAAAGGCTTTTAGTATAACCTCAAATATAGAAATTTTTTAACCTTTGGTGTTAAAATTCCATATGCAAACGAATGCCGTAAATGTTCACAGGACCGCGATCACTATTGTATGCAGGATTTACAATATGTTGATAATCAAGTGAAGTCCATATATTTTTATTGATGCGAACACTATAATAAGTTTCAAGAATTTGTTCTTGATGATAATTGATTTTTCCATCTCCAATTATAAAATCCAGTCCACCTTGCGCAAGGTACTCACGGTGAATTTTTGATAAGTCATTCAAAGCGATTGCAATACCAAAGGTATCATCTTTACGCTCCCACTTTTCTCCTTGAATAGAAATGCCTCCGGAAAGTGATTCATCTATCTCTGCGAATGAGTACATTTCTGTTTTACCGTCACACCAGCTGTAACGCCCGAAAACTCCTACATCATTCGATAATGCCTGTTCAAGCCCGATTACGTATCCGGATTTAGTATTTTCTTTGCGTACTAGTGTTTGATCCGGTATTTCAGAAGAAGTTTGTCCCAAGGTAAGAGCATCTGCATAAGATCCCATTTGCATTTTATCACGAAATACCAATGCTCGAATTTTTCCTGTCTGAGAAGCAATAGTATGTTCATGCTCAACTTCTATCTGATCTCCGTAATGCGTCAAAAAATGTAAATCTAATTCAAGACCGTTAGGAATTGTAGGCTCTTTAAATCGCCCAATTCGGTAAACCCATTCATAATTATAATACTCGAGCGTTACACCTTGATTATAACCGCGAATATCAGCGGCATAATCGTATCCACCGCCCGACATTAATGACCAATTCATAAATTGAGTGCGAGGGTTGTGTGAATATTTATTGTTGTCAAAAATATCCGGAAGAGCCATTTGTCCAATCGTCAAGACTATTCGTTGACTTGATACACTTCCCGCGAGTTGCCCGGCTTCAGATGCTACAGTTGTATAGTCTCCATCTAAATTCCATGTTTGTCTAAAAAATAATTTTGCAATATAGGACTTAGGTTTTTCACTTCCACCTCTTTGGTTTTCACCATTCGGAAACCCGCCAAAACCTGTCATTTCAGACATCATCTTTGTTGAAAACATCTCAGGAGTAAAATAAACTTCACCTCCATCCCAAACTCTAAGACCGAATGTTGGAGAGACGCTAATCGAATATACGCTTTCACTCTTAGGCAATATACTATGAATATTGTCGCCATAAATGCCGTATGGCGCATTGATTGATGGTTTATATTGCCAAATGGAGGTCGTCTGAAGACCTGCATTCCATGGCTCAAGCGTTGTTGCATAATCCTGAGCATTTACGCTTCCGGCCATTATACTACTTAGCAGAACAGTTTTAAAAATAGTTTTCATTTATTTTACCTTTTCAATAATGGTTATCATTTGCAAAGTATACATAAAATCGTTGCTGATGTCAATAGTAATGATGTACCATCAAGAAACTCCTTCCCCCTCCCTCGATTTAATAAAATTTGACACCAATTTTCTTGCATTTATAATCAACTTTTGCCTTGCCCATATATATAAAATATTTCTTATTTACGTCTAAAAAAATCTTTGTTTATATTATCTTTGCTTGGATTTGTCTCACTGAGAAGTAAAAAAGTGTATCCTGAGAAGTGCGTAGAATGTCCATAAATTTTAGCCGTATCAAAACAAAAATTCTCCACCTAAAGACCTTGCATTTTTTTGTTTTTTTATCGCAATCGGTGTTTTATTATTCAGCTATGATACAAAAAAAACATACATCATTTCAGACTGGTATATCTAACTATTTTAGAAAGTGGATATAAACTTGCAAAGTTCTTAATAATGATAAAAATCATCATCATTATTATTAAGATTAAGGTGTTTTAAAAATTGTTCTTTTTACTTTTTAGCCACAAATCTTTGATATAAAATTGGCAATAAAACTAATGTTAAAAAAGTAGATGAAACAAGCCCATTGATAATAACAATTGCCAGTGGCTTCTGTATCTCAGAACCTGGCCCTGTTGCAAAAAGCATAGGAATAAGTCCAAGTGCTGCTATAAAAGCAGTCATAAGAACCGGTCGAAGCCTTCTTATTGAACCTATAGTAACAAGTTCTAAAGAGTTATTTACGCTATGCTTTAAAGAGTTAAAATAGTTAAGCATTACAACACCGTTGAGTACAGCTATCCCCATTAAAGCAATAAACCCGACAGTAGCCGGAACACTCATGTATTCACCTGTGAAGTAAAGTCCAAAGACTCCGCCAATGAGTGCGAATGGAATATTAAGCAGAACGAGAAATGCTTGTAAAGATGATTTAAATGTTAACAATAAAAGTATAAAAACAAGTCCTATACTAAGAGGAATAATGTAAGAGAGTTTTTTAGATGCTCTCTGCTGATTTTTGTACTCTCCTGCGAACTCGATAAAATAACCTTGCGGTAACTTTATGCTACTGCTTATCTTTGTGCTAAGTTCATCAACAAAGCTAACTAAATCACGACCTACGACATTTGTCTGCACCAAAGTTTTTCTGAGTCCGTTTTCATGATTTATTTGAACAGGTCCCTGCGTCATTTTAAACGATACCAGCTCATTCAACTCAATGCTGTTTCCGTCCTCCAAAACATATTGTAAATTAATACTCTTTATCATGCTTGTCTGCATGTCTTTAGAGCCTTTAATCATCAGCGGTATTCTTCTTAAGTCCTCTTGGATTATTCCCTCTTGAACTCCATTAATTGAACTCTGGAGATAGAGTGAAAGTTCATCTCTGCTCACGCCATAACGAGCCATTGCTTCATTTTTAAACTCTATCTCCCAGTATGCAACACCCTCATTTGCTTTTTTATAAACATCACTGCTGCCTTTTGTAGCTTCTGCTATAATAAAAACCTTTTTTGCAATCTCTTCTAATTTTGCAGAATCTTCTCCATATATGTTGACAACGATATCGCCCCGCGAGCCACTAAGCATTTCTGATATTCTCATGGCGATTGGCTGCGTAAATCCATACTTAATTCCTACAAATTGATCCAATACCTTTCTAAATTCATCATGGAGCCACTCAGTTGATGGAACTCTCCACTCATCTTTAGGCTTAAGCACTAAAAATGTATCTGTGTCATTTAACCCCATCGGATCAAGACCTATCTCATCGCTGCCGCCGCGAGCAATAATAGATAAAATCTCTGGAACATCACGCATAAGTGCCTGCTGAATTTTAATATCAATATCACGGCTTGACTCAAGAGAGATTGAGGGATTTTTTTCTATGCCGATGATTATATTTCCTTCCATCAGTGTTGGCATAAAAGTTTTTCCAACCTGTGTGAAAGCGCCAAGGGCAAGTATCCATAAAATTCCTGCAGTGAAAAAAACAATTTTTTGATTCGATAGTGAGTATCTTAAAATCTTCTCGTACCAATGCTCTAAAAAAACCATCAGAGAAACTTTGGCATGTGGGACTTGCTTTAAAACATAAAAACTTACTATCGGGATAAAGGTAAGAGCCAATAGAAGTGATGAGCTAAGTGCGAAAACTATACTCAGGGCAACGGGAACAAAGAGTTTTCCCTCCAACCCTTCGAGTGTTAATAGCGGCAAAAAGAATATGATAATAATCAAAATACCTGTAAAAACAGGACTTGCAACCTCTTTTGCCGATTTTAAAACCAAGTCAAGCTTCGGTTCATTCCTATATTTTTCATCTTGCAGATGCTCGCTTATATTTTCAACCATCACAACACCGGCATCTACCAACATCCCAATAGCGATTGCCAACCCTCCGAGGCTCATCAGATTTGCACTTATTCCAAAATAACCCATTGCTATAAAAGTCATCATAGCGGCAAAAGGCAAGATAATCGAAACACTGAATGCAGATGCAAAATTGCCTAAAAATATAAAAAGAACTAGAACAATCAACACTAGAGCCTCTAATAGAGCTGACGAGACTGTTTTTATAGCTTTTGAAACTAAATTTGAGCGGTCATAAAAAATATTTATGCTAGTTCCTTTTGGCAAATCTTTTTCTATTCTTTGTATTTCAGCCTTTACTCTTGTTAAAAGGCCTGAGGTATCGACACCTTTTCTTGAGAGTACAAGACCTTCAACTGCTTCATCCTCGCCATCTTTAGTTACAAAACCTGCCCTTGTTAATGAACCTATTTGCACACTGCTTATGTCAGAGACTCTTATATTATTACCTTGTTCATGCTTTATTATAAGTTTTGAGATATCCTCTATATTTTTAAGTCTTCCCTCTGAGCGAATATAGAGACTCTGTTCACCCAATGAAAGTCTTCCGATACCATCATTTTTATTATTCTGAGAAAGGGTATTTTTTAACATCTCCATAGTGATTTGGTACTGTTTCATCTTTGCAAAATCGGGAATAATCTCATATGTTTTTACATATCCGCCAAGCGCATTTGTTTCAGCGACCCCATCAATGCTGCGAAGGCGTTTATTTATAATCCAATCAAGCAGAGTTCTTTTTTCCATTAAATTCAGAGTGTCTGATTCTATTGTAAACATCAAAACTTCGCCAAGGGGAGTTGTAATAGGTGCCAATCCTCCATTAACGCTAGAAGGAAGTTCGCCCGTAACTTCCGAGAGTCTTTGAGCCACTTGCTGTCTTGCCCAATAGATATCAACTCCATCTTCAAAATCAATCGTTATATCGCATATTCCATATTTTGACAAAGAGCGAACAATTTTTTTATTTGGAAGGCTCTGCATGTTCTGCTCAACAGGAATGGTAACTCTTGTTTCCATCTCTGCCGGTGTCATTCCGGAAGCTTTCAAAATCAACTTCACTTGCGTAGGTGCTACATCCGGATACGCATCTACCGGAAGTTTCCACATAGACCATGCACCAAAAAAAAGTACGCCGACAGCAAGGAAAAGTATTAAAACCCTCTGCTTAAGGGCAAAGTTAACTAAGTGCTCACTCACTTTTACTCTCCCTTGCACTTAACAGTGCAGAGGTTGAACTAGCAGCCACTTCATCACCCACACTCAAATCGCCTGTTACAACATAACAGTTAACTCCCTCGCTTATTATTTTCACCTCTATCATTTCAAAACCTAGTGGAACTTTTTTGAAGAGGTAGGATCTATTTTCGTCAAAAACTAAAGCATTTTTTGTAACTTTAAATGCATCACTGATAGCATCAGTCAGGGTCACTTCATAAACTCTGTTTATCATAATATCTTTTGCATTCTCTATCGTAGCCCTCACCTCAACCGACTGGGAAGCACTATTTACTACATTTCCGATGGCGCTCACTTTTGCACGATATGAATCAAATGTACATATGTCGCCAATCGATACATTCTTTACAATTTTTACAGGAAGTGTCAGTTGAATAAATCTTGTGCCATCGGCATAAATCTGAATCATCTTGTAATCCGCTTGAACATACTCGCCAATATTTACATTTACTTCATAAACAGTACCATCTTGTGAGGCATAAATAGTTTTTTCAACAATCGGGCGGCTTGTTGCTTGAAGAGTTTTTAGCATTGCTTCGTTGAAACCATTTGTTAAGAGTTGATTCGCCGTTAATCGAACATCTAAATCGCTGCTTCGTTTTAATTTTTCTGATTCTAAAAGCTTTTTATTTGAAATAATGCCTTCTGCATAAAGCTTAATATTTCTTTCATGATTCTGGTTTATATTGTCACTCTCTAAAAGTGCTTGAATATACTCTTGCTGAAGAGTTAAAAGTTCATTGCTTTTAAGTGTTAAAAGTTTTTGTCCCTTTTTTACATATTCTAATTTTCTAACATGTATCTCTTTTACTATTGACTCAACATTTGAACTAATAGAATAAATATCATTTTTATCAAGAATTACAACCCCATTGTATGGACCAAAAGAGATGGTTTCTACTTTTGTTACCGCTTGGCACTTCACACCTAAATCTTTCTGTTGTTTTTGCGAAATCTCTATAGTTTGCGCACCAAAAAGAGCAAATCCAAGCAGATGTGTTGTGATGACTATTTTTAGCCCTAGAGCAGTTATTTTACTGTGCATTATTTTCTCCAAAATCTAAATCTGCTTTTTTATATAGTTCAAAAAGTTCGTTGTAATAAGTTTTTTTAACTTCTAACATTCCTAATAAATTAAGGGAGTAGGAGCGGGTTGCATCAAGGTACTCCATAATATTACCTTCACCCTCATCAAAAGCTTTCTTTGAGAGATTTGCAAGCTCTTCATTGAGTGGCACTATCTCATCTTTGAGTAAAATAAGCTCATCATAGAGTGCTTCAAGTTTTGATACGAAAGCATTTGAAGAGTTTTGTATCTCAGACTCTAACGAAGCTTTTTCAAACGCATAGGATGAACTCATAAAGAGCTGCTGGGCTCTTAATTTCTCTTTTTGTGAGCTCAGAGTATCCAAAGGAATGCTTAAGCCAGCCGTATATCTTTGTGTATTTAACTCTTTTTCATATAAAAATTCATACCCTAAAGAGGAGAAAGATGAATCTTGCACTTCATAAAAAGCTTTAGATGCATGCATCTTATACTCTATTGATTTCAACTCATCATGCTGGGATAATGGTTTTAATTCCACATGCCGGATTGGAGTAAACAGGTCACTGCACTCTATATCGTTGATAACAAGAGTATCCACTCTCTCCTGCAGCCCTGCAAGCGCTGATAAATATGTTCTCTTATAGTTGTTTACATTTTGATGAAGTTTTGCTAAATCTAACTTATTAAAGAGCAAATCTTTTTTAGATATCTCTCCCAATTCATAAGCTTTTTGAATCTGTGCAACTCTTTTTGACTGCTCCCCAAACAAAAGTATCGCTTTGTCTCTTATCTCTTTTGAGACGCATGAATTGTGGTACTTAGAGGCAACATCTAAAGTTAATAGATGAAGCTCATGTTTTGTCTCCTGCTCTATTGCCTTACTAAACTGCGCAACGCCTCGCTCTTTTTGAGATGCCGCGAATGGATGACTCAGTTTTTGAGAAAAGCCTAGAGAGTACTCCGAACCCTTTTCTACACTCTCTTTAGCATGTGAGAGAGTTGCTCCAAGTGTTGGAGCCTCATTCGTTGCATAAAGCTCATTTTGTGTGATTTTCGATTTTGTTTTTTCTAAAATTGCTTTTGCTTTATTGCTCACTTTTAATGCTTCTAAAATTTGTGCTAAATTTTGTGCATTAAGATTGATGGACATAATTAGTATAAAAAACAGTATGTATCTCATTGATAACCTTTTTAAAAAATATATTTAATTTTTGGGTGTGTACTATGAGTTATATGAGCGGTGGGCGTTGAAGGACGAAATCGATATAGGATGTCGAAGCTACTTCCATGGAAGGTGGATTAATTTTAAGAGGAATTAAGACTATTGGCATTTGTTGTACTATATTTATTTCTAAGAGAGTGTGAATACTGCTATGAACCTGAGATGCTAAATCTAAATTACTTTTGTTTAAAAATGAGGAGAAATCACTGCCTAAATAACAGAGCTCATGCTGTGTATCTGCATCAAAAGACTCTATTGCATAATCATGTATAACAAGAAATGCGAAAACAAACAGCAGAACAAATAGTATATTATTTTTACGTTTCTCCATCTTGTTTGGATTATATAACAAAGTAGATAATTCATAACTAAAAATATATTATTAATCCTTTTTCAAATTTTACAAAAGAAATTGAGCTACAATTACGAATTAATTTTAAAGGTAATTTATGAAATTTCTATATAACGCATCATCGCATTTTAACTTGGCAAACCTCTTTACTTTTGTAAACATTACTGCCGGTCTTACGGCAACCTACTTCATAACTCAAAATAATTTTTTTATAGCGATAATACTTGCATGGGTTGGCGGTGCTTTTGATATTTTTGATGGAAAGATTGCTAGAAAATATAAATTATCAAACGAGTTTGGAATTCAACTTGATAGTTTTGCAGATTTCCTAAGTTTTGTACTTGTGCCTGTGTTTCTGATTTTTCAGGCAGTTTATACAACCTCTCTCTCCGGAGGGTGGTTGATTGCGGCTGCAATAATAAGCATCTACTATGTGATATCTGGGCTTAGAAGACTTATACACTTCAATATCAACGCACATGCAGGCGAAGTTTCTAAATTTTTTACGGGTGTTCCGACACCGCTCGGAGCAATTCTGCTCTGGCTAATTTATCTTAGCCACACTTATTCACTTCTACCAACCTTCGCAGTTATAGCACTTATGGCACTCATCGGATGGAGTTTAAATTCTACTCTTAAAGTTCCACATCCGTAGAAAATTTTAATGGATACTCAATCGAATTATCTTTAGTTGGATTTTTTACTCTTTTTAAATCTGCAACTTCCAACCGTTATAACTTTTCCACCAGCAATTGCTTCTTTGATGTATGCCAGTATTCCTTTTGGGTCAGAGTCTCCGACCTCCTCTTCTATAATCCTTAACAGATCAGCCTCTTTTGTATCACTCCATGTCTTTTCATAGCTGTATTGTGTTTGTATATTCATCTCAAAATCATACCTAAAAATTTATTTTTACTCTTCAAAGCTGCTGATTTCTAAAAGTTTTTTAGGTTTCAAACCCAACTCTCTCATATTTTCAGCTCTTTTTATTATATTTCCTTTTCCGCTGCTCAACCTTTTCATAGCGCTATCATAGGAATTTTGACTCTTTTGCAGATAGGTACCGATACTTTGCATCTCCTCTACAAACAGAACTAGCTTGTCATACATGGCCTCTGCTTCATCCACTATTTTTTTTGTATGGTCTTGCTGTCTTTGAGTTCTCCAGATGTGTTCTATGGTTTTGAGAGTCACTAGCAGAGTAGAGGGAGAAACAATCAAAATATTATTTTCGTACGCCCGTTTAAAAAATTCACCATCCTCTGCAAGAGCGAGTAAAAATGCACCCTCTATAGGCATAAAAAGCAGCACGTAATCGAGTGTATTTACGCCCTCTAATTTTTCATACTGCTTCTCTTTAAGACCTTTTACATGAGCCGAAATACTTTGAAGGTGCTCTTTGAGTGCCAGAGATTTGGCTTGCGGATTATCTCCGCTCATAAATCTCTCATAGGCTACAAGGGAGACTTTTGCATCAATGATAATATCTCTGTTTTGTGGCATGTGAATGATTACATCAGGACGATATATTTTGCCATCAGCCGATTTTAGAGTAGCCTGAGTTTCATACTCCATTCCCTCTCGCAAACCTGATTCCTCCAAAATTTTCTCCAAAACTATTTCGCCCCAATTTCCTTGCGTTTTGTTCTCACCTTTGAGTGCATTTGTAAGATTGAGCGCATCCTCTGAAAGTCTGGCATTCATTTCCTTAAGCCTAATAAGTTCATCTTTGAGAAGATGTCTGTCTTTGGATTCTGTATTAAACTGTTCTTTTGACTGCATGGAGAAGTTGCTTATCTGCTCACGAAAAGGTTTTAGAAGTATCTCAAACTGCTCTTTGTGCGTATGATTAAACTGTTTTGATTTATCTTCAAATATCTGATTCGCCAATACTTTAAATTCGTTACTTAACTCATCTTTGGCATTTTGAAGTATTGATAATTTTTCGTGAGAAGATTGTATCTCACTTTCATAGCGGGTATTTAAAACAGCATGTCTTATCTCCAACTCGCTCTTAGAGTTTTGAAGCTCTGCATGCCGAGCCTTCAGCTCCTCATTTTCATAAACAATTTTTAAAAAAGCCTCTTTTTTGTTCAACAATAGATAGAGTAAAAACAAAATCACAACAAGAGCAACTACACAAAGTATCAAATATAAATCCACATGCCAACCCTGAAATAAAATATAAAAATTATACAATATTACTATTGCTTAATCCATAAGTGTCGATTTTAATCTCATTGATATAAAATTAACTATATAATATTTACAATAAAGAAAGGTGGTTACGGTAAATGATAGAGTGGAATGACGGATTAAGTGTTGGTGTTGAAGTGCTGGACAATAATCATAAAAAACTTTTGGACATTATTAATCAACTCTCTGAAGCGATAGATACAAATGCGTCAGAGAGTACGCTAAACAATATTTTTAAAGATTTAGAAGAGTATTCTCTAATACATTTCAATCAAGAAGAGTCTTATATAAAGCAGTGCAATCAAAATGCTCTTGCCGAGCATAAAAAGCAGCACGATGATTTTATTTCTAAAATACCGCAACTCAAAGCTAAATTTTTAAGTACAAGTGATTATGTTGCAGCCCAAGACGCAACTATCTATTTAATTGATTGGTTACTCAACCATATTATTACAGAGGATATACCATTAATAAATTTCTTTGAGAACTGTGAACTTGCTAAAAATAAAAACAGCAAAAAAGAATCTTTATTTCAACGATTAATAAAAAAAACAACCGATACATTTAGTTTTACCAAGAGAATATTGCTCTCTGTTCTTATTCCTCTTATCGGAATGTTTTTTTTTGGCTCTATAATTCTTTGGAATAATTATCAAAAATATGAAGAGATGAAAAGTACATCCAGTATAACATACACTATCGGAAATATTAATACACTTGCTCACAATATCCAAATTGAAAGAGGGTTAAGCAGCGGGTATCTAACATCAATAGAAAATAAGTTTGATGATAGACTGCAAAAACAAAAAGAAATTGTGAACAATGATGTAGTCTCATTCGTAAATAAACTCAAAACTGTTCACAAGGAGAAGCTAATTGCAATACAGCCGTTTATAAATATATTTGAGGAAGATATTCTCACATTAAATAATCTTCGTAAGCAGATAAACGATAAAAAAATCTCTCAAATTGATGCAATAAACACTTATTCTAAGATATTAAGAAATATACTCTCCATCACCCCAAGAATAGCCTTTCTCAATATTGACGGAGAAATCTCCTCCTCCATATCAACTTTATCGTCTATTTTACATCTAAAAGAGGCTCTAGGGCAAGAGAGAGCCTATGGAACAATGCTTATAGAGAAAAAAAGCACAACCAGAGATGAAAATATTTCATTTATGCAACTTCTTGGTGCTCAAAAATCTTTTTTACTTATGTTTGAGCAAACAGCATCACAAAATCAAAAGAGCACAAAGGAGACTATTTTTAACTCTGTCATTGCAAAAAAAATATCCGAATCTGAGGAAAAACTAAAAAACAGAGATTTTGAAAACTTAGATTCTGAAACTTGGTTCAATTCACTCACAGAACTAATAGATAGTGTAAAAAATTTTGAAGATCAGCTTTTGATTGAAATTAATGGTTTAATTGACAACCGCATAAGCGGTACGATTCAAAATCTTTTTTTATGGATTCTTTTCAATACAATCATATTGGCTACTACTTTTTTTATACTCTACACACTAAAGAAAAGCTCAACAAAGCAAATTTCCCAACTTACAGATGCTATGAAAGATTTGGCAAGTGGTGGAAGAAGTTTTCGACTCTCTCCAATTATGATTAACAGAGACGAAATAGCATGTATGTATGACTCTTATGAAACAACCAGACTAAAACTTTTAAAAGGAGACATATTTACACAGTTATATAAAAATCAAAAAGATATAGAACTGAAAAGCAAACAAAGAGAAAATATTAAACTTGAAGAAATGGCATTTCATGACATATTAACGGGAATGTTAAATCGTCGTAAATTTGAAGAATTGTCTGCACTTGAAATAAAACAATCAAAGCGTTACAACCGCAATTTAACTCTGCTAATGTTGGACATAGATTATTTTAAAAAAATCAATGACACTTATGGACATGCAATTGGGGATGAAGTTTTAAAGCATTTTGCAAATATTTGTAAAAATATAGCAAGAGAAGCAGATATAGTAGCTCGAATCGGCGGAGAAGAATTTGTAATCATTCTTCCGGAAACAAATATAGATGGTGCATATAATTTCTCGGAAAGATTGCGTAAAGAAGTTTTTAACTCAAGTCTAACAATAGAATCTCAAACTATTAAATATAGTGTAAGCATTGGAATTGCAGATTTAAAAGAGGACAAAAATGTAAAAACAATTTTGCAAAGAGCTGATGAAGCTTTATATGAAGCTAAAAAAAGTGGAAGAAACACTACTGTAGTGTATAAATAAAGAACATCATTAACTTAAATTATTTTAAATATATTTAACTTTAATTATTCTTTATGAATTTTTAGATACAATTCGCAAAATTTTCTAGGAGAAGGTGCCATACTGCAAAAGTATGCTTGTATCATCTCCTTAATTAAAGGTATATGATGCAAGAAAATGCACAAACAAACACTCCAAAAGAAGAAGCGTTAATCACATTTGATGATTTAAACTTAAAAAAAGAAGTATTACAAGCAGTTAAATATGCAGGTTTTACAATTCCAAGTCCTATTCAAGCACAAGCTATTCCTTTTGTTTTAGCGGGTCGCGATATAGTCGGGCAAGCACACACAGGGACAGGTAAAACTGCAGCTTTTGGTCTTCCAGCCATTTCAAACATGCACTTAAAAGGTGGTGTTGAAGTTTTAGTTATTACTCCAACGCGTGAACTTGCTACGCAGGTTTCTGATGAGCTTTTCAAGTACGGCAGAAATTTAGGTGTTAAAACTGTAACAGTTTACGGAGGTAGTTCATACAATAGACAAATCGACCTAATTGAGAGAGGCGGAAATATCGTTGTTGCAACTCCGGGTCGTCTTTTAGACATTCTTAAAAAGAATTTAGTAAAAAATTTCGCTCCTACTTTGGTTGTACTTGATGAAGCAGATGAAATGCTTGACATGGGATTTTTAGATGATATTAATGAAATATTTTCTTACCTTCCAACTTCTCGTCAAACACTTCTATTCTCGGCTACTATGCCTCAGCCAATCAAAACTTTGGCGAGCAGAATTCTTGACAATCCTGAATTTATCTCGATTACTAAGGGCGAAACGACGAATACAGATATTGAACAGCTCTACTATGTGATTGAAGAGAGCGAGAGAGATGATGCAATTATTCGTCTTATGGACTCAGAAGATACGGACAAGTCAATCGTTTTTTGTAGAACAAAAAGTGAAGTAGATAGACTCTCAAATGTACTCTCAAGTGCGGGTTATTTGGCAAATGGTCTGCATGGGGATATGGAGCAACGCCAGAGAGAAACAGTTATTAAAGGTTTCAAAAATAATGGCGTAAAAGTTCTTGTTGCAACAGATGTTGCTGCGCGCGGCATACATGTTGACAATATCTCGCATGTATTCAACTACCATATCCCATTTGACCCAGAGAGCTATGTTCACCGCATCGGAAGAACAGGTCGTGCCGGAACTAAAGGTAAGGCGATTACACTTTTAACTCCGCTAGAGTTTAAAGAACTTCAAAGAATCAAACAAAAAGTCGGGACTTCAATGGCACATGCTTTTGTTCCAAGTAAAAATGAGTTAAGAAAAACAACACTCACTGCTTTAGTTAAGAAGATTGAAGACCAGCATATCTATGATGAAGCTCATAAAGTTTTAGACCTTCTTCGTTTAGATATTGATGAAGAGAAAATGGCTTATAAACTTATCTCTATGCTTTTAGATAATCAAGAGATAAAGGGACCGAACAACATCGGTATCCCAGCTGATAGAATTGAAGAAATTTTAGAGAGAGCCGGAAGAAGAAGAGATACAAGAGGTTCAGGTGGCGGATACAAAGGCAAAAATCGTTCTTCAAGCGGCGGAAACCGTTCTGGTGGCGGGGCAAGCCGCAGTCGCGATGGTGGTGGCTCTTCAGCCGGCGGAGCAACTCGTAGTCGTGAAGGTGGAAGCGGTGGCGGATACCGTGGAGGAAATGCAGCTGGCGGAAGCAGAAGCAGTACTCCAAGAAGCAGTACACTTAGACACAGAGATTAATTCTCAAACTTTCATACTTTACTATGATATGTGGAAATTTCCACATATCAGTCCAATTCTACATACTTAATCAAACCACAAAAAATTTCGTTATAATTGTCAAAAATGGAGATTTCACATATGATAGTCTATGAAGACGATGATATATATATAGAGATAGAGAGCAGTGAAATTCCTTGGCTAAAAATTTTCACAAAAGAGCCTTACAGGGAGTTAGGAGATTTGCCAAAGAGTTTAAGAGTAAGACTTTGGGATGTCTATGACATTATAGAATTCGAGATGAAAAATTATTACAATCCAAAAAAAATAAACATGGCTTCATTTGCAAATATGCTCCCGAGAGTTCATATTCATGTAATGGCAAGATTTGAAAATGACAGCTACTTTCCAAACTCCATGTGGGGAGAAAAATTAAGAGAAGCTAAGTTGGATTTGCCGGATGAAAATGAGTTTTATGAAAAAGTAAGAGAAGCTCTCAAGGATGTTTAAATATGGCATGTAAAAATAAATTTCACATGTCGATATTAGAATATTAATTCTATGCAGAAAAAAACTTCTTTTTAAAATTCTCTATTTTGCTCTAGTTCAAGGCGAATTATAATTTCTTTGAGGAGCATACTCTAGTATGTGACAAAAATAAATTATAACTCAACGCAGAAATCGAGTAAAAGAGTTATTTTAAAGTGGGTGAGAATGGAACTAGCGCAGAACCCCATGTTAGCCCTCCGCCAAAAGCATCAAGAAGCATTAGCTCACCGGCTTTTAGTGAACCGTTTTCATATATTTCATTTATTGCCATTGGAATAGAAGCACCTGATGTGTTTCCATACTTTTCAACTGTTATAACAACTTGATTATCATTAAGTTTTAGTGCTTCACCAACAGCTTTTATAATTCTAAGATTTGCCTGATGCGGAATAAAATGGGTAATTTGCGAACTCTCAATACTATTTGTTTCTAATATCTCAACAACATCTTTTGTCAAAGTTCTTACTGCGACTTTAAATGTTTCATTTCCCTTCATCTGCATAAAACATGCTTTTGACTCTTGGTCTATAGAGTCATGAATCGAACCGCTGCCGCCATTAGGAGTCATAAGTAAATCTGCATAGGTGCCGTCAGAACCTGTATGAATATCTATGATAGCCTCATCTTTGTTATCGGTTGCACTAATTATTGCAGCACCGGCACCGTCACCAAAAAGTATGCAGGTTCCCCTGTCTGTGTAGTCTGTAATAGCAGAGAGCTTTTCTGCTCCAATAATAAGAATATTTTTTTTCATGCCAGATTCTATAAATGCTTTAGCTATTGAGAGGATATAAACAAAACCTGTACATGCAGCAGAGATGTCAAATGCAGTTACATGCTCAAGGGAGAGTTTATTTGCAATTATTGTTGCAGTAGATGGCATACAAAAATAATCAGGAGAAATAGTGGCACAAATTACCATGTCTATCTCAGATCTATTTATGCCGCTTCGCTCTATAGCTTTTTTTGCAGCTTCAACACCCATATCACTCGTTGTTTCATTTGTTGCAGCAATATGTCTCTCTTTAATACCCGTTCTTTTCGTAATCCATTCATCAGTAGTATCAACCATCTTAGATAAATCTTCATTTGTTAATATCTTCTGCGGAGCATAAGCACCTATAGAACGAAAAGCTGCGTAGGCCATTAAACTTCCTTTTGCTTTATTACTGCAAGTCTTGAAATAATATGTTCATTTACACCCGTATCTACATATTTTATAGCTTGATAGATAGCATTTTCTATAGCCCTTGCATCACTTTTACCGTGACTTACAATAGCGCAACCCTTAATGCCGATAAGTGGAGCACCACCAATTTCAGCATAATCTATCTCTTTTTTAAGAAGCTTAAAAACTTTTCTCATCAAAAGAGCTCCTGTAATTGCGATGGGTGATTTTCTAATATAATCTTTAATGAGCTGACTTATCGTAGATGCAACGCCTTCGCTTGTTTTTAGAACTAAATTTCCAATAAATCCATCACAGGTAATAACATCGCAACTTCCGTTAAAGATATCTCCGCCTTCAACATTTCCCTTAAAGCCTCTATAGCCTTTTAGTAATTTAAAAGCTGCCTTTGTTACTTCATTACCCTTTGAATCCTCTTCTCCATTTGCCAAAAGCCCGATTGATGGATTTTGAATTTTTAAAACATCTTCTGCGTAGCATCCACCCATTACGGCAAATTCTACTAAATGTTCAGGCTTGGAGTCAACATTTGCTCCAACATCCAGAACAACAGAACGACGACCAGTTTTTGTAGGCATTAGAGTAACGAGAGCAGGTCTTGAAACACCTGCAAGACGACCCAATCTAAGAGTCGCTAATGCCATTGTAGCACCGCTATGTCCAGCCGATACGACGCCATCTGCTTTACCATCTTTAACTAATTCAACAGCTTTATATATACTGCTTTCTTTTCTTTTCACTGCTTCGGTTGCTGCCTCATGCATAGAGATAACATCATCCGCCTCAACAATTAAAATCTTACCTCTATAACGCTTTGGTAACAGAGGTAAAATTTCTGACGATTTACCTACAAGAATAGGCTCAAAAGATTTTGTTTTGAGTGCAGCAATACAGCCCTTAATAATCGGCTCGGGACCAAAGTCCCCGCCCATTGCGTCAATAGCAATCTTGACCATTGACTATTTATACTCACCAGTTACTGGGTTGATATGGTGTGGAAGCTTATAAGTTCCATCTTTATCTTTAATTGGTTTAGCTAAAGTAATTTTGTAGTGAGTTCTTCTTTTAGCTGAGCGAGAGTGAGATACTCTTCTTTTAGGTACTGCCATAATCTATATCCTTTCATTTAATTAATACGAAAAAAGAACATGTTCTTTTTTCTACGCTAAAACTGCTTCGGTTACTTCTAATTTAAAATCCAATGCAAAGAAATCATTTAGTGATTTCTTGTAAAAGCTTGTCTCTTTCGAGACAGAGTTTATGAACTAAAATTTTTAATTCTTCAGCTCACTTTAACTTTTTTATCTAGAATCTTCACAATTGTCGCAACAATGATAATCACTTTTTATAAGCTCAAGCTCAGAGTTTAGAATTTCATCTAAATCAGCCATAGAATCTAATGATTCTACTACGTCAAGTTCGATATCTTCGCTATCCTCATAGATGCCATCGGAGATAAATATTTCTACCTCTTCATCTACCGGCAACTTGAAATCTTCACCACACTGATTACACTGAATGTCAAGCAAACCATTTAATCTTGCTTTGAGCAAAATTAATTTGCCGGAATGATACTCTAAATAACCTTTAAAAGTTATTTCATTAGATTTTATATCAAAATCTAATGGTGTGCTTGTTATTTTTCTTAGTGCTACTTTCATTATTTACTTACGAAATTTCTCTCTCTGAGAAAAAGAATGCAATTTCAACAGCTGCATTTTCAACAGAATCGCTTCCATGAACTGCGTTTGCATCTATATTTTCAGCAAAATCTGCACGGATTGTGCCAGCTTCAGCCTCTTTAGGGTTAGTAGCTCCCATAAGGTCACGGTTTCTTGCCATAGCATTTTCACCAACCAAAACTGAAACAACTACCGGACCGCTAATCATAAAATCAACTAAATCGTTGAAAAAAGGTCTCTCAGAGTGAACAGCATAAAAAGCTTCTGCCTCTGCACGAGAAAGTTGAAGTTTTCTTGTTGCCGCTATCTTAAGACCATCCGTCTCAAAACGATCTAAAATTTTGCCTATAAAACCTTTAGCAACTGCATCTGGTTTAATTATTGATAGTGTTCGTTCCATCAAATCTCCTGTAAAATATAAAATTAGAGCGGAAGCATATCGAAAGTTTAACTTATTTGAGTTTAAATGCGGGGGATTTTCTAAAAAATTGGTTTGCAAAGTACTAATAAAGTACTTTGCAGGAAGAAAATTAATCTACAACAGGCACTTTATTCGCGCGTTGTTCGTCTGTAATATCTTCACGGTGTGATGGACTGGCACCGATTGCATCCCAAGTTATACAACCTTCTGTAGGACATGCCGTAGCACACGCAGGTTCATCATGATGACCAACACACTCTACGCATTTATCATTATAAACATAGTATATCTCTTCGCCCGTCGGATTATCATCCTCATCTACGATTGCTTCTACTGGGCACTCATCAATACAAGCACCGCAGTTGATACATGTGTCACTAATATGTACTGCCATTATTTTCTCCTATTTAAATTTAGATAACTATAACAAAAGATTTTTAAAGAGAGCTAAAAAACGATTTTAAAGAACAATTTTCTGCAAAATAGTTACTTTTCTTATGCACAAAACAAACTTCTAAATAGCGAATAAACTGCCATAAAGAAGTCGGCAGATTAAAGCCCTAGATATTCTCTTATCTCATCCACTCTATTTGTTTTCTCCCACGTGAAAGATGCTTCCTCTCTTCCAAAATGACCATAAGCAGAGGTTAGCCTATAAATCGGGCGCAATAAATCAAGGGCCACAATGATTCCTTTTGGAGAGAGATCAAAAAGCTCTTTCACACATGCTTCAATTTTTGCCTCATCTACTTTACCTGTTCCATGCGTATCTACCATAATAGAAACCGGTTGAATAACGCCAATCGCATAAGCAACTTGAATAGTAGCTTTATCACAGGCGCCTGAAGCTACCAAATTTTTAGCCACCCATCTCGCCGCATACGCCGCACTTCTATCCACTTTGGTCGGATCTTTTCCGCTAAACGCACCTCCGCCATGCGGGCAGCTTCCGCCGTAAGTATCCACTATAATTTTTCGTCCCGTTAGTCCCGCATCGCCTTGCGGTCCGCCAATTACAAATTTTCCTGTCGGATTGATGTGAAAAACTGTACTCTCGTTCATCATCTCTGCAGGAATAACATGTCTGATAACCTCTTTGATAACATCTTCATGTATTTTTTCTTGAGAAACATCAGGCGCATGTTGCGTAGAGATAACTACTGTCTCAACCGAAACAGGTTTGTCGCCAATATATTTAACACTAATCTGTGCTTTTCCGTCTGGTCGAAGATAAGGAATAATTCCATCTTTACGAACTTCAGCCAATCTTCTTGTCAGTTTATGCGCCAGATAAATAGGAAGAGGCATCAAAACATCTGTTTCTCGGCATGCATAACCGAACATTAAGCCCTGATCCCCTGCTCCGATTTCACCGTCTGCTTGAGAAACACCCTGATTTATGTCCGGTGATTGTTCGCCTATAGCATTTAAGACCGCACATGAACGGTAATCAAAACCATAGGTTGCATCTGTATAACCTATCTCTTGAACAACTTTGCGAACTATCTCTTGCATTGGCGCGTACGCCGTTGTTTTCAGTTCGCCTGCAATTATACAAAAACCATTTGATACTAATGTTTCGCACGCTACATGCGCAGTAGTATCTCGTTCAATAATATAATCCAGAATTGCATCACTGATTTGATCTGCCATCTTATCAGGGTGCCCTTCTGTTACAGACTCTGAAGTGAATATATGCTCTTTGAGAGCTTTTGCTTCTTTTGTCATCGATTTTTCCTTATTGAAGTACAGAGTCCAGCCCCATAAATCGTGAAAATTATATCTTATTTGTATAAAAATATCTTTATTTTTTAAAAGATAAAAATTATCCTTAAATTAATCCACTTATTTATTTTTTTGAGTTTGATTAATTCTTTTTTAGTTAAAATTCTGCAAATAAAAAAACACAAGGAAATACTATGTTAGTAACAAATAAAGCTCCGGATTTCACGGCAACAGCAGTTTTAGCAGATGGTTCAATCGTTGGAAATTTCAATCTTTACAAAAACTTAGGCACAAAAGGTGCGGTTTTATTCTTCTATCCACTTGATTTTACTTTTGTTTGTCCCTCTGAAATTATTGCTTTTTCTCACAGAATTGAAGAGTTTACAAGCCGTGGAGTGAATGTAATCGGTGTTTCAGTTGACAGTCAATTTTCACACTTTGCTTGGAGAGAGACTCCTGTAAATCAGGGCGGTATCGGCAGAGTCAAGTTTCCTTTAGTTGCAGATTTAACAAAACAAATTTCAAAAGATTATGATGTACTTTTTGATAATTCTGTTGCTCTTCGCGGTTCATTTTTGATTGATGCGGACGGTACAGTGCGTCATGCAGTGGTAAATGATTTACCGCTTGGGCGAAATATTGATGAGATGATTCGTATGGTGGACACGATGCTTTTTACAAATGAGCATGGAGAGGTTTGTCCTGCAGGCTGGGTAAAAGGGGATGAGGGGATGAAAGCTTCTACTGAGGGCGTTGCTGAATATTTGGCTTCACACGCAGAAGCACTATAATTTTATACGCAAAATGAACAAGTCCATTTTGCTACGCTAACCGCTAAGGCACTAAAGCTTGCCTTTTTGAGGCAGATTCTTTACTTCTATAGGCTTTTGTCTATGGAAGTTCTTCTCAAATCACTCACTTCTCACCCTACTCTCTCTTTTTTATTTAAAGTTATTACAAAACATGCACCGCTATGCTTGTTATACCAAGTCAAGGTTCCGAAAAAATGTTTCTCTATAATTGTTTGAGAGATGTACAAGCCTAATCCTGTGCCATATATTTTTTTGGTTGTAAAATAGGGCTGATTAATTTTTTCCATTATCTCATTTGGTATTCCGCCCGCGTTATCGCACACAGTGATGGCAATTTTGTCTTCTGTTTCATTCACGGTTATATCAATTACAGCCGATTCCACTTTTTTAAATATAAGCTCATCTTTTGCATTTCCAATAATATTCAGCAAGACCTGAACCAATGAATTTTTGTGCATGAGAAGAGAAGTTTTACTGTTATTGTGAACAGCGAATGTAATATTATTGGCTACCAAGCTTTGACCTATAACCTTTAAAGCAATAGTTATAACCTCTTCAATGGTTACAGGTTCCTTTGGGGCATCGGGCTTGAAAAAATTTCTGAAATCGTCAATAGTGTCCGACATAAAAGCTATATTTTCGGTAATAATCTCCGTATTTTCATCCATGGATGCTTCATCAAGCATGTGAAGCATCTGTTTTGTTTTCATGTTGGCAGTTGCCAACCCGATAATATTCAGAGGCTGTCTCCACTGATGCGCTATCATCGAAATCATCTCTCCCATGGCGGCGTATCGCGACTGCACAAGGAGCATCTTCTCTTTATTTTTTAGCCTCTCTTCTATCATTTTTCGCTCATCTATATTATTAAAGACTAAGTGATAAATACGATTTCCTCTCTTATCATGGCTTGCAGTAGCAGATATATTCATCCAAACAGGTAAACCATCGCTTTTTGCAATGCGAAGCTCGCATGTCTGCGGCTCACTTAATTCAAGAATTTTTTGCTGATGCAGATAAAAAATATCTTGATCCTCCCTAAAAACAAAATCCGACATCTTTTTTCCTAAAAGCTGCTCCCTTTCTAATCCTATTGTTCTTGTTGTTCTCTCGTTTGCTTCTATAATAGACCCTTCTTCATCGAGGGTGCAGTAGCATACGGGAGAATCATTGTAGAGTTCAAAATAACGCTCTTTTGCCTCCTCTGCCTCCTCATGTGCCTTATGCAATTCACTGTTTTGCATCTCCAGCTCTATGTGCTGAATCTCCAGCTCAAGAAACAGTTTTGTAGCATCTTCCGCCGTAAGATCAGGCAATATTTTCAACTTCTCATGCACCAGCTGTTTGGCTTTAGTGCGCATTATGAATTGGTCTATTGTGCATTTGTTGCATGTGTGTTTCGCTTTACTAAACATTGTCAGACCCCATTTTTTTCTGTCATTCTTGGATTTATTTTTCTCTGTGTTGTCACGACAGCATATGGCTTTTTCTCTTCATTCACCAAAAGAGAGGCGGTTATAGAAACCTCTACCTTCTCTCCGCTTTTGGTAACCCTTGAAGCAGTGTAGGATTTGAGAACCTTTGATTTACTCAAATATTCCACTACCTGACGTGCCTCTTTTTTATCGGCATCCAAAATCATCTGCTCTATATTCATACCACGTGCCTCCTCCCCGCTCCAACCATAAATAGCGGTAGCTGCAGGGTTCCAAGCCAAAATTTTACCGTCAAAGTCCTGCATGATTATCGCATCATTCGAATCTCTTACAAGCACCGCCATGTGAGAAAGCTCACGGTTAAGCAAACGCAACTCTTCACGCATCTGAAGAATTTTTGTGATTTCAAGAAAAGTAATTACCGCTCCCTCAATCACATTATCCAGAGTACGATAAGGCTGAATACGCATAATGTAATATTTCCCGTCTATGGTTTTTACTTCAATCTCTTTTGGAATCAAATTGCCAAGAACTTCTTTTAAATCTTCTCTAAGCATGTCGTAACCCATCATGTTGGAAACAATATGATTTACGGGTCGCCCGATATCAGATGAAATGAGATTTATAATCCTGCTTGCAGCTGGCGTAAATCGTAGGATACAAAGGTTATGATCCACAAAAATAGTTCCTATTCCCGTGCCTGCCAAAAGATTATTCATGTCATTGTTGGAACGGGAGAGGTCAACCACCTTCATCTGCAGCTCTGCATTTACCGTTGAAAGCTCTTCATTTACCGACTGCAGCTCCTCTTTTGAGGTCTCAAGCTCTTCATTGCTTGACTGCAACTCCTCATTCATCGATTGTATCTCCTCGTTTGAAGAGCGAAGTTCCTCATTGGAGATATTCAGTTTTTCGTTGGAGGTTTTAAGATACTCCTCTTGTGCCTCCAACTCTCGTGTCAACCTCAGAATTTGAGTGTTTGCGTCCGGAGATTCAAGCGCATCCAAGCTCACCAGCCCCTTCTCTTTCAACAAAGGAAGCTCTTCTAAAATAATAAGATACATGGTCGGTTTGGACAATGAATCCGCAGAGGCATGCACCGGAGTAATGACAAGATTCAGCGTGCTGCATTTGCCTTTTGTTTTTACCTTGATTACACCGCTTCGTACCGTCTCATTTGTTTCTGTCGCTTTGTGCAGAGAGATTGTCAAAGCCCTTTGCAAGCTGTTAGCAGTCATTTTCAGTATATTGTTGATACACATCTCTCCTGAAGGGAGTTCCAAATATTTCCCTGCATTTGCATAAAGATAAAGAATATCCCCTTTGTCGTTTACCAGTATAGCCGATGGAGCTATCTGTTTTAAAAGTGTCTGCTCGGTCAACTCTTTGAGCGGTATTTTAATCGGAGTAACAATTTTTTCTACGCTTTGTAACGGCAAGGATTGCGTTGCCCCTGCAAGATGCGATGCCATTCGATAAACTCCTTGAGTGCTATTTTTAGACTCATATATCTTTGTTTTATGGTCTATTGTCGTGAATAGATTACCATATTCGCCTATGGTTTCAGAACTTCCCAAAAAGAGTATTCCCCCCCCCCTCTTTAAGCGCGTAATGAAATGTAGGAATGACTCTCTTTTGCAAATCAGCATTCATGTAAATAAGTAAATTGCGGCAGACAACAAGATCAAGCTTTGAAAAAGGAGGGTCTTTAATAACATTTTGTTCAGAAAAAATGAGCATATCCCTGATATTTTTGTTGATACGGTATCTTTGACTGTCGCTATCGAAGGTAAAGAAGTGCGCGATTCGCCTTGCAGAGATATCCGCCGCAATACCGCCGGGATAGACGCCGGCTCTTGCTACGGCTATTGCATGCGGGTCTATATCGGTGGCAAAAATCTGCACGGAAAAGTTTTGTTTTATTTTCTGCATGTACTCATACAGAAGTATTGCGATGGAGTAGGCTTCCTCCCCCGTTGAACAGCCGACGGACCAGACGCGAATCGTATCTCCGATTTTTTTACCTGAAAATATTTTTGAAAGTACAAGTTCAAGCGATTTAAAGGCATCTTTATCACGAAAAAAGTTGGTGACACCAATAAGAAGTTCATAAAAAAGAGCCTCAATTTCACTCGGGGTCTGTTGCATATATTTAATATAGGAGTCTATTGTTTCAAGCTGATTCAAAACCATGCGTCTCTCTATCCGACGGTTGATTGTGCTTGGCTTGTATTGGGAGAAATCATGTCCCGTTTGGTTTCTCAAAAGAATAAATATTTTTCGCAATGCATTTTCATCGGTAGGCGTTGTAAAACTTTTTGATTTTTTTGAGATAGTTCTAACATACTCTATAAGCTTTGCCGGCATTTCGGAAGGGAGAAGTTCGTAATCTACCAACCCTGTCTCTATCGCACTTCTTGGCATTCCGTCATATTCGCAGGAACCTCGATTCTGCACCATTACCATTCCCTCAACCGCTTTTATGGCTCGAATTCCCTGCACTCCGTCACTTCCCGTGCCTGAGAGAATTATGCCGATGGCTCTCTCTGCTTGGTCTTGGGCTAAAGAGCGGAAGAAGAAATCGATAGGAAGCCTGAAACCATGCGCAGCCGTCGGCTCTAAGAGTTGAAGTTTGCCGTTTAAAAGTGCCATGTCATGGCTTGGAGGAATGATGTAAACAGAGTTTATCTCCACGCTCACTCCGTCTGTGACTTCAAAAACCTTCATAGTTGTATATCTCTGGATTATTTCACCGAGAATACTTTTATGGTCGGGCGAGAGGTGCTGCACCAATACAAAAGCCATATTTATATTGCTGCCGGTCGGAATGGCAGAAAAAAAGGATTCAAAGGCGCTAAGCCCGCCAGCGGAAGCACCGATACCCACAACGGGAAAAGGTAAATTTTCCTCCCCGTTCGCAGTATAACCTAATAACTTTTTACCACTTTTGTCTGCTCTTTTTTTTGTCATGCTAAACTTAAATCCTAGTAAAAAAATTCAAATAATCTGAAAAACTAATATTCAACATATTCTATCTATTTTTTTACGAAATCCAAAGCTTTTTTATTTACAAATGCCAATGCATGCCACTGCTTTTTCGGAGCTATGAGATTGAGCCTCAAAGGGTTGGAACTTCTTGAGAGCGCCACATAAAATTGTGAAGGTGCAAAAATCTCATTTGTTTCAATAATCAAATCCATTATACTCATGCCCTGAGATTTGTGAATCGTAATTGCAAAAGCGAGTTTTATGGGAAACTGATAGACGCTGAAGAGACTCTCTTCAACCATCTCTTTTTTCCCCTCTACCGTTTTTTCTTTCCACATGTTTTTGGATTGTGCAACTGCTTCGAGTTTTACAACGCGTTCATCGCTCTTTTGCACATAAACAAAATTAGAGTCCATGTTTACAATCACGCCTCGCTCACCGTTAAAATAGTTCCAAGAATTTCTTGTAAAAAGAACAGGTACTCCTACTTTTAACTCAAGTTCCTTCTCTATTCTTGCATCGCTCATGTAACGCTCAATTTCGCTTTCTTTGACGCTTTTGACATGCTTAACCACCTGCGCCTCTTTTACAAAAAGTTCACTTTCTATGAAAGAGAGCTGTCTTTTGTTGTGCCATGAAGCGGAGTCGTTTTTACCGAACAAAAAAGTAAATTCACTCAAATCTTCGCCAAGCGGTTTTATATATTCGTTAAGACGGTTATGCGTCTGCTCATCAATACTACCGAATCTGACAGAGTTTAAAAGCTCTATAAACTCCTTGTCGTCTGTTCTGTAAATGTGAGTCAGCTCTATTTTTTCAAACTCAAACTCCTCCCATACAGGGGATTCAAAAGCAAATTTAACTTCGTCCTGACCTCGGACAACCGGAGGGAGCTGTAAAAAATCCCCGACGACAAGAAGAGAACCTCTGAAACCCGCTTGTTCCAGTCTCAGTTGTATCATCTCCAGCAAAACATCGCTTACCATGGAGATTTCATCTATGACGACCAAATCCATAACTGCTATAATTTTTTTTACTTTTTTACTGATTTGCAGCTTGCCGTTAAGCTCCAGCTCTTTTAAATTTGATGCTATGCCCAAATCCAAAAAACTGTGAAGCGTCTGCCCTCCGATGAGGGTTGCTGCCATGCCTGTGGATGCGAGTTTTGCAACTTTTTTTGCATCCTCTTCATAGGCTTTGATAACATCTCTTGTGATTGTCGTTTTGCCGACGCCCGCACCGCCCGTCAAAAATACATTTTTATTTGATTTTAATTTATCGATAGTAACATTTAAGTAATTCATTCCTTTATATTATCGGTTTAAACTATAAATTTTAATAAATAGTGTAAAATTTTTATCACTAACATACAAGGGATTCAAAAAATAATGGAAAGAATTTTAATCATTGAAGACAACAAAACACTTGCAAAACTCATTGCAAAAAAGATAAGTACCGAACTGAACTTTGAGGTGGATGTGGCATATCAACTCTCCGAAGCCAAACTTTTTTTACAGAGATATAAATATTTTGTTACCCTTACAGACCTCAATCTGCCCGATGCACCCAACGGAGAAGTTGTAGATTATCTTCTTTCAAAAGAGTGCCGAGTGATTGTTCTCAGCGGAAACATTGACAAAGATTTCAGAGAGAAGATACTGAAAAAAAATATTATAGACTACATCAATAAGAGCGGAGTAGAAGATATAAACTATATTATCCACACCATCAGAAGACTTCACATGAATCAATTGCATAAGGTTTTAATTGTAGATGACTCTATGGTTTTTCGCAAATCAATGAAAGCCATGCTGGAGAACCTCTTTTTTCAAGTGCTGACGGTCGCACATGGAGAAGAGGCGCTGGGAATAATTAGTGCGCACCCCGACATCTCTCTTGTGCTAACCGATTACAACATGCCTGTTATGGATGGATTGGAGCTTACAAAAGAGATTAGAAAATTGTATAACAAAAACGATATGAGTATCATGGCTCTCTCCTCCAATGAAGATGATCAGATAACCGCCATGTTTCTAAAAAGCGGTGCGAATGATTACATCAAAAAACCCTTTTCGAAAGAGGAGTTTTCCTGCCGTGTAAACAACGCTATTGAAGCTTTAGAAAACATCTTTATTATCACCAACCATTCAAACAGAGATTTTTTAACAGGTCTTTATAACCGCAGATATTTCTTTAAAAATGTTGGCTCTTACTTTAGCGATGCCATTCAAAACGGTGAAGGTTTTGCAATCGCCATGATTGATATAGACAATTTCAAAAAGATAAATGACACCTACGGGCATGAGATGGGAGACAAGGTGATAGTGAGTCTTTCGGAGATCTTGCGCACAAGCGTAAACCAAAAAGACATTGTTGCTAGATTTGGCGGAGAGGAGTTTTGTCTTCTTCTCAAAGATATTTCAGCACATAATGTTCTTGTAGCGGTAGAGAGGCTTCGTGCAAATATAGAAAGAAACATAATAATATCCGACAAAGGCGAAGAGATAAGGTTCACAATCTCCATTGGCGTTTCGGTGAGCCATGAAGATACACTTGAAGAGGATATAGATCAGGCAGATCTGCTGCTCTACAATGCTAAGCAGGGCGGAAGGAATCAGATAATTCACAACTAAAGGTTCGAAGTAACAATCCTTTTTAAACATTTTCTTTTTTTGTCGGTATAATTAAAGGACAAATTTTAATGCGGATTGTTACACAATGAAATTAAATCTTTCCCACTTTATGAAACTGACGAACAAAAATTTTTACTACATTTTTTTACCTATTTCTATTTTTACTTTTTTAGTTACTTTTTTTACCCTCTTTGTCATAGACAGCGAAAAAGTGAAGAGTATAGATACCCATTTTTTCACCAAAGTCAAAATAGTACAAAAAGATTTCAATGATGCCATAAACGAACATGCTATTGGGATGGCTATGGTTGCAACAACAATTTCGCAGGAGAGTGATGTAAGACAGAGTCTTATTAACTCGAATAAAAACAGTCTGCTGGAAAAATACAGCGAAACTTTTTCAAAACTCAAAGAGGCAGATTCCATAACGCACCTCTACTTTTTAGATAAAAACCGTAAAACTATCCTAAGAGTTCATATGCCTGAAAGAGGCGGAGATTATATAGATAGATTTACCGCAAGAAAAGCGGAATCCAGCCGTAAAACTTCTTACGGTATTGAACTCGGTGTTATGGGGACTTTGACGCTTAGGGTCGTAGTTCCCGTTGTAAAAGAGAACGAGATTATCGGTTATGTCGAACTTGGCAAGGAGATAGAGGATATTTTAGAAAAAATTTCCAACAAACACAGTGTTGAACTGCTTTTGATGATAACTAAGGGCAACCTTACCGAAGAGAGTTGGAAACAGGGTATGAAAATGCTTGAAAGGGAAGCAAACTGGAAGTTATTTGACAAATTTGCCCTCACATATACAACACAAAAAGATATCTCACCAAATCTTACCAAATTAATCAACGGCTCAGATATGGCAGAGAGTGTCACCATTGATGAAAAAATATTTATGCTCTCTGCTGACAGAGTCAAGGATGTCTCAGGCAGAGAGATAGGTCAGCTTATTTTTCTGCAAGATTTGACAAATATTATCAAAGAGAGAGACTCGTTTATAGTTCAAAGCATACTTTTTGGATTAGCAAGTATGACAATATTTCTGCTACTTATCTATTTTATACTCCGCAGAAGTGAAATAAACAGCGAACTTCAGAATCAAGAGATACTCAAAAATGAGCAGAGAATACAGGAGCTTCAAAAACTTTCAAGAATTGTTGCTTGGGAAGTAAACAAAGAGGGGCTTTACACATTCATAAGTGACTCCGCCTATGAAATACTTGGCTATAAAGCAGATGAGATAGTTAATAAAAAATACTTTTACGAACTTTATCCAATAGAGAAAAGAGATGCGTTAAAAGATATTTTTTTCGGCTATTTATACAAAAAAGAGTCGTTTACCGGAGTGGTTGTTCCTGTTTTAAATATCAACAATGAAATAGTCTGGCTCTCAATAAACGGCATTCCGGTGTTAGACGGCAATGGCGAACTGCTTGGATGTAGAGGTGCCGGCAGAGATATTACACAAGAAATAGCAAAAGAAAAAATTGCACAAGAGGCAAACAATCTTTTTAAAAAAATTATCAATGCGATTCCTCAAAGGGTCTTTTGGAAAGATTTAGATTTGCACTATTTAGGGTGTAATGAAGCTTTTGCAAAAGATTCAGGAAACTTATTTTCCGATGATATCATAGGCAAAGACGATTATCAGATGGCTTGGGCAGAACATGCAAAAGAGTACAGAATAGATGATAGAAAAGTTATAGATTCTGGAATTCCTAAACTATTTTATGAAGAGGAGATAAAGACCTCATCGGGTGAGAGCCTGTGGATAAGCACATCAAAAATTCCTCTCGTTAATAATGATGGCGAAACGGTCGGCGTAATAGGAATTTTTGAAGATTTTACAGATAAAAAAATCACTGAAGACAAAATACACAAACTGGCATTTTATGATACTTTAACATCCCTTCCAAACAGAATGCTCTTTATGGATATTGCAAAAACAGCTCTGAAAGAGGCAGCACTTTCACATCTTTATACTGCTCTCATATTTATCGACCTTGATAATTTTAAAGTGCTGAATGACACCTTAGGGCACGAGATGGGTGATATTTTACTTCAAAGCGTAGCAAAAAGATTGCAAACGCTTGCCAAAGACGGAAACGCTCTTGCCAGATTAGGAGGGGATGAATTTGTTTTAATTCTCAAGAACTTAAGCATGGACAAGACAAAAGCTAAAGACGAGTGCATGCGCTCTGCCACGCAAATACTTGCACTGCTTCAAGAGCCATACCGGCTAAAATGGGCTGAGCATAAATCAAGTGCAAGCATCGGGATTACTCTCTTTAACTCAGAGCACATATCCATCGATACCCTCATGAAACAGGCAGAACTTGCCCTCTATAAATCAAAAGAGTGCGGAAGGAATGCGTTTAAATTTTTTGAGCCTGCTATGGAGAGCTCACTCAAAGAGAGAGCCGAGATTGAAAAAGAGTTGCGTGAAGCTATCAACAAAGGGGAGTTTGTTCTCTTTTATCAGGCACAGACAGATGAGTCAAAAAAAGTAGCGGGTGCGGAAGCCTTGGTGCGATGGAATCATCCAACAAAAGGTCTCATCTCTCCTCTTGTTTTTATACCGGTGGCTGAAGAGAGTGATATTATTTTAAAGCTTGGCGACTGGATTTTAAGGAGCGCATGCAATGAGCTTCAGAGATGGTCAAAGATAGATGCCATGAAAGAGATTACCCTCGCCATAAATATCAGCGTAAAACAGTTCAGCCAAAACAATTTTGTCAGCAACATACTCTCAATCATAAAAGAGAGCGGCGCAAATCCAAGATTGATAAAGTTAGAGATAACAGAAAGTATGCTTGTTGAAGACAAGGAGAGCATCATAGAGAAGATGGGTGAACTCAAAAAGGTTGGAATACGCTTTTCATTAGATGATTTTGGAACAGGATACTCTTCTCTCTCTTACCTCAAACAGCTTCCTCTTGATCAACTGAAAATTGACCAGAGTTTCGTAAAAGATATACTCACAGACAAAAACGATGAAATAATCTGTAAATCAACAATAGCCCTTGCTCACAGCATGGGGCTCAATGTTATAGCAGAAGGTGTTGAAACACAAGAGCAAAGGGAGATGTTAAATTCTCTTGGATGTGCAACATATCAAGGGTATCTCTTTAGCAAACCGATTCCAAGCAAAGAGTTTGAAATATTTGTTGTAGAGAATGCTGATTAATGCATAATCTTAAATTAAAAATAATTTTTATAGTGACTTTTTTATCTTCGTGATTTCGTTTAAGGTTTCGTTAACTCATTCAAAGAAACCTACTCTTTTAGATGGTTGTAGGAACTTTAGTGCGTAACATCAGATAGGATGCCTAAAACTTTTGCACATAGTTTACAAAATAGTTCGTGCCTTCTCTTTTAATTCCGCCTTCCGTATTGTAGTAGTAGCTAGGCTGTCTGACATCTGCGTTAAATATATTTTTGACACCTACCCTCGCCTCGCTTGAAGGTGAAAATCTATAAGTCAGAGTCTCATCAAAAATATGAACCTGCTGCACGCCGGAATCTATATCCACCCATTGCAACTGGGTTCGTGTTGTTGCTGAATAGTAGTGCCATGTTGAGCCAAGTGAGAGCTTGTTTGTCGGGCTATAGATATACATCGCTTTGAACATTATCTTTGATATATCCGGCATAGATTGATTTACAGATACCGAATCCTCTTCCGGTGGAATCGTATAATCCGTATCAACATAAGTTGCATTAAAATAGAGGGTGTGCACCTGTTTTACATTAAAAGAGTACTCAAACTCTGCACCTTTACTAATTCTGTCTTTGTAATTCTGATAACCAGGAATCGTAGCTTGATACTCTTCTAAGTCGATTACATTTGTTAACTCTGAGTAAAAAAGATTGAGCGAGAATTTGTTATAAAAATTCGGTGAATATATTACAACAGCTTCATAGGTGTCTGTCTCTTCCGCTTTTATATTTTCATCTCCCGCACGATAGTTTATATGTCCATTTGCATACGCCTCTGTTAGTGTCGGTGCTCGAAAAGCCGAGCCATAGAGGAGTTTAAAAACAGTTTCATCCGTAGCTCTATAAACCACGGCCGCCCTTTTACTTATTTTTGTTCCAAAATCCGAGTAGTCATCGACTCGCAGACCAAGAATTAAATCAACATCTTGATTGAGTGATATTAAATCTTGAAGATAGCTATAGGTAATTGTGCGGCTCAAGTCGCCTTTTAAAAAGCTTGTCGTTGGATTTGCCCAAAAGGCAGGCTCATTCTCTTCGCGATATCGAAAATGGTCGTAATTAGGACTTGCCAAAATTGTGTTCAGATTTTGAGTAATGGCATTTTCCACGCTGTTGTAATAATCATCCCTAGTAACTTTCACATGCCTTGCTCCAACACCTAACAAAATATCATTTGACTCTATTTTGGGAAGTGTTAAAATTGCCTCTGCTTCAAGATTTTGCTCTTTCTGTTTCTCTTGAAAGAAAAATCCATCCTGCATATTTGGCACGCCGACAGCTGCAAAATTAGCTGCTATCCCTACAGCATCTTTAATGTTAGCACCTTCGTTTAGCTCACGATGAGAAAAGTTGGCTTTTGTTTCAAGCTTATAATCATTTATATCTATTTTATAGGAGAGTTGAGACAAAAAGTATGAATTTTTATGCTCTTTTGGCTGAGCTGGCATTGGATCCATTTCGCCCTCGAAACTGTAAAAATTTCCAGAGCCATTTTGTTTAAAGCGTGTCAAAAATTCAAAACCGCCATTGACTGCCCTGAAGCCAAGTGATAAATCTTTCATGGCTTCATCTGTGCCAACCGAGCTTCCCTCGACAGGAAGTGATTTACTGTTTTTTTGATAGTAACCGTCTGCAAAAATTTTCCAATCATTTGAAATATTATAAATATTTGCTCCGGCTGTCGTGTAACCGTAGCTTCCACCGCCCAAATAAACCTGATTTTCCTGTTTTGAACTTCCAAGTTTTGTGATGATATTCACTGTTCCATAAAATGCACCCGCACCGTATAATGTGGAGTTTGGTCCGCGAAGCACTTCTATTCTCTCAACAAGCTGCATTGGAAAATCCATGTAAAAGTTACTAGAACCGGAAACTTCGTTGTTTATAGCAACCCCGTCAATCAATATTTTGATTTTATCGGAGAGGTAAGCGTTAGGGTTTTTAAAACCTCTAACAGTAGTCATAGGGTATCCCATAGGACTTAGCTGAACTTGGATACCCGGTAACATGCCTAAAGCTTCACCTACATTTTGGACGCCCGCATTCATATAAGTTTGTGCATCAACTATGGTTACGACAGACGGCATATATTCTATATTTAAAGATTTTTTTGTTGCAATATCACTTGCATTTTGCAGAAGAGACTCAAAATCCCTTTCATTTTCCGACTCAGATGCACTTACTGTAGTCAATATAAAAAAGGATGCAACACTTAGTAAAAAAATATATTTCATTTCATACTCACCTACAATATTACATTAAGTTATTAAATAATACAATACTTAAAAATTTCTTATAAGTTATATTATATTATAACGTATAATATATTTTAATTATACTATCTTTAAATTTATACAAGTATAGAGTTGATTGGATGTCAAGAGTCATGAATGCGTAATATCAGTATTGAAATCAAAATTATTATAAGTGTTATATTCTTTACACTATTTGTCGTCTCTCTTGAGCGGTATCAATTATCTAAAAATATTATAGAGCAGTTTATAGAATCTAAAAAATCTAAAAACAGCCTGTTAATAGATACGATTATTCCAGTTATTGCGCTCAACATATCTCTTGGTCTAGAAAGTACAAACAAAGAGTATTTAGAGAAAATAGTGGAGCAAAACTCCGATTTGGAATTTATAGAGCTGCAAGACTCAAAAAAGAGAATAATTTTCAGTTATTCAAGAATTTCTATGAATGAGTTAAAAAAAAGTCAACACAACATTAACTTTTGCGGTAAAGATATAATGGATTCAATCTCAGGAGATCACTTAGGGCATGTGGATTTACACTTTTCTAATGATGATTATCAACTTGTGCTGTCAAAAAATAGAGACACTACGATAAAGATATTTTCTATCACCTTGATTTTATTAATACTCTTTGTATTTTTTATAAAAAAAGAGTTTAAAAATTTAAAAGAACTCAGTGAAAATGTTTTGTCTTACGACCCAAAACTGAATAATTTTACCCTGAGCGCTTCAGAGAGATTCGATGAAGTCGGTATTATCCATAATGCCATAGTTTCAATGGTTGCGAGAATCCATTCTCATTCAAAACTTTTGGATGAAACGAATGCTTTGCTAGAGATAAAGGTCCAGGAGAGAACAGAAACATTAGACTCTAAAAACAAGCTGCTCTTTGCAGAAATCAAAAATAAAAATGTACTGTTAAGAGAGCTTTACCACCGCGTAAAAAACAATTTGCAAATCATATCAAGCCTGCTTTCGCTCCAATCAAGACGCATTCAAGACAAAACAACAAAATCAATATTTGATGAAACAAATCAGAGAATAAAAGCCATGGCATTGATACATGAAAAGCTCTATCAATCGAATGATTTAGAAGCTGTTGACATGCAAATTTACACACTGGATTTAGTAGACAACTTAAGACAAAGTTTTCAAACAAATACGTTGACTTTTGAAATTGTTTGCGAAAATTTCAGATTAGATTTGGAAAGAGCCGTACCGATGGGGCTAATTATTAATGAAGCAGTAACCAACGCTATTAAGTATGCATTTGATGACACACAGAAAAATAAAACAATCGGTGTTAAGATGTATAAAGCACCAAATGATAAATTCTTACTGGAGGTCTATGACAACGGAAAAGGCGCAGATTTACAGGCAGTCCATCAAGGATTTGGATTTAAACTCATAGAGTCACTTGCCTCGTACCAGCTAAAAGGTATAATATGCCCTTTCAACGAAAATGGTTTACACATTCAAATAATATTTTCACGAGAGATTTTAAAATGAATATTGTCATTATTGAAGACGAAGGTCTTACTGCCCTCTTTTTACAAGAGATTATTAAAGATTTGCATCATTCCGTGGTCGGCATTTTTGATAACAGCGATGCTCTTTTTTCATTTTTAAAGAACAATCAAGTTGACCTTATATTTATGGATATAAAAATAAATGGTTCGCTTGATGGAATTCAAACGGCAAATCTTGCACATAACAAATATCTCATTTGTCTACTTAACCTCCTACAAAGACAGCGAAACTATTAAAAGTGCTCAGGCGGTTAAACCTCTCGGCTACCTAATTAAGCCCGTTGTAGAGAGTGATTTAGAGGCTATCTTGATGGTTGTAGATGGATATAAGAAGAGCTATATTAAAGATGAAACTACCCAGATAATATTTGAGCAATATAGCTACAACACTAAAACAAAAACTTTATATACTGATAATCGAGTGATTGCTTTAAGTAAAAATGAGATCCTCTGCATCGATGCTTTAGTACGAAACAGGAATACATACATAAGCTCTGAACAACTCATAGCAACCATTTGGGAACACGAGCAAAATAGAATTGATTCGCTAAGAGAATTAATCTATCGCTTGAGAAAAAAACTTCCAAACCTACCGCTTCACAGCAGTGTAAATATAGGATACATGCTCAGCACTTCACAAAACATCTAAAATCTCATTTCATTCTCATTTTGTTGTATTAAAATAGTGCCATCCAGATTTAAGGAGCAACAGATGAGAGAACTAACCTTTCAGGACAATGAAATAATTGTTTCCAAAACAGACACAGATGGGAGAATAACGTACGGCAATAATCTTTTTTTAAAGATGGCAGGATACAGTGAAAAAGAGTTGTTAGGTGCACCGCACAATATTATTCGCCATCCTGATATGCCAAAAATTGTTTTCAAGTTGTTATGGGAAACAGTGCGTCAAGGAAAAGAAGTCTATGCTTATGTTATTAATAAATCTAAAAATGGCGATTTTTATTGGGTTTTTGCAAATGTAACACCATCCTACGACCACAACAGAAATATTATCGGATATCACTCCGTACGAAGAAAACCGTCACAAAAAGCAGTTAACATCATAAAACCACTCTATAAAGAGCTGTTAAATGCCGAAAAGAGTGGAGGTTTGCATACATCTGAAAAAATGTTCAACGATTTACTTAGCGCCAATGGAGGTCGTTATGACAAATTTATCCTATCTATCTAAACTGCAAATCATAGGGTATGCTTTTTTTGCAACCTTTATTATCAGCTACTTTGTAAAGCTCTTTTTATATGAATTTAATGTTGTAGATACGCTGCTTCTATTTTTATACATTGGCATGTCGGTTTTATTTAGCACTTCTATTTTTGGTTTAGATCGTGCCATTGACAAGTCAATAGCTGTTTTAAACAATGCAATTCAAGGAAATCTCGAGAGTCGTGTTGTAGAAATACATGATAGTGGCAAAACAGGCATTATTTGCCATCAGATTAATAACCTCATAGACCAAATGGAAACATTTATGCGTGAAATGGGAACCTCAATTGAATATGCAGGCAATAATGAGTTTTTTCGAAAATTCAATACTGTAGGATTTAATCCTGCCTTTAGTGTTGCCGGCAATAAAATAAATGAAAGCATTGATATTATGAACAGCAATCATATGTCGCAGATGCACATACAACTGAATGCGGACCTAAGCAGAGTGAACAAAAACAATGAACAACTGCAATCTCTTCATTCAAGCTTTAAAAACAATACCCAGAAACTGGAAAACATTTCGTCTAATATTCAGGATGCTACGCAGATGACTATTGAGCGGGCGAATGAAGCACAAAGTGTTGGCGATAAACTTCAAGGGCTCAATCAACTCTTAGATAATAATACACACTCAACACACTCCCTTGAAGAGCGTACAAAAGAGATTACAACCGTCATCAACCTCATAAGCGACATCTCAGACCAGACGAACCTTTTAGCCCTCAATGCAGCCATAGAAGCAGCACGTGCGGGGGAGAATGGAAGAGGATTTGCCGTTGTGGCAGATGAAGTCCGTAAACTTGCAGAGAGAACTCAAAAAGCAACTGCCGAAATCAGAACAACAGTTCAGGTTCTCCAACAAGAGAGCATGGAGATGTCAACGAGTTCTGAATCCATGCGTGAGGTAGTGCGTGAGTTTAGCCAGCTCATGAATACATTTAGCGAGAGTATGTCACAACTTCGTCATACAAATGAAACTATAGAAAATGAAATACAAAGCATTAAAAACCGCATATTCGTAAATCTCATTATGATTGATCATATTCTTTTTAAAGCAAATGCTTACAATTCAATTAACCTTGGTAAAAAAATTGGAGATTTTGGCACACATCACGATTGTCGCTTTGGCAAATGGTTTGTGGGCGAAGGTAAAAAACAATTTGGACATAGCACAAGCTATCAAAAAATAGACAAGCCACACTCAATTGTTCACAATAAGGTAATAGAAGCAATAAAATGTGTTGAAACACAAGACAGATGTATTACTAATAAAAACATTATTTTACAAAATTTTACAGAGATGGAAATTGCAAGCGATGAGCTGTTTGCATTAGTTGAGCATATGATAGATGAGTAGAGAAGAATAAGACTCGCATACTTTAACAACCTAAAAAGAGATAAAGATGAAAAAAATCATATTTATTATTAATTTATTTTTGAGTGCAAATTTATTTGCTGATTTACTTGCGGATGCCGCTGCTCAATATAAAAACGGTAATGAAATAAAAGCCTGTGAATTATATAGTAAAGCCTGTGATGACGGGAATGCCAATGGTTGTAGAAGGTTGGGAACATTGTATTCCAATGGAGAAGGTGTAAGAAAAGATAAGAAAAAAGCCAGTGAGTTATATGGCAAAGCCTGTAATAGCGGAGACAATAATGGGTGTTGGATGCTAGGTTTTATGTACAATGTAGGGGATGGAGTCAAACAAGACAAAATAAAAGCCAGTGAACTTTTTTCCAAAGCCTGCAATGGCGGATATGCTAATGGCTGCAGAGCTTTAGGACTTCAATAATAACGATATAAGATTTTATATGATTTTGAAGAGAAATTTAAATATTTCGACCCTCTATTAACAGAGATTTTTAAAAAAACATGGGTAAAATATTGTATATTAGAGATTTATATAAAGATAAAAAAAAAGGAGTCTGTTATATTTGGTAAATTGAAAGTTTTTCATTTTTTGCTTTTTGTTGACATATTTTTTAATACCGCAATCTTGAATGCTTCAACATATGATGATGACATTTTAAATATTTTTTCAAAAAGGGTGCCACGGTTTATTATCATGAGCAGTCAGAAAGATAAAATAAAAAATGATATTGAGATATGTGTGGTACATGATAAAATCGATGAGAGGGCATCTTTATCATTAATTAATAAAATCAACGGCAACTATCCAAAAGGAATTCAAAATTTTCAGATAAAGTTAATAAGCAGCAGTTACTCAGAGCTTGAGACATGTAAAAATGCCCAACTTGCTTTTATGTTTAATTCTGATGACAAAAATATTGAAAAAGCTATACTCCTTTTAAATAAAGAAAATATTCTCTCAATGTCTTATGATATAGCTCTTCTTGAAAAAGGGGCCGATATCTCTCTGTTTATAGGGAGAAATGTTATGCCTTATATAAATATAAGAAACATAACTAATAAAAAAATTGCACTTGACAATATTTTATTAAGAGTCTCAAAAATTTATATTGAGAGTAACAAATGATTCATAAAATTATAAAATAACACCGCACTCTCAGTATTGAAATTAAAACAATTATTGGAATTATAATTTTTACAATCTTGATAGTCGGAATCGAGCGATACCAGATATCAGAAAATATATTAAGTCAATTTATTGAGTCTAAAAAATCAAGAAATCTTCTCTTAGTAAATACAATCACCCCTATTCTGAGCTTAAATATATCACTAGGATTAGAGAGTGCAAATAAAGAGTATCTAGACTATATTGCAAGAGAAAACGCTGATTTAACGTTTATTGAAATAAAAACTATAGACAAAAAAACACTCTATACCTATTCTCTTCCAAATGAAGAGAGGCGTGACCACTCAAATGAAAGAGAATATATTGATTTTTGCAGTAAAAATATAAATGATGCAGCCACGGAGGATGTGGTTGGGGTTCTGCACCTTCATTTTTCTGACAGCGACTATCAAAACATAATGTCCAAAAACAGATGGCTGACACTAAAAATCTTTTTTATGACGCTCGTTTTACTCGGCACTTTTGTCTTTTTAATAAGAAGGGAGTTTAAATACTTAAATATTCTGAGCGAAAATGTTTTGTCTTACGACCCAAAACTCAATAATTTTTCATTAACAACGACGCAGAGACAGGATGAAGTTGGAATCATACACAATGCAATCGTTTCAATGGTTGAAAAAATAGGTTCCTATACAAAAATTTTAGATGATGTCAACCTCTCTCTTGAAGATAAAATAAAAGAGAGAACAAAAGAGCTTGAAGAGGCAAATAAGCAGCTAAAAGCATTGGCAGTCACGGATGAGCTTACACAACTTTCTAATAGAAGACATTTTGAGGAGTACTTTCAAAATAGTTGGGATCTTGCAAAACGTAAAGGTCTTGCTGTTTCTCTAATTATGTGCGATATAGATTATTTTAAAAAAGTGAATGATACATATGGGCATCAGGCAGGGGATGAAGTTCTTAAAAAAGTTGCCGCTATTTTGAGGAAATCACTTAAGAGAAGCAGTGACTTTGTTGCAAGATATGGAGGAGAAGAGTTTATTATAGTGATGTATGAGACAAATCTTGATGTTGCCGAGGAGTTGTGCAAAAGAGTTCAAGAGAATCTTAAAAATGCAGATGCTTTTGTATTTGATGGAGAAAAAATCGGACATGTTACTATGAGTTTCGGAGTGAGTTGTACTACGCCAAAGAGAGATGACAACTCTGAACATCTTATAAAACTTGCCGATGATGCTCTTTATAAAGCAAAAAGAAGTGGAAGAAACTGCATTGTTACTTTTTAGTCAGAATGCAGCACTGATTCCCTGTATTTAATTTCACATCCACTAAACTCAAACTCCAACTCATTCGATGGTTCTTTATACAGAAGCGGGCTGTCCAAATCTATATACTTTATTACATCGCTGTATGCCATCGCCAAATGCAGGGCTATATTTATAGAAAAAGGACCTTCAAGCATTGAGCCTAGCATGCATGCTACACCGTTTGCTCTGCAAAACTGCAAAATTTCTATCGCTTTTGTAACACCGCCGCACTTCATAAGTTTGATATTTATCATGTCGGCACTTTTTGTCTCAACTACTTTTTGTGCATCCTCAAGTGTAAAAACCGCCTCATCCGCCAGTATCGGAATGTTTGAGTAGGAGGTTATTGTTTTCAAACCCTCTAAATCTTTTGCGATAACCGGCTGTTCAATCAGCTCAATTTTTACATTGCGCAAAGCATCTATAAATTTCAGAGTATCTTCCACATGCCAAGCTTGATTTGCATCGATAATGAGCTTTGCTTCCGGGAGTTCTCTTGAAATCTCTTTTGTAATCTCTATTGCATGTGCAATGTCAGAACCTAACTTTATTTTGAGTATCCGCATGCCATCACTAAACGCCCTCTTTGCATCTGTAACCATGCACGGCATTTCGTTTAAACTGATGGTAATATCTGTTTGCAAAGTTATAGGCATCTCGGCACCCAAATAGTGGTACATAGAAATATTTTGAGATTGCGCAATCAAGGAGTGCAAAGCCATGTCAAGTGCTGCTTTTGCCGAGCTTCCTATATTTTTGATTGCATGCTTCGTAGCTCTTTGGTCGTGTAAAATCTCTAACGCGGTGGATGGCATGTGATTATTCAAAAAAGTCTTCACACTCTCAATTGACTCAAGAATCTCCTCAATCCCCTCTCCCGTTATAGCCTTCGTCGCAGGTGCTTCGCCAATTCCGACAAGCCCGTTTTTGCATGTAAAAGTGACTCTCACAAACTCTACATTCTCCACTCTCCGCAAAGCCGTAATAAAAGGTGTTTTAAGCGGAATTCTTTTTATCTCTGTCTCTATTTTTACTATTTTCATTTTGCCAAACCTACCATTATATTTCCGACTAACAAACCGCCGAAAGTGCCTATTAAATACCCCATGACCGCCATTAAAACTCCTACGCTAACGAGTGATTTGTTATATGCTGCGGCTAAAATCGGAGCAGAGGCCACTCCACCGATATTTGCGAGGGAAGCAACCGTGATAGAGAATAAATCTAGCTTAAATATTTTTGCGCTTATAACCATAACAACCGTGTGAATTACCAAAATCATAAATCCTGCAAACACATAAATCCCTACCGAACTAAAACTCTCAAACACCGCTTTTGAGCCGATGAGCGCTATGAGCATGTAGAGCAGCATGGTTGCAACTTCACTTGAACCGTTGAAATTTTTCAGCCTTGTGAATGAGCCAATAATCCCAAAGAGAGTCGCAACTAAAACTGTCATAGTAGTGCTGTTTATCATCTCCACATGTTGTGCTATCTCTTGCGAGAGGAGTGAAGCGGCTACCGCAAAAATAAGCAGAAGAGGGTATCTCTTTACCCTTTTGTTACTCTCATAATCAATCTTCAAGCGAATATTTTCTCTTTTTTTTGCTCCTACGAATCTGTCAAAAACAGGTGCAAATGGAACCAAAAAGAGCAAAAACATAACCCAGAAAGTGTAGTTGACACTGTCAACTATCAGTACAAAACCGTATGCCTCCTGCGTCACTCCAAGAGCGGAACCCACTGCTACCATATTTGCAGTTCCACCAAACCAGCTGCCGGATAGTGCCCCAAAAGCCACAGCCATATCATGATTGAAATTAAAAATCACAGAGACTAAAATAAATCCGCATGCCAAACTGATAACAGTCAGGACATAAGCGATGAGAAGAGATTTTCCAAGTCTGAAAAAATGTGAAAAATCAATTTTTAGAAGCATTAAAAAGAGCATGGCCGGAAGCAGATTTGCTTTTGCCAAAGAGTAACCAGTGTCAATGGCACTGTTTTTTTCAAACACTCCAAAACCGGCCAGTAACATGCTAAGGGCATAAATCAGTACGACAGGCGGAAGGTATTTAAAAAGTTTCAGCTCACTCTTTTTTTCTAAAATATTAAAAAACAGAGCAATATAAACCAAAGTAAAGAGGTAAAAAAGAGGTGAACTAATCACAAGGAGCTTCTTTAAAACCTTTTATATTCGCTCTCAAATCTTTCATAAAATTTTCTCCTGGGTCATGCTTCTCAGTTCTATAATTTTTGTCACTCTCTAGCCACAAAGGAGTTTTTTCAAAACATCTATACTCTTGATGTCCTACAACATACTCGATGGTACTAAATTTTTCATGTAGATAATTCACCAAAAAAATATTTGCCTGCAGCTGTGCCGGCGTTAGATTCTCCTTAGTATTTTCTCCTCCAACATTTTCTATACCTATGGAGCTGTAATTGAGTCCGATTACATGTCTTGCCATAAAGTCAAGCGGCATGAGCTGGTGAATCGTTCCGTCTCTCTCTACAAGAAAGTGGATAGAGACATTTACCGCTCCCGCATTTACCAAATCAGGTCTATCGGTAGGAAGAGTCTCTGGGGTAAATCTGCCCAAAGATTTTTCATAACTATCAATCGCAGTGTAATGAATGAGAACGATTTTAGGGACAATTTTAATATCCTCAACACTTAGATTGTAATGTGATTTTATATATGCTTTTGTAAGAGAAATTCTCTGCTCTCCAAAAGGAATCGGAGTCTGTTTTATTTCATAAGCAATAAGCGTAACGGAAGCAATTACGAGTGTAATTATAGTTTTTTTCATAAAAAATTGTATCATATATTTAGAGGGTTTTAATCACAATGTGACTATATTACGCATTTTAAATTGAAGGATACATTTTGGCAAAAAAATATATACTGCTAGATACGGAAACAACCGGAACAGGCGAAAATGATAGAGTTATACAGCTGGGATACATAGTTTTAGGTGAACCAAAGCCAGAGGTTCAAAATGATTTTTGCTCCTGCGATACAGCTATCAGCTTCGGGGCCATGGAGATTCACGGAATTACTCCCGAGATGATTGAAACAAAACCGACATGCCAAGAGACAACAGCATTCAAAAGACTTCAAGCGTTAAACACAGATGAAAATTACATAATTATCCACAACGCTCCCTTTGATTTGGGTATGCTTGAAAAAGAGGGTTTTAACACCAAAATGAAGGTGATTGACACACTGCGAGTTGCGAAACATATTTTTGCAGATGAAGAGGCACACCGACTGCAATATTTCCGCTACAAAATGGAGCTCTACAAAGAAGAGCAAAAAGAAGCAGATGCACTTGGGATAGTAGTAAAAGCGCATGACGCGATAGGGGATGTTTTGGTTTTAAAACTTTTTCTTTCCAAGCTAAGAGGGGCAGTTCAAAAACAGTTTCCTAAAGAAAATCCGGTTGAGAAGATGGTTGATTTAACAAATACTCCAATTCTTGTAAAATCGTTTAAATTTGGAAAATATAAGGGCAAAACCTTAGAAGAAGTTGCTAAAAGCGATGCAGGTTATTTGCGATGGATGCTAACTGGGATGGAAAATCTTGACGAAGATATGCGATACTCTATAAACAGAGTTTTGGGTTCTTAAAGAAAACTACAAAGAGCTCCAATACAACAAATCTACCTATACGCAAGTAGGAAGCTACGTTTTTAGATGCTCCATTACTTCACAATCTCTTGGAATTGCAATTGCATATATTATAGTTGTTTCTGAACCGTATAAGCTATAAATACATTTTTTGTGTAGTTCGCCAGAAAACAAGTGCTAGCACTGATGGAGGAGAGAGCCGAGGAGCTCTAAAGAATCTTTTTAGAACTCTATACTTAGCAGCATAAGTCCAACTCTGCCGAATTTTTCTCTGTAGAGTTCACATTCCAAACTCTGCACCTCTTTAAAGCCCATTTTTTTATAGGAGAGGATTGTCTCTAGCGAGCCTATTTCAACTATGCTTTGAGCTATGCGATACCCTTTGAGTCTAGCGGTTAAAAGACTTTTTTGCATTAATGCTTTTAAAACACCAACATCAACAAAGCCCTCTGCCTCTTCCATAAAATCAAACATAAGTGTTCTGTTGTTTAGCTCAAAATCACAACTATATAAAACTTCCAGCGTATCGGAGACATTGTCACTGCATCCAACCTCTTTTAAGGCATCGACAAAGGTCTTTTTTGTGGCAATTCTAGGCTCGTAACTACATAATGAACCCACTGATTTTCCGTCGACTTCAGCAATTAAAAAATTACTAAAGTGACAATGACTTTTTGCTGTTGTTTGAGTAAGTGTTTCCAGTTTTTTTAAAATTATTTCATTATCATTTGTTTCAAAAATCAAATCAAAAATAGACTCTTTTTTATCTGCTCTACTACTTCGCAATATCATCTGTGCTAAAAAAGATGCATCTAAAGATGTTGCTTTTCTTATTGTAATGCTCATCACTTCTTCCATAAATTAATTAAATACATATATTAGTAATAGTACCATATCTTATGATAAAAAGTATATTAATTTTAATAACTCTTCAAACATTCTTGTCTTGCAGCGAACAAATAGTTTTAGTTGTGAGCAAAGACATGAACACATCTAAAGCTTTTTTAGAGTGTTACGAAGATGGGGAAAAAGTGTTTGACACAATAGAAGTAAACATTGGCACAAATGGTCTTGGATGGGGATTAGGCAAAGTGAAGCTAAACCGAAAGGAATCTGAACCGATAAAAAAAGAGGGAGACAAAAAAGCACCTGCAGGAGTTTTTTATCTTACAAAAATTTTTGGGTATGAAAATGATACAAATTTGTCTATGCCATACATTTATACATCAAAGAATCTTATCTGCGTAGATGATGTAAATTCTACCCTCTACAATCAAATACTTCCTATGCCGAGTGACGAGCCTAAAAGTTTTGAAATAATGAGGAGAGAGGACAACCAATATGAGTTAGGAGTTGTTGTGGAGCATAATAAAAATGGGGTTACAGGAGGCGGTTCCTGCATTTTTATGCATGTAGCAAAATCAAAAGATGCTTCAACCGCAGGGTGTACTTCAATGCGTTTGAATGAGATAAAAAAGATAACTACTTGGCTAGATAAGAGTAAGAAACCTACTCTTATTCAAATTCCAAAGTCATCAGCAAAAGAGATACTAAAGTTATATCCGGAACTTAAAAATTCTGAATTACTCCATTAATCCTCTGCTTTACTCATTTGCTCTTTTGCTTCTATTCCTAGTAAAGAGAGACCAATTTTGAGCGAAAGTGCCACAACCATAAAAAGTTTGAGAAGCTTTGCCTCATCATCACTTCCGATAATTCTGCAATCATAGTAGAATTTGTGAAGTGAAGAGGCAAGTGATTTCAGATAATCTGGCAGCTTCTGAACTTGACGGGAAGCAAAAGCATCTTCTATAATTTCCGGAAGAAGAAGTGCGTCAAATAAGAGACTGTCCGCATTTTCATCAAGCCCTTTAAGGGAGGCATTTAAAATCTCTTCTTGGCTAAAATTACTTTTTGAAAGAATAGTTTTGATTCTGGCATGTGCATATTGGATGTAAAAAATTGGGTTTGAACTATCCTGCTTTTTAAACTCTGCTAAATCAAATTCCAAAGCCGTGTCACACTTTTTTGAAGCAAAGATATATCTGAGTGCGTCAGAACCAATCTCTTCAACTATGTCACTCATAAGAATAACATTGCCGGCTCGTTTACTCATTTTGTAAGGTTCACCATCTTTAAGCAGACTCACCATTTGAGAAAGTAAAACTTCCAGCTTTTTGCTCTCATAGCCCAAAAATTCTACAGCAGCTTTTACACGGGAAATGTAGCCATGATGATCAGCACCCCAGATGTTGATGTAGTGCTCATAGCCTCTCTCAAACTTTTGGTTGTGATAGACTATATCACCTGCTAAATAGGTTGGACGACCATCTTCGCGAACGACAACCCTGTCTTTTTCATCGCCATGCATTTCAGAGGCAATCCATATCTTGCCCTCTTTTTCATAAACGCCCTCTCCCATTTTTGCAAGAACTCTCTCCCAATCATCATAAAGGGAAGACTCATATACAAATGTGTTAAAAAAAATATTCAAATCGCCTAAATCTTTTACGATAATATCCATTACTTTATCTTTAGCCCAAAGTGCAAGCTCTTTTTGGCGAGATTCATCACTTAAAATTTCTTTGCCGAATTTTTCAACTGCACCACTTACTAGACCTGCTAAATACTCGCCTCTGTAGTAACTTTCTGGATATTCAACTGCTTCACCCAAAAGAGTTGTGCGACCTTCAAGTTGAATGGACAAGCCCAGTAAATCTATCTGATTGCCGGCATCGTTTACATAATATTCAGCCGTGATGTCGTAGCCTAAATGTCTTCCTAGCTTTAGAAGTGTATCACCGTAAACCGCACCTCTGGAATGTCCTATGTGAAGTGGACCGGTAGGGTTTGCACTAACAAATTCGAGAAGTATTTTTTCATGCTTCTCTTGTTTGCCAAACTCTTGAGGGTTTGTTAATGCCCATGCAGCGTAATCACTCAAAAAATTTTCACTCAAACGGAAGTTCAAATAACCTTTTACTGATTCTACCCTTGAAAACACATCATTGTCATTAAAGGAGGAGGCCAACTCTTCTGAAATTGCCATTGGAGATTTTTTTAGCTCTTTTGCTATAGAAAAGGCTATTGGAGTAGCAAAATGGCCAAAAGAACGATCTTTTGGCTTTTCTAAAACAACTTCACGACCAAATTTTTCACGCAATAGCGTCGATACTCGTTGTTTCAAAAGTTATGCTTGCGTAGTTGTTTTTGTATGTGCTGCAGATTCTTCAGAACCTTCTACTTTTTTTGGTGCATCTGTATGAGCAGTTTCTACAGTGTCTTCACTCATCTCTTTTTTAAAGTTTTTGATACCTTGACCAATACCTTTAGCTAATTCCGGTATTTTTTTTGAACCAAATAATAAAACGATAATTCCTAAAATTACTAATAACTCCATTCCGCTAGGCATACTCATTGTTTTGTCCTTCTTTTTTTAAATTAAGAGTAGAAGTGTATCTACTCTTTGCTGTAAATACTCTTATCAGTTGATGTTACGCACTTAAACGGACGCGTTCGTTTAAGTGGCAAGGACAAATTGTCCCTTGCATCCCCCTAAAGCTACAAAAAACTTTGTTTTTTGAGAATTTTAAGATGTTTATGCACTAAAGCTACAAAACAAGAGAATCGTTTTTCGCATAACGAAAATGTTTCTTTAGTAAAAACTTTGTTTTTCGAAAATTACAAGTGTTTTATGCACTCTTTTGAAAAGTGCGTAAAGTAAGTTATCAAAGTAACTACAGTAAGGTCAGCTTATATATCTTCCCATTCCTGTACAAAATTGTTAATCTCATCATTTGACATTTTTACTCTTGCCGTAACAGCAATAAGCTTTAACAGTTCTGCCGCATCATCTAAAACATCATTAACTATTAAATAATCATATTCGGATATTCTTTGTATCTCTCTTTTGGCCATTTTTACACGGCGTTCAACCACCTCTTCCGAATCAGTTGAACGATTTTGTAACCTTTTTTTTAACTCCGAAAGAGTCGGAGGAGTTATAAATACAGAAGTTGTTATATCTCCAAGGCGATTGTTTACTGCGGTATTCCCTTGAACATCTATATCAAACAGAACCAATTTTCCTCTGGATAGAGCCTCTTTTACAGGTTTTATGGATGTTCCATAATAGTTACCATGCACTACGGCATATTCAAGAAAAAAATCATTCTCTATATCTTTTTTAAACTCTTCTTCGCTTACAAAGTGATAGTGAACGCCTTCTTCTTCGCCAACACGCATAGGACGGGTAGTTGTAGAGATAGAAAAATAGCAATCACCGAGGTCATTAAAAATTTTATTGATTAAAGAACTTTTTCCGGCACCGCTAGGACCAGAAAGTACTAAAACTGCTCCACTTGCTCTCTCCACTATTTTTCACCTAAAGTTATATTTATACTTATTTTCATGCCTTTTAAAGAGGCTGCCACATCATGACTCGAAAGAGCTGCTAACAATCTTTTCAGAGATTCTACCCCTTCATTTTCATCTGTCGATAGCTCTTTTATATCAGCTTCTTCTACTTCAGATACCTCATCTTTTTGTGAAATACTCGTTTCAATCTCTTCAAAATCCAACTCTTCCAAAGGCTCTTCTTCAAGTTCTTCGCCCATAGCAAGTTTCAAATCTCTTGATGTCAAAGAGTCAAGGTCGTGCATATCATTACCAACTATGTCAAGCAGAGTATCCTCATCAAGTTCACTCTCCAAATCTTCGTCACTCAACTTTTCAACTGCCTCTTGAATCTGATCTTCTAATTCCAAATCATCCAACTCCTCTTCAAAAGAGCCTTCCTCTAAATCTAATTCATCCTCATTTGTACTTAAATCTGCATTATCTTTTGAAGCATTGATCTCCGTATCTTCAAGTTCTAACTCATCAAGCTCATCAAAATCTGCAACTTCATCATTTTTACTTGGAGTAGCAATCTCCGTCTCTTCAAGTTCCAACTCATCAAGCTCATCAAAATCTGCAACTTCATCATTTTTACTTGGAGTAGCAATCTCCGTCTCTTCAAGTTCTAACTCATCAGACAAATCCGAAAAAGCATCTAGCTCTCTTATCTCTTTCTTATCATCTTCTAATTCACCCAGAAGCTCTTCTAATTCACTGTCAAGAGGCAATGATTGTGGCAATCTTTCTTCTAATTCATCTAAATCTGTGTCATATTCACTTAACTCGCTGCCGTTCATCTCTTCAAGTTCCAAATCTTCTGCTGCTTCATCTAAAAGTTCTTGCACCTCTTGCAACTCATCTTTATCCAAAATGGCAGGTTTTTCATCTTCTTGAATTAAGGTCTCTTTCTCAAACTTTTCTGTTGACTCTTCTTCTAAATCATTCAGCTCATCATCTTCTAAATCTTCTAATTCATCCAGATGCTCCAAATTAATCAATTCATCATCTCTCAAATCATCTAAATAATCCAAACTTTCCAACTCATCATCAAAAGAAATTTCATCCTCTGCTAAATCATTAAATTGATGAGAATCTCTCGTTTGGGCAGCTTTTTGTGTTTCACTAAAATCAGTCGAACTAAGCCCCTTACTTAAAGTAGAAAAAAGTTCTACAAGCTCGGTAGGCAAAAATGGTTTTTTTAGCGTAACAGTAAAACCACCCACTTCAACGGCATTTTTCGCATAAATGTAAAGTGATTTTTTAAACTTTATCTTATCTTGTATCTTTTCCCATCCATCATCGCTATAGAGAGTGTCATCAAGAACCAGCAAGTCACATGATTTTGCGTTTATGTCATCTATGCTGCTAATCACTTCCAACTCATCTGAAGTTTTTTGTGCACTTAGAGTTACTAACTTGTTTACAACCGGATTATCGTTTAAAAGCAATATTTTCACATGGATTCCTTTGGAAGTACAGATTATGATTTAGTTAAAGCTATTTTGGCACTATTGTATCAAAAAAAAACTAAAAAAACATTTCCAATATATTAAACGCCTCTTGCATCTGTATCTTTAAAATCAGCATTGTAGAGACGAATGTAGCGATTAAAACAGCAAAAGAAACTATGATTTTTATAGGAAACCCTATTACAAGAAGATTAAATTGAGGCATTGTTTTCATCAGCATTCCAAATATTACATCGGCGAGCATGGATAGGGCGATGATTGGAAATGCTATCAAAAAACCAACCAAAAACATATTGGAAGATGCTTGTATTATGTGATGGAAAAGGTTCTCTTTCATCAAAAAACCACCAAGAGGAACTGCCGCGAGTGATTTATCAATATAAAGAAGCATCCAGTGATGCAGATCCATTGAGACCAAAACCATCAAGCCCATCAATGACAAAAACTGGGAGATAATCGGCATCGAGATGCCGGACTGCGGGTCGATTGCACTTGCCATTGAAAAGCCCATCATAAAAGAGATTAATCCGCCTGCAAAAGTTATGACATTATAAGCCAAAAGAAGGACTATGCCTATGGCTAAACCAAAGATAAACTCACTCAAAATTGCTAGTATGATGGTAGGAAGATTTATGGCGATAGCCAAGGGCGGCATGGAGGAGTAAAAAACTATAGTAAAGAAAAAAGCCATTGCCGTTTTAATATTGACAGGTATATTTTGATGAGAAAATATAGGTACTGCAATAAAGAGTGCAGCAAAACGAAAAAAGAGCAAGATAAATCCAACAACATAAGCCTCTGTAAATACCTGTGCCCAACCCACTATTGAATCCTGACTAGCTCTTTATTCTCAAGTCTGTAAACTTTGTCGCATTTATGTGCCAACTCTTCGTCATGCGTCACAAGTATCATTCCGGCATTGTTATTTTTGCAATATTCAAAAAAGAGATTCATAACTTCATTTGCAGTCTGTTTATCGAGATTCCCTGTTGGTTCATCTGCAAAGATTATACGAGGTTTTTTTGTTAGAACTCTTGCAATAGAGACTCTTTGCTGTTGCCCGCCAGAGAGTTCTGTTACTTTTTGCTCCATGTTTTTGTCAATACTCAGTCTTTTTAAAAGTTCACTCTCTATCTTTTGATTGGAGAGAATAGCCGCAACTTCAAGATTTTCATACGCACTAAAACCTTTAAAAAGATAGTGAGACTGAAAAACAAGCCCGAGAGAATCTCTCTTTATCTGTGCTAATCTCTTTTTTTTAAGAGTTGAAACATCTTCATCAAAGAGATAAACAGCTCCTCCATCAGGAGTTAAAAGGGTTGAGAGTATATGCAAAAGAGTAGATTTTCCACTCCCGCTAATACCGATAATAGCAATAGATTCCTTTGCATGTAAATCTAAAGAGATATTTTTAAATAGCTCATAATCAAAAGTGTGTGATAAGTTTTTAGCAGATAATAAATTCATAAAAGAATTATATCAAATATTGCCAAATTATTTATTGCTTTGATTGCGATGCTGCCTTTGATAATTTTATATCTACTTTTAGACCTTTACCTTCATTTTTCAGTTTTAATTCTCCACCCATTTTTTTACATATTATCATGTTGGCGATGTAAAGTCCAAGACCTTTTTTATTTGCTATGTTATACGTAGTAAAGAAAGGGTCAAAAACTCTATTTAAAATCTCAGGATTAATTCCTCCTCCATTATCTTCTATTACTATTTCAATCGAATCATCACTATCAATAAAAGTGAAATTAATTCTGCCTTTATAATTTTTTTTCTCTTTTCTAACGCTATTAATAGCATCTTTTGAGTTACTCAGAATAGCTAAAACAACCTGTTTAAATTCATTAACATCGCCTTTTATCTCTATCTTATTTTTATCTTCATTTTTATTCTTCATGGAATATTTAATATCAATCTCATCGCTTTTAAAGGCATCTATTAAAAGTGCTACCAGCTCATCTATGGCCGTAAAAGGATTAAAATTTTTTTGAGAATCGGCAACAAAAAAAGATCTAAATTGATCCAAAGAGCTAGATAGATTCTGGATGATTTCCATACTGTTTGCAATCTGTTTATCAAGATACTCTTTATTAAGTTTTCCTAATTCATACGCGAAAGAGAGACTCTGAATAGATACTGCAACTGCATTAAGAGGCTGTCTCCAATGGTGTGAAATATACAAGAGCATATCACTCATAGCGGATGTTCTCGACTGATGGATAATAATTTCTCTTTGTTGCTCAAGTTCGGCTCTTAGCTCAAGTGTCTCTGCACTTGAGAGAAGTGTTGCTGCCATAAGGTTTATGTCAATTGGTTTTGTGATATAGTGATCTACTTTTACCTCTATCGCTTTGAGCAGATACTCTTTATGATCAAACGCAGACAATATTATTCCTTGTCTATCCGGATGTATCCTCTTTATCTCTTTTAAAAGCTCTAATCCATCCATTTTTGGCATCTGAATATCGGTCAAAACAATATCATAATGGTTACTTTTATATTTTTCAAGCCCTTGCAGACCATCTTCGGCAGAATCTACTTTTTTGAAAAATTTTTTTAGAAACATGACAATCGACTCGCGCAAATCTTGTTCATCCTCTACACAAAGAATGGTCAAATCTTTAGCTTTTTCCTGCAATTTTTTCAATATATTCATATTATTTTCTCGTATTTTTCCAAAAATTTCAAAGTAATATAACAATGAAAAATTTCAAAAAAGTTTTGACTTATTTTAACACTAATCTGTATGTAATAAGCTTGATGTTTTAAGATAGTTTGTTTCTACACATTTTACATAAACATTTTTCTTTAAACTATTTTCATCAATATATATTAATTATATAGAGTACAATAGCACCTTTTACGTATCTGTTAATTTTAAGCCGGAAGTTATAATTACAAAATATGATTTTTAAATACTTTATTACTATTTATCACACTTATAAGTTACTATTCTGTTAGAATGAAATATTTAATTATACTCTTGTCTCTTCTTTTGAGTGCTGCTGCAGATATTTATAATACCGATATCATTGGTATTCATGCTAAGATATTTCCAAAGATACTCCTGATTGACACGAAAGTAAAAAAAACTGGTGAATGGTGCCATCAAAGTTATTATTCTATATACTGAAGAAGATATAAATATTGCAAACACTTTTAAAAAAGATGATCCATCTTTATCCTCTTTTAAAAGAGTACCGGTTTCAAACTGTATTGATGCAACAGTAGCAGCAACAGCGTACTATCAACTTTTAGGAGAAAAGAGAGGGTTATGAGAATAAATCAATCAGCAAAAAAAATTCTCTTTTCACTTTTTTTTATGACGAATGCTATCTTGATTATGGGACTTTGATGAGCTTGCACATAAATAATAAAGTTTCTCCCTCTATTAATATAGAATCTATAAAAAAAAGCAATATAGCCCTAGATAATATACTTTACAAGATAGCGAAAGTCAAATGAAAAACATATCACTTTTTTTAAAAATTATTTTTGGTATAACTTTTGTAATAATGATTTTTATGGCTATTTTTGGCTTTGAAAATTATGATACCGTAAATAAGCAACTCGACCTTTTAGAAAATGAAAAGTTTACCTCAATCGCAAAAACAGTTGAACCAATCATCAGTATTAACTACTCTTTAGGACTTGAAAGTGGTTATGTAAATGCAATAAAGCAGCTTTTTGACACACATCCTGAAATAATTAATGTAACTTTAAGTGACAAATCAATGCATCCATTTTATGAAGCAAAACAAAACAGTGGCAATAAGCAGCTGCAAGAGGATTCTTACATTTTAAAAGTTGAAATGTATGACAGGTTACTGAATACTTCTTCCGGTTTTATTACACTTCATTACAGCCATTCAAAATATTTATATACGATTATGAAGAAATATAACTCTTTTTTAATTCGCATGTTTTTTTTATTTATCGGATCATTTATTATTTTAACTCTATGGATATATTTTTCAATGGATACGCTCAAGAATCTTACAAAATTACTTAGTTCCTATATTCCGGGAGTAAAAATAGAACTAGTACCTATGGAAGGAAAAAATGAGGTTGCAGTAATTAACAATACCGTACTTGAAATGCTTAAAAAAATCGACGAATATACGCATACTCTAGAAGATAAAGTTACGCAACGGACTAAAGCTTTGAATGACAGCAATAAAACACTTGTAAGTACTCAAAATAATCTTCAACTGCTAAATTTAAATCTTGAAAAACAGGTTGAAAGAGAGCTTGAAAAAAGGATGAAATCAGAAAAAGAACTTTCGCATAAAAGCCGCTTGGAGTCTATGGGAGAGATGATTGACAATATCGCACACCAGTGGCGTCAACCACTTATGAATATTAATGCAATCTTTATGAACATCGACCGTGCATATGAACTTGGAAAATTAAATAAATACAATTTAGAAAATAATATACGAGAAGCAACAACTTTAACAGCGCACATGTCTCAAACCATAGAAGATTTTAGAAGTTTTTTTCGAAAAGATAAAGAGATGGAAATTATTGATATTAATGATATTGTTGCATATTCATTCAGCCTAGTAAGCAGTATTAGTAAAGACATAACAATCTGCTTTGACAGAGTGGATACATTAAATATTTCAATCTATAAAAATGAGTTGATTCAAGTTATTATGAGTGTAATAAGCAATGCCGTAGATGTTTTAAAACAGCGTGATATCAAAGATAAAAAAATTTTTGTCTCTATACAAGAGTATCTGAATGAAATTGAAATTACAATCGAAGATAACGGCGGAGGCATCACGGATGAGCACATTGATCGTATTTTTGAACCATATTACTCAACAAAACATCAATATGGCGGGAGCGGGTTAGGTCTTTATATCTGCAAAATGATTATCGAAGAGCACATGGATGGAAGCATCAAAATTTATAACACGCACCAAGGCGCACAATTTATTATCACTTTAAAAAAAGGATTAGTATGAGAGAGTATTTAAAAGAGTTTACACTCCTTTATGCAGAGGACGAAAGCCAAGTTCAGACAAAAATGGCTGAATATTTTGAAACATTCTTTAAAAAAGTGTATTGCGCCTCAAATGGGCAAGAAGCTCTTGAACTCCATCAACAATACCTCCCTGATGTTGTAATATTGGATATAAATATGCCGAAAATCAATGGTTTAGAAGTAGCACAAAGAATTAGAAAGAAAAACAGCAGAGCCAAAATTATCATGCTCATAGCCCACTCTGAAAAAGAGTTCTTGCTGCAAGCTACCGAGATTGACATGAGCAAATACTTAATAAAACCGGTATCTCCGTATGATTTAAAACTTGTATTAAATAAAGTTGCATCGGAGCTGATTCTTACTTCAAATAAATTTATTAAGTTGAGCGAAGATGTTACATATTTTATAGAGAATGACACATTAATTTCCAAAGTAAATGAGATAGATTTATCTCCTAAAGAGCAAAAACTACTCTCTCTTTTAGTACAAAAAAGAGGAACTTGCGTAACCTTTGAAGATATAACATTCCAATTATCGCTCTTGGTGCTGGTGCTAACCATGTCACTATTGGCGATAGCGGCGACATCAGCAATGCAACAATTACCGCTACTGACGGTACGGCTGATTTAACGACTACTGGCTCCAGCCTTACTATGAACACGGCAGAGTATAACTTGTTTCGTCCGACGGGCATTCATTTTGATTTTGCTCACGATGGTATCGGCATAATTGCGTTTACTACTGCCGGAATTGTAACAAGCAATTCAACCGCTGCTACTTATGTGCTAGCGACAGGCGACGCAAACAATGCTTCGGCTCTGGCAATCAACATTGATCTTTCCGGTACTAGCAATTATGCGCATCTAGAAGTTGGTGCTGCCGGTGCTAATTATGCAACTGCTCCTAGCAATGTAATTACTAATGCAGTAGCAAATGATGAAATTATTTTTAAAAATGACACTTCTTGCGCACATCTTTATGAAGTAACTACTACAGGCAATGGTGTAGCAGCTGACATTGCAGCTCTTATGTATGTACTTAATCTTCATGTTAATACTTGTACATATGTTATTTCCGGTGATAATACTTATGTCGCAGAGTCTGTAGGTAACGTTGGAGCTGGTGACACTACGCTAATCGAGCTGACTGGGGTGCATAGTTTTACTGCATCGACTGGTTCTATTACTGTTGCTTCATAATCCAAAGCTCTATTAATAAAGCCTTTTCTACTCGTTCTCTCATTCCATCCTCTTGCGAGGTGGAATGCAGACAAAAGTTCGACATGTAAAACTTTCCTACAACCCAAGCGACTCAATAGAATATCTGCTTAGCTCATTGAGCGCATTAATACCTGGAATATCTAAGAGCAGTGATGTTCCGACTCCTCCCCACAATACAACTACGGCAGAGAGCACTATGAAAGCCAGTGATACTTTGTAGCCGTAATGCACTTCCACATGTCCGGCTTCTTTAAAGTATAAATGTGCAATAACTTTGAAGTAGTAGTAAATGGAGATAAACGCACTCAATACTCCAAAAAATGCCAAAAATGTGTAACCCGCCTCGATTGCGGATGTTAAAATATAAAACTTGCCTATGAATCCGATGGTCGATGGAAAACCGGCAAGAGAGAGCATAAAAATGGTAAGCGAAGCAGCAATCATCGGTCTTGTTTTTGCAAGCCCATCTAAGTCATCATAATTTATCAGTTTATCGCTTCCTTTGCTTATGTAGCTCAAAACTCCAAAAGCACCTATGGCACTTATAAAATAGGCAAAAAGGTAAAACATGATGGCACTGGCGGCACTCGAAGTAGCTTCTCCAATAGAAGCAAACGCTATCAAAATATATCCGCTGTGAACAACAGATGAAGCTGCAAGCATCTTTTTAACGCTCTTTTGAATAACCGCCAAAAGTGAGCCGACAAACATCGTAACCAAAGCCCCACCGATGATAAGCGGGTCATAAACAGCTTCAAAAGTTATGTAATCTTTTAGAAAAACACGCAATGTAAAGGCAAAAACCGCAATTTTGAAAACACCTGCCATGTAGGCTGTAATCGGCAGTGACGCACCCTCATAAACATCCAAAACCCAAGCACCGAAGGGAACGGCAGCGATTTTAAACATGATTGTAATCATGATAAGCATACTTCCGGCGACTATGAGAAGTTGAGAGTGCAGCTCTGTACGCAAAATATACTCCGCAATCACGTCAAGATTTGTACTTTTTGCCTGCGCATAAATAAGCATCAAACCAAGGAGGTAAAAAGAAGCAGAAAACGAACCAAGAAGCAGATATTTGAAAAAAGCTTCGGAGGCTTTGAGCGAATTTTTGTTGAGTCCAACCAAAATATAGACTGACATGGAGGCGATTTCCAGAGCTATAAAAGCGGTAAGAAGCTCATTTGCCATGCTCAAAATCACCATGCCAAAGAGTGAAAAAAGGAGCAGAACAAAGGATTCATGGGTAAAAAAGTTTGTTTTATCGACAAACGATTTGGCAATTGCCAGAGTTAAAAAACCGCCGAGCAGAAAGAGCGAAATAAAGGTTGCGCTGAAAGTATCATACACAATCATCGAGTTAAAAATATCAGGCAAAATCACAATGCTGTATTTCTGCCCGACGCCGTTAGCCGAAAGTATAAAAGCAATAAAAAGTGTCGTAAGCGTGATGAAATAGCCTCTGTTTTTGGTATAGTGCGTGCTAAATCCAAAGAGAAGAATAAAGATAGCACTCAAAAGCAGCAGTGCCGGAACCGCTAATGCAATAAACTCATTACTCATAATACACCGCCTCTTTTTTATCTACAAAAGCTTTTGCAGTCGGTTCAATCTTTTTTATAAAATAGTTTGGAAATATTCCCATGGCGAGAATGAGCAAGGCGAGCGGAATAACCGCCAATAGCTCATGCGCTCTCAAATCCTGAAAGTTTTTCGTTTTCTCGTTTGTCTCACCGTATAAAACTTTACTTATTGTTTTGAACATAAAAAGCATAGGAATGAGAAGTGAGGTTGCCGCAAAAAATCCGATGGCGGTGTTATACTCAAATGCGCCCAAAATGATTAAAACCTCCGCCACAAACCCTGCAGTAAGCGGAACTCCAACTATACTCAGGGCAAAAAAAGCAAAGAAGAGCGCAAAGAGAGGTGCAACTTTGGCAATTCCTCCAAGCGACTCAATCGTGTAAGTTTGAACTCTCTCGTACATCATGGCAACCATCAAAAACATGGCGGCAGACGAGAGTGCATGTGCCACTATAAAGTAGGATGAACCGATAAGCCCGTAATTGCTATAGATATAAAATCCCACTACAATCAGAGAAAGATGCGATGCAGAGGAGAGTGCAAACATTCTCTTTAAATGCGTTTGACTTATGGCAGAAATTCCAAAATAGATAAGCCCAAAGAGTCCGAGCCATATAAAATAGGGAGCTAGCTCCTGCGAAGTTTCGTTTAAAAGAGTAAAAAGAAATCTCCATATCGCATAGGTTCCAAGCTTTGCCATCAAAGCCGACATAACTATAACAATGCCCATAGGCGCGCTTCTGTAGGTGTCGCTCAACCATGTATGAAATGGAAAAATCGGAATTTTTATGCCAAAGGCAATCATAAAACCGCTAAAAACCAAAAGCGATTCTGAAGTTGTGAGCGTAATATTTTTAAGTTCATCCAGAGCAAAAGAGTAAAAACCAAACTGCTCTTTATGCTCTACCGCCATGTATAAAATGGAGATAAGCATCATCAAAGAGCCGAAAATGGTGTACATGTTAAACTTCATAGAGATAAAATTGCTTTTTCCGTATCCAAAAAGACCAATCATAAAAAATATCGGAAGCAGCATAAGCTCCCAAAAGAGGTAGAAGAGCATCAAATCAAGTGCCAAAACTGCACCCATGATGCCGCCCTGAACAAAAAGCAGATTTATCCAATACCCTCTTTTGTCTCTCTGTTTGTAGAGTGCGATTGCAACAAGCGGCATCAAGAGAGCATTCATCATCACAATTCCAAGAGAAACACCATCGACTCCCACATGATACTTAATTCCATATTGCGTAATCCATGCATGCTGCTCTATAAACTGCATCGAGGAGGAGGCATCAAAATCTATGTAGAGACGCACTGCCAAATAAGCGACAGTAAGAGTTGCAAGCATGTAAACTATTTTTACAAGAGTGATATGCAGATTTACAAAAAAGAGAAATATTGCAGCAAATATCGGTATAAAAATTATCGCACTTAAAACACTCATAACACACTCCCCAGAAGCAAATAGAGATAAACAAAACCGGAGACTACTCCGATAAGCATGTAAAGCGCATAAAATCGCACATTTCCATTCTCGGCGATGGAGACAATTTTTCCAAGTTTTAGATAGGCGAGTGCCGTGAGATTAATCTTCTCATCAATCAAAAAGTTGCTTATTTTTTTATCAAAGAAAATCGAAAATTTATGCAGCAAAACAACAACAGTTTTGTTATAGAACTCATCTATGTAAAACTTATTTGTTACCCAACCATAATTTTTCTCTACGATTATTTCATTCGTATAGGCGTATTTTTTGTAAGTGTTATAGATAACAAGAGCTATAAAGAACGTGTTTACGGACATTAAAGCCCACTCTTTGGCATGTGGAATTGTGTAAAATTTATCTGCAAGATTTAACCAGTGAGAAAAATTTAAATTTCCGCCGAAGAGTTCCGGCATATTGAGTAAACCTGCAAAAACTGAGAGGAGCGTTAAAAGCATCATCGGGTAAAACATAGATTTAGGACTCTCTTTTGCCGCCTGCTCACTTTTGCTAAAAAAGAGTACAAACATCATTCTTGACATGTAAAATGCGGTCAGAAGTGAGCTTATAAAAGCCATGGCAAAGAGTTCTATATGACCGCTTGCGTACAAGGCTCCCATAATCGCATCTTTTGAGAAGAAGGCTGAAAATGGCGGAATAGCAGTTATTGTTAAGGAGGCGACAGCCATCATAACAAATATTTTTGGAAACTTTATACCTCTTAAATCCCGTATATCCTGCTTATGGTGAAATGCGACTATAATTGCACCTGCCGCCATAAAGAGAAGCCCTTTAAAAAAGGCATGCGTAAACATATGAAAAAGCGCTGTCGAATAGGCTCCGACTCCCAAAGCCATAAACATAAATCCTAACTGACTCATAGTCGAGTAGGCTAAAATCTTCTTAATATCATACTGTTTTGTGGCAATTAAGGCTGCAAAAAGTGCGCTGATTCCCCCGATATAAGCAATAAAGAGTGAAACTTCAGGTGCCATATTGTAAAGCGGTGCAAATCTAGCGACCATGTAAACCCCTGCCGTAACCATCGTAGCCGCATGAATAAGGGCTGAAACGGGAGTGGGTCCAGCCATCGCATCGGGAAGCCAAACAAAGAGTGGAATCTGGGCAGATTTTCCCATCGCTCCGACAAAGAGCAAAAATGCGATGAGGCTTAGGGTAAAAGGCTCTATCTCTGCAAGGTTGAGAAATATGTTTGAGAAGCCAAAACCACCACTTGGAATGGATAAAAAGAGAAGCATCAGAGCACTTAAAAAACCGAAATCCCCTACTCTGTTGACTATGAAAGCCTTATTTCCGGCATAAGTGTTTTGAATATCCCCGAAATAGAAGCCGATAAGCGCATACGAGGTAAGCCCGACGCCCTCCCAGCCGATGAACATAATGATTGGATTATCCGCTAAAACCAGCAAAAACATAAAAAAGATAAAGAGATTAAAGTAGGCAAAAAATCGTCCGTAGCTTGCATCTCTATTCATGTAGCCCGTTGCATAAATGTGAATTAAAAAACTTACAGGTGCTACAAACAAAATCATAAAAGAGCTGAGTGCATCCGCTTTGAGTGCCACTTCTATAGTAAAATCGCCGATATTCAGCCATGTAAAGAGGTGCGAAGAAAAAATCTGCTTTTCAAAATAGCTGTGATAGCTGATGTAGAGTGCAAGAATTGCACTTATTCCAGAGCCTGAGAGAGCCAAGAAAGTATAAACAGACTGCTTCGCATTTTTAAAGAGAAGATTGATTAAAAAAATCAGAGCTGCACTTAAAAACGGAGAAAGAAGAAATAGAGTAAGTAAAAGATTATCGCTCATTTTTATTTCCTAGCATATCAAATAAATTTGCATCCAGCGAAGCCCTGTTTCTAAAAAGAACCACAAAAAGTGACATAAACAGAGCCGCTTCAGAGGCGGCAATTGCTATGATTACAAGAGAAATTACCTGAGCAGAGCTGTCTGCCAAATCTGCACTGATGGCTATAAGAGAGAGATTTACAGCATTGAGAAGCAGCTCAATCGACATGTAAATTACTATAATATTTCTCCTGCTAATAAGCCCCACAACCCCGATGGAGAAGAGCAAAATCGAGAGAATCATATATGATTTTAACACTATTCGCTCCTTTTTGAGAGAGTAACTGCGCCGACAAGGGCTACAAGAAGTAAAATAGAAACTAGTTCAAAAGGCAAGACCCACTTGCTAAAAAGTGTTAAACCCACATCTTTTATAGTCCCAAAGCCCTCTCTTACTACGCCATGTACTGCAATATCGCTTCTCATAATTAAATCAATCAAAATCGCAGAAAATGGAGCGATGATGATGCTTATTGCAAAAAGCCATCTGTTTTTGTGCTTTTCATCCGGCAAATTTTCATCTTTGATATTCAAGAACATGATGATAAACAGAATCAGCGACAAAATCGCACCCGCATAGATAATAATCTGCACAACAAACAGAAATGTGGCATTCACAAGAGCAAAAAGTGCGGCAACACTGATAAGCGTGACGATAAAACTAAGAGCCGAGTCAATCGGTCTGTGCGCACTTATCATAACGATGGAACTCACAATTGCAACCAGTGCCAAAATGGCAAACAGTATCTCATTTTGCAAGGCTAAACTCCTCATTTGATATTCCCTTAATGCTTAAAAGTTTGGCTTTGTCGTAGATAAAACTCTCTCTACTGTCGCCTACAACGGAGTACAAGCCGCTATCCATGCGAATAGCATCGCAGGGGCATGCTTCAACGCAGTAGCCGCAAAAGACGCACTCCAACAAATCAATGTTAAAAATCTCCGGCATCTTCTCATCCACTCCGTCCGTCCGCTCTGTTGCGACTATATTTATACATTTTGCAGGACATGCCGTTGCACACATAAAACAGGCTACACAGGCAATTGAGTCATCCGACTTTCTATGTGTGAGTCTATGCACACCGCGATACCGGGGTGTGATATCTCTTGGAAGCTGCTCTGGGTAACAAATAGTAGGAATGTTTGAAGCGTCACTCAGATTTGCAGTGAAATGTTTCAGGGTTGTCTTCATCCCTCCAAAAATTGCATGGAGGTAAATCTTCTCTTTGAAAGTATTTCCGTAACGCTTTACAACTCTAACTCCCATAGTTCACCCCCACGACAACAATTGCCGTAATAAAAATGTTCGCTAACGAGAGCGGAAGCAGAATATTCCACCCCAGTTTTTGGGTTTGGTCGTAGCGAAATCGTGGAAGCGTCCATCGAATCCAAATAAAGAGAAAGTGCAAAAAGAAGAGTTTTACGGTAAAAATCGCAAACTGTAATAGCATAACACCCACTTCGCTCGCATGTCCCAATCCTAGTGCATAATAGGACATCACCATAATCGCAAAGATGGTAAAAGCGATAATGATTGTCGTGTAAACCTTCATCTCATTGAGCCCCGACATGACGAAGATATTATGTTTTTTCATCCATCTTAAAAAGAGAAGCGAAGTAACCGCCGCAAAAGCGATAATGAGCCACAATACCAACTCAAAATTATTAATAAGATCATTTGTGTTCAAATAGGGAAGCTGATAGCCGCCTAAAAACATGGTAACTATCAAAGCCCCCGAAGCCGCCATCGCAATATACTCCGCCACAAAAAAGAGCCCGAATTTCATCGCTCCATACTCCGTATGGTAGCCTGCTACAATCTCGCTCTCGCCCTCCGCCGCGTCAAAAGGGGCGCGGTTTGTCTCGGCAAATGCGGTTACAATGAAGATAATCGCAGCAAGAGGTTGCAAAACTATGCCCCATGCAGGGAGGATAAAAAAGGTTTGTGACTGGTAGCTTACCATTTCGTTGAGGCTGATTGTGCCATAGGTGATGAGCATCGAAACCAGAGACAATCCCATCGCAACTTCATAGCCGATAACCTGAGCTGTCGCTCGCATGGAACCTAAAATCGCGTATTTGTTGTGACTTGCCCAACCGCCGAGAATAATGCCGTAAACACCCAAACCTGCAAAAGCCAAAAACCACAGAACACCCAAATCAGTCGGGAGTGCCTGCATGTGAAAAGTTTGCTCCCCGATGGTGATATTGTCCGCATAAGGGATAACCATAAAGGTCAAAAATGCACTCATAAAGGCAATGGACGGGGCAACCATGTAGTAAAATTTGTTTTTGATATGTGAGGGCAGAAACTCCTCTTTAAAAACCAGCTTCATCATGTCCGCAACAGACTGGATAATTCCGCCTAACCTGATTCCATTTATGTGGCATCTGTTCGGCCCTAATCTGTCTTGAATAAGTGCGGCAATTCTTCTCTCCATCCAGACCAATATCGGCACAGTCACCAATGAAAAGAGAATGGTTAATACCAATGGAAGAAGGATTAAAACCGTACTCATGGTCGTCTCTTCAAAAGTTCTCTAAGAGTTGGGACTTCGTTCTTGTACTTTGTTGTGTAGAACTCTTGTCTGATTCCATCGCAGTTGATGAGTGTACCACTTTCATGGGCAAAGTTTGCTATGGCAAAAACTGCTTCGCTTGGAATTTTTATATTTGTAGTTGTAAAATGAATGACTTTTTTATCTTTTATTTCTCTTTCTTTTAAGAGTGTATGGTCGAAATTTATAATGAGATTTGCATTTTCTAAAGAGTTTTCAAAATCATCTTGGTTGACGGAAATATTTAACTCTTTCACACCTGCAAAATTTGTACTTTTGTCATTTGTCTTTAGCCAATCATCGCCGAAACTCTCATCGATGTATGGAAGTGAAAAAAGTTCTATTTCATGGTTTTTACAAAATATCTGTACGGACTGAAGCTGCTGTAAACTCATTGAAGGAGAAACCATAGCCACTTTTTTTTCTGATTTGAATAAATCTTTTAAAATTTCCATAGGCAATGGTGTCGATATAACTTTCTCATTCAACTCTTTATAACTGAGCCTTCCAAAGTCGCAAAGAAACGATTTATTTATCTGCTTGTTTCTTCGTGAACGGAATCTGTAAATACTCTCTTTCGTATATTTTGTCTCATTGTAGTCTATAAAAATATTACACCCTCGGGAACAGCCATGGCAGATGCTTTTTGCAGAATCCAAAAACCAGACCCTCTGCTTAAATCTGAAATCTTTTGAGGTCAAAGCACCGACCGGGCAGAGTTCCACGACATTGAGTGCATAAGGATTATTCAGTTCATGTCCGCATGCCACTGCCACTCTTGAACTATCTCCGCGACCGATAATTCCAAGCTCTCCGGTTTTTGTGATGTTGGAGGTAAAACGGACACATCGAGTACACAAAACACATCGCTCTTGGTCGAGAACAACGCCCGAACCCAGCTCTATGTGTTTTCCTTTTTTTGTTTTTGGCGTAGTCAAATGGCTATCGTAAAGCCCGTAACTCATGTAGTAATCTTGAAGTTTACACTCTCCAGCTTGGTCGCAAATAGGGCAGTCAACAGGATGGTTCAGAAGTTCAAGCTCTAAAATAGAGCGATTTACGGCATTTATACTTTTACTTTTTGTTGAAGCTTCAAGACCCTCGCATACAAAGGTATTGCAAGCGATTTGAGGTCGTTTAGCACCCTTAATCTCCACCATACACATTCTGCAATTTCCATCCATGCCCAAATCCTGCTGGTAACAGAAGTGAGGAATTTCAACGCCGTTATTGAGCATTACATCGATTAATCTCTCGCCCTCTTTGCACTCTATCGGTACATTATCAACTATAATTTTCATTTTATGCACTCCAAAAACTCAGCTTCAAAATGTTTTAAAAAGCCGTCAATCACGCCGCTTGCAGCAGGTGCGAAAACGCAGATAGTTTGCCCGTTCATGCTCTTGCTCACCAATTTTAAAACTTCCAAATCCTTTTTTGTCGCCGTTTTTGCAATAAATTTATCAAGCGTTTTATCCACCCATGAAGTTCCCTCACGACACGGCGTACACTGTCCGCATGACTCATGATGATAGAATCTGAGAAGATTTTTGAGCACTTTAACCATAGAGGCATCTTCATCCAAAACTATCATGCCTCCAGTTCCCAAAGCTGAACCTAAACTCTTCAAATTTTCATAATCAAGTTTTGCTTCCATGACTAGATGTGCCGGAAGTATCGGAGTGGAGGCGCCTCCCGGAATGACTGCTTTTAACTTTTTGCCGCCTTTTACTCCGCCGCCGAGTTTTTCTATGTACTCCCACATGCTCACGCCAAACTCTGCCTCATAGACACCGGGTTTTTCCACATGTCCGCTGATGGCAAAAAGAAGTGTTCCCGAGGAGCAATCTGTGCCGTACGCCGTGTATGCTTCCGCTCCGTTTTCTATAATAAAAGGAACCGAAGCGATGGTTTCAACATTGTTTACAAGGGTCGGCTCACCGAAATAAAACTCCGGTTCCGGCGAGGAGGGTTTGAGCCTTGGATGTCCGCGGTTCCCCTCTAGCGACTCCAAAAGTGCAGATTTTTCACCGCAGATGTATGCTCCTGCCCCTCTGTGAACGGTTATCTCAACGGGATATTTTGCACTTTGACCCAAAAAATTTTTCGCATACGCTTCATCAATTGAGGCTTGCAAAATATCGCTAAACTCCTCATACTCGCCCCGTACATAAACATAAGAAGTGTTTGAGCCGATAGCGTAGCATGTAGAGATGATTCCCTCGATAAGAAGATGCGGATCTTTTGAGATAATTTGTCTATCTTTAAAAGTTCCAGGTTCGCTCTCATCGGCATTGACTACAAGATATTTTTTGCCCTCATAATCACTCGCCAACTGCCACTTTGCACCTGCAGGAGCACCGCCACCGCCCTTTCCGCGAAGATTACTCGCTTTGATGATGTCGATTACCTCTTGCGGAGTATGAGAAAAAAGTTTGCCCAGCGATGAATAGCGACCATTTTGCAGAGCAACTTCCATGGTGTTAGCATGTGGAATTTCAAAGTTTTTACTTACTATTTTAGTTTGCATTTAAAACCTCATCCAACATTTGGGGTGTTACATTTTCGATATATTTTCCCTCAAGCGTGCACATCGGAGCACCGCCGCAGGCACCCATGCACTCTACTTCAACAATCTCATATGTATCACTGTGGTTTTCAAGCAGATGTTTTTTAATTGCCTCGCTTCCGCTGAGTTCACATGATAAGGTTCTGCAAACTTCAACCACTCTTTTGCTCTTTTTTTGAAGCTTGAACATCGTATAAAAAGTTGCCACGCTGTAGATGTGCATGAAGGGCATTTGAGAAATTTCAGAAATTCTTGTCATTGCTTCGTCGCTTATGAAACCCTCCTGCTTCTGAGCCAGCCATAAAAGTGGCAGAAGCAGAGCTTTTTTGTGTGGATAGCGTTTTGCCAAATGCTCGATTTTCAAGCTATTTTCATCGTTAAAAGAAAAACTCATCTGTCCATCTCCCCTGCAATAATATTGAGGCTTCCCAAGGTCAAAATCGCATCTGCGAGTTGCGCGCCCTCAACCATCTCAGGATAGGCAGACATCGCCGTAAATGAGGGAGCTTTGACTTTTACTTTATACGGGATTCCGCTTCCGTCACTCACTATAAAAAATCCCAACTCTCCATTTGTCGCCTCAATGGAGCCGTAATGCTCGCCAATTGGCACTTTTACACCCTCAAAGGTGAGCTTAAACTGATTCATCGCACCCTCAATTGTGGTGTAAACAGCCTCTTTTTTTGGCAAAGTGATAGAGTTATCCTTTACGCAAACTTCACCCTCCGGCAGATTCTGCATCACCTGTTCTATGATTTTTATACTCTCATCAATCTCGCCAAAACGAACCATGACGCGGTCATACACATCGCCGACACTTCCGACGACAACATCAAATTCGTACTTTTCATAGCCGTAGTAGGGAGCATCTTTGCGCATATCAAAAGCAACTCCGCATGCCCGAAGGTTTGGACCGGTCATCGCATAATTCAGTGCATTTTCGGCACTTATCACACCCACATTTTGCGTTCTGTCATGGAAGATTCTGTTATGTTTAATAAGAGATAAAGTTTGTTCAACGCCGTATTTAACCTTTTTGATGACCTCTTTTAAATCCTCTTCAAATCCCTCATACAAATCATTTGTCATTCCACCCACTCGCATGTAGGAGTTTGTAAGTCTCGCCCCCGTGAGTTTTGAGAGCAAATCATAAATATCTTCGCGCGGATTGTACATGTACCAGTAGTTTGTAAGTCCGCCCATATCCACCAAAACCGCTGCCAAACAGACAACATGATCTTCTATGCGTGAGAGTTCAAGAAGCATGACCCGAATTGCCTGAGCACGCTCGCTTATTTCAACTCCGAGCATCTCTTCAACTGTTTTAACAAAGGAGATATTGTTGCTGATTGCGGAGCAATAATTGAGTCTGTCCGTATAGGGAATAATTTGATTGTAGGTGTGATTTTCACAGCTTTTCTCAAAGCCACGATGCAGATAGCCTATTTCGCTTACCGCACACTCTATTGTTTCACCGTCAAGTGCAACATACGTGCGGATTGTTCCATGACTTGCAGGGTGCGAAGGTCCGAGATTTAAAAACATCAAATCTTTGTTGCAGTCGCTAAATGTGCCGCTTTCGAGTTTACAAACAACATTTTTACTTAGAAGTCTGTTGTTCATCTCCTCAATCAAATCATCTACTTCATGAAGGAGTTGCCCCTTTGTTATCGGGTAAGATTTTCTTAGAGGATGCCCCACAAATTCTTTATGATTTAAAATTCTTCTTAGATTCGGGTGCTTCTTAAAAATAATACCGTACTGGTCGTAAACCTCACGCTCAAGCCAGTCTGCACCCCTAAAAATATCTGTAATTGTTTCTATTTCTAGCTTTTTTAGATATGTTTTAATAACGATATGCTCTTTAAAACTCTCATGGCGGAGAATATAAACCAAAGCAAATTGTTCCTCATTCGCAGTTACATACTCACTATAATCAATCGCTGTTATATCAAGAAGATAGTTGAAACCCTCTTCGTATTTTGTTTTTATAAACGAATGAAGCTCAATGCTTGTAGCTTTAATAATCTCAGACATTATCTAATCGCCCTTTGAAACCTTCGTGTCGGTTAGGATTATATTTGTTGGTTCGTAAATCATTTTGAAGTTTTAAGAGTGCGTCAATAAGGGCTTCCGGTCGTGGAGGGCAGCCGCCTACATACAAATCCACAGGGATAATCTCGTCAATTCCCTGAAGCGTGGTGTAGTTATCATAAAATCCTCCGCTGCATGCACACGCCCCCATGCTGATTACCCATTTGGGTTCACTCATCTGTTCATAAATCTGTTTGAGAATCGGGGCTTGCTTGTAGGTGATTGTTCCGGCAACGATGAGCAAATCTGCTTGGCGGGGTGAAAAACGGACAACCTCCGCACCAAAACGGGAGATATCATATTTGCTGGCCGCTACACTCATAAATTCAATGGCACAACATGCAGTTCCAAAAATCATCGGCCAGAGCGAAGACTCTCTCGCCCACCCTATCGCTTCATCAAGTTTTGTAGTAATTGCCACCTCGAGTGACGGGCTGTTTAACTCCATTTAAGTGCACCTTTTTTATAAATATAGACAAGTCCCGCCAGCAAAAGTATCATAAAAGTAAACATTTCAAAAAGTCCGAAAAGGCTAGTTTCACGCAGAGTTACCGCCCATGGAAACATAAAAAGTATCTCAACATCAAAGATAACAAAGATAATTGCAACAAGATAATATTTGATATTAAACCGCTCAAAACTGTCTTTGTACGTTTTTTGTATTCCGCTTTCATAAGTCGAGTTTATAGCAGTACCTGATTTTGATTTTTCGCCTATATAACGGCTTAGATGAAACAAAAAGGGGATTAAAACCGTCAAAGAAAGAATTACAGCAAGCGGCAGATAAAAATTATAATTCATCTTTCAACCTAATGTATATTTTTAATATTTTCTGTCGGAAGTGGAGCGGAGAGTTCCGGAAGAGCCGGGGGATTGATTGCACTCTCATTAACAACCTGTGAAACTACTACAGTTGAAGCAGCAGAGTCTCCTGTAACAGCACGCGCTCCTGTTGCACTTTTTCCATCTCCGCAACCTTGAATCAGACAGGATAGAGCAGCCAAACTTACAATAAGAGTTTTCACGGTAACACCTCTTTTTAATATTTAAACTTTATTACAAGATTATACAACACTTCATTATAAAATAAATTTATTATTAAAAAATCTCACTTTCATCTCACTTTTATGTTAGAAGACTATAATATATAATAGTTGAATTCTATTTAAAGTTATAAGTTTTTCAGATAAAGAGGATGTAAATGAAGTTACTATTTTTTTTAATATCGATGCATGTATTTCTAATAGCAAGTGTTAAAGATATTGAAAAACCATCACAAAAAGCAATGCAAACATCATCTGTTGAGATTGTATCAACCTCCAAGTATCCAAAAAGAATCATACTAGGGGCATATTCTCTAAAAAATGGAGCCTCTGAAGAGCTAAAAAGGTTTCAAAAGGATGAAACATATGCAAAGCTTAGCATCCTCGCAACAAAAAATGATTTTGTAATTTATACGCGACCTCTTGGCAAGCATACTGCTTTGGTAATTGAACCAATAAAGAATCAAGAGATATATCAAGAAATAATGAATTTAGTTAAGCCAAAGTTTAAAGGAGTTTATAGCGTTAAATCTGATGTTATAAATAAAACAACCCAACCAAAAGAAGAAGAAGAAGAGAAAAGCCTTGAAGTACCGGTAGCAGCAATACCTGCAACTGAAACGCAACTTGTGATGCCGCAAGAGGATCAAAAAAGTAGCTACGACAAAGCGAAACTGCTTTTTGAAGAAAAAGAGTATCAGCAGGCGTATAATCTATTTTATAAATTATTTGAAAAAAACATGCAAGATCCGAATATAAACTTTTACCTCGGCAGAAGTGCGTACATGCTCAATGATTTTGAACTCGCAATTACCGCATATGAGAGAGTTTTGATGATTGACCCAAACGCAATCAGAAGTAAACTCGAAATTGCAAAGTGCTACTTTGAGTTAAAAGAGTATAAAAAAGCTCAAACTCTCTTTTTAGAAGCCATCAAAGAGAATATGCCTGTAAATGTAAAACAAAATATTGAAATGTATCTGAGTGCAATTAACTCTAAGATACAAACAAACTTTTTCAGCGGCTCTGCTGTTTTAGGGATTAATTATGATACAAATATAAACAATCGCGCAAATAATGATACATTTACAATCCCTGGAATAATTGACAGCGTCACAAACCAACCTATTAAAGCTGCAAATTCCACAAAAGATGAAGCTGGACTTGCACACCAAGAGGCAATATCGCTCAATCACATGTATAGTTTTGCTGATGATGTCAATATAAAAAATGATTTTGTACTATTCTCAAAATCACTTCTTAGCGATCACACTAAGGATATTGGACTTATTCAGTACTCTCCGGCTCTCTCTGTTGTCTATAACGGTAAGATTCTAATTGATTATGCCCTTCTTTTTGACAAGATATGGCTGAGTACAAAACCTTTGCTAAGCGACTATGGTATCTATCCAAAAATAAAATACATGTACTCTACCTCTACAATTTTAGGAGCCACTTTTAAATACCAAAAAAAGTTTCTCGATACGAGTATTTCTGAGATTGAAGCGTTGGAATTTACTCTTAACAATATGTATTCCAAGGATATTATGTTTACATTTTATACTCAGCTCTATACTGAAAAAAAACTATCTAGTAATTTAACGAATGTAAACCAAGATATGTTAAACATTGCGCTTTCCGCCTCGTACAAATACATGCCAACCTTAACTTTTACTCCAAAAATACAGTGGTTTGACAAACCATACAAAGATGAAGATCCGTTTTATCTCAAGAAACAACAAGATAATGAGTACCAGTTTTTATTCAACACCACATACTCCTATACTAAAAGTATGCTGATGAGCTTAGACTATATGTACACTGATCATATCTCAAACATTCCATCCTGGGAATTTAACAAACATGCGGTAACGGCTAATGTTATCCTTCTATTTTAAAGGACTTGATTATGAAAATTTTAATACTGTTGCTATTGCTAACCGCTGCCATCTTTGCGAGTGTAGGCGAGATTTCCTCTATTAAAGGCTCTGGTACTGTAACAAGAGCGAGTAGTGACATAGATGCAACTATTGGTTTAAAATTAGAAGAGAAAGATATTCTAAAAACTAAAGAGGATGCAAAACTGCAAATCATTTTTAAAGACGGAACTATAGTTACAGTAGGCAAATCATCCACATTTGATATAGCTGCCTATGTATATGATAAAGCAAAATCTGATAACTCCAAAGTAGATTTTGGATTTTTAGAAGGTTCCTTCAAATCAGTAACCGGTCAAATCGGAAAAATTGCGCCGGATAAATTTAACTTAAAAACAAAAACTGCAACCATAGGTATTCGAGGAACAACCATTGTCGGTAATCAGGAGAGTGTTGCATGTACGCAGGGAACGATTACAATTAGTTCTAACGGAGTTACGCAGATAGTACCTGCGGGAATGTTCTCCCGCACACCGCCAAATGCACCACCGACACCTCCTCAGCCTTACGTAGCAGGAAGCATAGGAGATGTGGAAGATACTCCTGCCCCTGGAAAAAAAGAGAAAGAGAAAAAAGAAGAAGATAAAAAAAGTGATAAAGCAGAAAAATCTTCTACCACTGGAGAAAAAAGCGATAAGCAGGGGAGTGCACCAAATTCAAAAGAGGAAGCCCCTGCCAATTCCCCTGCACAATCAAATGCAGCACCATCTAAACAAGAAAGTAGTTCTAACGGGACACCAAATGTTCAACCTCAAGCAAGCGCCGCTACAAATGGCGGTGCAAGCCCAAACATAGATTCGAGATCATTAAGTAATATTGACACACCGCTCCCTGGCCTAAACAATAGTGCCATTCCAGAACAAACAGTAATACAACCGAATGTTCACAACATTGTGCCGAATGTTCAAAATATTATATCAGATATTCAAAAGATTGTAACAGTAGTTCAAACTGTGGTAGATACTGAAGTCAAAGTGGTAGCAGAAACAGAAACTATAGCAGTTGTCGTGACTCCACCTGTCGTAACTCCGCCTGCGCCTGTCGTAACTCCGCCTGTCGTAACTCCGCCTGTCGTAACTCCGCCTGTCGTAACTCCGCCTGTCGTAACTCCGCCTGTCGTAACTCCGCCTGTCGTAACTCCGCCTGTCGTAACTCCGCCTGTCGTGACTCCCCCTGTCGTGACTCCCCCTGTCGTGACTCCGCCTGTCGTGACTCCGCCTGTCGTGACTGGTCCTACTGCAGCCGAACTGCAAGCAATAGCGGATGCACTAGCTGCAGCAAATGCCATAGCTCCAATAGTATCAACTACGATAACATCATCATCTAGTTTGGATGCTATAGCAAATACCACAGGTTTGACTAAAGTACAAACTAGTAGCGGAAATGACTATTTAGAATATGGCCATTGGGATAGTGTAGCCATCAATGGAGAGACCTGTGTAATCACCCCAAGATTTTCCTATATCAGCGGAGTTGTAACATCAAGTGATTATGTAAATCAGATGATAGCAAATGCAAATATATATACTCCGACTGCAACCTACATCGGTGAAATTAGCTCAATTGTAACAAATAATGGAATTCCAACAGTTTCAGGAGGAGATGTAACTTTAGTTTTTGATTTTTTTCATAAAAATTTTGCAGGAACTCTAATTGTAAATGAAGGTAATTTTAAATCTGTTATTACAGGAGATGTTCATAAGTATGGGTTTGATTCTATGAGTGTAACAAAAGCAACAGATAGCGCAGCAAATATAACAAGTGGAAACTTAAACGGTCAGTTTTACGGAACAACTGCCCAAGCAGCCGGCGGTAAGTTTAATTTAAACAGCAGTAATGCCGGCAGTGTGAGCGGCGTTTTTGGGGCGGCTAAAGTCGTCCCAATACCGTGAGTAAAATAACAAAGGAAGATTTATGAAAAAGTTACTTACTGTTTGGATTTTATCTCTTATCACTTTGGTGACAGTTGTTTATGCTAATAATATCATTATAGGCAGCACGACTACATGTCCGGCTGCCGTCGATGGCACAATTACAGCTACTGCGGATTGTACAATTTCATCTGCTGAAATGAACACAAGCTTAGAAGCTGATAATTTAACCGTAAATACTGGAGGATTGGGCAATATTACAGTTATATCCCCAATCTCTTTTTCTTCAGCACACAAACTTACTTTAAACAGTGGTGGCTATATAGACATAGCTGCAGATATAACAGCTTTAAATGCCAATGGTAAAGTAGCTCTTTTTTATGGACAAGCAGCAGTTGCTAGTGATAATAATGCAAGTTACACACTAAACGGCGGAAAAATAAATCTCCAAGCAGGGCAAAACTTTAGTACAAAACTTGGAAGTGATGGTGCTGTCACAACATGGACTGTTATCACATCTTTGGGAAGTGCTGGCTCTACTACAAACATAGATTTGCAAGGTGTCATTGGCACACTTAGTGGTAAATTTGTACTTGGTAGTGATATAAATGCAAGTAGCACTACTTCATGGGATTCAAATGGCAGCGGTGGATATTATGGGTTTACACCAATAGGCAATTCTTCTGTGGCATTTACGGGCTTGTTTGATGGACTTGGACATACTATTGATGGTTTATATATCAATAGACCAGCAACCGATTATATCGGCTTTCTTGGTGATGCTGGCAATGGTTCGATAATAAAAAATATTGCTTTGACAAATATAAATGTTAGTGGAAGAGGTTTAACGGGTGGGCTCATTGGCTATAGTGATGGAGCGGGCGTATTAAGTTCATATGCTACTGGAACTGTAAATGGAAGCGTTAGTCATATAGGTGGACTCGTTGGTTTAGACAACAATGGAACTATCTTAAATTCACATTTTGATGGAATTGTAAATGCTGGAGCTGCTGACAATGTCGGCGGGCTAACTTCTCGAAACAACTATGGAGTAATCTCAAATTCATACTCCACCGGAAGCGTAATAGGTCACGATAATACTGGTGGATTTATTGGACTTAATTATGGCGGTGTAATCTCAAATTCATACACCCATGCAAGTGTAAATGGAAATAGTTATGTCGGCGGATTTGTCGGTTATAATGATGCAGCAACCATTATAAACTCATACACAACTGGACATGTAATTGGTATTACCAATACCGGTGGGTTTATGGGAACAGTCGGTTCTGGAAACATCATAAACTGTTTCTGGGACATAGACACAAGCGGACAAACTGGAAATGTTGGAACTGGAATATATAGCTCAACAAGCGCTATAAACGCCTACACTCAAGCAACTTACACAGGATGGGATTTTACAAATATTTGGTACATGGCAGATGGCTATACAAGACCGATGCTGCGCTCAGAGGCATCAGCCACTATCACAAATGCTCACCAGCTTCAGCTCATAAATGCCAACCTTAGTGGCACTTATGCACTTGTAAATGACATAAACTTATCTACTCCACTGGCAGATACAAAAGATGTTTGGAAAGTGAATAGTGGATTTGTGCCTATCGGATATACCCCTACTGCCTACGATGGGTACAACCCTATTTTAAATATTTCATCAGCACCATTTACGGGGGTCTTTGATGGGAGTTTCCATACGGTTTCTAATTTAGTAATAAACAAGCCGACAAGCAACTTTTTAGGACTGTTCAGTGCTGTTGGCAGTGGCAGTTATATTCGAAATATTGGATTGATTGGTGCTAATGTTAACGGCAATGCTGTTGTAGGCAGTTTGGTTGGTTATAACGCTGGCACGGTAACATCAAGCTATGCTAGTGCAGGCTCTGTGAGTGGTGGAAGTTACGCCAATAACATATTTGGCGGCTTAGTTGGCTACAACGGAGGAACGGTAACATCGAGCTATTCTACAGTTCCGGTTACAGTTGGAAGTGGAACTGCAGCTGTTGCTGGCTTGGTTGGATTAAATAGGGGTGGGACTATTTTAAATAGTTACTCTACTGGTCTTATCAACGGCATCGGTAGCGGACTAACAAATGAAGGTACTGTCACTAATAGCTTCTGGGACATCCAAACAAGCGGACAAACCACAAGCGCAGGAGGAATCGGCAAAACTACAGCCCAATTGCAAACCCTCAGCACATTCACAACCGCTGGCTGGGATATATCCGCAACGTCCACACCATCAAGCAATCCATATCCAAACCTATCCATGGGCGGGGCTACGATTTGGACTTTGCATGACACAACTATTTATGCGAGTGGTGCATCAACAATAGGAACATCTGGCAATGATATTATAGTGCCAAGCCCCGACACAAACCAGAGCATAGATGGTGGAGACGGAAACGATGCCGTAGTTTTACCAAATGCAAAATCAACATATACAGTTACAAAAATTGACAACACACATTACATTCTCACAGATGCTACAAAGACTTACAACCTGACAAACATTGAATTTTTAAGTTTTGCTGATGTGCAAAATGTAGATATTACGGCACCATTCCATCTTTCTCCAACAATATCGCATGTATACGATCGTTTCAGAGCACCGTTTCAATATTCAGAAACAGACTCTTTAATAGTATCCTTTGATGTAAACGATACCGATTCTGCAACACTTACGCTCACTGTCATAGCAGATAATAATAACACTCTAAATACAGCCAATTTTCCGCTCAATAGCTCCGTGAGCGCAAATCAAACTCAATCAATTAATATAGTTCCAATAAGCGTAGCCTCCATGGGAAATACGAGGATAATAATTATTCTAAGCGACGGAACTACTACAGTTTATAAAAGCTTCAATGTAAATCTAAGCCATGAATTTGATGTTATTGCCATGAAAGAAGCAAATATAAGTAACATAAATTTCAATGGAGACTACAATGGAACCCTCTATACAGTAAACTCCTATTTTGATAATAATGTAACAGTTGAATATGAAAAATTAAAAATAATAAACTCCCTCTTTAACAGTAATCTCACGGTCATAAAGGATATAAATGGAACTGCAACAGTAACAACAGAAACAAACACCATGCCAAAGCCATTTCAGTATGCTGATACAAATCTGAGTTCTGGAGATTTAACTGCAGCCTATAACACATATGGTACACCTTTTGAATTTTTTGATGAAAACTCAAGCGGAACAAAAGTATATGTAACCTACCCTGACGCACTGCTAGAATCATATGCAAGAGACATGAGAGACCAAAATGGCTCTTTTTTTACATCTATAAATAGTTTTATGAGTGCAACGGTTCAAGGCAGTGCAACACAGGGTATAAGAAACCATGCCCGCAATAAGCTACTGGTATTCAATCAAAATGAAGTAGCAAATAGCAGCGGAACTTTAATTGAACTGAGCGAAAATGGAGACTTGTTCACAACTAATGCAGGCACATGGGAGAAAAAAACAGTTAATGCACAAAATATACTTTTAATACATCCAACTAGTAAAAATGGTTACGACACAGATATGGCATTCGCCCTTGATGGCGGCATTGTAAAAAGTGCAACCTATAAAGCGAGTGGAGACATATATAGTTACATACTTTTAAATAAAGTAGCCAAAGATGAGCTCTATCACTCTCTCTCTTCAAACCCGAAGATAGCTACGCATCTCAATAATGGTTATACCTATATTTCACTGCCATCATCAAAAACATTGTGTGATGCAGATGTTCAAAATGTAATTGACAGTTGTGATAAAAACAATACATTAGAGTCAATTTTTGGAGTAAATAGCCATGTTGACCTTGTATTTAAATTTGGACGAGAGTGGATGTACTGGAACAGTGATGTAAATGCAAGTCCATCCTTTTCAATGCAAAAATTTTCAGCAATCAATCCTCTCGAAGGGATTATGGTAAAAACAACAATCGATACCAATGAGACAAATGGAACGACTATTTATTTACCGTTTGATGAAGATAGTGAAGTTGTGAACGATTACACAAATATGTTTGCAACAGGTTGGACGCTCATGTCTAACAATAAAGTTCAGACAGTTGGAGAGATTTCAACAGCCCTTGCAGCAGAAAATAAAAAGTTAGTTTACATATTAGTTTTAAGAGGCAACACATGGTATGTGTATGCGCCAACAAATAACAGTGCAGTAAGTTCATCAATACCTAGACTCAATAGTATCAATAGATATGAGAGTTATTGGGTTTATTTTATACCAAAAGATAATTAGGGGTTATAGAGATGAAAATACTAGGTGCATTCGGCTCTAAAACAAAAAATTCACAACTAAGTGCCTATTTACTTGATGAAAAGACAGTTATTGATGCCGGAAATTTGATTCAAAGTCTTGGCAGAGATTTTTTAAAACTTGACAATATACTTATCTCGCATGCACACTTTGACCATATTGTTGATTTGCCTACGGCTATTGATACTTATTACTCAGAATTGAGAAAATCGGTAAATATATTTGCAACACAAGAAGTAATCGATATCTTAAAAGAAAATATATTTAACAATAAAGTATGGCCCGATTTTTCAGCTATACCGCTCATGAACAGCAGTGAAAAAACCATCGTATTTCATGCTTTGGAGTATTTCAAAGAATACACTATAGGAAATTTCAGGTTCAAACCCTATCCTAATTTCCACACTTTCGGCAGTTGCGGGTATATAATCAATGATATTATGGTATTTACTTCGGATACATTCCTTTGTTACCACACTTGGGATTTTTTAAATAATAACAAAAACCTTAAACAGCTGGTTATTGAGGTCTCTTTTCCATCCGCATATAATCGCCTTGCAGTTTTGAGTAAACATCTCACGCCTCTGCTTTTAGAAGATGAGTTGAAAAAACTCAAGAGAGAGGATGTTAAAATATACATCAATCACATGAAATATGAGTACATGGATGCTATAATAAACGAATTAAAAGAGATAGGTTTATATGACAAAGTTACAATCTTAGATGACAATTCAGAAATTGAAATAGGATAAATTAATGAGTTCAAACAATAAAGAAATCAACAATCTTCTCATAAGTGTAGCTGGAAAACTTCAAAAATTATCAGCAGATTTTAATGGCAATAAAGTAGCTTCCATAAAGCCTGTCTTGGAAGATATTAAAACTTTTTGTGAAAAAAAAACAGAGCAAATTTCGCATCTCAATGAGATTGGTGCTGCCCTCTCAACAGAGACTGAAGTTGACAATCTGCTTGATATGATTATATCAAAGGGAAAACTCTTTACAAATGCCGATGGCGGAACACTCTACATGATGAGCGAAAATGAAAAATCGCTTCTTTTTAGAATAGTAGAGACCGATTCACTTGGAATTAAAATGGGTGCAAAGGGCGAAAAAATATCATGGCCTCCTCTTCCTATTTACCTAGAGGACGGCTCTTTAAATCATCAAATGGTTGCGGTTCATTGTGCGATAGAATCAAAAATAATCAACTTTGAAGATGTCTATAACTGCGAAGGTTTTAATTTTGAGGGAACGAAAAAATTTGATGCCAGTACCGGCTTTCGCTCGCAATCGATGCTTGTGGTTCCTATGATTAACAATGACAAGGATGTTATCGGCGTATTGCAGCTCCTTAATGCACGCAACAGTGATGGAGAGGTTACAGGATTTACAAAAGAAGATGAAAAGATTGTAATGTCTTTAACATCACAAGCCGCTATAGCAATAACAAATGCAAAGATGATTCATGATTTGAAGGAGCTTTTGGAATCCTTTATAAAAAGTATCGCTTTTGCAGTTGACCAGAAATCACCCTACACAGGCGGGCATGTGGAAAAGGTGGCGATTTTATCTCTTATGATTGCCGATGCACTCAACCACAGCAAATCTGGGAAGTACGCAGATGTAAAATATACAGAGAATGAACTCGATGAGATTAGAATCTCTGCATTGATGCACGACGTAGGAAAAATCACCACCCCACAACATGTAATGGATAAAGCTACAAAACTAGAAACAGTCTATGATAGAATCAATTCAATTAGGATAAAGTTTGAACTTATTAAAAGGGACTTGGAGATAGAGGCACTTAACAAAAAAATAAAAATCTTTGAAAGTGGAGCTAATTCTGATGAGATTAAATTAGTTGATGATGCACTAGAAGAAGAGATAGATATACTTGATGAAGAGATATCTTTTTTAGTAGTCTCCAATATAGGTGGGGAGTTTATGACAAATGAGCATATTAAGAGAATAGAAGAAATTGCACAAAGAAAAGTGAAGATAAATGAGATGGAACAAAATATATTGAGTGATTTTGAAGTTCATAATTTGTGCATAAGAAAAGGAACTCTCACAGATGAAGAGCTTGCTATAATGAGAGACCATGCAAGAATCAGTAACGAAATGCTTGATGCATTGCCATTTCCAAAACATTTAAAACGCGTGCCGGGCATAGCCGGCGGGCATCATGAAAAACTAAACGGAAAAGGCTACCCAAAAGGGTTAACCTCTGATGCCTTAAGTTTGGAATCAAGAATCTTAGCATTGGCAGATATTTTTGAAGCACTCTCGGCTTCTGATAGACCCTATAAAGATGGTAAAAAGATGAGTGAAGTTATGAAAATAATAAGTTTTATGATTAAAGATGGAGAGCTGGATGGTGATTTGGTACAGTTTTTTTATGATGAGAAGTTGCATCTTAAATACGCAGAGCAGTGTTTTAAACCTGAGCAGATCGATGTTTAATTAAAATGAAAAACAAATATAAAGCATTAATCTTACTCTTTTTACTTATCTCTGCAATTCTCTCGGGTGCCTATCTTTTTTTACCAAGTTACTTTCAGTCACTGGACAATAGCGTGAGGGATTTTTATTTCAATTTCAGAGGTCCACAAAAAACAAGCGACTCTGTTGTGATTGTAGATATAGACGAAGAAAGCATAAAAGAGCTTGGTCAGTGGCCATGGGAGAGAGATAAATTTGCCAAAATATTAACAAACCTAAAGAATGGAGGAGTCGGTGTCATAGGGCTGGATATTGTTTTTAGCGAAGCAGATAAAACATCGCCAAGCAAATTCGCAAAAGAGTGGAATATAAAAGACACCAATCTGCCCGACTATGACACAATACTCTCAGAAACAGTTGCGGATACTCCTACCATATTGGGTTATGTACTTGATTTTGATAAACATAACAAAAATGAAGGGCCGAGCATTCCGGCTATTTTTATGCAAAAAAACCTGCAAGATAAAGAGTATTTGCCTGAGGCACATGGGGTTTTAACCAATCTTCCGACCATACAAAAAGCAGGATATTCAAGTGGGTTTATGAATAATATTCCGGATGAAACTGGCATTATACGAAGCGTTCCTCTCTTGATTAAGTACGACGATACGCTTTACCCCTCATTAGCATTTGAACTTTACCGCATAGTCACTGAAAATAAAAAAGTTGCCGTTTTGTACGGTGAGTCAGGCATCGAAGGTATCGAGATAGGCTCTGAGTTAATCCCGACAGATAGATTCGGTCGCCTCTATGTGAACTTTCGCGGTCCCGCAAAAAGTTACAAATATTTTTCTGCGGTAGATATTTTAAATAACAATTTTAATAAAGAATCCATAGAAGGCAAAATAGTACTTATCGGTACGTCGGCTTATGGGCTTATGGATCTTCGCTCTTCTCCTATGGACAGTGTTATCCCCGGAGTTGAAATCCATGCGAATGTTATTGACAATCTTATCAATCAGGATATGCTGAAAAAACCATCTATGGGTGAGTTGATAGATATATTTTTAATACTGTTTATTGCCTTTATTGTCATTTTCATCTACTCAAGGTTGTCAGTTTTATGGCTTTTACTCGTATATTCTTTATCTCTTATCTCTCTTTTATACATGAACTTCCATCTGCTTTTTCAAGAACATATTATTATAAATACAACCTTTCCGCTATTTTCAATGATACTTTCTCTGGTAGGAATTTTAGGTGTCAACTATATGTTTGAAACTCGTCAAAAAGAGATGGTTAAAAACAGCTTTTCCAAAAAAGTATCGAAGCAGGTTATGGAGGACTTGCTTGCAAATCCGGATGCTGCAAATTTTACATCTAAAGAGGTAGAAGTTTCTATCTATTTTTCCGACATAAGAAGTTTTACATCCATATCGGAAGAGCTAAAATCTCCTAAAAGAATTACAGACTTCTTGAACTATTATATGAATGCTATGGTCGAATCGGTTGAGAAGCACCATGGAACCATTGATAAATTTATAGGTGATGCTATTATGGCGTACTGGAACGCTCCGATGAATGTAAAGAATCATGCAGATGAAGCCGTCAAAACAGCACTTGAACAGATAGCAAAAAGAGATTTTTTAAATATTACTATAAACAAGGATTTCGGTTTTGATGTTGACTATGGAATAGGGATAAATACAGGGGATGTAGTTGTCGGGGAAATAGGCTCACATGGACGCTCTGATTATACAATAATAGGCGATGCAGTAAATCTGGCATCAAGACTTGAAGGCCTGTGCAAACCGTACAAAGTTAGACTTATTATCTCTGAATTTACAAAAGCAAAGCTAACTGAGTCCTATGTAATTCAGCTTCTGGACAAAGTTCGTGTAAAAGGTAAAGATGAGCCTGTAGAAATTTATGAAGTAATATCTATGGGTGAGCCGGATGAGCAAAAGCAGATAGAACTAAGTGAGTACTATAAAGCTCATAATCTGTATGTAAATGCAGAGTTTGAAAAAGCTAAAGAGATGTTTACTTTTTTATATGAGAAGTATGAAAAACACCTTTATAAACTCTATAAAGAGAGATGCGAGCATCTTCTAAACGAGAATATAAAAGAGTTTGACGGTGTTTTTGATTTTTTGACTAAGTGATAGATTTCTTGCAAAACTGCAAAAAGTCTATCCGTTTCATTTGAGTGAAGGAAAATTCCTTAACTCATTTGAGCAGCGACTTCGGCAGCGAAGTCGTCAACTTTTTTCTCAATACCTTCACCAACTTCAAGGCGAACGAAATTTGTAATTTCAGCAGTTCCGCCTAATGCTTTAGCAGCTTCAGTAACAGCCTCTGCAACTGTTAATTTGTCATTTAAAACATAAGTTTGGTCTAAAAGTGCTTGTTCTTTATCTAAAGTTGTATTGTCATCGATAAAACGAGCAAGTTGTCCCGGAACGATTTTGTCCCAGATCTGCTCCGGCTTGCCTTGAGCTTTCAGTTCAGCTTTGATAGCCGCTTCAGCGTTTGCTAAAACTTCTTCAGTCAATTGACACATAGAGATGTACTGAGGTACATTTATAAGTGGCTTTTTAAGACGAGAAAGCTCTTCGTTCTCTTTTTTGATAGCTTCAATTCTACCTATTGTTTCTGACTCAACATACGCAGCATCAAAATCTTTGTAAGAAAGAGTTGTAGGCTTCATAGCAGATGCATGCATTGCAATCTGCTTTAAAGTCGCTCTCATTCCCTCTGCAGTTTTTGGAGAGTCACATTTAGCCTCAATAATAACTGCAATACGGTTATTAGAGTGGATATAACCGTTTATTGCCGTATTGGCATCTGCAGTTATAGTTGCAAAACGACGAACAACGATTTTTTCACCGATTTTCGTAACAGCCTCTGTAAACTTTGCACCAAACGGGCTACTCATAAGAGCATCTACATCCGCAGGATTATTATTATAAATTTCAGTTACGGTATCTTTTACTAAGTTTTTGAACCCGTCATTTTGAGCAACGAAGTCAGTTTCAGAGTTGATTTCAACTACTGTAGCCTTAGAAAAATCATCCGCTATTATATAGCCTGCAAGTCCCTCAGCAGCAACACGGTCAGCTTTTTTTGCTGATTGTGCAATGCCTCTCTCTTTTAACCAAGCAGTTGCTTTTTCCATATCTCCATCAGATTCAACTAGAGCTTTTTTACAATCCATCATCGGTGCATCAGTCGCTGTTCGCAACTCTTTTACCATAGCTGCCGTAATTTCTGCCATAATTATACTTCCTCTGTTTCTACTGCAGTTTCAACTTCTTCAGTAGGGTTATATTCTTCTTCAACTTGCTTTGATTCTGTTGAACCGCCATTCATTAAAGCTTTCCCTTCGTTGATAGCTTCTGTCATTTCACGACAAAATAGTTGGATAGAACGGATAGCATCATCATTCCCTGGGATTGGGTAAGTGATAAGGTCTGGGTCACAGTTTGTATCAAGTGGTGCAACAACCGGAATACCTAAACAACGAGCTTCTAAAACAGCGATGTGCTCTTTTACAGCATCAACTACAAAAAGCATATCTGGGATTTTTTTCATTCCACGGATACCGCCGAAATACTCTTCTAGTTTCTCTTTTTTTCTTGAAAGCATTAAAGCTTCTTTTTTAGTTAAAAGATTGATTTGTCCATTTTCTTGCATCTCAGAAATGATGTCAAGTTTACGGATTGATTTTTGAATAGTCGGGAAGTTTGTAAGCATACCACCTAACCATCTGTTATCAACATACGGCATTCCACATGCAATCGCAGCATCTCTAACAGAAGCACGCGCTTGTTTTTTTGTTCCTACGAAAAGAACTGTTTTACCTTCAGCAGCAGCATCTACAACTATTTGGTACGTGTTACGGAAGTAACGAAGTGTTTTTTGTAAATCTATAATATAGATATTTTTACGAACACCGAAAATATATTTTTTCATTTTCGGGTTCCAACGACGTGTTTGGTGTCCGAAATGAACACCACACTCTAAAAGGTCTTTCATAGTTACCATGGGTAATCCTTAAGGGCTATTTTTCAAGCCAGAAATTTTATCAGTTAGCTTTGGTATCGCCAAACAATTATGCCCTAAAAAGGGTGTTGCACTGATTTTGTGGCAGATACCTGTTAATGTTTTCAGCTGCATATAGCAAAAGAAAAATCGGCGGATTATACTTAAATGCTCTTTAAATTAAGCTTCATTTTAAACTCGATATTATCACCGGAGAGTTATCGTTTTCTAGTAAATAAACTCATTTTCAGATATCATACTCTAAAAAAGGATATGTGATGTTTCTTTCTCTCTTCTTTCGTTTGCGTGTAATACACTATGTTGGCATTCTTCTGCTAATTGTTAACGGCACTTTTTTTACTGATAATATAATAGGGCAAGTTGTGCAATACGTTATAGCTTTGGTCATACTAATACATGATTTAGATGAAAAAAAGAATGGTGTCGATATG
>JAPLGO010000038.1 GCA_026390115.1 Campylobacterales bacterium | reverse complement strand
ATCTATTTACTTGCTTAGTTTTCAATGATCTCAAACTCATCTCGATAGCTTCTACTTGAAGTTTCTCTAGGCCTAAACTCTAGGTCTCTGTGTTTGTGGACGGGAATTATAGGGGGTAGTTGCTTAAGAGATTCTTAAATAAATAAGAAATATTAGAAAAGATTTTCTATACTCAAAACATACCTTTCAATATCATAATCAGCCCTGAAAAAATAAAGTTTCATTAGACTACATAGATAACCTAACAAGCGATTCAAAAGTTGCTTTCAAACTGCATGGATAAATACGAGAGATTACAAAAGCTGAAGCCAGCTAAATTTAAGTAGTTAGTAGGAGTAAAAATATTATGGATTGAAGAGAGAGGTTAGCTGCGATAAAATAAGATTCCAATCCGCCAAGATAAGGAAACGTACGTGTGACGAATGCCTTAAATAGCATTCCTATGAAATATAAACAACTAACTATGATGCTACGATATAAAATAGAAACTTTAAAAAAAGAAGGCTTAAGTCAAAGAGCAATAGCTTTAAATATTTGTGTGCATCACTCAACAGTCTCAAGAGAATTAAAAAGAAACTCACTTGATAATTATGAGTACAATGCTGTAAATGCAACAATTAGTGCAAGATTAAGGTATCAGTATAAAACTAAGAACAGAAAACTTACAAAGAAACATGTAAGCTTTATAAAAAAGTGCATAAAAGATGGGTTTTCACCTGAGCAGATAAGTTGACGTATGGCACTTGAAAATTAAAATCTGTAAGTCATTAGACAATCTATAAATATATTTATCACAACAAACAAAGTGGTGGTAACCTTTATAAACATCTCAGGCACAAAAACAATAAATATACTGAGCGTTCAGCTTTAATATCGTAGTAGAGGGCAAATAAAAGGTAGAATCTCTATGAATTTTAGACCAGCTATTGTAGAAGAAAAATCCAGAATTGGTGATTAGGAAGTAGATTCTATCATTGGAAAGAATCATCATCAAGCAATAGCTCTTGTAGATAGAAATTCAAAGTTCACTCTGATGAAAAAAGTTGAAACTAAACAAGCCAGTGTTGTGACAAATGCAATTATACATTTACTCAAGCCAATACAAGGCTCATACGCTTACAATCACAAGTGACAATGGTAAAGAATTTGCATAGCATGAAGAAGTAGCCAAAGCACTTGATACAGAGTTTTACTTTGCAAATCCATATCAGTCATGGAAGAGAGGACTTAATGAACATACTAACGGTTTAATAAGAGAATATTTTCCAAAGAAGATGGAATTTAAGAACAAACTAAATCGTAGACCTAGAAAGATACTTGGTTATCAAACACCGCCAAAGTGTTTTTCGATACAATTACAAAATCTTATGTAGCAGTTTAATCAGGTGTTGCATTTACTATTTTAATTGGCGATTTATTGTAAATATTCAGAAACTAAACTAGCTAATTTTAGAATTGGATAGAAGATAACTTAACACCTCTATTTTTCACTACTTGGTGAAGAGAGATAAAAACTTTATTATTCTGAATTGGAAAGTTAAGGAGTGCGGAGAAACTCAGAAGATTATTTTCTTCTAAGTTCTTTAATACGAGCTTTTTTACCAGCAAGTTCACGAAGATAAAATAGTTTAGCACGACGAACACGACCGCGACGAACAACTGTTATCTCACTTATTGAGTCAGTGTATATCGGGAAGATTCTCTCTATACCAATACCATTTGCACCAATTTTACGAACTGTAATTGTTTTACCAGTCCCTTGACCTCTTTTTGCAATACAAACACCCTCGTAACTTTGTACACGAGTTTTGTCACCTTCTTTAATTGTTACTGCTAAACGAACAGTATCACCAGCACGAAACTCTGGAAGTGTTTTTTCAGCTATTTGTGCTTTTTCAAAGTTTTCTATGTACTTATTTCTCATAAGATTTCCTTGTTCTATGCTTTAAAAGCTGCTCTGGCCTGAAGAACTTAGTCTTACATTCGGACAGGGCTAATTTTAGTGAGCGAATTTTACTATGATTTCCCTTTAAGTATTCTGATGGAACACTTCTTTGCTCATAGTTCTGTGGCTTAGAAAAAGATGGTGCTTCTAAAAGTGGTGTTTCAAAACTTTCAACACTCAAAGAATCACTATTTCCAAGAACACCCTCAATATTTCTACTTATAGCGTCACACATAACTAAAGAGGCCAACTCGCCACCGGTTAATATATAATCACCAATACTAAAAACTTCATCGGCGAACTCTTCAACAACTCTTTCATCAATACCCTCATATCTTCCACTCACGAAAGCAATATGAGATTTTTTAGCTAATCTTTTTGCATCATTTTGTCTAAAAGGTTTTGCTACAGGAGTTAAAAAAACTATATGAATATTTTCATCACTCTGTTTCAAATTTTTTAGAGCATCATAGAGGGGCTGAGGGTACATAACCATCCCTGCCCCACCACCAACAGCAGTATCATCGACTTTACTATGTTTTGAATCACTATATTCTCTAGGGTTTAGATAACTAATATAAATCAAGTTTTTATCAATTGCACGCTTAAGAATAGAGTCTTGAAAATAACCCTCTATAAGGTTAGCAAATAGAGTGATAAAAGTAAAAGTCATTATGAAGCTTCTAAAATATCCATAGCACCAACAACGGTGATAACTTTCTTATCAATATCTGTACTTACTATAAATGGTTTGTTATAAGGAATTAAAAAACTTTTCGACAATCCGCTTTGTACCAAATCATCACTTGTTTTTATGCTTAAATAATCACTTATACTTATTCTCTCAACTTCGCTAACGTTGCCCAAAAGTTTTCCTTCTTCAAAAACAGCACAATCTACAATATCAAACCAAAAGAATTGTCCTTCATCTAAATGACAATTTTTTTTAGTATCTTCGTAGGTAGAGTACAAGTTTGCATTAGTAAACTTTTTAGCATCTTCAACTGTGTTGATTCCAGCTATTTTAATAATGCCTCTATCATGATTTACCTCACTTAAAGTAATAGCATCTTTCCTGTTAATCAAAAAAGCTGCATCACTCTTAAATTGCTCTGGGAAATCACATTTGATATGAAATTTCATATCACCCTTTATACCGACTGTTTTGCCGATAGTAGCAATATGAATGAGGCTATTTTCTTTAAACTGGTTCGACATTGATACGATAACTTACGCCATCTTTGGCTTTACATCCCGAGATAACTGTTTTAATAGCGCCTATCATTTTACCCTCTTTACCAATCAACTTGCCAATGTCAGTTTGATTAGCGTAAAGAACTATTTCTGTAACTTCATCGCCCTCTTTAACTTCAACTCTTATGTCATCAGGATGTGATGCTATAAGTCTTGCAAATTGTGCGACAAAATCAGCTATCATATTAACGACCTGTTGTCTTTTTAACGCGGTCACTCATTTTAGCACCTACGCTCAACCAATAATCTAGTCTTTCATTATCAACTACCATAGTTTTCTCTGCAACCATTGGGTTGTAGTGACCAATTAGTTCTATCCAACCACCATCTCTTCTTTTACGACTATCTGTTACCGCAATACGGTAAAAAGGTTGCTTTTTTCTGCCCATTCTAGTGAGGCGAATTACTGTTGCCATTTTTGGTCCTTCTCTGCGCAAGTTATATTTCAACTTGCTGTATATGTTAAATTTGCATTTTGAATGCAAAGTTATAAACTCTGAGAGTTTATAACTTTACTTTCACTTGACTTGTAATTTATCTTCGAACTGCTCCAGCTCCACCCATTTGACCCATCATAGACTGAAGATCTTTCATGCCACTTTTACCAGAAAATCTTTTTGCCATTTTTCCTGCATTTTTAAACTGCTTTATCATTCTGTTTATCTCTACTTGAGTAAGTCCACAACCTGCGGCTATTCTAAGTTTTCTAGAGTTATTTAGCAACTCAGGATTTTCTCTTTCTTTGAGAGTCATAGATGAAACCATTGCTTTAATATTTTTTAGCTCGCCTGAGTTTTCAAAATCAAAATCTTTAATAGCTTTTGAGACATTCCCCATTCCAGGCATCATTCCAAGCAAAGAGCTCATACTGCCCATCTTCTTCATGCTTTCCATCTGCTCTAAAAAGTCATTGAAGTTAAACTCACCTTTTTGAATTTTTTTAGTAAGTTTTTTTGTCTGTTTTTCATCTATCATAGACGCGGTTTTTTCAGCAAGCCCCTCTATATCTCCAAAGCCCATAAGACGGTTTACAATACGGTCAGGTAGGAATATTTCTAAATCTTCCATCTTCTCGCCGGCACCTATAAAACGAAGTGGCACCTGAACTTGTGATGATAGACCAAGAGCAACACCGCCTCTTGAATCACCATCGTATTTGCTTAGAATTATGCCGTCTATCCCGATTTTTTCTTTAAAAGTTGTGGCTGTTTTAACTGCATCTTGACCCGTCATAGAATCAGCTACATAAAATATTTCACTAGGATTTGCTACTTTTTTGACCTCTTGAAGCTCACTCATAAGTTCATCGTCTATAGCTAAGCGACCTGCTGTATCTATAAGAACAACATCATAAATACCATTTCTGGCTTTTTTTAATGCTGCCGTAACTACTTCAACAGGATTTTTAGAGTTTGCTTCTTCAAAAAGTTCCACTTCTATCTTAGCCGAAATTTGTCGAAGTTGTTCAACCGCTGCTAAACGCTGCAAATCGGCTGCTACAATTAAAACTTTTTTTTGTTTATTCTTTAAATAAAGTGCTAATTTACCCGTTGTTGTTGTTTTACCAGAGCCTTGAAGTCCTGTCATCAAAATAACAGTTGGAGGATTCGGCGCGAAGATAAAGCCTCTGTTTCCGCCAATCTCCAGTAGTTCGTAAAGAGTTTTTCTTAAAGCATCTAAAAATTGATCTTTCCCAATTCCATTTGCTTTTGTCTCTATTTGAACCTTATCTATTAAATCTTTTACAACTTTATGGTTTACATCTGCTTTTAAGAGATTTTTTTTAAGCTCGTTAAGGGCTTTTGAAAGGGCTTTGTCGTCATCATGAAAACGAATTTTTTTAATCGCTGTTGTAAATGATTCAGTTAAAGTATTAAACATAGCCTCTCCTATTATAAAATCTAAAAAATGTTATTGATGTAAAAAGTTGCGAATTATAACTAAATCTTACTTTTATTTTTCTTTAAGTCTATTCAAAATTAACAAACTCTCTTGGTTCAGGTGCGATAAATTCCATTCCAAGAAGTCTGACTTTATGCGCATGCAGCATAACTCTTTTTGCCCGTCTTCCTCCGTACTGCTCATCTCCAACAATTGGATGGTCAATATAACGAAGGTGCGTTCTTATTTGATGCGTTCTTCCGTTATGGATAATACACTTTATTTTTGTTTTTTTAGCACTTACAATATCAGGAAAAACTTCTGTTCTTGCAGGTTTTCCTTTGCCTGAAACATTTGAATAGGCTTTATTGTTTTTCTTTTGTGTAACAATAGGCTTATCAATATCAATAGGTTCAGATATTATTCCCTCAACCCAAGCTATATACTCTTTGTAAACTCTATCTTTTTTGAACTCTTCTATTGCTTTTTCACGAAACTCTTCATTTTTTACAAGCATCAAGACACCGCTCGTTTCTCGGTCAAGTCTGTGTAAAAGTTGAGCACCCTTATATTGTCTCTCTATCTCATCTGAATTTACAAATGCCGGTTTATCTACAACAATTAAATCACTGTTTTCAAATATTGGCCTTATTTTCTGAACTTTTTGAACTATAAACATAGTTTTTTCATCAAGCTCACCGCGAGCTATCATAACTTTTTTATTTCCAACATACACTAAACCTCTATCTATCATAGATTTAGCTTGAGTATTTGAAACACCTTCTTGAAGTGATACAAGCTTATACGCTTTATCTGTAGCCATGCAAGGCTCCTTGTCTTAATATATTTTCTACTATAGGCTCTAAATTTATCTTCTCTTCTACAATTGAACATGGTAAATGTTTACATGCTAAAAGTGCTTTGTGTATCTCACTTGGTTCTACATACTGCACATGATGCACATATCTAAAGAGTTCTTTTTGATGAAAAAAGTGCTTACCTGTAATTATTTTACATCCAAAATGGGCAGGTTCCAATGGATTATGCCCACCGACGTCCTCTCTAAATGCTCCGCCTAAAACTGCTATATCGCTTATGGCATAGATATTATTTAGCTCGCCCATGGCATCTACTAAAATCATATCCGTAGCAAATTCACAGTTTTGTGAAAGTTTCGACAGTGTTAAAGAGTTTTTATCAGCATAACTTTTCATTAATTCGTAAACACTCTCAAATCTTTCCGGATGTCTTGGCACTATTATAAGCTTTGCGTCACTCTGCTTTTTATACTCTACAAATGATTTTAAAATAGCCTCTTCTTCGCCTTCATGCGTACTTCCCGCAACAATACACTCTTGTTTTGGCTTTTTATACTCTTTAGTTTTTGTGACTTTTGCGGCTAATTTTATATTTCCTACTACTTCAATATTTTTGGCACCCAAAGCTAAAAAACGATTTTTATCCGCTTCGCTTTGTGCATATATTATCTCCACATGTCGCAACATCTTTTGATAAAACCAAGCAAATTGCAGATACTTTTTCGCACTTTTTTCAGAAATCCGAGCATTGAGCAATATGACTCTGCTCCCTTTTGCGGCTGCTGCAACTATCAGCATGTACCAAAGTTCCGCTTCTAAAACTACAAGAACTCTCTGCTTTTTCATCCAAAACGGCAGAAACATCTCATAGGGCAGATATCGAACATCCGCTTTATATTTTGAAGCCTCAGAAAAGCCCGTATGCGTTATGGCAGTTATATTTATTTCGTTGGCGCCCATCAGATCAAGAATCGGCTTAATTGCTCTTGCCTCTCCTAGCGAACACACATGAAACCAAATTTTATCTGCTTGTTTAAATCTTGGATTTTGAAAAAGAAAAAAACGAGCAGGAATTGATTGTCTGTATTTTTGCTTGAAAGAAAGGGAGACTAAAAGCGGAAAGGCTACAACATATAGCATAACGCTTAAAGTGTAATAAAATAGCGTGAACACGGCTTAAAAAGCCCTATTCTTCGTTAATTTCCACATGTATAATACGACCACAATGTGGACATGTAACAATCTCATCTGCTCTAATAACATCAGCATAAATTTTATCACTTAAACGCATGTGACAACCCATACAAGCTTGCTCTTCCACCGGAACAACAGTGCTATTTTTAGCCCAGCGACGAATTTTTTGATAAAAAGCCAAACCTTTTTGGTTTATTGTTCCCAGAAGTTTTTCTTTTGCAACAAACACCTCTTGTCTATCTTTATTGATAACTTCTAGCTTTTTATCAACTTCGGTTTTAACAGATTCTAAGTTTGCTTGTAATCCAGCTAAAGAGGCTTTTGCAGCTTCAACTTGCTCTTTTTTATTCTCAATAATTCTTTCTAATCTTTCTATCTCTTCGTTTGCAAAAGCCACTTGTTCTTTTGCTATTTCTTCTTCTAGTTGTAAAGATTTCATCTCTCTTTCGGTTTTTACTTCAGAGCTTTTTCTAGAGTTGTCTTCTAATTTTTTTGAGAGTTCTGCTAAATGCAAATTATTTTTTTGCTTTTTAACTTCCTCATCTCTAATTTCGTTCGTTAAATTCTCAATATCTGATTCAATACTCTTTGTTTTTGCAAGAGCTGCTTCATAATTGTAATTTGCTTCTTCTATCTGAGGTTCAAATGCATCGATCTCTTTATCTACTTTAGAGAGGTCGATTAACTGCTTAAGATGCTGGTTCATTGGGCTCCTTTGAGGTGTTTCGTATGTGCCATATATTCTATAAATATTACTAATTATATGTAAATGGATTTTCTGATGATGAAATTATAACTGCTAAACCTAAATTTTTCAAATGCATTTGTAAAATTTCTGCAAAAAAGCGTTCACTTTCATAATGACCTATATCAATTAAGGATAATTTTATACTTTTTGCATGCATCGCATCATGGTATTTTATATCGCCTGTCAAAAAACAGTCGGCTTCAATTGAACTTATAAGTGAGCATCCGGAACCTGTTGTTAAAGCTACTCTTTTGACTCTCTCATGACTTTTGACACACTTGGCATGTGGAAGTCCAAAAGCGGATACAACTTTTTTAAAAAAATCATCAAAATTCTCATCCACCTCAAAATAGGCAACAAAACCCTCTTTCTTCAGAATCTTTACACCCAAAATCTCTTTTGCAACAAATTCATTCAGATGCGTTTGGTCGAAATTTGTATGCATTGCAATATTTGAGATATTTTTACGAATCATTTTTTGAATTAAATTTGCAGGGTATTTATTAAAATCAAGCTGTTTCAACCCTCCAAAAATAATAGGGTGATGCGTAATTAAAAGCGTATAATCCTCAAGCGAATCAATAAGTGCTTCATCCACATCTATACTTAAAACTATTTTTGAAATCTCCTGCGAAAAATCTCCGATTAAAAGCCCCGAGTTGTCCCACTCCTCTTGAAGTAAAAAAGGTGAGAGATTGTCCAAAAAGTTATATATTTCTAAAAGTTTCATCTCTTTATTTCACTTTTAATTTTTCTAGTTCTTCTTTTGCTTCAATGAACTCAGGATTTATCTCAACCGCTTTTTGATACATCTCTATCGCCTCATCTTTTTTTTGCATATCTACCAAGAGATTTCCAAAGTTATAATAAGTTATCGGATTTTCATTATTTATTTCCAAGGAGGCATGGAGGTGCATTTTGGCTGATGCATACTCACCGTTTTTTCTGTATATGGAGGCAAGCGAATTATGAATATACTCATTTGCATCATCCAATTCTAACGCCTCTTTGTAATAATTTAGTGCCTCAGCATCATCTCCTGCTTGTTGTAACATGTAGCCGATTTTAAAGACAATATCCGGATTGTTCGGCTCTTTTGCATTTGCTTCTACTAGAAGTGCTGCTGCCTTTTGAAAATCTTTCTCTTCATACGCGATATCAGCTTTTTCTATTAAAGCCTCCGGAGAAAACGGTGAAAAGCTTTTTGCACTTCTTTGTTCATCTGCATTCTCCGGCTTTTGCTCAATATCCTTGAGTGTCTGAATATGCTCATAAATTTTAAATGCAAAAAAAGCGGATGCTCCTAACATTAACAACTGAAAAACTGTCATCGTCTTATTCCTTAATTTTAATATATAAAATGAAGGAAACCCTTCACTATTTTGTACCGCATTCGGAAGTAATTCCGATAGCTACGCTAACGCTTTGTTTCCTTAAGCGGGATGTCCAAAGCACTAGTGCTTTTTGAAAGCAGATTGTTATTTAGAGTTGCTATAAATTGGAGGGGGTCAACCTGAATTCCGGCAACACGAACCCCAAAATGCAAATGAGGTCCTGTGACCCTGCCACTCACTCCGGAGAGCCCAAGAGGTGCCGCCTTTTTGATTTTTTGACCATTTTTCACATCAAATTTGCTCATATGGAAATAACATGTATAAACTCCCTGTCCATGGTCTATAATAACTGTGCCGCCAGAATAAAATCTATCTTTTGCCAAAACTACGACTCCGTCGTTACAGGCATATATAAGTGTTCCGACATTTGCACGAAAATCTGTTCCTCCATGGTAACCCTTCAAAGAGCCGTTATAGACTCTGGCTTTACCGAATGCACTTGTGATTTTGCTCTCCATAGGAAGTATAAATTCTGATTTTATATAACTTTGTTCTGTCGTACTATTGTATATATCCATAGCCTCTTTTTGCTCTTTTACTGCTCGTTTCTGATTCTCGCCACTTGGGTTTACCTTCGACTTTTCTACCTCTATCTGCTCTTTTTCATAATTTCCGTCTTCTATTTTTATAAACATGTTTTTAGTCAGATTAGAATTCTTTTCTTTGTAGCAAATTTCTATTTTTTTGCTGCTTGGCTTTTCATCATAATTGATTGCAACAAGAGCATACATTTTTTCTTTATCAAGAGGATGTGTGAAAACTCTATAGCTCTTTTTGTCCACTACAATTTTTTCATAAACAACATCTTTCTCTTTTTTAAACTCTACAAAGAGCGTTCTCCCATTTGAGATGTTTAAATCTGAGACATGCACATTATAGGCAGCCAACGAGGAGATAAAAAGCAGTATTGACAGTACTATTTTCACTCTTTATCCTTCATCGCTCTTTGAATATCTCTCTTCATATCCTTCTCTTTCAGGTCATTTCTTTTGTCATGGAGCTGCTTTCCCTTGGCAATAGCAATCTGAATTTTTATTATATTTCTATCATTAAAGTAGAGTTGAAGCGGGACAATCGTATATCCATCTCTTGTTATAGCTTTGAGCATAGTCAAAATCTGCTTTTTGTGAAGCAGCAGCTTTCTGCTGCCTCTCTCTTCATGTCCGTAAAAGTAGTGTGTCGTCTCCAATCTTCCGATGTGAGCATTAAATAAAAAAGCTTCTTCTCCGACAATTCTAATAAAACTATCTTTTAAATTTACTTTTTTTGCTCGGATGCCTTTTACTTCGCTCCCGACAAGAACAATACCTGCTTCAAACTTCTCTTCTAAAAAGTAATCGAAATAGGCTTTTTTGTTTTTTGCTATCGTTTCGCCCATTATCTAATTTCTCCCGCTTGTTTATATATTTTATCAGCACTTCTAAAAAAACTGCTTCCGCTACCGCTGAAGTGCCATCTCTCTTTGTAATAATCTTTTAACTCTGGATACCCTTGCAAAGCCGGTTTGTAAAGGTCGTTTGCTTCATCAACACTCATATTTTCTAAAATCTCTAAAGAGCTTGTTTTTTTCAATTTTTCTGCTTCAATTTCATTCACTGGATTGTAGAAATTTTCTCTATAAATCCCATAAACCTTAGGTGTGCTTATCTCTAATTTTGGAGTAAAAATCTCAAAATCTAAAATCTCCTCTACAAATTCTTCTACAACTTCTCCTATCCCGCTCACATTAGCACTGCCGTAATTATAAATAAAAAATGGAACATCGGCACCGACTTTTGAACCGATATGAGCAAGTCCATGTAAACTAAGCCCAAGATTAAGTGTTTCATTACACATCTTTAAAAATGCTGCAGCGTCACTGCTTCCGCCGCCAAGACCGGCGAATGCAGGAATATGCTTCTTTACATGCACGGCGTGCGTAGCCATCAACTCTTCCAAAGATTCTGAACCGGTGGCGACTTTTAGTGCTAAATATGCTTTATAAATTGTATTTTGTTCTGTATCGCAAGAAAAATCACCAATTATCTTAAACTCTCTCTCTTGCTTTGGCATAAAGAAGAGTTCATCATAAAGCGAGTTCACCCTCATAAACCTAGAGACTATCTCATGATAGCCATCTCTTTTTCCTCTTATTTTAAGAAATATGTTTACTTTAGCATACGCCCTATATCTTTTCATTATTTTATTTTCCGAGTAGTTTACTAAGCATACTAAGAGCATCTGATTTAATCTCTTTCGAAGCGGCTATATTTGAATCTTTTACATCACTGAGCAGCTCACTTCTAACTATAGAGACACTTTTTGGTGCATCAATGCCAAGCTTCACTACGCCTTTTTCTATGGATATAACCTTAATGACTATATCGTCACCGATTATGATAGACTCTTCTATTTTTCGAGCTAAAACTAACATGTATATATCCTACCTAACTCATATTTTACTTCTTCATTTTCTATCTTTATAATTGAGATATTTTCACTATTGTCTAGCCAATAGTAACCCTCATCTTTATTCTGTAAATCTGACAAAGCAAGAACTCTTCCATATTTCAGATTGTCACTATCACCCAAATAGTAATTTTGGGGAATATTGAGCGACTTTTTAATATCTAAAGGCTCCTCATCGTTGTATTTAAAGACTCCCTCAGACAACCTCTCCAAGGCACTCAAGCTTCCATGTTCTACTCCGACTCTCTTTGCAATTATAAGGCCTAAAGAGCGAATGTAAGTCCCCTCAGAAACAGTCGCTTCAAAGGTTACAAACGGGTGTGAGTAATTTAGAAGTTTGCTCTCATATATAGTTGAATTTATTTTGTTGAGGACTACCTCTTTGCCGGCGCGAGCCAAATCATACGCTCTCTCGCCGTTAATCTTTTTTGCACTGAAAATAGGTGGTTCATATTCTAACTCGCCCTCCAATGATTGAACCGTTTCTTCAATAATAGATTGAGGAAGTTCTTTTATTATCTCCACATGCGTTATCAATTCAGTATCTAAACACTCACTCACGGCACCGAGCCACAATGTTGCTCTATAGGTTTTTGGTGTTTTATCTAAAAAGCGAAAAAGTTTTGTATGGCTTCCAAACCCTATAAGCAGTACACCTTTTGCAAAGGGGTCAAGTGTTCCTGAAAAGCCTGCTTTTTTATTGTTATATTTTCTTTTTAACTTGGATAAAAAGAGGTTTGAGCCGATTCCAGATGGTTTATATGCAACAAAAAGCCTGTTCATAATCTCTCTACAAACGATGCCAAAATATCTCTTTTGGTACCTGCAAAATTGATATTGAGTTTAAACTCTCTGCCCGATTTACTTACACCGACAATTCGCCCTGTGCCGAATATTTTATGACGGACTAAATCCCCTTTTTTAAAGGCTGTATTCTTTTCAACTATGAGGGAACCTTCACAAAGTCCGGCTTCATTAAAAAATCTGCTCTTCTGCAAATCGCTTCTTCTGCCTTTATAAAATCTGCTTCCTGCATGCGAAAGAGTAAGCGTCTCTTTTGCTCTTGTAAAAGCCACATAGCCGAGTCGTCTCTCCTCTTCTAAATCGCTTCCATCACCTGTAAGAGGCAAAAAACCCTCTTCAATGCCTATTACAAAAACATGGTCAAACTCCAAACCTTTTGAAGCGTGAATGCTCATCATATAGATACTCTCACCCTCCATCTGATCCTGTTCGCTCTGGAGTGTAAGCTCATTTAAAAATTCATCAAGACTTGATTCAGGTGATTTTTTTACAAAATCCCGAAACAAACCATAGAACTCATCCATGTTAAGCGTTCTCTCCTGCTCGTCCTGCATTCCTGCATAAATATTTTTGAGATGAAAAGTATCTTCGAGCAGATCAATAAAGTCGTATGTTGACTCTTTCGCAATTTGAGAAACGTGTTCAATATCTTTTATAAACTTTTTGAGTGTTTGTGCATTTTTTTTCTTTACTAATGATTCAAGCTCTTCTAAGGAGGCATTTGTTACATATTCGTAAATAGATGTATCATTTTTGTGAGCCGCAAGCTCCACTTTATCAATGCTCGCCTTTCCAAAACCTCTTTTTGGTTTATTAACAATGCGTTTAAATGAAAAATCATCATGAAAATTTGTTATAACCCTTATGTAACTTATCAAATCTTTAATCTCAGCTCTATCGTAAAAACGAAGACCGCCAACCAGTTTATAAGCTATTCCGGCACGGTTTAAACCATCTTCAATAGAGCGGCTCAGAACATTCACTCTGTATAAAATTGCTATATCCACTCCGCGAACGCCTGAATTTAAAAGCTTGTTTATTTTAAGTGCTATTTTTCTGGCCTCTTCACTCTCGTCATTTGAGTTTAAGATTGCCACATCTTCACCGCTTCCTCTTGTACCTATGAGCTTTTTGCCCAATCGTGAACGGTTATGCTCTATAAGTGCATTTGCAACCTTTAAAATTGGCTCTTTTGAACGGTAATTCTCCTCTAGTTTAAAAACATTTGTACCTGCAAAATCTTCATGAAACTCCATTATATTTCTGATATGCGCACCACGCCAGCCGTAAATACTCTGGTCATCATCGCCAACAACACAGATATTTGAGTGCGCCGTACATAATTTTTGTAAAAGTTTTAGTTGCAACTCATTTGTATCTTGGTACTCATCAATCATTATATACTGATATTTTTCAGATGTTTTTTTTGCCAACTCTGGATTTTGCTCTAGCAATCTGTATGTCAAAGCTATCAAATCATCAAAATCAACAAGATTATTTTCTCTTAAGTACTTTTCATACTCTTCATAAATTTTTGCAATCTGCTGATAATTAAAAAGCTCCGCCTGTTTGTAAGCGTCATCCGGACTCATTAAAGAATTTTTATATCTTGAAATCTCACTTGCTATCAAAGGGGTTGGAAGTTCTGAATTGATTGTTTTTATAATCCTTTTCTTATCATCCGTATCAATGACTACAAAATTATTTTGTCTATTTAAAAGATGTATATTAAATTTTAAAAACAGCAAACCGAACTTATGGAAGGTACATAAAAGAGGAGGATACGCAACTTCGCTTATCATATCCATAGAGCGCTCCCGCATCTCTTTTGCGGCTTTATTCGTAAAGGTGAGTGTCAAAGTATTTGAAGCAGGAATACCGACCTCTTCAATCAAATAAGCAAGCCTTGAAACTATAGTAGTTGTCTTGCCGCTTCCCGCGCCAGCCAAAATCAAAACAGGACCTTCCGTTTGTCTTACGGCTTTTGCTTGTTCTTTGTTTAATTTTTTAAATATTTTTTCCATGTTTTCCACTATTATGACATCAGTATTTATTTAATTATTTTTATTATAACTAAATACCAGTAAATTATTACAGAACTATTGCAATAATTATAATTATGAGTTATAATTTTATTATCAATATTACTTATAGGAATTATTATGTTAAAAGATTTTGCAAAATTGCAAACATTCTTAATGGTTATAAAAGAAAAAAGTTTTTCAAAAGCGTCGGCAAAATTGGGTATCTCTCAGCCCGCAGTTACTCAACAAATTAAATTTATTGAAGATTATCTTGATACAAGAATAGTTGAGCGAAAGAAAAATGGAATTATCCTCACAAAAGAAGGTGAAGATTTGTATAGGATAGCCCAAAGACTTGATAAAGCAATTTCAAATAGTGAAAAAGAGCTTCTAAAAATCATAAATAAAGAATTTACTTTTGTCATGGGTTCATCTTATGCAATTGGCAATTACATACTCCCAAATTATCTTTGTGATATAAAAAAAAGAATCGGCAATGAAGTGCATATGTTGGTGGGGTCTTCAGCTGAAATGATAAACCAACTTGAAGATAAAAAAATAGATGTTGCTCTTATAGAATCGCCTGTAATTAGAGACGGAATTATCTATAGAGAATGGGTTGAAGATGAACTTGTAGTATTTTCAAATCAGCAGATTCCAAAACATCTTAAAGTTGAAGATTTGATGGGGTTTGATTGGATTTGCCGTGATGAAAATTCACACACAAGAAAGCTCACTTCAGAAATATTTGAAGAGATGGGTGTTCAGTGCGGAAGTTTCAATGTTCTTGCTGTTTTGAGCAGCCCAACTTCCATAAAAGAGTCTATTCTGCATGCCGATAAAAACTCCGAGAGACCTTTGGTTTCTGTCATGTCAAGACATGTGATTCAAAGCGAGATAGCAGAGGGAAGACTTTTTGAGGCAAGACTTAAAAATTATAAAATAGAGAGAAAATTTTACATAGCCCACTCAAAAGAAAGAAAGCATGATGCTTTTGTCGATAATGTTGTAAACTTTCTACTCTCTCTTTCAAAAGTATAATTTAAGGGCATGACCCTTATTTTTTTAGAAACTTTGAATTTTCCGGATTTGATAAAAAAGACGCCGTTGAATTTTCAACGCCTCTCTCATCAATTTCTTTATGAGCATGATTTTCTTCTTCATAGCTAGCTAAATTAATCAAAACAGGTGTTTCATCTATAATAATTTGCATCATACTCAAAAGCGGCACAGTTACAAAACTGCCAATATTTTCCACGCCAAAACCAGCCTCGAAAATTAAAAAATCTCCCTGAATTAGAGCTGTTTCAAATGTATAACCTGCTAAGAAAAAAAGAGTTAGCGGGCGAAATTCTGCATTAATTTTACTCGGTAATTCAGGCTCAAAGCTAATCTCTTCTATCCTGCATAAAATCCCAAAATTTTGTTCTTTTTCAAAAAAATAGATTATCATATCTCGAATGTTTTTTTGCATCAATGAAGCAAATTGCTTGTCTTCTATTACATTTTCTAACAATTTTTTTTCCTTATATTTATTGCTGCAATTATATCAGAAACTCACATTTTTCTAATATTTCAAAATCTATCATGGCGTTCAAAAGAGCTACTTCTGAAAAGCTCCTAAGTTGGCTCACTTTTATTTCTGCTTCAACTATTTTTCCCTCATCCAAAAGCCTCTCTCTCGTCGTACCCTTCAAAAGTGGCTCTTTTGGCGTTATCCACTGACCATTGCTATAAAAAGCTATATTAGCAATAGTTGTATCTGTTACCAATAAATTTTTAATAATAAGCACATCATCACACCCATCCCTTTTAGAATAGAATGCCTCCAAATTTTCCCTGAACGTAGATTTTTCTGCATAGTTTATCTCATTGTTAAAAATGAGTTTCAGAGAACGCACCTCTCTTTTTTTGTACTCATGGTATGAGATTGTAATAGGAACGTTTGCATGTGGAGTATAAACCAAACGGCATCTGTAAATGCCTATCTCCGGCGCTTTTATATGTTCTTCAAGATTCTCAATCACTTTTATTCCAAGAGCGTTCAAAACCCTCTCGTATCGTTTTTGATGGTATGCCATGTGTAAAGCCTTTCCATCAATAACCTTAATAGTCTCAAGATAGCTGTCACACTTCATTAAAGAGTTCTGTACTTAAATATCTTTCACCCGTATCACATAAAATAGTAACTAAAACTTTGCCCTGAAACTCTGCTCTTGATGCGACTTGCATAGTAGCCCAAACATTCGCACCGGCTGAAATTCCAACAAGCAGACCTTCCTCTCTCGCCAACATTTTCGCTGTACTTAGAGCATCTTCATTACTCACTTTTATAACCTCTCCATACACCGTCACATCAAGAATATCCGGAATAAATCCCGCACCGATTCCTTGAATCAAGTGAGCACCGGCAACCCCGCCAGAGAGTACTGGAGAGTTTTCTGGTTCAACTGCAAAAATCGCTATATTTGGCACTTCTTCTTTTAAAACTTTTGAAGTTCCGCCAAGTGTTCCGCCCGTTCCAACAGCCGCAACGAAAGCATCAATATTTTTGTCTGTATCTCGAAGAATCTCTACTGCTGTTGTTAACATGTGGATTTCCGGATTCGATTTGTTTTGAAATTGCTGGAGTATAATGCTGTTTGGAGTATTTTTTTGAAGCTCCACCGCTTCAGAAATAGCTCCGTTCATCCCTTTGGAAGCCGGAGTTAAAATAAGTTCCGCACCTAAAGCTTTAAGTAGATTTCTTCTCTCTATACTCATAGATTCAGGCATAGTCAAAATAAGTTTTAGATTTTGTGCAGCGCACACTGCGGCAAGAGCAATTCCTGTGTTTCCGCTTGTTGGCTCGATTATAATAGTATCCGCCATGATTTCACCGGCTTCCATTGCTCTTCGAATCATGTTAAAACCTATTCTGTCTTTAACTGAACTGGTTGGATTCATGAATTCACATTTACCAAGAATAGTTGCACCCGTGAGGGCTGATGGTTTATTTAATCGAACAAGTGGGGTGTTGCCTATTAGCTCTGTAATATTTTGTGCAATTTTCATAAAAACTCCTAATTTAAGAGCTGATTCTACACTCTTAAGTTATATATTCTACTTAATTTTAAGAAACTGATTATTTGTAATAAATTTTAATAGGGATTTAAAAAATGGTGCGACCGGGGCTACTATACATCTCTGCAAACCACCATGACAACGAAGTTTTAACCATTTTTTAAATCCTTGTTAAAGTTTCCCATAAGTTTCCCACTTATTTATTAAGAAGTATATAGCGATTTTTTTTAAATATAACTGGAATATCAGTGAAATAAGATGAAGATTTATATAATAGAAGATTAAACGAAATAATTTCGTTTTCACAAAATGAAAGTAAGTAAGACAGAGCTTTTATTTTAATTTGATAACAAGCCAATATTTATTTAAAACATTGAAACCCATCTCTTTATAATGAGAAATCAGTGTATCTGATTGAGCATCAGGATAGAGTGCTAAATATTTTACACCTATTGTCTGTTTTATATTTTCAGATACATTTACAGCAAAAAGTAGCAGGTATTTAGAAACGGTGTTTTTTATATCTTCAATAATAATTTTTCTGTATCTAAAATCTACAAATAAATAATCAACTTGAACCACTGGGATATCATCAACACTTGAAGCGGACAAGGCTATCAAGCCTAAAATTTCAGTATCATTTTTAAGTATATAAAGAATAGTTTTATTTTTTTGAGTAAGTTTGATTATCTCTTCTAATAAGCCTCGTTCTCTCGTTGCTCTGTTTATATCGGGATGAAATTTTAGTGATTGAAGAAGTTTGACTTTGTAAGAAAAAATATTTTTATCGTCAATTTTAAGAAGTGTAATGTTGTTATCCATATACTACATTAAATTTTGTATGTATAGCCTCATGCACTAATGCTTCATTTACTGTCATTTTTTCTAATATTTTTTTTTCATCATTAGTAAGTGTTTTTGGTGGTGTCACAATTTGGACTTTACCATTTGTATCTACATGTAATGCCATTATGAACCCCTTTTGTTTATTTTATCTCTGAATTATATCAAAATAGTTGTAATAAAAACAACGAATGAAATTAGACATATAATGATTGTTTACATGTAGTTATTGATAAGCAAAGTTGTGAGGGAATGTAAACTTTAGATTTTAGTTATCAAGATTAAAAAGACACTTTTAATAAATAGCAGTGAAATAAGATGATAATTTATATATAAACAGAAGATTAAACGAAATAATTTCGTTTTCACAAAATGAAAGTAAGGACCTTACTTCATTAAATTCTTTTTTCTATTCTAATTTTTTATTCCAAAAATCCTTAGGGTTGATGGGAATTCTCAATTTAGATTTTTTGAGCACTTTATTGAACAAGTAAAATGCGCAATAGCTGAACTTGTTCCAAAAATAAGAGATTGCTGACAGGGTACGTGTGATCATATAACAATTGACTTGAGAATAGTTGCGCCCGCAGGGACAACTATTTTTCTCGAAGGTTTTGTTAGGTATTTATTATGCTATTATTAATTTTGGAATTTTTGTATTATCGGAAGGGACATAATGAGGGTACTGCTTTTCAATAGATATCACTTTTTTATTTTCATCATTAAATACTTGATGAGTTGCAACTAAATTTATAAAGTTATAAATGGTGATATCATCAAAATTATTTATAAATTTTTTGTGATAGTTGTTAGAAATATCATTATTTCTAAATAAATAAAAAGTTCTTATTATTAAAGATGAATGATTTTCATCTAAAATATTTTTAGTACACATTTCATTAAATATATTTATAAATTGTGTTAAATATTCATCTTCTTTTAGGCTTGCTCGTTCTAATATAAACTTATCAAGTTGATATGAACGGATTAAGACAGGGTCTTCTTTTCTAATATTTTTAATTATAGCATTTGAACTATCTTCAAACAATTGATTTATCAATAGTTTAGGACCTTGAAGTAATGTATATATGAAGTCTAGTAAACTTCTCGTCGTTATAAATTGATCATACTTTAGGTTAACCGTTATTAATAACTCAATAATTGAATTTTGAATAGCATCTATTGATAATAATTTAAAGTTTTGATGAAGGATAGATGTTTTTTCACTATCTTTATCTATTAAAAAAGCTTTATAAAAAGGATTCTCTTCTGACTGCAAAGTGATTTTTTGAAATAAAGATTGAATAAATATAGATGATATTTTAGACTCTACAAATTCAAATTTTGAATAGTCTTCGAAGTTTATAAAATAAATGTTATTTTCATTTTGTTTATTTTTTAGATAATTATTAATAGCATTTTTTATTTCAATATTAGATTCATCACCTTCATCAACATAGTTCATTAGTATGCCTATATTAATTCCGACAACTAAGGATTTTTGGTTATTATCAAAACTATTGAAACTTTCATCTAGAGCTTCTGTTGCAGTTTGATCTGGCTTGAAACTATGTGTAGCATCAACATGATAATCATAGAAATTTTCAAACTTGATTTTATTCTTTGCAATAATTGCAGATTTTCCATCTCCACTACTTCCACATAGAAATATTATTGATTTATCATTTTTTAAACTTATAAGTGTTTCAATATACTTTTTTTCAACAGGTGTTTCTATATGTAGATATGTAAATAAACTTGTAGTATCAGTATTTAATGTATGAACTGATTCAGGTGAGGCTTTTGATAGTTTTGATATTAAATTATTAAGTTGCCCCATTTTAAATCTCAGATTTAATGAGATCACAAATATCTATTTTTAAGACATTGGCTATTAAGTATAAATGTTCTAAGTTAAAATGTTCACTATTCTTATAATTTTCACAATTTGATAAAAAAGAAGTACTTTTATGCCCAATACTGATAGCTAGTTCTAATTGACTAATATTTTTTTAAATACGTTTATTTTTGACATTGATTCCAATCTTTTTATAGAAATCATCTAGCATACTTTTATCAATATCAGGAAATATTTGCATACAGCACCTTTTTGATAATAATAGGTGATTTAATATTATTTGTAAATCATATATATATAATTGTGTCATAGAACAATATAAATATATTTTAAAAGCATTCTTCTTTTAGTCTTGATAAAGTTAAATTGGCGTTATAAAGTTTTGGATTGACTTACTGAAAGAAAAGTTATTCTATTCAAAAAGAATAATTCTTTTACTGTGCAATAAAAGATTAAATCTTACAAAAAAATTAGCAAACTGTGCAACTTAATTGTGCAATAAGACTGTCAATAAGCTTACATTCTGACAAGTTGAAAAATAAATTGATTTGAAAAAATATTGATTAATTATAAGAAAAACAAATTTGTCCGCGAGACTGCAATTACTTTTTTTGTTTTTTTATTTATTGTTGAAAGCCCGTATTATAGGGAATTAAATGGTGCGGACGGGGGGATTTGAACCCCCACACACGTAATGCACTACCACCTCAAGGTAGCGTGTCTACCATTCCACCACGTCCGCATTTTATACTTTTTCTACTACTTTGACAACACTTTAGAGCATTACCTCAAGGTAGTGTGTCTACCATTTTAGAGCATTACCTCAAGGTAGTGTGTCTACCATTCCACCACGTCCGCTTTTTGTTCTTTTTCTACTACTTTGACAACACTTTAGAGCATTACCTCAAGGTAGTGTGTCTACCGTTCCACCACGGTCGCATTTAGAAGTTAAAGCACCGAAGAGGTGCTTTATGACTTAGTTAATTAAGCTAAGTATGGATTTGCGTAAAGTGCTATAAGAGCAATTACTAGTGCATAAATAACTTGAGCTTCGATCATTGCAAGAGCGATGAACATCGTAGTCATAAGTTTAGCACCTAAACCTGGGTTTCTTGCAGTACCGGCAATAGTTGCAGCAGCAGTATGACCCATACCGATAGCTCCACCTAAAGCAGCAAGACCAAGACCAAGACTAGCAGCAATCATTGAATATGCTTTAAGAGTTTGATTTGCAACTTCACCATCAGCAGCGAATGCAGCAGCAGCGAATGCTACCATTAAGAAAAGAATTTTTTTCATGTTTATCTCCATTTTTTGGTTTCAAACTTTTTCGGCTAACGTAACTATATCCTAAAAAATATAGCAACCTCTACATAAATGCAAAGATTTCCCTACTAAAATCTGACTGGCGGAATTATATATAAACTCTGCTAAATATTAGATTAAAAAGTCTCGACATGTAAAAATATTTTCACATGTTTCAACGAATGAAATTGCCTATGCGATCCCCAAAGAGATTTTATTCCCTTTAAACTCCAATATTTCTACCATTACTTTATCACCCTCTTTAAAAATATCAGATATTTTTTCTACTCTTTTTTCAGAAATTTTTGAGATATGCAAAAGCCCGTCAGTTCCATCCGGAAGCTCGATAAATGCTCCAAATTCGACTATTTTTTTAACTATTCCCTCATATTTTTGCCCGACTTCGTACTTTATTTTAGGTTGCTTTGGCGTATTAACTATACCCTCTATATGCTTTCTTGCATCCGCTACACCGCTCTTACTCTTGCCGGTAACTTTTACCTTTCCATCTTTTTTGTCGATGTCGATTGCAACTTCAAACTTCTCTATTATTTCACGAATAGTTTTTCCGGCTTGCCCGATAATATCGCCGATAAAGCTTGGGTCAATATGGAAAAAGTCCGTGCTTGGCAAGACTCCATCATTAAATTCTATTTTTTTTTCAGCTTCGAGCATAATATCAATAATGTGACATCTGCCCTCTTTTGCCTGATAGAGTGCCTCTTTGAGGATATCAAGACTGATTCCGCCTAGTTTAATATCCATCTGCATGGCAGTAATTCCATCTTTGGAACCGGTTACTTTAAAATCCAAATCTCCATCATGATCCTCAAGACCCATAATATCCGATAAAATTGCATACTTATCACCCTCGCTCACCATGCCCATAGCAATCCCGGCAATCGTATCGCTTGTCTCAATATCAGCAGCTTTAAGTGCCATGTATCCTCCACAAACTGTAGCCATTGAAGAGGAGCCGTTGGATTCAAGTATCTCCGAAACCAGACGAATTGTCTGTCCGCTTAACTCTACAATTGGCTCTAGTGCTCTTTTTGCTAAGTTTCCATGTCCCAACTCTCTTCTTTTTGTACCCATTATTGGAGAAGCTTCACCTACGCTAAATCCTGGAAAATTGTAGTGAACCATGAAGTTTTCGTTTTGTGTGCCCTCATCCGTCAGGTTCTCAAACATCTGCCCATCTTTTGCCCCACCCATAGTAAGAACAACTAAAGCTTGCGTTTGACCTCTCGTAAAGAGACAAGATGCGTGCGCGCTTGGAAGTACATTTGTGCTGATTGAGATAGCTCTGACCTCTTTCAACCCTCTTCCGTCCGCACGAACTCTCTCATTTAATATTTGCCCTCGTACCTGCTCTTTTTTTACTTTTTCAACAGCCTCTTTCAGCTCTGACTCATCCCAATGCTCTTCTACTAAAAGTATTTTTTTTCTAAGCTGTCTAAGTGCCGTTGAGCGTTCTGATTTTGCCATCTGATTCATAGCAGACTTTATATCTTCCATATGGTTTTTTCTTACAAAATCAACCATCGCCTCATTGACAAGATGCGCTTTATACTCTATGGATTGTGTCGGTTTTTTAAAAGAAGCAAAACTCTCCTCATATTTTAAGTTTGAAGTAAAAAGAGCTACCTCTGTTTTTTGAAAAATTTCTATTAGCTCCTCTTCAGGTATAGCATTTGAGGTGTGTGTTGAGAGTATTGCCATAGACATGCTTGGATCAATCATAGGATCTATAAATGCATCATTCACTTCAACATGTTCACCGCCGATTGAACGCATCTCAATCATAAGAAGCTCATTTTTAGTTCCTGAGAGATACAAATCAAGCGTAGAATTTTTGAGTTCTGAGAGAGTAGGATTCAAAACCAATGCACCGCCTATTTTGGCAGCTCGCACAGCACTCACAGAACTGTTTATATCTATATCGGAGACATAAAGCGCCGCTGAAGCAGCATTAAGTGCTAAAACTTGTAAATCTGACTCTTTGTCCGCGCTGAATACCATAATTGTAATTTGGGTAGGATGTCCAAAACCTTTTGGAAAAAGCGGGCGAAGAGACCTGTCAACTATACGAGATGTCAGTGTTTCAAAATCGCTTGGCTTTGTCTCTCTTTTGAAAAAGCCGCCCGGAATTTTTCCTGCTGCATATGATTTTTCTATATACTGTACCGTAAGCGGTAAAAAATCATCTTTTACAATCTCTGTCTCGTCTATTACAACTGTCGCCAAAATAACCGTATCGCCAGACTTTACCCATGCAGCGCCGTTTGCCTGCTTCGCAACTGCACCAAACGAATACTCTTCAACTCTATTCTCTAACTCTATTTTCGTATCATATTTCAATTTATACTCCTTGTTGTTTTATCTTATACACTAAAGTCTCAAATTTTAAACCAAACTCAAAACAAACTCTCTATTTACTTCTCCTTTAAAAGCTCTTAGGAAGAGTCATGGCAAACTCTGATGAGCCTCTTCCGGAAGACATTATCGGCGTCAAAGCTACCGTAAAAAAAATGTACCTTTCAAAAATTGAATTATCTGCAACACCAATTTTTGAAAGAACAGGTCTATTATTTTCAACATATCTCAGCCCAAAATCCCAGCATCTTTTTTTATACATCATGCCTATCTCTGACTTCTTTTTTATACTTCTTTCTAAGTCATAAGCATAATCTACATGGTAGGAGAAGTGTGTGTTATAGCTATATTTGGCACTTGACGTCAAATAACTTGAATAGGGTGTATAACCCGTACTTGCATCTAAAAACGTATCTTTATACAGATGAGCCAAAGAGAATGTCATATCACTTACGCCGTAAGAGAGTTGATTCATAAGTTTAGAAAATGATTGCTCCTTATAATTAAAAAATGAGTCATTGTAATAACTTAAACCATCTACAATGAGGTAGTCAAGCTCATTCTCGAGTTCTCCGGTTTTTGTTCCATATACTTCATAAAAAAATGCCTGAGAGAGTTTATGATAAAGAATCTGCTTTCCTAAACTGTCATAAACATATTGAGAAAAATCAAATTTTAACACATTATCCATCTGGGAGACTGTGTAAAATTCACATCTTGGATCACTTTGATTAATTATATCAGAACAGAACTCTTTATTATAATCGTAAAACCCCTCTCTTTTCTCACCTCCGGCAAAGGAGTAGTTAGAGCCAAAACTAACAACATGCGTATACTCTTCATACGCCTTCGTAAGTTCCGTAGAGGCAGAAAGCTTATTATAGTTTTTTGCTATGTAGCCATTTTGATACTGGGTGTCGGTTGGAATCTCTTCTGCTCCGGAAAAAGTTGAGTGCTGTGCATAAAGAGTAGTATTATAGGAAAGATTCAACTGCTCATCCAATGCAGATGTCTGCAGAGTGACAGGAACATTTAGATTGGTTTGAACTACTTTTTTATTAATATCTCTATAAATATTACTGCTTTGCATGTCAAGATTATAAAAGAGATGACCTTCCAAGAGACTATTTAGATAGTTATGGTACTGGAGCGTAGGCAGTTTTTGCAGCGTGTTGTCATTATTCTGCTTTGTCAAATCCTGATAGTATTTTAAATAGGTTCCAATATAGTTTTCATCGGTATTATAAAACATATTGGCTCGTGAAAGAACCTGAGTAGCCGTAGCATTTTTTATAGGATCATTGGTTGACAAGTTAATATAATCGACATCATTCATGCTCCTTATATCCATAAATAAACCTGATTGACCTTCGAAGTTCTGATTGAGCCACTGATTTAGCACATCGCCATTTTCATATTTAAAGTTAAACCCGCTGTGACTCTTATTTGCCAGTTCATGTTCTATGAAATAGCTGTCATTCTCTTTAAAATAACCACCTGTCAATTCACCGCCGGAGGTTGCACTATCTTTAAATCTAAAAGTTGAATATACTCCATTGCCCCGATTTGTTCTCATCTGCGGTCTTAGTTCCAAATCCCACCAATTTTGTTCGGCTATGTAAATTGGCTGTTCAAAATAAAAACCTTCTTTACTAGAAATACCAAGAGCAGGTGTTAAAAGTCCTGTTCTTCGGGTTTTGTCAAGCGAAAAACCCACATATGGAGTGTACATGACAGGTATATCATAAATATAGACTACCGTGTTATAAAGATTGAGCCATTTTGTGTCGGAGTTATAGTCGGATGAGCCAAATTCCATCGTCCAGAGCGGGTCATTTGGGTTACATCCACTTACAGAACCTGAATTAATATTCATCTGTTGATCTCTCATAAATCCCTCGTCTGCACTAAGCCATACTTCCGATTTTTTTTCAAGCATAAAAAATGGTTTAAATGTTTTCTCTTTATTTTTAATATTTAATTTTGCATAATTTCCAAGAAGTTGAAGCTCATTTCCCTGTGTTGCACGAATATTATCATAGAGTTCAAGGTCGCCGCTATTTCTATCGTACAGAGCACTTTTTGCACTTAAGTGATAATTTTTGTAAACGACTACAACATCCCCATAGGCATTTACAATATTATCTTTTGAATCCATCGAAGTTGCAAAGATTTCTACCGTATCGTCGGCATATAGAAGCGACAGGAGTAGAATAAAGAGAGAAAGTAGCCTAAGCATTTACAACCAGTGTTTTTGCAGTTTTATCATGGAGTGTCTGTCGGGATGGGTCAAAGATACCCCATAAAAAACCAAGATAAAAAAATGTTTCACTGATTATACGAAATATTGCACGATTAAGTGAGCTTAAAACAGTCGGCTTCTGAAGCGTTGCTATTTCTATAACTCTTATTTTCATGACAATTTTACCCAGTGTTGCACCATACTGCATGGTAAAAAAAGCTTGATAAATTATCTTCATAACCATATATTCCAAAACAAAAGTATTTGTTAAATTTATTATCTCTTCTATATTTTTAGAAGCTGCAAAAGAGTCCCACAAAGCTATTATAAGCAAAAAAGAAAGAAGGGTCTCATCTATAAAAAAAGCTACGCCTCTTTTTTTGATATCGGCTAATGTTATACCTTCTCTATGAAGAATATTTTCTATCTCTTCATTCATTTTTTAGAGCGCCTGATATGCTATATCAGTTCGGAGTTTTTTTCCGGCAAAGTGTACTTGACCGCAACGCATGTAAGCTCTGTCTCTTGCCTCTTTTATGCTATCTCCGAGTCCAACACAGACCAAAACTCTTCCCCCATCCGCATAAAGTTTGCCGTCCTCCATGCTCACACCCGCATAGGAAATATGCGTGTATTTTTCTATCTCTGCATGGTGCACTTCATCGACTATTATCTCTGCAGGAGTAGAATTTTTGTATGGATAATTTTCACTTGCCATAACTACACCCACAGCAAACTGCTTGGAAAACGCTACCTTTATCTCAGCCAATCTATTTGTTGCAGCTTTGTAAAACATGTCGCTCACGCTTGAGGTCATCAGCGGCATCAAAATTTCACACTCAGGGTCACCGAAACGAACATTAAATTCTAAGGTAATCGGCTCACCCTTTACAACCATGATGCCGATAAAAAGTACGCCCTCAAACGGAGCTCCCTCTTTTTTCATGCCGTCAAGCGTCGGGCGGATTATTCTCTCTCTTACCTTTTGATACAACACTTCATCCACCAGAGGGGTTGGAGCATATGCACCCATTCCACCAGTATTTGGACCTTGATCGTTATCCAATAATCTTTTATGGTCTTGTGCGGCAGGAAGAAGAATGTAATTTTCTCCGTCGCAAACAGCAAACATCGAGAGTTCATACCCGTCTAAGAACTCTTCAACGACTACTTTCAGACCGGCATCACCGAAACTTTTCCCGCTGAGCATCTCAGATATTGCAATCTTTGCCTCGTCATGATTTTGCGCAATGATTACACCCTTGCCGCCGCAAAGCCCATCCGCTTTTACAACGATTGGGGCTGTTAGAGTATTTGTAAATTTGAAAGCATCTTCAATTGAATCTGTCTCAATATATCTTGCGGTTGGAATGTTATATTTTGCCAAAAAGTTTTTCATGTAAACTTTCGAACCCTCTAGTTGCGCCGCTTCTTTTGATGGACCAAAAATCGTAAGTCCATGGGATTTAAAAATATCAACAACCCCATCCACAAGCGGTCCTTCCGGTCCTACAATAGTGAGTTCAATACCATTCTCTTTTGCAAATTCTGCTAATTTATCATAATCTTTAATGTTTAGGTTTGTTCCGAGTGAAGATGTAGCACCATTTCCAGGCATAAAAAAAAGTTCACTGCCATTCTCTTCATTTAAAATCGCCAGAGCGATAGAATACTCTCTGCCGCCGCTTCCTAGTATCAAAATTTTCATTCACACCTCCATCATAATTTTTTAAAATATTTAATTAATACATCCAAATATAGTAATTAAATATTTTGAATAGCCCGGGTAGCCGTTACGCATTTGGCTCGGTTCTAAAAAGCCGTATTTAGGTGAAGCGAGTGTTTTATGACGGCGGCAGTTTCTCGGCTGAATGAACATACCTCAAACGAAATCACCGGCACACCAAAACTCTACTAGTTCACAATTTGAATATGTAGAACCCTCATATTGCGATATGTCGAACTACCCAGACTATTTGTATTATACAAAAATGATACTTGATTTTTCTTTTTTTTGACCCCTGTTTTGTTACAGTATTGGTTTATTTTGGGTGATTGAGTATAATTGCAAGCGATAAAAACCCGTATTTGGAGGGAAATTTAGAATGCAAGCACTTCATTTAAGAGTGGAACATAAGACCATTGAAGCTGTTATGAGTATGCTTCATCAAATTTCACATAAAAGTGAAGAGATTGAAATAATTAACAATCTTACCTGTAATAAAGAGCAAATCATGATTTTTTGGATTTTAATAAGCTTCTTTGCGATGAGCAATTCTGATAATGTGAATTATAAGTTGATTATCAATTTTTTCATAAATCACTCTGTAACCTCTAAATCGTAATCGATAAAAACCACTCCACTCACCTTGAAGTTTTTTTATCTTTGATTGCTTCATCATCTCAGTTTCGTAATGAATATCATACTCTTCGATAAACAAAGATAAAGACTTGATAATAAAAACTTTTACTTGATTATCAAGTTTATCCAACTATTTTTTCGCAGCTGGATGAAATTGCAAAGAATATTTTGACATTAAAGTCCAAGCTCTTCTTTAATTGCATCAAAACTTATTGTTTCAACACTCCCTTGACGAACTTCTTTTGAGCGTTTTAATGCAAGTTTAAGATCTAATGCTGGAATGACCCCAAAAAAGTAGACTGAATATTCAAAAAGTATAAATAAGAATATTATACTTACCGCAGCTCTGAGATATACATGGAACGAAAAAGATTTTAACAACAATATCAATCAATCTTTCCCGATAGAAGTAGCCGAGTATGGATTTTTAAATACGGGTTATCCTCACATCATAGCAACAAAACACTGGCAAAAAGTTTTACAAAAATTAAAAATAGCTTATAAACAAGATGATGCAAATTTGATTTTTTTACAATATGCAGAAGCGTTTAAAAACGGTGGATACAGTTATGATGATTATGATATTAAAACATTGAGTTATGACCCTGAGGAATCAAAAACTTTGGAGTTGGGGTTTAACACAAAATGGAAAAACTCATTAAACCTTAGCGCAACACTCTATGCAACACATGTTGATAAACTTCAAGTAGAGACCATACGCTCTGACTTAAGCAGTTATATAGACAATGCGGCAAAAGCTGATATTTACGGCATTGAAAGCGAGTTGCGCTATCTGTTTACCAATAATTTTGGTGTACATAGCGGTGTAGGATTTATTCACTCCAAATTTGATGACTATATATCCAACTCTAATAATTACTCCGGAAATCAACTGATAAATGTTCCCCAACATACTTTTCAATTTGGTTCGCAATACAATTTTAGCAAAAACTATTATCTAGATTTAGTATTGAAATCAAATGGAAAAACCTATTTTGACAAGGCAAACACGGTATCTGAATCATCCTATTCCTATGTTGATACGAAAATAGGTTATAAATCTAAAAAATTCTCATGGAATGTTTACATTCATAATCTGTTTGACAAACGATACCTAAATTACATTATTGCAGCAGAAGGATTTAATGCGTATAATTTTGGTGAACCTAGACGAATAGGGGCATCTTTGAAATATGATTTTTAGGAAAAGTATGTCAATACGAAAAAGAGTTGCACAAGAACTTCTATCTAAAATGTACTACCAATCATAAATCTAAATTTAGTTTTATCTTTTATAAAGTACGCGTCATTAGTAATATACTCAAAATTAACAGGCAGCACAAATTTGTTTAAAAAAACTGTAGAGAGGGTTAATCCGGCTGTCACTTCACTGAAAGTCACTTTTCTATCTTCAAAAGTTTCCAATTCATACTGTCTATACTTTGTATATATTGCCTCTTTTTGCAGAGAGAGGGGAAAGGTGAAGAAATAGCTAGACAGGTTCAAAACTTTAGCCAAATTAGCCTCTCTGTACGAAGCAGCTTTGAGGTAATAGGGAGCATCCAAGCTTGGCATATGTATTGTTGAGGGATCCATGTCTTGCTGATAAGAGGAATTAGTTATCTTTACTCCCCTGCTATTGGCAATAGCTTCTGACTCTATTATATTACTATTTGTTGCAGAGTATTTTGCTTCTGCTCCAAAATAGAGTTCATATGGTGCATCATGTTTAAAGCTGTATTTTGCACCATAAATTTTGTCATCTCTCTCTCTGGCTCCGTACAGACTCAGGCTATTCAAGTAATTTTCATACATGGATACACCGTACGTCTCTTCTTCGGCAAAATTAAGTGTTGTACTCAGAGGCTCTCGCTGTTTTGCACTATAATCCTGATAATAACTAGCGCCCAATGCACCTCTGTAATGTCCTCTTCTATAAAATGGCAACTCTGCGCTAATGATAAATCCATTCTCCCGAACAACCTCTTTTTTATCACTCTCAACTACCCTATACCCTACAAATGAATACCCAAGCAGATATTGAGAGTTTGCGTAGGAAGCGCCTGCAATTGTAGTATTTGACTCATCTTTATTAATAAGAAGCGTTCCTTGATTTTGAGACAATGGGTCGCCAAAATTTGCATTTAATGCCCATACAGGTTCAGCATTTCCAAATACAACAGAAAGGTCAGTCCCGCGATAATTTATATCCAAAAGAGAGTAGTAAGGATTGGACAAATCCAACTCCAGATGCTCGAAACGATTTGTTTCCTCGTATCCTCCATAGTACTCCTTCTCTTCAAAAAACAGTTTTGTTTCATAGGGAGTCCCTTCTCTATTTTTTAGCTCATTTTTAACAAAGTAGTAATCCTTCTCGCTGATTGCAGCTATCAAAACTTCGTTATCATTTATAAGTCTGGCTTCTACAATATTATCTGCTTCACTTGCACGCTCCACTTTAGCGTCAAAAAATCTATAAAGAGTTGAACCAAACTCTGAATTGGCAATAAAATAAACACCACCCTTGCTATCAACATCACTCACAACTCCATAAAATCCACTGTATGTGTAAAGAGGAGTTCTGTTTTTATAGAGGGTTCTGTTTTTACCGTTTTGAACAAAGTAGTAGAGATTGTCCTCTCTATCGATTATAACAGATGAGTTTACCTGCGCATAAAACTCACTGCCGACAAAAAGTTGTGCTTCAGAATAGGAGAGAGCCACATCAAAATAGACCTCTTTGCCGCTGCTTAAATAGCCTTGAATCATCTTGGATTCACTGCCCTCTTTTATTAAACTATTGTTGTCAAAAAGTCCTTGATATATCCGAGTCGGTGAGACATAACTGCTTCCCTGGGTATAATAGGTTTTACCCGCTTTTATAACTTTGCCGCCAAGCCAGCTATCTCTTTTTTTGTTTATATTCAAAGTTGTTTTATTGAGCACAACCAACTCCGGAGTTTCAACTCCGCTCTCATTTGTTATAAAAAAAAGCTCCTCTTCGCTGTTTCCCAAGGAGTAAAAAAACTGTGATGATGCGATGGGCTCACCACTAGCCAAAACCATGTGCTCAGCCATCTTTGTATATTCTCTGCTAAAATCCGCCAATGATGTTTCAAAATCAACTCCAAGGGCATCTTTCATACTTAAATCCGTAAATTCAGGCCAAAAAAAATCTTCCGAATGGTACTTGAAATAGCTGTTAACCTTCTCTAATCCATACTTTTCAGCCAGATAGAGATTGTAAAAACCTCCCTGAATATACCAAATACTGCCACTATAGGGAAAGGAATCTTTTACATTGTAGACATCGCCTGCCTTGATATTTCCGGCTTTTGCCTGAAGCATGGTTTCAGCTTTAAATCTGCCGCTATAGAGCCTGCCGCCGTTACCATGCCAAGACTCATTTAAGACTGCATTTCCCTCAAGCATAAATGAATTTTCCATAATATTTGGAACAATTACAAATGGAAGTAAAAAGGAGCCGCTTCCAAAGAAGGAGTGCAGAGTTTTTGAAACTTCGCTGTTTTTCATATTTTGCTGGTAATTGTGTGCTGTTTCATGGTAACACAAAACATTAAGCCATGAAGTAGATGCAAAATAGTCGATTAGCTGTGTTCCGCCAATATAGTTAATCTGCCTATTACCGGAAAACTGAGAAGACTCGCCATTTGCAATTTGATTGTAAGAAGAGAGCAGACCGATGTAAAGCGTCTCATCCAATTTCCAGCCAAAGAATTTCTCATAATCTTTATGGAGTGCTTTTTGAATACCGACTACTTGTTGTGCGAAAGGGAGATTATCCTCCGTGTAGATTATCTCTACATTATCTTTTTTGTATTTGTAATACGCCTTGTCATGTGCGACTATCTCTGCTGCTGATAAAAAAGTAAAGCTCAAAAGTATCGAGATGCAGGATAATCTGAAAAAAATCACAGATGAACGCTCAGATTTATGCAACTCTCAATAGATGTCTCCTCAGAGATAATACAATCTATCCCTTTTGGCAAAGCGGAGGCTGTCGTTTTGCCTATGACAATTATTTTGTTTGAGGAGGAGATTGCATGGTTTTTTAAAAAACACTCCACGCTGGATGGAGAGGTAAAAATCAAAACTGCATCCTCTTCAACCTCCACATCTTGCATCCCTTTTGAACATTCGCTTTCGTAAACGATAGCCTCTTTTATGAGATAACCCTCATTATTACATGTGGATACAAAGTTAGACGCAACCTCTTTTGCCCGCAGATAGAGCCACTTTGTCTCTTTTGAAAATGTTTTTATTTTGTTAGCCAAGTTATCGCCGTATCCTCCGCCGACAGCTAAAATTTTGCCGCCGATATTTTCGTATGAAAGGGCACTTTGCACTGACACACACAATGCTGGCATGTTAAGATACTCTTCTTTATCATACTGTTTGAGAGCTTCGCTGACTTGTTTGGAAGTAATAATCAGATAATCATATTTAGAAAAATCTATCTCAGGTTTTAAAAATTTAATATCCAAGGAGTTTATACTTATGGCTTGAGGATGAGAAGAGATTGAAAAGAGGTAAATTTTTTTTGGCATGCGAATAGAGATTAAATCTCTACTCCCATTCGATTGTAGCAGGCGGTTTTGAAGAAATATCATAAACTACTCTGTTTATTCCATCCACTTCATTAATAATACGGCGAGAAATTCTCTCTAACAAATCATGTGGAAGATGTGCAAATGTTGCCGTCATCCCATCCACCGCTTCAACAACTCTTACACAGACCGTGTTGTCGTAAGTGCGGTTGTCGCCCATAACTCCGACCGATTTTACATTGAGCAGAACTACAAATGCCTGCCATGTTTTTGCGTAATAGCCGCTTGCTTTTAACTCATCAAGCAAAATCACATCTGCCTCACGAAGAAGAATTAAATCTGCCTCATTTACATCGCCCATGATGCGTATCGCCAAGCCCGGTCCAGGGAATGGATGACGGTTTATCATGCTCTCAGGAAGTCCGAGTTCAAGCCCTATTTTACGCACTTCATCTTTAAAAAGTTCTCTGAGCGGTTCGATAAGTTCAAAATCCATCCAATCAGGTAAACCGCCCACATTGTGATGCGATTTAATAACTTCTGAAGGACCGTTTACGCTAATAGATTCGATAACATCAGGATAGAGTGTTCCTTGTGCCAAAAATTTGATGCCGTCATGTTTTTTTGCCTCTTTCTCAAACTCTTCTATAAAAGTGTGACCGATGATTTTTCTTTTTGTCTCAGGGTCTGATACACCTGCGAGCTTGCTCAAAAAGCTCTCTCTTGCATCGATAGTGATTAAAGGAACTTTAAGATTGATTTTGAAAACCTCTTCCACCTGCTCCCTTTCACCCTTTCTTAGAAGTCCGTTGTCAACAAAAACAGGAATAAGTTGGTCGCCTATTGCTTCATAAAGAATTGCTGCAACAACAGAACTATCCACTCCGCCGCTGAGTCCGCAAAGAACCTTTCCGGTTCCTACTCTTGCACGGATACTTTTAATCTGCTCTTTTAAGAAGTGTTCCATTTTCCACTTCTCAGTCACTCCGCAAATATTTCTTGCGAAGTTTCTAAGCATCAGATACCCCTCTTCCGAGTGCTGAACTTCTGGGTGATACTGCATCGCATAGACGCGTTTTTCTTCATTTGCAATTGCCGCATAAGGCGAATTTGCCGAAGTTGCAATCGGTGAAAAACCCTCCGGAAGCACATCTACTTTGTCACTGTGGCTCATCCAAACAATGCGCCCGTCATCACAATCTTTTAAAAGAGGAGAACATACTCCCTCAAGATTATTGATTGTGAGTTCCGCTTTACCGTATTCATGGTGGCTTGAGCGGATAACGCTCCCGCCGAAATCTACAGCAATTCTCTGCATGCCATAGCATATTCCCAAAATCGGAAGACCCAGCTCATAAACGCCCTTGTCAACCTCATACGCATCTTTGTTATACACCGAAGATGGACCGCCGCTGAGAATAATACCTTGTGGGTTTTTTACTTTTATATCTGCTACTTTCGTATGGTAAGGAAGAATTTCACAGTATATTTTATCTTCGCGAAGACGACGCGCTATCAATTGCGTATATTGAGAACCAAAATCTAAAACTATGATGCTAACATTTGTCATTTTGAGTGCCTTTTATAAAAATGTTTTGTAGGAGAAAGAAGGATGTACCCTTTCGTTGGTGAAAGGATACAATAAAATAAATTAAGAATCTATTGTTTAAAAGTAAACTGTAAACTTATTTAAGTCATAATCCAAGGAAATCAACGAAGGCTTTTTTCTATGGAAATGATTACAACTCTTATCCTGCTTTATCTCCTTATTATTATAATCGCTTCTCTTTGGGCATCCAAAAAAACGGGAGTTGCCGATGTCCTTTTTTACCTCATCGGGGGACTTGTTGCTGTCAATCTCCATCTTCTCTCTCCCCACTCGGCAACCATTGAGACCTTCTCCTTTATCGGAACAATTTTTTTGTTTTTTTATCTTGGACTAGAAGAGAATCTCGAAGGGTTTACTGAAGGGATTAAAAAAGGATGGAAAATTGCCGTAGCTGGTGTAATTCTACCTTTTACTATGATCTATTTTACAGAATATTTTCTCTCAGATGACATGATTAAATCCATCGTTTTTGCTATGGCATTTTCTCCAACCTCCATAGGAATTGCATTTTTGACACTCAATACGCTCTCTTTTGGAGCCAAAGCAAAACTTCAGCCGATTATTGTCGCCGCGGCATTGACGGATGATGTGCTTTCCCTTATTTTATGGGGAGTTTTAGGGGGGATTCTTGTCTCTTTGCAAGCCTCATCATCTGCTGAAATTTCGCTTGAAACCATCGGGTTATTGGCTATAAAACCTCTCTCAAATTTTCTCTTTTTTAGTACTGTTATGGCACTCATCGCTTATCTTTTTTTTCTCTTTCACCCGACGGCATCCCTTAAAGAAGAGGGTGCTCTGCTCAGCTTGATTACCAAAACTAAAAACAGCATCTATTCGCATGCTGGAGCTGTTCATTTTTTAGGAAAGCAGGAGATAAATGCTGCGATTGTTTTTATGATTTTTTTAGCATTTGTTGGCTCATACATTGCTGAATATTTTGCTACGAGTGTCGCATTGGGAGCATATTTTATGGGATTAATTATTAACAAAGACCATTTTGAAAACAAGAACAATGGAGACAAACTTTTTCATGAGGCAATTGAAAAATTCCGTTTTTTAACCCTCTATTTTTTCGCTCCGATATTTTTTATCAGCATCGGACTGCAAATGGAAATTGAGAGTTTTTCACTTCTGCTCAGCGTTCTTTCCAACGCCTTTTTTCTAGCAGCTGTTTTATTTACAGCACAGTTTATCGCTGCTGCACTCACGGCACGCTATATCAATAAGCTTCCATGGCGTTCAGCATCCCTCATCGGAATTGCAATGCAGGGGCGCGCCGAAGTAACCTTTTTGGTTGCCATGGCAGCACTATCTATGAAACTCATAACGAGTACAGATTTACTTTTAATCTCACTGAGCGCTTTTATCCTCAACCTCAGTGTTCCCTTCTTACTCAAACTTTTTGCCGAGTATCATGAAAAAAAGGATCAATCAGAAGTTCTGTAAATGTATGTAAGTACCCATAAACTCTCAAAAAAAGCTTGTTTTTTCTAAAGAAACATTTTCGCTTTGCGAAAAGCGATTCTCTTGTTTTGTAGCTTTAAGGGTTGCCAGGGACGAATCGTTCCTGCCATTAATAAGCTTTATTCTGTGCTTTTATATGGCATAGAACACACGGGTGCTCATTTAATGCGTAACATCAGCTCTGTAGTGAACTCCGACAGATTCCTCTCTTGCAAGTGCTGAAAGAACTATCTCTTTTGCGGTAAGAAGGCGGAATTTGAGCAGTTTACCGATTTTTTCATCAAGCATCCTGTTAATCTCTTCCAACGCTTTGATTAAACCCTTTTTTGTTCGTACTATGGAGACATTCTCCCACATGATTTTACGAAGCAGATTCTTCTTCTCTTTGTCCTCTTTAAGGCTCATCACCTCATCACCCACAGGAAATTCTACAAACTTTTTGGTTTCATGCGGAGTATTCAAAATATCTTCTACCGCCTCTTTCGCAAAAACCAAACCCTCCAAAAGTGAATTTGAAGCAAGTCTGTTTGCCCCATGCACCTTTGTAGATGCGACCTCGCCTATGGCATAGAGAGATTTCACTCCCGGAACTCTTCCATGTAAATCGGTTTTAATTCCGCCTATGGCATAGTGAAAAGCTGGAGAGATAGGCACTCTGTCCTTTGGAACTGCGTAGCCCAGAACTTGCAAGTTTTTATAAATATTTGGAAACCTATGGGTGAAATAGACATGGTCAAAATTTTCAAGAGATAAATAGGTCTGCATGCCCGTCTGCTTGCTATGTTCAAAGATGGCTTTGCTCACAATGTCTCTTGAAGCCAGCTCTCCCCTCTCATCATAATCAAACAAAAATCTTCGCCCGCTCTCATCTTCTATGGTCGCACCCTCGCCTCTTAAAGCCTCTGTAAGAAGCATCTTTTGTGCATTGTTGCTATCGACAAAAACAGTCGGATGAAACTGCAGCATCTCCATTCTCTCTAATTCTATCCCTTTTAAAACACACAAACCCTGCAAATCGGCACTGATACATGGTGCATTAGTATGAAACTCGTAAAGAGAACCCACACCTCCGCTTGCTATAATCACATCTTTTGCATAGATATTTCTTCGCTCTCTGTGGTCAAGCACGGTAACACCATAGCACTCACCATCTCTTATAAGCAAATCAACTACTCTTGCATCACTCAGCATGGCATGCGGATTTTGTTCCAGCAAGAAGAGGTGCATGTACCTCCCCGTCGCATCGCCGCCCGCATGCAAGATTCTTTCGGTAGAGTGGGCTGCTTCTTTTGTATAGAGCAGATTTCCCTCTCTGTCTTTATCAAACTCAAAGCCTCTATTGATTAAATCATCAATAACCAATCTCGAATTTTTAGATAAAACATCCACAGCATTTTCACAGCAAAGCCCTGAACCTGCTTCGAGTGTATCTTTTATATGTGCCGGAACATCTGATTCATCACGGGCAAGAGCGACACCACCCTGAGCATAAAAGCTGTTACACTTAAAGGTCTCTCTTTTGTTAATAATAAGTACTTTTTTCTCTTTTGGAAGTTTGAGGGCAGCGTAAAGTCCTGAAACTCCTGCACCTATAATAATTACATCATACTGCATCATTTTTCAACCGGCTGTTTTATAGTAAACTTGACGTTTTCATCTGCTTTTGGGGCATCTTCTAAATAGTAGGGTGCTTTTTTATATCCGCAGCCATTCAAACTTAACAAAAACATTGCTATAATTGCTAGATGAAAAATGCTAGTCAAATTATTAATTCTATTCAAAATAAACCTCAATTTTCTAAACTCTCAAAATACAAATGTATAAAGAGAATCGAGTCTGTTTTTATACCCGCTTTGCAAAGGATGATAAAGTTTGCATACATTAAAAACGACACACTCTTTTTCGTTCTCTCACATCCTGCCGGTAAACAAGAATTCGATAATAATATACAAAGTATTAAAAGTGCTTTAAAGTTTCTGATGCCCGAAGAATGCAAAGAGACCCTTATAAACGACATCAAAGCATTTGTAACCCACACGCCGATAAAAAAGGCAGTCGAAACAGAGCATAAAGTGATGCGATACCCAGAGAGAGCGACCGGAGAATTTACCGTCGAGATAGAGGATGAGAGGCTTAGAACTCTTGTAATGTCAATTCAAAATATTATAAAAGCCAAAAAATGACCCTAGAAGAGACGATAAAACAACTGCCTCAAAGTGCTGGAATTTACCAATATTTTGACAAAGAGGGGCATCTTCTTTATGTCGGAAAAGCAAAAAATCTCTACAAAAGAGTGAAAAGCTATTTTGTATTCACTCCCCAAATAAAAGCGAATTCCAACCTCTCTCTCAGAATTACAAAGATGATTAATCAGACTATCTCTCTGAATTACATCGTCGTTAACTCCGAGCATGACGCACTTATCTTAGAAAACTCACTCATCAAACAGCTCCATCCGAAGTACAATATTCTACTTCGGGATGATAAAACCTACCCTTACATTTACATCGACAACTCCGTAGAGTTTCCGCGGTTTGAGATTACAAGAAGAGTGATTAAAAGCTCTGACATTACCTATTTTGGTCCTTATTCGGTTGGCGCTAGAGATATTTTAGACTCCATTTATGAGATATGCAAACTTGTCCAAAAAAAATCCTGCCTGAAATCAAAGAAGATGTGTCTTTATCATCAGATAGATAAATGTTTTGCTCCATGTGAGCTGGTGGTTCCACAAGAAAAATACAAAAAAGAGTTGGATTTAGCAAAAGAGCTCATCGTAAATAAAAAATTTCTCATAAAAACGCTTCAAGAGAAAATGGAATTTTATGCTGAAAATTTGCGTTTTGAGGAGGCGGCAGAGCTTCGAGACCGCTGCGAGAGAATCTCCCGCTCCGAGATAAAGAGTGAGATAGATTTTGCAAGTGATGAGAACTACGATATTTTTGTAGTGCAAAACAGCCTGACGAGAGCGGTAGTTGTAAGGATATTTATGAGAGGCGGCAAAATCATCTCCTCTTCGCATGACTTTATTCAAATCAATGACGGCTACGACGAAGATGAGTTTTACCAAAGAGTTCTCATGGAGTTTTATGCGAATGAAAAACCGCCCATCATTGCACCAATTTTAATCGCCAAAAAATTTGAATCTTTGGAAATTATAGAGGAGCATTTAAACACGCTATTTGAAAAAAATGCCGAGATAAAAGTGCCTCAGAGAGGAGATAAAAAACATCTTATTGATTTGGCGGTTTTAAATGCAAATGAGCTTTTAAAAGGGGATACAAAAAAAGAAAACAATCCAGTTTTACAAGAGCTCAAAGAGCTATTATCTTTAGAGAGAATTCCCTCACGCATCGAAGTTTTTGACAACTCCCACATGTCAGGAGTTGCAACCGTAGGAGCAATGGTAGTTTATGAAAACGGACAGTTTGACAAAAAAAGCTACAGAACCTACCATCTCGAAGCAAAAGACGAGTATGCCCAGATGCGGGAGACGCTATCAAGAAGAGTGGAGAGTTTTTCAAAAAATTCACCGCCTGATTTATGGATCATTGACGGGGGGACAACGCTTTTAAAGTTGGCATGTGAAATCATAGATTCCCATGGTGTTTTTATAGATGTTATCGCCATCTCAAAAGAGAAAATCGATGCAAAGTCCCATCGTGCAAAAGGCAAAGCGAATGATATTTTGCACACAAAAGAGAAAAGTTTTGAACTGAAAAACAGCGATAAAAGACTCCAGTTTGTACAAAATCTTAGAGATGAGGCGCATAGATGTGCGATAGGATTTCATAAAAAAACAAAACTCAAACTTGACCATGAAAGTCAGCTTTTAGCGTTGCATGGAATCTCGCAAGCCAAGGTAAGAAAACTGCTTAATCACTTTGGAACATTTGAGGCTCTGAAAGACTTAAGCGTCTTAGAAATAGCCGCGATTTTAAATCTAAGCGATGCAAACGAAATCAAAAAAATTTATAACTAAGTTTGATTTTTATTCTATTATGATATATTTTGAACTTGTATCTAATGTTATGCATTCAGACAAACTCATCCATTTGAATGGTATATTACGAGGGTTTTTTAAATGATAAAAAGTAGGAAAAGCGGATGCTAATATATAATTATAAAAAAGAGTTCGTTGGCATGGACGAACAAGATTTAAAAATTCTCGGCTTTACAGACCTCTCTGCTCTTTTAGCTCAAACAGGCGATTTTGCTGATTTTTTTGTGAGAGAACCTGGATTTGTACATAATTTTAAACATGTTCACTGGATAGATTTTGTGGAGTGCGCAGATGACTCCGAGAGCCAAAAAGCTCTTATATGTGTGAACTCTAAAACCTTCAGATGCAATTTGACTATAAAAACTCTCTATCTCAATGACAAACCCTCTTCAAAAGCCTACATGGTCACTCTGCAAAATTTGAGAGAACTAGGCAATCAAGAAGATATTTCCAGCAGTAGCACTTTTAATAAAACAGCCCCTAGCATGCAAAATAAACCTCCTAATATAATAAAAAATTCTGATGAAATTCAAGAAATTGCTACTCCAAAAACTACTGAACTCGTTGTTGAAAAAATTCCAGACATTGAAATTCCGAAAGTTCCTGAAGCCCTGAAAATTTTAGAAGACACTACCTTAAACAAAATTGTTATAGAGCCGATTCCTATTCAGGTTCTCCCTGAAAAAGCAAGTGTTAGTAATGAAATAAATGTTGGCGATTCAACACATATAGATGAGTTTATTTACAATGAAGAGATAAAAGAGAAGAACAAAGAGGTTGTGCAGAAAATCGAAGATGAATTTAACGGAGACTACTACTATGACCCAAAAATAGCATCGAGCGAGTTGGGATTACCTATTGATTTAATTGAAGAGTTCATTGAGGATTTTATCGTCCAAACAAAAGAGTTTAAGGATGAGCTTTACAACGCATTGGAAAATGGGGATATAGCTCATATAAAAATATTATCTCATAAACTCAAAGGGGTTGCCAGCAATTTAAGGATAGAAGACGCTTTAGATGTTTTAACAACTATAAACACATCGGATAATCTCACTGAAATCAAATTAAATTTAGAGATATTTTATAAAATAATCGCGAAACTCTCCGGAGAAGAGGTTTATCTGCACAAAAAAAGTGCACCACCAAAAAAAGAGGAACCGATTAAAGCAGAGCCGACGAAAGAGATAAAAATTCAAGAAAGTAACGACGATGATTTTGTTGTCGCTTTTAAAGATGATACTCCACTGGAGGCAAAACCGTCTCATGAGATAAAAGTAGAAGATGATGATTTAATTATCAGCTTCAAAGAAGATGTTATCGAGGCTCCAAAAATTGAAGACAGCCCAAAGATCGAACAAATATTCGAAGAAACAGCCAAAGAGATAACATACAATAAAAAGCAGGCTGCGGCTGAAATAGGATTGGATGATGAAACTTTTTGTGAACTTTTTGAAGATTATATTTTGGAGAGCAAAGTTCTATGCAACTCTATTCACAGTGCAATAGAGTCCAACAATCTCAGCATGTGTAAAGTAAATGCCATCAAACTAAAAGGGATGAGCGATAACATGAGAATTTCTGATTTAACAGCTGAGCTAGAGACACTTATGAATACAGACAACATGGAAGTAGCAAAAAAAACTATAATGCAGATTGATACATTACTTTCTCAAATTTCTAAAACTGAGAGCTGACATATGAAACTGTGGAAACAAAATAGACTGCAATTTGTAGGAATACTGCTTTTGACTATTCTGTTTTCAATCACATCTTACTATCTTTATGAATCTTATTCAATATTCAAATCCATCGACGAACAGATAAAAGTTGTTGATAAAGTTTTGATAGCTGATATTCAAAAACAGGCTTTAAATTTTTTTATACTTTCACTTATCACATGGTTTGTAACAGTTGTTTTGGCGGTTGTCGGCTATTTTATATCAGAAGAAATTTCATTCAACAGAGAAAATCTGAAAGCTGTATTAAATACAATTAATAAAGAGCACAGCGGTCATATCGCAGGAATAAACCTTAACTCCCAAAGCGGCATGTTTGCTGCGTACACCTTATTAAAAACAATTGTTGCTCAAACCTACGAGGACAAAAAGGCAGCTCAAGAAGCAAATGAAGCAAAATCTATATTTTTAGCAAATATGTCTCATGAAATAAGAACACCACTGAATGGCATAGTTGGTTTTGCGGAGCTTTTAAAAAATACAGGACTAAGGGAAGAGCAACTTGAGTTTGTTGATATTGTTGAAACAAGTTCGCAAAACCTTCTTGAAATTATAAATAATATTCTTGATTTTTCAAAAATTGAGAGCAAAAATCTTGAACTTGAAGAGGTAGTATTCAATCCTATTGAAGAGTTCGAGAATATTGTAGAAATCTATGCAGTGAAAGCCGCTGAGAAGCATATTGAGTTAGGATTTTTTATTGACCCTAAATTAAAGTACCTGCTCAAAGGTGACATAACAAAAATTAAAGAGATTTTAATAAATCTGCTCTCTAATGCTGCTAAATTCACCCCTTACGCAGGTTCAATAAATGTAAATATTCATAGGCTTGAGGCAAAAGATGGGGTTGCCAGAGTTAAATTTGAAGTTCAAGACAACGGTATTGGTATAACCGAAGAGCAGAAATCTAAAATATTTGAGGCATTCACACAAGCGGATAATTCCATTACGCGCAAATACAATGGTGTAGGTCTCGGACTGACAATTTCAAGTAAATTTGTTGAGCTTATGGGTGGCAAACTACGCCTTTACAGCGAGAGCGGACATGGAGCAACATTCTCCTTTCAAATTGACTTTGAAGAGCTCAATGCGACTGCCGAAGATGAAGAAAATGATTTTAGCGCCATTAAGGCTTTAATCTTCAAAAATACAGATAATACGAAAATCCAAGAGAAGTATCTTCATGATTATTTAACCTACTACGGGGTAGAGTATGCAATATTTAAAGACATGGATGAGTTGATAAATATTCAAAACAAAGAGAAATATGACCTTCTCTTTGTTGACTATGATTATACTGCTGAAAATATACTCTCTCACTATTCATCTCTGCCTCAGAAACTTATTGTACTCACAAAATCTTCACATATGAAGAAAATAAACTCTTTAAATTTGAATATATTTAAGACAATATATGAGCCGTTAAATGCTTCAAAAATAAAAAATATTCTTTCAACCTTCATGAAACAGCATTTACTTGATAATAGGTCTCTCATGAATGCAGCACCTATTCCTAAGACATTGAAAAAAATCAGAGCAGATATTTTAGTTGCAGAAGATAATGTAATTAACCAAAAATTAATCAAAAGAACACTTGAAGAGTTAGGATTAACTGTAACAATTGCCAAAAATGGCCTTGAAGCAGTCCAAAAAAGAAAAGATGAAAATTTTGATCTGATTTTTATGGATATTCAGATGCCGCTTCTTGATGGACTTGAAGCTACAAAAGAGATTTTAAAGCATGAAAAAGATTCTAATCTGCCGCATGTGCCTATTATTGCATTGACTGCCAATGCGCTTAAAGATGACAGAGATAAATTTATACAGGCAGGACTAGATGAATATACATCCAAGCCGTTAGTCCGCAATGAAATAATCTCTCTTCTTAATCACTATTTATCTGAACATATAATTGATAAAAAAATTGCAGAGGCGGTTCCCGCAATAAAAAAAGCAGCAAAAATAGTTTCAGAAATCATTGAAACAGAGGATGATCTTGATAATATACAGATAATTACGGAAGAAAGTTTTCATAAGATACCGACTGAACCAAAAAAAATTGTTACACCACATCAAGCACTAATAAAAAAAGATGAAAAACCTAGCTACAAAGCGGATGTTCTTCTTGTTAAAAAAAGTTCTTTTGAATCAAAGCTTTATATTCAGATACTAAAATCTTTGGGCTACTCTTATGATTTTGCCGGCACAAAGGATGAGCTGGATAAACTTATGGCATCTTCTATCTATAAAATTGTTCTCTTTGATAAAGAGTTTGAAAATGTTAATATGGCTCTTTTTGCTGACAGAGCAAAAGAGTTAAGAGAGAGTTTAATACTTGACACAAGACTTGTTTTAATATACAACCCTTCAACACAGGACGACCCTCTGTTAGATGCCTCTTTTGATGAAGTGATTCACAATGTAATTAATAAAGATTCAATGAAAGTCTTGTTTGAAAGGTTGATTAGAAGATAGAGACTAGAACTAATGGCTTGCGTTTAATACCTTCAAATCTCGAAAAATAAAGTTTTACTAAAGAAACATTCTCGCTTTGTGAAAAGCACTTCGCTTGTTTTCGTAGCTTTAGGAGGTTGGAGGGACATTTGTCCCTGCCTCTAAGAAACATCGCTTCGCGAGCGATTCTCCTCTTTTATTCGTTTTAGTGCATAACCTCAAATTAAAATCTGTTTTAAAACTTCTTCTATCCTGCTCACTCCAATAATTTCTAAAGCCTCTCTGACCTCTTTTGGAATATCTTCTAAATCCCTCTCATAATTTTTTGCAGGAATCAGAACTTTTGTCATGCCTGCTTTATGAGCAGCGATAAGCTTCTCTTTGAGTCCGCCGATAGGCAAAACATCTCCGCTTAAAGAGACTTCGCCGGTCATGGCAATCTCGGAACGAATCTTCTGTGAACTCAAGATAGATGCAATGACGCTCACCATGGCGATGCCTGCACTCGGTCCATCTTTTGGTGTTGCTCCATCTGGGACATGTATGTGTAAATCATATCTTTTATACACTTCACTCGGATCAACCACTACATTATCTTTAGTCTCCTCAAATGTAAGAGGAATATTCTCAGGAGATATTTTTATCTTTTTTGTATCAATGAGAGTTTTAACAACGCTCATGGCAATTCTAGCCGACTCTTTCATAACATCGCCCAGACTGCCCGTTAACTGCAGATTGCCTTTGCCTTTGATGCGGATACTCTCTATTTTAAGAACATCACCTCCGACCGCTGTCCATGCAAGTCCATTCACAACACCGACAACAGGAACTTTATCTGTTTTTTCTATCTCAAAAACGCTCTTCTCAAAGAACTCTTTTAGATTCTTCAAACTTACCGAAACTTTATCAAGTTTTGGATTTTGTAGTATATCTTTAGCCACTTTCCTGCACATGTCGGCTATACGGCGGCGAAGATTTCTAACACCTGCTTCACGGGTATAGCTGTGGATCAGTTCTTTTAAAGCGGGTTGAGAGATACTGACTTCAGAATTTTTTAGACCATGTTTTTTCAACTCTTGAGGAATCAAATATCTCTTAGCAATTTCAAACTTCTCCTGAGGCGTGTATGAACTTACAGCAATAAATTCCATTCTATCGCGAAGAGGAGTCGGTATGTTTCCAATATCGTTTGCTGTTGCAATAAAAATTACATTGCTCAAATCGATGTTAAAGTTAAGATAATAATCTCTAAACTCCTTATTCTGCTCAGGGTCAAGAATTTCTAAAAGTGCCGCAGTCGGGTCTCCCCTTTGTGAGCGGCTTACTTTGTCTATCTCGTCCAAAACAATTACAGGATTCATCTTTTTAGCATCAATCAGCCCTTGCGTGATTCGCCCCGGCATCGCTCCGACATAGGTTCTTCTGTGACCGCGAAGCTCATTTACATCCTCTAACCCGCCAAGTGCGATTCTAATGAGCGGACGTTTGAGTGCCGTAGCAATTGAGTTAGCAAGAGAAGTTTTACCGACCCCCGGAGGTCCAAAAAAGCACAGAATTGCCCCCGCCGTTTGTTGATTACTCACTCCTCGAAGCTCCAGAAGCTCTTTAACGGCAAAATATTCCACTATTCTTTTTTTTGCTTTTTCCAGGGAGAAGTGATCTTTATCGAGCTGCGTCTCAACATCAGAAATTTTCAGAGCCTTTTTGGATTTATCTCCAAAAGGAATCTCTAAAACCCAATCAAGATAGGTTTGCGTCATAGAAGCATCCGAAGAATCTGGGTGCATGCGTGAGAATCTCTCCACCTGCTTTGCTATCTCTTTATAGGCATCCTTGCCCATCTTCTCTTTTTTTGCCTCTAATTTTTTTCTATACTCGTCAAGCTCCTCTTCTCTCGCCGTATCTGCTCCCAACTCTTTTTGAATCTGCTTCAACTGCTCTTTCAGGAAGTACTCTTTATTCACTTTTTCTATATGCGTATGCACCTTTGAGCGAATCTCTTTTTGAAGCTTGTTCGCCTCTATCTCTTCTATAAGATAATCAATTAAAAGCAAAAATCTCTTCTCTGTATCCGTTTCAACAAAGAGTTTATAAGCCTGCTCTTTTTTGAGCTTCACTGTACTGCATATCAAATCGATTATGCGGTTATAGTCATGGTTTTCTTCTATTGTTCTGAGCAGATCCGGGGGAAAATAGTTGCTCACACCCGAGAGTGTTCTCACTTTTTCACGAACTATCTCTAAAATTGCATCAATTTTTAGAGAGCTTGTATTTGTAGCTTCTAAAATTTTAACATGTGCAGCAAGTGGATGTTCTTGCGTTTCATAAAGCATTTGAGCTCTTGCCAAGCCTTGAAAGAGAACTTTTATTCTTCCATCGGGAAGTGATACTTTTCTCATAATTGAGCCCACAACACCCGCGTCATAGAGCGAATCAAATTTTCTTTCACCCTCATGCGAAGGCTTGGTTGAACATACGATTATTAAAGAGTTCTCGTTTATTGCTTTTGTTGCAGCTTCTATGTTGCTTTCATCGCTCAAAAAGAGCGGCGAAATCATAAATGGGTATAAAAAAAGCTCATCCTCCGCTATTACAGGTATATCTGTAGGAAATTGACCATAATTACTCAGTTTCATAACTTCTCTCCGCTCGTGCTATTTGTCTCTGTTTCACTCACAGAATTTCTAGAAACAACGCTTCTTGTATGAGGAATTAAGAAGCCGTACCAGCTAGAAGTTCCGTCTCCTTCAAACCATTCACGATACCAAGGAGTATTGTCTCTGTCAACATTCTCCCATTTTATCCATGTTTGATTCTGAATAGTTTTGTAATATTTCGCACTTTTTGGTTTATCGAGTCTCGTATACAAATCTGAGATAGACTCATTGAGAGATGCCGCTGCCATGTAGAGATTTGTTAGCATAGTATCGACGATACCGTAATACATAGAGTTTGGATAGTTGCTTTTAAACTTTTCACTCTCTACAATCGCTTCATTTATAAGAACCTGATCACGTCTCGGATTCGGCAGAGCCAAATATTTTGATTTGATTTTTAAATACTCTGCAAACTCTCTCTCATTTGGATTTGCATATCTTGTCACATACTCATTTAAAAAATATTCACTTAAAACATACTCATCGTAATGCATGTGAGCGATAGCCAAAATCATTGTAGCTTCAGGCAGAAGCGGAGAGCCTACATGTTCACCTTGAAGCGAACTGTAATAGTCATCTGCTTTTTCCAGATTATTATTAGAAACCGACTCTATAACTTTTGCGTACCAATAAGCAGCCGGTTTGTTGTATTCCTCTGCATCTTTTGTACATCCTCCAAAGAACAGAGAAGCAACAACTATTATCATTGCAAGTTTTGTTTTAACTCTCATATATTATAATCCTAATTAAAATAGATTCTTATTCTATCAAAAAGAGATATATATCTCATTAAAGTAGGTATATTTTATGCTTAAAGTGATAGAATCAAGTAATTTTAACCAAAGGTTTTCTATGAAATTTGATATATGTGTGCCCATTTTAGGTTTTGAAGAGCTAAAACAGGTAGAATTGGAAAAGATAGATGATATTTTTATGAAGATGAAAGCCGTAGACAATGAGCATATCGCTTTTACGCTGATAAATCCTTTTATTTTGAGAGAGTATGATTTTCAAGTTCCTTCAAGTGCTAAAAAAATCTTGGAGATTGATGAAAAATCCAATCTGCTTATTTTTAATATTATTCTCATTCAAACACCGATAGAAGACTCCATAATTAACTTTGTAGGTCCGCTCATATTTAACACAGACAACAATAAAGCCGCTCAAATCATACTCAGCGAATCAAGAGAGTACGGTGTAGCAGAGAAGATTTCTTCGTTTTTAAATAAATAAATTTTCACATGTAGCGTGGAAACTACTTCTCCTTACTCAGTGACTATTAAGCCTTTATATCAGTATAATGATAAAATTGTACTAGATTGGTGAGAGGAGTTTCTTATGAAATTTGATATAAAAAAGATTTTTTTGACAGCAATAGTCCCATTTTTAATAATCTCAGGGTTGTTTGCTGATTCTTCAAACACACCCAGTGTAACTATTTCTCCAACAACGCAAAATATTTCAGTAGGTACAGCTTCTGTTACTCTCCATATTTCTTTAACTCCTGCTCCAAACAAAAATTCTATAACTGTTCATTATAGTGACTCATGCAACAATTCCAGTGGCACAATGCTATTTGCAGAAGGCTCTTCAGGCGGCAATATTACAATTGCAACCGCATCACTCATCAGTGGCACGACATGTAATGTAACACTCACCTCTGCAATAGGTGGAGCAAGCCAAAGCAACGGACATATTACCACAAGTACGGCGGAAATTGTTGTTCCTTCTAGTAACCTGCCTCCAATAGCAAATGCAGGAGCAGATCAAACTGCCACAATTGGAACGAATGTCACTCTAAATGGAAATGGCAGCAGTGACTCCGATGGCTCGATTGTAAGCTACACATGGAAGGACGGGGCAACACTTTTAAGCTCGCTTGTTAGCTTTACTAAAAATGATTTTTCTGCAGGAACACATACTATTACTTTAACAGTTACAGATAATAGTGGAAACTCTAATAGTGACTCTTTAATACTTATCGTAACCTCATCGGGCACTCCGCCTGTAGTGGGCAATATTCCTGACCAGAATGCAATCAACGGAACACCTTTTACATTAAATATCTCTGATTATGTCACACTTACAAATAGTGACCCGATATTATCCTACACACTGGGCGGCTCTTTACCGACTGGGCTGTTGTTTAGTGGCTCAACCGGTGCTTTTAGCGGAACTCCCACAACAAATGGAACATATAATTTCACAGTCTATGCAACAGACAAGGACGGCAATTCAAATAATGGCTCTATGACCTTAACGGTTGCCGCATCAAGCGGTGCGCCAACTTTTCAAAACACATCGGAGTGTGGATTATTTAGCAGCGTTCTAACTTCTTACACCCATATTTATTCAAACGGAAATAATGATCAAGCCTGCTATACGAACAATATCTCCTACCCCGCGGGTGAGCTAACCGGAAGTATCACATGTAATCCCGCTACATGTGGTGGCAGCACCGTATGCCAAAGGCAAGACCCACCTACTAATAGGTTAAATCCTACATTTCCGACCAATAGCAAATCCGGCTCTCCAAACGGTTCAGATCCTACAACATTAACGGATTTGGAGTACGGTAATCTAACTTATAACAATGCAACAATTAATTTCAATCCGGCTGCCACATATTCAGATAATATATCAAAAGTAATGCTACTGGGAAATGTCACTATTTCTAAATCAACACTCAACTTTCAACCGGGTGATTACTATTTTGATTCTTTAACGATTGATAGCAATAACAACAATCTGATTCTTCCAAGTGGCGGTCCAGTGCGTATATTTATAAAAAATAATTTTTTAATTGACATGAATAATCTCTCTTACAATACAGCTGCAGGAAGCAGTGAAAACAACCTTTTCACATATGTTGGAGGGAATTTTGAAAGCTTAGGAAACGGTGGAGGTACCACCTCTTGGAAAGCATTCATGTATGTAAAAGGCTCAACTACTTTAACCAACAACTCAAATAATTGGAAAATCAATGGAGGAATTACTTCAGAGGGACCGATTGAGATTAATGGAAATAACCCGGATTTTATACAAAGTGGTGATGCGAGCAACTTGGGATACGGCACATGCGGAGGTACAACAACTCCGGTTTTAGGAATTTTTGATGCTTGGGAATCTACCCAAAGTATAGCAAACAGAGAAATAACTACAAAAATTGTAAACAAACCATTTACTCTTACAATTGCCAGTTTAGATGCCGCAAGAGCAGTTCTGCAAACAAAAACAGGAATAACAGCAAAGTATCAACTCTACGATTACGACACTAACAGCAGCGTTACCGGTTATGCAAGTTTTGATGCAAGCGTAGCTTCGGACATAAATAAAACATATACCGTCAATCCAAGTGCTTATAAAAATGTTCGTGTGAGATTTAAATATTGCAGAGATGCAAATAATAGCATTAAGCCCTATTCAAACTGTGAGTATCCGGTAGTTTCAGGATGCACATTCAAAGATGATGTTGCAAGCAGCGACAATTTTGCCATTCGTCCCGACAGTTTTCTCCTGAGTGCCCCTAGCGGAGAAAACAGCAATCTTTTAACATCGGCGCAAGAATACACTTTTGCTGTAACTGCTCCACAATTTGATACAACTACACCTGCTAACAACTATACTATTTCGACTGCAAACTTAGTCTTAAGCCTCATCAGAACCATGTATCAACCATCCAATATTGTTGACAATACACTAAATGGCTCACTCTTTTTTTCAGCTACTCCATTTAATGTTACTAATGGAGTTGCCAATGCTCTTATTAAATTTGATGATGTAGGAAAGGTCAATATAGAGTTCAAAGACACAACTTGGGCGGATGTTGACAGCGATGACACTTCCGGTGATTGCAATACAACAGGAAGATATGTATGCGGAGACATCAATGCCACTTTTGTACCAGACCACTTTACTCTCAGTGCGGTTCATCTAAGCAATAACAGTGCTCAAACATTCACATATCTCTCGAATGACCTAAACATGTCTGCCCACTTAGATGTTACTGTTTTTGCAAAAAATCTTGATAACAACACTACACAAAACTTCAAATCAGGCTCTTGGGAAAACCCTTTGGATGTCAATATGAGTGTTGTCAGTGCTGCGTCTACTCCTGCAATTATTAAAGACGATATCAACGAAACTCAAAATCTTGGATTCAGTTTGGGAACAATCATAATACCTTGGAGCGAGACGAATGCCACTAAAAAATTGATGTTCAACTTCAACCGAGATATAAATGATTCAAAAAATCCATTTATCATAAATGGCTCTGAAGTGACACTTGCTGCAAAATCAACATATACAGATTCCGGCACTACAAAAGTGGTGACAGGATTAAGCGCAGCTGATCAAAATGCTACATTTTTATATGGTCGCACACATGCACCGAGATATAGATTTTCTACTGACACAGGCATAGCATTGATATATTATGAATCCTTTTGTCATGGTACAGACAGTAGCGGCACAGCATGTAATAAAACTTTACTTCCAAACGGGAGCAGCTCTCTTAGCACAGATGACCCACGATGGTTTATTAATGCAAACCATACAAGCCTATCGGGTGTGGCTACGGCTGCCACGCAAAAAAATGGCGCCAATATTGTTACGGCAACTATGCCGAGCAATGCTAACCCTGCTCAAGCGACTCTCAACTACACGGCATCGGCTACCAAAGGGTATCCCTACAAAACAACTATGCAAAACAGCGCCCCAAGCTGGCTGATTTACAACAAATACAATGCAGCAGCCACTGCAAACGAGTTTGAAGTTGAGTTTGAAGGAAGTGGAAGTAGCTGGACAGGCAAACATGAAACAAATACCACGACCAATAAAAGTGGCACAGATAAAACCAATAGAAGAACGATGTGGTAAGCAAAATGCAAGTAGTGAGCAAATCCGCTTTTTCGATGATAGAGCTTATTTTTGCCATTGTCATTATTGGCATATCCGTTATTTCCCTTCCCATGGTGACACAGGCAACAGCTAAAGGAGTTGAGGGAAACCTTGTGCAAGAGGCTATCTTTGCGGCCTCCACAGAGTTAAATCAAGTTCTTTCCTATCAGTGGGACGAAAATGCTATGGATGGTTCTAATCTACTCTCAAAAGTTGTATGGACGAATGCCACCGATTGTAACTCAACAACAAAACTAAGAGCAGGTCATATAAATCAGCCTCTTCATAGGAAGTGTATTGATAATGAGGTATTAAGACCGACTATCGCCATAGATGGTACATTAAATGATATTGATGACACTATAAAAACAACTCCTGTGAGCATCTTTACTGAGGTGTCTGGAACGAGCAGTGGATACAAAAAGGAGTATAGCAGCTCCATTAGTGTAGAGTATGCTGACTTTGGAGCGACAACTGCAGCAAGTCAAAACATGAAAAAAGTCACAGTTTCTATCACAGACAGTGATGCAAAAGTAATTACTCTTTTAAAAACATATAGCGCAAACATAGGCGAAATTGACTACTATAAAAGAAGTTACCAATGAAGTTTCGTAACGCCTTTACCCTTATTGAGCTTGTATTTGTTATAGTCGTGATTGGTATTATAGGCAAATTCGGGGTTGAGTTTTTAGCTGGGGCGTACAAAGATTTTATCTATTCTAATGTGAATAATACCCTGCAAGCAAATAGTGCAACAGCAGTTGAGTTTATCTCTACTAGGCTCCAGCACCGAATAAAAGATTCTATAATTGCTAGAAAAAGCTCAGACAACTCTTTTGTAGCTCTAGGGAGCGCCAGTGGCGAAGAGTACACCATTTTAGAGTGGGTGGGAGCTGACATTGATGGTTTGCGCGGAAATTCTGACTCTTCTCTTCCTACATGGAGCGGAGTTATAGATTTGGATTTAAGTAATAAAACAACCATATTCTCGCCAGAAACCAACACAACTGAACTAGATGAACTTATTGACACTCTCTCCGATGGAGGTAGTTCCATAAATGACGCGGCTCTCTATTTCGTTGGTTCAAGCAGTGATATAACAACAGGCTATGGCTGGAACGGCACTCCAATAAGTGACCAAAATAGAACCATGCACCCAATAATTGGAGGGGCAACATTTGCATCCACAGATGGTAATTTTAGTGAAATCTACGAATACTATCAGCTTGCATGGAGTGCGTACGCAGTCTCCATAGAAAATTATGATACTACTACAAAGATGAGCACCTTGGTTTTATATTACGATTATCAGCCTTGGAATGGAGAAAATTATACGAATGGAAAATCAGCAACAATAATGGAAAATGTAAGCTCTTTTAGATTTATGGCAATTGGTTCGCTCGTAAAGATTCAGGTTTGCGCCAAAAGTGATTTAGTAGAGGAGTATTCATTATGCAAAGAAAAAACTATTTATTAAAAAAATCTGCCTTCGCCATGATAATGGCGATTTCCGTCATTGTTATAATTTCTACAATTATGGCTCTTTCATTGGCTATGACGGCGGAGACAACCAAAAAAACAACAGATTTATATCTTTACGAGCAGGCGGTTTTACTCTCAAAAAGTGCGGCGGAGTATGCACTTCTTCAAATCTCTCAAAACCCGCCATGCAGTGTTAACAATCTAAATTTTACGCAAGACTCAATCTATAATATAAATGTAGATATACACTATATTTACACAAATCCATCTCCATGCATCGCAACTCCGCCTCCGGGCGGCATTGATTATTTTACGATTACCACTCCTGAACAAAACGGTTCAGTTCTTATGGATATAACCGTATCTGTAACTGATGAAAATATTACAAGCGAACCAATAAAATATTTTAGAAGAAGTATCCAAAAATTGTAGTTATGTAAATCGATATCTACTATTTAATGTTATAATTAAAAATCAAACGATTAAAAGGATTACAAATGAATATCTCTCTAACAGGCAGACATTTAGAACTAACTGATGCCATTAAAACGCATATGAGTACATCTATCGAGACCCTTAGTAAATTCCACTTGGATATTATCTCCGTTAATGTCATTGCAACTGCTCAAACAAAAAAAGGTAAAGAGCATTCATGCGTAGAGTTTGTTATCAATCTTGCACATAAAAACTCTATTGTCATTAAACAGAGTGACGATGATTTATATGCAGCAATTGATTTAGCGGCAGGCAGAGCACAAAAAGCTATGCGCCGCATGCATGACCGTGGTACAGAGCACCATAAAGATGGTCTAAATGTAGCAAAAATTGAGGCTAATAACCATGTGGATGTAAAAGAGATTGCTGAAGCATTAGAAGATGAAATAGTTCCTGTTGAGCTCTCTCTCTACAAACCTCGTGAAGTTGAAGATGTACTTCAAGATTTAAAAGAGAGTGCTAAGATTTTTGAAATTTTCTTAGACAATGAAGGTAAAACTCGTGTTCTTTATAAGAAAAGCAATGGAAGTTTCGGTTTATATTGATGTAACACACTAAAACGGATGCGTTCGTTTTAGTGGCAGGGACAAATTGTCTCTGCATCAATTAGTGAGATTTAATTCCTCTTTTACGCTCTGAACTATCTCTGCGTCCTCCGCCAAATCTACCCATCTAAACTGACTTCCGCTCTGGTTTGTTCCTTTAAGCAGATCGCCGCTTTTTCTGTATTTCAGATCCATATTGGCTATGTCAAAACCGCTTGAAGTGTTTACGAACTCATCTAATCGTTTGGATTTTTCTTGATTTGTATATAAAAAACAGTATCCTTTCAACCCTGTTCTGCTGACTCTTCCCCTTAGCTGATGTAGGGTTGATAAGCCCAATCTCTCGGCACCGACAATTACAACCGTGGTGAGGCGCGGTAAAGAGATACCAACCTCAACAACCGTTGTTGCAATCAAAATTGATCCAGATTCACGGAACTCAAAAAGCACTTCCTCTTTCTCTTTATCCTTTCCATGCGTTACATAGACACTCTCAAAATTTTTCTCCCAATAACTTCTGGCTTCCTCTATACTTTGATATTCAATTGATTCACTTTGCTCAACCAAAGGATAGACTATTAAAACCTGATTATTTTTATACAGCTCCTCTTTTATGTGAGAGAGCAACTCTTTAAAGTCGCTCTTGTGAATCACCTTGCTGGTAATATTTTTTTCAAAAGGTGTTGTCGTGATGAGGCTGACATCAATGTGCGCAGTCTCAATCATGGCTTGTGTTCTTGGAATCGGAGTTGCACTGAACTGCAAGAAATGGGGCTTTTTATTTCCACTACTCACCAGCTTCTCCAACATGTTTCGCTGCTGCGTTCCAAAGCGGTGCTGTTCATCCACCATAACAAGTGCGGCTGTTGGAAGTTCTCTGTAAAGCAATGCATGTGTTCCTATAATAAAATCAAACTCTTCTAAATTTACTTTTTTGGTTTTATTGGTTACTAATATTGTTTTGGCTTGAGGAATAAATTTGCAAGCCTCCTCAAAGAGCTGATTTGCAAGAATGGTTGTCGGTGCCATAAGGATTGAGCGGTGTGGCAACATCATTATGCATGCAGCTAATATAACCATTGTTTTACCACACCCGACATCGCCTACAACCATTCGCTTTGATGCAATGTTTTTAGAGAAATCATTTTTTATATCTTCTATTGCCTTAACCTGCTCGTTCGTGAGCTTGAATGGAAGTGTGCCTGCCCAATCTTCATAACTCTTATTTCCTCTTTCGGTTATACATGCCATGGCATCAAAATATCTTCTTTTACCTGCTAAGAGTTTCATATATGCAAAGAGTTCCAGATGCTTTAGGGTATTTATAGCCTCTTGCGAGAGCTCTCTGCGGAGTAAAATTTCCTCTGTCGGAAAATGAAGTTTCAGAACTTCATCAATTACTTTTTCACCTAAACCCTCACCTAGTAACTTCTCTTTTGTAAGATTATTTTGCACAAAACGCTGCATCACATCGCTTCTCAGAGCTGATTTATACTTTGGAGTTATCGCACCGACAGCACTTATTTTTTTAGGCATTGCTATTGTGCATTGCCCCATTTTGCACTCAACCATGCCATAGTAACAGTCTCTCTCCCCTACCTTAAACTGATGGAGCATATAGGGCTTTGGACGGAAAAGTACACCGGTCACAGAGTACCCGAAATTGTGTGCAAAAAAAGTTATTTGAATGGAGTTAGCAGAGCGGTGCACAGACTCAACGGTAGCATCTATAAGTTGCGGCATACCGTTTTGAAGTTGACTATGAAGCCTGAAATCTTCATAAGCATGTGGAACGAGTAAGGCAAGTTCACACCAGCTGTGAATGCCCAATTTTTTAAACTTTAGCTCTCGCTCTTTTGTGAGATTCATTTTAATTCCTTAGTATCACATACTACATTATTTAAAAAACAAATGTTCAAAAGATGACAAATTGCAATAATTACTTTGTGACTATTGCATAACTTAAATTGTTTATCTCTGTATGAGATTTTATAAATGTATTCAAATCTTCTAATTTCAGCGATTTAATCATATCTAACTCTTTTTGGGAGTAACCAAGTTCTTGACCTTTATAAAACTCCATAAAAGTGCGGTTAAGTCTTTGGCTCATGGTCTCAACTCTGAGCGGTTCGCTTCCCAGCAAAAACTTCTTTGTCTGCTCCAATTCATCCTTTGTAACGCCATTTTTTACAAAATCGGCTATTACTTCATTGACTGTTTTCTTTGCAACTTCAAGTGCATCCAACTTTGTCTGCAGATAGCCGTTAAAATAACTGCTGGATTTGCTGACATCGATTTTCGCATATGCAGAGTAAGCCAGTCCTCTTTTTACCCGTATCTCTTCCATAAGTCTTGATCCAAATCCGCCGGTTCCGAGTATAAATGTGGCGACTCTCGCTTTGTAATACTCTGGGGAATTCTCCTCAATATTATAAGGCGACCCAAAATAAATGTATGCCTGTTCTGTCTCTTTTTTAAGGATATTCTCTTTTGGCTCTTTCGTAACAGAGTAGTTTACAGTTTGGCTTGAGTTGCCCTCTGGCATTGCTTCTATCACTTTTGCTATTTTGGCTTTTGCACTCTCAAAATCAACATCTCCGCCAATAACTACTATAAGTTTTTTACTGACAAGGTTCGATTTGACAAACTCTTCTACATCGCTAAGCTCTATGCTTTTTACACTCTCTCCCGTCCCCAAAGAGGGTTGTCCTAAAACAGTTCCCTTAAATAAAATAGCCTTTAGCTCATTTGAAGCTACGTAATCAAAGTCATTCTCTTTTGAACTAAGAGAGCCTAAAGTCATAGTTTTAACTTTATTTAGAGTTTCATCACTCAAATTCGGCTCTTTTATAAGTGAGTCAAAATATTGAAGCGCCTCATCAAATTCCTCTTTGAGACAACTCATTTCAATCACAAAAGTCTCACCTCCGCTTGAAGCAGAGATATGTATTGCTTTAGCTTCAAGAGCTTCTGCAAAAGCTGCACTTCCGAGTGTTTTGGTGCCCTCGCTCATAACCTTTGCACTGAATCGTGCCAATCCGGCTTTTTTAAGATCCGTCACGCTTCCGCTGTTTGTGAATGTAAACTGCATTGTCACAAGAGGAAGTCTTGTATCGCTCTCGTAAACAACCGGTACTTTTGAGGAATTTGTCTCAATATATTCTATCGTTGCTGCCATTAGTATCTGTCCTAAAATTAAAAGTGTCACTATATATTTCATTCAAATTTCTCCAAAATCTCATACGCCGTATTTCTGACCGCAGGTGTCTCACCAATATCCCGTATGAGCTGCACCATTTCCTCTTTTGCCATAGTGTACGCTGCTCCTGCACTGCTGACCACATTCTCCTCCATCATGGTTGAACCCAAATCATTCGCTCCGAATTTCAGTGCCATCTGTCCGATATAGGCACCTTGCGTCACCCATGAACTCTGAATATTAGGCACATTGTCAAGATAGAGTCTTGCAACTGCCAAAAGTCTTAAGTATCGGTTTGAAGAAGGCTTTTCCATCTCTGGAATAAGCCTTAACAGCTCTGTATTTTTTCCCTGAAAACTCCACATGATGAATGCTCTGAAACCGCCCGTTTCATCTTGAAGTTTTCGCACCATGTCCAAATGTTCTATTATATCCTCATCTCTCTCAACGGTTCCGTACATCATTGTCGCCGTTGATTTTATATCCAGCTTATGCGCCTTTCTATGAATGTCCACCCATACCTCTGAATCAATCTTTTTGGGTGCGATAATATCTCGAACTTTGTCAGAGAGTATCTCCGCTCCGGCTCCCGGAATAGAAGCAAGACCTTTATTTTTGAGACGAATTAAGACTTCTTCAACACTTATGCGTGACACTTTGGCAATAAAATCTATCTCGATGGAAGAGAAGCCATGAATAGTGATTTGCGGATATTTTGTATGGATATGCTCCACCAACTCCTCGTACCACTCAATTTGCAGCTTAGGATGGACTCCTCCCTGAAAAAGTATCTGTGTTCCGCCGATTTCTAAGAGTTCATCTATCTTTACATCAATCTCTTCGTAGGTGAGAACATAAGCATCCGCATCCTTCTCATGTCTGTAAAAGGCGCAAAATTTGCAGTCAACCCAGCAAATATTTGTGTAGTTGATATTTCTGTCAACCACAAAAGTGGTAATGCCATCCGGATGGAGCTCTTTTTTTCTTGCACTTGCCATGCGCCCTAACTCTTTTAAGTCACCATTTTTTATAAGGGATAGTGCTTCTTCTTTTATTAATCTTTTCATCTCTAACTATTTCCATCCCTCATTTCTTGGATTAATTGGTTGTTTTTTAATAAAAGCTATATAAATTCCAAGCATAATAAGCACTCCTACAAAAATTGCACCTATAAACTGCGTCCAAGCACTGATATTTATTGTATTGCTTACAATCTCGTTGTGCGTATTTTTGTCTATTTTCACCTCTGCCATCTCTCGCATGTGAGAGATAGTAGAAGTTGCTAAATTTCCTTTTGGAATATTAAGGTGGCAAGAAAGACAAACACCGCTTCTATCGAGCTTATTCAGCTGTGCCTCGGAGAGAGGCGCTAAAAGTTTAAACTCTTCTTTTTGAATTCTGTTCTCATCAAAAGAGTCTGCTACATTTTTCTTTACTCTTAACCCGCTTATTCCCATTCCCATAGCTTTCGGGGTTGTGTGACAACTCTCACAGCTTCTCGCCTCTTTTTGCACACTGTGCGGTTGAATCGGGGTTGTATTTAAATCATTTACATGTAGGGTTTTGTATAACAATGTATTTGAATCTTCTCCAACAACGGTTACCCTTGACTGATATTTTGGAATACTTGGAGCTACTCTTCCCTCTGGGTTTTGAATAAGTGCCGGTTCTTCCCATCGCATGAAAGAATGGCTCTCTATCACCTTTGCATCCATTGAACTCTTTTTAGAATAATCAATTTCTATATGATTATCATAAACTTGCAGAGCCCAACTCGCATGACAGGTGTAACACTCCATCTTATCGGTATGGGCAGCTATGTTCTCCATAGCTAAAATTGCTTTTTGAGATAATTTTTTATCTTTTTTTAGTTTTTTCAGAGGCTGAAGTTCTATATCGCTGCCGTTTGCCAACTGTATTATTATTTTATCGCCGTCTCTTAGGGCATGCGGAAGTGGGTTTCCTCTCGCACTAACAAGGTAGCCCTCTTTTGCCTCTCCTACATTCCCCTGCTTTAGGTACTCTGCTACGGTTGTTACTGTTCCTCTTGCTTTGCCTTTTGCAGCAGTTGCATTAAACTCATCACTGTATCCAAGAGGCAACTCCCATGGATAAGAGGTTATTGTTCCATGACAATCCTGACACTCTATCTCAACCGCAGTTGCACTGGTTCCGTTTAAAAAACCATCCCCATGCAGATCATTTGAGGTGTGGCAATCCTGACACAGCATCCCTTTTAAAAAGTGAACATCCTCTTGCATATGAATATATTTTTTTGGGGAGGAGTTCTCTTTTTCTATCAAACCTTGATAGGAGGTGCCGATACTTTTCTCTCGCTTATGACAAGCAGCACATGTCTCAACTGGAATTCCTGAATACTCTTTCCCATCTACTTTGACTTTGGCTTCTCTTGAGGATTGTATGGAGTGGACAAGTTTTCCATCATTTGTATGGGGAATGTGACATGATGCGCACCCCATCTCTTTACTGGATTTGTCTTGATTCAGATATGCAAATGCTGCCAATGAAGGCTCTTCCTTAACAGCTTTAGCGGTTGGAGCAGACGGAAGCTTGCTTAGCTCTTTAACAAATGCATGTGGCTCCAAAGTTTGGAGACTTTGCATATATTTTTGATACGCCTCGCTTCCGAGCCGCTTATGCGCATCATCAGGATTTTGCGTTTTATGCAATCCCACTGCAGTGCTGTTTTTTGTTCCGAAGCTTTTGAGTGTTTCCCCAATTTTTTCTTGATTATTCATCATAAGAGAGTTCGGCTGAGATGCCACCTGATTTTCGTGACACACTCCGCATGTATTTTTGTTTACCGATACTGTTGAAGGAGAAGGATAAAATCCTTTTGGACCTCTATTATTTTTAAAATATTCAACAGTTCCCTCATGCGCCTTATTTTTCTTTTTGGTATTTGGAGTACCGCCATGACAAACGATGCAGTCATTTCCGCCATGTCCGGCTTTTTCTGAGAGCTCTAAAATAGCTTTCATCATGCCCGAAGATGCATCACGAATTTTTTCTGTCTCTTTGTGGCAACTCAAACACTCATTTGCACCAAAGAGCATCTGAGTCAAAAACAGAAATAATAGGAGTATTTTTATCATCTACTAGGCTTGTTTGTCTCTTGAAATTGCGTCTAACACACCATTTATAAACTTTGGAGACTGTTCAGTTCCAAAAGCTTTTGTTATCTCAACTGCCTCATTTATTACAACCGCAGAATCAAGTTCGCCAAAAAGTATCTCATAACATGCAAGTCTAAGAGTTGCTCTCTCGATAGCTCCAAGTCTCTCAAAATCCCACTCTTTAAGGTGCTCAATAATCGCCTTGTCTACCGGTTCAATGTTTTTTAAAACGCCCTCATAGAGTTCTAGTGCAAAATCTTTCTGTTTATTACGGATTTTTTTCTCTTCTAAAATCTCATCTGTATGCTCGGCAAGATTCCCATTCCCCAAATCAAAGGCATATAGAAGGCTTACCACTGCCATTCTGGCTTGTTGTCTTGTCGCCAAATTATGCTCCTATCGCTTCGTAAAGGTCTAACATCTCTATTACAACCGTCATCGCTTCAAAACCTTTGTTTCCGGCTTTTGTTCCGGCTCTCTCAATTGCCTGCTCAATTGTGTCCGTTGTTAAAAGTCCAAAAGAGACGGGTTTTTGATACTTAAGACTCATCATTGAGATGCCCTTAGTAGCCTCAGCCGAAACATAATCAAAGTGCGGAGTTGAGCCGCGGATAACTGCTCCCAAAGCACAAATTCCGTCATATTTGCCGCTTACAAGAAGCTGATCGATAACCATAGGAAGTTCAAATGCCCCAGGTGCTAAAACATGAACAATATCCTCTTCATTTCCGCCATGGCGAGAAAATGCATCTTTTGCACCCTCAACTAATCTGTCCACTATAAAATGGTTCCATCTTGTACTTACAATAGCGATTTTTTTGCCGTTGATTACTTTTAATTTGCCTTCTATTAACTTCATTTATCTTCCTTTATATATTTTGAATTTTTTTTATTTTTGCTATCAAAGCCTCTAGCTCATCAAGTTTTATCATATTCGGTCCATCACTTAAAGCTACACTTGGGTCAAAATGTGTTTCAAAAAAGAAACCATCCACTCCGACAGCCGCAGCGGCACTTGCCAGATATGGAACCATCGAGCTGTCTCCGCCCGTTTTTCCGCCCAAAGCTCCGGGCATTTGAACTGAGTGTGTCGCATCAAAAATAGTAGGTGCGAACTCTCTCATAATTACAAGAGAGCGCATGTCAACAACTATATTCCCATAGCCGAAAGAGGAGCCTCTCTCGCACAGAAAAACTCCATGCTTTTTAGAGTTTTCATAATTTACTTCATCACATCCGCGCGTTTGTAGAATTTTTGCAACCGAGTATCGCATGTCAGGCGGATTTATAAACTGCCCTTTTTTGATATTTACCTCTTTTGTGGTTTTTGCACATGCCACAAGTAAATCTGTCTGACGGCACAAAAACGCAGGAATCTGAAGCATATCCACAACCTCGGCAACAGCCCCAACCTGATGCGATTCATGCACATCCGTAACCACTTTATAGCCAAAATCATTTTTTACTTTTTCTAAAATTCTCAGCCCTTCTTCAAGTCCTAAACCGCGAAAACTTTCAAGCGATGTTCGGTTTGCTTTATCAAAACTTGATTTGAAATAAAAATCAATAGTAGGGTCATTCTGATAAATTTCTAAGGATTTAGCGATTTTAAATATATTCTCTTCACTCTCAATAACGCAGGGACCTGCAAGTAGTATCATCTTTTTACCTTGCTAAAAAATAGAAAATGATTATAGCATGTTGGCTTTAAACAAAGGTTATTTTATTTCTGCTTTGCTACGATTATCCCCGCAAAAACAATCAAAACAATTCCGCATGTGGTAACAAAAGTAGGAAGTGAATCGCCTAAAAAAAGACCGACAATAATCGCAAATACTATATTTGTGTAACTCACAGCACCGACTATTCCTGCCTTTGTTTCGCCATACGCTTTTGTCATGTAGTACTGGGAAAGTGTCGCCAAAATGCCCATTCCAGCAACATATAGCCAGACAATTCCCTCAGGCATAATAAACTCACCCAGCATAAAGTCAAGTTCCGGTATCTGAAAATAGGGGGAAATAAGAAGCAAAAAAAAAGGTGCAACCGTGCCTGTCAACATGAATGACATAACAATAGCTCTGATATCATAATAGTTTTTTAGCTCTCTGACAGAAGTGTATGCAAGTGCCGCACCGATTCCGCTGAAAATGCCTAAAATATCATATTTTGAAAATCCAATTCCGCTCGGCTGAGTAATGAGAAGTATCCCTCCAAAACCTACTAAAATTGCAAACCAAGAGTTCAGTGTAAGTTTCTCTTTTAAAAAGAGCCACGCAAAAATTGCCGTAAAAATAGGTGCAGTTTTTGAGTAGGTCACAGCATCGCCAAGGCTGATATGTGCAATGTTATAGAAGTAGGCAAGAAGCGAAATAAACCCCATAAATCCTCTAAAAAAAAGTAAAAACGGCTTTCCGCCGAGATTTCTCAAAGGCGACTTCCAGATGGCAAAACCGATAATAACCACTCCAAAAATATTTCTAAAAAAAACAACTTCCAAAGAACTCATATGCTCACTCGAAAGCTTCGCAAAAGCACCCATTAGTGCAAACAAAAAGGAGGAGATCAGCATATATTTTACGCCAAGGTTGAGTTGTTTTATCTGTTTCATGGGTGTAATTATACCCATTCATTTTAGTGTTGTATAATCTCAAAAAAATAAGGATTTTATATGGGCAATATAATTTTATTTGCAATTCTAGGCGGAGTTTTTTACTGGATATATAAGAGTTATTCTACCTATACAAGTGAATATTCAAAAGAGGCTTTTAAAAATATGAGCATTACAAAAGAGTCTTTAATGCGAAGTGAGCTTGGTCTTTTTGTGGCTCTTGTGGCAAAAGTGGCAAAAGCCGACGGCAAAGTCGATGTACTTGAAGCTGAACTCATCGGCATAATGTTTGACGATATCTCTGCTGTTTTTCCAGAACCGCAAAAGACAAAAGATATTTTAAAAGAGATATTCAGCGAACAAAAAGAGAGATACGACAATCTTCAAGAAATGGCACAAACTTTAGGTAACGCTATCAGAAGAGACAGAGCAAAACAGCAGCAATTCATGGGGTTCTTAATCCAACTCGCATTTGTTGACGGTGAAGTCAGTAAAAATGAGGACGAAGTTCTGCAGACTATTGCGGAAGCTTTTAATTTTGACCCAAGTGCCTACCATGCAATTTTTGAGCAGTTTGAGCAGATGATTAAGAATATCCATCCAAAAGCCAATATAACGGATGCTTATAAGATTCTGGGCGTTAGAGAGAGTGATGATATGGACACTATTAAAAAAGCATATAGAAACCTTGTTAAGCAGTATCATCCGGACATCATAAAGTCTCAGGACAAAAGTGATAATTACATGAAAGAGGCGACTGAAAAAACACAAGAGATAAATCAGGCGTATGAAATGATAAAAAAGGCTAAAAAGTAGTTATGGTATTTAAAAAAAACGCGATAATAACAGCCTCTTTTTTACTACTCGCTTTCAATGCAGATGCAGATGAAAATGGATCTTTATTGTTTCACGGCAATTGCACCACATGCCATTTTGAGACAAAAACTGTCTCTGCTCCTTCCGTCATTGATATTAAACAAAAATATAAAACTGCTTTTGCCAAAAAAGAGGATTTCGTGGAGTATATGTCCACATGGGTTCACAAGCCAAAAGAGGAAACGTCGATAATGCTGGAAGCCATAAACAAGCATGGGCTTATGCCGGAACTCGGCTTTGAACTCGACGCACTGCGAGCTATATCAGCCTATATATATGAGACCGATTTTTCTAAAAAAAACGGAGGAGGCAGGGATTAAGCCTCGGAGTTAGACTTAAAATCCCTCTCCCAAAAAAAATCTATCCAGTCATCCGCCTCATTGACCCAGAAGTGTGGCTTATAAACTGATGTTTTTTTATAAAAGAGTGTTGCAGATTTGAACTCAATCTCACTAGATTCAGATGCCAAATAACTCATAACTGCCTTGAGAGTATCTCCGCTGTCAGCTATATCATCAACCACTAAGACTCTTTTTATGTTGCTAAATTTACATGCACCAAAGATGGTTATCTCTTCTCTCTTATGTGCTTCATCGTAAAGCTCTGTTCGTATGGTTTGAACATTCCTTATATTTAGCCCCTCAGCCATGGCATGCGCAACTGTCAATCCCCCTCTTGCAACTCCTATAATCGCCTCAGGACGGAAGTTCCTCACCTGATCTATCAAACTGCTTGTGTCGTTTTTAAAATTTTCATATGCATAATATTTCATAGGTGGAATTATATCAATTATTTAAATTTATGATACCATTCTCAAAATATTTTAAAGGATTTAAAATGATAAAAACTCTCTCATCGATTCTCTTTACTGGTTTGATTTCCATGTTATTTATAGGGTGTGGAGACAAGCCTAGCCCGACAACTATTGAGTATGAGCAAGATTCAAATTTTAAGTGCAAACAAGAGGGTGTTGATGCACCGAAATGGACATGTATCCCTAAGGTAAAATCTGCGTATGCAGGTGTTGGAATCGCCCCTAAAAGCAATGCCGGAATGGGTCACATGAGAAGAGTGGCACTAGCAAACGGCCGTTCAGATTTAGCGCAGCAGATAAATACTTTGGTCAAAGACAAGGTAGAAGTTTTTACAAGAGCGACCGGCAACGGCGACAAAGAGACTGTTGATGCGGTTTCAACTGCCGTATCTAAACAAGTTGCAAAAATTAATTTACAAAATTCCAATGCCGTTGATATGTGGAGCGCTCCATCGGGTGCCCTTTACATGTTAGTCGCTGTTCCTGAGGCTTCCGTAAACGGTGAAATTAAAGATGCGGTTCGTTCAAGCTTTAAAAAAGATGATGCCCTATGGCAGCAGTTTCAGTCTCAACAGGCACTAGAAGGTCTTGAAAAAGAGTTTCCTACAGAGTAATCTTCCGCCCTCTCTTTTTGGGGGCTATCCTCTAATATGATTATTTAGATATAATTTCACTTCAAAAATATATTTTATTAGCCACACTTCTTAAAACTATATAACTACACAACAAGGTTTCATATGAAAAAAATCGCTATTATCGGTCGCCCGAATGTAGGCAAAAGTTCACTCTTTAACAGACTTCTTAAAAAAAGAGATGCAATCACATCCGAACAAGCCGGAACAACAAGAGATGTAAAAAGAAGAAACGCAATTATCATCAACAAGCAGGTTGAGCTTTTAGACACGGGCGGACTCGATAAAGGGTGCGAACTATTTGACAAAATCAAAGAGAAATCTCTTCAAGCCGCATACAAAGCGGACATAATTTTATTTATGGTGGACGGTAAAGGTTTGCCTGAAGATGAAGATAAAAAACTTTTTTACGAACTTCAATCTCTGGGTAAAGATGTTGCACTTGTCGTAAACAAAATAGACAATGACAAGATGAAAGATAAGCTTTGGGACTTCTACGAGTTTGGAACGGATGCTATTTTCGGTATCTCTGTTTCTCACAACAGAGGTGTTTCTGCACTTTTTGATTGGCTCTATGCACTCATCCCCGATAGCGACATCATCGCAGAAGAGGAAGAGAATGACGAAGAGAGAAGTGATGAGAGAGTTGATGAAGACGAAGAGTATGATCTCTTTGGTGAAGATGACATGGACGAAGATGAAGAGGATGACGGCTTTTTCTACACCGATGAAGAGGAGATAGAAGATATTGAAGACGACTCTATCTATGCTCAAAATGACAGAATCAAAGAGTTTGACGAAAATGACATCAACCATATAAAGATTGCAATTATCGGTCGCGTAAATGTTGGAAAGAGCTCACTTTTGAATGCACTTCTCAAAGAAGAACGCTCAGTTGTAAGCGATGTTGCCGGAACTACAATCGACCCGATTGATGAGAGCATAGACTACAAAGGAAAGCAGTTAACATTTGTGGACACTGCCGGAATCAGAAGAAGAGGAAAAATCACGGGCATTGAAAAATTTGCTCTAATGCGAACAACAGAGATGCTAGAGAGTGCGAACATGGCCCTCGTTGTTCTTGACGCAAGCCAACCATTTTTGGATTTGGATGAGAAGATAGCGGGGCTTGTAGATCAAAACAGACTGGCATGTATCATCGTTCTCAACAAATGGGATATTGCAGCAAGAGATGATTACGACAAGATTATCAAAGAGGTGAGAGACAGATTTAAGTTTTTAGCCTATGCGCCAATCATAACCCTCTCTGCAAGCACGCATCAAAGGGTTGAGAAACTCCATGACATGATTTTAGAGATAAATGAAAACTACTCTCAAAGAATTACCACTTCAAAGCTCAACGAAGCGATGGAGAAAGCTCTCAGACGCCACCAACTTCCGAGCATGCGCGGTCAGGTTATTAGAATTTACTATGCAACGCAGTATGAAACAAGACCGCCGAAAATTGCCATAGTTATGAACAAACCAAGAGGTCTTCACTTTACCTATAGAAGATATTTGACAAATAAATTGAGAGAGGCTTTTAATTTTACCGGAACACCCGTGTTATTTAAGGCAAAAAAAAGAGGGGAGAAGTAAGAGAAGCTTGGCATGTGGAATTTCCACAATGCCAAAGTTGTGAAAATTAAAACGGTCTGATTATTACCATCGCAACAATAATCATCAAAAGTATCGTCGGAATTTCATTATAAATTCTAAAAAACTTTCCGCTCTTCTCACACTTATCTTCTAAAAGTTTTTTTCTAAAAACTCCCAAAGAGAAAAAATAAGCCATCAAAAAGAGAACAAAAACTATTTTAACATGCAGCCATCCACCGGTCGAGAGTATATTTACTCCGCCGTAGTGAGAAGATGATAAGAAGATTAAAGCTATTCCGCTTATAACTGTTGCCCACATGGCAGGAACACCAATGTATTGGAAAATTTTAAACTCCATAACTTTTACAACTTCTACGAATCCGACATTTTCTCTATTCTCTGCATGGTAAACAAAAAGTCTCGGCAGGTAAAAAAGAACTGCGAACCAAGATATTAAAGACAAAATATGAAACCAAATTATCCAACTGTACATTTCATCTCCTCTAAAAATTCTTTTCTAAATAGATGGTGTAGTAGTTTGAACCACCCCTTCTCACATTATTGATTAGTCCATAGATACCTGATCTGTGTTTAAGAGCAAAACCGACAGAAGTGCCTTTTAACGGCTCGTAATCAACCAATTTTCCAACATCTAAATCTACACTGACATCTAAATAATTTAAATATTTTGAGTTCTTACCATTTTTTTCTATCGCTTCGAGATACTCCGCATAAAGAATGTCAGTAGTATAGGAACCACCCTCTCCAAGCCCCAGTCTTGCTCTATTATCTAAAAAATCTATATTCCAATAGAGCTTTAAATAGAGTGTGCCTTCATAAATGTCATCTTGCAAACCTCTCTCATCAAAATGAGCCACTCCTGCTTTTGCATATAAATCCAGCGGCAAATCAAATGTATTATGCTTCAAAAGATAACCGCCGTCAAAAGCGAGAACTTTTAAATCATATCGATGCGGCTGAATTTGACCAACTAAAATTTCAAGAAAATCATTTTTTGTAACCTGTCCATATGCAACTCTGAATGAATAATCATCCTCCGCGTGCGCAAGAGTTGAAAAAAGCAGCAAAGCAGAGAGAAGGAGTCTTTTCATACTTTACACATCCAGTGTTTCTAAATCTTTTACCGATACGGAATGTTTGTCAATTACTTTATCATGCAGACGGCGGAGTGCTTTTGAAGCTCTCTCAATTGCTAAATCAATTGCGGTGTCTAAATCGCTGTCTCCTTGACTAATAACAACCGGCTGAGCATGGGCGATATGAATATCAAATTCTATTGCAATACCTTTTTTCTCTGTGCTAACATTCACATTTACAGTCGTAATATCCAACTGAAATTTCCTAAAACCCTCAACAGCAGCCTCAATGTGAGCCTTTGCATGTTCATGCAAAGTTACACCCTTTGCGTGAATTTTTACATTCATAACTAATCCTTTTTGTGAGCACTTTACATGCTCTTTTTTATATAAGGATGATAACAAAATAAAGCTAAAATGTAATTTATGTGAGTTCATTTTGCTATAATGGCACAAAAAAATCAGGAAAATTTAATGAGACTTTTAACAGGAATTCAGCCCTCTGGCGATTTACATATTGGAAACTATTTTGGCTCGATAAAACAGATGGTAGAGGCTCAAAAGCAGAGTGAAACTTTCGCTTTTATAGCAAACTATCATGCACAGACCAGCGTAAATGACGGACAAAAATTATCACAATTGACCATGCAGACGGCAACGGACTTCCTCTCTCTTGGCATAGACCCAAAAAAATCAACATTCTGGGTTCAATCCGATGTAAAAGAAGTTTTAGAACTCTACTGGGTACTTTCCTCTTTTACATCCATGGGACTGTTAGAACGTGCGCACAGTTACAAAGACAAAACGGCAAGAGGATTTGCAACAAACCATTCGCTTTTCTCCTATCCGGTTCTTATGGCAGCAGATATACTGCTCTTCTCTCCGGATATTGTCCCTGTTGGGAAAGACCAGATTCAGCATGTAGAAATAGCAAGAGATATAGCAATAAAATTCAATAACCAATACGGCGATGTGCTGAAAATTCCGGCATTCAAGGTTGAGGAGCATGTTGCAACTGTTCCGGGAACTGACGGACAGAAGATGTCAAAAAGCTATGGAAATACTGTAAATATTTTCGGCGATGAGAAAGCGCAACTTAAAACCATCAAAAAAATAGTCACTGAGAATGTCGCGATGGAAGAGCCAAAAGAGTTTGAAAACTGCAATGTTTACAACATGGCAAAACTTTTTTTAAATGAGAATGAGCTGAGAGAACTTCAAGAGAGATACAAAAAAGGCGGAGAGGGGCATGGTCACTTTAAACTCTATCTTGCGGATGTCATGTGGGAATATTTTGGAGACTTCAGAGAGAAAAGAGCCTATTTTGGAGCAAATCAAAATGAAGTGAGAGAGATTTTAAGAATGGGAAGTGTAAAGGCAAAAGAAGCGGCAATGCCCATGATAGAGAAGATAAGAAGAGTAACAGGAATCAAATACTAAAGAGTAAAATCTTTAGTAATTAAACCACAAAAAACCAAAAAGCAAGACCGACTAAAATTCTATAAACCCCAAAAATTACAAATGTATGCGTTGTAAGAAACTTCATCATAGCTTTTACGGTAAAAAATGCAACAGCAAAAGCCGTTATAAATCCAACTGCCAAAAGCGTGTAATCATCGATAACCATTGTTGCTCTATTTTTATATAAATCATAAGCAGTTGCCGCGAACATGGTAGGAATTGCAAGTAAAAAAGAGAACTCCGCCGCACTTTTGCGAGAGAGCCCTGCAAAAAGTCCTCCTATCATTGTGGCACCTGAGCGGCTTGTCCCCGGCACCATGGAGAGGCTTTGAAATAGTCCTATAATAAAAGACTCTTTTATACTCAAATCATCTACACTTTTGTCTTTGCTCTCATCGTGATTTCTTCTGAAATATTCAATAATCAAAAAAATTAAGCCACCTAGAATAAGCATTACAGAGACAGTTTCTATTCCAAAAAGTGATTTGATTGTTTTGTAAAATAAAAAGCCAAAAACGGCTGTCGGCAAAAATGCAACTGCTATTTTAAGCCAAAGCATTCTGTTTGTAAGAAGTCTTTGTGCGAATAAAAACAGAACCGCCAGAATACTTCCAAGCTGAATAACAATCTCGAATGTTTTATGGGCAACTGTTTGTTCAATCCCCAAAAGATGAGAAGCTAATATGAGGTGTCCGGTGCTTGAGATAGGTAAAAACTCCGTTAAACCCTCAAGCGATCCAAGAATGAGTGCATCAAGGAGCGTCATTTATGATTGTTTAACCAAACCATTAACCCTTTTTGCGCATGCAGTCTATTTTCCGCTTCATTAAAAACTATCTCGCAGTGGTTCTCTAAAACCTCAGCGGAGACCTCTTGCCCTCGGTAGGCTGGGAGACAATGCAAGAATTTCGCATCTTTTTTTGCCAAACACATCATCAAATCATCAACCATGTACCCTTTGAAAGCTTTTATTCTCTCCTCTTTTTCTGATTCCTGTCCCATGGAAGCCCAAGTGTCCGTTGTAACTATTGTAGCCCCATGCACCGCCTCTTTTGGGTCGTTTGAAACCTTTATTACCGCACCGCTCTCTTTAGCAATTTTAAGAGCCTCTTCGAGAATTTTGCCATCAACCTCATACCCTTTTGGTGTTGCGATTCTAAGTTCAAAGCCCAGTTTTGCAGCTAGCATCATCCAAGAATGCGTCATGTTATTTCCATCGCCAATATAGGCAACAATCGCATTTTCTGCCACGCCATATTCAACCATGGTCATATAATCTGCCAGCAGCTGCACCGGATGATAAGAGTCTGTCAAGCCGTTAATAACAGGAACTTTAGAGTATTTTGCAAACTCTTCTATCATGGATTGCTCAAACGTTCGTATCATAACCATATCACACATGCTGGAGATTACACGGGAGGTATCTTTAACAGGCTCACCGCGACCCAAATGAATATCACGGTTAGACAAGAAGAGAGCATGACCTCCTAGCTGATACATTCCAACCTCAAAGCTCACTCTCGTTCGTGTGGAACTCTTTTCAAAAATCATCGCTAAAGTCTGATTTTTGAGCTCCTCTTTATAAATACCCACTTTTAAATCTTTTTTTATCTCAAGACCTAGAGCAATAATCTCTAAAATCTCCTCTTTTGTAAAATCTTTCAGTGTTAAAAAATGTCTCAAATTCTTTTCCTAAAATAAAATATCGGTTATTCTAATCATAGTTTTCTTTAAATTAACAAAAACTACTTACTATTTAATAGTTTTGCCACCTCTTTGGCATGATAGGAGATGATTATATCCGCTCCTGCTCTTTTAAAAGCAATCATATTCTCCATCATAACTCTCTCGTAATCAATCAGATTATGTTTTTGTGCAAGTTTTAACATGGCATATTCACCGCTTACATTGTAAACCGCCATTGGAAGGGAAGTGTTATCTTTTATCTCTCGCACTATGTCAAGATATGCGAGAGCCGGTTTTACCATCAAGATATCTGCTCCTTGCATCTCATCTGAAATACTCTCATTTATTGCTTCACGGCGGTTTGCAGAATCCATCTGATACGAGGCACGGTCGCCAAAACTTGGAGCTGATTCTGCCACATCACGAAATGGTCCATAATATCCGCTTGCAAATTTTGTTGAGTAGCTCATAATCGGTAAGTTTTCAAATCCAGCCGCGTCTAAAGCAGTTCTGAGAGTTTCTATAATCCCGTCCATCATTCCTGAGGGTGCTATCATGTCTGCTCCGGCTTTTGCATGAATTACCGCTTGTTTGCCTGAAATTTCCAGTGTCGCATCATTGTTTACGCTCTGGGTTTTCATGTCAATTATTCCGCAATGTCCATGGTCTGTGTATTCGCAAAAACACAAGTCGGTTACAACAAACATGTCGGGATGCGCCTCTTTTATTGCACGAATGCTAGAGGCAATTATTCCATGTTCACACAAGGAGTCTGAACCGATAGAGTCCTTTACATCAGGAATTCCAAAAAGAAGTATGGAGTAAATTCCGAGGGATTTCAGCTCCTCGCACTCTTTTAAAACCTCATCAATGCTCATCTGAAAAACACCCGGCATGGAGGCTATCTCTGTCTTGATTCCCTTACCGCTGCGAATAAAAAGAGGGTAGATAAAATCATTTACGCTTACGCTTGTCTCACGGACAAGTGCACGAAGATGTTTATTTAGACGAGTTCTACGAAATCTTTGAAACATATTGAACCTTTTTTTTGCTATAATATTTTTTTATTGAAAATATTTTACCGTTTTAAAGATTAAATTAATGAATATAGAAATTTCTCAAATTGCCAATTTACCAACAAGATTCGGTAACTTTAAAGTCAAAGCTTTCAAAGAGGGCTCAAAAGAACATTTAGTAGTTTACACAGAAAATCTGGATGAAATACCAGTAGTGAGGGTTCACTCAGAGTGCCTTACAGGTGATGCCATGGGAAGCCTGAAATGTGACTGCAGAGACCAGCTGGAATATGCCCTGAAACTAGCATCTTCAACAAATGGAATGGTGATTTACCTTCGACAGGAAGGGCGAAACATAGGTCTTTTAAATAAGATAAACGCTTACGCTCTTCAAGACAAAGGGTATAACACCATCGAGGCGAACCATCAATTAGGCTTTAGAGCCGATGAGCGAACCTATGAAATGGTTACTTTTATTTTGCACCACTTTAACATTCGCAAAATAAAACTGCTCACAAATAACCCTGACAAGGTAAACTCAATCAGCGACATAGAGATAGTTGAGCGGGTGCCTATTGTCATGCAGTCCAACAAATATAATGAAGATTATATTAATACGAAAAAAGACGAAATGGGACATTTTTTTTAAGGAGAGTTGTTGAATTTAAAAGCCACGCTTATCAGCGATAAAATAGAGTTACCGGATGATTTTTTTCATAACATTCAAAAATACAAGGAGCACCTTTTCAAGTGGAATAAAATCCACAACCTGACCGGTGCAAAAGATGAAAAAACTGTAGATAACTTCATTTATGACGCTGTTTTTCCCGTTAGCTTTTTGCCAAAAATCAAAAATCTTTTAGACATTGGAACAGGAGCCGGCTTTCCGGGTATGATTTTGGCTTTAGCTCTACCGGATACACAAGTCACACTTGTAGAACCTCTTGCCAAGAGAGCAAGTTTTTTACAGTTTATAAAGGGTGATTTGGGTCTTGGCAATGTAACCGTTGTCAAAAAGAGAGTCGAAGAGATGCCAAAAGAGATTTTTGAGCTTATAACTTCAAGAGCCGTTACAGATACTGCCATGCTTTTAAAACTAAGCGAGGGGTTTAGAAATGAAAACTCAAAACTTCTTTTTTATAAGGGCGAAAATGTTTATGATGAAGTGGATAAAAGTCTCAAACACAAAATCATAAAAACTAAAAACAGACACTACTTACTCATAGGGGAAAATTAATTTATGCTACTAAAGATTTTACTTGTTATCGCTGTTGCAGTGATAATTTATTTCGTCTTCTTTAAGAAGAAACCTTTAAAAAACAGTGATAAATCCGATGTAAGTGACATGGTGGAGTGCTCGAAGTGTGGAGTCTATACGCAAATAGAAGATGCGATTATAAGTAGTAATAAATACTACTGCTCAAAAGAGTGTGTGGAGAAAAGATAATGTATATTTTTGGACATAGATTTATAAAAAGTGACTCTTTTTACCATATTGCATGTATAGAAGCAATCAAAAATACACCCTCCTCTTCTGTTTTGTATTTAGAATTTAGCGAGGAGAATCTGGATATTATAGATTTTATAAATGATAATCAAATTTCTCTTGCTCTTGGTGTGAGCAATATTACAGAGATTATATATGCTTCATCTCTTGGCGCTTCTTATATTTTAGTACCGTCCGAACTGGCTTTAAATGCTCAAAGTATAGCAAATAACTACCTTTTTGATGCGAAAATATTAGTTCGAGCAGAAGAAGAGAGCGAGATAGAAGAGTTGGCACTGCTGGGTGTTGACGGTATAATTTTTGCAAACGCAATAGTAAAGATAAACTCATAACATGTTTAAAAATATCTTAATTTTTATTATCACTCTTTTTATATTTGCAGGATGTTCTACCAGAGAGGTTCAACCGCTTCCGGAGCAAAGTGTTATTACGATAGAAGAAGAAAAAGAAAACCCTGAATGGGTAAAAAAAGCTCTCTATAAAGAGTATGACAAGTGGTGCGAAACTCCATACAAATTTGGAGGACAGACGCTTCAAGGAACAGATTGTTCTTCGCTTGTTCAAAAAGTTTATCTGGATGCTTTTGGGATTAAACTGCCTAGAACTTCACTCGAACAAGCACAAATAGGTTATGAAGTGCCGAAGAACTCTTCCAAAGAGGGCGATTTAGTTTTCTTTAAAGTAGATGCCAAAACAAGACATTCAGGAATTATGATAGAAAAAGGAAAATTTTTGCATGCTTCCACGACAGAAGGTGTAAAAATTTCACAACTGAATGACCCTTACTGGAAAAGTAAATATCTACAGACCAGAAGAGTTTTACCTTAATCAATTCAAAAACAATATGATATTAAGCGTATGTAAATTATAATATTTTTCGTTACAGATTCTTTATTTTTAGAAGGATATTTTCGTGTCGGTAAAACTATTTAATAACAGAATTCTCTACATCATTCCGATAATTTTTATAATAGTGATACTTTTGAGGGTTTCTTACGCCTACAATAACACAAAAGAGCGAAGGTATGAGTTTGCAAAAAAAGAGGCGGAAGTTTTAAACAGTTACGCCATTACACACAGAGAGTATTACCAAAATTTTTTTATAAACAAAACAATACCCCTCAACAAAGAGACACTTCCTGCCCTTCCCGCATTTAGCTCAAGTATAATATCAGAAACTTTTTCACTGCAGAATCCTCTTAACATTACCATTAAAACTGTTTCGGACAGAGCAAGAAATATAAAAAATTCAGCCGATAGCGACGAGCTTAAAGCAATAGAATTTTTACGACAAAATCAAGATAAAGAAAATTATTTCAGCGATAGCAATAGTAAATTTTTTCAATTTGCCCATGCTTTAAAAATTGAACAGAAGTGTTTATTATGCCATGGAGCAAAAGATGATGCTCCCAAACTTGTCAGGGATAATTATGAAAATGCATATGACTACAGACTTGGTGAAATCAGAGGCATTATAAGCATAAAAATACCTGTAAAAGAGCTAAATGGTTATTTTTATAGAAACTTCATGAACTCTGTAATATATGATTTAATACTCTTTATTTTTCTATTTTTTACTATCTTTTATATTATTAAAAAAGTTAAAAATATTAATAACTTTTTAGAAACAACAGTAGAGAAAAAAACGGCAGAGTTGAAAAACTCTTTTATCTACGACTCTTTGACGCACTTGCCAAATAGAGTAAAACTTATAGAAGATATAAAACAATATAAAAACTCTAAATTTTTGCATTTGGCACTTTTTAATATTGATAGTTTTAAAGAACTTAATGATTTTTACGGATATGAAATCGGAGATAAAATCTTAAAAGAGATTGCAAAAACCATGCAAGATACTTGTCAAAACGGTGAAAATGTTTTTTATAAACTGCCTAGCGATGAATACGCACTTCTAAGTACAAAAAAAATTTCAAAAGAGTCGTTTTTGCTTAATATAAAAGAGATGCTTAAAACTGTCAATAAAAAGCAGATTGAGATAGAAGATAATCAAATATTTATAACCATGAGCTGTGGGTTGGCTTCAAGTGAAAAAGCTTTAATGTCCAAAGCAAACATGGCTCTGCAAAATGCTAAAAATAATAAAAAAGATATTGTAGTTTATAATGACACTCTAGACATAACATCAAAAATTATTCAAAATATTGAAGGTTCATCATTTTTAAAAGATGCGATAAACAAAAATTTAATAACTCCCTATTTTCAGCCAATCTATAATGTACAGACAAAAATAATAGAAAAATATGAGTGTCTAGCCCGAATAATTAAAGAGGATGGAGAGGTTGTTCCTCCTCTGAATTTTTTAGATATTGCAATAAAGTCTAAACAGTATCCAAATATTACAAAAGCGATGATAATCAAATCATTTGAATTTTTTAAAGATAAGGAGTATGAATTTTCAATAAATATTTCTATAAATGATGTACTCAATAAAAAAACTTTTGAATTTATTATAAAGAAACTAAGCTCATTTAACGCACCCCATAGGGTAGTTTTTGAAATACTGGAGAGCGATAAAATTGAGAATTATGAAGAGCTCAAAGAGTTTATAATAAGTGTCAAAAAGTTTGGCTGTAAAATCGCTATTGATGATTTTGGAAGCGGTTATTCCAATTTTGCACATATTCTTGAACTCAATATTGATTATTTAAAGATAGACTCTTCCTTGGTAAAACATGTAATGACGGATGAAAATTCAAAAAAAATAACCCAGACCATCATAAATTTCGCTGCAAATCTTGGGCTTGAAACAATCGCAGAGTTTGTTGAAGATAAAGATTCACTGGAGTTGCTGGAAAAAATGGGTGTTAATTACGCTCAAGGGTACTACAATCGGCAAGCCCCAAAAAGAGATAATTTAAATTATCTCTCTTCTGATTGAGGATTTTAGTGAAGTCAAAACTTCATAACTCATTGTTTTAGCACTGAGGGCAATTTTTGAAGCATCATCAAAAATCAGAATCTCATCATCTTCACAAATAAAAGAGCTGTTATCCATAGAGATTCTGCCGACTAATTTCTTGGCATGTGGGGTTGTGTAGTTGTTTGAGCATACTCTTAAAAATCCGTCTCCGTAACCAAAGTCGTAGTTGCTCACAACACAATTTTTGTCTGTTTCAAAAGTTCCGCCATAGCCGACCCTCTCACTACTATTAAGCTCTCTTGATGAAATTTTATTTGCATAAAGTGACAAAACAGGTTTTAAACCTTCTATTTTTATAGCATCCGGAAGTTGCATGCATCCATAAGCCGCAATTCCAACCCTTGCCATGTCCTCATCAAAACTGCTGTTTCTAAAAAGCGCTGCTGAGTTGGAAGAGTGAAATCTGAGTGCACCAAAATCATATTTTCCTGCCAAACCTACTGCTTCCTCTTTGACTTTTTTAAAATTGTCCTTTTGCCAAAACCATTCACTGCTCAGCTCATCTGCACTTCTGTGATGGGTAAAAAGAGCTTCCAAAACAAGCCCCTGCTCTTTTATCTTTGCAAATGCCTCTTCAAGTTGGTTCATTGCTACTCCATTTCGGTGCATGCCAGTATCGACTTTCAGTTCAACTTTTGTACCTTGCGGAAATTTGACTATCGAATGTAAATCGTTGATTGTGTAGCGGACTTTATCACTCTTAACACCCAAAGGGTGTTTGCCGCTTCGCTCGGGCACATGAGGAATTGCGTTTAATGCCAAAATATAATCAAAAAAATCTTCGATTTGTTTCGCTTCATCTTCCGTCTGAACAACCGCTTTTTTCACGCCATACTCTTTTGCCATAGTCGCCATTGCAACCAAACCATGCCCATACGCATTATCTTTTAAAACCACCGCAATTTTATCTACGCTTTGGGTAGCTTTAGCGATAATGTCGAGATTATTAAAAAAATTATTTTTATTTAAAGTTATTTTAGCCATAAAGGAATTATACCAAATGAGAAGATTTATAGCAGAGTTTGAAGAACAAAGTTTTACACAAATTATCTTTCCCCATGCCAAGAGCGATTGGGCGGAGTATTTGGATGAGGCAGAGGAGACATTTGTAAATATTATCAATGCGATTATCAGATACCAGAAGTGTTTAGTTGTCTGCGATGATGTTAAAAGTGTAAAAAGCCGTTTTAAAGATAGCAGGAATCTTTACTTTGTAGAGTACCAAACAAACGATACATGGGCAAGAGACAGCTCTGTTTTATGCGTGGAAGAGAACGGCGAAGTGAAACTTCTTGATTTTATTTTCACAGGGTGGGGCGGAAAGTTTGATGCCCGTTTAGACAACGAGATGAGCCGAGCAATCGCAAACCGCTACTCGACAAAGATGGAGAGTTACGACTTTATTTTAGAAGGTGGCGGCGTTGAGAGCAACGGTGCAGGAGTGGTTTTGACAACCTCGGAGTGCGTTTTAAACAAAAACAGAAATCACATGCTTGACTCAATAGAAATCACGCAAAAAATCTCTGCTTACCTCGGAGCAACTGAGGTTCTTTACCTCAATCATGGCTATTTGGCAGGAGACGATACCGACTCACACATCGACACACTTGCAAGATTTTGCGATGAAAAAACCATCATGTATGTGAAGTGCGAAGATGAGAGCGATGAGCACTACAAAGAGCTCAAACTTATGGAAGAGGAGCTTCAGGAGCTAGAAAAATCACATGGTTTTAAACTCGTTGCACTTCCTATGACAGACGAGATGATTTATGATGATGAGCGGCTTCCGGCTACTTACGCCAACTTTTTAATTATAAACGGTGCGGTAATCGTCCCTACTTATGGAGTTTCTCAGGATGAAGAGGCGTTAGAGATTTTCAGAAAAACTTTTATTGGCAGAGAGATTGTAGCCGTAAACTGCTCCGTCCTAGTCCGCCAACATGGCTCTCTCCACTGTGTGACTATGAACTTTGCGAAGGGTGTTGAGATTATTTAGTTTGAGTATACATTCCACCTCGGGAGAGGATGGAACGAAAAAATAGAAAAATTCTTTAGTTAAAAAACATATTTTACGCCAACATTAAAATACAATGTATCTTGTGTTAGACCACCTAAAAATACATTTCCGCTTTGTAGATGATATGCAAAATCATAATTTGAAGAGATATAATCAACATTTGCTGAAATTTTAAAAGTTTTACAAACATCGTATGTATAACCAAGCAATAAATCAATCTCTATGACATCTGTATCTTTTATAAAAACAGCAGGTTTTGGTCCGACACCATTGCTGAGTGTTGCATAAGAAACATTTGTTAATCCGTTTTTAGTCATAAAAACATTTCCTTTTGTTGACTGTGAGCCGATACCGTCTTTTGCACCAAAATAAACATAACCCAAATTTTTACGATCATCAAGACGGAATCCAAATTTTGCACCAATACCATATCCACTTTCAAAATTTTTATTGCTGTCATACTGCCATCTGTAAAGAAATGCATTCATTGGTCTATAAATGGATGACTCAATCATACCAATTTCAATATCTGATCTTGTACTACTCTTTCCACCAACAACATTTCCAACACTTTCTTTTCCACCGAAATAACCATCGTCCATACTGTTGGTTACACCGTAATCTGTTCCTATATAAAATCTGCTGCCATTGTAGTATGGTAAATTTTCATCTAATGGATAAGCAAGCAAATTTATATAAATCAAAGCTAAAATTATTAATAACTTTTTCATTTCACATTTATCTCCAACTATATCTTAGATTTATCCCGCATTAAAATTATTCCAAGCTATCTTCGCAGCTCTCTCAAATTCATTTGTTTTCATTTTTTAGCCTTTTTTATCTCTTCTATCAAAGAAAGCCCTTCTAACGCCGTAGCTTCTGTTTGTTTCAATCCTACCCTTTGAGCAATAACAAGAACTTCATTAAATAGCACTTTTGCTTCATCGTAGCGTGATTGTTCATAGTAAAAAATCCCTAAATTACACTTAGTGTTTCCCAACTCTCCATATTTTCCAAACTTCTCATAGTTAGCAATAGCTTTGTGATACATCTCTTCTGCTTTTTTGGTATTCCCCATATCCTCATCAAGTCTTGCGATGTTACCATAAGTGACTCCTTTCATGGACTCTTCTGAGTAGTTCAATGCTTTTTCATAATTTTCAAGCGCTTTTTCCGGTTGGGTTTGCTTCTTAAAATATAATCCTAAATTGTTATAAGCACTTCCTATTTCATTGTTATTTCCCTGTTTCAATCTGATATCAAGAACTTTCATACTGTAAAAATAGTTCTTATCTTCATGTAGAAGGTTGCTGTGAACCGAACTAAGGTAGCTGTATACGAGGGCATATTCGTCCAAAGAAGAAGATTTCTTTTCGGCTTCATTGAGATAGATAAGTGCGTCTTTATAGCGTTGCTGGTTCTCTAATGAAGCTCCGAGACGAAATAAATTCCTCCACGAACGCTCTATTTTGAGTTGTTTGATGTAACATTGTTCGGACTGGATGTAATTGCCTGCCTGAAAACTTGCACTGCACATATCTTCTGCAATGGCAACGGTTGCAATTAATCCTGCACAGAGGAGGGAGAGGGTTAGTTTTTTCATCACTTCATCTCCTCTTTTAAATCATCATATTTTTTTCCACCATTTTCTTTAAGAAACAGTATGTACTCTTCTATTTGCTCTTTTACAGTCTCGTCTGTTAAAGCTCTCTTTTTTGTAAGCTCTTTGTATGCAGAATCAAGTGCCGTTATTATTGCACTTCCCGTGTCATATACTCTATTCACATCGGCACCATTTTCAAGAAGTACTTTACCAATCTCTTTAGTTCCTGCCACGATCAAAGATGTTCCATTACCTCTTTTTGAGTGAATCACTACTGCATTCACATCTATCTTTGCATGTGAAGCAATAATATATTTTACTTCCTCCAAACTATCGCAATAACATGCTCTCACTAAACGCAACTCTGCCTTATCATAAGCATCTTGAAGTTCTACAACCTGCCCATCAGAATAAGTTATTTTTACCATTTATAAATCCTTTTTTGTGAAGTTGAGGATTATATATATATATATATATATGTTTTGCCTTAATCTGTTATTTTTTATGTGTGGATGAAATTGTGGTTTTGTTGGAGATGCAAGTGTGGTTTTTTTAAACTTTTTCTACTTCTCATACACCTCTTTTCGATGTGCCAATCTGATGATTGTTATGAGCAAAATATTGTTTTCTCTGAGATATATAATTCGATAGTCTCCGGCTCTTTTTCTGTATTTGCCGTGATGTTTGCCTTTGAGAGATTTATCGTTTGAAAATTTTCCGTTTTTTAAGTCCACTATTTTTACAGAGACAAGTTTGCGAACATTGTCTGCAAGTTTTAAAAACTCTTTTTGCGCTTCCTCTTCAAAGGCAACACTATACATCTATTCCGGCTTGTCTGAAAACCTCTTCCATAGGTATCACTTTTGTTTTTCCGCTTTTAATATTATCTATTCTTTTGTCGGCGATGATTTCATCAAGTTTGTCAAAATAGAGGTCAATAGCCTTTTCAATTAAGCTAGTTCTTGATTTATCCAGCTCTTTTGCGTACTCATCCAAAGTTTCAATCATATCTTTTTCTAGTCTTATATTGATAGCTTGTTTCATCATCTCATCCTTTTATTTGTAGATACAATTGTAGTGCGTTTGAGATTGTATGTCAAGAACTTTATGTTGTCTAAACCGAATACTTTTATCGGCGGAATCTTTTATGCACCCCAGCTGATACTCTACCATTTTATGAAAAGGGTTCAGAAACAGATCTAAACTTTTTTGCTCTATATTTTCTACATGCCAAAAATTGAGTAGTTCTAAAACTTCCAGAGTCGATTCAATGGTGGAGAGATAATTGCTCTGGGGCTGCTCTTTTATTTTGTACTCCGAAGTGCGCAAACTCTCAAAGCTCATGTGTTGAAGCTTTTGCAAATTCTTGCTCTCTTGAAACATCTTATTTGTGCAAGCCCATGTCGAGTCCATTAGAAATATTGCCATGTTTTTTGGATGCAAAAGTGCTCTTGCGGGGTTTTCTTTAGTCAGATTTACGGCATCTTTGGATGGGAAGAGTATAAAACTTTCATGTGTCTCTATAATCTCATTGATACGGCTGTTGTTTGTAAAATCTATCCCTATAAAAAGTTCGGAGTTGCTTAGGCTTTGGTGCGTAAAAAAACCTGTATTGTTTTTTACTTTTTTAAACTCTTTTGGGTGCATCAGTATTATGAATTTGCTCTTCGTCTCTATACTGTTTATAAATTCACACATGCATGAACTTTTTGGTCTATAGCAGTTGTAACACTTTTCTCTAGCATCGTAAAGGGTATTTCGCAATATCAGCGCCTCTCAATCAAAAATTTGCGAATTATACTCTTTTAAAATTTGATTATTTAGTGCTCTCTGCCTTTGAAGAATTTTTATCTTCCTGACTCAAAATAGCCACTCCGCTGTACATCAAATAAGCGGACAAGCCAAAACCCAAAACTACCAAAACCAATCTTTTTATTTTTTCTATTTTACTCATCTCAGAATTTTAGCAGACTTTTTCAATCTTCCTAACACTTTTGTAACACTTTTTCTATATTATGAACTTCAATAATTATAAAAAGGGCAATAATGAAAAAAATAATTCCTCTCTCTTTAATAGCTGCGGCATCTATATATGCAGCAGAAGTTAATCTGGCACCAATAAGCGTAGAGTCAACGGTTGTTACACAAGTAAGCCAAAATGCAAAAACTTCAGCAGATTTGGCTCAAGCATTAAGTGAAAGCGTCCCTAGTATCGACATGAGCCGTCGCAGCGGTATCGCAAACGACATCTTTATCCGTGGTCAAAAAAGAGACAATATCTCTATAGAAGTGGATGGAACTAAAATCTGCGGTGCATGTCCAAACAGAATGGACCCTCCGGTTTCTCATATCTTGGCGAGTCAAATCGATCAAGTAGAAGTTATTGAAGGTCCTTACGATGTTGAGACTTTTGGAACAATGAGCGGCGGTGTGAAAATCACAACTAAAAAACCAACAAAAGATGCCCATGGCGAAGTAAACTTTGGGTACGGAAGCTGGAACTACTCAAAAGTGGGTGCAACTGCAAGTGGCGGAAATGATATTGTAAGAGTTTTAGTAAGCGGTTCAAGCGAAACAGGCGGTCAATATGTGGATGGAAACGGCAATACTTTGAGTGAACAAGTAAAAAATTATGCTGCTTCAGTACCAATGACTGACCCTAATTATGCAAAAGTTCAAGGCAGTAAATACCAAACAAAATATGAAGACATGTTAGCCTACAAAAAGAAAAGTTTAATGGCGAAAGCATTTGTAACTGTTACAGATAACCAAGAACTTCAACTAGGTGTAACAAACAATAGAAGTGACAATGTTTTGTATCCAAACTCTGCAATGGATGCTATGTATGACTACTCAAATCTTTATAGCATTGCGTACGATATAAAAGATATCAGCAAGATTTATAAAGATATAAATTTGCAATATTATTATTCAGATGTTGACCATCCTATGAGTACTGCATACAGAATGGCAGCAGCAAATCCTGCCATGGAGATGACAAGCCAGCTTAAAACAACAATGCAGGGTCTTAAACTTAAAAACAGTTTCGATATAGATGATAATAAACTTTTAATTGGAGTGGATGGAAGCAAAAGAACATGGGATGGAAGCTATTATAAAAATGGCACTCTATTAGCCGCTAGCCCCGTAAGTATAGATAATGCTCTAACAAAAAATGCGGCACTCTTTGCAAAACTTGACAAATCTTTTGGTAATATAGATTTAACTCTCGGGGGCAGATATGACTCTACAAACATACAAAGTGACAAAGCAACCCAACAAGATAACGACTACAAAGGAGTGAACGCAAATATATTAACGGCGTACAATTTAGACAAACAGAATAAAATCTTTTTAGGAGCAGGTCAAGCTTCTCGTGTTCCGGATGCAAGAGAACTCTATTTTATGAGTTCTGCAAACAAAGAAGTTGGAACTCCAAATCTAGACCAAACAACAAATAAAGAGGTAGATTTAGGATATGAGTCAAAAAACAGTTTGATGAAATTTAAAGTAAAAACTTTTTACTCATCATTAAAAGACTATATTTACTACAACAAAAATCTTGCAACAAACAACTTTACGAATATTGATGCAACAATTTACGGAGCTGAACTCAGCTCCTCAATTTACGCTACAGATGCTCTTACTTTTGATGGTAGCGTCTCATACAAAAGAGGACAGAAAGACAAATCTTTACCAGGGCAAACTGATAAAGACTTAGCAGACATGGCACCGCTCAGAGGAAGGTTAGCTGCAAATTATGAGTATGCTAATAACTCAATCGCTACAATTGAGACGCAGCTCTCAGACAAATGGAGCAGCTACGATCTAAACAGTGGTGAGCAGGAGTTGCATGCATGGGGAATCATAAATATGAAGGTAAAGCATGCAGTGAGCAAAAGCTTTGACTTTACTCTTGGCGTAAATAACCTGTTAGATGAAGCTTATTCACGATCAAACACTTATGTTGACCTGACACTTTTAAGTGCAGGAGCAAATACTATGCTTCTCAACGAACCGGGAAGATATGTTTACACAAATTTAGACTTTAAATTTTAATCTCTCTTATTACTATTTCCGCATGCCTTGGCATGTAGAAATTATCAGTTGTATTTACATAATCTTCACGAAATCTTCATTCTTAAGCTATATAGTTCTAGAATGTAAAAAGAGAAGATAGAGTTTCCTATTATCAATGTCTCTCATTTTTTTACATTCTAAAAAAATCTTAGGGAGGTTATTATGAATATCAACAGTATGACTCAGTCCAGCAATTTAGCTCAGATGCAGAGTAATTCAAAAGTTCAAAGTCAAAGTAGTGCGAGCGGAATGGCACCGGAATCAAAAAGTAGTTCTATGGATAAAGTTCAGTTTAGCGAGATGGCTATGAAACTGGCACAAAATCAAAGTGCAGACTCCAATCAGATGCCACCTATGCATAAAGCAGTAAATACAAATAATCTGCAATCAATTTTAATGAAAAATATACTTTCTGTTTACAGCAGCTAAAAGCAAAAAACGGGTGTTTCTTTATAATTTTGAAGCTTTTACCTCACCGTGTGAACTACAAATAGAGATTGCAGATAAAATTCTCTCTGATTCAGTAGCTCACGCCATCTATCAAAACGCAAAAAGGTTGGAAAACGAGTATGGCTTTTTCAAAACATCTTCCCAACTCACTTTATTAAATAATAGAACACAAAATAAACAAATAGTGAGCGATGAGTTGGCAGGTTTAATTCAACTATCACTTTTTTATACTAACAAAACAAATGGCGCCTTTGACATAGCAGTTGCAGGTACGCTCAAAGAGGCATCTTTTACCTCGACACTCCAAGAGTATAATAAAAAAATGAAGAAACTGCTTCCGTTTGCTTCCTCTTCTCATATAAAAATCGATAAAAATGAAGTTACCTTTTTAAACAATTTTACAAAAATAGATTTAGGCGGTTTAGTAAAAGAGTATGCCGTTGATGAATCTATCCTCATTCTAAAAAATGCCGGTGCTTCATCTGCTTTGGTCAATTTTGGCGGTGATTTGGCTGCATACGGAACATTTAACTCCTCTTCATGGTGCGTAGGAGTACAAAATCCTGACTCTTTGGAGCAAAATCTTTGTAAAATTACACTAAATGAGAATGCACTCTGCACCTCAGGACATTCAAAGCGTTTTTACCAGATAGAACAAGAGAGAAAGTCTCATATTATCTCGAGAAAACAAAAGCATTACTCTCAAATAAGTGTGATAGCCCCGACAGCGACCGATGCCGGAGTCTGGAGCACAGCACTGCTAGTTAACTCAAATTTAACTCCTCCATCGCATGTAAAAATTGTTCACTCCGTTTTATAAAAAAGAAACTATAGTGAGTTTGGTTTATATTCCGATATTTAGGCGTGCGGAACTCTTTTAAACTTAAATTTTCTTACAGATAGTTCCATAACACTCTTCTCTTCTATCTCGTAAAAGTCCCCAATATTCTCTTTGTTTTGCATTCTCTTCGAGGTCAAACTCTGCATAAATTATCTCCTCTTTGTCTCTGCTTGCTTCGGAGATTTTGGCACCCGTATAGTCCGTGATAAAAGAGGAACCGTAAAAATTGAGGCTGCATGTCTCGCCGATTTCTTCACCGTATCTGTTTGCAACCACAATCGGAACTGTGTTTGTAGCTGCATGCCCCATCTGAACGCGTTGCCAATGCTCTTTAGAATCCAGCCCTATCTCAGGTTCACTTCCGATTGCAGTCGGATAAAAAATAATCTCCGCACCCATAAGCGTCAAAGCTCTTGCAGTTTCACAAAACCACTGATCCCAACAGATGCCTACTCCAATCCTTCCATATGCCGTATCCCAAACTTTAAAACCTGTATCCCCGGGTTTAAAGTAGAACTTCTCTTCGTATCCCGCTCCGCATGGTATGTGCGTTTTGCGGTAATTATCCATAATGATTCCATCTCTGTCCACAACTACAAGAGAGTTAAAATACTCACTCTCGGCTTTTTCAAAGTAGCTCACCAAAAGCACAATCTCAAGCTCTTTAGCCAGAAATGCGAACCGGTTTATAAGAGCATTGTTTTCTCTCTCATTTGCCCATGAAAAATATTTGCTGTCCATATCTTTGCAAAAATACAACCCTTCAAAAAGCTCCGGTAAAAGCACAATATTCGCACCGCTCTTTGCCGCCTCTCGCACAAGTCGCTCAGCCTTTGAGATATTCGCGCCCTTATCTTCACCCATACTCATCTGAATAGCAGACACTTTAACCATAATAATTCTCCACATGCCCTAATTTTATGTTGCAATTTTACTCTATTTTTTGAACTTTTTTTATTGGCTGATTTGTTTTCTTAAGTAAGTGGGGTTGTGAAGTGGAAGTATAATTATTCCCATCAGAGATGATGGGAATAGAGAATAATTTATTAATCTTTCTTTGCTGCTTTTTCTATATCATAACCAGCTGCAATTGCAGGAATCTCTTCCATTGCTTTTTTAACATTTTTCATATCTTCCATAAGTTCTGCATTAATCGGCTTTTTATCTGTTCCGCCGTATAAAGCTAAAGTCATGTCCATTGAAATTAAGTATCTTCTACCATCACCATACTCAACATAGAGTACGCGGCATGGCATGAATCCGCCGTAAAAACGAGAGTGATTTAACATCTTTTTAGCAATACTTAAAGAACAAAACTCAGCAATTCTTGCATGTACAACTTTATCAGGTGTAGGGTTTTCTTCCGCTGTAAGTCTAAACATGTTTTTCTCACCAACAAATCTCATGTTGTAGTCACCGGCAAGTGATTTCATGTCTTCAAAAATAGCCTCTTCTGTTATATCTTTATCAACGATCTGCCATTCTTTCATCATAGCCTGAGCCGGATCACCTGTTGCTGAAACGACATCCATCATTCCTGCATACGCTTCCTGTGTTTCCGGTGAAAATCCCATAAATTTTACACCCAACTTCATTGCAGTACAGCCACTCATCATAAATGCAAGCATAAAAGCTGTAACACTTACCACTATTGTTCTTTTCATTTTATCTCCTATTTAATGTTTGTAACATGCTATCATATTTCGTATAAATTTATCACAAATATATCAAAAGAAAGAGATAAAAATTATCCATATCCCTGAAAAAACAGCTTCTTTATAGACTTTTTAGAAGTAAATTGTCTGCTTAAATTCTGCCTCTTTATAACTTTTGTGCTAGAATATAAAAAATTTCAAAAGGTCTAGATAAGTGGAATCAAAACAAAAAATAATCACAGCTTTATCAATAATTTTTGCTCTATTTTTTATCTCGATGGTAGTTAGCACAACGATAAACTTTAGAAATTATGGTCTAAGCACGGCCGAAGGCAAAGCAAGCCTAACTGCAGAAATAGTCAAAATCGGATTAACCTCACACATGGTTAACGGTACAATGGATCACAGAGACTACTTTCTCGATAAGATTGGAAAAGTTGAAAAGATTAGTGAGCTTTGGGTTGCAAGATCTCCGACCGTTATCAAGCAGTACGGAGAAGGGCACAACAATGAAATACCGAGGGATAAGATTGATGCAGAGGTGTTGCAATCCGGTATTACAAAGTCCATAACAACAGAGACACCGAGTAAAAGTTTAATGCGTGTCACTATTCCATTTTCTGCATCAGAATTTGGCACACCGAACTGTATGCAGTGCCATGAAGCAAAAGAGGGTGAAGTTTTAGGAGTTGTGAGTATGGTTATGGATATTACTGATATCCGCATGAGCAGTATAAAAAGTGTTCTCTACAACATGGGACTGACAATATTGACAGCAATCTTTGTATTTATAATTATGAATAGATTTGTGAGACCTTATGTAAGTATATTTTACTCTATTAAAGATGTCATGCAAAGTGCGTACCGTGGGGATTATTCAGGAAGAGTTAAATGTGTAAACAATACAGATAATGAGTCCGTAGCTAAACTTTTAAATACCATGCTAGAAAAATTGCAACACACTTTTGAAGAGCTTGATAAAAAAGTGTATGTGTTTATAAAAAATAAAAATTATGTTAAAGAGACAGACCCTCTTAAAAATATAAACAGCACCATAGAGAGGCTCTCCGATATTTACAAGTTTAAGCAAACTATAGAAAACGATAAAGAGTTAGAAGATATCTACAACAGAATTGCTTATGTTTTAAAACATCACTTTCTTTTGGATGATTTTACCATGACTGAAATAGATACCATGAACAAAATTAAAAAAATTGTACATAGCGAGAAAGGGACGCATTGCTCTATTTTGAGCGGAGAATGTAGAGCAGAGCGTATTCAAACGAGTGTTGATTCAAGCATATTTACTAAATCATGTGCTTTGTATTCGCTTGAAGATAGTGAGCATATTTGCACACCATATACTATTTCTAATGATTTAACACTAATTTTAACAATAATAACAACGAACGAAGTACAAACAAAATATGTACGCTCTATTATGAGTGATGTGGAAGATTATATCACCACGGCACGACCTGCAATTGTAAGCAAAAAACTGATGCAGACGCTCAATCAGATGGCGAGGGTTGACCAACTTACCGGCATGTACAACCGTAAATTCTTAGATGAGTTTGCTGATGTTTCAATCCCTCAGGCACTTCGTGCAAACACAAACTACGGTGTTTTAATGGTGGATATTGACTACTTTAAGATGATAAACGACACCTATGGACATGATGTAGGGGATGAGGCTATTCGTATAATCTCCGGCGTTATAAAAAAACAGATACGAAAAGCCGATATAGCAATTCGTTATGGCGGGGAGGAGTTTTTGGTTCTTCTTTATAACTGCGAACAAGAAAAGATTATACAAATCGCAGAGGCTATCCGTGTTGAATTCGGCAAGCAAAAAATCTCTGCAAACGGTGAAACATTCAGCAAAACACTCAGTGTCGGTTGTTCCCATTTTCCTCGTGATAGCGATAGTATCTGGAAATGCATAAAATTTGCCGACATATCCCTCTATGCGGCAAAAGAGAGCGGAAGGAACAAAGTTGTTGCCTTCAATGAATCGATGATAGAGAATAAAGAGGTCGGTGAGAGTTACTAAACCTACAGCTCAAGAAGCACGGTATCGCGCCGTGTGACTTCAAACTTTCTGCATGCACTCTCAAATGCACCACCCTCGCCTATGAGAATACACTTATGTTTTGCCCTCGTAATTGCGGTGTAGATGAGCTTTGTGTTGTGCATGATAAAGTGGGTGAAACTCATAGGAATCACGACGATGTCGTACTCCATGCCTTGGACTTTGTGGATTGTCAAAGCGTAGGAGAGCATCAAAAACGACTTTATCTCTTCATACTCATAGACGACCACAATGTCCTCGCTAGGATAGAAGACAAAAACCTGTTCATCCTCCTCCTCTATCTTAAAAAGCAATCCGCTCATGCCGTTAAAGATGCGTCTTTGAGCCGAATCTTCGCCCATTTTAAAGCCCTCGCCGCTCCATGAAGTCATGTTCTCATTTTTGGTATGAACCACTTTATCCATGAGCCGAAACTCTGAACCACCCTTTTTTACAAACTTTTTAGGGTTTGGATTAAAATACTCCTGCAAGACTATGTTGAGATTGTTTGAGCCTAATATTCCCCCTTTCATGGGCGTTATCACCTGAAAATAGTTGAGATACTCTTTTATCTCTTTGTTTTTAAGTCTGTATCTCGCTTTTTCAATGTTTTCTAAAACTTTATGCATTATCTCTGCGACTATTGCGTTTGAATTCTCTTCTCTTAGCTCCTGCAACTCATTGGATGAAAGCTGATTTTTGAGCCCGTAGTAATTTTGTATCGAGACATCTATAAACTCAAAATCTTCATACTTTTTTTTATACTCCGGAACATTTCCAAGGCGTATTTCGTTTGCGATGAGCGTTATCGCCTGCTCTTCACTCTGTCTGTAAATCTTTGTGAGCTTGACTATCGGGGCGATTTGAAGCGTCAAAGCATCACTCAAAACATTTCCGGCGCCTATTGGCGGGAGCTGGGCATCGTCTCCGACTATAATAAGAATGGCGTTTTTATTTACCTTTGCCAAAAGCCGTGCAAAAAGAGATGAGTTTATCATAGAAGCTTCATCAATCAGTAGAACCGCGTATGGAAATGTGTCGCGAGATTCATGTTTTACCAAAAGAGACTGTATCGTTGCACTCTCATACCCCGTTGTATCGGCGATACGTTGCGATGCGATGCCGCTCAGAGCACAGGTCATAATCTCCTCTTTTTCGTAGCGGGTGTTGAGCAAATCAAGTATGGTTTTGGATGTCGTACTTTTTCCGGTTCCTGCATAACCGACCAAAAAGAGCAGAGATGCACCACTGTTTATAATTGCCACAGCCTCTTTTTGCTGTTCACCCAGTTTCAGATTTCCACTTGCCAGAAAGGAATCCAAATCCTTCACGAAACCGCCGCTGTCAAGCTTTGCTCGCGATTTAAAACTGTCATACAAAAATTTCTCTGCATCATAAAGTCTCGCAGGAGAAACTCTCTCATTTTTCATAATAACAATGCTCTGCTCGGCGACCCTCTCGATGAGTGCAACTTCATAGAGATGATTTTTGCCGCTAAAACCTAAAAGCTCATTCAGCCCGGAAAACAAAACCTCTTTTGCCACACAACTGTTGCCCTGCTGTTCACAATAGTTCAAAAGTACAAAATCCATAGCAGAACTTATGCGACCCTCATTTTCTCTCTCAATCCCCATTTTAAGTGCCAACTCATCCGCTCTTTTAAAGCCTATAGAGTTTATGGAAGTTAAAATATAGGGATTGTTTTTTATCTTCAGGCATGCGTCATCGACATCTTTCATAGCGGTTGCGATGGTGGTTAAAAGCGCCGGAGAAACATCATAAGGACTTAAAAACTCTCCAAACTCCCGCATGGAACGAAACTGTTTCCACGAAGCTTGAATCTTTTTAAGCCGCTTCTCTTTGATACCATTAAACTCCAAAAGCCTCTCAATGTCGTTGTCTAAAATCTCAATCAGTTTTTCACTTCCGAAGTGCTCGATGAGCTCGGCACTGAGGCTTTTTGTAAACCCTTTTATGATTTTGTTGAGGAAGAAAAAGAGTTGATTCTGGTTTACTTTTATGGAGTCAAATTTAAAGGTCTTACCATGTTTTTTATGCTCCTGCCAAACACCTTTTATAGTTATGGCAGAGCCTTTGAGATGCGAAACATCACTCTCAAAATAGGTTCCGCTAATCTTCTCACCGCCCTTGAGTACGGCAATAAAAAAACCATCCTCTTCAAACAAAATTTTGTCGATTCGACCTATCAGAGTTTCGCTCAATTTTGTACGCCCTCAGCAGAAATTTTGACGCCATTATAGAGTTTTAAAGCTTTTTTTGTCATTGAGGAAATTCCGGCTTCATGGAGCGTTTCATGTGCTACCCAAATAACATCCTCCGGAGTGGAATCCAAACTATAAACATGCACCTCAAGGCGATATTTCGTCACGGAATGTGCAAATGTACCCAACAAATTTTTCTCATAAAACGAAGTTTCAATGTTTGGAAGTTCAAGCATATCTTTGTACATTCCCTCATTTGAGCGCTTCATAGCGATTTTGCCATCTCGCACACAAATACCAAAATGAAGTTTTTTGTTTTCATACTTTTTACTCAGCACTTTGTAGTATTTGTCCGGCTCACTTGCACCTTTGCAACCACCGACTAAAGGACACTCTTTACATACGGGATTTTTAGGCAGACACACCATCGCACCCAAATCCATAAGAGCAAGATTGTGAAAAGTTGGATTTGAAATATTCAAAAATGAATCAGCAAGTTCCCACAAATATGCCTCTTTTGCATTCTCTACTCCAAAATAGCGAGCCAAAACACGAGCAATATTTGTATCCACAACGCTCACACTCTGCTGATATCCGAAACTGCATATTGCGCTTGCAGTGTAGCGTCCAATCCCCGGAAGTTTTTGCAAAGAGTTCAAATTCTGCGGAAGTCCATCCGAACAAAGCTTCGCACTCTCATGCAGATTCTTCGCTCGACGATAATACCCAAGCCCGCTCCACATGCCAAAGACTTCTTCAAGCGGTGAATGAGCGAGTGCAAAAAAAGAGGGGAACTTCTCTAAAAACTGAAAATAATACTCCTCCAAAACCCGCTTCACCTGCGTCTGCTGAAGCATAACCTCACTCACATAAACATGATAGATATTTTCCGTATTACGCCAAGGTAAATCCTTACGGCCATGTATTTCGTACCAAGCTAGGAGTTTATTTTGCGCGTTGTGAAGATGTGATTTTGACAAAAAAACACTCTCTTATTGATTAAGTGAGGGAATATATTTTATACTTTCACTCTTTTATTTCTCTCTTCTTCTTGCGATTTATAAAGTTCCGCACACCCTTTTGAGAGTTCTCTGATTTTTAAGATGTAGTTTTGTCTCTCTGTTTGGCTGATTGCTTTTCTTGCATCGAGGACATTGAAAGTGTTTGCGGCAGCCATGCATAAATCGTAAGCCGGAAGTGGTAAACCTGCTTCGATTGTGCGTAAACATTCATTGCTTTTTGCGTTGAATTCTGCAAAGAGCATCGCTGTGTCGGCAATCTCAAAGTTGTATTTTGAGAACTCAATTTCAGCCTCTTTGTGAACATCGCGGTAAAGCGTTTTGCCATGTGCGTTTTCACCCCATACAATGTCAAAAACTGTATCCACACCTTGCAGATACATGGCGAGTCGCTCTGTTCCGTAAGTGATTTCTACGGCTACCGGATTACACTCAATTCCGCCTACTTGTTGAAAATAGGTAAACTGTGTAACCTCCATTCCGTTGAGCCAAACTTCCCAGCCAAGTCCCCATGCGCCGAGCGTCGGCGATTCCCAGTTATCCTCTACAAAGCGGATGTCATGCTGTGAAACATCCAGTCCTAAATACTCTAATGATTTCAGGTAAAGCTCTTGAATGTTGTCCGGAGAGGGTTTGATGAGGGCTTGAAACTGGTAGTAGCTTCCGAGTCTGTTTGGATTTTCTCCATATCTTCCGTCTGTAGGACGACGGCTCGGTGCGACATAGGCAACCGACCATGGAGTAGAATCGAGTGAACGAAGAAAAGTTGCCGGATGAAATGTTCCCGCACCTGCCGCGATGTCATAGGGCTGAACAATATTACACCCCTGTTTCATCCAAAATTCTTGTAGTTTTAGTAACATTTCGCTAAAAGTTATCATATTTATTACCTTAATTTTATTTCATTATACGCTGAATAATTGCGAAATTATACCTTAGATGATGATGGCTGGAACTTAAATCAGCTTACAAATAATGTCGCCGACTTCTTTGCTTAAAGAGTTCGCTACGACATGGCATTTTACTTTCAGCAAGAAGCAGATATTTTTTCTGTGGGACGGGGTCATACATTCGTAATTTCCCATCCCTTTTGATAGTACTAAATCTACACTATCAAAGAGTTGCTTGGAATGTGGATTTGCACGAGAGTAGAAAAATCCAGGAGTGTTTACTCCGCTGTCCACAATTTCGCAGAGATTGTCAAATCCTGCAGCCAGAGCTTCTTTCATAGTTACATCGTTGATAATCGGGTTGCCACGCACCATGTAGTAATAGCTGATATGCGGAAACAGCTCTTTTAAGGTTTCAAGAAACATGTAATCAAAAATATGTTCACCTACATTATCGCCGATGATTAAAACACTCTTGGCATGTGAAAGTTTTAAGGCTAGTTTTTCAAAATCATTACATGCAAACTCAGTATGAAAGATTTTCTCAAGCTCCTCTTTCAGGTCAAACTCCACTTCTGCCGCCAAGTCGATAACATTTCCAGCAACTGCGATTTTTGTAGCAGTGAGAAGTTTGTTATCAGAGAATGAAAGTTTTTCTTTCAAAAGGGGAATAAATGAGAGTGCTTTTACGGTTGAAAGTTCTTTTACCTCATCGTAAAGGTCGGTTTTATTTGCAATTTGTGCCATTTTTTCATAAACATAGGAGGCAATTTCGGGAGGGGTTTGAAAAAATGAGAACTCTTTGCTCATGGACTCAACTGTTGAAGTGAGTTCATGAGAGAGAGAAACAGAAGCATGTATTGCGTTTGCCACTTTGACGCTCTGGTTGATGATACAACCGACACAAGCTTCTTCTATAACCATTAATTAGTGTGTTCTTCTATGGCTTTATTCCACATAAGCTTATATTTTCTTCTCATAAACTCAACTTCTTGTTGGGAGAGTTTGAGCTGTTCCGTGAGTGTTGCTATCGTTTTTCTGTCTTCATCGTAAAGTTCTTGAAGTGAGCCGAGAGCCTCTCTCAAAAACGCATTTTCATTCTTAACGGAAACAATAGTCTCATCTTTGGCATCCAAAACTTTTTCATGAAGGTTGATGATTGTGCCGATAGTCTTTTCTACAAACTGAGGATTAACTACCATATCTGCCGTGTTATGAGTTGAGAGAGTTCTTAGCTGTGCCGGAACTACCGACTGCGTGCCCTTGGATGGGTCTATCATTCGTATGCCATCCTCCACTCTAATAGTGAGCTTTCCACGGTCACACAAATCATCTATCTCTGAAATATCTAAACCCGTTAACTCACTATACTCTTCATCACTCATCCACTTCATGCCCAATCCCCTCTTATTGTTAATTCATGCAATCAAAAACTATTTGCCGATTATTGTCTCAATCTCTAAAGAATCCATCTCAACCTGTTTAGCTTTTGATATACGGTCTTCTTTGAGCTTCATAGACAACTCATCATTATCGAGTGCCAATATTTGCATGGCTAAATAGGCTGAATTGATTGCTCCGGCTTTTCCTATTGCCACTGTAGCAACCGGCATTCCAGCCGGCATTTGAACAGTTGAGAGGAGGGCATCGATTCCGCTCAGTGCCGAAGCACTCATAGGCACACCGATAATAGGTTTTACTGTTTTAGAAGACAAAACACCCGCTAAATGCGCAGCCATACCGGCAGCGGCAATGAAAACCTGCGCCCCTTTTTTCTCTGCCGTTTCTATGTATTCTTTAGTTCTCTCAGGTGAACGGTGCGCGGATGAAATAATCAACTCATAACTCACACCAAAAGCTTCGAACGTGTCTGAACAATATTTCATAACTTCATAATCGCTTTTACTTCCAATAACAATTGATACAAACTTCATCTAATCTTCCTGATTTTATTTTTTAAATTATACATTTCTTTTCTTTAACTTTTTGGATAATTTTCCATATCCGGGGAGGAAAGTATCCGTAAAAAAGTATAAGGCGGAAGTTTTGTAGGCAATGTTATCGGATTTAGATTTCCGCTATGCACCTCATTCCACACCTTCTTGTTTTCGGCTAGCAGCTGTTTTAGCTTCAAATAAACTCTTCCCTCTCTCTCATAGATTGTGCCGATTTCATTATCGATAAATTCGATTTCTGAATGAAGCGGTGCAACGATTTCAAGTTCATCATGTGGAAATGTTTTATATTTGCATAAAAAGTGCGTTCCCTCTTCAGTTACCACTCCGCTTACTTGATGTGTTCCTAGCTGCATAGTAAAATCTAAGCTCTGCGTATCATGCTTTTCAAAGGGGCGAGAGACCAAATAAGCATCGGTATATCCGCGATTTTGAAGAGATTGAAGTTCATATTGGTATCTGTTTATACCAACATTATCAGCATAATAATCATCAATCGCCATGCGATAGGCTTTTGCGGTCGTTGCGGCATAGTATGCTGTTTTTGTTCGCCCCTCAATTTTAATTGAATCCACCGCCCCGCTATCCAAAATCTCTTTGAGATGTGACGCAAGATTTAAATCTTTTGAATTCATGATGTAAGTTCCGACTCCCTCATCCTCTTCGAGTCTAAAAAGAGTTCCCGTGTCAGGATTTGCTGCATAAATCTCATACGGGAACCTGCAATCATTAGCGCAACTTCCACGGTTCGGAACGCGTCCGCTTTGGAGTGTTGAGATAAGACATCTGCCACTATAGGCAAAGCACATAGAACCGTGCACAAAAACTTCAAGCTCCAAATCGGGAAGCTCTTTTTTTATCTCTTTTAAATCTTTGAGTGAAATTTCTCTAGCTGTAATAATTCGAGTTGCACCCATGTCATAATACACCTGAGCATCCAAAACATTCATGACATTTGCCTGAGTTGAAAGGTGTAGAGGAATTTGTGGAGCTAAAGCATGAGCGAGTTTCAATACTCCGGGAGTTGCAACTATAAAAGCATCAGGCTTCAGCTCAGCCATTGCTAAGATATGTTTTTTAAGGAGATTCAGTTGAGAGTTAAAAGGGAAGCCGTTTATAGTCGCATAAACTTTTTTGCCTCTTGCATGGGCATATTCGATTCCCTCTTTAAACTCCTCCATGCTAAACTCTTTTCCTGAGCGAATACGGAGTGAAAAGTGGCTGACTCCGCCATAAACGGCATCCGCCCCAAAATCAAGTGCTATTTTTAATTTTTCTAAAGTTCCTGCCGGAGAGAGGAGTTCTACTTTTTGCATCTATTTTCTCATTTTAGTACCTTAAGCAAAAGTGCTTAAAGCGAATTTGTTTGGATTTTAGCCAAAAGGGTTGGCAACCCACGAATACTTTCTCACTACGCTCACGGAGCATGTAGGTTAAAACTAAAAACTACTGCCCAAACTGAGCAAGCAGAGCTTCAATATCATCTGTAGAAGCCACATCATTATGCGTGTCACCAGAAATATGAGTCGCAGATGCAACACGTTTGCTATCATCTATCCTGCCCTCAAAAAGGGTATTCATATATTTAGAGAGTGCGCGCATTACATTGATAACACGCTCAATTTTTTGGCGGTGAATATCTTGGTACTGCATAATATCCATAACGTTCATGATGGAATCTCCACTCGTTTGAAGGGTTTCAACCGTCTCATTTGCATCATTGAGAGCATCTTTATTTTTTTGAAGTTGTTCGCCAAAAGCTTTCACATCCGGAAATTTTGTACTCAAAGTTGTAAAAAGTTTAATGTTGCTTGTTAAGACTTCTATTACATTTTGTAGATTACCCTCTTTCTCCATCAACTCACTGCTGATACCTTCAATAATATCAAAGATTTCACTCGCTTTTTCTTCACTCTCTTTTGTAACATCATCAAGCTGATGCACCATTTTGTTTTCATCTGTAGCAGGAAGCGGCCACTGATGAGCAGTTTCATCGCTGTAGCCTAAAGGTGCATTCTCATATTTTGATGAATTTTTAGGTTTAGGTTCTTCATCGAACTCTTCTTCAACTTCAACATCATTTGCACTTTCTAGTGATATAATGTCATCCATATCCCCGTTCATTAAAGCATCTAATTCTTCTTGAGTCATAAAAACTTCTCCAATTTGTATAATTCGCTAAATTAATAATTTGGCACTATAATAACATAAATAATATAAATATGAGAGAATTTTCAGTGATAGCAGACCTACATAATCACACTGTTTTGTGCAAACATGCAGAGGGTGAAATAGAACAATATATAGAAAAAGCAATAAAAAACAAAACGAAATATTTTGGCTTTTCAGACCATGCACCGATGGATTCTGACCCTAAATATCGTATGAGTTTTGAACAGATGAAAAAGTATGAAAATGCCATTTTAGATGCAAAAGGAAAGTACAAAGATAAAATTGAGATACTTTTAGGTTACGAAGTTGACTTTCTAAAGGGGCATATGGATGAAAGAGTTTTAACTCCGCATGTCGATTATTTAATAGGTTCCGTTCACTTTATAGATGAGTGGGGCTTTGATAATCCTGAATTCATCGGGCGATATGAGAGTGAAAATATAGATGACATTTGGCAAAAATATTTTGATGCTATAGAAGAGATGGCAAAAAGCAAATTATTTGATATCGTCGGGCATCTGGATTTAATAAAAGTTTTTAAATTTATGCCAAAAAAAGAGATAAATTTGATAGCAAAGAATGCCCTCTTAGCGATAAAAGAAGCGGATATGGTTTTGGAGATAAATATGTCAGGGTACAGAAAACCTGTTGCTGAAGCGTACCCGTCACTCTCCCTTTTAAAAGAGGCTTACTTGTTAGGAATTCCAATCACTTTTGGCTCAGATGCCCATAAACCAGAACAGGTCGGGCTCTTTGGCAGAGAGGTAGAGGAGCTGGCAAAAAGTGTAGGATATACACAATGCGCCATTTTTCGCAACAGAAAAAGAGAGTTCGTTAACTTTTAATTGTTACGCATTTTATGAGCAAGCCCATAAAATGGCAGGAACAAATTTGTCCCTTGCACCCCCCCCCCTAAAGCTACCCATATCTTTCGGTTATGGGAGAATAATTGACACTTTACGCTCTTTTTCACAAAAGTGCGTAAGGTCAGTTAACTTTTAGTATTTACAAGCCACATAGAAAAAATATCTAAATAATCCCAAAAAGATTGTATATATTCAGGTGTTATGCCCTCATCAACGAGAGCCTCTAAAAGTGTTGCATAAAGAATCAACCAGCTCTTTCTCCCCGCTTCATCAATACGAAAAGGTGCATGTCTGCCCACCATTTGAGGTGCTCCGCGTGATTGGTTAAAATAGTCAGGTCCACCTGATATCTGTATGAGAAAATCAAAGGCATGTTTTTTTGCCTCTGCAAAATCCTCTTCATCGTTTACGGGAAACAAAAAGGCTATGTCACTTTTTTCTATTAAATCGTAGTGGTCATACACCAACTTTTTAAATCTCTTCTCACCGACCTCATGTAAAAAACCGGGATGCGGCTTAGCAACCGGCGGTCTGACGCCGATTGCACCCTCTGTAATAGTAAGTTTCATACGTAAGCCTTAAAAAATATTTTCCAAAGTTTATAGAAAAATTTGTTATATTCCTATAAAATTCTTTCATCTTGCCATAAGGTACTCTTAAATATGAATGTATCTCCGGACTTATCTCTATCTATAAAACGCATGAAGCCCTATTTTTTATTTTCTGCTTTTTTTTATCTGCTTAGCATGCTATGGCTTTTTTTTATAAAGCCCCATTCCGCACTTGATAATTTTCAAATAGTCGGCTGGGTGCATCTTTACATGCTAGGCTTCATAATGTTTGCAATTTTTTCTGCCATTGCACAGCTTGGTGCAATTGTTTCAGAGACAAAACATTATCATGTAAATATATTTAAATATTTATGGATGCTTCTGATTTTTGGGATTATTTTCACTCTTCTTGGCTTTTATGCAGATGTTGTTTTCCTGCTATTTGGCGGAATTCTTGTACTTATCGCTATGAGCATCTACTCAATAGAATTTCTGCTCACTCTCAAATCTGCAAAAAGAAAAACAACCATAACAAAAGCTATGAAAATGAGCAATCTCTTTTTACTGCTTGGCGTTATCAGCGGAATTGCAATGGCTTTTGGATTGAACGGCATTTTGAATATAAATCCGCATTCCATACTTTTGGCTCACACTTTTGGACTTGTTATCGGTTTTGTACTACTGTTGATAATGGGCATCTCCATCATTCTTATTCCTATGTTTGGAAGTGCAAAACGAATAAGCGACAACGAATTCTCCGGCAGTTTTTATACTCTTAGTTTTGGCGTCATGATAATGATGCTTTCGCCACTGTTTGCAACTCCCTATCTCAAAAATATTGCATATGCCGTAACAATTATTGCGACTCTTTTATATCTCTACCAACTCTTTAAAATGACCGCATCAAGAGCCAAAATCATATACGATATCTGGACGAAATCTATGTATGTTGGATTTTCCTCTTTCATAATCGCTTTTATTTTGTTGCTCTTCTTTCTGCTGAGTGAAAATGAACTCATTTTGAAGCTTGGCATGTGGATTCTTTTCATTGGATTTTTTGGATTTATAGTAATCGGCAATTTCTATAAAATTATCCCCTTTTTAGTCTGGTTTCAAATCTACGCACCACTCATAGAAGAGAGAACTGTGCCGATGTTGCATGAAATAATTCCTGAAAAATCAACGAACATGCAATGGTTTTTTTCTACTTGTGGACTTCTATTATCTTCAGTAGGAATCGCTTCGCAAAACTTATACTTTTATTACAGTGGGGTTACACTTTTGGCAGTAGGCGCGCTTATATTTATCATAACTATTAATATAATTTTAAAAACAAAACTATAAAGATTTATTTAAAGGTTAGATTTGTATAATACCCGCACATTAAAATATACAAGGAAAAATTAGATGGGAAAATACATAGAATTAACTGGTGCAAATTTTGAAGCTACTCTTGCTGAGGGCGTGTCTCTTGTAGATTTTTGGGCTCCTTGGTGTGGACCTTGTCGTATGATAGCTCCCGTAATAGAAGAGTTGGCAAATGATTATGAAGGAAAAGCTAAAATCTGTAAGGTGAATACGGATGACGAGCAAGATATTGCTGTTAAATTTGGTATCCGTTCTATTCCTACTATCATGTTTTTTAAAGATGGCAAGATGGTAGATCAAGTTGTTGGAGCTCAGTCAAAACAAGCTCTTGCACAAAAAATTGACGCACATTTATAATATTTAACGATAAAGGGAGGTAAGAGCCTCCTTTTATTCTTCATTTTACCTACTTTTCACTGCCTTATAACTTCACTTTTTATTTGCTTTAACTACAAAAATATATCACCTTTATTTCTAATTTATTTTTTTACAAATAAATCCAAAGAGACTCTTTATAAACAAGATAGTACTATACGCGCATTCGTAAATTAACTTTATACTAATTATTAAGGATTAGCTATGTTGGATTGTGCAATTATTGGCGGTGGACCTGCAGGTCTTACTGCCGGACTCTATACTACCCGCGGCGGATTAGAGAGCGTTACCATGTTTGAAAAGGGGATGCCCGGAGGGCAGATTACCTCAAGCTCCGAGATAGAAAACTACCCTGGAGTGACAGGCGAAATCAGCGGCATGGATTTGATGATGCCATGGCCAGAACAGTGCCAAAAATTTGGTCTCAAACATGAGATGATAGAAGTCACACGAGTGAGCAAAGAGGGTGCTGTTTTTAAAATCCATAAGGGTGATGGAACCGTAGAAGAAGCACATAGCGTAATCATGGCAACAGGCTCTCGCCCCCGCCATGCCGGATTTGCTGGAGAAGAGCAATATTTTGGTCGCGGTGTAAGCACCTGCGCTACATGTGACGGCTTTTTTTACAAAGGAAAAGAGGTTGCTGTTGTAGGCGGCGGCGATACAGCTCTGGAAGAGGCGCTTTATCTTGCAAAAATATGTAAAAAAGTTTATCTGATTCACAGACGGGACACATTCCGTTCTGCTCCAAATACAGTAGAGAGAGTAAAAAGAACAACAAATATTGAGCTTGTTCTAAATTCAACTCCCGAAGAGGTTTACGGCGATGCTATGGGCGTAACGGGGATAAGAGTAAAAAATAATTCCGGTGCAATTCGTAACATAGACGTTCCCGGTGTATTTACATTTGTAGGAAATGATGTGAATAACCAAACCCTCATTCAAGAGGATGGCAGCTTTTTGTGCAACATGACAAAGTCGGGTCAGGTAGTAGTAGATATTTGCATGAGAACTTCGGTTGCAGGTCTTTTTGCGATAGGAGACATGAGAGTTGAAGCTCCGAAACAGGTCATAAGTGCGGCAGGAGACGGTGCTGTTGCAGCCCTTCAGGCTATCTCTTATGTTGATGAATTATTAAGCCACTAAAGGAAAATTATATGATAAAAGTCGGTGTATTCGGTGCCAATGGCAGAGTTGGCAAACTTTTGATAGATGATTTAAAATCTACTCCAAACATGAGTCTTAGCTCTGTTTATGTTCGCAATAGCTTAGATTTTTCGATTGACCCTTCTGTTTTGGTCTCCTCTGATATGAAATCTTTTTTAAATGCATGTGATGTTGTAATAGACTTTTCACTCCCTGAGGCATGCGAGTCTCTTTTGGAGTCCGCTATAAAAACACCGAAGCCTCTGGTTATCGGGACAACTGGGCTCAACACGCATCAGCTTAATCTTCTCAAACAAGCAAGTGAAGTTATGCCGATTCTTTATGCAACAAACATGTCTCTGGGCGTTGCCCTTTTAAATAAGCTTGTTTTTCAAGCCTCGGCAGCTCTTGAGGGCTTTGATATTGAGATTGTAGAAATGCACCATAAGCACAAAAAAGATGCTCCTAGCGGAACAGCTCTTACTCTGGGTGAGTCTGCGGCGAAGGGTCGCGGAGTTGGTTTAGATAAAGTTCGCGTAAGCGGCAGAGACGGTAATATCGGAGAGAGAACAAAGGATGAAATCGGCGTTATGGCTTTAAGAGGCGGCGATATTGTAGGGCGGCACACTGTCGGCTTTTACAACGAGGGCGAGTTTTTAGAGCTCAACCACACGGCAACTTCAAGAAGCACATTTTCCAAAGGTGCCCTGAGAGCAGGCGGTTGGATAGTTGGCAAAGAAGCTAAACTCTACACAATCGGCGACTGTTTGGAGTTATAATAACTTTAGAACTATCCCACAAAAGAGAATCTATTTAATGTTACGCACTTTTATGAAAAAGCGCATAACAACCTTATAATTCTCGAAAAACAAAGTTTTTTCTAAAGAAACATTTTCGCTATGCGAAAAGCGATTCTCTTGTTTCGTAGCTTGAGGGGGGGGGGTTGTAGGGACAATTTGTCCCTGCCACCTAAACGGACGCGTTCGTTTAGATGCGTAACATCAAATCAAAATAGTGTCGGTTCTCTCAGCTCTTTTATTTTATAACTTCTTCTGTGAATTTCACAATAGCCATATTTTTTTATCATCTCCACATGCAGGGCTGTTCCATACCCTTTGTGCTTGTGGAATCCATACTCCGGATATTTTTTGGCTGATTCTATTATATTTCTGTCATGTGTGACTTTTGCCAAAATGGATGCGGCACTTACCTCCGGCACTTTGCCATCCGCTTTTATCATGGTCTCTAACCCTTTTACGCCATAACTGGAATTTCCATCAAAGAGATAACTTTCACATATTAAATTTTTCATAATCTCGGTCAGTCCTCTCTTGAGGCATGTTGAAATTCCAAGGGTGTCTATCTCGCTCGGAGAAAATTGAACTATGTGGTACTTTGAATTTTGAATAATTATTTCATAGAGGAACTCTCTTCTTTTCTCACTCAGTTTTTTTGAATCATTCAATCCATCAACACATGTATTTAAAATACAGCCGGCAATTACCAAATCTCCGGCAATCGGACCTCTTCCTGCTTCATCTATTCCGCACAACATACTTATTTTTTACTCTTATGAATGTTTTTAGGAAGATAGACTTGAAAAAGTGCTCCATCCTCGAAGTTAGAAGGATTTATTTTCCCGCCATGGTCATCAACGATTCGTTTTGCAACATTCAGACCGATGCCCATTCCTCCCTCCTCTTTATTGCTTTGAAATGGAGCAAATATTTTTGAAAGCATCGCCTCATCAATTCCGCCGCCATTATCTTGAAAACTAACGAGAATGAACGTATCGCTCTCTTTTATGATGATTTTAAGAAACCTCTCCTCAAAGTTTTTTGTGAGTTTTAACACATCAAGAGCATTGTTTATGATAATAATAAAAACTTGTTCTATCCTCTGTTTTTGAATGGGTGCCATAAAGCTGTAACTATCTTTGTCCATGCCAATTTTAAATAGCTCATCTTGAATAAATATATTGGAGATAAACTTTGCTTTGTTATGGGAGAGTGTAAGTGCCGTTATTAGAGAGGAGTAGATATTGCCGGGTTGGGGAAGCTCATTTGTTTGCGACGCCATCTCTCGCATAGATTCCACGATAGAAGCGATTCTATTAACTCCATCGAGTATGGTTTTGCTATCCTCTTGCAGATATACTTTTTGTTTGATACTCTTATCGAGCTTATTGATATCTTGTATCATCATCTCTAGGTTTCCTCTCACATAGGTAAGAGGGGTATTTATCTCATGCGTAATTCCGGCTGCCATTTTTCCAATGGTCGAAAATTTCTCTTCTTGAAGTCGTGCATTCTCCCGCTCTCTATGATGTTTAAGATTTTTATTTACCTCTTCTTTTATCCGTTTTTTGAGATATTGCTCCTGATTAAAGAGGTCTGTAATATCTTGTCTCAGAGCTATAAATTCCTCTATCTCATCTTCTTCATTCAGAATGGGAACAATAACAGAGTATTCGTAGAATGTTTCACCACTTTTTTTAAGATTTTTTATCCTGCCCCTCCACACTTTTTTACTTGTTATTGTTTCCCACATCTCTGAAAATGTACTTTTTTCAGTATCCGGATGTCTTACAATATTATGTTTTTTTCCAATTAGCTCTTCTCTGAAATAACCGGACATGTTACAAAATGCGTCATTCACATAGGTTATTACACCATGAATATCTGTCTTCGTAACAGAGGCACTCACATCTATTGCACCCTTGTACTCCTCCAAAAGTTTATGCTCTTTTTGAAATTTTCTTTGCTGCAGAATGCGGTTGATATATTTATCTAAAATTTTTTCTAATCTTGAAAAAGAGATTGGTTTAAAAAGGGAAGCATCTATGCCTATATCAACGATTGTTTCAGTTATCTCTCTTTCAAAATGAGAGGTTATTAAAAGTATAGGAGTGGCTACATCGGATTTTTTAATCTCCCTTGACATCTCAAGCCCATTTAAAATAGGCATAGTCAGGTCTGTCAGGACAATGTCAGGTTTATATTTATAGTACTTTTTCAGTCCCTCTCTACCATCTTTTGCTATATAGATGTTTTTGAAAAATTGCTTCTCTAAGAAATTAGATATTTCAACTCTAACTTCTTCATCATCTTCAACAAATAAAATAGATATCTCTTTTGAATTCATCTACTTTGCTAAAACTTCTTCTATTTTTTTGCCAAGAGCATTGAGCGAAGAGAATGGCTTCATGACATAATCATTGGCACCATGTCTGTGTGCGTTAAGAACTTTATCCAGCGTAGAGTAGGCGGTCATCATTAGCACTTTTGTTTTAGGATTTTTTTCGAGCAGTTTAGGAAGTACGTCCAAACCGTTCATCTGCGGCATCATAATATCGAGCAGTATTAAATCTGTTTCCTTAGGAAGGGAAGAGATCGCCACTACCGGATTATTAAATGTTTGAACTTTGTAACCGCACTCACGAGTAAGATATTTTTCTAGCATCAATAAAATATCATTCTCATCATCTATAATCACTACTATTTTTTGTGTTTGGCTCATTGTAATACTCCCTATTTAAATAGATTTTTTGCAGCTTTGTGCATGGTTTCATTTGCTCTCTCATCTACGAGCGCATCGAGATATTTAAATACATCTTTGCTTGCAACTTCTATTGCATTGATGCGTTCTTCTATAATTTCTTTCGAACATAAAACTTTGTCACCGCCGCATTCGCTCGCAAGCAGATTTGCCTGATTATGTACAATTGCATGCGGAGCATCGAGTTTAGGATAGGATGGCATGTTTGAGAAATTTTCTTTACCTACTCCCTGAGAGTACCATTTTCCAAGACGGCACTCGGTGTGAGCGGTAGATTTAAAGCTATTCTCTTCGCCGAAGATAAGTGCATATACATTATGTTTATAGATTACATGGTCAATCTTTGCCAAAGAAGTAAAGATTTTATCGCTGATATGTTCCACTTCATACTGGCTGCGAGAAGCGTTTGCTTCGAATGATTTAATTTTAATATTTAAATCTTCTATCTTCTCTTTTGTCTCTAGTACAATTGTGTTTACTTCGGTTGTGTTCGTCTCTGCCTGATTTGTTTCCTGCTGCATGGCTTTGACAACCAAGGAGATATCTTTTGTGGCAGTTCCTGTTTTTTCTGCAAGTTTGCGTACTTCATCTGCAACAACGGCAAAGCCTCTTCCATGTTCACCGGCTCGGGCCGCCTCGATGGCAGCATTGAGCGCAAGCAGGTTTGTCTGGTCTGCGATACCTTGAATAAGCGCTATAACAGTAGATATTTCGCCGCTTCTCTGATTGAGCGAGTGCATGCCCTGCATATTCTCCTCCATGTGCTGACTTAACAAATCCATAGCATGTTCAGATTGTTCTATTAACACAAGACCCTGCTTGGACTCATCGGCGATTGATACAGATTCACTTTTCATAACTTTTAACTCATCAAGCATCTGTGAAAAAGTTTTTTGTGTGTCGGCTAAAGCAATTGTTATAGCATTTTGATGAAGGCTTAAAATATTACTGTCTCTTGTGTCTCTCATATCGGTCTTGGTTATTCTGTAGAGCGTTGTACCGTCTTTGGTTCTACGTGACACAACCCTACCGGTACAATCATTCAGTTCAACTACATTGCCGCCCTGTTTGAGTTCAGACGAGAGAGCATCCGGATTTTTTATAGCAATGGATGCTTTTTCATTTTGAAATTTTAATTCCCCCCTGCTATCAAAGGCAACCAGCATCTCTTCTTGAGAAAAAGTTGCAGCCTCTTTATAAAAATCCAACTCCTGTTGAAGAGATTCAATTCTATCCTCTAACTCTTTTGTCTTATGGTTATCGTTTTTGCTTGAAAAAAACATGAAATAAAGCCTTTTGTTAGATATTTTGGCAATTGTAGCAAAAATCATTCTCATTTTACTCTCAAAACTGAAATATTTTTAATCAGTCACTTAACGCCCATAAATCAAAAGGAATCATCTCTACTTTTGAGAGTGGATGAGAAACCCTTCCCTCATGGTTCATAGTTACTGCCGTAATTTTTTTTACATGATAACTAAATATAAATGCCTCAATCTGTTCCATTTTTTTAAAAAGCGCCCGCTCATCCGTAAAAGGCATGCAAAGCACAATCTCCTCGGTATCCGGAAGGTAAAAGTCAATCCCGTCATCATAATAGCACGCTCTGTTTGACTTTAACAACTCAAGATATATCATATTTTCAAAAAGACGTCCAAAATGCTTATCAATGGTAAGTGCCGTTTTTAAAGAGATATCGCAAAGATAAAGTTTTTTTGTAGCCTTTGGATAGTCAACTTTCTCTAGAAGATGAATGTATTTTTTTTCAACTAAATTCTCATAAGATTTATAAAGTTTGTCTTTTGATATTTTTCTACTACTTTTGAGTCTTTCGTAAATTGTAAAGGGGGAAATTTTCTGTGACACCATCTTTGCACAAAAACAGAGAATGTCAAACTCCGTTCCATCAAGGGCATATCTGAGTGCTTTTTGTATGTACAGAGCTCTCTCATCTGAATGAATTTTGTGCATGGATGGGAACCCCCCAAGCTTAAAGAAGTGATTTAAAGCACTGGAATCATATTTATGCTCATATGCAAGAAACTCCTCATAATCAAGCGGATAGAGCCAAAGTGATTCCAAAAAATCTATATCAAGATGAGTTTGCGAACTTATAATTAGTTGAGATACATTTGCAAATTTTATCTCTTTAGTGTAGTTATCGAGAGTAAGTACCTCTATTTTATTTTCGTTGCAAAAGTTTGAAAGAGTTCTGTTTAGCTCCTCAATATTTATTCTAATATCGCTGCAATCAATATAGAGGTAGGAGCTTTTTTTGAGTGACAAAAGATAATTTTTTATGAACTTTGTTTTTCCGCTTTGAGTAATTCCGTTTATCTGGTAACTTTTTGCAGAAATAATTGTTTTATTCTTGTTAGTAACATCTGAGTTATATATAGGTTCCTCAAGAAATACTTTTCTGTAATGAAATTTTTCTAAATATATATCTGTTTTATAAAACTCTTCCAATAATATTTCCACAATAACTCCTTAAAAAAATATCTGCCATTTTATCGTTTCCTTATTAAAAGGAAGTAAATTTTACGCTATTTCACTTTTTGCTCCCTAAAACCTTGAATATTACTCTTTCTTTTGCTACAATTCTCGTCCCTTAAAATAGTTAGGCTAGACCTGACGAGTTCTTTAGAAGGAAATACATGGAAAAAATTCGTTTAAAATTGAAAGCGTACGATCATCGTGTTCTTGATAGATCAGTTGCATCAATAGTTGAGGCTGTAAAGCGTACAGGCGCGGTAATTCGTGGTCCAATCCCTTTGCCAACAAAGATTCGTAAATATACGGTATTAAAATCTCCCCACATTAACAAAAGTTCTCGTGAGCAGTTTGAAATCCGTATGCACGCTAGAGTTATCGATATCATTTCTGCTACGCCAGAAACTGTTGATTCTCTAATGAAACTAGATCTTGCACCGGAAGTGGATGTCGAAGTCCGCTCTATGGATAAGTAAGGAGTCGGGCGTGGAATATATTGTTGAAAAAATCGGTATGAGCCGTACTATCACAGTTCCGAGTAAAGCTGTTACTCTTTTAAGAGTATTAGATGCTAAGGTATGTGAAGTGAACGAAGGTACTGCGATTGTAGCTTACAATAGTGGTAAAAGAATGAATAAAGCAATTGAAGGTCAACAGAAAAAGTATAGCCTTTCAACTGAGTTTAATCGTTTTGCTACAATGAGTGTAGCAAATAGTGAAGCTGGTGATTTAGAGCTAGCTCCATTAATCGAAGCAAAAGTAATTCAAGTGGCTTTTAATACAAAAGGTCGCGGTTTTACAGGTGCTATGAAGCGTTGGAATTTTAGTGGTGGTCCTGCTGAACACGGTCATAGATTTGGTCGTAGAACAGGTTCAATCGGTAATGCTGAGTGGCCAGGTCGTGTAATGAAGGGTAAAAAAATGCCTGGACAATACGGTAACACAAAAAATAGTGTTAAAAATGAAATAATCTCTTACGATGCTGAGAATAAAATCTTAGTAGTAGCTGGTTCTGTTTCAGGTGCTAATGGTGCTTTAGGTCGTTTAAAGGTAGCTAGATAATGAATGCAATTGTTCTAAATGAAAAAATGCAAAGAGCTTCTGAATTAGCGTTGCCAGAGAGTTTTGCAGGTATTAACCCGCATAACCTTTACTTGTATGTTAAATCAGCTCAGGCAGCACAACGTGCTAACAGTGCATCTGCTTTAACTCGCGCAGGTGTAAGAGGCGGTGGTAAAAAACCATGGGCTCAAAAAGGTGGCGGGCGTGCTCGTGCAGGTTCTCGTCGTTCTCCTGTTTTTGTTGGTGGTGGTAAGGCCTTTGGTCCTACAAACAACCGCAATTATGATTTAAAAGTAAATAAAAAGCAAAAAAAACTTGCTTTACATTTCGCTTTGAATGAGCATGCACAAAACGGCACGCTTTTTATAGTTGACAGTATTGAAATCGCATCTGGTAAAACTAAAGATGCATTCGCAATGTTTAAACTTCTTAATCAAAGAGATGTACTTTTAGTTAAGTCTGTTTTAGATGAACCAACATATTTAGCGTTTGAAAATATCGCTGCTTCATATGTAATTGAGTCTAATGAATTAAATGCTTTCTTGGCTGCAAATTATCGTTCAGTTGTGATCGAAAAAGCGGTTTGGGAAAATCTTGTAAGTGAGGCTAAATAATGGCAGATATTACAGATATAAAGTCAATAATATATACAGAGAAGACTCTTGCTATGCAAGAAGATGGCGTAATCGTTGTTCAAACATCTCCTCGTATGACTAAGATGGGTCTTAAAGAAGTTTTTCGTGAGTACTTTGGAATTATTCCAACGAATATTAACTCACTTAATCAAAGCGGAAAAGTTAAAAAATTCCGTGGTGTATCTGGTAAACAAAATAACTTTAAAAAGTTTTATGTTAAATTGCCAGAAGGTGCACAAATAGAAAGTTTGGCGGTGTAATATGGCAATAAAAACTTATAAACCAACAACACCAAGTCGTCGTTTTTACACAAATGTTGATAATTCTGACATCACTGCAAAAGCAAGTGTTCGTTCACTATTGGTAAAACTTCCTGCAAGTGCAGGTCGTAATAACCATGGTCGTATCACATCTCGCCATAAACAAGCGGGTGCTAAAAAACTTTACCGTATCGTAGATTTCAAAAGAAATAAATTCGGTATCTCAGGTTCAGTGGCAGCAATCGAATATGATCCATACCGTAACTGTCGTATAGCGCTTATCAACTATGCTGATGGTGAAAAAAGATACATTCTTCAGCCAAAAGGTTTAAATGTTGGTGATGTTATTTCTTCAGCTGAAACTGGTCTAGATGTTAAACCGGGCAATGCAATGAAATTAATGAATATTCCTGTCGGTACTGTGGTTCACAATATTGAGTTAAAAGTTGGCAAGGGTGGACAAATGGTTCGTTCTGCTGGAACTTCAGCTCAAATTATGGGTCGTGATGGAAAGTATGTTTCACTTCGTATGCCATCTTCTGAAATGCGTTTAGTTTTAGGTGAGTGCTTAGCTACTGTTGGAACTGTCGGAAATGAAGAGTATATTAACATTGTTATAGCAAAAGCTGGTCGTTCTCGTCATATGGGTATTCGTCCTCAGACTCGTGGTTCTGCTATGAACCCTGTTGATCACCCACATGGTGGTGGTGAAGGTAAAACGAACTCAGGTCGTCACCCAGTTACTCCATGGGGTAAACCAACGAAGGGTGCTAAAACTCGTCGTAAGAAAGCAAGTGATAAACTTATTATTACTCGCCGTAAACCAAACGCTAAAAGGGTAGGTTAATAATGGCTCGTTCAGTAAAAAAAGGTCCATTTGTAGATGATCACTTGATGAAAAAAGTTCTTTCTGCTAAAGCAGCAGGTGACAAAAAACCAATAAAAACATGGTCTCGTAGAAGTACAGTTCTGCCTGACATGATTGGTTTAACATTCAATGTTCATAATGGTCGCCAATTTGTTCCTGTATATGTTACAGAGAACCACATTGGTTATAAATTAGGTGAATTCGCACCAACTCGTACATTCAAGGGCCATAAAGGTTCTGTACAGAAAAAGGTAGGTTAATCATGGCTAGAGCATTATTAAAATTCATCCGTGTTTCACCTATTAAATCTCGTCTAATTGCTAGAGAGATTCAAGGTATGAATGCTGAAAAAGCATTAGCAGCTTTAGAATTTACTCCAAACAAAGCAGCAAAAATTATCGCTAAAGTACTTGCATCTGCAGTTGCTAATAGTGGTAGTGAAGCTGAAGATTGTGTTGTTACTTCATGTCGTGTTGACAATGGTCCAGTACTTAAGAGATTTCGTCCGAGAGCTCGTGGTATGGCATCAGGAATCAGAAAGCCGACAGCACATATATTAGTAGAAGTAGAGGGTAAATAATATGGGTCAAAAAGTTAATCCTATTGGTTTACGTCTTGGTATCAACAGAAATTGGGAAAGCCGTTGGTTTCCTAATTTTAAAACTGCTCCGGCAGCTTTAGGTGAAGATCACAAGATTCGTACATACCTAAAAAAAGAACTTTACTATGCTGGTGTTGCTAACATCATTATAGAAAGAACAGTTAAGAGACTTCGTGTTACTATCGTTGCAGCTCGTCCTGGTATCATTATTGGTAAAAAAGGTGCTGACATTGAGAAAATCAAAACTTCTCTTCAAAACCTTATAGGTAAAGATGTAGCTGTAAATATCAAAGAAGAGAAAAAAGCTCAAACTTCAGCGCAATTAGTTGCTGAGAATGTTGCTACTCAGCTAGAGCGTCGTGTTGCATTTCGTCGTGCTATGAAAAAAGTTATGCAAGGTGCACAACGCTCTGGCGCGAAGGGTATCAAAGTTTCTGTTTCTGGCCGTTTAGGTGGAGCAGAGATGGCTCGTACTGAATGGTATTTAGAGGGACGTGTTCCACTTCATACTTTACGTGCTAAAATTGATTATGGTTTTGCTGAAGCGCATACTACTTATGGTTGTATTGGTGTAAAAGTGTGGATATTCAAAGGTGAAGTACTTACTAAAGGTATTCCTGCAGAAGTAAAAGAAGAAAATACAAATAAAGAGACGCGTCGTCCGAAGCGTGCTCCTAGACGCGATAGCGCAAAGGCTGAATAATCATGTTGATGCCAAAAAGAACGAAATATCGTAAAGTTATGAAGGGGCGTAATCGTGGTTATGCTCGTAGTGGCTACAAGTTAGCTTTTGGTGACATTGCTTTTAAAGCTGTAGAAGCTGGTCGTATCAATTCTCGTCAGATTGAATCGGCCCGTATTACTGCAACGCGTCACATAAAAAGAAGTGGTAAGATTTGGATTCGTGTTTTCCCAGCTAAACCATTAACTGCAAAACCTCTTGAAACTCGTATGGGTAAGGGTAAAGGTTCAGTTGATTCGTGGGTAATGAACATTAAGCCGGGTCGTATCATTTTTGAAATGGCTGGTGTGCCGGAAGAGCTTGCTCGTGAAGCATTAACTCTTGCAATGCACAAATTGCCATTTAAAACAAAAATAATCACTGCGGAGATGAACAATGAAATATTCTGATTTAGCAGATAAAAATTCAGCAGAACTTCAAGCTATGCTTAAAGCAAAAAAGACTGAACTTTTTACTTTAAAAATTAAACAAAAGATGATGCAATTGACAAACACTAATGAATTAAGTGTTACAAAAAAAGACATTGCTAGAATCAATACTGCACTTACTGCAGTAGCAAACTAGGGGCTGATGATGACACATAAGCGTGAAATTCAAGGTAGTGTAGTTAAAATTGCAGGCGATAAAACGGTATCTTTACTGGTAGAACGTCGTGTAATGCACCCTCGTTACCATAAAGTTGTAAAGCGTTTCAAAAAGTACTTAGTGCATGATGAACGAAATGAAGTAAAAGTAGGAGACGAGATTATTGCAATCGAGTGTCGCCCACTTTCTAAGACTAAATCTTTTAGACTTAAAACAGTAGTATCAGGAGCACAATAATGATACAAGGTTTTACTCGTCTAAATGTAGCTGATAATACAGGTGCAAAAGAGATTATGTGTATTAAGGTACTTGGAGGTTCAAAGCGTCGCTACGCTACTGTTGGTGATGTTATCATTGCTTCTGTAAAAAAAGCGGCACCGACTTCTAAAGTTAAAAAAGGTAAAGTGGTAAAAGCTGTTATAGTTAGAACTAGAAAAGAGATTCAGCGTGAAAACGGTTCTCTTATCCGTTTTGATGACAATGCAGCTGTTATACTTGATGACAAGAGAGAGCCTATCGGTACTCGTATCTTCGGACCAATTGGTCGTGAAGTTCGTTACGCTGGATTTATGAAAATCGTATCTCTTGCACCGGAGGTTGTTTAATGGCAAAGTTTAATTTCAAAAAAGGCGATACTGTAGAGATAATCGCTGGAGATGACCGTGGAACTAAGGCAACTGTTTTAGCAGTTATGCCAAAGAAAAACAAGGTAATCGTTGAGGGTTGTAAAATAGCTAAAAAAGCTATTAAACCAACTGAAGAGAACACGAAAGGCGGCTTTTTAAATAAAGAGATGCCAATAGATGTTTCAAATGTACGAAAAGTGGAGGCATAATTAGATGGCTCGTTTTAAAGAAAAATATTTAAGTTTAAAATCTGAATTACAAGCTGATTTAGGTATTAAAAATCCTATGCAAGTTCCTTCAGTAGATAAAATCATAATCTCTGTTGGTGCCGGTTTTGCAATGAAAGACAATAAACTTATTAAAAATATTGAAGATACGATTACAGCAATTGCCGGTCAAAAAGCGACTACTGTAATAGCTAAAAAATCTGTTGCAGGTTTTAAAGTTCGTGAAGGTATGCCAGTTGGTATTCGTGTAACACTTCGTGGTGAAAACATGTACAACTTTTTAGACCGTTTGATTTCTATTGCACTTCCTCGTGTAAAAGATTTCCGTGGTGTTCCTAGAAATGGTTTTGATGGTTGTGGTAATTACAACTTTGGATTGCAAGAGCAATTGATTTTTCCAGAGATTACTTATGATTCAATCATGCAAATTCATGGTATGAATATTACAGTTGTTACAACTGCTGATTCTGATAAGGCTGGTTTTGCTCTTTTAGAGAAAATGGGTATGCCTTTTACTAAAGGGAGCAACTAATGGCTAAGAAGTCAATGATCGCTAAAGCAGCAAGAGAGCCAAAGTTTAAAGTTCGTGGTTACACACGTTGCCAGATTTGTGGTCGTCCACACTCTGTTATTCGTGACTTTGGAATATGCCGTGTTTGTTTTAGAAAAATGGCAAATGAGGGATTAATCCCAGGTGTTAGAAAGTCTTCTTGGTAAGTCCAAGAGGAAACTTCTGATAATTAGTAATTATTTTAGCTCGCTGAAATAGTCACAAGCAAGGAAAATATATGATTAATGATTTAGTATCGGATGCTTTAACACGTATTCGTAATGCTGGTATGAGAAGATTGAATGTTACTACTTTAGTACACTCTAAGAGTGTTGAAGCAGTTGCAAACATCTTGGTTGACAAAGGTTATCTTGAGAGCTGTAATGTTGTTGAAGATGGCGTTAAAAAAACTATTAAAGTTGTGCTTAAGTACAATGAACAGGGTAAAACTGTAGTTAATGAGCTTAAAAGAATTTCTAAACCTGGTCGTCGTGTTTACAAAGGTAAAGAAGAGATTAAGCGTTTTAAAAATGGTTACGGCACTATTATAGTAAGTACATCACATGGCGTACTACCAAATGACAAAGCGTATGAGCTTGGCATTGGTGGCGAAGTTATGTGTACGGTTTGGTAGGGAGATAGCATGTCAAGAATTGGAAAATTACCGGTAGAATTTACTGCTGATATAAATGTTAGTTCAAATGGAAATGTTATAACTTTTGCTAAAGGCAAAAACAGTGTTGATTTAGATACAAAAGGAAATGTTGCTTTTACTATTGAAGGAAATACATTAACTTTTACTAATCTGTCTGAAGCAAAAACTCATAGAGCTTTTTGGGGAACTTACCGTGCTTTAGCTGCAAATATTGTGACTGGTTTAGTGACTGGCTATACAAAGCAGTTAGAAATCAATGGTGTTGGTTACCGTGCTGCTGTAAATGGCAATGTACTTAATCTTCAGTTAGGTTATTCTCATGATATTAACTATGAGTTGCCAGAAAGTATGGAAGCAGTTGTAGAGAAAAATGTTATTACTATAAAAAGTCATGACAAACAAGCTCTAGGTCAAGTTGCTGCTAAAATTCGTTCTTTCCGTCCACCAGAGCCTTATAAAGGTAAAGGTGTTAAATACATGGAAGAGCATATCGCGCGTAAAGCCGGTAAAACTTCTAAGAAATAAGGGGGGAGTATAAATGAATGCTAAAGTATTAAAAAGCAAAGTTGCTAATCGCTTAAAGCGTAAGCGTCGTATTCGTGCAAAAATATCTGGTTGTGCTTCACTTCCTCGTGTTTCTGTATTTCGTTCAAATCGTTATATAAGTGTACAAGCTATTGATGATGTAACTGCTACAACTGTGGCTGCACTTCACTCAAAGTCAACTGGTCATAAATCAAACAGAGAAGGTGCAGCTGCACTTGGTGCGGCATTTGCTGCTACGCTAAAAAAAGCTAATATTTCTGAAATTGTATTTGACCGTAATGGTTACCAATACCATGGCGTAATCGCTGCATTTGGTGACGCACTTCGTGCTAACGAAATTAAGTTCTAGGGGCCAAGATGGAAATCAATAGAGATGAATTTGAAGAATCAATTGTAAATATTGGTCGTGTAACTAAAGTTGTAAAAGGTGGTCGCCGTTTTCGTTTTACTGCACTTATCGTTGTAGGTAACAAAAAAGGTACTGTTGGATATGGAGTTGGTAAAGCTAAAGAGGTTCCAGATGCTATTCGTAAAGCAGTTGATAACGCTTTTAAAAACTTAACAGTTGTTAAGATAAAAGGTTCAACAATTGCACATGATATTGAGCATAAATATAACGCTAGCCGTGTTTTATTGAAACCTGCATCAGAAGGTACCGGTGTTATTTCTGGTGGAGCTGCTCGTCATGTTCTTGAGCTTGCTGGTGTTAAAGATATTCTTACTAAATCAATAGGCTCTAACAATCCAAACACACTAGTACGTGCTACAATCGAAGCATTGTCTCGTATAAAAGGATAGAAAATGGGTATTGAAAATTTAACACCTGCTGAGGGTTCAACATCTTCTCGTAAGCGTGTTGGTCGCGGACAAGGTTCTGGAATGGGTAAGACTTCTACTCGTGGTGGAAAGGGTCAAACTGCTCGTTCTGGTAGTTCAAGAAAAAGAAACTTTGAAGGTGGACAAACTCCACTTGCAAGAAGATTACCTAAAATTGGATTTACTTCTCGTGTCGTAAAGCCTTATGTAATCAATGTTGAAAGAATTAGTGCTATCGCTGAATTAGCTGAAATTACTATGGAAACAATCCGTAGTGTTCATAAAATCAGCGCTATGGTTACTAAAGTTAAATTGGTTGGTGCTACTGCAAAAGATTTAGCATCAAAAATTAAAGACGAAAACATTACTACAACTGGTAACTAATCGTGAATAAAAATCTGGTTAATAAGATACTTATTACAATAGGGTTTTTATTTATCTACCGTTTACTGGCCTATGTGCCAGTACCAGGGGTAGATACTGCTGTTATAGCTTCATTCTTCAACTCACATCAAGCAGATGCACTAGGTCTATTTAATATGTTCAGCGGTAAGGCTGTTGAGAGATTATCTATTATATCCCTTGGAATTATGCCTTACATTACTGCCTCAATTATTATGGAGCTTTTAGCTGCTACATTTCCTACTTTAGGGCAAATGAAAAAAGAGCGCGACGGTATGGTGAAGTATATGCAAATTATCCGCTATGCAACTATTGTTATTACTCTGATTCAAGCTGTTGGTGTGAGTGTTGGACTTCAAAGCTTAACCGGACCAAGTGGAAATAGTGCAATATTAGCTGATCATACTACTTTTATTCTTCTTTCTGCTGTATCTATGCTCGCAGGAACAATGCTTCTAATGTGGATTGGTGAACAGATTACGCAAAGCGGTATCGGTAATGGTATATCTTTAATTATCTTTGCCGGTATTGTTTCTGCAATCCCAAATGCTATAGGGCAAACTGTAACTATGGTAAATACGGGAGCTATGAATTTCTTAACTGTAATCGCCATTTTGGCGCTTATACTAGGAACAGTTGCAATAATAATCTATGTTGAGCTTGGTGAGCGTCGTGTTCCTATTACTTATGCTAAAAAGACTATGATGCAAAACCAAAACAAAAGAGTTATGAACTATATTCCAATTAAAGTGAATTTAGCCGGTGTTATTCCTGTTATTTTTGCAAGTGCATTATTAATGTTTCCTATGACAGTTTTATCGAGTAGTACTAATCCTACTATTCAAGGTATTGCTGATTTATTACATCCGAATAGCTACTTTTTCAACTTTCTAACATTTGTTTTTGTTGTATTTTTTGCATTCTTTTATGCATCAATTACATTTAATGCAAAAGATATCGCTGATAATTTAAAAAGACAGGGTGGATTTATTCCAGGTATTCGCACAGGTGAAGCTACAAAAGAATTTTTAAATGAAACTGCCAGTAGATTAACATTTACAGGAGCTCTTTACCTTGGTCTTGTTGCAACACTTCCCTTTATGATTATTAAGGGAATGGGCGTGCCATTCTTCTTTGGAGGAACAGCAGTTTTAATTGTTGTTCAAGTCGCACTTGACACCATGAGAAAAATAGAAGCTCAAGTATATATGAGCAAATATGAAACACTAAGTGCGGTTGGTCTATAAAAATGGCCATTGTGCTTAGAAAATCTGATGAAATTGAAAAATTAAGGGCTGCTAACAAAATTGTTGGCGGTGCCTTGGAACTTCTGCGTTTAAATACAAAAGTAGGAATCTCACTTAAAGAACTTGATGCCATGGCAGAGGATTTTATCCGCTCTCATGGTGCAAATCCATCTTTTAAAGGTCTCTATGGTTTTCCTAATGCTGTTTGTACCTCACTCAATCAAGTAATTATTCATGGTATTCCAACAGAGTATAGGCTTCAAGAAGGAGATGTTATAGGTTATGATATCGGAACCGAACTTGAAGGATATTTCGGTGATGCTGCCATTACGATAGCAGTTGGAAAAATAAGCCAAGAAGATGAAAATTTAATTGCATGTGCAAAAGATACCTTATACTATGCGATAAGTGAGATAAAAGAAGGGATGCGATTTAAAGAGCTCTCTTTATTAATGGAAAATTTCATAAGAGCAAGAGGTTTTGTCCCACTTCATAGTTTTTGCGGACATGGAATAGGAAGAAAACCTCATGAAGAGCCTGAAATACCGAATTATTTAGACGGAAAAAATGCTAAGGCTGGTCCAAAGATTAAAAACGGAATGGTTTTTTGTCTTGAGCCTATGATTTGCCAAAAAGATTCAAAACCAATTATTTTAGAAAATAAGTGGGATGTTGTTAGTGCCGATGGTTTGCGCGGTTCACACTATGAGCATACTGTTGCAGTTATCAACGGTAAAGCTGAAATTTTATCTCTTGCATAGAGAAGTAAGGAATATATAATGGCTAAATCGGATGTTATCGAAGTTGATGGCAAGATTATAGAGGCTTTGCCAAATGCAACATTTCGTGTTGAATTAGAAAATGGACATATTATTTTATGTCATATCGCAGGTAAAATGCGTATGCACTATATCAAAATACTTCCAGGTGACCGTGTTAAACTGGAGCTAACACCCTATAGTCTTGATAAGGGACGAATCACTTACAGATATAAATAAAAAGAGGAATAACCTCTTTTTATCTAAATTAAAAAGATTGTTTATTTCTAAACTCTGAAATTTCTGTCTCAACCATTTCATTAATCATAATCGTAAATAGTTCCGATATCAAATTTGGAGATAGTCCAAGTTCTATAGCCTGTTGTCTGGCTTTTTGTAATATAAACTCAATTCTATCCTCAGCCTTTACCTCTTCAACGCTATTCTTAAACTTGGCAACTTGGCGTATTAACTGACTTCTCTCCGCTATTAAATCAACTAACTTAGTATCGAGTATGTCTATATCTTGTCTCACTTCTTCCAATGATTTATAAACTTTCATGTTCATCCTTTATAGTGCTTGAGATAGATTAGAAAATATTTCTTTCTTTTTTTGCCTAATATATATTAGACTATGTATATTATCAAAAAATAGATATAAATCTGTTAACAATTTTGTAACAAATTAAATATACAATGTTACTACGATTCTCCTTGTATGGTCTTTTACCTCATTCATAAAGATTATACTTCGTTATCCCAGTTTCCACTGGGATTTTTTATTAAAAAATTAGACTATAAATTATATATGTTTCGTAAATTGTTATTGTTTTGATTTTTACTTATTCCCAATCAAGTAATCTTTGTTGACCTTCAAGACCTCTGATATGTGTGACATCTTGACTTACTTCTATTACCCCTTTGTATGTGCCCGCGTCATCTCTAATAGCGAAGTATCTTATATGAATAAATTTACCTTTAAATGTTATCCAAAATTCCGCTTCATCTCTTCTTCCGGCTTTAAACTCTCTTAGTATCAATAAAACTTGATCAACACTTTTAGGAGGATGACAAAACTTCACTTCTCTGCCTATAATGCCCGCACTTCTTGGAAATACTCTGTTGTCGCCACGATTATAAAAAAGTACTATATCGTTTTCATCCACATAAGTTATATCAACGGGCATGAATTTAAGGAGCCAGTTAATCTGATCAGGGAGCATGTAGCCCTCATCAAGCTTAATTCTATTGTCAAGAGAGAAAGGAAGTTTTCTTCTTTTTGTATCTTGACTTGGATGTATATACTCCTGTTCGTTAATAGCAGGAAAAGCGGGAGGTGCTTCATCAAACATCCAGCCTATCTCTTCATCACCGCCTCTCATCTCTTCCCAATCTTCACTGCTGAGCATACTAAAAGCTCTTGGCAGAAGCCTTACCTCTTCAACCTGTAAAATATGCTCTAAACTTTCAAAAACCCGATGTAAATTTTGACTTATGTGGAGTGTGTTTTGAGATTTTATTGCACCATGAACAGCTTTGATTTCATCTCTGATTTGATCATGAAAAGCCCACATATTCTGGCTGGGAGTTGTCCAACCATATTTTTCTAGGTATGGAAAGAGTTGATTCTCTTTTCTGGCAAAATGTTTTTCAACAAGACAAAGTTTTGCGAAGAGTTTTGTAAACTCTTCATTCTTCTCTTGGATATTTATGCTATTGATTTTGAATATTAATTCTCTGATTAATTTGTTTTCATCCAGATAAACTTTTATCGGATGACCTTCTGGCAGACTTGAAGATGGATTTTGACCTAAAAATTCACTCATTTTTTTCCTTTATAATAATGAGGAATTATATGCTTTTATATTTTTTATATTTTGATTTAAAGCAATATCTAGGAATCAATTTATAATCTGTTGAAATATAAAAGAAAATTTAGCATGTGGAAATCCACATGCTAAGAATTAAAACTTAGCGTTTGGAATAGGGTAATTTTCAATTACAAAATCTATATCTTTATCGCCTCTGCCACTTAGATTTACAAGAATGGTTTTGTCTTTATCTAATGTTTTTGCAAGTTTCATGGCAAATGCAACAGCATGTGCAGATTCAAGAGCAGGGATAATTCCTTCAAGTTGTGAGAGTTTATAAAAAGCATCCACCGCCTCTTCATCATTGCAAAGACCGACTTTTGTTCTTCCGCTCTCTTTGAGGTATGCATGTTCAGGTCCAACTGATGGATAATCTATGCCGGAACCGATAGAGTAAACGGGAGCTGCTTCCCCATTTTCATCTTTAAGCATGATAGAATTAAAACCATGCATTATTCCCTCAGTTCCGTAAGTGAGCGTCGCTGCATGTTCCCCAATTTTGTCACCTCTTCCCATAGGCTCAACACCGTAAAGATTAACGCTCTCCTCTTCTATAAAAGCAGAAAAGATTCCCATAGCGTTTGAGCCACCGCCTACACACGCAACCACATTGTCCGGAAGAGAGTTTTCATGTTCAAAAAATTGCTCTTTAGATTCAAAACCGATAACAGACTGAAAATCTCTCACCATCATCGGAAATGGATGCGGACCAACTACAGAACCAATGCAGTAAATAGCACTCTCAGCCTGAGGAACATAGCTCTCAAATGCACTGTCAACTGCTTCTTTAAGTGTTTTGAGTCCATGTGTCGCAGGAATAACCTTAGCACCTAGAATCTTCATTCTCACAACATTCGGGTGCTCTTTTGCGATGTCAACTTCACCCATGTGGATTTCGCACTCAAGTCCAAAATAGGCTGCAGCAGTCGCAAGAGCTACTCCATGTTGCCCAGCACCAGTTTCGGCAATTACTTTTGTTTTTCCTAGGTATTTTGCCAAAATTACTTCAGCCATGCAGTGGTTTAGTTTGTGTGCGCCGGTATGGTTTAAATCTTCTCTTTTGAGATAAATTTTTGCCCCGCCGCAATGCTCGGTTAGATTTTTAGCAAAAGAGATTGGTGTAGGGCGACCTTGGTAGTGCTTTCGAACATATTTGAGTTCTTCTATAAAAGCAGGTGAATTTTTAAGCTCTTTATACGCTTTTGTAATGTCGGCAAACGGCTGCTCTAAAATAGGAGGTATAAACAAACCTCCAAATTTTCCAAAAAATCCGTTCTCATCCGGATGTGATTCTAAATAACTTTTTTCCATAATTGAATAACCCTTTTTTTAAATAATTTAAATTCGGGGCTATTATAATTAAGATAGTATCAATTTCGACTTATGAATTTTAAAACTTGTTAGTTTGGCTTAATTAATTTCTTTACATCTTTGGTTATGTGTGCAAAAGGAATATTCTGTACACCTATTTTAACTCCGTTTTCATCATGAACCATCACATCAAGGGACATGGCAGAGGGATAAAAACGGATAACTTTATAGGATATTTTATCTATCTTAAAAGTTATATTTTTCTCTGAGAGTTCTACGCTTTTCTTTTTTATTGCCATCTTTTACCCCTTTATATATATGCCTGTATCTTTTACCTCTATCTTGCCAGCCTCTTGCAGAGCCGTAAGCGAGCGTTTAAACTCTTTTTTACTCATGCCAAAAACATCTTTTATAAGCTCCGCATCACTTTTATAGTTATAGGGCATAATGCCGTTATTCTCTTTCAACATATCAAGAACTATATCTCCCGTGCCCGAACCTGATTTGATTCCAGGCTTTCTAAGGCTCAAATCAATATTTCCATCTTTTCTGATTGTTTTTACAAATGCAGTTCTTGTGTCGCCGATTTCTACATTCTGAAAAATTTCATTGTGATAGATGAGACCCTCATATTTATCTTCAACCAAACACTTAAATCCAAGCGGAGTTTTTGCAATTACTATTATTTTAACCTCTTTGTTTGGGGAAAGACCTTTTACCCGCTTCTCAAAAAAATCGCCCAGTTTTTCGGTTCCTACAAGTCTGTGTGTTCTCTCATCATAAACAACTTTGAGAAATCTTTTGTCTCCCACTTTAAAAGGCTCTTTTTGAAACATATTTGGCACCATTAAATCTTTTAGAAGCCCCCAGTTTACGAATGCCCCAAAAGGTGCAACATCCACAACTTCAAAGAGAGCGAACTCATCAAGCATGGCATGGGGTTTTAATGTAGTGGCGATAAGCCTATCTTCGGAGTCTGTGTATAAGAAGACCTCAAGCAAGTCATCTTCAAGCATCGTTTCTGTTACATAAGCTTGTGGTAAAAGCACATCATTCCCATCAAGGGCCATCAAAAATATGCCATGAGGAGTGTGTCTATCAACCCGTAAACAGTTTATTAATCCTAATTCCAAGTATTCGTTTTGTTTCATAATATTTCCTTGTGATTCCGTCTATCTCAATTGTATTGAGAATTGTGTTTGGCATTATATCTCTTTTGACATGTGAAGTACTCATTGCAGATTTTAAAGATTTGGACTTCCTCTTATGTAAGCGATAAAAGTACCATCAAAAGGACGGGAGGAGTCACGATTAGTCCAAATTTTGTGTATGCCCAGAAGTCTATTTTTACCCCTTTCTTCTCAAGCGTATGAAGCCAGATAAGAGTTGCAAGCGAGCCGAAAGGTGTCATTTTCGGTCCCAGATTACACCCGATAATGTTTGCATAAATCATTGCCTCATTAGCAACAGGTTCTATGGCGATATCCATAACCATAACTGTTGGCATATTGTTCATAAACGCGCTCAAAAAAGCTGATAAAAAGCCTGTCCCTACAACGCTTGTTACATCGCCTTTTGTGCTAAGATAGAGTAATACCTCTGTTATGTAATCTGTTAATCCTGCATTTTTAAGCCCGTAAACCACAATGTAAAGCCCAAGAGAAAACCAGACAACCTGCCAAGGTGCATTTTTTATGATATGACGAGGCTCAACTGTTTTGTTAATCGAAGCTATGGCTAAAAATAACACTCCGCCGCCAAGAGCAAAAACAGAGATTGGGATTTTATACGCATCGCCTATAAAATATCCTGCAAGCAAAAGAGCCAAAAAAAGCCAGCTAAAATTAAACAGTGCTCTATTTTTTATAGCATCCTCAGGATTTTTTAAAAGATTTATATCCACATGCCAAGGTATCTCTTTACGTAAAACTAACCACAGAACAACCATGCTGGCAACAACACTTACAATAAACGGAACAACCATATGCACAAAAAATTGCTCAAAACCAATTTCGAAATAGTTTGCCGTGACTATATTTGTAAGGTTGGAAAATACAAACGGCAAGGAGGCACTATCGCTTATAAAACCGCCTGCCAGTAAAAATGCCAAAATTGTTTTTGTGTTAAGTTTTAAGATATTCATTTTTACAAGCAAAATAGGGGTTAAAATAAGTGCTGCCCCATCATTTGCAAAAAGTGCCGAGACGACTGCACCGAGAAGGATGGAGTAAATAAACATAAGGTGACCGCTTCCACGTGAAAGTCTCGCCATTTTTAGTGCTGCCCACTCAAAAAAGCCTATTTCGTCTAAAACCATTGAAAAAATAATAATGCCTATAAAAGCAAGAGTCGCGTCCCAGATAATGTTAAAAACAATACCGACATCATTAAGAGTAACAACTCCGACCAAAAGAGCAACTGATGCCCCGGCAATTGCTGTTGTGCCTATTTGAATACCACGAGGTTGCCAGATTATTAAAATAAGAGTGATTAAAAAAATTGTAGAGGCTAAAATCATCTAAAATCCCAACTTTTTGTATATAAAATTAAAACTTTTTTCATCGATGTTCCCTAATCCTTAAAATATATTTTGTATAAAACCCGTAAGTATACAAAAAGTACATTACGATAATATTACGAAATTTTTAAAGGATGGGTATGTTTAAAGTAGTCGTAGAAAAAGAGTTGAATTTAAAATTCAAGAAGCCTAAAACAGTTTTGTAATTGCCATGAGTGATTCAACTAGCAATGGTTGTTGTGGCATCAGGTGTAGTTCTCACTAATGTTATTGATGTTACGCACTAAACTATTTTTTTAATTTTAAAAAGCTGACATAGGCGACTACGCAACCGAATATAATGGGAAGAAGACCCATTAGCCTTTCTATCCCATTAAGATGAACAGTCAAGATAAAGAATCTCTTGCGTAGTCGAAGAGCTTATGTTCTTAGAAACCATACCAATTCTATCCACTCCGGCATTTGCTACAGGCTTCTCTGATGAAACCACAACAGGTGTCGTATTTGTATCGTTAGTATCTTGCGGTGTGTTGCCTCCACCGCTACAACCAATAAACATGAAAAAAACAATGAATAAAACCACATGTACCACTTTCATAGTAACTCCTTCTTTTTTAAATATTTTCAATAAAACCCACATCTCATAAAAAGCTTTGCAATTTATGCCAACAGACAATTGTATATCAAACAAGCTGAAGACTTTATCATAACTTTAAATAACTAAATAAAACATATAAGTTTATTATAGAAAAATAGAAACTTAGTAAAAATAATAATATAATTGCAATACATAGATAATTAAATGGCACCCATCGGTGCAAAGAAGTGAAAAATAAATGAAAAATTTAATAATTTTTTTTATGGTGTTATTGCAATATGGCAGTGCAGATGATACTTATTATTACAAAAGTGGTCAGCGAGTGACAATTACCAAAGTTTCGACTACTGGCTCATATAGAGGCAGTTCAACAATAGATTATTATAAAACTGACAATGGAGTTATTGTTGGCGTTACTGACAAAATCATCGTAAAATTAAATAGTGATTCCGATATAAAAAAATATCTGGATGAATTTAATGCAACCATTGAAAAAGAGTTGGGTAAAAATCTTTATCTCTTAAAAGCAGAAAATAAAAGATTAACTATAGATATATCAAATAGACTAAGTGAAAAGAATGGTGTCGAATATGCTCATCCGGATTTCATTAAAAAAAGAGTGAGCAGATAATATTTTGACTCAGATTCTCCTTTTATTATTTTTACTGTTTTTTATCGGCTGTGGCGAAGAAAGCAGTAGTAAGAGCATTAATGATATAGCAGATGTGATTTCATCCCCAGAACCATACTACTATCAACAGTGGTACCTAGATAAAAACGAAACCTTTTATACTCAAAACGCCATAGATGCAAATGCCAATATACATGCAGATAATTTATTGAAAATTTATAGTGGTAAAAAAGTAAAAATAGCAGTAATTGATGATGGGCTAGATGTTACGCATGAAGATTTAGAGGGTGCAATCATTCATACTTATGACACAGTAACAAAAAGTATAGATGTAGCTCATATAAATAAAACTGATAACCATGGTACGGCGGTAACAGGAATAATTGGGGCGAGAGTAAACAATAAAGGAATCAAAGGTGTAGCAAGCAGCAGTGAAATCATATTTTTAAAGTATAAAGAGAGCATGAGCGATAGTGAAACCGTGGAACTTTTTAGCAAAGCCGAGGAGTTTGGTGCCGACATAATTAATTGCAGCTGGGGCACTTATGATGTTTCAGATGCCGTTAAAGCCAAAATTCAAGACTTGAGCATCAATGGTAGAAAAGGCAAAGGGATTATTATAGTTTTTGCATCCGGAAATGATGACCAAGATATGGGAAATGATGAATCCGCGATCCCTGAGGTAATAGCAGTCGGTGCAACCGAAAAAGATAATTTAAGAACTTGGTATAGCAATTATGGCTCGAATCTTGATATCGTTGCTCCCGGTGGGTACGATATAGGGATAACAACACTTGATGAGATGGGGAGCAATGGTATCGCAACTCTGGATGAAAATTATATTCTGTATAACGATAATAACTCATTTATCGGTACCTCTGCATCGGCTCCCATAGTAAGTGGAGTTGTTGCCCTAATGCTTGAAAAAAATCCTGATTTAACAAGAGTTCAAATAGATACTCTATTAAAAAACACAAGCGACAAGATAGGAACTCTAAGCTATGACAGAAATGAAAGGAATGATTATTATGGCTATGGAAAGATAAATTTAGCAAAAATTATGAGTTCAATACAGTGATTCATAGACAATATTTATATCTCACTAATTTTAATTAAATATAGTGTCTAAGTTTCCAAACTTTGTGTATAATTTTTGCAAATCAAAAAAAAGGATTACGAAATGAAGATGAAAAAAATTACTATGGCTTTGGTTGCAACTGCTATGATGGCTACATTTACTCAAGCGGCGGATGTTAATGCCGTTGCTGCTCCAGTGGCTCAAACTCCAATGGGTCAAATGATGGGTCAAGGTCAAGGACAGATGATGGGTCAAGGCCAAAGCGGAAGAGGTCAAGCGATGCGCGACAGTATGACTTTTGAGCAGATGAAAACTAGGATGACTACTAATCTTGAAAAAAGAGCAGTAGCAATAAAAACGGCACAGGAATGCGTAAACAAGGCAACTACAAAAGATCAACTTGTAGAGTGTGTACCTAGCAGAAAGGGTAAAAGAGGAAATCAACCTAGTAATTAACAACTAGGAATGCTTTTTGCTAATCTTTAGATACTATTTAAAGAGGGTTGAAGGCGTATGATTTTATTTAAAAATACAAAAGACAGGGTGAGTTACTACAAAATCAATATTTATCCAACTCTTTTTGGAGATTTTTTAATCCAGAAAGAGTATGGCGCTACCCACCATAAAAAACCCACAAATATTATTAAACAGTATGCAAACAGCAATAAAGAGGCTCTTATGTTGATGCTTGATATTGCACTTGATAAAAAAAATGTAGGCTATTTAAGAGCGAGCTAGAAGTTATTACAGTTTAGTTCCAAAAATCAACACCTTCGCATATCTTCCTCCCCAAACCAGAAAAAGAAGTATCCATGCTGTAAAAGAGATATCGAACAAAAAATTAAGACTCCAACCAAAAGCCATATTGAGGCTGTATAATGCTCTAAGCAATACCACTACCTGAATAGACCAAAATATATTTGTTGCAAATTTATCGGCATGTGGACTCTGCCCCGAGTGACCGAGAGTAACCCTTGTTCCAAAACCAATCAAAACCGTAGTTATAAATCCTATGGCGATGAGATGTATATTTAAAAAGTAAAAGCTTGTCTCCAGCAACAGCTCTGCAGTTAAACTAAGTGCAGATAGATAGAGTGCAGCAGGAAGCCAAAAGAGAGCCATGTGAAGTACCCATAAAATCGCAGGTGAAGAGAATGGAGAAAGCTTCCATCTTAAAAACTCTTTTAACATGTATGAAGCCAGCAAAATATCTATAATAATCTCAGCAATTTTTATCTCATAAGCACTCAACACTGCTTTCAGTAGAAAAAGTGCAAAAACTATTTTAATAAACTGCTCATTTTTAGCCGCATGTGAGTGAGAAAAAAATGGAATCATTCTTTGAGCTACGCTGAATCCCAGAAAAACAATGTACATGTAAAAAGAGAAGTTTACAGCAATACTGAGTAGGTTAATCTCTACTCCAACATATCGGTTTATCTCAATCAGCATAAATAAAAGATGTCCAAAAAGCCCAAAATATTGAGCAGTCAGAATCCAGAATGGGTCTTCTTTCATTGGCATAATACCGGTTTTATAAATATTTTGTAATTTTGAAACTATAAATATTTGAGATAAAAAGAGAGTTGCCATTCCTGCGACTAAAAGAGCGTGACTCATAAATGAACCTAGCAAGAAAAGGAGTGAACCGACAATACTGAGGTAAAAAACAGTTGTATAGTACTTCTTAGAGATTACCTCTGATTGGCAAAATCTTGGAAATGTTGTAAACAAAAAGCCTGTAAAAACATTTGTAAGAACTATAAATATAAGTGAATAGACATGGAAGTTTATACTCTCCATTTGAAGCGAAAAAACACCTTTATAGCTAAGGGCGAATAACAGCATCATAACTATTGAAGCAGCTATTCCTAAAATAAAAAATGGCTGATGTGGTTGAGATAAAAAGTAGTTTTGTTTTTTTACTTGTTCGTGAAATTTCATTTTAGCGTCCTAGATTAAATAGTCTTGTCCAATTTTTTTGCAATATGCACCCAGCATGGCTTGCTCAAAATCGTTGTTTGTTGCGTACTCATACCCAAATGCTTCTTTCCACATGCCGTGCTCCTCCATGCAGAGATAGAAAAAAACATCTGTATTCTCCTCATGGGAAGTGCCTTTACGGTGCCAAGGTGCAAAACTCTCATAAGCATGCTTAAACATCTCTAGTTTTGTGGCATGCCCATATGAGCTTTTTCCGCTTGCATCAGCATGTGGAATCTGCGTAATTTTTGTTCTGAACTCTCGTTCACGAAGCTTTTTAATTACAGGCTTTATAAAGGTGAGTGTTCCAAAACTCACAAGGGCAACCTCATTAGGTTCGAATTTTAGTAGGAGTTTTTTGTAAACTTCTTGATACTCGTCAAGATAGTTTTCATACTCCACTATCGGATGAAAATGAAAGCCTACTTTTACCCCTTTGTCTGCCAAAGCTCTTGCTGCATCTATCCGTTTTTCAAGCGAAGCGGTAAGATGCTCCTCATTTTTTATAATTGTAGGGGTGTTCAGGCTCCATGTGCAGAGGATATTTTTTGGCACTTCATTTTCGAGAAAATATTTTATATTGTCTGATTTTGTCTTAAACTCCAAAATCACATTTGGATATTTTCGGGCAAAATCAAAAAGAGCATCCAAAATTCCCTCACGGTTTCCCCACATGAGAGAGTCTGAACTCTGCCCTGTTCCGATGTGGTAACTCTTGTTTTTATCAAGATTGAGATTGAGAAGTTTTTCTTTAAACCCGCTGTCAAAAGTGATGGTATTTTGCTTGTAAAAACTCTGTATGGAACAGTAGGAGCAGTCAAATCCGCAACTCTCAACAGCATCCAAAGTGAGAAGATTGCAGCATCTTGTTTTTTCGCTTGCAACTGGGCAAAGACCCAGACCGAAGCCCTCTTTTTCTTCTGTTTTGAAACTGTATTTTTGTTCTAGCGGAATATTTTTTAATTCAAAATTATCATAAGAGTTTGGTCTATTCCGTATCTCTTCATAACTAAGTCTGAGTCTTGTAAAAACAACCTTCTTTTGTTCATGCTCTGGAAATATCTCTATTATACTTTTCTCATTCCACATGCCGAGGTCTCTTGCCATATCAATTATCTGCTTCAGCTCTTGATGGGAAAACTTGAGTTGGTGTGCTTTCTCTTTTATAAACGCCTGCTCTGCATGTGGGAGTTTTTCAAAGAGTGTATTTTTGGTTGCATTGTTAAATTTATCTATATATGAATTCATGCGCGAATTTTAGCAAAAAGATGTCAATTTGCCATCTTTTTCTAAATGAAGAGATTTATTTTGTACCATATAAACAATAAAAAAGATGAGGAAGAGATGATTTTAGGAAAATGTCCCTATTGCAGCGATGGAGCTATTGAAGTAAGAGAGAAGGAAGTTCGAGGTAAAAAGGTAAAACTCTACGCCTGTTCAAACGCTTCATGGAAAAGTGAAGACGGTGAGATGTATGAACTCACTGAGAACGCTACTTGCCACTTTAAAATCTGGCAGAATGCACTTGCAAAATATGGAAAGTGGCTCTCCTATAAAGAGGTGAGAGAGTTGCTGTTGGGCGAAGAGATTGAGGTAAAGTTTTTGAGTAAAAAATACGGCAAAAAAATACACTACAACAAATTTATAGCACTTCATGAAGAGTATGGCGTAACGGTTTTGTGGGATTAATTTTTATCCAGCTTTTTTCTCCCCTATCCGGAAGATAGGGGAAGCTTTAGGGGGTTGTAGGGACGAATCGTCCCTGCCACTAAAACGGACGCGTTCGTTTTAGTGCGTTACATCAGAAAAATGCTCTGTTGAGTGCAGAAAACATGGCTTTGATAGAGGCAGTTGTTATGTCGCTGTCAACACCTACACCAAAGCATGAGAGTATATTTTTACTCTGTATTTCTATATATGCAACGGCTTCCGCAGAGCTTTTGTCGCCGCGAGAGTGCTCAAAGTAGGAGTTAATTGTAAACTCATTTTTGTAATCCTTCATAAGAGCATTTTTACATGCATCTATCGGACCGTTCCCCTCTCCGTTCGCCGTTATAGTTGCACCGTTATAGCTGTATGTCAAAGAGCATGTTGAGACTTTTTTGCCCGATGAGAGAGTTACATCTACCAAAGAAATATGCTCTTTCATGTTGAAGTAGCTGTCATCAAATATTTTTAAAATCTCTTGCGGCTCTAACTCTCTCCCCTTTTCATCGGTTACCCCCTGAACAGTGCGACCAATTTCCGGATGCATCGCTTTTGGCAACTGATACCCATAACTTTTCTCCAAAATATAGGCGATTCCACCTTTTCCTGATTGGGAATTTATACGAATGATGCTCTCATAAGTTCGCCCCAAATCTGTAGGGTCGATTGGCAAATAAGGAACTTCCCAAAAGTTATCCTCTTTGTTTTTTTGGTACGCTAAACCTTTGTTTATGGCATCTTGGTGTGAGCCGGAAAACGCCGTATAAACCAATTCACCAACATAAGGATGACGTGGATGTGTCGGCAACTCTGTGCATCTCTCAACCACATCCAAAACTTCATTTATATCTGTAAAGTTTAGTTTAGAGTCAACGCCTTGGGTTGTCAAGTTCAGTGCTAAAGTTATAATGTCCACATTTCCAGTTCTCTCGCCGTTGCTCAAAAGCGTCCCTTCCACTCTGTCCGCACCCGCCAAAAGAGCCAATTCAGTCGCTGCAATTGAAGTTCCTCTGTCATTATGCGTGTGCGTTGAAATAATGACATTTTCACGGTTATCCAAATGCCTTGCCATCCACTCTATCTGATCCGCATAAATATTCGGTGTTGCCATCTCAACCGTTGCCGGCAAGTTGATAATTACTTTTCTTGTCGGCAAAATTCCCCATCTGTGCGTTACGGCATTTGAAATCTCCGCTGCAAATTCCAACTCGGTTCCCGTAAAACTCTCAGGCGAATATTCTAAGAAAATTTTGCCGTCATGCTCTTTTTCATACTTCTTCACTAAGTCAACACCCTCCATCGCAAGAGTGATTATCTCCTCTTTTGACATGCCGAACACTATCTTTCTTTGGGCTACTGAGGTGGAGTTATACAAATGAACAGTCGCTTTTTTAACACCTTTTAATGCTTCAAAAGTTTTAGCAATAAGATGTTCTCTTGCCTGAACCAAAACCTGAATCGTTACATCATCAGGAATAAGTTTATCATCAACCAATTTGCGTAAAAAGTCAAACTCTACTTTGGAAGCGGATGGAAAACCAACCTCTATTTCTTTAAAACCGAGTTTGAGTAAGAGTGTAAAAAGTTCAAGTTTTTTTTCCATATTCATAGGATTGATAAGAGCCTGATTTCCATCTCTTAAATCAACGCTACACCATACCGGAGCAGTTGTTATCGTTTTTGTAGGCCATATTCGATTTGGCAAATCTATTTGTGGGTAAGGTTTATATTTACCTTGCATTGCTTGATTCATTTTGAATCCTTTAAAACTTGAAATTTGATAGTACACTCTTACATAACTATCTTAAGTGGAATTATATCAAATTTAAAATTATAGAAATGAATGAGATTGTTAAATAGTTGACTGTTGTAAGATTATTGTAAAAGAAGAGTCTAGCTAAAGGAATAAATTCCTTTAGCGTTTAAATTAAGAATGTGCTTAGCACTGGTAAGTAGTTTTAAACTCGTACGCAGTCGGACGACCTTCATCAGGCCATACATCTCTCTCAAATCTGTAATGTCTGTATGCTTCTAAAAACTCATCTGTGAAAACAGGTTTTAAGTAGTCATTATCACGGAAAAGAGACTCTAATGAACCGCGAAGTGTATGTGGCATTTGAGGAATACCTCTTTCACGAATTTCATCTAGAGATAATTCATATAAATCTTCATCCATTGGACCGATTGGAATCTCTTTGTTTTGGATACCATCAAGACCAGCCATCATCATAACTGCAAATGCAAGGTAAGGACAAGCTGTAGAATCTGGAAATCTCATCTCAATACGAGTTGCTTTTTCACCGGCACCATAAGGGATTCTACAAGATGCAGAACGATTTTGAGAGGAGTAAGTTAATACGCTTGGAGCTTCAAATCCCGGTAACAATCTTTTGTATGAGTTAGTTGTAGGATTTGTAAACGCTGCAACTGAACGCGCATGTTTAAAAATACCGCCAACATAGTTAAGTCCCATTTCAGAGATATTTGCATAGTTCCCCTCTTTATAGAAAAGGTTTTTGCCTTCTTTCCATAATGATTGGTGAACGTGCATACCGTTACCATTATCTCCAAACATTGGTTTTGGCATAAATGTAGCAGTTTTACCGTTAAGGTGCGCGACCATTTTTACAACATATTTATATTTTTGAACATTGTCTGCTGCACCGATGATGTCAGAGAAAACGATACCGATTTCATGCTGACCTTGTGCAACTTCGTGGTGACCGAGAACAACTTCAAGACCGATTTGTTCCATAATCATCATCATCTCAGCACGCATATCTACGCCTGTATCTGTTGGAGCTACTGGGAAGTAACCGCCCTTTGTTCCTGGACGGTGTGCATTATTGTAGCTATCCGGATAAGTAGTATTAGAATTCCATCCACCCTCTTCAGTGTCGATTTTGTAACCGGCTTCGTTAATATTGTCAATAAATTTTACATCATCAAATACAAAGAATTCATTCTCAGGTCCGAAATATGCAGCATCTGCAATCCCTAAAGACTCAGCATGTTTTAGAGCAGCTTTTGCGATTGAACGAGGACATCTCTCATAAGCTTGTTTTTTGTAAATATCATAAACATCACAGAAAACGATGATAGTTGGATCAGCAGTGAATGGATCCATAAATGCAGAACCAGCATCAGGCTTTAGAAGCATGTCAGATTTGTTAATTGGCTGCCATGCATCAATTGATGAGCCATCAAATGGTAAACCGCCTTCAAAATGACCGGCAGTTACAGCACTCATTCTGTAAGTAACATGGTGCCATGTACCCTTAATGTCTGTAAATCTAAAATCTACAAACTGAACATCATTGTCTTCACAAAACGAAAAGAACTCTTCAACACTATTAACAAATTTTCCCATTATATTTTCTCCTGATTTAAATCTGGCATTTAGTATATCTGATTTTTTTTCAATAAAATAATTTATAGTGCTTAAAAAATAATCATCTTGCCATAATGTTTCGTTAAGTTATACACTAATATGTTACGCACTTAAACGAAAAAGTACGTAGCATGAGCTACTTATTCAAAAACCCCATCGATTTTTCGCTGTCAAAATTCGCATCTTTTTCTCTGTTTATCTCTTCAACAAAATCAGTTAATGTAAATATCGGCTTCTTTCTTACAGCCACTTTATAGGCTGTGTTTTTTATAATAAGATTTATCTGTCCGCCTGTCAAAGAGTATTTTGACAAAGGTGTAGCATCAAAATCTTTTTCGTACGGAGCATCAATCGGGAGCATTTTTTTCCACAGTTCTGCCCTTTGTGCTTCATCGGGTTTCTTAAACTCTATCTTGTAGTTAAATCTTCTTGAGAAGGCTTTATCTATGTTTTCAAGCAGGTTTGTCGTAGCGATTAACATCCCCTTAAACTTCTCTATCTGCTCTAAAAAGATGTTTTGCATCTGGTTGTGCATCTGGTCGGCGCTCGAGCTTATGCCGCTGGAGCGGGAGCTTAAAAACTGGTCTGCTTCATTTAAGAGCAGTATCGGCTCTGATTTTGTTTTTTCGCATAAATCGTAAAATGTATCGAAGATTTTTCTTACATTTTTTTCACTCTCTCCAACATACATGGAGAGAATTTTTGAACAGTCAAAGGCTAAAACCTGTCTTTTCAAAGACTTTGCCAGCGAATAAGCCGTCATGGTTTTTCCTGTTCCGGCGGCTCCGTAAAAGATAATCCTTGCATCAATTCCGCTCTTTTTGTCTTTTACGCCCCACTCAACAAGACGGTTTATAACCTCTTTGTCTACCTGTCTCATCAGGTTTTGCAGGGTTTCTTCTGTTTTTTTATTCAGAACAACATCCGAGAGAGAAGTCTCAGGCTCTATAAGCTCAAAAATATCCTGCTCATCCATAAGTGCATTTAACTTCAGACGGCGGACTTTTTTATTTTTTTGCGGATGTATTATGCTCTGAAGAATCTCATCCACTATGTAAAACGCTCTGGAAATTCCACCGAAAGGGTTCAACATTTCCTCATAATCAATAATTCCGGAACTTATAAGATTTGAGCCATCTTCCAAAAGTGAGCGATTTTTTATGCGTTCATACTCATCAAAAGAAATTAAATCTATCAGGGTATTCATCTCTCGAAGGGAAGAGTCGGTTGAACTGTACTCCTCACGAAGAAGTGCAATAAAAATCACCTGCTCGTAGTTCGTCATCTTCTTCTGTTTAAAAAATTTATCCAAAACCAAACTCTCCGAGGTTTGTGCAATGCGGTCTTCAATCCGTTTTTCCAGAAGTTTGAGTTTATTTTGAATTCTGTCAATTCCAAGAGAGTGTTCATGCGTGTTTTGACGAATCACACTCATCTTTTGATACAACTCAATTCTAAAAAACTGGTCCTGCAGATACTCCAAATGGTCGCCGTAGGGCTTAATGTCCGGCAATTCGCTCTCAAGCGTTCCGTCTTGAAGAAGTTTTAAGAATGACGGAGTTAGCCCTATTGCGGTATTTAAAAGCTCCAGCGGAGTAACCTCTGACATTTTCATGGGGGTAAAACTCTGCTGATGCAGCCAACCCAGCTCCAAGAGATTTTTCAACTCTTTCAAATGGCTCAAATGCTTATATTTTTCAGTCGGGTACAAATCTTGCAGAAGTTCCAGAATCAGAATATCATCCTGACCCTCAACATACTTCTTAGTCAAATTCTGAAGCATCAAAGCCTCGTCTTGGCTACACTTAAGATGTACAAATATTTCAGACTCTTCAATCTTCTTTTGCGATAAAAAATTAACTAATGTTTTCAAAAATTTCCTTAAAATTTATATTCTAACCCGGTTGATAGGGCGAGTACTTTTGAATTTGTAAATTTACCTGTTAGGCTTGCATTGGAGATTTCTCTATCTTCTCGCATGGAGTAGAGTGTTGCTAAACCTATGTTGACACTCTTTGCTATCTGGTATCTGCCGCCAAGTGATACCGAAAGGGAGTTTGAATCAGGCAGTTCAAAACCGATTGTTTCAACGGGAACGGGAGTTTTATCTATAACTGCACCCGCCATGAGAGTGATTTCATCTAACTTTTGCGTAATACCCAAACGAAATGTATTTGTGTCATTCCATTTTTTTTGCTTTGCGCTGCCAAACACAGCTTCAGCAGTCGGATTTGCATAATTGAAATTCAGTTCACGGTAAGCAGACCAGATGTTTCTCTCATAAACTAACTCTAGCGTTGTTTTAGTTGGAAATGTATATGCCGCCGCTAGCGAAGCGGTTGCGGGAATCGGAATTTTGACGCTCGTATTATATTTACTATTAAGAGCAACACCGCCGGCAGCAGGACCGTTCGCATCATAAAAGAGAGTTGCACTTCCCTCTTCCGTTAGATTCACTTGTGATCTGTATGTGAAAGCTATGTCTAACTCATGTGTTGGTTTGTAGGAGAGTGCTGCGTTGTATCCATAATCAATAGAGTTTCCGCTCATGTCTTGCGAGTAAACGGTAGGATAAGAAGCTTTTACTGCACCCTCCGAATAGAGCGCTCTAAATCCCAACCCGACAGAGACTTTATTACTCACCAAAAAAGAGACGCTCGGATTTATCTCAACAACCTTAAGTGTAAACTCCTCTGCACTGCTCTGCGCAGGTTGCGCATTCCATCTCTTGGATAAACCGGCAGGAGACAATATACTCAATCCAAAACGGGTGCCGCTCATGTTGGCTGAAACATAGTGAAGCGTGGGAATAAAAAAATTCTCTTTTTGGGAATCCAAGTTATGTCCGGTTGTAGTCGCACCTGCACTGCTCGTGTAGGAACCTTGATAATTGATATCGCTCAGAGCAATGCTCATTGTATCCACTTCTAAAGTGTTCTCATCATGCATAAAATTCATATTTGCAGGATTGTAATAGGCTGCATCGGCTCCGCTTGCATGGGCTACATTTGCCGCGCAGAGTGCGATTCCGTTCAAAGAAGTATCGGGTATTTTATACCCTCCTGCCATTAAAACGGAAGTGCTCGACATAGAAAGCAACACAATTTTTTTACATAACCCATTAAGTGATTTATTGTACAGAATTTTAATTTTTGTCAACGGATACCCCTAATTTTTTATATTTGCCCATACTACACAAGATAGACTTAATTTTCAAAAGAGTAGAGAAGTTTTATCTCCTCACTCCAAAGCGCCTCATCAATCGTCTCAAGTATCAAAGGAATGTTGTTCATTCGTTCATCGTTCATGATAAATTTAAAAGCATCCAGCCCGATTTTGCCCTGCCCCAGAGAGTGGTGCCTGTCCACATTGCTTCCCAAATCCGGTTTGGAGTCGTTGATGTGCATTCCCATCAAGTATCTGAAACCAACCACTTTTTCAAACTCTGCCCATGTTTTGTCGTAAGCCTCTCTTGTTCTTATGTCGTACCCAGCGGTAAACATGTGACAGGTGTCGATGCAAACACCCACACGGGATTTGTCTTCGATTTTATCGATTATTTGTGCCAAATGCTCAAATCTCCAGCCGAGGTTACTTCCCTGCCCTGCAGTGTTTTCAAGAACAAGAGAAACTCCGCTTGTTTTATCAAGCGTGAAATTTATAGCCTCTGCAATTTTACTCAAACATGCCTCTTCACTTATTTTTTTGAGATGGCTTCCCGGATGAAAATTCAGCCTGTCAAGCCCCAAAAGCTCGCATCTCTGCACCTCATCCAAAAAAGCCTCCATAGATTTTTCTCTTGCCTCATCCTCAGGATGCCCTAAATTTATCAGATAGCTGTCATGAGGAAGTACATGACGAGGTAAAATTCCGCTCTCTGCCAAAGCCTTCTTAAATTTATCTATCGTCTCTGCATCAAGCGGTTTTGCATTCCACTGTCTCTGGTTTTTTGTAAAAAGTGCAAAAGCTTTTGCACCGATTGCAACCGCATTTGTAACCGCATTAAAAACCCCGCCGCTCGCACTGACATGTGCTCCTACAAATTTACTACTCATTATTATTTCCTTATTCCGTATCTTTTATATTAAAAATGATACTGTTTTTTTTATCTTTAAATGAGACCGCATGCGAAGTTACTCTGTAGCTTATCTCCATATTTGCATCACTTATATTTTGCTCAAACCCATCCTCGGTTTTCACTCTGTTCTTGCCACCAAAGATTGGTGCGCCTAGGAGTATATTTTGCAAAACATCCTCATCGTAAAAAGCACTCAAATAATCTTTGTTAAAACTGCTTTTACTCATGCAGCCGTCGCTCACGCAGATAAGAGTATTTACGCTTATCCTATCTATACATTTTCCGGCAATAAAGAGTTCAAGCTCAATCTTTTCGTTGCTGTTTCGGATGTAGCCGATATCTGCAAACTTGATTTTTGGCGATTTTATAATGAGAACTTTTGTTTTGGTCTGCTCGTAATTTTTTACACTACATGCACTAAAAAGAAGAGCTAAAACTAATAAATAAGATACTTTTGTCATCCATTCTTTCCTTCTATCTCTCTCTTATAAAATTCTTCACTGCTCATAAGAGCTAAATCATCACTGTAAAAATTTTTATCATTTGAGATAATAAGTTCACAGTTTTGTTTTTTAGCCAAAACATATTGCAAAGTATCCTCAAAATCACTGTACTCTGGCTTTTCTCTCATTAATATACATGTTTTTTCAATCTCTTTGTTTGAAAACTCTATAACCTTGCAAAACTTGTTAATCTGCTCAATACTGCTCAGTGCTTTTTGTTTATCTTTTTTTGAAAGAATGTAGTAAATTGTAGTTATGAAGTCGCAGCTTGTGTACATTTTAATCTGTTTTTCTGCAAGATAGACAAGGAGGGACAAACTTTTTTCGTAAGTTACTCTGCTGTTGTCATTTGCGTCTATAAAAATATTGGCATCCAAAAAAACACTCTTATACATCCCAGTTTGCCTTGACTTCCTGAATGGTTAAATCACCCCAAAGTCCGGAACCGCTTCCGGCAAACTGATAAATAGCTTCAAGTTTTTCCTCTTTTGAATACTCTTCATACTCTTGTTCTATAAGATTTTTCACCACTTCAGTCTGCGTAATACCTCTCTGTTTCGCCATTTTTTCCAAATGCTCTGCAATCTCTTCATCGAGTAAAAAGTTTTTTCTGATTGTCATACAATACTCCTTTAATTGTGAGTATTATAGCATACATATTTACTATACATATAAAACAATAAATGAAAAAATATTTTTCAATTTGCCAAGTTTTCAACCTCGGCATGTGAAACTCTGTATAATCCAAACTATGAAAATACATATAGATATAGACTGTTTTTTTATTTATCATATAAGCTCAAAACTTTTGTTAAATCCCTATTTTATGGCTTATAAGTGAATTATGAAAATACCAAACAATGCAATTTGAAGCATTTTAAACCATTTTATTACACTATGAAGTGTATAAAAAAGTGTATATATTTTAGATTCTTTTTGATATGATTACATCATGAAAAATAAAGGATCTGAATGGGAAAATATAATGGTATTACTAAAAAAGTAATGAAAGATGGTTCTACTGCAATATTTGTAAGATTTAAGTATTTAAACACAACATATCCAGTTAAAAATTTTACAAAGCAATTTGGTTGCAATACAGAAAAACAAGCTTATGACAAATTAAATGAAGTAAAGTTGTTGATTTCACAAGGGAAGAATCCATTTGTAAATACAGTTGTTACATTTGACGAGCTATGGAAAAAAAGAATTGATGATCAGGTAAAAAGTGGAGATTGGAGAGAGATAACAAAAGAGAGTTATATTCTTTATTATAATAAACATATCAAAAAAATTATTGGTCATAAAAAAATTGAAAAAATTACAATTAATGATTTAAATAAAATCACGGAAAATCTGTCAGACAAAGAAGCTTCAACAAAAAATATTGTAAAAAAGTTGTTGTATCCAATTTTCGATCAAGCGGTGAGAGATAAAGTTATTCAAGAGAATATAACTAACGATTTAAAGAGATATAAATCAAATAATAACAAAAATATTGAGAAACGAACAAGTGAAGATCCACTATCGATTGTTGCTAAAATATATAATGCTATTTCATTTTATAAAGTTCATTGTAGAGCACAAGAACAAGAAATTAAGACATATTTGTATTTTGTTTTGTTGACTTCACGTCGTGTAAGTGAAGTTTTAAAACTAAAAAAAGAAGATGTTATTATTGAAGAAATGAAAATAATATCAAAAGCTTCTATATCAAAAACAAATACTGAATACCATTTTCCATTTCCATCTGAGTGTTTAGATTATATACAAAGTATAGAAAGTGGGTTATTGTTTCCAACTTTAAAAAGAAGTTCTCTTCATGCAATTTTTATAAGATTATTAAATTTAACAGATATAAAATTTTATAATGAAAAAAGTTTGTCATTACATGACACACGAAGATTGTTGATGTCAATAATGATTACAAAATGTAAAATAGATGCTACTCTTGCTGATTCGTGTATTTCTCATGCTCAAAAAGGAACAATAAAATCTTATTTGTTCTATACACATAAAGATATTGAAGAAGCTTTTGAAAAATATTGGCAATTGATTCGAGAAGAAGCAAAATTAATTGATTTATTGGATACTTAAAAAATATCTAATATATCTAAAAAACTTTCATCATATAAAAAAGGGAGTGCTATCTTCAAGCAACCACTTCCCTTCTCTGATTCTCCCCCAAAACATACCCATACACTTTTGAAGCCTCCGAAAAAATACTCCAAAGAATTTTTGGATTCTCTTTGAGCGGTTTGAGCCAACTTTTCAAATACAGAGCGTTTTGTTGTTCCATTCTCGTTGAATTTAGTCCAAGTTTTACTTGTAAAAATGAGCGTGCCGTTTCTGCAATTAGCTCTTCTTTCACATAAGAGATAAGCTGTTCCTCGGTTCCGCCCATTTTTCCGCTGAAATCTCTATCAAGTCGTGTTTTATGTCCTGTGCTATGAGCCAATTCATGAAGTAGCGTTGCATAATAGAATTCAGAATTAATGAAAGTGTTAATGTTTGGCATATTAATATAGTCCAAAATTGGATGATAAAATGCACCTGAGTTGCTTGTTCTTATCTCTACCCCTATATTTGACACAAACTCTTCTAATCCTACGATCTCGCTGTTTATATTTGTCTCCTCTTTTAAATTTGTTTGTGCCAAATTCCATACTAAATATGTTTTAAGCATTGGCACTGTTTTTTCTAACTTTTCGCCTGTCTCATCTATTTCTTTAATTTTCAATGGTTTGAAGAAAAAAATGGTTGTCGCTTTCTCGCCTTTGTTTACTGTGCCACCTTTTGATTTTATTTGTTGGAATGTAGCCCATTTGTTTGTGTTATAACCTTTTTCCTCTGCCTCCATCCATAAATTAAGAATATTAATCCCTACATATTCCGTGTTGCTCACAAAATTCATTGGCATTGAATTATTAAATGGTTTAATCCATTCTCCATTACTGTTTTCGATTTTATCTATGAGTCTTTGCATTACATCTTCTAATTGCATTTTAAGTCCTTTAATTTTTCTTTTATTAGATTCGAGGGGTGTTTTTTTGTTCTCTCTTTTTTTTCAAATTTTCAAGAAAAAACAAACTCACTTCCTTTATCTAACTTTTCTTCCATTGAGTTGTCGGGTATGTTTTACAGGGTGTTTGAGTATCAAAACAGCTTAGAAGAAAATTGGCTACTGGTGATTTTCTTATCAGTTGATTTGAATACATACTTAAACACTTAAAACATACTGATAATGCAATGGATTGTTAGATATTGGAGTGGTTTTTTCTGATTAAGAAATTTGAAAAAGAGAGATGCTTGCACTCATGGAGTGCTATGGCTGGGTTAAGGGTTAGGCTTAAAAACTTTATAATTATTGATAAATCAATTTGTCTAACATACTCTCTTCTCTTAAATAATTAAATTACCAAGGCAATTACAACCGTTATAACAATTCACGATGGGAATCAATAAAGTTCATGATGATGAGCTTAGAGAAGTTTATGTGAATTGACAAGTCAACTCGTCCAATATATTCTCTTCTCTTAAATTATTAAAATCCCAAGGTAATCTCAACGGTTATAAAAATTCAAGATGGGGATCATAAAGTATAAAAAAAAAGATTCATAAGAATTCATATTTCTTTTAGGAGGATTCTTATTAAGCTTCTTAATTTAAGATTATTAGATTAAAGCTTTTAGCATCCCCGTTAAGCTCCTATGGTACGAAGATAAAAAGAATTACAAGCCATACATTGAGTTGAGTGTAGTCACAAAGAGTGTAAATACCAGCCTCTTTTTGTGTGAAAGTGAGCTACATGTTGTGTAAGAATGAGCCACAAGGAGTGTGCGTAAGCCACTTATTGAGTTTCGTATATTTTGGAAAATACAGAAATAATAAACAAGTAAATATAGAAGTATTAAGATTTAATTAAGTTGATATTAGATACTATCAATTTGTTAATAGCTTTCAATGCATTGACAAATGGTTAAAAAAATTTAAACTGGCAATAGTAGCCCTATTAAGGATCCACAGAACAAAATATAAAAGGAAGTAAAAAATGAAGTATAAATACAATCGCACAACCCACACCCTCTCAAATAGAGATGCATTTTCAATACACAGCTCTTTCAACCAAACACAATCACAATTAAGCCAATTGGCATTGGATATATTTTTTTTACTTGTTACACAAGTAACAAAAGAAGATGATGAACTATTTTTATATGAAACATCATTAGCAGAGATTCAAAGAAGATTTGCAAGACGAATTAAAAAAGAGAGTATGCAACAAGCAGGGCAAGAGCTTCTTGATATTAGTTTTGAATTTAAGATGGAGGATAAACAAATAAGTACACCCTTATTGTCAACCTTTGAATACGATGGTGGCACAATACAATTCAAACTCAATAATACTCTAACAGATATTGTAATAGATCAAAGAACAAAATACACAGTCGCTTCACTCAAAGAATTTCTATCATTTAAAAGTGTTTACACAAAACGCCTCTACCTCTTGATGAAACAGTTTTCAACTGGCAAAGAGTTCGTAATGCACCTTGGAAATATTTATAAGATACTCAATTTACAAGACAAATATGAAAGATATAGTCACTTCAAAAATAGAATTCTAAATCCTGCCATCAAATCAATTAATGAGAATACTACACTAACAATTTCTATCTATGAGCATTTGAAATATCAAACTGTGCAACATGTAACATTTAGTATAAACTCTCCTAAAAAGCAAGTAATTATTCCAAAAAACAAGATGAGTAATGCGGAAAAATGGCAAGACACGATAAAACATGAATTACATATTATAGATTTTGACTCGCCAATATTCGGTAGTAACATACCAATCCAAAATGGAACACTACTTATAGCAGGGCTAAATGTATAAAGTTTAAATAATCTCTATAAAAAAGATTTGATGCCTTACTACATAGTAAATATATAGGAGGTATCAAAGATGGTTATCGCAAAAATAAGTGCTGGCAAAGCAAAAGAGTATTACTATGAAAAAGATCCACTCTTCAATAAAGAGGGTGCAAACAATAATCTCACATGGTTTGGGAAACAAGCAGAGATGCTGGGCTTAGAGGCTCAGGTGTCCAAGGAGCAGTTTGAGAACCTATTAAATGGAAAAAGTGCGGATGGCGAAACGACTCTAAGAGATACAAACAATGCAACTGGATCATCCGTTTCGTGTTACGACATGGTGTTTGCAAGCAATAAATCCGTTTCTCTGCTGGCTCTAAACGGCGATGAGAGATTAATTGAAGCACACGATAAAGCCGTCACAAAAGCTCTCGAATATGCAGAGAAAAACTTTGCCAACACACAAGAGGGTGCAAATAGAGATGATGTGAATCATGGAAACATCTTAGTTGCTCGTGCCAACCACAGTGTTGCAAGAGCTACAAAAGAAGATCCAACACCCAATGCTCATCTCCATACCCATGCTGTACTTTTCAATCAAGTTTATAATGCAGAGACTCAAAAATTCAAAGCTCTCTCGGCACAAGAGCTATTTAAAAATCAAAGTACCCTCAACGCAATCTATAAATCAGAGTTAGCCAAAGAAATTGTTACACTTGGATACCAACTCGAAGATAAAAAGCATGGATTCGACATCAAGATGCCACAAGAAGTGATAGATAAATTCTCTTCCAGATCCAAAGAGATAGAAGCTCAAACAGCAGGCATGAGCAAAAAAGAAGAGATGATCACAAAACATAAACTCAAATCTGATAAAGTTGATTTTACAGAACAAGAGCTAAGAGAAAATTGGAATAAAAAGCTCAATGAAGTTGGCTACGCAAGCTTTGCAGATTTGCGAGAATCAGCACTTGGCAAGACGGATTTTTACTTCAAAGATGCAAAAGAAGCGATAGAAAAAGGTGCAAGCTTACTTTCTGAAAACGAATCAACCTTTACTAAAAAAGAACTCCTAAATATCTCATCAAAAATCTCTCTGGGTCAGTTTTCGTACAGTGATTTAGAAAAAGAGCTGGATCAAGTAAAGAAGATAGGACAAACAGAAAACTATGAGGTCAAGTCTCTGGGCGAAAATGAAAAGGGCGAAAAAACATACACCACAAAAGAGATTCACGACATCGAGAGAGAGAACATAAAGCTGGTTCAAAACCATACCTCAAAAGCACTCATGAGTCAAAAAGATGCAACCGAAGCGTTGAGAGATTTTGAGTCAAAGAATTTCAAATTAACGGAAGGACAGTTTGAGAGTGCCAAAACAATTCTATCATCAAACGATGGAACACTCGTGATTCAGGGATATGCTGGATCAGGAAAAACAACTATGCTTCAAGCTCTCAACCACTCCTTAGAGTATCATAATTCAAAAGTAGAAGTCACATTATTATCAAGCACACATAGAGCTTCACAAGGAGCCAAGAAAGAGTCAACGCTTCAAAGCGGAAAATCATTTGAAGCAAAAACCACCACAAAATTTATCCTCGACTCAAAACAAGCAAATGCTCATAGTGAAACATCTGGCAAACAGATAGATGCACAAAAGTATGTAACCTCTGGCAAGGATGCTTTAAAAGTAGCCACAATAAGTTTAAAAGATAACTCTAACACAAGTACATCTCGCCAAACAAAACTGAATGATGGTGCAATCAGAAAAGAGAAGTTAAGCAGTAAAAATGGAGAGACTACTTATAAATCAGAGACCACATTTAAAGACGGCTCACAATACTCTTTTCAATCCAAAGAATCCAACACTAACAGCATCAAAGCAAAGTTTGGAATTAAACAAAATTACAGTGAAGCCAAAAATGCAGATATGAGTCAAACAAATAGCAGTATCAGTTTTGCAAAAATAGCTTCCATAGAAGAGTCACGCATCACTACAAAAGAGAAAAACAGCAACTCGATTAAGAAGTCTATCCTCGGATTCTCTTCCAAAATCACAAATGAAGAGATAAAAGACGATAGGGGAAACATCATTGCCTCAAAAACCACAAAAGAGTTCTCATTTATGGATAAATCACTAAAAACAGAAATCCTCGCTCAAACCTCAAAAGATGAGCCAAAAAACAACGATGTTAGGATACAAAACTCTTCATTCGACTATACCACGAAAGAATCAAAAGAGTCTCAAATAAATGCCACTCTAAGCAAAGAAGAGACTCAAAAGATAAGATCGGATACTTCAAAAACGAATAAGATGCTGATTATAGATGAGTCGAGTATGTTAAGCTCAAAAGATGTCAACGCTATTATGAAACATGCAAAAGAGAATAATATAAAAATTATTTTCATGGGTGATTCCAAACAGCTACAAGCGATTTCTGCTGGAAAAGGATTGGAGCAAGTTTCATCCAATAGCAATGTCATAGAAATGAAAGAGATACTACGACAGCAAAATCCATCAGAAAAAGAGATAGCTCACAACGCAAGAGATACTCAAACACTTGAGAGAACTTTCAAAGAGCTGCACAGGTCAAACAAAATACACGAAATAAAAGATGAAGCTACAAGACTAAATGCAGTAGCCGACTCCGCCGTTAAAATTGAAATACTCAGTGGCACAAATCATAACGGTACCTTCTCAAAGCAGATAGATTATACAAGTAATTTAATTCTAACATCACGAAAAGATGATGTTGCAAAACTGAATGAATTGGTGCGTGACAAACTTCATGAAAGCGGTCAAATCAATAAAAATGATGGCATAGAGATGAGAGTAAAAGTACCAATTAATATGAGTCCATCGAATCAAGTCATAGCGGACAACTATGCAATAGGTCAAAAAGTGAGCACCTTTCAAAATGTCAAAGGGATGGACAAAGGCAAAGAGTATGAGATTTTAAAATTAAATAGAAACACCAACGAACTTATGTTAAAGCATACGAGTAGCAATGGCAAAGATCAGTTTAGAAAAGTGAATCTCAAAGATGCAGCTGGAAAGTTGAGCATAACAAAAGATGAAACAAAAAACTTTACAAAGGGCGACATCGTAGTTATCACTATTACAGATAAAAAAGAGAAATTACTCAACTCAGATCGTGGGATTGTGATTGGTGTTGATAAAGAAAAATCTATGATGAAGGTTGATTTTGGGAATGGAAATATTAAAGAGCTGGATGCTACAAAGCAACATGGACTTAACCACGGATTTTCAGGAACAAATTGTAGCAGTCAAGGTGTTTCAATAGAGAGAACTCAAACGCATGTCAACACGGAGAAGGGAACAAACCTCAATGATTTTCATGTGCAACAAACAAGGCAGAAGCTAAAATCAGAAGTGTTCACGGATGATGTAGTGGAGCTAAAAACGCAAGTCACCAAAGAGCAAACGAAGACTTCAACACTTCAATATGATTCAGTTGAGCCGAAAATTCAAAAAGTTGAAAATACATCAAACGAAAAAATAGCACAAAAAGAGAGTGTTAAAGCTGTTGATGCAGGTAGGTCAATATAAAATCAGAGCCTCCATAGAGGAGACTCTTCTATCCAAAAATCTCACGCAACTCCTTTTTAGGCGGAAGGATAATCCCTATGTTTTTACATAAAACAAGGGCTGGATTGTTCAAACTTTTACCATCAACTTCTGGCATATAGGAACATTGTATCTTTCCCCATTTCACATCTGGTTGTTTAACAAAAAACTCAAAATCCCTCAACTCCATAATTTCGGAAGGCATCACAGTGAATTCTTTTTTGACACTCTTGTTAAAATTGACTCCATTTTTCATCGCTTGTATTCCAATGGAAGCACCAGAGCTGGACTGCTCAATCTCTTTTTCGCCAATCATGTCAGAGAAGTATTTCGCCATTTCTGGGTCGGTCTGTCTCATAATGATTTTATTCGTCAAAGAGTTTAGCATCGATTTTCTCAAATTTTGTCCATAGATTTCATCTATGCGTGCGAACTCTTGTGTAGAAAGAATGATAGATAATCCAAAGCTTCTTGCCACAACCGTTGCCTCTGGGATGGCTGGAATTTTACTCATAGTTCCAAACTCATCAAGATAGAGATAGATTCTTCGATTTGGATTTTCTCTCATTGCATAAATCTCTTTTATCAATGTGTTCACAAACACTGCAATTTTTGGAGCGTTGAAATCTTTATTTGCCACATCATTGATTAAGAATAATTTAGAAACCTTTCCATCATTGAGCCATTTTTGGATAATGAAGCTCTCTTTATGACTATGGCACTTCTCATTCAATCCCTCAAAATATCTTGCATTTGCTGCCAGAGTTACCATGACTGAACCAACTGTATTCTCTCCACCTGTAAGAGCTTGAACTCCCTTATTGCATCCTTCAACGCTATTAAAAATATTGATTAAGTCAGAGGGCGATTTTTGAATCATATCGTTTACAAAAGTTAGAGATCTGTTTTCTGTAAGCATACAATAAGTTAAAATTGACTCTAAAACATTACGAGCCAATACATCCCAAATCGGATCCTTGGAGTTAGAGTCTGGGATGATGGTATGGCATATATTGATTAAGGCTTTTTCATCTAAATTGCCATTTGCATCATACAGATAATTAAAAAAATTGAAATAGATGCTTCGCTGGTCTGAAACATTGTATATCAAATCTGTATCTGGGTTGTAGATTTTTTGAATATAGTCGGGCTTTAAATCATGGATGATGAACTTGGCACCAACTTCTATGTTCTTTGGATAACTGGCTTGTGCATGGATGCTTCTTATAATGAGATTAGTCTTACCGCTTCCAGTTGCTCCCATTATCATAAAGTGTTTGGTATCATGTTCTCTTGATAGAACTGTATCTTTTGCAAGAGAGTAACCATCTATTTTTTTGGAGATGATGGAATACTCTTTTTGAGAGAGTATGGTTGTGCCTCTAAGATGCGTGTCTTTTAACTTTTGATTTGAATGCTCATCCGATATTTTTTTAATAATGTACCACGCAACCATTCCACTTGCCACAAATCCAATCATGAAATAAAATGATAGATACAAATACATATCAGACATTTTTGGTTCAAGTTGTCTTAGAATATCAATCGCTAAAACTTCACTTCCATTGACATTGATAGATGATGCAAGTGTAAACATTGCTCTTGTATAAAGTTTTACATAGTCATAACTTAATGGTAAGCTTTTCTCAAAACTGTTTACAATTACAAGCGTAGAGACAATACCGCCAGTGATTGAAATTAGTAAATTCGATATAATTAAAGGAGCAGAGAGTACCATTGAGTTTTTTAGTAGATTATATTTTTCATAAATACTATATTGCTCTTCTCTCATAATGTAACCTCCCACACACTCTCTATTTGAGGAGTATTTTTGGCATTCACCTTATACAAAACATTATCCTTGTTTAATAACGGATATTTTTGCACCATAATTTCATCATTTTTTACTTCTTTTACAAGCCAAGCTTTTTGTGATTTATCGATTATTACATCTAAAATTTGATATTTTGAGAAGTCAGAAATATCAAATTTGGCTCTTTGAAGAAAGAAAGGTTGATAGGTTGTGTCAGTACGATAAGTGTTTTTAATCTCTTCAAAATCCATTATCACTATCTCTTCATAATCTGGGATTCTAACCGCTGTAAGATTATTGGCATGTGCACCAGTGACAAAGTAGCCGATCATTCTTGCATCTTCGATGACATCTGTTGGTTCAATATCTAAGAATTTCTTCACTCGTATTTTTCTGTAAATATCATCTATTTTCATCTTGCACCTCTCAATCTCTCTTGAATGGAAACCATAATTTCCTTCATCTCTTTAAGCTCTGAAAGCAATAAATTATTTATCGCTTGCTCAATATACCACTCAATAGAGTGACTTATTTCACGGCTTTGGGTATCAAATTTAGTATTGATAAGCTCCAAAACTTTATCTTGTTCAAGCATTCTTTGTCGAAATAGTTGGATTTTTTGAAGCCCTGTGGATTCGACAACTTCATTGAATTTTTCTGCTTCTGCATGTGTTAGGTAGAATCCTACTGTTCTTTTTTTCCGCATCTTTTACCTCTTTGATTTAGATAGCATTATTGATAATGCTTGTTATGTTGTAGGGTGAAGAGATGAAAAAATCTAAGGCTTTTGGTAAAGATTATTTATAAGTGTGAAACTATGCGTGATTTAGGTGTTTGTGGGGGTGTTGTTCTTGAAATGAATTGTCGTGAAATAGAGGATTATAAAAAGATAAAATTACACTCGTTTTAAGCCCTGTTGTTGGGCTTAAAAGCTCTTAGGACTTTACTATCACAAAGTGACAGTAGTCCCCCTCTAAATAATGAGATTTCGTAGAAATCGATAGAAAATCTCAAATAAGATTTTATTATTGTTATTTAAATAACAATAAAATTTGTTTCTTCCAACTCTTTTAATTCTTTATCTGTTAAAACAAGTTTTGGAACTTGAAGCCTTAAAATAGTTTCTGGGTGTATATTTGTTGTCCAATTTTTGACAGATCCACCACTACCAATTTTACCTTCAATTAACAACACATTTGAGCCTAATACTGCTTTGGAATCCCTGCTTGTTGCTTTTGCCAACACAAACCCTTTGAAGTATATGCTATCACGATCTCCATATGAACTATTCTCAAATTTTAAATTAACTGTGATGAGTTCAGAATTCCAAATCTCATTTAATTGTTCAATTTCATCCTCAACGATTGTAGAAAACACCCAAGAAGATGAGTTTTTATCCCATTGTCCACCAAGATTTCTACATTTTTTAATTAAATTTACATTATAAAATGGGGTATGAATAGTTGTTATGCCAGCATTTTTTTGTTCCTCGATGGAAGCGGCTACTTTATATATTACATCTGTTCCAAATTTTGTGACAACACTAATATCTTCTACAACTAAGGTTTGAATTCCTAAGTCTAAGTTTTGAGAATTATCATCAATTAATAATTTGCATGTGTAATTATTAATTGCAATTTTGAAGTATTTTCTATTTTTTTTGATTATGTTAATTTCTAATGTTTTCATATTTCCTTCTTCGCCATTTGCTAATGGGCTATTAGTTTTTAAACCAGTTCCAAAAACTTATTGGAACACCTTTTGTATATTTTTGATTAATCTAATTTTTTTATAAATTTTTGCACTAAGCTTGTTTGTTCACTTTGATATAAATTAGATTTATAAATTTTTGTGAATACAGTTTCTAAATCAGTTGATGCTTGATCTTGATAAACTTCAAGCTCATTAGCTAACTTAGCTAATAATTCATAGTATTCAAGTTCTGTCAATTCTATTGTTAAACTCTTTGTTGATATTTTGTTTTTCATATCTGAATCTTTTTGATTTAAATCTTCCTCTTGGAACTTCCGCAAAAAAAGATTAGAATAAGAGGCATTTTGTCTTAGAAAATGTCTCTTATATTTTAATCACTGGTCTATCTGCAAAAATTGTTAATAAATTCAAGCAGGTTTTTACCTGATCACCTTCTAACTCTTCAATTTTATTCATATATTTCAGTTGCGTATGATATGGAGCTATCAAACTAAAATCTTGAAAAGTTTTATTAACTACTTCTTCGGTAATAAAATTTTGATATTTTTGGGTTAAACTAAACAAAACTACTTTTGTATATTTAACCTTTTGATCAACACTTCCTTTCGTTTCTCCAATTAAACGAATTGTCCTTCTGTTGAGATCACTTTGAGCATAAACATTTGCAAACGCTAATATATCATCGATGCTCATCTTCAACCCATATTCATCTATACAATATTGAATATGGTCTAAATTTCTTTTTCTTATATCATCAAAATTCATTTTCTCTTCCTTACAACTTCTATTTTTAAAAGTTGGTCAATAACTTATTGACAAGAGAAGTATAGCGATTATTACCTTAATTATTCCTTTGGGAACTTCCACAATATAAGTGAACATTTATTTCCCACATATATTTACTCTAAATAAAACTTCGCCAATTTCTAATTCATCCTCATCATTCCTAAATAATTCATAAACCACCGCTTCAATTTTATTTGTATCTTCATCATGTAGTACGCTTACATCGTAACCATGTATTGCATTGTTGTATGAGTCTGTTGAGCCATACCACCAGTCTTCATTTTTCCATTCGTTCTGAAATTTTGCAATATCATTCATGACTTTTGATTGTGTTAGAAGGGGCATTTTAATTGCCTCCTTTTACTAAATCTTCAGCCATTTCTATAAAAAACTTGATAGCATCTACGGCTGAATCATCTTCAAACACTCCGCCATCTATGCAGTCAATATCATTATCTTCTGTGTAATCTTTTTCTATATACACGCTTCCATCGAATCCACCATTTGAATTTTCTTGAATATATATCAAGTGATTTCCATCTGTAATTTCCACATAACCAGCTCTTTTTAATAGCTCTGCATTATCTTCTAATCTCATTTTATACTCTCCTTGTTTTGTAAGAAGTGGCATTTAAGCCACATCTAAATCGAAACTAATTCCAATATTTCTTGCAGTTTCTTCAAGTGCAAACCATGCCATCAAGTTTTGATTATTTTGAGATAGGCATAAACTATCTTCTGCATCCCATTTTTTGCCAAACAATTCAACTGAACTATTGAAACCACACATAGAGAGTGTATTTGCCAAAAGTTCATTTATGTCGCTTGCATGTCTTTTTGTAAAAGCTTGTGTATCTGTGTAGTAAATCAATGCTCCAACCATTCCGCTAACACATCCATTTGATAATAAATCACTCAAATATGATTCAAAAGTTTCATAGTCGCTTGCTTCGTCTATAATTATTTTAATAACCTCTTTTTCCAATTCCGTTGTCGCTTTGTAATTTTTTAGATTTTTGATTTTCATCTTCTCTTCCTTAATTGAATTTTCTTTTGTTAAGATTTTGAAGGGTGCTTTTTCCTCTTTCTTAATTCAAATTTCAAGAAAAAGTCAGAACCTCTCTTTTGCTTAACTTTCTTCCGTTTTAGTTTCTCAGGTATGCTTTTTATGCTGTGTTGAGCTATCAAAAAACTTAGAAAAAAATTAATGAATATTGATTTTTCTTATAAGTTTTCTTGATGTAAAGTGAAACACTTAAAAACATAACTGATAACTATGATGGATTGTTAAGCAAGTTGATTGAGACTTTTTCTGTTTAAAAATTTAAATTAATAAAGATTTTTTGTCATGCTTGCATGACTATGGTAGGGTTAAGGGGATGGGCTTAGAGATAATTTTCTGGTATGTGAAATGCGTTTTACATATCTCCTTTGTGGAACTCATAGGTTGAGTTCCTTTTTTAGAGCTGATAGCGGTTTTTCCATCTCTACTATCGTTATTGGATATGGCAAATCTTCTATCTCTTTGAGGCTCACATATCCAAGCTCTCCACCACCTTCAAATATTTGACAGAATCCAAAGCCAAGTTCTTTGTTCGCATCTAATTCTGTGATGAGCCAAAAGCTATGAAGGCAACTAATTTTTAAATAAACGATTGGATCTTTGACATCTTCCTGAGTGTAAAGTGCTGGAACTCTGCTCGCTTGTTTTTGTGTAAGTAAACTCATTTATAACCCTTTTAGTTTTAATTTTTGAATGTAAAACCCCAAAGTATGGGGCTTAAAGTGGTAGATTTTCCAATGAATCTTCATTGAACACACGATAGTATTTGATAACTTTTGTTTTTTTCTTAGAGCCTTCTATCTCTTTTAGAATGGTCGAGAACAAGATTACTCCAAAGTCATTTTCAAATTTTGCAACTAAGTTTGCTTCTTGCATCTGTTTTGTGGAGAACCATTTGTTGCTTTTGAAGCCAAGTTCAGCTTTTGCTTCATTTAGAATTGCTTTATTTAAGCCTGAATATTCATGTCCTGACGCACTTAGTTGTGTAGCACTTTTTTTGCTTGATACTGCTTTGTCAACCGCCTCTGTGTACATTTCGATTACTGTTTTTTTGTAATGTCTTTGAGCTACTGGAGCAACTGTTGTTTCTACTACTGGTGTATTTGTGTTTGTGTTCATTTCTGAATCCTTTTTGATTTGATTTGCTTTTTTTGAAGATTCTGAGGGTTTCTTGTATCTAATCTTTCTATTTTTTAAAAAGACTAAATACCTTTTTCCTCAAATTTTTCTCTCATTGAAGCTTTGCTTCTTCTGTTAGTTCTTCGGGCTTTCGAGGATTGTATGTAATATTTTACAACTTGATTATTTCTATAAATTGAGTAACAATTTCAGAAAATAATTCAGTTTAAATAAATTAAAGTTAAATGACTCAAAGCTTTGACTAACAGAAGATGCATTTGCATGAATGAAGATTTGATTAAATTGTGTTTAGTCTTTTTGTTAAAAAAATAGAGTAAATTAGATTTTGCTCTTTGTCGGAGCGTAGCGTTTTAGATCATCGAAGATGCTTTTGGGGATTAAAAGGGGATTGCTCCTTTTTTTTGAATGAATGAAGATAATTTTTGAAAGAAATTAAATCATAAAATATTTTTCACCATAATTTCTGCAACTAAATCATGGTACCTACTTTTATAAATTTCTGAAATCCATCTATCTTATTATTCCCATATCATAAGAAATTTTTTCAAAAAGTTGAGCTAAAAACACTTTTTTAAACTCATCATTATTTGTAAATTCTTTATAAATTTTAAATCCATCACCCATAAAATAGTCTTGAATTGTATCGGTAGCTACATCTTCAAATACGACTTTCATGTTTTGTCTATCCGTGTTTGTTGTTGCTTTTACAAAGTCACTATTAGTTCTAATATCATCACTTATATTTTGAACAAGTCGTTTAACTTTATCATCTTCCCCAAAATCTATATTTCCAAATTTATCATTAAATGTTTGTAAAATATTGGATAACACATCTATTTCAACTTCTCCTGTTCCACCACTGCCGTCAGTGGTCATAGGCTTTAGCACTCCATCGCCACCAAGTCCGATATTTTTTATATCATTTAATTGTATTCTATAACTGTCATAATCTATATTGTCAAGGATCCCTTTTGAGAGGTCTTCATCCTTTTCAATCTCTAACTTTGAATAAAGCTTACTTAACAGCATATATCTTTTTTCAATATCAATATTTTCATCCTGAAAAGGTATAATTTGAACTAAAAATGAGTATAGTCGCAAAAATGATTGAACCTTGCCTTTAAACTCTATCTTTGTATCTTTATCTAACTCTATAAATTTTTCAACGGCACTATCCAAAAGTGAATGTATTACATCTTCTTTTTTATTCGTCAAAATTGCCTCGACAAATTTTTCAACCAATTCATCATCATAAACATTGAATTTGTTTAATGTATCTACTAAATCAAACAGCTTATTGGGATCTGTTTTGCCTTCTAATGATGTCATCTCATAATAATCTTTAAATGACTCATAAATATCATCGTGATTATTGTAAAAATCAAGAACAAATGTTTCATTTTTATTTGGCATAACACGATTAAGTCGTGAAAGTGTTTGAACACACTTAACACCACCAAGTTTTTTAAATACATACATCGTGTGTAATTTTGGCTGGTCAAATCCAGTTTGGTATTTATCAGCTACAACTAAAAATTTATATTTATCCGTATCGAATTCCTCTTTTGTTTTAGCATCACCAAAACCATTTAATTTGCCCTCTGTATATTCTTCATCATCAAGCTTTACAGTTCCAGAAAATGCAACTATTGCTTTATAAGGTTGATTGTTATCTTTTAGGTATTTGTTGAGTGACATAAAATATTCAACAGCTTCTTGTCTTGACTGCGTAACTATCATAGCCTTTGCTTGACCTTTTATTTTTTTAATTACATTATCAAAAAAATGGTCACCAACTATCTGTATCTTTTTATCAATGGTTATATTTTGAGTTTCTACATAATGCTTTAACTTTCGAGAAGCTCTTTTTCTGTCATATTTAGGGTCATTTTCTATTGCACTAAGTAATTTATAATAACTGTCATATGTTGTATAGTTTTTTAAAACATCAAGTATGAAGTTTTCTTCTATAGCTTGTTTCATACTGTATAAATGAAATGGAACATATTCGCCGTCATCTGTTCTTGTGCCAAAAAGTTCCAAGGTCTTCTCTTTTGGTGTAGCTGTAAAAGCAAAATAAGAAGCATTTTTTTGTAGCTTTTTAGCTTTTATAATTGCGACTATTTCATCTTCAAGGGTAAGTTCTTCTTCATCTGAATTTGAAATTGATTTGCCCATACCTTGCATAGTTGAACCACTTGTTGAGCTGTGAGCTTCATCTATAATAATGGCAAAGTTCTTATCAGACAAATCGCCAATGTCATTAACGATGTATGGGAATTTTTGTATTGTAGAGATAATAATTTTCTTGCCATCTTTTAACGATTGCTTTAAATGCTTACTCCCATTTGTAATAGGTTCTACGACATCTTTAATTTTTGCAAAAGACGAAATATTGTCTTGTATCTGTTTATCTAATATTGTTCTATCTGTTACTACAATAACACTGTCAAATATGGGTTTAGTATTAGATGTATCCATATGGCTAACAAGCTTATGAGCTAACCAAGATATACTATTTGACTTACCTGAGCCTGCGGAGTGTTGAATAAGGTATCTTTCTCCTACACCTTTATCTTTTGTATGATTAAGCAGTTTAGTCACAACATCAAGTTGATGAAATCTTGGGAAGATAATTTTTTTACTAATTTTTTTAGTGTCTTTGTCTTTTTCTTCTATATACTGAGTGTAGTTTTTAACTATATCTATCAATGTGTCTTTATGAAATATATTTTCCCAAAGATATGCTGTTTTTAAACCGTCACTTGGTGGATTACCAGCACCTCTTTTTACACCTTTTTCAGCTGTTCCAGCATTTAAGCCTTTATTAAATGGTAAGAAAAATGTTTTAGCACCATTAAGTTTAGTTGTCATAAATACTAAACTCGTATCTACTGCAAAATGAACCAGACACCTGCCAAATTTAAAAAGCTCTTCACTTGGATCTCTGTCCTCTTTATACTGTGTTTTTGCATCATTAACATTTTGACCAGTAAGCTCATTTTTAAGTTCAAGAGTAATTATTGGTAGCCCATTTAAAAACAGAACCATATCAAGAGATTTTTCATTTTTCAGACTAAAATGCACTTGTCTCATAACTGAAAATATATTTTTAGAATATTTTACTTGCGTCTCTTCATTCAAAATAGAGTTAGGTTTATCATAAGCTAAGATAAGCTTGATGCCATTATCTTTGATGCCATCCTTAAGCACTTCAACAATAGTTTTAGATTGTATCTGCTTAAAAAGCCGTCTCATAATATTAGTTTTATAAGCATTACCATAGATAGTTTTTAGTTTATTCAGCTCGTCATTTTGAGTATCTTCTAAAAATCTAAACAAAAGCTCACTATCTAAACATAGTTCTCTGTTGTAGTCATGATAATTTCTTTTTTCATATCTGTGTTTTTCATCTCTCTGATTATTCGCATCAAGCAGATGATTTTCAATAAATTCTTCTAAGTTAATTTCTTTAAGTTCTGTCATGCTTTCGCCTTTTTAATGTTTCTTTTTTACACATTAAAGAATGTAATATAAATACATCAGTAACTCTTTAATTTTTTTACAGTACAATGCCACATCTTGATATACCAAATGGTATAGGGGAATATCTCTTAGATATTCACCCGCAGGTGGCTGGATAACATCGCCCAGCCGTACCAATGCGATGTTAAATTCTTCATCAGCTTTCATATTTTTTAAGCCTTGCCTTATAATCTCTATATTTATTCTTATGAACTGGATATGCCGTTACAAGTAAATTGTTGGTTAGCCCAAGATGTTTAATTAAAACAATAAAAAATCTTTTAGTATCCCAAATAAAATGTGTTGGCTCTCCATAATCTTCAAAAAAATATTTTATATGCTCATTTGCAACATTATCAATAGTTTGTTTTATCCAATGAATTCTTTTTGCTCTTGATGCAGAATAAACTCTATTTTTTTCCTTGTCTTCTGGACAAGGGTTGTTTCTTTTTTTTGAGTCATATTCTTTTTTCGTAATAATGTGCCAAAATCGCTCAGGCTTATTGCCCATAGCAAATGGACAATCACAATTAATTTCAGGCTTAACAGTTATAATATAGTTAATGGAGTTGATGTTTAAAATAGCTTGATTATCTATAAAGTCTTTCTTAAATATTTTATAGAGTGTTTCAATATCAACGGCATTGATTTTCGTTTCATCGCTAAGTATCAAAGGCAAATCTTGCACTATTTAACCTTTTTTGGGTCTTGAATAAATCTATTGAATTTTTCATAACCATAACTTGATGTTGTATTTAGTTGTATGCTTAAGCGTTTTTCAATGTACTCTATTATCTCTAATTTTATTTTACTACCTTTTAGATTTCTCATTTTATAAGAAACTGCACCAGTAAATAAATCAGTTAATTGCAACAGTTGAGACTCATCCGCTCTTATATGTTGCATAAATGGAGTTGGAAGTTCGTGTGATTTTTGAAATACTTCTATGAGATTTATGAGTGCTTCTTTGCCTCTCGTATCTTTTAAATCCATATACACTTGATATTTATCATTTTCATTCATTATCTTCTTTAACACTAAATAGTAAGTTTTATAATAAAATTGACTATGCGTTTGATTAAAAGCATTGTGATTTAAATCTTGTTTATTGATAATCGTTACAACTCTAAAAGACATGTGAGAGTCTATAAAATAGTCTATTAGTTCTTTATATAAGGGCATTCTGCTATAAGAAAGTTTTGTCCATTTTATCTCAAATGGATTTTTATGTTTTAGTTTTATCTCTTTTATATCATTTTTGATTTTTTCATACTCATCAGCAGGAAGTTTAACAGCTCCCAATGACATAATATCCCAACTGTCATTTTGTAAATGGCAACTCTCGTCACAAAATATTTTATAATTACTCATAACATAACCTCAAAATGTATCCATTCTAAATAATCTTTGTGTATTTGTATCTGCAAGTTCTTTTACTAAATACTCAGATTTACATAAAGATAAAAACGCTTCATTATCTATTTCATCTTCAATAGATGTAAAAATGTATTGCAGTCCATTTTGAACTAATAAATTCAATACATCTACAATACCTTTTTTATACTCAACTCCCAAGTTGTCAAATAAACCATCGTGTGCTATAAAATGAAAAAAGTTTTGATTTTTATAGGCTAAAGCTATTGAAGCATCAAAAATAAAACAGAACATTCTTGAATAAGCTTCTCCCTCTTCTATGGAATTATCAAGAACCACAGTAGTATCTATTACTTTGGTTTCAAAAACTAAATTATCATTACTATTCAATGCTATATTTAACATTGCATCAACTCCAAGCACTGTTCTTGATAATTTTTTAAAAGTAGCTTTAATAGTTTTCAGCGTATCATTTGGTATTTTAATGCTGTGGTCAAGCTTCGTAACCAATTTATTTTTTCGCTTCTTCAAAATTTTAACTCTTTTCAATTTACATTTATATTCTCTTAGTTTTTTATATTTTTCTTCAATTAAATTTATATTTGTTTTTATAGTTACAATTTCTTGTTCAATGTTTTTAAATTTACGAAATGTGTCTGTGTCTGTAAGAACAGACAAAAGTTCTTTTCTTTTATTGTTCTCTTTTAATAGAATATCATCAATGTCAGATAATCGTTTTAATATCCTTTGATGTTCGGCTTGTAGATATAATTCTCTGTCTTTAGTGATTTTATTATTAAACTCAATAACATCTTCATAACTTTTCACTAACATTTCACTAAGATGAATATGAACTTCACTAAACAGTTTTTTAACTTTTTTTAAATCTATCTCTTGCTCTTTTACTAATGATTTTTCTATTAATTTTTGCTTTTTATCTAATGAATATCTTTCTTTATTTAAGTTTGCGATTATCTCTTCTACTTCATCAACAAGTTCTTTATTTATATGATGTTCTTTTAAATAAAAATCAAAATTTTTATATAGAGTTTCTTTCTCATTTAATTCATTTTGCAAAACTAATAGAGTTTCTTTAACTACCTCTATATCAGATAAACTAAAATGACTATTATTTTCTAACGATGCTATTTCACTTTCAAGATTTTCTATCTCTTTTTCTATGTTATATTTGCTTCTAACTATAGTAGCATCAAGCCCAACCATTGATGCTACTATCGTCTTCCATTCTACATCTGTTCCTTTTTTATATTTGTTCAGCATAAATGGGTGACTAAAATCATCTTTTTCTCTAAGAAAATAACTTAAGTAATTTCTATATTTTGCTATATTATTATCATTAATTAAAAAATTAATTTTCTCTGTGAAAAATGCCAATACATTGTCATACCCATCTATAATATCAAATTCACTGTCTTCTAATAATGTGAAATCTTCTTTAGAACTATGCAGTTTAATAGCTATTTTTGTTCTTTTTTTAACTTTTCTTCGTATAGTGATATAACTATTGTATGCTAATTCAAGTTCAAGATAAAAAGTAAAATCTTCAAAAACAGAAGCCTCAAGAAATGTTGGCTTACTCTTTTTTATAAGACAATAATCCACAAGCTTAAAAAGTGTAGTTTTTCCAACAGAATGAGGCTTTGTGCCAGTTGCTAATATTGCATTAATATTATTTGTATTAAAAATTATCGCTTCAAAACGACTATCAGAGGAATATAATTTACTGAGCTTCATTTTTTAAACTCAACATATCAGCAAGCATATCATATTCTAATGCACCAACCATAAATAAAAAATTTATTGCTAAAATAACTTTATCGTAAGTGACTTGCAGCTCATTTTCAACAATTGACACAACCCTCTCAAATTGATATATCTTCCTATTTGAAACAATATCAATTATTTTTGCAGAACTATTTAATACACTTTTTTTTGTGTCTTCAAATGGATTAGCTAAAATCATTCTGACACCTCTTTTTTTCCTATAAAGCAAGAAAAATACATAAAATGTATCAATCTCTCAGCTTTTAATTTCTTTTTATAATCCCAACCTTGTTTATAAAATTGTCCCATAATTTTATTTATCTTTATTGGAGTTAAGTCCTCTTTACTATCTATAGCAATTATTGCACCTTTTATAGTTCTAATTATATATTTAAACCTATCGGTAAAATCCTCATCATTCAAATAAAGTACTTGTTGAATTTCTTTAAAATAAACAATATCTTCTTCTATCTTTGCTCTGAAATAATCTTCCATTTGGTTCTGTTTATTTTTGTCTTCTATTTTTATTCTATCATATGTGAAGTCTGCTTTTGTCTCTATATTTTCAGATAATTCATAGAGGTCAGTGATAATCTTTTCGGTTTCCACTAAATCAAAACTTACAGCATCATCAAAGTGGTTATGTGTTGTATTATTTATATTCCCACCAGCTTGTTGATTACCTTGTCCATCCTGTCTCTGCCCATTATTATCAAGCATTATTCATATCCCTGCCTGCTTGTTTATTGCTTGTGCCATTCTGTTTTTGATGAAAACTTTTATCAATATTTTTAACTTTACTAACAGCAAAGAAAGCCATACCAAAAGAAATAATACTTGCCAATCCTGCAAATAGTAAAAACCAGTCATTGTTCACGATTGTATGTATCAGTTTCATATACTCTATTCCTTGTGTCATATTATTATCTAACATCAATCTGTCCAGTAACAACTTCACTTATCAAGCTGATTTTATACTCTTCTATTAGGTCTATCTCTTTTTCAATTTGATTTATAATCTCATCAATTTTTAATAATTCTATTTGAATAAACTCTATTATCTGCTCTTGCTCATTTTGTGAGGGATAGGCAATCAATGTATTTTTTATCACACCTGAACCTAATCCAAACCTTGTAACTCCATTTGAATGAAGTTCAAATCTAATATTAAAATCTCTTGCTGTAAAAAGATAATAAAGAAATTTACCCTGTAATTCTCCATATGTTCTAATCAATGACAAGTGATATCCACACAATACATTATCAAAATTCTCTGCTACATATGTTGGCACTGCCATATCGTCAGCTGTCTCGCTATCTTTTGTAATAATCACATCATCTTTTTTAATTAAAAATTTTGCGATTTCCAAATCTGTTGCTGTTGCTTCCATAAAATCTATACCATTTGTAATAACATCATTTTTATATACATCTGTATAATTACATAACAATACTGGTATCTCATCTTCTTTGGTCAATTTATCTACATTACTACCCATAACATCAGCTAAAAACTTAAGTTTTTTAACTTTCCAGTGCTTTGGAATATCCCCAATCCATTCAATACCACTATCTTTAAACTCTATCGTTTCATTTAAGCCTTTTGTAACTGCTTTGTTTATAATGGCTTCTTTTTGCTCTTCAAGAAGTGCTATTTGCTTTTGTTTATAAGATATAAACTCTTCAATCTCTTTATTTTTAATATCTAAAAAGTCGGCTATTTTTGTTTGTTCATAAATTGGTGGCACTGTAATATTTAAAGATTTTGTTTCATCTTGATTGAATATAGGTAATATTGTAGCTTTTGCATATTTTTTGACTTCTAAACCTATAATGTAAAGTAAGTACATCGCATATATATTTGAAAAATCACGATTTAATTCTATAATATTTATTTGTTGATTACAACTTGCTTTTTCAGTTATCATTCCCACTTTACCAACAGAACCAACACCTGTAAAAAGGATACTTCCTTTCTCATATATTGCAACTTCCTTGTCTTCCACTGCTTTTGATATTACTTTTTTTGTAGAACTCTTTAAATAAAAATCATCATTAAAGTCACTTGGGGAATACCAGTTTATAATGCCATCAGTAAAATAATCACCTTTTTTTGCAGAAGGTGTAGAACCAGTTTTAATTAAAGTAGCTACATATTTTAACTTTTTCACTTCCCAATGACTTGGAATATCAGTAATATAATCTACTCCCGATGGCTTATAATTCTCATATTTTTTAGCTTTTAGCATTATGATATTATCTTTTCTAAAAGGTTTTCAGTTTTCTCTTCAAGAGCTTTTATGTCTTTGAAAATCTCATCCAGTTGTCGAGGTGCTTTATACTCATAAAAATATTTGTTAAACAGTATCTCATATCCTACTTTGATGCTATCCCAAACTATCCAAGCATCAGAAACAAAGGGTTTGACTTCTTTGTCGAAATACTCTTGTATATCTTGTTTTAATGGTATTTTTTCACTATCTCTCAAATTGCTATCAGCAAGAATACCTTTTTTTGTGTCAAATGGGTCATTATAAACTTCGGAAGCTTCCTTGCTAACTTTGCCAAAAATATCTCTTATAGCTTTTACTTGCCCTTTGCTTAATTTAAATGATAATTGTTTTGCAAGTGCTTTAAAAAACTCTGTATCATTAATGCTTTCAGTTACAGTTCTAAGAGCTTTTAATAACTCATGTGGTCTATCATCTTTTAATTTTTCAAACTCTTTTGTCGCTTTAAATAAGTCAATATTAGATTCAATATCTTTATATTCAAGTCTTAGAGGTCTGTCTATTGTAACTTTTGAGTATCCAAAATCTTCATTATCAAATATTTTTACATAATTACTCTCTTGGTTACTCATAAAAAGTTCTGTCAATTTAGTTATTTGGGATGGTTTCATCTCATTTCTTTTTTTACCTAAACTTTTTGACATTGTTTTATAAAAATCTTCTCCACCTGCGTTGATAAGTTTTATTTTGCCTTTATTCTTTTTATTATTTGTAACTAACCAAATATAAGTAGAGATATTTGTATTATAAAACATATCTCTTGGAAGTTCTATGATTGCATCAAGCATATCATTTTCTATGATATATTTTCGGATATTGCTTTCCCCACTTCCTGCGTCACCACTAAATAATGAACTTCCGTTATGGATTGAGGCAATATGACTTCCAAGAGGTGTATCTTTTGTAACTCTCTTCATTTTAGAAAGCATATTTTGCATAAACATCATCTGTCCGTCGCCGACATCTGTTATACCTATATGAAATCTGCTATCGTTACAGCTGTCTAACTTTTTATCTTGTCCAGTTCCTTCTATCCCTAACTCTGTTTGGTCTATCTTCCACGGTGTTCCAAACGGTGGATTTGTAAGCATAAAATCAAATGTCATATCTCCAAGCTGATCATTTGATAGAGTTGAGCCGTATTTAATATTATTAGGGTTTTCACCTCTTACCATCATATCCGATTTACAAATAGCAAAAATCTCATCTGAAGCCTCTTGCCCAAATGTTTTAATGGTCGCTTCGGAGGCTATTTCTCCATCTCTATCAGTAATAAACTGTTTTGCTTCGCTTAAAATTCCACCTGAACCACAAGCATTATCATAAATAAAATAAGTTCCTTGCTTGATTTCTTCTTTTAATGGAACAAATACAAGATTAGTCATAAGAGATATTATCTCTCTTGGTGTAAAGTGCTTTCCTGCTTGTGCATTTTCGTCTTCGTTAAATCGTCTGAGAAGTTCTTCAAATACATACCCCATACCGAGATTTGATAATCCATGATAAATGATTTTTCCATTTTCATCCTTTATATCGTTTGGTGAAAGATTGATAGATGATGAACAAAACTTGCCTATTGTTGCATATAAAGCATTCGTTCGCTCCAATTTAGCAACTTGATTTCTAAACTCAAATTTTTCGAGAATATCTTGAACATCTGCACTAAAGCCATTGAGATAGTTTTCAAAATTACTTCTAATGTTAGATGGGTCATCAAGTAGCATTTTAAGAGTGAAATTCGAGTGATTATGAAAACCAAGATTTGAGCCGTTTTTACCGCCAAGCAAATCATCCATATTATCAAATTGGTCTTTATGTTCGTTATAGATTTTAACTACTGTTTCTTTCGTAGGTTCTAAAACTACATCAAGACGACGAATAACCGTCATAGGTAAAATAATATCTTTGTATTTTGCTTTTTCATAGTAATTTACCAGCACATCATCCGCGACTGAGTAAATAAAATTGACGATTGGTTGAAGCTCTTTAATTTCCAAATTTTCTCTTTTATAATAGACTTCTTGCATAACCTAACATTTTACTCCAAATCTTCGATCAGAATTAATTAAAGCACATATCAGATTAAAACGTAAGCCGAATCGTTTTCGACGGTTACGGTATTTTTCTCCCAGTATTTTAAACGTCTTTATTTTTGCATTGACATGTTCGACGGTTATACGTGCAGATGCTTTCATTTTATTGGCAAGCTTATCTTCTTTTGTGAGAGGATGAAGTTTGGTTTTTTTCTTTGGAATATCGCTATTACTGTGCAGAAAATTAATCCCGAGATAGCCAGTATCTACTTTTACATTGGTCTCTTTTTTGATTGGCAATCTTGATTGTTTGAACAGTTTAAAATCATGAATATTACTCACGCTTACCGCTGTACAAATATTATCAATCACAATTTGTCCTTTGACAGTATGTCGCTTTTTCTTTCCGCTGTAGCATCGATATTGTCTTTTTTTGGGCGTTGCACTGAACATTCTGTCGCATCGATAACGATATACTCAAGATCAATTCCTCCATCTTCATATAAAGCTTTTTTACCAGGTAGTGAAAATTTACCTGATTGTATCAGTACACTCTCCATCTCTTGAATCACTCTTGAAACGGTTGCTTCGCTCACCCCGTAGTCAAATGCAATATGTGCCATACTTCGATACTCTCGATAGTATCCCAGCATTAGTAATAATTGATCTGCAGTTGATAAGATATTCGGTTTCCCGCCTCGACGCTTTTTCTCTTTATGATGCTCTTCGCATACTTCAAGCATTGCCTTAAATGTCTCATTTTTTACACCCACCAGCCGTTTGAACTCGGGTGGTTTCATCTTTTGCAATCGTTCATATTTTTCCATACTCCTCAAAAGCAATTTTAGAACCGCTTTTTTGGTTATGCAAGAAGTCTAATAAATAATTTTGCGTCTATTTTACCTTTTTTTTGTAATTTACTTGTTTAATATTCAAAAGAATGTTAGGATAAGTATATGTTATACTTTAAAATAAATTATAAATTTAACTCTTACATAGCTATAATGTTTTTATAGTTTTCAAGAAATGCAATTAGTTCTATATTTTCAGGGGTTGAATATGAATAAAAAAGCGGTAATAAAAGAAGTTATAGAAGATTTGATACAACTGAGACAAAAACAATATGATGAGCTTATAGAGACTCTTATTGAAAAAGGCTACTCAGATGATTTAGCACATACGAATAGTGCATGGAAAGAGATTCTTGAAATAAAAACAAAAGATGAAAAAGAAATCTGGAATGAGTTTGTATCAGATTTTGATATTCCATTAATTAAATTGAATAATCTTTTGAGTGAAAATGAAAAGATTAGTGAAGTAATAGAAATTGAAAAAAAGATGGCAATGATACATTGTAAACAATATTTAACAGTCAGAGAGTTTGAACAAAAATATAATGTGTCAAAAACCTCACAGCAAAATTTTCGAGGTAGAATAAATGACAAACTTCCTTACCATCAAAAAAATGAAGGTGGAAAAATTATTTATAATGTCAAAGAAGTTGATCAATGGTTTGAAAATGGACATAGATAAAAAGTTTGACAATTTGTCATATAAATACCTCTTCATATATTTATCCTTTATAATTCTTTAAATCACCAGAAAAAATGATTAAAATAAACCACTTTAAAACAATATGAAGTGTATAAAAATGTGTATAATAAAATATTAATACCTTGTGCAATCCATATAAGTAGGGATTTATAAATTGAAAATACATATAGATATCGATTGCTTTTTTGTCTCAGCTGCTCGCATTATTGATAGTTCACTTGAGAATAAGCCTGTTGCAATCGGCGGTAGAAGTGATACGCAAATTTTTGATAGTACCGCCAAAAACCAGAGTGTAAATCTGGAGAATTCAGGCTCTTTTGTTCCTACTTTTTTTAAAAGTTATGAGGAGAGCGACGACGACAGAGACTCTTTTAAAGATGCAGATGGACGGATTCGAGGGATTCTGACCACCTCCAGTTACGAGGCAAGAGCCTATGGCGTAAAAACCGCTATGAGCATCAAAGAGGCTCTGGTTTTGTGCCCGAAACTCATCATAAAAGCTCCCAACATGTCACTCTACCAAAAGCTCTCCCATGAGCTTCACGAATTTTTGCAGAGCAGAATTCCTCTGATTGAGCAGGCAAGTATTGATGAGTTTTACGGCGATTTGAGCGGCTGGATAAGTGATGAGGACATTCCTCAGTTTATAGATTCGCTCCGCCATAAGATAAAAAAAGAGCTGAAACTTCCCGTCTCCATCGGTGCGGCAAACACCCGCTACATTGCAAAACTTGCAACCACCTACGCCAAACCCTTTGGGTGCAAAACCATCTATCCGCATGATGAAAACAGATTTATAAATCCCATAAAAGTGGATAGTTTTGCAGGGATTGGCAGAAGCATGAGCGAGAGACTAAAATCGGCTCAAATCCATACACTTGGAGATTTAAAAGCAAGAAGAGGCACGGTTGAGTCATGGGGACCCTATGCAAAAGAGCTCTACAAAAGGGTGAACGGAGAGAGTGATGCACCCATTCAAACCTCGCATAAAAGAAAATCTATAGGGATATCACGGACTTTCGACCCCCTTTACGATAGGGCGGAGCTGCGAAGAAGAGTACATGTTTTGGCGCGCCATCTCAGCTTTGCAATTTTAAAACTTGAAGTGATTCCGACTGTTTTTCATCTGAGCATAAGCTATGAGATGAATCAAAAATCCCATAAAAACATCTCCCTTTGTGAAATATTTACAGAAAAAAAGTTTGACTCTTTGTGTTTGGTTCTTTTTAATGAAGCCGATAATCAGAGAAGGCTCCATGCAATCAGATTGAGCATAAACTGCTCAAGCTTTACAAGAGACTCCAAAAAAGAGCTCTCGCTCATAGGCTTTGCAGAGGAGCAGAAGATGAAAAAACTGACGGACTTTTCACAAAACCTAAGAGAAAAATACGGTATCGACACATTGAAATGGGGAAGCGAATTATGCTAGAATCTCCGCATGACAAACAGCAAACTCATCAATCAATTCCGCTCCTTCTATTTTAGGAACTATCCTGAGGACATGGAGCTCCAAATTGAGTATTTTTCTGTCTTCGGCGGTCTTGGCTGGGTGATAGATACAAGCAAACCCCTTGAACTCCTTATTGAGGAACTGATTTTAAAAAGATTTGATGCTTTAAATGAGAAGATAGAAGAGCTCACCCTTGGAGATAAAAACAACAAAAGACTTTTGAGAGCCTTGGCTATTGGCGATAGAAAGATATTTTCTGCCTTTAACAGGGCGAGTCTCAATAATGCTAACGGAGGATCCGCACTCAACTTTTTGCAAGAGAAGGGTCTCATTCAAATAGAGTTCTCAAGGGAAGAGCCTGCTCGAAGCCTCAATCCGCATGGCAAACTAAAACGAGAGATTGCAAGACATAGAATCTCTCACAAAGTTCTCTTTGTGCACCCATTTATAAGATTCTGGTTTTACTTTATAGCTCCCTTCAATAAAGAGATAGGGGAGAAAAAGTTTGAAAATTGTATAAACAATTTTCTGATAAAACAGAACGCTTATACAAGTCTGGTTTTTGAAGAGCTTTCAGAGGTTCTGCTCAACTATCACCTTAGAGATTCGCAGATAGTAAGCTCCGGAAGCTACTGGGACGCAAAAGTAGAAATAGATATTCTGACGATTACAAACGACGAGAAGATATATGTCGCAGAGTGCAAATGGACGAATCACAGAGTAAACAAAAAAGAGTTGCATAAACTCATGCAAAAATGTGAAAGCTTAGAAATAAAACCAACACAAATAGTTCTCTTCTCAAAAAGAGGATTTTCTAAAGAGCTTGAGAGCATGAAGGGCAAAGAGTTAGCACTCTATAGCTCAAAGGAGTTTGAGGCACTCGTAAAACAGAGCTCAAAAGAAGAACAAGAAGAAAACTTTTTGACTCTCTAAGAGACTATGCGAAGTGCCGTATATGCCTCTTGCAAGAGCTGAAATTTCTGGGTGTAATGCTGAATCATATGAGGTTTTTCATTAAATATTTTATCGGGATGATACACTTTTGTAAGCTTCTTGTAACTTTTTTTGAGTGCATCCTGACTTGCCCCTACCGGACACTCCAAGACGGTGTAAAACTGCATCGTCTCATCCTCCTCTTCATCTTTGCACAAGTTGCCAAAACTGAAACTTGCAAAATCTGAGTAAAGTTTACTCATAAAATGGTTGTCGTATGTGTATTGAATCTGATAATGCAAAATATGTCGCTTGTTTAACGCCCTCTCAAGTCTTGCTTTAGCCTTGTAGTCGGAGACATCTATCACCAAAGATTGGTCGGTACCTCGCTCTACATAAACTTCAAGCTGCGAACGAAGATAATTGAGAACCCACATATTCGGCGCACTAAGCGATATCAAAACAGTGTCTCTGTCATAAGCGTAAAGATTTACCTTTACACTCTCCGGCTCCTCTAATTTATCTAGCTCAATCTTTATAGGCTGTGCACCGTATCGCAACATAGAACGCAAAAAGAACTCGTGCGAGAAGTCATGTGTTCTGGCATGAAAAGCACTGAGTTCATGTAAAAATTCTTCTCTTATCTCTCTTAATGTTTCATTTCTAAAAACTAGAACAGCTTTTGGTAAAAAAAGCATACCACGGGCATGATGATTTAAAAAATTGGTCATCCATTTCGCATTGAGTGTATCAAATCCCGTAGTGATAAGAATAAGATTATTGCGTAAAACAATTTCCATATCTCCTACCTCTCTTTGGATATTTTTTTATTATTAAGCAATATCAGTTCCACATTTTTTTTTAGTTTTTGGAAGATTATTACTTTTATTATTCAAATAAATACCATAAGTTTTATATAGGTTTTTGTGAGTATAATTGCGAATTATTTTACTTATCTATCTCTTCTAAGGATATACAATTTGCTTGAAAATATGAATGAAAAGTGTGCGGTTGTTGGTATATTTGGTCATAAAGCGGCTTCAAAGTTAGCTTACTTTTCGCTTCACGCTTTGCAACACCGTGGTCAAGAAGCAGCTGGAATAAGCTCTTCAGATGGCGTAAAACTTCATACAATTAAAGATCGTGGCTTAGTTATGAGCGTTTTCAATGAAGATAAACTTAAAACACTTAGCGGAACCAGTGCCATAGGTCATACACGTTACTCAACTGCCGGAGATGACTCAATTCTTGATGCCCAGCCTGTTTTTGCAAGATATGATTTAGGCGAGATGGCGATAGTGCACAATGGAAATCTGACAAACGCTCATGAAATTCGCGAGGCACTTATTAAAAAAGGTGCAATTTTTCAAACTTTTATGGACACAGAAAACCTTATTCACCTCATTGCAAAGAGTGAAAAAGAAAAACTGATTGACAGAATTATAGATGCCGTAAACAAAATTGAGGGTGCTTTTTCTTTAGTTTTTTTGAGCAGAACAAAAATGTTTGCCATGCGAGACCGTCACGGTTTTCGCCCGCTCAGCCTTGGTCGCATCGCAAACGGAGGCTATGTTGTAGCAAGCGAGACATGTGCTTTTGATTTAATCGGTGCTACTTTTATTCGTGATGTAGAACCGGGGGAGCTTCTTATTTTTGAAGAAGATAAAGCGCCTATCTCTATAAAAGTTTTTGAACCTACTCCAAAAAAATGTATTTTTGAGTATGTTTATTTTGCCAGACCGGATTCAAAAGTGTTTGGTCAGAGTGTGTATCAGATGAGAAAAAACATGGGCATTGAGCTTGCAAAAATACAACCTGTAGAAGCTGACATGGTTATTCCTGTTCCTGACGGCGGAGTTCCTGCGGCTATTGGTTACGCTCAAGCGAGTGGAATTCCTTACGAGATGGGAATTATGAGAAACCACTATATAGGCAGAACTTTTATAGAGCCTACGCAAGAGATGAGAGACCTAAAGGTAAAGATGAAACTCTCACCTATGACAGATACAATAAAGGGTAAAAAAATTATCGTAATAGATGATTCGATTGTTCGTGGAACTACCTCAAGAAGAATAGTAAAAATGTTAAAAGAAGCAGGAGCAAGCGAAGTTCACATGCGAATCTCCAGCCCTCCGACAACTGACCCATGTTTTTACGGCGTTGATACTCCGGACAAAGAGAAACTCATAGCGGCGAACATGACTACACAGGAAATATGCGATTTTATTGAAGCCGACTCTTTGGCATATCTTGATTCTGCCGCCCTGCTCAGAAGCGTCAACAACACATCCAATGATTACTGTACAGCTTGTTTTACAGGCGAATATATAGTTTAAATATGGAGCAGATATATACTTACGGCAACTATCTCAGCAAAAAATTTGGTTGCAAAGTTTACAAAGTAGGTATAAATATCTCCGGTTTCACCTGCCCTAACATAGATGGAACAGCGGCTTATGGCGGATGTACATTTTGCGAAAATGACTCTTTCAGTGCAAGTACAAATCAAATACAAGAACTAAAAGGGTTTCATCTCAACCTTCATTCAACTGAAAATCCATTCCTTAAAAAACAGCTGCAACAATTGGAAATCCAATTTAATGCAATCAGCAAACGACAAAAAAGTGAGTATGGCGCTCAAAAATTTATTGTCTATTTTCAATCTTTTACAAACACATATGCTCCATTTGATACGCTAAAAGCCCTCTACGAAAAAGCCCTCTCGTTTGATAACGTTTTGGGTCTTAGCATTGGAACTCGCTCGGACAGCGTCACGGACGAAACACTTGATTATCTTGCGAAACTTAGCCGCGAAAAAGAAATTTGGATTGAATTTGGTATTCAATCAGTATATGATGAGACACTCAAAAAAATCAACCGCGGACATGACAGTGCAAATGTAAAAAAATGGATTACAAAGGCAAAAACAAAAGGCCTAAATGTTTGCGGGCATCTCATCTTCGGTCTGCCGGATGAGACCAAAGAGATGATGCTTGAAACTTCTAAACAAGCTTATGAATGGGAAATCGACTCAGTTAAGTACCATCCTCTCTATGTTGTAAAAAAGACTGCACTTGCAAATGATTTTATCAGTGGCAGTTTTATTCCGATTAGTGAAGAAGAGTATCTGGATGTATTGGTAAAATCTATTCAGATGAAGCCCAAGAGTGTCTCGGTTCAAAGGGTTACTGCCGGAATTAATGATAATACACTGCTTGCACCAAACTGGTGTAGAGATAAAAATAGTCAAATTAAAAATATAAATAGAGCTTTAAAAAAGATAGGACTCAAATATTAGTTGCCATAAAAACTTTCACTTCTTCTCTCAGTCTTATTGAATCATTTTTAACTCAAATAGCTTTGCTTGAATATGAATATAGCCAAATTAATATCATAAACTTTGATGTATATGTTTAAAAAGGGAGGCGAATATAAAGCCTAAAGAGGCTTTATATAAACAGGGGAATGAATGAATTTTAAAATGAGTTTTTGTAGGGCTTACCAGCTAATTTCAGCAGTTAACAAACCGGCTGTATAATCTTGAACAACGGCACCCGCGTAGTTACCATGGTCTTTAGCTTTAAATGTTTGACCATTTAAAATCCATTTTAAGTTTTTGTTTTCTTTCCATGCTGCACCATAGATATAATTGTTTGTGTTTAAATCATCAAGACCATCTTCTTTAGCTGTCCAACCGTCAGCACGCGCTAAGATTTCATACTGATAATTTTTGCCCATACGGTATGTGGCATTTGCTGAGTAGCCAGAACCATTCTTTTTATAAGTAACTTTATTATCATTATCAGCTTTAATGTATTGAGCTGATAATAATAATGATGGCATGTTATAAACCGTATGTAAGCCATAAATTTTATAGCTTTGAGCATCTTTTTTTGCATCTTCATTTGAAGAGTTTTTAGCATTTAATTGACCCCAGAATGATGCGTCAAACCAAGTATCTTTTGTATCATGACGGTGTGTTTTGCCGTCACCGAGCATCGCAGCTGTCAATCTCCACTCTAAAGAGTTGCCAGTACCGATTTTATCGTTTGCTCCATCTTTACCATGGTAACCTTCACCATTAAATAGACCGATTTCTGATGTAAAGTGGTCAGTTTTTGTTTTAAAATTCACACCTAAATCTGCTGAGTTAGATAAATTTGCTGTTTCATCCGCTTCTGTTAAAACTTTAGAGATTGAACGGTAAAACCAGCCGTTATGCTCTTCGTAATCTATCCATGGACGGTGCGCTTGACCGAATTCAACACCTGTGAATGGTAAAACTTCATTTAAATAGATGTAGGCATATTTAACGATAACAGCATTATATCCGTCCGCATTATATGTAGTATCTAAAGTTATACGCGCATAACTTTTTGGATCTTCAAAGAAAAATCCTTTTGCCTGAACATAGTTACGACGCATTTCAAAGGCACCAGTGGCTGTACCTGTTTTATCAGCAGGAGTAAGACCATTTGCTGTTATATCAGCTTTATTTAAATCACTTGTACTCTTATAGTCATAACCTAAGTAATGAAGACCGCTAAAATCTAATTTAGAAGTATTAGCAAATACCGGAGTTTCTTTAGAAACAACCTCTGTACGACCTTCAGCCGGCATTGTAAACACTTGTCCGTTTGCGTCTGTATAAAATTTAACATCACTTGCAGATGCAGCAATCGAACCGATAGTTAAAGCAGCTATAGCTGATAAAACGATTTTATTCATTTTGTTTCCTTGTTTTTTGTTGGTGAAAGTATAAAAAAGTTTGGTTACGAGTGGATTACACTCAGTCAAAAGCGACAGAAACTCAGAATATGAAATAAAATAGCATTTACCCAAAAAGGAACAAAAAGTGTCACCATTCGGTACATTCACATTTGTATGCCAAATTTAGTGTTGCAATTTGTGACATTCTTTTATTTCTTAATATCCGTAACTCTTATATTTAATACTCTTTTTGTTATAGTGCACTAACTGTTTTTTCTGATACTTTTTGGTATTTGAAAACAAATATATTAAATAGTTGTATTTCAAGGAATGCAATTGTTAAATTTAAAGGTAGGTTATATGGAACATATTGCTACAGCAAATCCGTATTTTGGGGTATTTGTACTTTTTGTAATAACATTCGGTGCATTTACGGCAACAACGATAATCGCTCGTCTTGCCAGTCGTGCACTCGCACGCAAAGATAGCGAAAAAATTAGGTTATCGGTTTACGAGTGTGGTCCTGAGGTTACGAAGCAGCCAAATAGAATTTCGCCTCAGTTTTACCTTTTTGCACTTCTTTTTTTATTGTTTGATGTAGAGATTGTTTTTATGTTCCCTTGGGCGGTTGATTTCAAGGCACTTGGCTGGTTCGGTTTTGCTGAGATGTTAATGTTTATCTTGCTGCTTGCAATTGGTTTTGTATATGCATGGAAAAAAGGAGCGCTTGAATGGCACAACATAAAATAAATTATACACAGGATGGCGGTTTACCCGTCGCACTTACAAGTATTGACAAAATCGTAAACTGGGGTCGTTCAAACTCTCTTTGGGCACTGACTTATGGATTGGCTTGTTGCGGTATCGAGATGATGGCTTCGGGCGCGTCAAGATTTGACTTTGACCGTTACGGCACTATTTTTAGAGCTTCTCCTCGTCAAGCAGATGTTATGATAGTTGCAGGAACGCTTACAAAAAAACATGCAGAGTTTATTAAAAGACTTTATGACCAAATGACCGAACCACGATGGGTTATTTCAATGGGTTCATGTGCAAACACGGGCGGTATGTTTAACACCTATGCAACTGTCCAGGGTGTTGATAGAATTATTCCGGTTGATTTGTATTTACCGGGATGTGCACCAAGACCGGAAACGCTTCAGTATGGTGTCATGTTGCTTCAGAAAAAAATTCGTGCGAACAAAGCCGGTAATGCACAAAAACCAAAAAGGTTGATGTAATGAGAGCCTATACACCTAAAGACAATGTACAAGCAAAACCGTACTACACAGACAGATTTTATATCTCTCCGCAAGTGCCTAAAGAAGCCATTGAAAACGATGCGGTTTTCGCAGCAGATTTAGCGGCTATAAAAGCAAAATTTGAAGTAAGTGATGCTTATATTCAAGTTGGGCAGATGGTTGTTTACATTCATGCAAAAAACAATTATGGAGTTCTTGAACTTCTGAGAGATGAACTTGAATATACACAATTAACGGAAATGAGTGCAATTGACTGGTTGGCTAAAGAGAACAAATTTGAGATTTTTTATCAGATGCTGAGCATGAACAAACGCAAAAGAGTTCGTATTAAGATGTTTATAGAAAATGGACAGGCAGTAAATTCCGTGAACGAACTTTTCCGTTCTGCCGATTGGTCTGAAAGAGAAATGTTTGACATGTTCGGCATTGAGGCGAATGGACATCCTTTTATGAAAAGAATTCTTTTACCGTACGACTGGCAAGGACATCCACTTCTTAAAACTTACCCTCTAGAAGGCGATGAATTTGCTGCTTGGTATGAAATAGATAAGATTTACGGGAAAGAGGCAAGAGATATCATCGGGCCTGAACTTCGTGATCCTGCAAGAGTGGACAGATATGATTCAGAACGATTTGCAAGACTCGGATTTGAAGTTCCAAAAGGCACAGTTATTACAGGACATGAACCAAAAACTGAGCAGAGCTACCAAGAAGAGGGCGGCGTGTTCATGATTAAAAAATTTGATAAAAAGTCGTCAGTGGTTATTGACGACCCACAAAGATAGGGTGGTAAAATATGGCACAAATAACAAATAGATTAACACCATTTTTTGAAAATATCACATTCGATAGAGATGATAATGAGATTATCCTAAACTTTGGTCCTCAGCATCCATCGGCGCATGGACAGCTTCGTTTGATGCTTCACCTCCAGCAAGAGCAGATTGTAAAAGCACATCCTGATATAGGATACCTCCACCGCGGAATGGAGAAGATGGCTGAAAATATGATTTATAATGAGTTCATGCCGACAACTGACCGTATGGACTATATCGCATCAAGCTCGAACAACTACGGTTTTGCTTTAGCAGTTGAGAAACTTATCGGTTTAGAAGTTCCTCGCCGTGCAAAAGTTATCCGCATGATGCTACTCGAGATTAACCGTATTATGTCTCACCTTTTCTGGTTGGCAACAACTGCGCTTGATATCGGGGCTATGACAGTCTTCCTTTTTGCCTTCCGTGAAAGAGAGTATCTGATGGACATTATCGAGGGGTATTGTGGAGCGAGACTTACGCACTCCGCTATACGTATCGGCGGTGTTCCTCTGGATATTCAAGATACTTTTTTGATTCAATTAAAAACTTTTTTAGATAAATTGCCTCAAAATATTAAAGATTATGAAGATTTACTAGATACAAACCGTATCTGGCTCATGAGAATGGAAGAAGTTGGACATATTTCTAAAGAACTTTCACTCTCATGGGGTTGTACTGGTCCAATGCTTCGAGCAAGCGGAACAGCATGGGATATTCGTAAAGAAGAGCCTTATGAGCTTTATGATGAAGTAGAATTTAGTGTTCCGTTCTCTGACAAGGGCGATAACTTCGCAAGATATCGTATATACATGGAAGAGATGAGAGAGTCTGCAAAGATTCTTTATCAGACAATGGATATGTACGCGGCTTGTGTCAAAAATAATCAGACAGAGCTGATGGCGCATGCTCCAAAATATATATCAGCTTCTAAGCTAGATATTATGACGCAGAACTACTCTTTGATGCAGCACTTTGTACTTGTAACGCAAGGGATGAGACCTCCTGTCGGAGAGGTTTATGTGGCTACAGAATCGCCAAAAGGTGAGCTGGGATTTTATATAAATTCTCAAGGCGGACCATACCCATATAGATTGAAGCTTCGTGCACCCTCTTTTTGGCATACAGGGATTTTAACAGACCTTTTGCCGGGGCATTATATTCCGGATGTTGTTTCAATAATCGGTACAACAAACATCGTTTTTGGAGAGGTTGATCGCTAATGAAAAGATATGATTTAAGAAGTTTAAAGAGTGAATTTGAACCTCGAATGAAAGAGATTTTAGGAATGCATAAAATGGGTGAAGTTGCAATCTTTTTATTTGAAATCGGTGATTTTTCACCAATTCAAAAGTCGGCAGATTTAGTAAAAGAGTGCGGTTATGAGTTGATGAACTCTTTAAAGTTTAACGAAGTCGATTGGACTATCGTAGCAAAAAAATAGATGGGGTTTGATTTTGAGTAAAGTCTATTTTTCTACTTGGAATGGTGAGTTGGTAAACAATGTCAATAAGCCGCATGATGAGTGGCAAGAATCAGCCTATAACCTACCCGCACAATATGACTCCCACCGTGATTCAAAAGCTTTTATAGGCTGGGACGGTGTGTCTTTATTCAGTGAAGATGTAGATGTAATCCGTCTTGCGATGGAGTATGCTGCACAATACCAAGAGTACTCCGAGGCATGTGGAAGATGCGCACCCGGAAGATGGGGCGGCAGAATTTTGTATGACCAACTCGATAAAATTGCTCGCGGGGAAGGGTCTGTTTCTGATTTAAACCACTTAAAAGAAATTGGCAAAAGTATGCAGATTACCTCTAAATGCGAAATTGGAAAAACCGTTCCAAATCCTATTTTAGATTTAATGCACCACTTTGAAGATGAGTTTATGGCATGTATCAATGAGCAAAAACCTTCAAAACATTACAATGAAAGTGTTGGCTACATTGCAAAAATTACGGCTCCATGTACGGACGCTTGTCCTGCGCATGTTGACATCCCTGCTTATATTGAGGGTGTAAGAGATTTAAGATTTGATGATTCCCTTCTTGCTACCCGTCAAACTATGCCTTTGGCACATGTTTGCGGCCGCGTTTGCCCACACCCGTGTGAAGAGGCTTGCAGAAGAACAAACCTTGATGAACCTATTTCTATCATGGCACTCAAGAGACTCGGTGCAGATTGGGAGACTGACCACGGATACGGCTTTTTTCATCCTATGGAGAAAAAACCAAGTACTGGAAAAAAAGTAGCAGTAATCGGTGCAGGCCCTGCAGGACTTACAACAGCTTACTATTTAGCGGCTGAGGGCGTAGAGGTGGATGTTTACGAAGAACTTCCTGTTTTAGGCGGTGAAGTTGCTGTCGGTGTTCCTGAATACCGTATGCCAATAGGAAAATATAATCAAGATATCGAGTGCGTCCGAGATATGGGTGTTAATTTCTTAGTTAACAGAAAAATTACTGCCGAAGACATGCGAAAATTTGAAAGCGATTATGATGCAACTATGGTTGCTACCGGAACACGTATCTCCAAAAAAGTGTATTGTGATAATGAAAGATTTGAGATTAAGGGTTACTGGTCGGCTATTGAGATGCTTGATCAGATTAATCTTTGGGACAAATACGGCATCGGGGAAGCGGTCGATTTAACTGGAAAAACTGTTGTTTGCGTCGGTGGCGGTTTTACTTCTATGGATGTTGTGCGATGTGCAATCCGAGCAAATGCAAAAAAAGTTTATATGATTTATCGCCGTGATGAAAAAACGATTATCAGAAATACGACCTATGAAGAGTATCATGAAGCTGTAGAAGAGGGAGTTGAGTTTTTATTTCACTCGGCAGTAGCAAGAATGAATGATGATGAGAATGTGCTCAAATCTCTTTTAGTCGATAAATTTGAGTTGGTTCCGGATCCAAATGGCGGTCGTGCAGAACTTGTAAAAGTTGAAGGCGAATCTTATGTCATTGAAACGGATTTCTTAATTCCTGCGGTATCTCAGGCAGCCGATTTGAAGCTTTTGCCGGAAGAGTGGGAGATAGAAAAAACCTCATGGGGAACTATCAAAACAAATGGCAAAGATTATATGACTTCTCGCACCGGCATCTTTGCTTCGGGGGATTGTGAATATGGTCCTATGACAATTGTTAACGCAGTCGGGCAGGCAAAAAGAGCTTCTTCGGTTATGAGTAGATACCTGCAAAACGGCGAAATTACCCTCACAGACGATGAAATTATGGAAGACCATCTTCGTAAACTGCATGTTTACAACAAAAAAGAGAAGATAAAGGGCTGGTTGCCAGGTTTACCGCGAGAACATAGTGAAATTCTCGGTGTCGATATTAGAAAAGACAACAACAAAGAGGTTAACTTGGGCTTTACACAAGAACAGGCTCTCAGCGAAGCTGAACGCTGTATGCGTTGTTATTACATCGCCATGGTAGCGATTTAGGAGGTATGGATATGGAAAAATTAATAAATTTTAAGATTGACGGTATCTCTGTAGAGGCAAAAAAAGGCGAGACAATTTTAACGGTTGCTCGCAAAAACGGCATTTATATACCTACTATGTGCTACATCTCAAAAACAACTCCCTGCGCATCGTGCCGTATGTGTGTTGTCGAGGCTACGGGTGTTGAGGGATTTGTACTTAGCTGTAACACGCCTCCGACTGAGGGCATTGAGATAAAAACAAACACAAAAGAGCTTGAGAACGAGCGAACAAACATCATGAAACTTTATGATGTAAACCACCCCTTAGAGTGTGGCGTTTGCGATAAATCGGGAGAGTGTGATTTGCAGAACAAAACTCTAGAGTTTGGGATATCTGCTCAAAACTTCAGTGCGCGTGACCAATCACGCAAGATAGAGAATTGGGGCTTAATCAATTACGACCCATCTCTGTGTATCTTGTGTGAAAAATGTGTGCATGTTTGTAACGAAGTGATAGGCGATGATGCAATTGAAGTAAAATTCGGCGGATACAGCTCGACTATTATTCCTAAAAACAGTGAAACTCTTGATTGTACATTCTGTGGAGAGTGTATCGCAGTTTGCCCTGTTGGTGCACTTGTGAGTTCGGATTTTAAATATAGCGCAAATGCTTGGGAACTTTCCCGTGTACCTGCAACATGTGTGCACTGCTCGGCTGGATGTTCTTTGGAATACGAGACCCGTCATGCAGGAATTGACGGCGACACATCCATCTACAGAGTAAAAAATAATTTTGAATTTGCATCTCTTTGCGGAGCTGGGCGTTTCGGTTTTGACTTTGATAACAGAGATAAAAGTGATGAAGCCGCATTTCACAAGGCTATTGAAGCTGTTAAGAGTGCAAAAGCTATCCGTTTTTCATCTATGATTACGAACGAAGAAACCCATATTTTACAACTTCTCAAAGAAAAACTAGGGGTTAAGCTCTTCAATGAAGATGCCAGAAAATATCAAGAGTTTATGAAATCATATAGCTCAATCAGCGGTAAAAAGCACCACAGCGGCTCACTCGATGCAGTAAAACTCTCGGATGCAGCGATTGTAATAGGCACAAAAGTTGCAACTGATAATCCGGCACTGAGATATGCTCTGACAACCGCTTCAAAACATAACGGTGCAAAAATTATTTATGCACATCCAATAGAAGATGCTTTGATGCAAAATACAGTGACGCAGTTTATGAAATATGAAGTTGGCACCGAAGAGGGAGTACTGGCACTTTTGGCGAATGCTCTGCTTAAAGATGCTGACCTAGGAGAAGATGAAAAAGCATTTTTTGATGCTCTTGATTTAGGCTATCTTGAAGCTGAGAGTAACATCGGGCATGAAGAGATTTCAGAGATGATTAAGTCATTTTCAAGAACAAAAAATCATGTTCTGATAATCGGAAATGATTTGATAGCGCATGAGAGAGCTTTGAATATCGCTAAATTAGCAGCTCTGATTGAAAAATACAGCGACTTCTCTTTAGTAATTGTGCCAAACGAAGTAAACACGCTTGGTGTTTCGCTAATTGCTGATTTAGATAAAGATGAAGATAGTATTGATGTAGTTGGATACAACGCCAAAGGCAACTTCCTAATCTCATCCCTCAAATTTGCAAATTTATCAGTTGGTGCACTCAATCAACAGGAGGGAACTTTTGTAAACATCGACAACAGAGTTCTTCCTACAAACGTTGCAGTAAAATTTGATGGTTATACACTGAGTGACATAGCAGCTGCATGCGGAGTAAAAAGTGAAAATACAATAGATTATACAGCGAAGTTAACCCCTAACTCAGGATTTAAAAATATCGATTTTGATTCTTTGTCAAACTTTTTATCTCCATTGGGTGAGGATATTCGAGGCTATCTGCTTGATGAAGTCGTATGTGAAATGAACGGTAAACTTGAAGAAGTAAGTGATTTACCGGAGTTTAACGGTACAGTCATTTATAATTCTAACCCTGTTTTACAGTTTAACGGCTATACAAATATTTCAAAACAGCTTGAAAAAGACAACACTCTACGAGGTTCGGCTCAATTTGCAACGGCAGCCAAAATTTCGGATGGAGACAGGGTTGAGATACGATTTGACACTCAAATGATTCTTAGAGAGTTTAATCTTGATAATACCCTCAAAGGAACGATAGCGCTCAATCCTATGTTTGACAATGTCACAGATGCAAGCAGATATAAGTTTGAAAAATCTAAAATAATGAGAGTATCACATGAGTGAAATTACTATAAATATTGACGGAAAAACGATTCAGACGCAAGAGGGCGAGTATCTCTTAAACGCTGCTCGTGCGAATGGTGTTTTTATTCCTGCAATATGTTATTTAACAAGATGTAGTCCAACATTAGCCTGTCGTATCTGTCTTGTTGAAGCGGACGGAAAACAGGTCTATGCCTGTAACGCAAAAGCTAAAGATGGAATGAATATCACGACAACTACAGATGCCATCAAACAAGAACGTCGTGCAATCATGGAAGTTTATGATGTCAATCACCCTCTTCAATGCGGTGTTTGCGACCAGTCAGGAGAGTGTGAACTACAAAACTATACTTTAGAGATGGGCGTTGATTCTCAAAGCTACAGCATCAAAGATGTTGAGAGAAAAGATAAGGATTGGGGACATATTCATTACAATCCGGGTCTTTGTATTGTTTGTGAACGATGCGTTACTGTTTGTAAAGATATGATCGGAGACAATGCCCTTAAAACAGTTGCAAGAGGTTCAGATGCCCTTGCTGCGGAGTATAAAGAGTCTATGCCAAAAGATGCATACAGCATGTGGAATAAACTCAATAAATCTCTTATTGGCTTAACCTCGGGAGAGGAGATGCTTGATTGTACCTCTTGTGGAGAGTGCGCGGCTGTTTGTCCTGTTGGAGCACTTACGGACACCCATTTTATTTATAAATCAAACGCATGGGAACTCAAACAAATTCCTGCAACATGCGGACATTGCAGCGCGGGATGTCAAATCTCTTACGATGTCAAACATGAGAGCATTGCAAATCCTGAAGATAAAATCTACCGTGTTATGAATGAGTGGAACTATGTTTCACTTTGTGGAGCCGGAAGATATGGGTTTGACTACCAAAATGCCAATGTATCAAAAGATGAAGCTGCCTTTCACAAAGCAGTTGAAGCATTTAAAAAAGCGGATACAATCAAATTTACTTCAACAATAACAAATGAAGAGGCATTGATTTTAGAGAAACTCAAAGAAAAATTTGGGTACAAACTTGTAAACAGTGAAGCTTTAGCATTTCAAACATTTTTGAATAACTACTCTGAGATAAGCGGTACAACTCTTTACAGCGGAAATCTTAAAGAAGTTGCCCAGAGTAACTTTATAATCTCGGTCGGGACTGCAATAAAAAGCGATAATCCAAATGCAAGATATGCACTCAATAACTCACTCACAGTAAATAAGGGTGCGGCTCTGTACTTTCATCCGCTTAGCGATCCAATAATAGATGGACTTGGTAAAAGCATCGTAAGCATCAAGCATAAGCCGCTTCAAGAAGAGACTATTTTATATCTTATTCTTGACTTATTTGCCGATAAAGAAAAATTGCCGTCAGAAATAAGTGAGTATTTGAAAACATTTCACTCAACTAAAACCATAACTGTTGAAGAAACTATCAAAGAGACGATTGTAGAAGTTGTAAAGAGTATGAAACTTAATGAAGAGACAGGGGCAGAAGAAGAGGTTGAAGAGGAAGTCTCAAAAGTTGTTCCTAAAAAAATCTCTAAAGAGGTTGAAGTCGATGACAACAAACTCTTTGAGCTTGTCGGAGCGCCAAAAAATTTTAGCGATACTTTAGAAAAATTACTTGCTAAAAAAGAGACTTTCTCTTTGGTTGTGGGAGCAGATTTATATGCGCATCCACATGCTAAAAACTTGGCTCGTTTAGTCGCTCTTATTGAAAAGTACAGTGCATTTCAACTTGTTATGATTCCATCTTTGACAAATAGCTTAGGGGTTGCTCTTATCAATGAACTCTCAAGTGAAATCGGCAAATACACTATAGGGTACAACACAAAGGGTGATTTCACGCTCTCGGCGCTGGGCGACGGTGATTTAGACATGCCGGCTATGAATCAGCAAGAGGGAACACTCACTTCGATTAACAAAAGAGTAAATCCTACAAATGCGGCACTCTCTTATGGAGGTTATGAATTAAATGATATCGCTTCTGCCCTTGGAATTGTTGCGGGCAACACAATTGATTATACTGTGGAGCTTCCAATGTCAAAGGGATTTAAAGCTGAAAAATTTGACACATTGCCGAATCATTATACAAACTCAGGCGAAGAACTTCGTGGTTATAAGCTAGAAAATCTAGCAGTTTCACATGCCGGAAATGAAAATGTAGAGAAGATAGACACTTCATTATCTCTTGGAGAAAGTTTGATTTATCTAGTAAATCCTGTAAGACAATTCAGTGCATTTACCAATAAAGCTACGAATCTTGATGAAGTGAGCGGTGTTTACATGAGTGAGGAGTTTCTTAAAAATTCTGATTTCAATGAGGGGGAGAGTGTGCGTATCAAGAGCGACAAAGGTGAAATAGTTGCTAAAATCGTGAGTGATAACAAAATAAGCGGCAACATAATATGTTTGCCGACTTTTGATAGTAAATTAAATTCAGAAGCTCTCTTTAGCGGTTACCGTTTTAATTCAGCTTCGATAGAAAGGGTGTAATATGGATGTAGCGTATTTAATAGAAACGGTTATCAAGGTCGTTGTTGTTTTACTTATATTCTCTGCTTTGGCGGGGATTGGAACCTATTTTGAAAGAAAAGTTCTTGCTTTTATGCAACGTCGTCTCGGACCCATGAATGTTGGACCTTATGGCTTACTGCAAGTTGCAGCCGATGGTGTAAAACTTTTTACAAAAGAGGATATTATCCCAAGTAATGTTGTGCCTAATATCTTTAAAATTGCGCCAGTAATCACGGCGGCTACAGCATTTATGGCAGCGGCCGCGATACCTTTTTTACCACAATTTACACTCTTTAGCTACACGGTTCATCCGATAGTTGCTGATATTAACATAGGTATTTTATATGTTCTGGGCATGATGGGTGTTGGTTTGTATGGACCTCTTCTTGGCGGTATGGCATCGGCTAATAAATTTTCTTTGCTCTCGGCTGCAAGGGGTGCTGCAGTGTTTATCTCTTATGAGGTTGTTACGGGTTTATCGATTCTTGCTCCAATTATGATTGTCGGTTCACTCTCTCTTGTTGATTTTAATGCGTATCAATCTGGTGGTATTACCCATTGGCTAGTATGGTCGCAACCTGTTGCATTTGTTCTTTTTTGGATTGCTGCTTTTGCTGAAACTGGTCGAACACCGTTTCACTTGATAGCAAATGACCATGAGATAATCGATGGTTTTGGTACGGAGTATTCGGGCATGCGATGGGGTCTTTTCTTTATCGGTGAATATGCGAATATGTTCTTTATCTCGTTTGTAATTCCTCTTCTTTTCTTAGGTGGATACGGGGATGGAAGTATGTTAGGTGCTTTAGGATTACTTGGAAAAATGGCATTTTTCTTCTTCTTTTTCTTATGGACAAGGGCTGCTTGGCCGGATGTAAGGCCAGACCAATTAATGTGGCTGTGCTGGAAAGTGCTTATGCCAATTGCCGTGATTAATATCGTAATCACTGGTCTTGTGATGATGTTTTAAGGGGATATGAATGCATAATGAGCAATTTAACAACAGAAATGTGAGTGACAATGGCTACTATTTAGTAGATATTGAAGATTATCCAACGGATGGCTGGGGTAAGTTTAAGAGGGTTGTAAAGAGAACTTTCAGGGGCGAACTTTTTGTCGGTCTTTGGGTAGTTCTTCGTGAGATGATAAAGTTTGATATTCACACAGTATCTTATCCACAGGAGAAGATGCCGATAGGTCCACGATACCGTGCTGTGCATGAGATGAAAAGATTGTGGGAGTCAGGAACCGAAAGATGTATCGGTTGTGGTCTCTGTGAGAAGATTTGTATCTCAGACTGTATCAGAATAGACACCAAAGTGGATGAGAATTCTCGCAAAGAGGTTACAGAGTACAGTATCAATCTTGGTCGCTGTATTTTCTGCGGCTATTGCGCCGAAGTTTGTCCGGAACTTGCTATTACACATGGCGGAAGGTATGAGAATGCAAGCGAGCAGAGAGAACACTTTGTAATGTTTGAAGATATGTTAACACCGATTGATACTCTAAAAGCTGGTAAACAGCTGGAGTTTGAAGGTTTTGGTGCTATCACACCACATGAAGATGAGCGTGTTAAAAAAACACCTCTCTCATATTAAGGAGTTTGATTATGTTTGAAGCGATTGCTTTTTATCTGTTTGCTTTTTTGACAACTGTCATGTTTTTTATAGCAGTAACAACAACACAGGCGTTGCACGCGCTTACTGCATTAGCAGCAGGAATGATATTTATATCAGCATTTTTCTTTATTCTAGGTGCTGACTTTTTGGGTGCGATTCAAATCGTTGTTTATTCCGGTGCGGTTATGGCACTATATGCCTTTGGTATGATGTTTTTTGATACGACTAGAGACGTGAAAGAGAAGAACGGTAATAAATATATCGTTTTTGGCTTAAGCATTTTAGCTGCTGTTTTGGTTGTTGTTATTTTTGCTGCTCCGATGGTTACAAACAATATTGTAGCACTGCATCCTATGATTGAAGGTGCAGGAAATACTCAAGAGCTGGGAATGGTTCTCTTTACCAAATATCTGGTTCCATTTGAAGTTGCTGCTGTCATGCTGCTCGTTGCAATGGTTTCAGGAATTGTTTTAGCCGGCAAAAAAATGGATTTATCTCTTACTCTTATGAGTGACGCAGAGATAATTGATGCTAAAAAAGAACAACATAAAAAGGTGCTCTAATGATGGAAATAGGACTGAACCACTACCTTGTACTCTCAACACTCCTTTTTGCTATTGGATTGATTGGGGTCATGCGTAGAAAGAACCTTCTTTTACTGTTTTTCGCAACTGAAATATTACTCAACTCTGTTAATATTGCCTTTGCTGCGATTTCACACTACTACGGTGATTTAACCGGTCAACTTTTTGTATTCTTTGTAATTGCAATTGCTGCATCAGAAGTAGCCGTAGGACTTGGTCTATTAATTGTTTGGCACAAGCGCCATGGCAATATCGACTTAGATCACATGTCAACGATGAAAGGATAAAAGTATGGAACTGTATTTATATCTAGCATTATTTTCACCACTAGTCGGTTCACTTTTTGCCGGACTCTTCGGTGCGTCTCCTAGAACTAAAATAGCCGGTGTTGTTCCGAGCTTATTGCTCTTATTGTCTTTTGTGAGTAGCACTGTTCTTTTAATTTACATACTCAGTGGCGGCGAAAAAGTACATGTTGAAATGATGACATGGATGGCAACGGGCGATTTGTATATTCCTTTTGGTTTTGTTGTAGATCAGGTTTCTGTGACTATGATGATGGTTGTAACTTTGGTATCAACAGTTGTTCATTTTTACTCAATCGGATACATGGATCACGACAAAGGTTTCAACAGATTTTTCTCTTACCTTTCAGCATTCGTTTTTTCAATGATGATTCTTATTATGAGTGATAACTTTGCGGGTTTATTTATAGGCTGGGAAGGTGTAGGGCTTTGTTCATGGTTGCTCATCGGTTTTTGGTACCACAAAGAGAGTGCAACTTGGGCAGCCAATGAAGCGTTCATTATGAATCGTATCGCTGACCTTGGGATGCTAATCGGTATATTCTTAGTGTATTGGAATACAGGTTCACTTCAGTATGATCATGTGTTTGCTACAGTAGGCGCTTTAGATAAAGAGGTATTGACATGGATGGGAATCTTTCTGTTTATCGGTGCCATGGGTAAATCGGCTCAGTTTCCACTTCATACATGGCTTGCAGATGCGATGGAGGGTCCAACTCCTGTTTCTGCATTAATCCATGCTGCGACTATGGTAACGGCAGGTGTGTATTTGGTTGTTCGTGCAAATCCTTTGTATGATTTAATCCCGAATGTAGGTCTCTTTATCGCTTCGCTAGGAGCATTTGTGGCACTATTTGCTGCTTCTATGGCGTTAGTAAATCGTGACATGAAGAGAATCATTGCATACTCTACACTTTCACAACTGGGCTATATGTTTGTTGCAGCTGGGTTAGGTGCATATTGGGTTGCTCTGTTTCACTTAATGGCACATGCATTTTTTAAAGCACTCCTATTTTTAGGTGCCGGCAATGTTATGCATGCTATGCACAATGAACTTGACCCGTTTAAAATGGGCGGTTTACGCAAAGTGATGAAGGGTACATTTATCATGATGACTCTTGCATCGGTTGCGCTTGCCGGTATCTATCCATTTGCAGGGTTCTTTTCAAAAGATTTAATCCTAGAAGTTGGATTTGTAGAGCATCATTATATTATCTACACAGTACTACTATTTACAGCAGGTTTAACAGCATTCTACTCATTTAGATTAGTGGCACTTATTTTCCATGGCGAAGAGAGATATAAACTCTTTGGTATACATCCGCATGAAGCATATAAATTTATGCTGGTTGCTATGAGTCCACTCTTACTGTTGGCAATCATTGCGGGTTCATTTAAAATGACATATTTCGAAATGGTAACGGCAGTACTTCCTGCAACCGAGTACCATGTTCATAGTACAATCGCATATTGGATTATGACTATAGGAACTCAACTCTTTGTTATTTTAGCAATAGCTTTTGCATACAAAAAATATGCGAACAATAAAGTAAAAGTTCCGGACGGTACATCTAAAATGGAGAACCGTCTCTGTTACAAAATTTTGAGCAACCAATACTATATTCCATATATTTATGAAGAGTATTTGGTTAAGCCATATAGAGAGCTCTCAACTGTGTTCTGGAAACAGGTAGATATGAAAGTTGTGGATGCAACAGTCGACGGTATAGCCGGCATAATTTACGCAGGTGGAGAAAAAACAAGAGTAATGCAGAGCGGAAATCTCTCAACAATGCTTAAGTGGATGGTTGCAGGCACTATAGGTTTGTTATCATTCGCTGTAGTTTTTGGACTGGCAGTTAGATATTCTGGTGAAATTAAAACTATTTTATCAGGTTTAGGAGTTTAGTAGATGTTAAATCATATCTTATCAATTTTAATTTTCTTTCCGGCATTGGCAGCGATGCTTGGATTTATTATTCACAAAGACAGCATTCGTGCTTATGGTGTAGCAATAGCTGCAATTGAGTTTTCTCTCTCTTTATGGCTTTGGTTCTCTTTTGACTCAAGTGCATCAGGAATGCAATTTATGGAGCATCTTCCTTTAGTTCCGGCATTTGGGATCAACTATATTTTAGGGGTGGATGGAATTTCACTCTTTATTATTATATTGGCATCTTTTTTTACTATGATTGGTATCGCATCTTTGACTGATACTAAAAATGAAAAAAATATGATTGTTACTCTTCTGTTTTTACAGATGACAATGGCTGGGGTATTTGCGGCTCTTGATGGAATCGTGTTTTATATATTTTGGGAACTTTCACTTGTCCCTATGCTCTATATTATCGGTGCTTGGGGAGGACCTTTAAGAATTTATGCTTCTGTTAAATTCTTTTTATATACATTTGCCGGTTCACTTGTCATGTTAGTCGGTATGCTCTTTGTGGCATATTTTTACTATCAGGCAACCGGAACTTGGAGTTTTGCAATTCTTGACTGGTATCGTTTGATTCTGCCTGAGAGTTTCCAACTTTGGTTATTTGCAGCATTTTTTATAGGCTTTGCTATAAAGGTTCCTATGTTTCCATTTCATACATGGTTACCTTATGCACACGGTCAAGCACCGACAATAGGGTCTGTGATACTGGCAGCTATTTTGCTAAAAATGGGTACTTACGCATTTATCCGTTTTTCATTACCTATGTTTCCTGATGCTTCTGTATTTTTTATGTTCCCAATAGCAGTCTTAGCCATTATTATGGTTATTTATACAGCCATGGTTGCATATGCTCAAGAAGATGTGAAGCAGGTTGTAGCCTATAGTTCTGTATCGCACATGGGTATTATCATTCTTGGTACTTTTGCACTCAATGTAGAAGGTATTACGGGTTCAATATTTTTAATGATTGCACACGGTGTTGTCTCTGGCGCACTCTTCTTACTAGTTGGTGTTATCTATGACAGAAGACATACGAAGATGATGAATGAGTTTGGTGGACTTGCACATGTTATGCCACGATATGCAACTATCTTTGGACTTATGCTTATGGCTTCTGTCGGTATGCCGCTCACAATCAACTTTGTCGGTGAATTTTTGAGTTTACTTGGATTTTATAAACAGTCTCATATATTAACACTTCTTGCCGGAACAGCAATTATAGTTGGAGCTATCTACATGTTAGCGGCTTACAAAAAAATGTTCTTTGGAGAAGTTACAAATGAGAAGAATAAGAATCTTCCGGATGTAAGCAAAAGAGAACTTTTGGCACTTATCCCTTTGTCGATTATAACAATTTGGTTAGGCATCTACCCTAAACCGATTTTAGCACCAATCAACAATAGTGTAGAGTCAATAGTTCAATTAATGCATGACAAATCTATAACCAATGAAGCAAAAACTAGAATTCCGAACCTTGTTAAAGGTGCAGAAATAGCTAAAACTTCTGAGCAGGGGGCACACTAATGATAGAGCCGGTAAATGTTTCTTTAGCGTCATTAAATTTAATGACGCTGGCACCAATGTTAATTCCTATAGTTGGTGCACTCTTAATTCTTGTTATTGATATTTTCAAAGTTGGCTTAGATAAAACTCTCTATGTTTCTATAAGTCTTCTTTTCTTATTGATGGATTTTAGTGCTTTGCTAGGTTCAGCAGGAGTTTTCACCCAAGACGGCATAATGATGGGTGTTTTTAATGTTATGCTTATAGACGGTTTAGCTATTTTGTCTCAATTTATTATTGTTGGGGCTTCGATGCTTTTCATTCCCCTTGCATTAACACATAAAAGGTTCCATGAGTTTTCCTATCCGGAGTTCTTTGCACTCTTTTTATTTATGATTGCAGGCTTCCAGTTTATGGTTGCAACAGACAACCTGATTCTTGTATTTGTCGGACTTGAGACTTCCTCTTTAGCGCTTTACACACTCGTAGCTATGCACAACCGTGACAAATCATTTGAAGCTGCGGTTAAATATTTTACCATGGGTGCTTTGGCAGCCGGTTTTTTCAGCTTTGGAGCAATGGTATTTTATGCACTTACAGGATCAGTTGAAATCAACCAGATAGCTGCGGTATTGGCAGCAAATAAGTATGTTGATATCGGCTATGTTTTGGTTGGCGTAGTATTTATGCTGGCATCATTTGGATTTAAACTCTCTCTCGTTCCGTTTCACACATGGGCACCGGATGTTTATGAAGGTGCAAGTGCTTCAATGGCAGGATTCATGTCTATAGTGCCAAAAATCGCAGCCTTTGTTGTTGCCATGAGACTCTTTGAATTCTTAATTCACAGCGGTGTTGCATGGCTGGAGGTTGTACTTTACACTTTTGTTATTGTTACTATGACTGCGGCAAATATCTGGGCGTTAGTTCAAACTGATGTTAAGAGAATGCTAGCATACAGCTCAGTTTCGCATGCCGGTTTTGTAATGGCAGCTATCCTAATCGGTACGACACAGTCAAATAGTGCCCTCTTTTTATACTGGATACTCTTTAGTTTTACAAATCTTGGTTCATTCAGCATGCTTTGGATTTCTCGTCAAAAACATCTTCCGGAACACCAAAGATCAGACCACACTTATGACAAATTTGCAGGAATGGTTCAAACATCACCTATTGCTGCTTCTATAATGGGTCTTTTTATGCTTAGCTTGGCGGGTGTTCCTCCGTTTGCACTCTTTTGGGGTAAACTCTATCTTGTTTCATCTGCTGTTACAGGCGGATATACAGTTTTAGCCTTTATTATGGTACTTAACTCAGCTATCGCCGGTTACTACTACTTAAAACTAATAGTATATATGTTTATGAAAGAACCTATTATGGGGAATGATGGACATATATATGTTGCAAATGCAACTATTGCACTCAAAACTATTATAGGAATCGCAGCAATAGGAACTATATTTGCTTTTGTTACACTAAATCCGCTTTTAGAGTTAATTACAGCTTTTGTATATAACAGTGGATACTAATTAATATATAAAACAACTATCAGGGGAAGAGAATTTGTTTAAATGGATACTCTTACTCTTGTTGCTGAATACTATGTCAGCAACACTTCTGTTTGCGCTTGAAGTCTCTCTTTCAGGTGCAAAAGAAAGCTTTCAAAATTATTCAACGCTTCATATCAAAGATTCAGATGATTTTTTATGTCAAGAGATGAAAAATGATTTTGAAGAAGTAGTACAAGTTGTTTGCGCTTTCTCAAAACAACCGAATAAAAAATTAAAAACTATACAAAATGATTTTTTCAAAATAGAATCTCAAACCAAAAAAAATACCTTTTTTTTAGTAATCACCCCTTTTTTCAAGCTTAAACAGTACCCTATGGTTTTTGATATCAGTAAAGATGACTCTGTTTATCAGGCTGATGTGAAACTCTCTAAACACTGGATGATAATAGGGTATAAAGATAAATTGCCCTATATAAAAAGTAAAAAAACCTCAGATTCCGGAATTAACTTTCCATTTTATTTATCTGAGGACACACTTCCCTTTGTAGGCGGATTGGATATTGACGGAAAGCCTGTTCACATTAAAAAAGCACAGGATGTTTCAGATTATCTGAAAATAAAAGAGGCTTTTAAAAATAAAGAGTATGATTTATGCTTGGATCTTATAGATAGTATTCAAAAGCAGTACCCAAATTCACTCTTTAATCCGGAACTCGTTTATTATAGAATCAAAGCTTTTAACGAGCTGAAAGATGTTGACAGCGTAATAAAACTTTCAAAACTCTATCTGCAAGAGTACTCGTCAGATGAAAATATTCCAGAAGTTTTATCGCTTATGGCAAGAGCAAATGCCCTTGCCGGATTGAATAGCGATGCTGATTACTTTTTTGACAGATTATTTAGTGAACATGATACTTCGCCTTTTGTCCAGTGGGGATATATCTATAAAGGAGAGATGCTGGAGGCTGCCGGAGCTATAACTAAAGTAGCCTATTATTATGAAAAAGCATTGAGCGATACAAGCGATGTAGATATAGCGGCAACTGCGGCATATAAGTTAGCTCATTTTAAAATTTTAATGTCTCATAAAAATGAGGGGGCAGAATATATTATGAAAATAATAAATGTAAAACCTAGCTTTTTTATGAATGATTTAAAAACATCTCTGGAGATGATGTATTCGGTTCAGGAGGATGGTGATAATGTAACTGCCGCTGCACTTGCAAAAGTAATATTAGACCAGATAGATGAAACGAACGATGAATATGAAAAGCTTCTAAAAAATAGAGGCGTGTGGCTCGCACAAACAAATAAAAAAGAAGAGGCTCTCGAATCATTAAATGAATATCTTAAAAAATATCCGGATGGAGAGTTTGTAAAAGAGATAAAAATAGCTAAAGATTCCCTTTTCTTTGATACAACCGACAGTAATGTTTCAGCACGGTTAAGTCAATATGATGAATTAATTGAGACATATAAAGATGACACAATCGGCGCACGTGCGACCTACGAGAAAGCTAAAGTTCTTTTAGAAAATGGCATGTTTAGAGATGTTTTGACATTTAAAGAGTCGATATTAGCACTAGACAGCGAGCTATACAAAGATACAGAGGAAATTGTAAAAAAATCTGCAGTGGGAGCTATGCAACTCTATTTGGAAAATAAAGAGTGCGCAGAAGTGCTAAACCTTTCGGCAGACTACAACATTACTCTCTCACACGAGTGGGATGAGGGAATTTATGATTGTGCTATGAAGGGAGGAGATTACCTGCTTTCCAAAAATATAGCAAGCAAAAACTTAAAATCAAAAGATTTAGAGTTACGAAAAAAATGGCTCTACAGATATATAAAAGTTGACTTCGCAACCGGAAATTACAGCGATGTGATTGAGGCATCAAAAGAGCTGATTACACTTATACAAGAGGATAAAGAGTCAGAGTACAAAGATGTTCACAGATATCTATTTGATACTTATCAGAGGCTTGAACAAAAGAGCAAGCAAATAGAAGCTATTGTTGCCATAGAGCAGGTATATGGCTTAGATTATAAAGATATAGACAGATATGTGGCAGTGATGAGCATCGGCAACAGCAACAAAGATGATAATATGGTAATTAAATATGGAAATGAAGTTGTTAATTTACAAAACAGATCAAAATCGTATGCTCAGAGCCCATTTGTAGAGTTCACACTTTACCAATCTTATATAAATAAAGAAAATTTTGAAAAGGCGCTTGAGATAATAAAATCGCTCGACTCTGTAGAATTGACAAACCCTCAAAGAGCAAGACAAAAGTATCTGCTGGGAACAGTTTACTCAAGGCTCTTGAGAGCAGAAGATGCAAAGAAGGCATATCAAGAGGTAATAGATGCAGATCCAACTTCGGCATGGGCAAAGCTGGCAAAAGATGCTAAAAATCTTTAACTGCACATCTGTCCCTGCCATCTAAACGGACGCGTTCGTTTAGATGCGTAATATCTGTGTTAAAAACTATCCAATAAAATCACATTCACCAAAGTACCCTGTTCTAAATCCCCATCCTCTTCACCGCTTACCATCAAAGCACTATGGTCTAAAAGATTTGTCAAAATCGCGGAGCTTCCCACTTTTTTATCTCTAAAATTGACAAAATTTTTGCCCTCTTCTACTGCAACATTACATGCGGTAAACTCTCTGAGGTTACTTCTTTTTTGGAAATTTTCACCTAGTTTTGCTTCCACCATTTTATAGGGCTTCTCTTTGCCTAACATTTTTGCAATAAGAGGAAGCACATAGAGTATAGCTGTTACAGTCGAAGAATAGGCGAATCCAGGGAGGGAGATGACAAATTTGTTCTCTTTACTTGCTACTAAAATATGTTTTCCCGGCTTGATGGAGACACCTTTAAATACTATCTCAGCACCTATGCGCGGTACAATGTCCTTAACAAAATCATAATCTCCAACACTCACTCCGCCGGTGCTTACCAAAATATCGGCAGACTCAAGTGCATTCTGGAATGCTTGCGTAATTGAGGCTTTGTCGTCGGCAACCACTCCGAGTTGAATCACCTCGGCACCCGCCTGCTCAAAGAGTGCTGCGAGAGTGTAGTTGTTTGAGCTTCTTATTTGTGCAGGATTATCACTATCAACCCCTAAATCTAAAATTTCGCTCCCTGTTGCTACAATAGCCACACGGGGACGAATAGAAACTTTCACCATTACACGGTTGAGCGCCGCCATCACGCCTATCTCGGCAAAACCAATTTTAGTACCTTTTTTTATTAGCACATCGCCCGCACTATACCCCTCCCCGATTGGACGTACGGATGCGCCTCTTTTTACCTGAGAATTTATGATGATTGTATCGTTTTCTACACTCACATTTTCTATCTGAATGAGAGTATCGCTCCCCGCAGGCATTTTCGAACCTGTAAAAGTTTTAATGCACTCGCCGGAAGAGACAACTCTCTGCTCATTGTTTCCGGCCGGATTCGTGCCTAAAATCTTGATAGATTCCAACTCTTGGTCTGCTGATATGATTGCATAGCCGTCCATGGAAGCGGTCGGGAATTGCGGGTCGTTATATTTTGCAATCACATCTTCCGCCAAAACTCTTCCCAAAGATGCGCTAAGAGCAACATTTGCACTTCTTGCTGCTCCGACATTTAATAAATTCAACATGTTTATACTTATATCATATAAAAGCATTTTCAACTCTTTTCTCCCAAAATTCCGCTGCCTTTTATAGCCGTAGAACGCTCTAGCGCGTAAATTCTTTTTCCGCCCTTTAAATCATACTTCCATATCGGTGCGGAGGCTTTAAAATCTTCCACAAACTCATCTATAAATTCTAGTGCCACTCGACGCTTTGGAGAGAAGACCGCAGCTATGTAGGAGGATTCATGGAGCATAACATCACCACGGGAGTGTGCCATTTTTATCACTGCGCCTCTGGCTTTTGCTCTCTCCTGCCATTCTTTAAACCAACTCTCTAAAATAGGCTCATAAATGTCGAAGCTTAGCCCTTCAATGCCGTCCTCATTTCTTACTGTTCCTACAAAAGGTATATATGCACCGTAGTTGCTACCTGCTTCTTGCTCGTACCACTCCTTTAATATTGCGGTTACCTCTAATGCACCGTTATAAAGATAAAGCATTTATCATCCTCCACAAACAGGCGGGAGAAGAGAAACTCTGTCGCCGTCTTTTAAATCCACATAAAGCGAACTCACAAGTGTGTCATTAACGGCTACTGCACAATTTTTTAGCCACTCCGACATTTCACTATCTTTTTGTAAAACAATTGCCAACTCACTCAAATTTGTTATCTCCAACTCTAATGGTGCTTTTTGGATTGGACCTAAAAATTCTACTCGTACCAAAGGTGGCTCCTATGCTATTTTTTATGAGGACGATTATATCAAAATAAGTTAAGCGATGTATAATTTCAGCAACAAATAAAGAGGAGAAAGCTTTTGGTTTTTGGAAAAATAGAGTATCTGAATCTGCTGCCTTTTCATGTCTTTATGAAACGATTTACTTCTAGCAGCCAGCAGAGTATGAGCATGGATTATAAAAAAGGTGTGCCTTCAAATATAAATAAAAAATTTTTATCCCGCAAAGTTGATGCCGCCTTCATCTCCAGTATCCGTGCGAAAAAACATCGGCATGTGAATCTTGGAATCATCGCAAAAAAAGAGGTTCGTAGTGTATTGGTAATTCCACATGCCGATTATGTTATTGACACAGATTCGGCTACTTCAAATATTTTGGCTCGAATTTTAGGTCTCAAAGGCGAAGTCATAATCGGAGATAAAGCTCTGCGATATTATCTGCAAAACAGACCGCATGTCGATTTAGGCGCAGAGTGGAACAGAAGATACAATCTTCCCTTTGTATTTGCCTTGCTCTGCTACCACAGAGATAAAAAACTATACGAAAAAATAGAAAAAAATTTCCTAAAACAGAGAGTTAAAATACCTCAATACTTGCTAAAACAGGCATCAACAAGAACAAACATAACAACTAAAGATATTTTAGAATATTTGAAGTACATTTCGTATGATTTAGATACAAAAGCAAAACTTGGCTTAAAGAAGTTCTACAATAAAGTAAATTTTTAAGCCCAGTTCGCTAGAATATTTTATGCTTAAATTTATCTTATTTCTTTTTTTTATTATAACAAATATTAATGCTTTTGAACCTATTTCTCCTATTCCTATTGAGAGTATCGTCGATATAAAAAAAGCCTTACTTGGAAAAAAACTTTTTTTCGACACCCTATTATCCAAGGACAACTCAACGGCATGTGTGAGTTGTCATGATGTTTTCAATGGAGGAGCTGACTCCAAAATAGTTTCGGTCGGCTTTGAAAACAAAAAAGGCAATATTCAATCCCCTACGGTTTTAAACGCAAAATACAACTTTAGACAATTTTGGAACGGCAGAGCTGCGAATCTTCTTGAGCAGGCAGATGGTCCGCTCAACAATCCCGTAGAACACAACATGAACCCCAAAGAAATAGAAGAGAGACTTAACAACTCATACAAATACAAAAAAGAGTTTAATGAAGTTTACGGTGTTTCACGCATAAAATATGAGTTGGTTTTAGATGCAATCGTAGAGTTTGAAAACAATCTCACGACTCCCAATTCTAAATTTGACAAATTCTTACGGCAAGAAATTCAACTGAGTCCGAATGAGAAAGAGGGGTACACTCTTTTTAAACAGCTTGGCTGCATAACATGCCATAACGGCATAAACATCGGGGCAAACTCGTTTCAAAAGATGGGCACATTTCTAGAGTACGGTTCAAACAACACTTCTTACCCTGACAGGTTTGCTATAACAAAAAAGGAGAGTCATAAAAATGTATTCAAAGTTCCTACTCTGAGAAACATAACGCTTACCGCACCCTATTTTCATGACGGAAGTGCTGCAACGCTCAAAGAAGCCATAGAGACCATGTCAAAATACAGCTTAGGAAGAAACTTCACCAACGAAGAGATAGACAAAATAATATCTTTTTTAGAGACGCTCAAGGGTGAAACACCTAAAATATTGGAAATATTTTGAAACTAAGTCGACTCAATTTTACAGTTATATTGGTTGGAATAATCTCATCTGCCGTATTAATTTACTTTTATATGATGCAAAGAGATTTTACAAAAAATCACAGAGAATTTCTAATCTCCATTAATAATTTTGAAAACACTCAATCCGACTTATCCTATATTATTTTAGAAAATTCTTTATATGCCTACAACAATCAAGATCAAATTTCACTTGAGATTAAAAAGTTATTAGAAGAGTATGAAAACTTAAAAAAATCAACTATTCTGCTTAATAAAAATTATAATCCCATTCAAGAAAACCTTACAAAGCTAAAACAAAAATTGACTCTCGACCTAGAAAATATTGACGAGTATTTAATGTTAAATGCCGGAATTAAGAATTCCCTCATCTTTTTAACTCGGCATCTAGATGATTCAAATGCCTTAAATGCTGACAGCGATACATTTTTAAAAGCAAATCAGATTTTAAAACATTTTAATGATGCGGTAAAAATGCAAGATTTAGATTACATTACCAACCTGCATGTTTTAACAGTATCTGATTTACAAAGCAGTGATACGATAAATTTTATACATACTTTCAACATGCATGCCGATTATCTTATCCAAAAATATCCGTTATTTATAGAAGCCACGCAAGCTGTCACGCACAGTAATATCCATGAATTAATCAAAAAAATTAGAGATGATTTTTCAACTCTTGCTCTAAATGATTTTAAAGCACTTGATATTTTCGCCTTAATTGTTTTTAGCGTGTATATAGTCTCACTTTTTATTATTGTTTCTCTTTTTGTCAAAAATTCTCATGAAAACAAAAAACTCCAAGAGACGAAAAAATCTCTGGAATACTCACTCACTTATGACATGCTCACCGGCTTATATAATAGAAAAGCTCTCGAAGCCGAGCTGAGCCAGATAGATTTTCCACATGTTCTTATTTTAGATATTAACGGATTCAAAGATATCAATGATGTTTATGGGAATGATGTCGGGAACACTCTTTTAAAAGATTTAGCAACTTTTTTAAAAAATAGTCGTACCGATATTCATGACTTTAAAATTTATCGCCTTGGCGGAGATGAGTTTGCAATATTGTTTGATGATATCAATAAAGATGTTGCATTCAACATAGCTATTAAGCTTGAAAAAAATATTTCCGAACATATCTTTGCTATTGACGAACTTCGGCTGAATCTTACAGTCAGCATTGCAAGCAATAATATAACTCCTATCTTGGAAAATGCAGACTTGGCTCTTAAGCTGATTAAAAAAGAGCATAGAAAACATGTAATTGCCTATAAAGAGAGCCTGAATCTCAAAAAAAGCGTTCAGGAAAACTTAGACACTTTGAAGTTAATAAAAGATGCTGTTTCAAATGACAAAATAGTTCCTTTTTTTCAGCCAATCGTAAATCTGCAAACAGCCAAAATTGAAAAATATGAAGCTTTGGTGAGGTTAAAACTCCCTGATGGAACTTTTTTGCCTCCGATAAAATTTTTAGACACTTCAAAAAAGACCTCTTACTACCATGAAATTACAAAAATCATGATTGAAAAAACAATAAAAGTAGCAGGGCAGTTTCCAAAATACAGATTTAGCCTTAATATCTCAATGCAAGATATATTGGATCAAGAGATAACAGACATGCTGCTTCAGAGCCTAAGACTCAATCCTTTGATATCCTCAAGAATTGATATAGAACTTTTAGAAGTAGAACATCTTGAGAATTTAGAAATGGTTCAAGAGTTTATAAAAGAGCTGCATAAATTTGGCTCAAAAATTCTTATAGATGATTTTGGCTCAGGCTACTCAAACTTCTCGTACTTCTCAGATTTAGATATTGACATAGTAAAAATAGATGGCTCTATTGTGCGTGAAATCACCACAAACAATAGAAAGCTCCACATGCTAAGAAGTATTCATAAATTCTCTCATGGAATGGATATGCAGAGTGTCGCTGAATTTGTTGAGACTAAAGAGAGTGCTATGCTTTTAAAAGAGATAGGGATAGAATACGGACAGGGATATTATTTTAGTAAACCGCTTCAAATGCCGTTAGATAGCGATGATGTAATTATCTAAACTATGTCAATAAAAACTTTTTCTTTTTATAAACAGAATTATGCCTAGAGCGGTCAGTATTGATATAATTATTAGAGCTACATAATCCGTAGCATGTGGGTTTCCTGAGAAATAGAGTCCCGCAGTATTTATGCCAAAAAAACCAACCACAATATTTATAGGTAAAAAGACAGCCGATATTATTGTAAGAAACAGCATTGTCTTTCTCATGCTCTCATTTGCAATTATTGTATAAAGACTATAGATATTATCAAGCTTATCGATATTCATAACACAAAACCTAAAAACACGATTGAGATGCTCTTCAATATCCTCGAATCCTACCAGCAACTCGTTATCATGCATAATTACATCTGAACTTTTAATAAATTCCATATGAATTTTAGCAGCTTGCGATAGAAGCCTCTCCATTCTCACCATCTCTTTTTTAAGTGTGAACCACTCTTTAATGGCATCTTTATTTTCATATATACTCTCTTCAAGCTCTTCAATCAGCTCGACATGATTCTCTATCTCTTCCATGGTTTTATCTACTAATGTATCTAAAATATGGTAAAAAGATTTATAATCATCTATTTTTATAAATCTTTCTTCATACCTATTAAAGGTAAAAATATTATTACCGTTATCTATAACATAGGCATGAGATGTAACATTTAATTTATTAAAATTTTTAGAAAAAAGTCTGTAAATTAGTAATTTATAATTTTCGTGTTGAAAAAAAATAGATGGATGATCACCGTTATACATATCTTCTTGATGTGGTTTTTCTAGAAATGATAACTGCATTTTATTTCCTATTATTTACAACTACACTTTCTTGCTAAGCGCCGCAACATGATTACTGTTGCCAAGAACAACCAGTAAATCGCCCTTTTCAAGAATATCATTCTTCTCAAAGGATGTATGCCACTCGCCTTGATGTTTGTAAGCAATTGGTTTCACCTCATAATCTTTCTCAAAAGTAGGCGATAAAATGGAAGTCCCAACCCAAAAAGCAGGAACAGTCATTTTGGCAATCTTCATGGTAATTGAGAGGTCGATTGTCTCATAATTCATATTTGCTACAATTTTTTTAACCAGCTTTTTAGCCGATTCCATCTCAGGATAGATAACTTTTGCAGCTCCTAATTTTGAAAGAATTTGACCATGTACGGGAGTGATAGCTTTGGCAATTATTGTTTCAATGCCAACTTCTTTGAGTGCCATAATGGTAAGAATGCTTGACTCAAGATGCTCACCAATACTGACAATTGCAACTTCGGCATCTGCAATTCCTGCCTCACGCAATGCCTTTGCATCTGTCGAATCAAGCATAATCGCATCTTGAACGAATTCACTAATGTTACGGATTTTATCCTCATCATTATCAATTGCAATTACTGTTTCACCCTGCTGCGCAAGTCCCTGAGCAACATGAAATCCGAATTTTCCTAATCCAATAACTACATATGTCATATAATAACCTTCCCTTCTGCATATTTAATGCGGGTTTGCACCGCTTTTCCGACTATAACGATAGTAAAGGCAAAAACACCGATACGTCCCATTAACATCAACAAAATAATATTTAATTTTCCTATATCGCTAAACAATGCGCTGTAACTCAGCACTCCGCCATCTCCGGTAGAAACACCAACCGTACCAAACGCCGAGCATGTCTCAAAAAGCGTACGGACAAAGTGAAGATGCTCACTCTCATTTAAAATAACAGTCGAAATCAATACATAAAAAGATGCAACAAAAATAGTAGCATACGCTTTGTTTATCTGATATGGGTTCAAACTTCTGCGAAAAATGTGAGGGTTATTTTGACCGCGAAGAGTAAACCAAACACCAATTATTGCAAGTGCTATAACCGTGGTTTTAACACCACCGGCTGTACCGCCTGGACTGCCTCCCGTCATCATAAAAACAGTTCCAAAAAACAAGTCAGAGTCGCTGAAAGTTGAAAAATCTATAGTATTAAACCCTGCTGTACGATAGTTTACTGAAGCAAACCATGCAGAGAGGATTTTTTCGTATATGCTCATATTTCCTAAAGAATTTGGATTATTCCACTCTAACGAGAGGATAATTGCCATTCCGGCAAGTATCATAAATCCTGTCGTCCATAGTACGATTTTAGTGTGAGTAGAGAGGCGAGTAAGTGATTCTTTACGATAGTTATAAAGCTCTAACAAAACTAAATATCCCAACCCTCCAATAATAATAAGCCATGGAATTGTGAAATTTATAACGAAATCTCCGCGATAATCCATAAGATTTGTACTAAAGAGTGAAAAACCAGCGTTATTAAAAGCAGAAACTGAGTGAAATAAACCGTACCATAAAGCATCTAAAAGTGGCATGTCTGCCCAAAATCGTAGTGCCAAAATAATTGTACCAGTAAGCTCTATAAAAATAATACTAGCAAATACAATTTTTAAAAAACGGAAAATTCCGCTCATCCCTGGATAATTGAGTGACTCTTTTAAGATTAAGCGGTCACGATAAGTTAGCTTTTTACCTCGCATAATTGCCATAAAAGTAACTGCTGTCATATATCCGATACCTCCGATTTGAATAAGCGCAAGGATAATAATATGTCCAAAACCAGTGAAATCGAGCGCTGTATCTTTGACGATTAATCCTGTCACACAAACAGCAGAGGTAGCTGTGAAAATTGCATCGACAAATCGTAAATCACCATTGTGTGCAAGCGGTAGCATAAGCAGCATTGCACCGATAAAGACAAGAGTAACAAAACTTATAAAAATTATTTTGACATCTTCTGTTTGCAGTTTAAATTCCTTATGGTAGCAGATTTAACGAAAGTAAGTGAAATGATACATCCGTTACACTTAAGTTACCATTTGAATTATTATTACGTAAAATTTCAATGAAGAGAAATATTTTAATTCAGGCAAAAAGAGCTAAGCCGTCAATAAATTTTGACTAAGCATTGCTTGAATTTAGGGAGGCTCTCGGAAGGCTTTTTAGCATTGACGGCTTATGAGTATTATTATATATAATTTTATAATATTTTTCTTGATTTATATCAAAAACTCTTATCTTATCCCTATCTTTAGGGTAGAAAGTTTAATTTTTGAAACATCAAAAACTACTGATTTAGGAAGCTCTTTTATAAATCTTAATTGCGTAATATATGGCTGTATAAAATATCTTTTTTTGTACTCTTTTTTTTCTAAGAAATTTATCATTTCGTTAATATTTTCATAGCTTAAAAGTTCACTATGGTATGTTGTACGAACTTCAAATTCAACAGAAGAGCTGAGCAACAAATCGAGTGACTCTTCAAATTTACTGTAGAGTTTAGAGTGTGTTATTTCTAAAAACTTTAATTCTGTGGATTTGAAATCAAGTGCCACAAAATCAAGATATGGTAAAAGGTCATGTATAACTTCAGGCTTTGAGCCGTTTGTGTCAAGTTTTATTTTAAATCCCATGGATTTTATTTTTTGCGAAAGTTCCAAAATTTCTGGATAGAGAGTCGGCTCTCCTCCGCAAAAAACTACACCTTCAAGTTTTCCTTTTCTAGTTTGTAAAAAAGTCACCACTTCTTCAATACTTAAACGCTTCTCACTCTCATAAACTAAATCTAGGTTATGACAGTAGGAGCAAAGCATGTTACATCCGCTAAACCAGATAATACAAGCGATTGTATCTGGAAAATCTTGCAGAGTAAAAGGTGTAATATCGCAAATATTGTAGTTATGCATTCTCTTCGTCACACTTTGGACAAAACTCATGCTCTCCATGCAGATAGCCATGAATCGGGCAAATAGAGAAGAGCGGAGTGATTGTGATATACGGAAGTCTATAGTTTTCTATCACTGTTTTTACAAACTTTTTTGTTGCTTTTATACTCGATATTTTTTCACTCATGTAAAGATGTAAAACTGTTCCGCCCGTATATTTGCACTGTAAATCATCTTGCAAATCAAGAGCTTCAAAAGGGTCGGTTGTGTAGTTTACAGGAATTTGGGATGAATTTGTATAGTAAATATTTTGAGCAAACCCCGCTTGAATAATATCTGAATACCTTTTTTTGTCCTCTTTTGCAAAACGGTAGGTCGTTCCCTCTGCCGGAGTAGCTTCAAGATTGTAAAGATTTCCGCTTTTTTCCTGATAAGAGATGATTTTTTCTCTCATAAAATCCAAAATTTCACCTGCAAATGCGATTCCGCTTTTAGTTGTAATATCGTCCGTATCTCCACTGAAATTTTTTATCATTTCATTGATTCCATTAACACCGATGGTTGAGAAGTGGTTATTGAAATGGTGCAGATAGCGTTTTGTATATGGGTAAAGCCCCTTATGAAACAGCTCATTCACTACAACTCTTTTTTTCTCCAAAGTTGAGTAAGCCAACTCCATAAGCTCTTCAATCCTTACAAAGAGTGCCGTTTTGTCATTTTTATATAAATAACCGAGCCTTGCCATGTTGAGCGTCACAACCCCGATACTTCCAGTCATCTCGGCACTACCGAAAAGCCCGCCGCCTCGCTTGAGCAACTCTCTTAAATCGAGCTGCAACCTACAACACATGCTTCTCACATGCCCAGGTTTATAGGCATTCGGGTTTTCACACAGGTTGCCCTCGGCGTCTCTTGTGTATTGACTTCCTATAAAATTTTGAAAATAGGCACTTCCGATTTTTGCCGTGTTTTCAAATAAAATATCTGTATTTTCACCGTCAAAGTCAAACTCCTCGGTTATATTTACAGTCGGAATCGGAAAGGTAAAAGGCTGACCGCTCGCGTCTCCCTCTGTTAAAATCTCAAAAAAGGCTTTATTAATCTGTTTCATTTCATGATAAAAGTGTTTGTAGGTTAAATCTGTTAATGAGGTAACTTTCTCATCTCTCTTTTTTGCAGTTTCAAGCAGTTGTTCGTCATCTATTCCATGCAAAAGATGCTTTTGATTTTTTGTCGGAATTTGCTCTTTTAAATCACTCGGCACTGTCCAATCAATCGTTACATTTGTGAAGGGGCTTTGTCCCCATCTTGATGGTACATTCAGGTTGTAAACAAACCCTTTGAGCGCTTTTTTTATCTCATCTTCGCTCAGCTTATCCTTAAAGAGATAGGGTGCAAGATAGGTGTCAAAACTGCTGAAAGCTTGCGCTCCCGCCCATTCACTCTGCAGAATTCCCAAAAAATTTACCATCTGACCTAATGCTTCTCTAAAATGGCTTGGTGCTTTGCTCTCAACTCTCCCACGCACTCCGTTGAAGCCCTCATCAAGAAGAACTCTTAAGCTCCATCCAGCACAATATCCGCTCAGATTATCAAGATCATGAATGTGAATATCACCGTTTCTATGAGCGTAACCCTCATCGCTTGAATAAACTTTATCGAGCCAATAGTTTGCAACAACTTTTCCGGCAAGATTATTTACAAGACCCGCATTTGAGTAACTGATATTTGCATTTGCGTTTATCCTCCAATCCTCTTTGTGGATGTACTCTTCAACACTTTGGGTAGAATTTATAAAGGTGGTAGAATTTAAGTTGCCGCAGAACTCCTCTCTTTGAAGTTTATGCAAGAATCTGTAAGTGATAAAAGATTTCATTACATTGAAATGTCCGAATTGAAATAGCTCTTTCTCTATGATGTCCTGTACCGACTCAACTTCAACTTTTTCAAGCTTTGAGATATGTTCAATCGTATTTAAATAAACTTTCTCGTCGTAGAGTTCATTCACGCTTTCATACGCTTTTTTTATGGCATCTTCAATTTTATAAGAGTAGAAATTCTCTTGCGAACCATTTCTTTTTAAAATCAGAAAATTCATTTATTGGCCGTTTTTTGTTCTAAAAAATATTTTCTCTCCCTATGTTCACCTAGTTTGCCGATGTTAAAACTCTCTATTGGTCTATGGTAGCCCATCACTCTTGTATAAATGATACATCTTGTTCTATTTTCTGTTTTCATACATAATCCTTTAATTACTACCAAAAAGTAGTATTTGAAAATTTTAGACAAAAACAGATTATATACTACTTAAAAGTAGTATATAATCTAAGTTAAAAGATATTACATGTAAAATACCAAAAAATTATATTCGGATAAATAAAATGGTATTTAGTACGACCACACAATACGCTCTAAAAATTCTAGCCTATTTAAATGAGAATAAAGAGGGACTTAGCAACGCAAAAACCCTCTCACGAGAGCTCGATATTCCATACAAATATCTTACAAAAATTATGACAAAATTTACAAAAAATGAGATGATAGAGTCTATACAGGGACGATACGGCGGGTTCAAACTTATAAATTCAAAAATAATAACAATATATGATATCTTAAAATTATGTGATGGGGACAGAGCCAAAGATTGCATTATCGAAAAAATTGAGTGCGATGAGAAAAAAAAATGCCATTACCATGACGCCTGGCAAAAGCCCAAAGAGTCTATTAAAAAAGATTTTTTAAATACTAATGTAAAGGGCTTTATCTCCAAAGAGTCTTAATATTTAACTGAAATCATGAAAAGAATTTGGATTACCAAAACCAAAAAAAGGTTTTTCTTGATACAGATGCTAATAAAGCTAACTATACTAAAATATCTATCTTCTGCAGGGTTTGCTTATAACTATCTGTACTTCCTTTTTCGCGGGCTACTTGAGTCTCTTGTATACTTCTTTGCACATCCGAAGCTATCGAAGCAGCTTTGTTTGTATCAGTATTACTCATTGCTGCACTCTCATGCGACATTATGCTATAAATATTATTTGTACTTGTACTAAGAGATGAAAGCATCTTGAACTCCTTCCTAGAAAGATATATATGTAAAATTATACTAAAAATAGTGTAAATTAAAGGATAATATATAGAAAAATATTAAATCAACTGATTCTTAATAAACTCCATGTAGTGCCCCTGCTCAATTTCCAATTCGGAATGTGTACCTCTTTGAACAATTTTTCCTCCATCAAGCACATAGATTATATCGGCATTCTTAACCGTACTTAGCCTGTGGGCTATTGTTATAACTGTTTTATCTTTTAAAAGCGGTGTGATTGTGGTAAAAAGCTTTGCTTCTGTATGAACATCCAGTGCAGATGTAGATTCATCAAAGATGACCACGCAAGGGTTTGCGATAATCATTCTTGCTATGCTCAGTCGCTGTCTCTGACCTCCTGAGAGTCTGATTCCATGTCTCCCGACTATGGTGTCAAGCCCCATCTGCATGGATTCTATCATCTCCCCGAGTTGCGCAATAGTCAGAGCTTTTAAAATCTCTTCATCACTTATACTCTCATCTCCCATTGTGATATTAAATCTAAGAGTAGAATTGAAAAGTATCGGCATCTGCAAGACCAGAAATATCTTCCCCCTTAGAGAGCTTTTATTTAAATCCTCCATTTCAATATTATTGTAACTAAGCGAGCCGCTCTGCTTTTCATAAAATCCGGAAATGACTTGGGCAAGCGTTGTTTTACCGCTTCCGCTTGCTCCAATGAGTGCTATTTTTGAGCCTGATTTTATGTCAATCGAAATATCTTCAAGTATATTTTTGTCACTCATGTAAGAAAAGTAGAGATTTTTCAATGATATATCCACATATTCAGCTGAAAGAGTTTTATCTCCTGTTTTTTCAGTTTGCAGTGTGAGTATTTTATTAATCCTTTTCAGTGCACTCATGGCAGAGGAGTAGCTGTACTGAATAGAGAGTATATCTTGGACAGGTGTCATAATAAACCAGATATAGCCGAACATTGCAAACATCATTCCTATGCTAAGGTCGCTATATGCCACTAAAAGAAGCCCTGATGCGCGCAAAATTTCAAACATGATTAAAAATATTGTGTATGAGAGTTTCTCGTATGCCATGCTTTTATATCCATACTCGTTTGAACTTCTTTGAATCTCCTCTGCATGCGTTAAGGCTTGATCAAAAAAGTACTTCTCTTTATTGCTTGCTTTAATCTGACCAAAAAGCTCAAGCGTCTCCCCGACATTTTCTTGAAACTTCTCAATCGCTTCGTTCTCTTCCTTCTTTAAACGACCAACAGTTTTTGACATCTTTTTACTTATAAGCATGATAAGTGGTTGAATAACGAGTATCATAATGCCAAGAATCGGATCTATAACAATCATAACAATCCCTACTCCGATAAGAGTTAAAACCGATGAGACAAAACGGCTTGCTGCCGTAATTATGAAATTATCCAAGGTGTTTACATCGGTAATAAGGTTCGAGGTAATCGCACCGCTGCCGAGAGTTTCATACTCGTTCATGGAGGCTATTTTTAGATGTTCTATTAATCTTTTTCGTATCATGAAAGTGACATATTTTGAGATTTTAGTGAAGATTTTTGTAATAACCACGCCGAGAAAGTAGTAAATAAATCGCAAAAATATAACGGCAAGGGTAACTATTGCAATATAATAAAATGGCGTAGTCGAACCCAAAAAATAGTTTATGCTATTTACAAAATAGGAGGGCTTGTTTAGAAGAATCTCATCCACCAATATAGGAAGCATCAGAGGAACAGGAATGCTTACAAGTATCGCGAGCAGAGTGATTATCTGCCCATAAATAAGCGTGCGCTTATTATCCAAAATAAGTTTGAGTATAGTTTTAAGAGTGATTGGATTATTATTCATGATCGTATTATATCTTTGCAGTGAGTAAAGTAACTTTTTTTTAATGTAAAATAGCGCAAAATTTTTATAAAGAGCAACTTTGAGCGAGATGAAAAGAGTAAAGTTTGGCGACTTCTACAGAGATAAAAAGAATGCCGTTTTTTTGGTTATATATGTAAACGAAATATCGCCTTGGAAATATTTTAATGATGATATTAAAAGTATGAAGTGCCCTGCAATAATCATGATAGACAGATGGGACGGTCGGATGGGCTTTCCCGGCGGGACGGTAGATAAGGGAGAAGAGCTTTTAGACGCACTTGTACGAGAAGTAAAAGAGGAAATCGGTATCAATATCAAACCTGACAAAGTCCGCCCTATCGCTTCACATGAGTGGAAAATTGCAACGCATCTTTATGGACTTGAAGTCCAAGAAGCGGAGTTTTTGCATATTTACTACCATATACTCAACAACTTCTCCCGCTCAATTTTGCTTCATGCCTACGAAGAGGGAGATAAATCGCACTTCATGTCAGAGATAACGGGGATAAAAATCATTCCGCTTGTGCAACATGCGGGCAAAGGAATTAATCACTTTCTAAAAAACAGCTTCGCAGGTTCTGCCAAAAATGAGTTGTTGATTTTGCTGAATGAGGTTTTTAATATCGAGGTGAAATAGTTCTCGGCATAAAGGAACTTCCGCATGCCAGTTTCATTCATCTTTGGAAAGGAGAGGTCGTGGTTAGGCAAGCCCACCACAAATGCGGAGGAAAAAAATTTATGAGTGTACTGCTATCACTTGCGCAATTCTGAGCATGGTCTCATTTTTTCCTATTATCGCCATTACGCTGTCAAGGCCTGGACCTGATAGTTTTCCAAGAAGTGCGATGCGAAGAGGCTGACCGATTTTTCCAAAACCAATGTTCATCTCATTGACAACCTCTTCCATTATTTGGTGGTAATCACTTGGCAGGTGAAGCTCGTCTGCTTTTGTAAGTTTTGCTCCAAAGGTGTTTAGAACCTCAATCGAATCCTCTTTAAAAGCTTTTTTGAAAGCTTTTTCGTCATACACGGTTGGAGTTTCTAATATCTCTTTTGCAAGTTCCGCAAGCTCTTTGAGGGTTTTTGCTCTCTCTTTTATAACATCCAAAAGTATCTCTTTCTTGTCATGCGAAGTCAAAACTAAATCATACTGTGTCAACAACTCGGCAAGCTCAGTGTTTGGCATGTTTTTGATGTAGTGAGAATTGAGCCAGTCAAGCTTTTGTGTATTGTAGATAGATGCCGACTTATTGATATCTTTTGGATTAAAAAGCTCTTTCATTTCCTCCATCGAAAATATCTCTTGGTCTCCGTAGCTCCACCCTAAACGAACCAAAAAGTTTAAGAGTGCCTCTGGCGTATAACCCATCTCTTTATACTCCATAACATCGGTCGCACCATCTCGTTTGCTTAGTTTTTTACCGTCATGATTGTGAATCATCGGAACATGGTAAAAATTCGGTATTTTAAATCCTAGTGCTTCATATACAACAATCTGTTTTGGTGTGTTTGAGAGATGGTCATCACCGCGAATTACCTCATTGACTCCCATAAGCGCATCATCCACTGCCACAACAAAATTATAAGTAGGGCTTCCGTCGGCTCTGGCAATGACAAAATCATCAAGAATATCAAGAGCATTAAAAACTACATCTCCCTTCACTTTGTCTTTTACGGTTATTATTCCGCTTTGAGGCGCTTTTATACGAATAGCAGGTGTAACTCCCTCTGGCGGAGTACCGTTAAAATCACGGTATTTTCCATTGTACATGGTTCGCTCTTTTGCCGCTATTTGCGTCTCTCTAAGCTCAGCCAACTCTTCTTTGCTCATGTAACAATAGTAGGCTTTGCCCTCATCTAAAAGCTGTTTGATATATTTTGCATATATTTCATCTCTGCTTGATTGGTAAATCACTTCGCCGTCATAAGAGAGACCCAGCCACTCAAACGCTTTGACAATTGCCTCCGCAGCCTCTACGGAGTTTCTTGCTTTGTCAGTATCCTCAATACGAAGAAAAAACTTACCGCCGTTTTTTTTAGCCCAAAGATAAGAAAAAAGAGCGGTTCTGAGACCGCCGATATGAAGATAACCTGTAGGACTTGGAGCAAAGCGAGTAACAATCATTGAAAAACCTTTATAAATAATTGCCGAATTTTAGGCAAATATGGGTTAAAAATTGGTAAAATGCAGACTTAAATTTTTATAAAGTGAATAAATAATGTATAAACTCTTTTTGTCTCTTCTCTGCGCGGCATCACTAAGTGCTGAAATGGTTGGCGGTGTCGCTATCGTCGTGAAAGGCAACGAGATAACTTTGCTTGATATAAAAAAAGAGATGATGGCATCAAAAGTTGAGGCGAAAATGGCTTCAGATATTTTAATCCGTAAAAAGCTAGAACTGGCAGAAACAACAGAAAGAAACATTAATGTGAGCAATGAAGAAGTTTATGAAGATATCAAAAAAACAGCATCACGAAACAATTTGAGCATAAGCCAGTTTTATGAAGCTGTAAGAAATTCAAACGGATTAACATCTGAAGAGATAAAAGATAATGTCAAAAGTAAACTACTCAGTCAAAAACTCTACTCGGCCATATCTTTGGCTCAAATGGCTCAGCCAAGCGACTCTGAAATAGAAGAGTACTATAAACTTCATAAAGATAGTTTTGTTCATCCGACTTCATTTAGTGTTGTAATTTATGAATCAAAAGATAAAGACAAATTAAATCAAAAAATAGAAAATCCAATGTTTAATTCATCAGATATTCAAAGCGGTGAACAAACTTTACCATACGAAGGGTTAGCTCCAGAGTTAGCATCATTGCTTGAAAAAACTGAAGAAAACAAGTTTACGCAGGTTATTTCGGATGCAAAGGGCGGATATATCTGTTTTTACATGAAAAAGATGGTATACAATAAAGAGAGTAGTCTAGATAGTATCAAAGAGCAGATAGCAAATCATTTAATGGGACAAAAAAGAGAGCAGGTTTTGAGTGACTATTTTGCAAGACTCCGCATTGGTGCGGATATTAAAATATTGAGAATGCCGGAGTAGATTTTATAAGTTTTCTATATTAAGATAAATATTTAAGATTAGTTTAGCTATTATTAAATCAAATATTAAAGGGGTGAAAAATGAAAAAAATAGTAGTTAGTTTATGTGTGTTAGTTACTTTGGGCTTACAGGCAGGTGACATTGCTTCGGATATGAAATCAATGAGAGATGGACTTCAAGAGATGCAAGACGGATTTTTATATAACAACAGCAAATCTGTAGTGAGTGGAATTGATAAAATAGAAAAAGTGAATGGCTCCCTTAGTAGTAAAGAGTCGATTGACTCATTTTTACCACAAGACAAAAAGAAACTTGTAGGAGTTACCCTTTTGAGTGCTAAAAGTTTAAATTCAGATTTAGAAGCAATGCGTGAATACATCAAACAAAACAAAATGTTAGAAGCTGCAGCTCTTCATTCAGATGTAATGAAAGATTGTACTCGTTGTCATGCGATTGTAAGAGGTTGGTAGTTTTTAACTACTTCTCTTTTTTATAACGGTTAAAATTAACCGTTATACTTTTCTAAGTATTTTGTATTAAAGTTATTAGATTTAAAATCTTCATTTTCCATCATTTTTAAATGGAAAGGTATAGTGGTTTTTATGCCTGTTATTGTAAATTCACTTAAAGCTCTATGCATTCTTGCAATTGCTTCTTCCCTTGTCTTCCCATAAACAATCAGTTTTCCAATCATTGAATCATAAATCATAGGTACAACATAGCCTGCATGTGCATGCGAATCTATACGGACATCTTTTCCTCCAGGTGCAACCCACGAGATAATTTTACCGGGGCATGGTAAGAACTTAATCGGGTCTTCTGCTGTAATACGGCACTCAATTGAATGACCTTTGAGTGTAATGGTATCTTGCGCAGGAAGCTCTTTGCCCTCAGCAACTTCAATCATCATTTTAATCAAATCTAAATCACTTACCATTTCTGATACTGTATGCTCTACTTGAAGCCTTGTATTCATCTCCATAAAGTAAAAGTCTAAATTAGCATCCAGCAGGTACTCAAACGTACCGGCACCCTCATACTTGATAAATTTAGTGGCACGGACTGCTGAAGCCCAAAGTTTTTCCCTTACTTCTTGCGTTAAAATAATCGCAGGGGATTCTTCGATAAGCTTTTGGTGACGGCGTTGCATAGAGCAATCTCTCTCCCCTATATGAAGAACATTTCCATGTGCATCCGCCATAACTTGAACTTCAATATGACGAGGATTTTTTATGAATTTTTCCATGTATATAGTGCCATCGCCAAAAGCTGTAATTGCTTCACTCTCTGCCGCAAGAAATGCGTTTTCAAGGTAACTCTCTTCTTCAACAACACGCATTCCTCGACCGCCACCGCCTTGAGCAGCTTTAAGAATAACAGGATAACCGACTTCTGCGGCTCTTTTTTTCGCATCGGCTATATCGCTTATTGCCCCGTCACTTCCCGGAACAACAGGCACACCTGCTGCAACCATAACATCTTTGGCTTTTGATTTATCGCTCATGAGAACCATAACTTCCGGAGTTGGCCCAATAAATTTAATATTGTGATGTGTGCAAATTTCTACAAAGTGTTGATTTTCACTTAAAAAACCATACCCCGGAAAGATTGCATCACAATGACTGATTTCAGCGGCTGATATAATTGCAGGAATATTCAGATAACTTTTATTACTTGGTCCATCGCCAATACAGATAGAAGCATCTGCAAGATTGAGATATTCACTCCCCTTGTCTGCTTTTGAGTAAACCGCAACTGCCTCTTTTCCCATCTCTTTAATAGTTCTAATCGCACGAAGAGCAATTTCTCCGCGATTTGCAACTAAAATTCTTTTTATTTCTCGCATAAATTTATATCTTTTCTACTATAAAAAGTGGCATGTCATATTCGACAGCTTGACCGTTTGAAGCTAAAATTTTAAGAATCTTACAATCAAAATCAGCTTCTAATTCATTCATGATTTTCATAGCCTCTAAAATAGCTACAACTTGACCTTTTTTAACAGTATCGCCGACTTTTACAAATTCAGGAGAATCAGGGGATGGAGAAGAGTAATATGTTCCTACCATAGGGGAAAGGATAGCATCACCGCTAATTTCATCTGGTATTGAGCTGGAAATTGCTATTTGTGCAACAGGAGCTTGTACAACTGCGACCGGCGAATGAACAGGTGCTGCAACTAAACCAGTAGCTTTTTCAAGCTCAATAGAAAAATCTTCCTGTTTAATTTTTAACTTAGAAAGACCGCTTTCATCGAACTCACGCATTAACGCTTTTATCTGTTTTGTATCCATTGGTAAGACTCCAAAATGTGTATAATTTTGCGATATAATAGCATAAAAATTATTATAATTATGTTTAGGAAATGAAGATTATGGGCTTAAAAGCAAATAGGAATGAATCAAAAAAAGTGATAAATAGATGCTAAGCGATCAAAACTTTATAAATATTGCTACAGAATTAGCAAAAGCTTCAAAATGCGTATCCAAGCAGGTTGGTGCTGTAATAGTCAAAGATGGAAGAATTCTTAGCACCGGATACAACGGCACCCCTGCCGGATATATAAACTGCAGCGAGCATTGGAGTGGTGAATATACTAGCGAGCACCATAACTGGTCGAAAACTTATGAAATTCATGCAGAAATGAATGCAATAATCTGGGCAGCAAGAAAAGGTATTTCGATTGAAGATGCCACAATATATGTGACGCTAGAGCCATGTAGCGAGTGCAGCAAAAACCTTATTGCAAGCGGCATCAAACGAATTGTATATGCAAAGGAATACGAGCATACACACTCAGAGACAATTTCAAAGTTTATAAAAGATAATGGTGTGAGCATCGAAAAGCTTTTATAAAATATTTTATTGAACTAATAACTTAATAAAAATTTTCATACAATTTCGTTAATATGGTCTCATCAAAAAGAAAAAAGGTAGTGTAATTAAAAATTTTGATTGTGGATGACTCAAAACTTGCTCGAACAGTTGTGATGAATAGTTTGAGAGAGATAGAGCCAGGAGCCGAATTGTTTCAGGCGTCTAATGGTGCTGAGGCTGTTGATATTTTTAAAAGTGAGAAACCTAGAGTTGTTTTTTTGGATTTAACGATGCCCGTTATGGATGGATATGAAGCACTCAAGCAGATTATGGCATTAGATAAAAATGCGCAAGTTATTGTCATCAGTGCAGATATTCAAAGTGAAGCAAAACTGAGAGTTTTACAAGCCGGTGCTAAAAATATGTATCCGAAACCTATTAGCAAAGAGAAGATGTTGCAAATTTTTCAACAAGACCTATTAATATAAAGGCAGCACAATTGAATATAGAATTTAACGAAGACCAAATTGATGCTTTAAAAGAATTTATGAATGTCTCCATTGGTGCGGCAACCGCAAATTTGGCAGATCTTCTAGATGCATTTGCGACAATGCATATTCCGAAGATTGATATTTGCAATAGCAACGAACTTATGTCAAGAGTTAAGTCAACGATAGATTCTGCTTCAATGTATTATGTAACGAAACAGCTCTTTACCGGCAAATTCGGTGGCGAATGCATGTTTATCATGAGCCATGATTCTGCAGAAAATCTTGGAAAACATCTTTATGATGTAAAAACTCCATCTGAAGATGATATTAGTGATGCTGTCATAGAGTTAACAAATATCTTGTCATCTACCATTATAAGCAAATTAACTCAGGAACTTGATACTCAGGTACAATTTTTTGCACCGTCGTCACAATTTGTTGATTCAACTTCAATTATCAACAGCGATGATTTGAATCACTATTCAAAAATTATTATAATTAGTACTATTTTAGAATTTGAGGATCAGAAAATAATCGGTAGCGTTTATATATTGACAAAAGATGAAGCAATAGAGAGTCTAAAAATGCTGATAGACAAAAAAATAGAAGAGATTTACGGATGATATCGCTAAAGTGTCCCGATGTATTACTAGACTCTCTTGAAAATGGTCACATGGTTATTGATGACAAATTCAGAGTAAGTTATTGGAATAGATGGCTTGCAATAAATACGCAAATTTCTAAAGAAGAGATAATCGGTAAGAGCTTAGAAAAGTTTTATCCGGATTTAAATTATAAAGTTCTTCACAGAAAAATCAAAACAGCACTCACTATCAATACTCCGACATTTTATGATGCCAATAGCAGTACAAAATTCATATCAATAAATAGAAACAAGGTGACTACCTCCTCCCTCTCTCTCATGCAGCAGCAAGTCACTATCTCTCCATATTTACTGCATGAAAACAAGGTAATGGTTTCTATTTATGATATAAGCGAACTTTACGAAACAAAGCTCTCACTAAGAAAAGAGATAGCTAAAGTAAATAAACTCAATGATGCATTAGAAGCCGACCAAGAGATAATTGACAAAAATATTATGATGATGAAAACATCGCTGGACGCTGTTATCATAGACATCAGTACTTATTTTTGTGAGTTCCTAGAGTATAAAAAAAAGGATCTTATCGGTAAAAATGTATCGCTATTTAAAAGCGGAGACATGCCAGATGTAACCTATAAAGAATTATGGGACACAATAAAAAGTAAAAAATCTTGGTGTGGAGAAGTAAAAAACAAAACTGCAAGTGGCACAACAAAGTGGGTTCAATCGAGAGTAACACCTATTTTGGATGAGAAGGGAGAGATTATTGAATTTAGTGCCGTCTATCATGACATAACAAATGCAAAACTTCTTGCAGAACTTTATATTACCGACCCTTTAACAAAACTTTACAATCGCGCACATTTTGATGATACGATAAATTCTATTACTAAACATCAAAGAAAAGCAGATATAGATTTCGCATTGGCAATCACAGACATTGACCATTTTAAATCAATTAACGATACCTATGGACATCAAGTTGGCGATGATGCTCTCATAGCGATAGCCAATACACTCAAAAATGCTCTGAGAGAAAATGATTTGATTGCCAGATGGGGCGGAGAAGAGTTTGTAATAATGCTCAAAAATGTAAGTTTAGATGAAGCAAAAATAATTATTGAAAAAGTAAGAGCGAGCGTAGAAGGAACAAAAGTAAACAATAGTATCAATGTAACAGCCTCTTTTGGTCTTACAAAATACATCATAGGCGAAGATACTCATAAAACTTTTAAAAGAGTAGATGATGCCCTTTATGAAGCAAAAAGAAGTGGTCGCAATAGGGTTATAGTAAAATAATTTCAATTTTAAAAATCTTTTACATAGACTATACTTACGCCCTGCCCCGTCTCTCGGACATCTACATCTATTCTAACTGATTTATTTAGACTGTATTGTACGATTATGCTTGAGACGGTGTCATTTTTGTAAACAACCCGTATCTGCTTGTTAAATCTCGAGCCTATTTCATATCCCAGCGTTCCCTCTTTGTTTGTTAAAATATTGAGAGTATCTACTTTTATTCCCGTTGCGGAGTTAAATATCTGTTTTAGTCCTGTTCCAAGAAGCAGTGTGCTAACTGAGAGTTTATTTCCGGCACCGGTTGTATCAAAAATTGAACTTGCACTCTCTCCAAAAAGTATATAGGACATGATATCATTCTGGCTCATGGCGGGTTTGGATGCAAAAATAAGAACGGGTGCATTAAGGGTGTTTGTCACATAAATTTCTATGTCAATATAATCGAGCGTGTAGTAGTGTAAGTTTAAGTTTAGATACGGATTCATCGGAATAGCTCCATAAAAATAGATTTCACTTTTGTCAAACTCGAATGTTTTATCGCCTCCCGTCACTTTCCCCTCATGTATAGTTACCATTCCCAAAACTTTCAATTCAGATTTTGGCTCCTCAAAGAGCGTTATATTGGGAGTAAAAAGAAGATCTATCTCCCTAGCTTTATAACGAATTGGCTGAGATGAATCTATATGAATATTTACAAAACGATTATGCTTTTTTCTGTTTTTCATCTCTTGTATAACGATAATATCACTGTCCAAAACAGCATAATCTTTCTGCGGTGCATAGGTGATTAATCCATCAAGCAGTGTGATATTTCCTTCTATTTTTTGAGTTCCATCCACATCAAAATCTGCTTTTATATCCCCTTTTATCGTAATATTTCCCTCGTTGCCCTCATAGATAAACTTTTCACTCTTCAGGTTTAAATTTCCATGCATGCCAGCAGGATTCAAAATCCCACTCAAAAGCAAATTATCATAAATCCAAAACTCTTTAAAGAGTATATTATCGTTGATATCAAAGAGAAGTTTTGATGGCTTTTTTGAGTAAACTTTCTGATTCATAAACTCAAAGCGATAGCTCTCTATGGTTATCTCTCTGTCCTCACTGCTCAGTTTTACAAAAATATCTTTTACGCTGTAAGTCGTCTCTGAGTCTAATTTTATACTATTCCAAGGCATGTAGATGTTGCCGGCTACTCTGATTTTATCCGCAAAACGCACTGTGGCATCAAAATTTACTTCGCCATCATATAATCTGTTATCATCCTTAGAACCAAGATTAAAATCATGAAGTAATCTATTCAAAGAGGGAAGTTTCGCAGAGAGTTTTATATTGGTCTCTCCATCTTTGGAGAGATTGCCGCTGATATTAAAGTTGCTTGAACCAAAATTTCCTTCGCCGCTAAGAGCTTCACCTTTTTTTTGGAGAGTGGCATTGAGCAGATTTGCATGAACATTGAGTATTTGCGACGCATAATCATCATATAAAGTAAGAGATATTTGCGAAAACTTTTTCATGTTATAATTTTTAAAAAGGTCACTTTTTGGTTTTGGACGCATTTCTACCTGATAGAGAGAACTATTTTTATCCATCTCAAACACGATCTTTTCTTTGCCGTATAGCCCATCGCTCTGAACTATTCCTGAGAGAGACAAGGGAGAAGTTTTCAGAGTGGCATCGCCCTCAAACGAGACTACATTCTTTTTAAATATCTCCGGAAGAGTATCTAAAAAAGAGAGGGAGAGTTTCTCCCCCTTTGCATGAAGAAGAAAATTTTTATAATCTTTTGAGAAAAAACTTAGTTTTAGTTTCTGTGCTTCTATATTTGCTGTAACGCTCTGCATATCCCCAGCTGCTTCCACGCTGAAATTTTCAAATGGTAAAGAGATAGGGTATGTTTTCAGCTTTGCTTCTAACTTGGTGTAAAAAGCTCCATTTTCACCAAAGACGGCACTCTGATTTAACGTAGTTTCATATTCGCCATTAGAGAGTAAATAAGCGGCATTTGCACTGAAATAACCATCATCTATAAAATAGGTAAGATTTAAATCCCCATGTTTAATACTCAGATTTTCGTCTGCTTTAACTCCCAAACTCAGCCCTTTTGTGGCGGCATTTATTCCCTGCAGAGTGGCATCAAGTTTTACATCTAAAATTTTTGGAATACCTTTAAAAGCAGCAAGATACTCTTTTAAGAAAGCTGGGCTAAGCTCGAGAGTTGCATCACCCTTTAACGCATTAGAGCAAATTTCTCCCTCTTTTATTACTACATTTGCAAAAGAAGATTTTAAATCTAATGCCACATTTTGAGCATCAAACCCGTTGTTATAACGAACATTTTGTGTCTCTAAATCAAAGCTATAGCTTTTGCCTCCGACTATTAACTCAACATTTTTGAGATTTAGCTTTGCTATATTAAACGACGGAATCGGGATTTTATTTGCATCAGAAGATAGCATTTTGTCCATGTTAAGAGAAATACTATCAACATTAATATCTGAAAAACTAGGCGTACGCGTAAAAAGCATGAGAAAATTATAATTGACCTCAACTTTTTTGATACTAACCGAATCGCCATATTTCAAATCATACACACTTATTCCGCCAAAGAGTGAACCTTGGATTTTAGAATATTCGACTCCGAACTCTTTTAAATATTTTTCTGCCAAGAATGGGAACAACTTCTCAGTTGTTAATAAAAATCCAACAATGGTCATGACTGTTATAAGAAACAGGATTATATTTCTAAAAAACAGATAGGTTTTCTGAATCAAAACAGTTCTCCCACATGAAAATGGAGTGCATATTGTTCCATAGGATGTGCCATGTCAAACCCAAAATCAATCGCAACTGACCCGATAGGAGTCATGTAGCGGATGCCGGCTCCGGCGCTAAAGTAACCCTTATTATAATCCGGAACCTCTTTTTCGCCTATGTATGTATTGTCGTTAAAGAGAACACCTTTAAAATCTCCATACACCGGAAACCTATACTCCATAGTGGTATCTAAAATAGAGTCCGAACCTATCGATTCGCCCGAACTGCTTGTTGGACTTAGTCTGCGATAGCCGTAGGCACGGTTACTATTCATTCCACCGCCATAAAAGAGATAAGATTCAGGAAGATTGCCCTGATAAAGGTGCAGAGAACCAAACGTGGCTTTGAGCGCAAGAATAGAAGAGTTAAGAGGTACAATATATCCGCCAGTGAGCTTAAATTTATAGTATGAAGCATCGGAGATATCCGACATCCATGAACCTGCAATTTCAGAGTTAAAAAAATAACCATGGCTGGGGTCTAAAATTTTATCTCTAACATCATATCCCCACTCTAATTTTGGCGATAAAACAAATAAAACACCCTTCGGAAACAGCAATTTGTCATTGCTGTCGTAGGTATTAGAGCTGTCAAAGAGCAAACTCTCTTTAAAGGTGTGCGGGCTCTCTCTTTGTTGAAGATAGAGAGTACCAAATACTCTGCTCTCTTTATAGCCGATAAACTTTTCATTCTCAAACCCTAACTCGGCACCTGCAGAACTTCGATTTTCTATCGGCATATCAAAGTTTATTTTAATTGTCTGTTTAATCTCTGTGACTCTTGTAGTTAAACCTGCTGTTTTTAAATTTCCATATAGATTTCTATTATTTACACCTAAGGAAACCATTCCCCCCTCATCGCTGCTCGCTCCGACTCCGGCTTGGAAACGAACAGGCTTCTCATTTTCACTTACAATTATCGTAGTTTTTACGCTGCTGTTTTCATCTACTGCCGTATCAATAATAACCTTTGATATTCCCTCGTAACGATAGAGGCTCTCATAACTTTTGGTAATTTCAATTGGTGAGAATGTCTCATTTTTTTTAATATAGAGAAGTGATTTTATAATTTCTGCATCAATATTTTTGGATGGAGTAATGACAATGTCACCAAAAAAACATGGCTCATGTTTAACAGCTTCATAGACCAAATAAGCACTATTTGATTCTATATCAACCCAGGCTTTTGCATCAAGCTCTGCACTGCAATAGCTATGAGTCGCATACAAAAGTTTAATATCTTGTTTACTTTGTGTAAATTTACCCGAATCAAAAACTTCTCCTTTCGAAAAAGGAATCTTTACGCTGATATCCAACTCTGATATTTTCGCAATATCTGCAACAGTGACGGGTGCTTCTTCATTAATTTCAATAACAACGGAGTCCTCTCGTATCGCATGTGTAACTATTGCATGAAAATAGCCTCTGCTTCTATAGTAATCTTTAATGGCTTGGACTAATAACGGCACAGTTTTTGACTCAACCACCGGTTGCTCTTTGTAAAATTCATAAAAGAAGGGTTTATTGAGGTTGACAGAGTTATACAAATCTCTCTCAGAAATTTGTTGGTTACCTTGGAAAAAAAGCGGTAATGTTTTGGCAAGAAGAAGTGGCGAACAGAAGACAAGAAATATAAATTTTTTGTTCACCACTGTCCTTTTTATACTTCAGAACAGAATTACTATACATACACATCTAAAGCTTTTTTAGAATCTACCTTTGGAGTAACCTCTTTTATTTGAGTAGCTTTAAAATTTTCCGCATTTTTCAACGCCTCATTCGTACTTTTTGGGAGCTCCGCATCACCCTTCAGAGTAATTACGTCAGGCTTTCCGATTTGAATCTGACTAGAATAAGGTGACTGAAATGTATAACGTATAATTTCCATAATATCCTCCTCTTCGTTTGCAAAAATTATAACATATAAATAAAAAGCAAAATTTAAAATTTAAAATTAATATCGTTACTTTCTATTTGAAACCGGAGCCAACTCGCCGACTATCCCATCAAGAATAATGAAAAGTTTATCACTCTCTGCTTCCATTTCTTGAAAGTTGCTGATAATTGCATCTTCGTTTGCAGGATTCATTGCAACACCTTTTTTAACAAACTCTGCATTTTTAAGTACATTATTGTGGACTTTAGCATGGGGAATATCAATAAGCTTATATCCGTTTGTGTGTCCATAATGCTCTTTGCCAGCACCAAGATACCATTTACCTAAACGACAGCTTGCATGGTTAGAAAATTCTGCTGCCATGTCCTCTGAAAGAATTGCTGAATAAGCATTTGACTTAAATAGAATATGGTCAATTTTTACTAAAACCATAAAGAGTGAACTGCGGATATAGCTTGCATAATCAGCAGAATCTTGAGCATTCACTTGGAAACCATCAAGCGTACCGGCAAACTCTTCAACCGTATGCGTCGCATCCTTGGCGATGCTTGCCATCTCTTCGGAGTTTTGCTGAATATCTCGAGTCTCTTGCTGAAGCGTTGAAATAGTTATAGAAATCTCTTGGGTTGCCTTTTGTGTTCGCTCTGCCAGTTTTCTAACCTCATCGGCAACGACCGCAAACCCTCTTCCATGTTCTCCTGCTCTTGCTGCTTCAATCGCAGCATTGAGTGCCAGTAAATTTGTCTGCTCCGCAATATCTTTAATAAGACCTGCAATAGTAGATATTTCATTAGAACGTTCAGAGAGTGAATTTATATTATTATGCGTTGCATCAATTTTTTCTATCAAATCTCCAAAAAGATTTTGAACATTCTCCATGGAATCCATGCTTCTACTTGCCTCTTCTGAAGTACTTTGCGACATTTTAGATATTTTCTCTACCTCTTGAGAGTTATTGAGTAAGTTGTTTTGAATGATTTGCAAACCATGTGCAATTCCTCCGCCTAAATCATGAAGTTTTTGAGTAAATCTGCCATGCATTTGAAGCTTATAACCCTTTTCAATTTCTATTACGGATGTATTGATAAACTCAACTGCACTGCTCAACGTAGGATTTAAATTATCACTTCTTGCATGATACGAGGCACTCTTGTTATCTCCCGCTGAATCAATAGCTTTTCTTGTCTCGCATATGAAAAATTTAAATTGTGAAAGAAGAGAATTAAATTCTATAGAAAGCTGTTTAATTTCTCCCTCTCCCATAACTGAAGCGACTGTTTCAAAATCTCCGCCGGAAGCTTTGGATATTGTTTTTGTTAAATTTTCGATTGGATGCTTAACTATCATCAGCTGTGAACGAAGATAGAGAGCCAATGAAATATGAACTATCGTAAGTATTACAACGAGAGCAGAAAAACCAAGAAAAAAGGTCTCAATTGCAAAACCTAAAACAAAGATTATAAGTTGCCAGAGATTGGAGAGTGCCACATTTTGAAGAGTTGAAGAGTTCATAGAAAGTCCTTTTAAGATTAATTCTTTTACATAAAGAATAATTAAGATTTGTATCTTACCTTTTGATGGGAGAGATGTCAATAGTGCATTGCTAACATGTGAAGTCTATGGTTTCAATCAAAAAATGATACAATTTATCTATAAATTTCTTAAATGGGTACATATGGAACACTTTAAATTTTCTTTGATTTTTTCTGCTATAGCACTTGCATGTGCAGGTTGGTGGGGATATAGCAGTGGCGGGATAACCTTGGCGCTTAGCATGATTTGGCTTGCTCTTATTTTAGCAGTAATGGAAGCATCTCTTTCCTTTGATAATGCGGTTGTGAATGCTTCCATCTTAAAAACATGGAATAAATATTGGAGAACTCTCTTTTTGACTGTCGGCATGATAGTCGCTGTTTTTGGGATGAGACTCCTTTTTCCAATTGTTATAGTAGCACAAACCGCCGATATGGGAATGTTGGAAGTTTGGACTTTGGCTATCAACAATCCCCATGAATATTCTTTAAAACTAACCTCACATCATGCGGAAGTCTCCGCTTTTGGAAGTATGTTTTTAATGCTTGTCTTTCTTAATTTTCTTTTGGATGAAGAGAAAGAACTTCATTGGCTAGGTGTGATTGAACAAAAGTTAGGATTGCTTGGAAAAATAAATGCAATCTCAATTTTTGTAGCGCTCTCAGTTCTAATGGCTTCCTTAGCATTAGTGGATGATACAAATAAATTTGTTGTTTTGACAGCCGGTATTTGGGGCATTCTTGTCTATTTAGGGGTAGATTTAATTGGACAGATATTAGAGACGGAGGAAGAAGAGAGTCCCGACATTGGCAATCTTGTTAAAAAAGGGAGTATCGGCGGATTCCTCTATTTGGAGGTTTTAGACGCTTCTTTCTCTTTTGACGGGGTAATCGGAGCTTTTGCTATTACAAAAGATATTGTTGTAATCATGATAGGGCTAGGAATAGGAGCCATGTTTGTTCGTTCTATGACTATTTACCTTGTAGAAAAAGGCACTTTAGACGGTTATGTATATCTCGAGCATGGCGCTCATTATGCAATAGGAGCTCTATCTCTCATTATGCTTTTGAGTATAAAATTTCACATTCCCGAGGTTGTAACAGGGCTGATAGGGATAGTCCTTATAGCTATTGCGGTTTGGTCCTCCATTAAATATAATAGGATCAGCAGATGAATAGTATTACAAAAAGAAAGATATCAAAAATCTTAATTGCTAATCGCGGTGAAATAGCCCTGAGAGTTATTCGTGCCTGCAAAGAGATGGACATAGTAAGTGTGGCTATTTTTTCTGAGGTGGATGTTGAGGGTGTCTGGATAAAAAAAGCGGATGAGTGTTATCCAATGATGGGCGACCCGATGCAAGCTTATTTGAACTACGACCCGATTATAGCATTAGCAAAAAAAGCTTCATGTGATGCTATCCACCCCGGCTATGGATTTTTGTCTGAAAATGCGGAGTTTGCACAGGCTTGTGAAGATAACGGGATTATTTTTATCGGACCAAAGCCTGAGCACATTGCGCTGTTTGGCGATAAAATGGCTTCAAAAATTGCCATGAAGAGAGTTGGAGTTCCTATTTTGGAGGGAACAGACGAGCCTATTACTGACAAAAAAGAGGCTGCTAAAATAGCAGCCGAAATAGGTTTTCCGATAATTCTAAAAGCTGCCTTTGGTGGTGGCGGAAGAGGCATGAGAATCGTCAGAAGAGCAGATGAGTTTGAGGGGCTATTTGATTCTGCGACTCAAGAGGCTATCAAATATTTTAAAAAAGGTGAAATGTTTATAGAAAAATATGTAGAAAATTCTCGGCATATTGAAGTTCAAATCATTGCCGATAAGTATGGGAATGTTCTGCATTTAGGCGAGAGAGATTGTTCTATTCAGAGAAGACATCAAAAAGTTATAGAGATTGCACCATCGCCTAAGCTTAATAGCGAAGTGAGAAAAGAGTTGTTAAGAATATCTACTAAAGCTATGTTCAAGTTGGGCTATGAGAGTGTCGGTACGATAGAATTCTTAGTGGATGATAATGATAATATCTATTTTATAGAGGTAAACACAAGGGTTCAGGTAGAACATCCTGTAACCGAGCTTATAAGTGGAATCGACATTGTTCAGGAAATGATTGAAATAGCCGAAGGAGAGAAACTGAAGTTTCTGCAAGAGGAAATACAGTTCCGCGGTTATGCGATAGAGTTTAGAATTAATGCCGAAAATCCGAATAACAACTTTATGCCATCCTCAGGGACTATTACAAACTACCTAACTCCTGGGGGTCCAGGGGTTAGGCTTGACACAAGTGCTTATGCAGGTTATACAATACCGACAAATTATGATTCAATGCTCGGCAAGCTGATAGTTTGGGCTATGGATTGGGAAGGAGCTGTAAAAAAAGCAAAAAGAGCTTTGGATGAGTATTATATAGATGGATTCCCGACAAACATAATACTTCATAGGGAGATAGTCAAAGACAAAGATTTTATAGACGGTTATTTAACGACTAACTATCTAGACAAAAAAGTCGAGTTATTCAATCTTAACAGTGAGAAATCTGCAAAAGAGGAAGATGAGAGAATGTCTGCTCTTATGAATTTTATAGAAAGATTAAAATTAAACAAGGTTATAACTAGATATTAAAAACTTTGCATGTGTAAAATTACACATGCAAAGCATCTCTTCCTAAACCAATAGTAAATATATGTTTCAAAACTACGCATATGTGATAATTTTATCACAAAATAAAAATCAATCGCATTTTTATATCAATTATTAATTTATCTAATAAACTAATAATTAATTACACTATTATCTACTTTAGTTATGGACTTATGTACTATTTATAATAATTATCGTTACATATGCCGTTATAGCAAAAGAGCCGCCATGTAAGTTTAAAAATTTTTAAGATTGAATTAAAATTAACTCTTCTATAATCTCTCTAACGCAAGTAGTAGAACTATTTGATAATTTACTTTATTTAAAGGAATAAGAATGAAAAAAACAATTAGATTAGCAGTAGTAGCTGCATTGGCTTTGGGTGCAACATCAGCGTTTGCAACGAATGGATCAAACATGATAGCAACAGGTGCTAAAGCAACAGGTATGGGTGGTGTTGGTATAGGTATGAGTCATGGTGCAGAGTCAGCACTTGTGAACCCTGCTTTGATAACATCTGTAAATGATACTGAGATCTCTTTCGGTGGTACTGTATTTATGCCAACAGTAAGCACTGACGGTGGAACTGGCGGTATGGTAAGTAACGATAGTGATGCAAAATTGAATGTTATCCCAGAAGTTTCTATTGCTACGAAGATAAATGACAATCTTTATTTAGGCATAGGAATATGGGGAACTGCTGGTATGGGTACTGATTACCGCAATGCTAAAACAAATTTTGCTAGTGCAACGAATCCTAATAACGGTACTATGAATATGGTTACAAACCTACAGTTAATGCAATTTGGTGTTCCTGTAGCGTATAAAATTAATAACTTTAGTGTAGCTGTTACTCCGTTACTTCAATATGGCGCTTTGGATATGGATTTTACAATGCCTACAGCAACGGGTCCATTTCATAACGGCAACGGAGTATCTCAAAATTTAAAATTCGGTTATAACTTAGGTGTTGCATATGTAATGTCAGGTCTTACTCTTGGTGCTACTTATGTATCACAAATAGACATGGAGTACAATGGCCAATTTTCTAATCTTGGAATGGCTGATAAATTATCAACCCCTGCAACAATGGGTGTTGGAGCATCTTACGCTTTTGGTGCAAATACAGTAGCTCTTGACTATAAACAAATCAAGTGGGAGGATACAAAAGGTTACGCAGATTTCGGATGGAAAAATCAGGATGTAATCGCGCTTGGTTATCAGTACACTGCAAAAACTTGGGTAGGTCGTCTTGGTTACAACTATGCAAAGTCTCCTATTGAGGCAGCAGGTCTTGGAGCTACTCCTGCAACCATGCAGCAAGGTACTATGACAAACATGTTTAACTTAGTTGGTTTCCCTGCTATCGTTCAATCACACATGACAGTGGGTGGTAGTTATAGTCTGAGTGAGAGAACTGCTGTTGATTTAGCATATGTTTATTCACCGGAAACATCAGCAAAATTTGATATTATGACAGCTGGCGGTCCATCTACAATCGAAACTAAGCACAGTCAACAAGCTCTAAGTGCTCAACTTAGCTATAAATTCTAATCTTTAAATAAATCTCTTTCCTCTTGTTTTGAGTGTCGCGTTTTCGGCGACACTCTATTTTTATACACAAATAAGCAATAGTAACTTTAGCCCGTGGAATTTTGTATTACTCATGTTATTTTATGATACAATATCCGCCATTTAAAATTCAATAAAGGGGAAAAAATGATAGACAAAATGGTAAAGAGCATAGCTGCACTCTCAATTGCTGCTACTATGGCTTTTGGTGCACAAGGTGTTATGTTTAATGTCGTAGGCGGAAATGCTGAAACAAAATATAATACTATGGTTAATGAAAAAATAAAAACTATCGGGTTTATTCTCTCAGATCCGCATGAAAGAATTAACGATGCATATGCAACTAAATATGGTTCAAAAATATTGGCAGACGGAAAACCAAATCCAAAGTATGACCCTGCATGGGCTAAAAACCTTGACAATCTTGGTTTTTTCTCTGTTTCTAACGATTTAAAAATTCGTGAGTTACTTTTAAAATATCCTGAACTTGGCGGTTTCTCTCCATTCAACTTTCACATATACAAAGCTGCGAATGAAGATAAAACATATGTTGGACATATCGTTCCTCAGACAATGCTTGACATCGTAGGCATCAAAGATGAAGCTGCAAGAAAAGAGTTTATCGCAACATTTACTGAACTGGATGCAATGGTTGCAAAAGAGATAGGAGGAACGGTTCAATTTAGTGAGTACAAATCACTTCCTGCAAAGCCTATGATGCAATTTGAGATTACATTTGACAGACCTGCCGATTTAAGCAGCTATTTAGATTCATTTCAAGAGCAGTTTGAAGCTGCATTTGAGAAGAACGAGTATATTATCGCAGGATTTAAAAACTACAAAGATGCCTATACCGACAAAAAATTAGAGTTTAGCAAATATGATGCTTACTTTACCTACTCCTTGTGTCACTTTACATTCTCATACAATATATTTAACAAAGGTCGTCCAGACGCCGGCGCATTTGCTCCATGTTCTATGTATATGTACATTCCAAAAGGGACAAACAAATTAGTTATTGGTATGCCTCGTCTTGCTAACTGGACTTCAGTTTTAAATATAGAGGACAAAACTATGCAAAAATCTGTGACAGACCTTGATGCAGATATTACAAAAATTATGTTAAGTTTAGGAGCCAAAGAGCTATGAAAAAATTATTTACATTCATGTTATATGCTTCATTAGCATTTTTTGCGTCAACAGAGGTTGCCGCGGGCGATACAGGGTTAGAGGGGAAAGAAGTCAGCACTTATTTAGTGGGGGGATATGTAGATGTTGATGCTGCTAAGAGTAAATTAAAAGATGCAGGTTTTGAAGTGCTTGCTACTTATGCACCAGTAGAGAATGGCACAACAATTGTATTTACAAATGCAGCACTCAAAGCTGAGGGCGCTAAGCCTAAAAGGGCCCATGCAGCTGTTTTGCGCCTATTTATAGACAATCAAGCAAAAACAATCAGCATTACAAATCCGGTTTATTTCGGAAAAGCTTTTATGCAGGATGATTACAATCATAAAGTATTTAATGCGCAACTTGAAGCAGTCAATAAAGCGTTTCCAGCTCTTACACCATCTGCAGATAAGTTAAAGTTTAATGATTTAGCGGGATACCACTTTATGATAAGCAGACCTTACTATGAAGATACTATTGAGTTGGCAAAATCAACAAATGAAGAGTTAATCGCAAAAGCTAAAGGCAAACTTCTGATATTTGAACTTAAACTTTCAAATAAAAGTACGCTTTTAGGATACCAGTTGGATGAAAAAACAAATAAGTTTGTAGAAAAGATAGGCAGAGCAAATGCTGCTATATTACCTTACTGCATCTCCGTGGAAGATGGAACAGCTACCATGCTTCATGGTGAGTATTATCTTGCAATCTCTTATCCACTTCTTGACATGGGAACATTTATGGGTATATCAAGTATCCCGGGTGAAATCAAAGAAAATCTAGAAAAACCGTTTATGTAACTGATGTTACGCACTTCAATGAGCACCTGTGTGTTCTGTGCCATTTCAAAGCACAGAATAAAGCCCATTGAAGTGGCAGGGACAAATTTGTCCCTACAACCCTCTAAAGCTTCCAACACAAATGCTGAAGATTTTCAATATTTTTTCGCACTAGAACAAAGGGCATGTCAGCATATGAGTATTTTTGACATGTCAACTAAATCATTACAGCTTCTCTTTTGCCCTCTTTTATCTCACCGATTATATAACCGTCTGTCTTAGACAGCACTGTTTGAACATCTGCTTCATCCACGACCAAAATCATTCCGACACCCATGTTGAATGCTCTGTACATCTCATCTATCTCTACATGTTGAGAGATGAGTTCAAAAATAGGTAAAACTTTTATAGAATCTTTTTTAATCTCTGCTCTTAAATTTTCCGGAAGCACGCGAGGCAGGTTTTCAACGATTCCACCGCCTGTAATATGAGCCATGGCTACTATGTTCTCTTTTAGCTCTTTAAACATCTTTACATAAATATTTGTAGGTTCAAGGAGCGTTTCAATGAGCGGTTTGCCGTTGAACTCATCGCTGAATTTCATTCCCATCTTTTCAAACAGCACTTTTCTTGCAAGAGAAAAACCATTGGAGTGAAGCCCTGAACTTGGAAGTGCTATAAGTTTCTGTCCAGCGCGCACAAGAGCAACCCTGTCCATCTCACTCTTCTCGGCAACACCCACAGCAAAACCCGCCAAATCGTAATCATCACTTGAATACATGCCTGGCATCTCAGCAGTTTCTCCGCCGATGAGCGCACACTCTGCTCTGATACACCCTTCTGCAATACCTGCTACAACACTCGTAGCAGTTTTTACATCCAATTTTCCTGTTGCATAGTAATCTAAGAAAAAAGAGGGTGTTCCAAAGTTGCAAAGAAGGTCATTTACGCACATGGCAACCAAATCTATCCCGACTGTGTTGTGAATACCGGAATCAATTGCGAGTTTAAGTTTTGTTCCGACCCCGTCTGTAGCAGCCAACATCACAGGTTCTTTAAACCCTTTTGGCAACTCAAAAGCTCCTGCAAAAGAGCCTATTCCACCGATAACTCCGGGTATTTTGGTAGATTTAACTAAAGGTTTGATGTTTTCTACAAAACTGTTACCGGCATCTATGTCAACGCCGGCATCTTTATAGCTTATTTGGCTCATAAAAGACTCCATTTTAAAATGCGAAATTATAGCTTATGAGAGTTGAGAGAAGTGTTAAGAAGAGTGAGGAGATTCCAAGAAAATGGAATCTCTATTGGTGCTACTTTGCTTCTGGCAAATCGCACTTTTTACTGATTATACAAAGTGGACAAAAATCTGCGATGCCTGCAACAAGAGGAAGTATTCCCAAATAAAACCAATATATTCCTGTTATAAAACCTGCAACTATCAATCCTAAACCTATAATAATACGAAAAACTCTACAAAATTTTCTTATTTTATTGAAATCCATTTCTTGCACCTTTTAAATAAAATTTTGTGCAATTATATCTCTTATTTGTAAAAGAAAATACGCCTGATTCACATCTTTTATTTATCTATCCGTAAGTTGTAATCTTTTGAAAAATAATCAGTGCAAATATGCTAAAATCACTTTTAATTATATATAAGGAATTTTCAAATGAAATCTTTTATTTACCCGGAAATGATGGTGCACGTAGCCTTATGCACGAGCAAAGCACCAGAAAATGTTTTAATCATTAGCAATAACGCTGAATTACTGATGGATGAAATGAAAAAATATGGTGAAGTTTCTTCAAAAGTTATTGGATGCACTCTTGATGAACTTCGAGATGAAGCTGATGGAAGCTATGATGTTGTTATAAGCGAAATGTACGGAGACAGCGCTGTTTTAGCACATATAAACCGTATATTAAAAGCAGATGGACAGCTTGTAATCAATAATAAACCTTTAGAAGATGTAGAGTCAAATAAGGTGCTGATGCAAGATTTAGCTAACTATTTTAAAATTATAATGCCTTACAATTTAGGCAATGACAACAGTGCGATACTCGCATCAAAAGAGTACCATCCGACAGCAGATATTATTTTACAAAGAGCGGACATGCTTGATAATTTGAACTACTACAATACTGAAATTCATCTTGCCTCTTTTGCAATGCCCAACTATATTCGTAAAGAATATCTAGGAATTATAAAAAACTGATGCCTTTTTGTTATGCTATTGCCTTAACCGGAGGAATTGCTACCGGAAAGAGTACTGTTGCCTCTTTACTGGCACTCAACGGTATGAGAGTTATAGATGCAGATACAATTTCTCATGAAATATTAGATGCATCCGTTTCTTGGGTTGAAGAGACTTTTGGAAAAGAGTTCGTTGATGGTGCAAAAGTAAATCGTACAAAATTGGGAAGTTTAATTTTTTCAGATGAGAAGAAAAAAAGAATTTTAGAAAAGTTTTTGCACCCTAAAATAAGAGCCGAAATAGAGCAAAGAAGCATAAAACAGGATAGTTTTAAATTTCCATACCTTATAGACATTCCGCTTTTTTTTGAAAAAGGCTCTTATGATATAAAGAATAGTGTTGTAGTTTATACTCCGAGAGATATACAACTTGAGCGATTTATGAAACGCAATGGCTACTCAAAAGAGGAATCAATAAAAAGAATTAATTCTCAAATGCCTATAGAAGAGAAGAAGAAAAGAGCTACATGGGTTATAGACAACTCAAAAGATTTAAAACATCTTCAAAAAGAGTGTGAAGAGTTTGTTGATAAAATAAAAGCAAAATATCTGGAGAAAAATAGTGACGGTATCTAAATACAGCGCAAATGGAAATGACTTTGTTGTTTTTCATACATTTATAAAAAAAGACAGAAGCCAAACTGCTAAAGAACTTTGCCATAGACAAAATGGCGTAGGGGCAGACGGTTTAATAGTTTTAATTCCTTATTTTGCAGAGCAGGGAAATCAAAAAAACATTGATTTTGAATGGCAGTTTTATAACTCAGATGGAAGCGTTGCTGAAATGTGTGGCAATGGAAGTCGTGCATGTGCCCACTATGCATTTGTGAACTATCTTGCGCCTAGTAAAATGAGCTTTTTGACTTTGGCAGGTGTTATACATGCTGAAGTAGAAGACAATATGGTCTTGAGTGAACTCACCCCTCCAAAAATTTTGGATAAAACAATTATAGAAAATAGCAAATCATGGTGGAAAATAGATACCGGTGTTCCCCATTTGGTTCATTTCACAGAGAATATAGATATATTTGATATAGAAGAAGCGAGAGCACTAAGATATAAATACAACGCTAATGTAAATATTGCTTTTGTTGAAGGTAAAAATTTAAAAGTTCGCACATATGAAAGAGGGGTAGAAGATGAAACCTTGGCATGCGGAACCGGAATGGCAGCTTGTTTTTACAGAGCATATGAAGAGGGTTTAGTTTCAAACAACATAGAAGTCTATCCTAGAAGCGGCGATACACTTTATCTTGGAATGAACGAAAGAACTATAACTTTTCGCGGTGAAGTAAAAAAGGTTTTTATAGCGGAGATTTAACTATCTCCACATGTTAAGTATCGGCACCCGAGGGCATTTGTCGCTTCGCTCGGGCACATGTGAAAACATATAGAGAGAAACTACAGTCCTGCAGCTTCTACTATTTTAGCTTGATGGTCTGTAATTAAAGGCTCTATAATCTCATCTAAGAGTCCGCCTTGCATAATCTCAGCAAGTCTGTAAAGTGTTAGAGTGATTCTATGGTCACTTATGCGATTCTGCGGATAATTATAGGTTCTAATTCTTCCACTTCTGTCGCCTGTTCCAACCTGAGAAGCACGGTTAGCACTATCTTTTGCAAGTGCTTCTTGCATTTCAAGGTCATAAAGTCTAGCTTTTAGAACTTTCATAGCCTTGTCTTTGTTTTTGTGCTGAGACTTTTGGTCTTGATTCGTTACTACTATACCTGTAGGCAAGTGCGTAATACGAACAGCAGAGTCGGTTGTGTTAACACTTTGTCCGCCACATCCACTTGAACGCATAACATCGATTTTCAAATCATTTTCATTTATCTGAACTTCAACATCTTCAACTTCAGCCATAACTGCAACGGTAATCGCAGAAGTGTGAACACGCCCCTGTGATTCTGTTGCAGGAACTCTTTGTACGCGGTGTGTTCCACCTTCGTATTTCAACCTGCTATATACCTGATCACCTTTTATGAGTGCAATAACTTCTTTATATCCACCAGCATCGGAAGGTGAAGTGCTCATAATTTCAACGCTCCAACCTTTGAGGTCAGCATAACGGACATAAGCATCAAAAAGATTTCCAACAAAGATTGCAGCCTCGTCTCCACCCGCACCAGCACGAAGTTCCACGATGATATTTCTATCATCATTTGGGTCTTTTGGCAAGAGTAAAAGTTTTATCTGCTCTTCTATCAAAAGAATTTTAGGCTCAAGCTCTTTTAACTCTTCTTTTGCCATGTCAATCATTTCTGGATCGCCAAGCATAGCTTTTGCATCTTTGATTTCATTGAGAGTATCTTTATACTCGTGAGCTTTTTCAACGATTTTTAAAAGTGAAGATTGTTCTTTGGAAAGAGCTGTCATTCGTTTGATGTCAGAGGCGATGTCAGGAGAACTTAGCAAGTTGCTAAGTTCGTTATAACGGTTGATAAACGGTGTAAGTTTATCGGCTAACATTAATTGTTAACCTTAGAGAGCGTTAACAGATTTGTGAAGACGGCTAACTTTTCTTGCTGCTGTAGCTTTTTTTAAGATACCTTTGCTAACAAATTTGTGAATTTGTTGGTTCGCTAATTTAAATGCTGCTGTAGCTTCTTCTTTGTTACCTGCTTCAACTGCAGAATTAACACCTTTTACAATGTTCTTAAGACGAGTTCTGTAGAAACGATTTCGTTCTGCACGAACGATAGTCTGGCGAATTCTCTTAATTGATGACTTGTGATTTGCCATGTATGAGTCCTTCTCATGAAATTTAGTGCGGAATATTAGCTTAAAAATAATTAAATTTAAGTTAAAGACAAGCTAAAATGGAAATATTTTCTATTTCTCCTTTTATTGTGTTAAAATACAACACTTTAAAAATGGAAATATACTATGAAATTATTTGGAACTGACGGAGTTAGAGGAGAAGCCGGCTCTTATTTAAGTGCCGAGCTTGCCATGAAAGTTGCTATGGCAGCCGGGATATACTTTAAAAAGCACTCAACAACTAACAAGATTTTAATAGGCAAAGACACTAGAAGAAGCGGCTATATGATTGAAAATGCAATCGTAAGCGGCTTGACTGCTATTGGCTATGATGTGATTCAAATAGGTCCCATGCCAACCCCTGCTATAGCTTTTATCACTGAAAATATGCGTTGTGATGCAGGAATCATGATAAGTGCTTCACACAACTCCTTTGAAGATAACGGTATAAAATTTTTTGACGGACATGGAGATAAACTCTCAAGCGAAGCAGAAGAGGAGATAGAATCTATTTATAGGGATGCCGAAGCTCTTCAAGATGCTCAAGTTACGGCTAAAAAAATCGGTAAAGCAAAAAGAATTGATGATGTAATAGGTCGATATATTGTTCAACTCAAAAACTCATTTCCAAGGGAGATTTCACTCAAGGGAATAAGAATAGTTTTAGATGCCGCTAACGGAGCCGGCTATAAAGTGGGTCCGACCGTTTTGGAAGAGTTGGGGGCAGATGTGATTGTACTTCACAATAAACCGGATGGATTTAATATAAATGAGGCATGCGGAGCGCTTCATACAAAGGATCTTTGCGAAGCAGTTGTAAAATTTAGAGCCGATTTAGGTGTTGCACTTGACGGTGATGCAGATAGACTTGTGGTAGTCGATGAGAGGGGAGAGGTTGTGGATGGCGACCAGCTTTTGGGTGCATTGGGTGCATATATGAAAAAACAGGGTACTCTAAAGGGGGGAGGAATTGTCTCAACTGTTATGAGTAATCAAGCTTTAGAAGATTTTATGAACTCTCAAGGGCTCAAGCTATTCCGCTCCGATGTAGGTGATAAAAATGTTTTAGAAATCATGAAAAAAGAGAAAATAAACTTTGGCGGAGAGCAAAGCGGGCATGTAATAATCAATGATTATGCAAAAACAGGGGATGGGCTTGTGAGCGCTCTGCAGACATTGGCTCTTCTGATTAAGACAAAACAGCAAGCTTCTAAAGCGCTTCGCCCATTTAAGCTCTATCCGCAAAAACTTGTAAATATAAATGTTAAAGTAAAAAAACCGCTTAATATTATAGAGGGTTTGGATTTAAAGTTAAAAGAGTTGGATGACAATAATATTCGGCATCTGATTCGCTACTCAGGAACAGAAAATAAGCTAAGAATTTTGCTCGAGTGTAAAGATGCCAAAGCCATGAATTTTCACATGCCACTTATTGTAGAGTTTTTTCAAAAAGCTTTGAATGCGTAACCATACAATTCGTCTTATCACGATACTGCTTTTAGCTCTTAGTGGAATTTTTATAATAGATCAGTACATTAAAATGCTCTTTGTGGATGGTTTTAGATATTACACACAATGCATAGACTTTATTTTAGTTTACAACAAAGGTGTTGCATTTTCTATGCTCTCTTTTTTAGATGAATCTCTGAAATATATACAGCTGATTATGGTAAGCGGAATTTTAATCTACATGATTTACTTGCAAAAAATTTGTTACGCGTTTCCTGCAGGTCTTATGTTGGGGGGCGCATTTTCAAACATATATGACAGATTTATTCATGGCGGGGTAGTTGATATGGTCTATTGGCACTGCGGATTTAATTTTGCTGTATTTAACTTTGCCGATGTAATGATTGATGTAGCAGTTGCATGGATACTTTTGCTGAATTTTAAACCAAACCTGTGTAAAAGCTAATTAAAAGCACTTTTTTGGTAATATTGCCAAAAATAATAGTTAAAATTAAAAACTGACTAAAGGAAATTGATGGAAATCAAATCAAACAAAATCAACAGTGCGAATGCTGAGATTAAAGCTACAATCTCAATGGATGAAGTGAATGCAAATGTGGACAAAATCGCTAAAAGCCTAACAAAAACTGCTAAAATAGCTGGTTTTCGCAAGGGAAAAGTTCCTATGGCTACTATTAAAAAACAGTATGGCGAGAAGTTGGTTCAGGATGCTGAAGCTGAAGCTCTTCGTGATGTTTTGAGCAAAGGTTTAGAGGAGATGGGTATATCTAACGACTCTTTAATCGGAGAGCCGACTATTTCTGTATTTGACAAAAGTGCTGATAAAATCGAAGTTACTGTTAAAATTGCCATGCGTCCTGTTATTGAGATGGGTGACTACGCGGCATTAGTGAAAGAGTTTGATAAACCGGCTATAAGTGATGCAGATATTGATGAAAGAATCAAAAGTTTGGCTGAAGCTCAGGCTCCACTTGTTGATATTACAGAAAATCGTGCAACGATAGATGGAGACACTGCTGTAATCGACTTTGAAGGTTCAGTAGACGGCAAGCTTTTTGATGGCGGAGCAGCAAAAGATTTCGCTCTTCGTTTAGGTTCCGGTCAATTTATTCCAGGCTTTGAAGAACAAGTTATTGGTATGAAAAAAGAGGAAGAAAAAGTAGTAAAAGTTACATTCCCGGAAAATTACGGCGGTAAAGAACTCGCTGGTAAAGATGCTGAATTTAAAGTAAAAGTAAATGGTATCAAAACAAAAGAAGCAGTAACTATTGATGATGAACTTGCAAAAAAAATGCTTCCAGGTGAAGAGGATGCAACTTTAGAAAAACTAAGAGCTTTGGTAAAAACTCAAATTGAAAATGAAGAGTTGTCAAAACTCTATAATGATGAACTTAAGCCTGCCCTTTTAGAGCTGTTTGTTGAAACTTTTACATTCGATTTACCGGAATTTGTTGTTGAACAAGAGATAGATATGGCTCTCAACAAAAAAGCCGGCACAATGAGCGAAGATGAGATTGAAGAACTTCGCAACAGTGAAGAGAAATTGAATGCACTTCGTGACACTTTCCGTGAAGATGCACTAAGAAGCGTAAAAGCTACCTTTATTATTGACGCACTCGCTCAAGCTGAAAAAGTAAAAGTACATGAGCAAGAAGTTATGCAAACTATTTACTATGAAGCAATGCAGATGGGTCAAGACCCTCAGCAGGCGTATGAGCATTACAAAAAAGCCGGATATATTCCTGCTATTCAGATGTCAATGGTAGAAGACAGAGTATTATCGGGACTTTTAAATCCAAAGATGAAAGAGGCGTAAGGATATGAGTTATATTCCTTATGTAGTAGAAAAAACAGGACGCGGAGAGCGTTCTTATGACATCTACTCTCGTCTTTTAAAAGATAGAATTGTAATGCTAAGCGGGGAGGTAAACGACTCTGTTGCTTCTTCAATAGTTGCACAATTTCTGTTTCTTGAGGCTGAAGACCCAGAGAAAGATATTTACTTCTACATCAACTCTCCAGGTGGAGTTGTAACAGCCGGAATGGCAATATATGACACTATGAACTATATTCGTCCGAATGTTGCAACTATCTGTATAGGACAAGCTGCTTCTATGGGTGCTTTTTTACTTTGTAGCGGGCAAAAGGGCAAAAGGTATGCACTTCCACATGCAAGAATCATGATACACCAACCATTAGGCGGTGCCAGAGGTCAAGCTACTGATATAGCAATTCAGGCAAAAGAGATTCTTCGAATGAAAGCTGAGCTCAATGAATTAATTGCAAAAAATACAGGACAAAGTGTTGAAACAATAGAAAAAGACACAGACCGCGATAATTTTATGAGTGCTAAAGAAGCTCTTGATTATGGAATGATTGATGAAGTTTTAGTTAAAAACGAAAAAGAGTAGGAGGATACTATGGCAGGAACATTAAGAAGTAGAAATCGTCGTGAGATTGGAAGTGATAGTGATTCTGCTCTTGAGATAGAAGAACCGACAAGCGATATAGAGATATATGCAAAAGAGGTTCTGAATTCCCTTATTAATGACAACCTGCCGCCAACTCCGAATAATTTTTCACTTTATTTTGACAGACTTTTGGAAAAAAAGAGTGAACATGTCCGTAAACAGATAGTTTCAATGCTAGAACTAGAAGAAGATAATGATGGCGAAAAAACCATTATACTTGAGCAAAGCCTCAAACAAGGTTTTTCATCAGTAAAGAATATTTTATCTATAACTGCAAGTTTATACAAGAATATGGCTTTAATGACGAAAATTCTTGAAAAAAGAAAAGAAGAGCTAAAGCAAGGCAATGGTGTACAATCAATAGCTGGAATTGTTGGTGTTTTAGAAGGAGATATCTCCAAATTAAACACCATATTGACAAAACAAAGCACACAACTCAAAGAGCTTTATGATGAAACAGCAGTAGTTGTAAAAAGTGTAGAGAATGAAACTATATTTGACAATAGATTTGGAGTTTACAATAAAAGATATCTTTTAACAAAAATTGCTCATGAGATAGGCTTAATAAAGCAGTTTAATCACAAAAGCTCTCTTATCATGATAGAACTTGACCGCAATCTTCAAGAGAGCGTAAACAATGAAAAAGCAATTGTACTTATGACAAGAACAATAGCCAGACTTTTACTTAAAACTTCAAGAAGAAGCGATATAGTTGCACACTATGGGAACGGTATATTTTCGATGTTACTAAAACATACAGATATAGCTAGTGCGAAACATGCCAGCGGAAGACTCTGTGAGCTGGTATCAAACAGCAACTTCTTCTTGGCTGACCGTGAGATTCAATTAAAAATCGCTATCGGCATTACTAATGTTGCTCCGGAATACTCTGTTGAAGAGACAATAGTAAGTGCATTGAGCGGTATTGAAAAAGCATACAAAGAGGAAAAAGTAGATTATGCAGTTGTAACAAGAGGTGACGAGACACCAGAATCAGAAGAGTAATCCAATGAATTTGAGTATTGTAGAATATCCTGATAAAAAACTACGGGAAAAATCTCTTAAAGTTGAAAAATTTGATCAGAATTTGCATAAGCTTTTGGATGCGATGCACTCTGTGATGATTAAGACAAACGGCATAGGGCTCGCTGCTATACAAGTAGCACATGCGAAACAAGTCCTTATTTTGAATATTCCAGAAGAAGACGGTGAACAGCCCATAGAAAATCTTATAGAGATGATTAATCCTCTTCTTGTTTATAAAGAGGGTGAAACTGTCTATCAAGAGGGATGCCTGAGTGTTCCTAGTTTTTATGAGGACATCACACGCTATGAAAATGTTACGGTTAATTATCAAGACAGAAATGGAAATACAAATACCCTAGAAGCAACAGGACTTTTGAGTATAGCTATTCAGCATGAAATGGATCACCTGTTAGGTATTTTATTTATAGATAAATTATCCTACGCTCGCAGAAAAAAATTTGAGAAAGAGTTCAAGAGAGTGCAAAAAGAAAAGAAAAGCTCTTAAAATATTACAATCTGTCATATTTTTTCCTATAAACAAATCAAAATGATACTATCCTGCTAACTAAAACAAAAGGTTAGTATTATGAAAGTAGTTTTTTGTGCCACATATGAAGGGATTGATGCTAAAGTTGTTCAAGTTGAATCAACGCTTACAAAAGGACTTCCCTCTTTTTCTATTGTCGGTATGGCATCTGCATCTATTACTGAGGCAAAAGAAAGAGTCAAATCTGCGCTTTTAAGCAACGACTTTTCCTTTCCGCCAAAACGGATTACAATCAATTTATCCCCAAGTGATGTCAAAAAAGAGGGTTCTCAATTTGACCTCAGCATCGCCCTTATGATAGCGCTTGATTATCTAAATAGTGACTTTAGCGAGTGGTTTGTCTTTGGAGAGTTAGGGCTTGACGGAAATGTAAAAGAGAATCTCCATCTCTACCCGCTCATATTGTCGCTTACAAATCAAAAAATCATTAAAAAAGCGATAGTTCCGAATGCTGCACTTACAAAACTTTCAAAAATTCCGAATGTAGAGTTTTATGGTGTCGACAATTTAAATGAGGCAATAGAGCTTCTAAAAAATCAAGAAACTGTAATACCGAGCATCCAACATAGTGACATAGCTTACCCATTTTATGAAATTGATGGCAAAAAATATTACTACACTAAAGAGTATGATGAAGATTTCATAGATGTAAAGGGACAGGAAGTGGCCAAACGAGCGGCACTCATTAGTGCTGCAGGTTTCCATAACATACTTTTTGAGGGAAGCCCAGGGTGTGGAAAGAGCATGATTGCAAAGAGAGTTCGATATATTTTGCCGCCCATGCACATCGATGAAATTCTTGATGTTGCAAAGCTGGATGTGCTAGACGCAAAAGAGCCTCTCTTTACACCGCACAGAAATATCCGCTCTCCGCACCATACATCCACTCTGGCAAGCGTGTTTGGAGGCGGTTCTCACCGTGCCATGATAGGCGAAGTCGGCTTGGCACATAGAGGCATATCTTGATTACTAAGTATTAACTGTTTATTTTACTATTGAATAGTTACCTTATGTATGAAATTACAAATAGTAAATTTTTACTATTCAGCTATTTATGATTCGATTATTTTACTATTAATTTGTGAATTTCTAAAGTTAATTAACAAAAAGGAAGGCTTACAATGAACCAGAAAAAAAGGTATATTATTCATGTTGAAGTTGAAGAAGTGACATCAAATTTTAGTGACATGAAGTTTTCTAATACTAACACAATATGAATTATCAATATAAACATACACTCTATCTTTGTTCTCGCCTTTATTGAGTTGAATATCAGTGATTATATTTTTCATTATGCTATTTTTAATTCTTTAATTTCTTCAACTAAGTCAGTATCAGTATCCAATTTACCATATTCATTACCCCATCCATCAAAACCTTCTCTTGTTTGACGAGCAAAAATATCCAATCTTTTGCCATCCGTCATTTCAGCGATAGCATCATAAAAAGATTGAGGCTTAACGCTATGAGCAGAGACACTTTCTGAAAAAATATTTTTCATAAAACCTAGTTTGTCTTTTTTGAATGTACACTTACCTTTATACCCAAACAAGACATATTCCGTTACGATTTGAAAAGGTCCAAACGGACAAGGTCCTGTCTTTTTGTCCCATGTAATCATAGTGTAAAAATTATATCCCCACTCTTCCATTAAATCAAATGATGTTTTTAAAAATGGCTCACCAGTCTTTTTATCTTTACTGTTTGTAGTCCATAAAAATAAAAATGAATTTTCTGCTCCAAGCTCATTAATAGGAAGCTGTAATAATTCTTCTTTTGATAAGGTATCATAATCAAGCGTTGTTCCCTGATTTGGTCTAACTTTTCTCTTGCCTGTCTTGCCTTGATTCCAAGGTGGGTCTATAACTATAGTAGAATATTCCCCATACATCGATTTATCGAAATCAAATATTGTCTTTTGTTGTATTGTTCCACATAGTGCATTCATCTTTAATCCATTTTTTTATGTCAAACTATAAAGTAAAATTACAGTTTTTAAAATTTATATGACAATTTGTCATATAGTATTTAATCTAAGTAACTTTTAGTTACCTAAGCAAAAGCCACTCCAACTCTAAGCCTTTTCACTCTTTATCTCTATATTATCAATATCAAAATTGATAAGTCTAATATTTAATACATACATACATTGAAAAAAGAATGTAGCTGCAAAGTTTGCTCTGTTTATCTTATTGTTAAAAGATTGTTCACTTAATGAAATTTCAAATGTCTCTTTTAACATTTTACAAATAGCCTTAGTAGTGACTTTTTTCTCTCTCATTTCACTTCTTAGCTTACTACTTGCGTATGTATCCATCTCAACTTTCATCTAAAACTCACCTCAATTTTCTAAATCTGAATATTATAACTATATAAGTATTAATATACTCTTTAACAATTATATTAATACTCTAAAAAGAGTATTTTATCTATTAACATTATACTCAATAGTGAGTATAATATAAGTAAGAAGAATATTAAAGGACTTCAAAATGGCACAACATTTCCTACTCTCAGCAAACGCAAGAGATTTATTGTTAATGAAACTCTTTAATATGAGTGAAGATGAAGCCTTTCTTAACTTTAAAGCTGTAAGATGGAGTGATACATGTTTGTGCTAGTTGTGGAAGCTGTTACACTTCTTATTTTATAGGTGCCAGAAAACAATTCAGAGGTAAAGCATGTATTCATACTTTTTCAGTTACAAGCGGAACTCTGTTTGCAAGTCATAAAAAATCTTTAAAAGTTTATTTGATAGCAATCGCAATATTCATAAACGCTGTAAAGTCAATAAGTGCTTTACAATTCAGTCGTGACCTTGATGTTCAATATAAGACTGCGTGGGTTTTGTCTCATAAAATCAGAGAATCACTCTTTTTAAATCAAGATGATTCAAAACTTAGCGGAGTATGTAAGGTAGATGGTGTTTATATTGGCAACTATATCAAACCAGCGAATAAAATTGAAAATAGAATTGATAAAGAACGGCTTATAAACCAAATAAAAGAACTGTAACCTCAATCTGACAAAGAGCTGAAGAGGATTCTGAGAATGTCGGCTCTGTAAGAACAAAAACATTTATAACAAAAGGTGAGAACACTTCTGACATTAAAGAAGTTATTTATAATAGAGTAGAACTAGGTTCAACTCTTCATTCTGATGAGAATGTAGATTACGACCATTTCCACGCTCAGAGTGTCTAAGATCAAAACAACTGTTTCACCATTTTTAAAATATCTCTCTTTTGAAACTCTTTTTGCTTTTATGGTTTTGAGGTCGTAGGAAGTATCAAAAATATGGATTGTTCTATCTATACTGGCTAAGTTTTCTTTATGCTCTCTAAGAAGTGCTTCACAATTGTGAAGCGAGTTTGACACCATAACTCCATCACGCCATCTTTGCATCTCCTGTGCATCGATGCTATCTTGACTCTTTTTTACTACCATCCGTAGTGCGTAAATATCCTTCAAAATCAAATGATACTTCTACTGGCTTTATCATCAAACTTACGCTCTGCATGGTAATAATAGCCCCCTAATGAAAGGTGACTATACTGAGTTGATATCTATGAAATTTTTGTTTTCAACTAACTCGCTTTCATCAATATAGTACATATAGCTTTTAATGCCAGCTAGACTTTTATTTACAGTTTGTTTAGTTTTTGGTTGTTCGTCATTTATTGTAACTGATACATCTGCTTGCAGATAAGTATCAAAAACATTTTCTTCTATTTTGTATCCGTTGAGTAAAGCTTCTCTGTACCTTGCAAGGTAAAAAGCAAAACTCTCATTTTCTCTTACATCATTATAAAGAGTCCATACCCAAAATCTCTCCATAGTCCTTGCGTACATATTTATGGTAGAGACAGAACAGTTCCGTATGGTAGCTAGCCATATTGTCCATTCTAATGAGTTGTATAGCTTCTTAACTTTACCATGAAAGTTGTGAGCGACTATGTACCCTTTGTCAATCTTCGCTATCATCTTGATAGCCTTATTCTGTTAATAGTAATATAATTTAATGGTAAAACTTTACCAGTCAATATTATATTGCATAATAGTAAACAATACCTAATGCGATTTAAAAATATAATCTTTTTAAAATTTATGCTATACATTATTATATACAACTCCTTGATTGTGTGTATTTATGCATTTAATAATCTAATAGTTAATTATACCTAGAACTTTTTTTAGATGAGCTTCCGCACTTCTCAAAGAGTGTACTCGAAGCCATGAGAGAGCCTATGCAGGACAATAAAATCAGAATTTCAAGAGTTAATTCAAAGGTGGAATACCCGAGTGACTTTCTCTTTATTGGAGCTATGAACCCATGCCCATGCGGAAATCTTTTAAATGAAAAACTTGAGTGCAGATGCAGTGATTTAGAGATACAGAGATACAAGAACAGACTCTCCGACCCATTTTTGGATAGAATTGATTTAACAGTGGTCATGCAGAGTGCAAATCCGGATGATAGAGCAAGTTTCAGCTCGAAAGAGTTTCACAAAAAAGTGGTAGAGGTGCATATTTTCACTAAAAATAGAGGTCAAAATAGTTTTAATGCAAAGTTGAACGACAGTGAAATAGAGAAGTTTTGTCTCTTGAGTGATGAGGCAAAAGCTACTTTAGAGATGGCAATAAGCAGATTTGCACTCTCTTTTAGAAGTATCAAAAAAGTTCAAAAAGTAGCTCGAACCATCGCCGATTTGGAGAGCAGTGAGATTATACAAAAAGACCATCTTCTGGAAGCACTTAGCTATAGAAGAAGATAAGCTATCGCTTCTAAAAGATCTCAAACAACCTACACATTATAATAAGTGGCATTTGGATGATAGACAACCAAAGCACTCGTTGATTGTTCAGGATGAATCTGGAAAGTTTCACTCAACTCTATCCCGAACTCTTCGGGTTTAAGCAGATCAAAGAGTGGGCGGTTAAGTTCTAAATCAGGACATGCAGCGTAACCGAACGAGTATCTTGCACCCTGATACTTGTTCATCTGCACATCCCCAAGTTTGCTTCCCTCATTTTCACATATATTCAAATCAAGTCTTATCTGTTTATGAACCATCTCTGCGAGTGCTTCCGCCAGTTCCACTCCCAAACCATGAAACTGATAATACTCAGTGTAGTTACCGCTTTCATAAATCTCTCGCTCAGCTTCGCTCAGTTTTGCCCCTGCACTTACACATGTCAGCGCAATTACATCGTGTCTGTCGGAGTGAAAAAAGTCACTCAAAGCACGGTGAGGCGGCTTGCTCTGTCGTGGAAATGTAAACATAGTTTCGGCTCTTCCTATGACACTTGCAAGCGGTTCGCGGTTTACTTCATTCGGCGAATTATACCCCTCTCTCTCATCAAAAATCAGCAGGGTGTTGTCATCGCTCCTGCATGGCCAGTATCCGTAGATGATGGTCGGATCAAAGAGATTTTCATCCAAAAATCTTTTTTTCAGTTTCTCATACGCAGGGTAAATAACTTCATCCATCTGCTTTTTATACGCTTCTTTTGTCATCCCCTTTGAGCTATAGCCCCAACGCGATTTAAAGAGAATTTTATGATTCACCCATTCAAATGCCAACTCTTTTTGAGCTGGAGTGAGCTTCATCTCTCTTCTTCCCCAAAATGGCGGAGTGGGAATTTTTACATCACGGCTTGGCATGTGGAGTTCTTGAAAGGGAGGAATTACTATCTTTTTTTTCTCTTTTACTACTTTTTCTTCTCCCTCTTTGCCATGTAAATCCGTATCTAGATTCCCTTTTTCGATTCTACTCATGGCAGTCACACCGTCAAAAGCATCTTTGCAGTAAAAGATGGCTCCATCATAATAAGGTCGGCAAAAATCATCTATAAATGCACGGGTAAGTGCCGCTCCGCCTAAAAGAACAGGCACACTTATTCCGGCGGCCTTGAGAGCTTCGAGGTTCTCTTTCATCACCTGCGTTGATTTTACCAAAAGCCCGCTCATGCCGATGGCACTTGCATTAGACTCTTTGAGGGTTTTTACAAAGTTTTCTAAATCTACTTTTATCCCAAGATTTATAACTTTAAAGCCGTTATTTGACAAAATAATATCTACAAGATTTTTGCCCACATCATGTACATCCCCTTTAACCGTGCCCAAAATCAAGGTTGTATCGACAGCTTTGTCTATCTTCGGCAGATAGGGGTTGAGATAATCAACTGTTTTTTTCATAGTCTCGGCACTCTGAAGTACAAAGGGGAGTTGCATCTGCCCTGAACCAAAAAGTTCTCCCACAACCTTCATCGCATCAATCAGAATCTCATTGACAATTTTCTCAGGCGCTATTGTTTTTCGCGCTTCTTCTACCAGAGGAATCATTCTCTCTTTGTCTCCATCCATAAGAAGTTTTGCAATTTTTTGCGCATCATTCATTGCCAAGTACGCCGCATCTTCTGCCACATTATCCACCGCTTCTTTGGTACTGAAATGCTCTATAAATGTAAAAAGGGCCTCTCCATTTGGTTTGCGGTTAAAAATCAGATCATCACATAGGTCTTGGTCTTCTTGGCTGATTTTATTTAAGGGAATAATGTGTTGCACATTTATAATTACGCTTGTCAAACCTGCTTCGATACAATGATTCAGAAACATAGAGTTTAGGTAGGGTCTTGCATCTTTATCAAGCCCGAATGAGATATTTGAAAGCCCCAAAACTGCGCCCACTTCTGGGTGTCGCTTTCGTAATTCTCGTATAGCCTCGATAGTATTTATTCCGGCATCTCTATACTCCTCATCACCGCTTCCAAGGGTGAATGTGAGTAAATCAAAAACTAAATCTTGTGGATTTATGCCATGTTTCTGAGTGGCAAGTTCGTAGATTCGCTCAGCAATCTCTATTTTTCTCTCAACTGTTTTTGCCATGCCAATCTCGTCTATGGTTAAACAAACCAATGCTGCACCATACTTTTTGGCGAGCTGACAAACCGTGTCAAACTTTTCTATCCCATCTTCAAGGTTTACAGAGTTTATAATTGGCTTTCCACCGATGAGTTTGAGTGCCTCTTCAAGTGCCGGAGTTTGTGTAGAATCAGGCATAAGAGGAAGAACCAATTTCTGAGCATAAAGGCTTAAAACCTCCTTCATATCTTTTGTCTCATCGCGCCCTGCAAAACCAACGCTTACATCCAGAACATGCGCTCCCACACGGACTTGCTGTTGCCCAACACTAAGTGTTCCCTCATAATCTTCCGCCAAAAGAAGTTCTCTAAAAGCTTTTGAACCCGTAGCGTTGCTTCGTTCTCCGATGAGAAGTGGAGCCGGTTCTTGCATAAGCGGCACTATTGAGAAGAGCGAAGCAAGAGAGTTTGCCTGAGTCCCACATGCCGGCTTTGGTATTTTACTGCTCACGCGATTGACTAAGGCACGAATATGTTGCGGTGTAGTTCCGCAGCATCCGCCCAGAAAACATACACCGCTAAAGTCTAAAAATGCCTCTTGCTGACCCGCAAATTCTTCTGGTGCCATCGGATAATAGGTGTATCCTCCACGGTTTTGAGGAAGCCCTGCGTTGGCATGCACACTTATCGGTTTTCCCCAAAGTTCACTAAGAGTTTTTACATGTTTTAAAACCTGTTCAGGCCCAGTTCCGCAATTAAAGCCTAAGCTTAAAATATCAAAAGGTTCTAAAATTGTTGCGATTGTTGCAGCATCTGTTCCGATAAGCATTGTTCCACTGAGTTCAATCGTGACGGAAACCATAATGGGGATTTGAGTATTTCTTTCTCTGTTGGCCTCAGCGCAGGCATGCAGAGCAGCTTTAATTTGAAGCGGGTCTTGACATGTCTCTAGTAAAAAAACATCCACTCCGCCATCGATAAGCGCCAAACAAAACTCAGTGTAACCAGCAAACATCTCATCATAGTGAATATGCCCAAGGGATGGAAGTTTTGTTCCAGGACCGATAGATCCTAAAACAAAACGGGGATGTTCAGGTGTGCTAAACTTTAAACACTCTTGTTTTACTAGCTCCGCTCCTGCCTTTGTCAATTCATACGCACGATGCCCGATTTGGTATTCATCCAGCACCCAAGAGAATGAGCCAAATGTATTTGTTGTGATAAAGTCGGCACCCGCTGTCAGATACGCATGAAAAATCTCACTCAAAACCTCGGGACATGTAACATTAAGAAGCTCATTACACCCCTCATTTCCCTCCCACGCTGTGCTCGGAATTTTATCGTCCCGCTGCTGAAGCTGTGTTCCCATGGCACCATCTATGATGAGCGGACGACTTTTTATTATATTTAAAATATACTCTTTTGTTCTCATTGTTCAAAATCTTTTATTAAATTATGGAAGGTTATTCTATCAAAAATGAGCATAAAAAGAGGCTAGCATCTCTTATGAACCTTAATAGCTAAAAAAGGAACTAAAAAATAGGAAACTGCACAATATAATTTAGAATTTTTTATGCTATATTATTCTTTCGTAATTTTGAATAAAACTTTAGGGGTTTATGATGTTAGAGAGTGTTTCTATAAGAGTAAAAATGGTGTTTATGGTGTTTATTTCTGTACTTATAATTTTTATATTGCTTGGATTAAATGGATACAAAAGCTATAAAAAGGTTGAGGAACTCTCAACGATAAAAGAGGTATCCATTTTATCAACAAAAATCGGTGCGATGCTTCACAATAGCCAAAAAGAGAGGGGTGCTTCTTCTGGTTTTGTTGGCTCAAAAGGGGTGCAATTTGCTGATGATTTAGCCAATATAAGAAAAAATACCGATGATACAAAAACGGACATGGAACTATTTTACAAGAGTATGAATTTCAGCAAATATCCAAAAGAGATGCAAGAGAGAATGGGTGATGCAATGCAGCAGCTGTCTCAATTAAAAGATAAAAGAGAGCAAATCAGCTCTTTAAAAATAAGTGTTCCGGATACCGTAGCTTATTATACAAATATGAATGCCTCTTTTTTGGATGCCGTCGCCTACGTAGCCAAAATGAGCACAAATCAAGAGATGAGTACCTCTTTAAATGCGTATAGTAACTTCTTATACTCCAAAGAGAGAGCCGGAATTGAGAGAGCTGTAATGACGGGAACATTTGCAAAGAACTCTTTTCCTGATGGTTTCTATCCGAAATTTATTAAACTCATAAGCGAGCAAGATGTATTTATGGGTAGATTTTTATTCTTGACCTCTAAAGCTAATGGTGATTTTTATAAAAGCACTCTTGTTGGAAATGATATTGATGAAGTGAACCGAATGAGAGATATTGCTATGACACACATGAATGGCAACTTTGAGATTGATGCGGCGTATTGGTTTAAAACTATAACAGCAAAAATAAACTTACTGAAAAAGGTTGAAGACTATCTCTCCGAATCTGTTTTAACTGATGTTAATAGCTTAAAGAATAGTGCACAGTCAGACATGATGCTCAATATTGCGGCAAATATTATAATACTATTTTTCATAATCACATTTGGTTTTTTAGTTGCAAATGGATTAATAAAAAGAATTTCACTGCTTAGACATGAACTCGATGAGATAATTTCTTCTAAAGATTTTTCACAGAAGATTACACAAACCGGAAGTGATGAGATATCTTCTATTCAGAATGCAGTCAATCATACTATTCAAGTGGCAAATGAGGCGATTAACAGTGCAGAAGAGCATTTGAAAGAGTCAAATAAACACTCTGAAGAGAGAGCTGGACAACTCTTAAAAAATAGATTAACTTTAGCACTTACTGAGCTGCTTACAACAGGCGTTAATCTAGGTGTTGCCTCTACGCAACATGGACTTTCGGACAATATGCAATCGCTTCAAACCATAAACGAAAAAAGCGCACAAACGGAATCAATCGTGCTGGACGTTACAAAATCTACAACAGATATCGGTGCTTCTCTAAATATCATTTCACAACAGATGAATGACAGCAAAACAAATTCAGATCAGTTAAATAACAGTGTGAATGCAATAACAAGTGTCATCTCCCTTATTAAAGATATATCAGACCAAACAAATCTTTTGGCTTTAAATGCGGCAATTGAAGCCGCGAGAGCGGGTGAGCATGGAAGAGGTTTTGCCGTGGTTGCCGATGAAGTTAGAAAGCTGGCTGAGAGAATACAAAAAGCCACAAGTGAAGTAGAAATCAATATTAATCTTCTTAAACAAAATAGCGCCGCTATACAGGAGTTCTCAGAGCATATGAGCAAAGAGATTGATGACTCACAAGAAAAACTAGAAACATTTAACAGTTCACTACACTCTCTTATAGATAGTTCAAGTGTAATTCAAAACTCTATGAACCAGACCTCACATGAGATATTTGTAAATCTTGCAAAGCTAGATCATGTTATATTCAAACTCTCCGGATATGACTCAATCTTTCAAAATAATAAACAATATACATGTTCCGCTGATACTGAGTGTAGATTCGGCAAGTGGTATAGAGGAGATGGAAAAGATGTATATTCAGCAACGGCTTCATATGCTAAGATTAACGAATCTCACAAAATTGTACATGAAAGCATGAAAGCGCTTCCATCTCTTATTAACTTAGGAACAATAGAAAATACAAATAAAATAATAGAACTATTTCAGACGGCTGAGAAAAATTCTAAAGAGCTATTTACAACACTGGATAATATGATTAAAGAACACCATTAAATTATTAGAATTTGTTTTTATAAAACATGTGCAATAAAGTTACTTTCTATAGATTCATATCATGGCTTGTAAACGGAATTGTATTTTTATAAATCTTTTCGCTACAATTTAACTCATTCATATAAAAATGAGAGGAGTTAATCATGATAAAAAAAGCATTCGTAGCTTCACTTTTAACAGCATCGATGCTGTTAATCGGTTGTGGGGATAGTGGAGGCGAGTCTCGCTTAAGTGCCCAGGATATGTTGGATAGTGGGAATTACGCCGGCGTAGTAGCTAAACTAGAAGGTAGAGCCGTTACAAATGCGGACCGTTTATCACTGGCAGCTGCATATATGGGAAAAGCAGGACTCGGTTTCGCCGATGTAACAGCCGTTATTGCAAACAGTAACGCTAATGGCGGTGACGGGTTTGCAAACTTTATACAAAGAATAAAGACTCAAAGCAGTAACACAGCTCTTGCTGACCTCGGCAAAGCCATAGATAACTATAAGCTAGTTGTGGATGGTGCCTGTTCTAATCCAATAGCTATTACAGATTCACAAAAAGACATCTGTCTCTTCATTGGATTATCAAGCAGTATGAAAGCCGCAAAAACTCTAAGCTATTTAGGAGATGTTACAAATTTCGGAGCGAATGCTAATGACAATCAGCTTACAGCCTCCGCATGCGCTATGCAGTATGCATACAACGGAGTACAATTGGCAGGATGTACAATTACTACAAGCAGTAAGATAACTTTTACCGATACAAATAGAACTTATACTCCTCTGCAAGCTATTGTAAACGCTCATGAGTTTGAGTATCTAATGACAGAGCCTCTTGCCGGAACAAATATAAAACAAACGGCTCTAACAGATGGCTATTGTAAATTAAATGACATCAACACTGTGGACGCTAATAAAACAGCAGGCGCCTATGTTTGTCCTGTCAATAAAAGTGCGAATACTGCAGAGTTGACTGCGGCAAATGTTTTAGTTGATGTTCTGAATGATAGTTTTAACTCTGTAGTAGCAGCCGTGGGTGGCACAGATAGCAGTATAGCTACAGACATAGAAAAATATAGAACCGAGATAACCGGCAGTTCAAGCGGCACAATAACTATTACAAAAATAGTTAACTATATCAACAGCCAGAATTAAGAGGGGGATTAAAGAATGAAAAAAATAATATCATTGGCACTTTTAGGTGCAACGACTTCACTAATGGCTATGTATGCCGAGCAAGCTTATCTTTACAAAGATCCGCGGATTATGGGGATGGGTGGAGCGAACGTTGCGGTTGGTTCCTACTCAACATCTGTTTTTTCAAATCCTGCAGGACTTGCAACTATTAATAAAGAGAATGGTTATGTTGTAGATTTACTGGGCATCGGACTCTCAGGCAGTTCTGACTTCTCGAATCTTATAAGTGATATCAATGATGCATCTAATAGTGGAAAAGATTCAGATATGGCAAAAGTTTTACAAAAATATTCTGGCAAAAACTTTCACATGGGAGCTGATAATTACAGTTCTGTCTCTAAAAATTCTGACGATTTTGCATGGAGTATTGGTCTGCTAGCAGCAGCGGATGTCAATTTGATGGCGCATGGCAACGGCAGCGACAGTGGCGGATTACTTCAAACAACGTCAAGAGGGTATGGCGGATTAGTTCTCGGTGCTGCAAAGCCCTATGAAACAGAAATTGGTCGTGTGGATGTTGGTGTAGGGCTAAAATATATTTCACAAAAATCTTATGAAGGGGCTTTGACTATATCAGAACTTCTAAATAATTCTATTGACTTGCAAAAGCAGTTTCAAGATAAATATGAAACTACATCTTCGGGATTCGGCGTGGATTTGGGTGTTACTTACCATCCGTTTACAGACAGCTTGTGGCATCCAGCCGTAGGTTTAAGTGTTTTAAACATAGGGTCAATGGGAATGTCTAGCAGTTATGGAGGACAGCCACTTACTGTAAATATTGGGGCATCAGTTTCCCCAGAAGTTCCGCTCTTCGAGAAACTCGTATTGGCCGTAGATTATGTTGACATGTTTAATGCCAACAAAGTGCGTCTCTTTAATTATAACGGCATCAATAACAGCGTGCTCTATAGTGATTATGCAGAGTCAGATTTTATGAAAAGAGTTCGTCTAGGTGCCGGACTTGGTTTATTTGACTCAACATTCTTTTCAACTACTCTCAATGTTGGTATGTACCAAAGCACTTATACAGCAGGTCTTAACTTAGAATTATCAGTTTTAAAATTAAACTTTGCAACCTACCAAGAGCAGATTGGAACCGGCAGTGTTAATATACCGGATAGAAGGTACATGGTACATATGGGAATCGGCTGGTAACCTTCTCTTTTATTTCATTCCATTTCTACATGCCATGGCATGTAGAAACTCTCTTATTCTCTCTAATTCTTAAATCAAACAATTTCTATATGACGAACAAAGTATAAATACTATTGACTTTAAGCGTCATAAAACAGTACAATGACGATGAAAATCAAAAATATAGAGGAGTTTAACCGTTAATTATGGTAGTAACTTATATTCGTCCAGATAAAAACTTTGATGCGGCAGGTGAGCAGTTGCAGCTTATAAACTCTTATGCACACTCAAAAGGGATTGTTATTGATAATGAGTTTATAGACCATACTTCTCAAAATAAACGCCTAGAGCAACGCAAAAATGTTACCGAATATTTCAGAGGTAACGAGGGGGCTACTCTTTTAATATATGATGTGTGGGTTTTAAGTACAGACATGGAAGACCTTATCCAGATGTTTAGCTGTCTCTTAAAAAAGAGATTCTCAATCCATTTTATTAAGCAGTCTGTTATAATATCGGAGCAGAGCAACGCGGTGGTTGTACTGGGGCTTATCGACCAGCTTCGTCAAAAATTGCAAAATGAGTCAAAAAGAGTCATCGGGCGACCGCTGGGAAGCAAATCAAACTCTAAATTTGACAAAAATGTAAATGAGATTATTTCGCTAATCAAAGAGAAAAAAAGCGTGAGTGAAATAGCACGAATCCTAGGTCAAAGCAGAAGTTCACTCAAAGATTATATAGAGTCTCGAGAACTTAAACAGGTAGCTTTCAGTTCTTTACTACCTCAGTCGTTAGAAAATGCAGAAGAGAATCTAATCAATACGATTAGCTGTCCAGATTAATTTACTTTAGGAGAACAAAAAATGAGTGAAGATAAAAGTATAAAGATACCAACGGCGTGGAGAATGAAGCGATATTATTTCTTTACGATTGTAACTGTTATTGCTCTAATATTGCCATGGATAACAATAGAAGGAAATCACTTCTTCCTACTAAGTTTTGATAAACTAAAGTTACACCTTGCATTTATTCAGTTTGACATGCAAGAGCTCTATTTGTTGCCGTTCTTGCTAATGATAATATTTTTAGGTATCTTTGGTATGACGGTTGTGGGCGGAAGGGTTTTTTGTGGTTGGATATGCCCTCAAACAATTTTTCGTGTAATTTATCGTGATTTGATTGAGACAAAAATTTTAGGTCTTCGCAAACGAATAAAAAACAAGCAGCAAGAGCCCGACATGAGCAAGATAGAAAATAAAATTAAAAGAGTTATCGCCGTTCTAATCTGGACACTATTAGCACTCATCTCCAGTGCCGATTTATTATGGTATTTTGTTCCACCTGAAGATTTTTTTGCCTATTTAACAGACCCTTCAGAACATATGACTCTATTTGGAACACTTATTGGAACAGCCCTATTTTTAATCTATGACATAATATTTTTACAAGAGAACTATTGTATTTATGTCTGCCCATACTCAAGAGTTCAGTCTGTTCTCTACGATGAACATACAGTTATGGCGCTCTACAATACGCACCGTGGCGGAAATATTTACGATGAGCACAAAGAAAAACAGTTCACTAAACAAAAAGATTTACAGGCATTTATGCCAACTGCTGAGTGTACGGCATGTGAGAGTTGTGTTACTGTTTGTCCAACGCACATCGACATCCGAAAAGGTTTTCAGTTGGAGTGCATCAACTGTCTTGAGTGTGTGGATGCATGTACAGCCGTTATGGGTAAACTCGGAAAAGAGTCGCTCGTTACTTGGTCGAGCGATTATGAGACAATTGATCAAAAAGGCAAAACAAAATATTTCCGCCCTAAAGTTTTAGCTTATGCTGCTCTCTTAGTAATTATTTCTATTATTCTTGGAATGATGGGAAGTAAAAAAGAACACATGCTCCTAAATATCAACAAAGAAAACCGCCTCTATTCGGTAGAAAAAGAGTCAAACGGTACAGTGAGAGTTGACAACGCCTATGAATTTTTACTTCAAAATACAGAAAATGAAAATTTACAATATTTCTTTGAAGTTATTCCTCCAAAAGGGATGGAGGGCAAGATAGTTATAACAAAACCTACGGAAGTTTTTACGGCTGTTCCTGGGATTAAGAAGAAAAAAATTGTTGTTCTGAGTGCAACTGAAATGCTTGTGGATGATGAGAGAAAAGACACTGTTATTCCGATTACAATTCGCGCTTATGCTGTTGGACATGAAGAAAAAATAGTAGTCTTCAGAGAATCAACATTTACATTCCCAAGAGCAGATATAGTCAAATCTGCGAAATAAAAGCCTATCTTATGCTAGGGCTTGCCTCAGATACTTATAAACATTTAATAGAGAACTAGATAAACTCAAAAATTAATATCTTGGAGCTTATCATGCTTAAAAAAACTTTTAAAATCATACTTTTTTCATTGGCTGTTTATACTTTTTTAGGCTTTATAGCTTTATCTTTTGTTTTAAAATCTCTAATTATTAAAAGTGTTACCAAAGAAACAACTGCAAATATGACGATAAAAACTCTCTCTTTTAACCCTTTTACTTTTTATTTAAATATTCAGGGTATTGAAGTAAAGTCACCTGACACGCTTCTTTCTCTGCCATCGGCAACTCTGAGTTTAGATGCAGTTGCTCTGCTTCGTTTGGAGCTTCTTGTAAAAGAGTTTATTTTAAAGAGTGTCGCAATCCATGATAATAATAGTAAAACACTCCTCACCCTCGACTCTTTTGATGTCAACAATACACTTATCAAACCGATAGCGCAAGAGATCACTATAGAAAAAGTCAGTTTAAGATCTCTCCATGCCACCCTAGAGAGAGATAAAAACGGAGTAATCAACTGGATCAAATATCTTAAAAGTGAATCAGAAAAATCAGAAAAAAAGAGTGAATACACTTTTTTACTCAAACATGCACAACTGAGCGACAGTGAGTTGACTTTTGATGATAAAACAGTTGTACCAAGCGCTAAAACAGACATTGACAAAATAAGTTTGAGTGCAAATAATATAAGTTCTAAAAAAGAGGACAGGATTCAATATACTCTTTCGCTAAGAGTAAATAACGGTGGAACGCTAAGCTCTGGTGGAAGTTTAAGTTATGCTCCTCTCAAACAAAAAGGCTTCTTAGAGTTAAAAAAAGTTTCGCTCAAAGAATTAACTCCCTATCTTCAAGAGATGGCATTTTTGACTATTGATGATGGCTATTTGAGTCTAAAGACAGATACAACTTATGCGGAATCTTCAACGGATGCCAATTTAAAAGCAGTCGGTTCTCTCATTCTTGAAGAACTTTTTGTGAGCGACAGCCGAGATAAGACTCCGATACTCACTATCAGTGAACTTAAATTGAATCCGCTTACCTATGAAATGCTTCCTAACAAACTTTTTGTAGAGAAAGCAGATGTAAACTCATTTTATGTCAATGCCCTTATTGATGATCAAAAAAAGATGAATCTCTCCTCTTTAATGAAAAAGCCGGCAGATGTTAATGAGACAAAAGAGAGTTTCCCGCTAAAAATTATGCAGATAAATGTTGCCCTCGGAAGTGCCGATTTTTCTGATCTCTCACTGCCTGTAAAGTTTAAAACAAATATACATGACCTCAACGGCGCAATATACGGTGTCTCAAATGTTCCCAATGATACAAGTTATATTGATATGTCGGGCGAAGTTGACAGATATGGCTCTGCAAAGCTCAAAGGAAGTATAAACAGCGGAAATCCAAAAGCATATGCGGATTTGGATTTAAATTTTAAGAACTTAAATCTTGAAGCCATGAGTGGCTACAGCGCCTCTTTGGCAGGGTATAAAATAGATAAAGGAAAGCTTTTCCTTGATTTAGAGTATGACATCTTGAACTCAGAAATGCAAGGCGAAAATAAAATAGTAATTAAAGACATAAAACTGGGAAGCAAAATAAAAGAGACAAATCAAAGCTCTATTCCTCTTGAATTTGTAATAGCACTGCTTGAAGATAACGATAAAATAATAGATATCAATATGCCCGTAAAGGGAAATGTGGATGCGCCTGATTTTGAGTACAAGGCTCTTTTGTGGAAAACATTCGGCAACTTAATTATAAAAACTGTACGTTCGCCATTAAGTATATTAGGTTCAATTATGGGAATTGAAGGCGATAAAATGGAGTATGTGGAATTCGAAGGAGGCTCTACAAAAATTTTGCCGCCTGAACAGGAAAAACTTGACAATCTTGCAAAACTTTTGGCGAAAAGAGTAAAAATTTCTATAGCACTTAGTGGAAGCTACGATATAAGAATCGATAAAAGAGCTCTGCAGAAAGAGAAGCTCTCTGCCATGGTACTCAGAAAAAGCGGAGCCAAAAATATAGGAAACAATTCAAACATGGCAAGTGCGGGTCTGCTTGAGGATATTTACAGAGAATTTTCAAACGACAACAAACTCAATATTATAAAAGATGAACTAAGTAAAAAATACAAGGGTGAAGAGTTTGACAGAGTTTATACAAGCGCCGTATTTGAAGAGTGTGTGAAGTTTCAGGAAGCGACAGAAGAGGAGATGGTAATTTTGGCAAAAAAAAGAGCTGCCGCAATTCAATCTTATTTGATTGAGAGACATGGGATAAACCCTTTGAGGGTAAAAGTTCTTGATGCCATAAAAGCAGAAGAAAATAAAGACAAATTAGTTAAAACAAAGTTGCAAGTAGAAGTAAAATAAGTTTTGATATAATTGCTTTTTTTAAAATTAAAGGATTTAAATGGCATTTTCAGCACAAAATCGCAAGGGTACAATGAGCGGTATACTCTTTGTAGCCATTTTTGCAGCGGCAGCCACAATGATAGCAGATATACAGTTTGTAAAATCATTAGGTATTTCACCGCTTGTTATCGGTATCGTTATGGGTATTTTCTATGCAAATACACTTCATAACCATATTCCAAGTGCGTGGGGAACTGGTATAACTTTCTCCGGTAAAAAAATATTAAGATTTGCTATTGTTTTTTATGGATTTCGTATAACTTTTCAGCAGATTGCAGATGTAGGGATTGACGGATTCATGGTTTCTCTCATCATGCTAAGTACAACTTTTTTACTTGGCACCTACCTTGGCGTAAAAGCATTCAAAATGGATAGAGACACATCTATGCTTACCGCCGCAGGTGCAGCTGTTTGCGGTGCAGCCGCTGTTCTTGCAACGGAGCCTGTTTTAAAGGCAGAAGGACATAAAACTGCGGTTGCTGTCTCAATGGTTGTTCTTTTTGGAACTATTTCAATGTTTTTGTATCCGGTTTTATACGCATCTATTATTGAACCTGCTGTTGGATTTTTACACATGACGCCTGAAGTATTTGGTATCTATGTAGGTGGAACTATCCATGAAGTTGCTCAGGTTGTAGCTGTTCCTGCCTCTATTTTAGGTGCTCCGCAAGAGATGGCGAACTCGGCTGTTATCGTCAAGATGACAAGAGTTATTATGATAGCTCCTATGCTGATTGTTCTGGGTCTTTATCTTTCATATGCCGCTAAAAAGAGTGGCGGTGCCGGAAGTGCGGTTAAACTTGTTATTCCTTGGTTTGCAGTATATTTTATCGGTATGGCAGGTTTTAATTCACTTGGTTTAGTTCCACAGAATATAGTCTCTGTGATAAATGAGATAGATACATTTTTACTAACTATGGCCATGACGGCACTAGGTATGGGTACTATTTTTGCTAAGTTCAAAGGTTTGGGTTTAGCACCGCTTTATACCGGAGGTGCAATGTTTATTTGGCTGATTGTAGGTGGATTTTTAGTTACTAAATTTGTTGTAGCTACGTTTTAGCAGCGAATGATTGATTAAGGCTTTCCAGTTTATCATTTATTTGAGATGCTAAGTTCTTATAAAAGATAGCTAAAGCCGGAGCACAAAATTCTATGTTCTCTTCATCTATACAAAAAGAGAGCATAGTGGCTTCTTCGGATGCACAAACTACGCTCGCATTTCTTTTTGTTTTAAAGATGACTCCTGCTTCACCGAAGACTGCCCCAGGTTTAAGAACTCCTATCTTGTTTTTATCACGAAATACATGACACTCACCGTTTATAATAAAAAAAACTTCAAGACTCTCATCATTTTGCTTAACTACATAGTCTTTAAATTTATACTTTACAAATTTCAAATCGGAGACTATCGCTTTTAACTCTAATGGGTCAATATTTTTAAAAATAGAAATTTTGTCCTGAACACTCAGAAGTTTATCTAAGCTTTTACTGTTAGGCTGCTCCTTAACAATCCTAGTTACCTCTAAGAAATTTGCTATATCATTTATTGAGTAATTCACTTGTAAACCTTTAAACATTTTTGTAGATAAGGATAATCTTTTGAGTCCAGCATCATATTTTGCAATCTATGCTTGATATAACTTTTTGAGTCTATATGACTATTGAGCGCTATTTTTACATCACTTAGCTTGCTCATTATAATTTTAGAGTTGGCAGCTTCAATCCAAAGAAATTTATCCAGATAATATGTTTTAGTATTTATTACTCTTTGCAGAGAGCTCAAAAAATATTTTCTATCTTCAGTAAAAATTGTTTTGAAATTTTCAAAATAAACAGATTGAAGGTTTTTGTACATTTTAACTAACCTTTCGTACTCTTCTTTGTCTTGGATAGAGATGTTTGGCATATTCTCGTACTTTACTATCTCTGCGGACAAGAGAGTGCAGCTAGGAGATTCTTTAAAAAATTTATTTTGAAATACTCCCTCAATATCAGAAGACTGTTTCTTTTTTTTCAGATATATACTATATAAAAAATTAACATCCGCATGTAATTTTTTAAATGTTCCTTCCATTATTGTATGGTCCAAATTTTTGAAATGATTTGTTACGGTATTCAAATACTCAAGAAGAAAGATAAAGTTATCTTTGGGTTGAATCAAATTGTTCGCCTCTATAAATTCCACTTCTTCTTCAAGAATTAGCCCAATCTCCTCAAAAAAAAGATTATCAAAATTATCAATTTCATCACCAATGCTGTTTAAATCCATGGATTGATTGTATCACAACATATCTTTAAATTTTTAAGGATACGACAAGCTCCGCTTAAACACTTAATAAGACTATTAATAAAAAAATTATACAATTCTTTATTAGTTACTGTCAAAATCTCGCAAAAGGAGCCAAAATAGATGTCTTACCTTCCAAACACATTGAACTCATTTTGGCTCTGGAGAGAAGTCTCTTCAAAGCTCGGTGTTTCAAATCCGGTCTACCGATATTGGAAAAATACACCGAATTTGAAGCTGAACAACAAATATATTTTTATTCAAAAAGAGACTCTCCCTGAGAAGTATGCGTTTGTTGAGAACTCACTAACAGATCTCTCTGGGCATCTTCCAATCAAATATGCCTCAGATAGACTTCATGTGAATGAGCATGTATTTTCGTATGAGAAGATGAGACTTTATAAAGAGTTTGAGTATAAATTTGTAGAGGATGTGAAGTTCGTAAATATTAAAAAATTTTTTATAGAAAACGGCATAAGAGTCGGAAAAAACTCCATAATTCAACTTGGCAAGATAAAAGATTTAGAGATAACGGCAAACTCAACATTTTATAATCTAAAAAACGACTACGGAATAGTCGTTTACGAGTAACATTTTGAATACTTTTTTTATAGAATTTCGTGATCCGCTCTTTTCAATTATCATTTTTTTTGCTCTCATTTTTGTAGTCACATTTTTCTCCTACTGGTGGGGAAGATACAAGCGAAAAGAGGATTATAGACATCTTGATACCTTCTTAAAACAGTTTCGCTCTCTTCCCTCACAGCAAGAGTTAAAAGGGCTGATAACAAAGGGTGAACTGCCAGAAAAATCTTGGCTTCTTCTAGCCCACTCGTACTCCAAGAATGGAGATTATGAGAAGAGCATAGATATTTATAACGAGATGTTAAAAATTGGAGATAAAACGAATTCCAAAGAGACAATGTTCTTGCTTGGACGAACCTATTTCAGAGCAGGATTTTTAGAAAGAGCCAAAAATATTTTTTTAGAAATCTTAAAAAATAGTCCGCGAACACCACAGGCTCTCACCTATCTGCTTTTAGTCTATGAGTACATGAAGGATTATAAATCGGCATTAGAGGTTTTAGACTCTCTGGATGAGCTAAAAAAAGATATTCTCAGCGACAGTGCATATCTGAAATCGTTGGCAATAATAAATGATGCAAATACAACAATCCGATATAAAGCAGATAACCTTCTTGATATTTATAAACATTCATACCAGCTTACCTATCTGGTTTATGACTATCTTTTTAGAGTAAATCCTAAGCTTGCATGGGAAAATTTCAATAGTGCAAATGCCCACCTGATAAGCGATGTGCTATGGAGACTTAAGAAACAAGATTTAGATTTGGATATAATTCGTCAAAATGGCTATTTAAGCGAGTTGTACACCGCCAGAGGGGATGTCGATTTTGCAACAAAAAGTTCCATTTTTGAGTTTGATGTTTTGATTAATCTAAAAAAAGAGTGTTGTGCAACACTCAGTTTTGAGTATATTTGCAATGGCTGCAAGCAGGTTTATCCTTTCGCATTTAATAGATGCAGCAGTTGTCACTCCATAAATACACAAGAGATTGAACTCATTTTGAGCAAAAACTATTATAGGGATTTCAGTGAAGAAAATAACTCTTTTCAGTGACGGAAGTGCACTAGGAAACCCAGGTCCAGGTGGATTCGGAACAATTTTAAAATTCGGTGCAAATGAGAAAATAATTGTAGGCTCTGAAGCGCACACAACGAACAACAGAATGGAGTTGTTGGGGGTAATTGAGGGATTAAAAGCTTTAAAAGAGCCCTGCATTGTAGATATTATCTCTGACTCTTCTTATGTGATCAAGGGAATAAATGAGTGGCTTAGCGCGTGGATAAAAAGAGATTTTGCAAAAGTTAAAAACCCTGATTTATGGAAATTATACATAGAGGTTTCAGTTACGCACAAAGTAAACGGTATCTGGGTGAGAGGGCATAACGGACATGTAGAGAATGAACGATGCGACAAACTCGCACGTGATGCGGCAGAAAAAATTAAAGAGGAAAAAAGAGGAAAAAATGGATAGTAATATAGAAGTTTTAGAAGAGATTCTAAATTATAGTTTTAAAGATAAAAAGCTCATTATCGAAGCGCTAACACATAAAAGTTTCAAACAGCCCTACGATAATGAGCGATTAGAATTCTTAGGCGATGCGGTTTTAGACCTTATTGTCGGAGAGTATCTTTTTAAAAAGTTTTCAAAATCAGATGAAGGAAAGCTCTCAAAAATAAGAGCCTCTATTGTAAATGAGGCAGGCTTTGACAAACTGGCTAGGTCAATAAATCTGGGTGAATACATTTTTCTCTCTAATGCCGAAGAGAACAATGGAGGAAGGGATAAAGCATCACTTTTGTCAAATGCTTTTGAAGCGATAATGGGAGCTATTTATCTTGAATCTGGTCTTGAAGCTGTAAACAAAATAGCAATTGATTTATTGGAAAAAAATTATGATGACATTTCTCTGGACTCTTTATTTAGAGACTACAAAACAACGCTTCAGGAGCTTACACAGGCAAGATTCGGCATAACGCCAGAATATAATGTTATTGCAAGCCGCGGACCGGATCATAAAAAAGAGTTTGAACTGGCAGTTGTGATTGAAGGTAAAGAGTATGCAAGAGCGAGCGGAAAGAGTAAAAAAATAGCACAGCAAGAAGCAGCGCAAATGGCTCTTGAGATGCTTAAGAAGGAAAAATAGTGAATAGTTTTGGACAAAAGTTAAGATTCAGTACTTTTGGAGAATCTCATGGCAAAGCAATTGGCTGCATTGTAGATGGAGTTCCAGCTGGACTTTTTATAGATGAAGCGTACATACAAAGCGAATTAGACCGTAGAAAACCCGGTAAAAGTGAGTTTGAAACTACCAGAAAAGAGGAGGATGTCGTAGAGATACTCAGCGGTGTTTTTGAGGGTCAAAGCACTGGTACACCGATAGCTATGATAATTTACAATACAAATCAAAAATCAAAAGATTATTCAAACATAAAAGATATTTTTCGTCCTGGGCATGCAGATTTTACCTATTTTCACAAGTACGGAATAAGAGATTATCGCGGTGGAGGTCGCTCATCTGCAAGAGAAACTGCCGCCAGAGTTGCAGCAGGAGCAATTGCAAAGCTCATGCTAAAAACTCTGAACATTGAAATTTTTAGCGGAATCAGCGAAGTGCATGGAATAAAATCTGAACAATTCGACTACTCCCATGCTAAGAGCAGCATAATATATGCTCTTGATGCAGATAAACAAGAAGCTCAAAAAGAGGCGATTTTGACTGCTAAAAACTCTCACGACTCAGTGGGCGGCGTTTCAAGAGTTCTCATAAAAGGTGCTCCTGTTGGTCTGGGTCAGCCGCTTTACTACAAACTTGACGCTGTATTAGCGGATGCCATGATGGGCATAAATGCAGTGAAAGCTGTTGAAATCGGCGATGGCATTTTAAGTGCTTCCATGTATGGCTCAGAGAATAATGATGAGATAAGAGTCAATGGATTTGTAACTAATCATTCCGGCGGAATTTTAGGCGGAATAAGTAATGGCGATGATATAATAATAAACATATATTTTAAGCCGACCCCGTCCATTTTTAAAGAGCAAAAAACTGTCACATGCGCGAATGAAGAGGTTGATTTTTCATTAAAAGGCAGACATGACCCATGTGTAGCAATTCGAGGAACTATCGTTTGCGAAGCTATGTCCGCTTTGGTTATAGCAGACATGCTACTTTTAAACATGGGTTCAAACATGAATGGCGTTAGCAAATATTATAATTAAGGAGTAGTGATGTCATCTGAAATATATAAAGACGCAAAAACAGCGGAGTGGTTTTTTCCTGCAGACAAATATATATTGAGTGAAACAGACTCTAAAGGTCTTATCACTTATGCGAATGATCTTTTTTGCGAGATGGCCGGCTATAAAATTGAAGAGCTTATAGGAGAGCCTCACAACATCGTCAGACATAGTGATATGCCTAAAATTGCTTTTAAAGGGCTATGGGATGATTTACAATCAAAGGGATTTTGGATAGGCATAGTAAAAAATCAGCGAAAAGATGGCGGGTACTACTGGGTGCATGCCACAGCTCTTAGAAAGATAAACGCCAAAGGCGAAGCAATATACCTTTCAATTAGAAGAGTTCCAAACAGAAAAGATGTTGAAGCCTGTATAGAGTTGTATGACAAACTAAAGAGTGCCGAGTAAATTTCTTAACTCGTTGCCTGAGAATACATTTATCAAGCGAAGTTCTAGTTCAAAATTAATTGTTTATTTTAAATGATTTTCTGAGAAAAGTATAATCGGAATGTTGGTAAGATTAATGGAAGGCATTACAGTCAGCCATGACAGAAACATTATAGTCATTAGCATACGTAAAAGGTTCAACAATTATTTTAAACTCTCTTGTCTCTCCAATTTTCAGGTCTTCTTCAAGAATTGACATCTTCATGATTGGCTTAAATGTAAATATGAAATCTTTATATCCGTTCCCCGTAGCTTTACAAACTTTTGCAGTAATACGACATGTCTTAAAATCGAATTTCGACTCATTAGTAAGAGTGCCTTTAACTACAATAGCCTCAGTAAAAACAAGTTTTTTTTCAGATATCACTTGGATATTGTTTTTGAAAAGGTACGCATGCATTTTCACATATCCGAGACTCGGCAATGCCAATAACAGGATAAAAGAAAATAATACTAAAAATAGAGAGAAGCCGACTCTTTTTCGCACAACAATTGCAAGAGTAATAAAAAGTATAAAAAGTATAAAAGAGCTACCAAAAAGAATATAATCATAAATAATCAACTCATGTATAAAAGCAACAATTTTCTCTTTCATCATGATTTTCTGGCATCCTTTTCCGCTATACCGCTCATGTTAAACCTTCGTGAAAGCTCTTGTTTAACTCTGTCAGGTGATATATTTTTACTCGCGAGTGCTACAAGCATGTGATAGGTTAAATCTGCTGCCTCATAAATCATCTCTTTCTCATCATTATCTTTGAAAGCGAATGTAAACTCTCCGGCTTCTTCTACAACTTTTTTCAAAATTGTATTGTCACCTTTTGCAAAGAGTTTTGCTGTCCATGAAGAGTCAGGGTCGGCATTTTTTCTCTCTTGAATCGTATGATAGAGTGTGTCTATTACTCCGTACATGGCTTCAGAATTTATCAGAGCTTCAGAGTTTATTTCGCCGCTCTCAAGTTCTGTAAAAAAGCATGAGTGCCTACCTGTGTGACAAGCAACGCCATTTTGCGTTACTTTAATAAGAAGTGTATCATTGTCGCAATCGATGTGAAAAGAGAGAATTTCTTGTGTGTGCCCGCTACTCTCACCCTTCTTCCAGATGCGCTGTTTTGAGCGGGAAAAGTAGTGTGCTATTTTTGTTGAGAGAGAGAGTTCAAGAGCTTCTTTATCCATGTAAGCCATCATAAGAACTTCATTGGTTTGAATATCTTGAACTATTACCGGTAAAAGCTCACACTTTTGCCAGTCTATTTTATCTATTATTTTTTGCATGTTTTTTACTTATGGTCTATAGAAGTTCTTTGTTTAGCATCTTTCATGTCAACCCAAATATTTGGTGTTGAACCACCAGGAGTCAGAAAAATTTTAGCATCTTTGTTTTCTCTAAGAGCATCGTTAAACTGTCCCTGTACCTTCATCTGCTCAAGCTGTAGCAACTCGGATGTAAGTGATTTTGCAATCAAGTAATTCGCTTTTGATTTTGCATCCGCTTCAATCGTAACTGCATCTGCAATACCCTGTGCTTCAATTCTAGCTTTTTGAGCCATACCTTCAGCTTCTGCAGCTCTTTGAAATGCTTCTTGTTTTGCTTTTTCAACTTCCTGTTCTGCTTTTTGAACCTGTTGTTTTGCTATTTGAACGCTTTCAATCTGCTCTTTCACTTTTTGAGGCAACAGTATCTCTCGTAGTTGCACTGATTGAAGCTCTGCAGGTGTATTTGCAAGCCCAGCAACGCTATCTCTCACTCCCGCTTCAATAGCGACTGCAATTGTATTTCGCTGTTGAGGAAGAGACTCTGCATCGTACTTGCCGACAACATTACGAACAACGTCTCTCACAACAGGATTGATGATTTTATCTTCCCAGCTAAAGCCCCAGTTTGAAATAGTTTGTGCTGCAAACTGAGAGTTAAGTCTGTACTGAACTGTAAGTTCAATTGAAACAGGAAGACCTCTTTTATCAAGAACAGTAATTGCCGGTTTTACAGCTATGCCTGCCGCTGTGCTCGTGCCAAGCTCCGTTTGAGCTGCATAGTTGATAATGCGCACTTTTGTATCTACAACATACACTTTTTGAATAACCGGCATAATAAAATGAAGCCCCGGAAGAAGTGCTTGATCTTGATATTTACCATTTGTACTTAAAATTCCTCTCTCTCCCTCTTCAATGATTGTAAAAGGTTTAGATAAAGCAAGAAGCACCATTAATGCAATAACAAAATAAACTATGCCGGCTTTCGCTCCACCAAGATTTAAATCTATTTTTGGCATTTGTGGGACACCTCCGCCACCACCGCTAGAACCGCCGCTAGATTTTTTTTCAGATCCAGTTTCTTCACTTTTCTTCTTGTTAAAATAATCATTCATGTCCGACGCCATAATTTTCCTTTGTTTCTATGCTATTTTTTGTTACGAACTCTAGTTGACATAAGTGAGGTAATGTTCATACTCTTTATTGCGTCCAAACACTATATCAAAGTAAAGTGTTTGCAATTTTTCTGTCATTGCACCACGAGAACCACAACCGATTTCTCTTGCATCCACGATACGAACAGGTGTAATTTCAGCTGCAGTTCCTGTTAAAAATGCTTCATCTGCGATGTAAACCTCTTCTCTCGTAATACGGCGGCGTTCAACCACTATCCCAAGATTTTCAGCCATCTCAATAACTGTTTTTTGCGTAATTGATTCGAGTGAATTATCATTTGGAGGCGTTATAAGTTTTCCGTTTTTAACCATAAAAAAACTTGCACCGCTTGCTTCTGCCACATATCCTTGGTCGTCTAAAAGAAGCGCTTCATCATATCCGCAGTCAATCGCTTCAAATTTTGCCATTTGAGAATTTAAATAATTTGCAGTTGCTTTTGCCTTACCCATATTTGAAGTATTTGCTGGGCGTGTCATTGAAGCTATTTTAAGTTTTATACCTTTTTTCATACCCTCTTCACCGAGATAAGCACCCCACTCCCATGCGGCTACAACAGTTTCAACAGGAGCACCTTTATGATAAACACCCATAACTCCATAGCCTAAAAATGCCAGAGGACGAAGATATACATTATCTCCTTGAAACTCATTTTTTCTGATGAGTTCAATTTGAGCAGTATTTAGCTCTTCAATGCTGTATGGAATATCCATGAGAGTCATTTTTGCAGACTCTTTAAGTCTCACGGTATGATCATTGAGGCGAAAAATAGCATACCCTTTCGCAGTTTTATAAGCCTTAGTTCCTTCAATTACGCCATTTCCATAATGAAGCGTGTGTGACAAAACATGTGTTTGGGCATCGAACCATCCCTTAAACTCGCCATTCATCCAAATATATTTAGCAGCATCCATACAAATCTCCAGCAATTTATTATATTTTTAAAGTTGGGCATTTTATCTAAATTGATATTTATATTGCATTAATAAATACTCTTTCAAAACTTAATCAATTCTGTATTTGTTAATTCTTAAGTTAAATCATATATAATTCATATCTCTGATTTTCAAACAAAGGATAAAATTTGATGCAAAAATATGCTAAATATGAAGATATTGATAAAGAACAACTTCAAATAGATATAGAAAAAATAAAAGAAACCATCGGTTCACCAACTGAAGAAGATTTTCAACATTTGCTCAAGTTAGAGAGATGGGGAAGAGGCTCAACGATTGTTGGCTTTTTACTAATACTTTTAATTAATTATTTAGAAATATCGCAATATGGAATATCATCCTTTGGTTTTTGGGGTATTGCAATTTTGGCAGCTACTCTTATTGGTGTCGGAAATGTTTCAAGATGGGCAAATACAACACATCCAATTTTACATGGAGCATATGACAAAGTTCCTAATATCCCTCTCAAATATACAAAAGGTGGCTATTCAAGAGGAATAAACAGATATTTTCATTGGCTTGATTGGATAAAACCTGAAGCTTGGGAGTATGAACATAACATCATGCATCATTACCATTTGGGCGAAGTTGATGACCCAGATAATGTTGAAAATAACCTCCAGTGGCTGATTCAATCCAGCATGCCAATGTGGTTAAGATATATCTTTATCTACGCATTTGCAGGAACCTGGAAATTTACTTACTATGCCCCAAACACACTGAGAATTTTAGAAAATAAAGAGAGACGAAAGAGAAAAGAAGCCGAGGTATCTGACTATGCTTGGAGTCCTTTTAGCAAAAATGGTTTTGAGCTATGGAAAAACTACTACATGCCGTACACTCTTGTCAAATTTATTCTCATCCCTTTTCTATTTTTCCCTCTTGGAATGAATGCTGTTTTTAATGCTTTTATTATCATTTTAATAGCTGAATACATAGCAAATCTTCACTCTTTTTTAGTGATAGTGCCAAATCACTCCGCCGAAGATATCTACATGTTTAATGAGCCTCATAAAAGTCAAGGTGAGTTTTATCTAAGACAGATTATGGGAAGTGTAAACTACAATACAGGTTCTGATCTTATTGATTTTACACATGGCTGGTTAAACTACCAAGTAGAACATCACCTTTTTCCAAATCTGCCACTTTCTCAATATCAAAAAATGCAACCAATTGTAAAAGAGATTTGTAGAAAACACAATTTAGAGTATCGTCAAGAGAGCGTTTTTAAAAGAGCATATATGACTGTAGAACTTATGGTTGGAAAAGTAAAACTTCTTAGAGTGGATGGAATTTAACTTCCGCTCTGCTTAATATAAATTATATCAGCAGAAGCTTGAAGTTCTTGCGTGATAGGATTTCTCCCATTAGCATATACTTAAATTATTTTAAGCCTTGAACATATTCAGCAACAGCATCAATTTCATCCCAAGAAAGGTCAACTAGCTTTCCTTTCATCTGAGCACCATAACCATATTTGTTAATACTTCCGTATCTATAGTCTTTTAACTCTTTTGCATGTTTAACTTTATCCATACCAGCAATTGCAATAGACCCTTCAAAAGCAATTTTTTCACCTTTTTCACCATGGCATAACGCACAATTTTTTTTATAAATTGCTGCACCATTTGCCGGCAACAGCAAACCTGATTTATATACTGCTGCACTGTCTGCTGCAATTAAAGTAACACTCGCTACTAATGCAGAAAGAATAATCTTTTTCATTCCAAAACCTCAAATAATTAAATTTATCTATTATTATAATCACAAAATCTTTAATTAACTAAAAAAATATCTTTCTTTTCGTTAATTTTGCACAACATGTTACTTTATAACTTAGTATGGCACCAATGCAATTAAGACAGGTAAAAAAACATTGAATTTATAAATATATTTTGCTTATTCTATTAAATAGAAAGGCTATGTATAGGCTTTTAAAGCAAACAACTTACATGCATTCGATACACCCGACACACTTGCAATTACTAAAAATTACTTACTATTTAAGCTAAATAAAACCTAAAAAAGATTTTTATATGATGAATTTTCAAGCACTCAAATATATTTAAATAATTTTTTTGAATTGAATGTTATAATTTGGCAAATTTATAACACAGAAGGATTTATTATGATGTTACATCCAGCCACAGTCCACTTTGCAATGGTTTTGCCAATTGTTGCCTCAGTTTTCGGATTTATATACCTTTTTAGAAAAGATGAGGGGATGTCAAAAATTTCATCACGAGCAACACTTTTTGCAGCACTTGCAATGATTGGAATTTGGTACACGGGTAATGAGGCAGGTCCACAAATTTATGATTTTTTAAGTGAACAAGGACAACATGAGCTAATTGAACATAAGACCCTCGGGCTTTATCTTGCAATAGCGATGGGTGTAATTGCTCTTTTAAAAATAATTGGTTGTAAAATGAAAAAATTTGGACTTGAAGCACTTGCGGTAATTTTACTTTTTGCAGCAACAGCAACTACTTTTGCTCAGGGAAAAATGGGTGGAGAGTTAGTTTATAATTATGGTATGCCTTTTAAATCGTACACAATACTAAAGACGCTAAAAAAAGCCTCTGTAACTGCTGGAGAATCTGAAAGCACCGATGAAAAAGTAGAGTTTTATGAAGATGCTATTTATGAAATAGACGCATTCTCACAAAAAGTGGATAAAATTTACGGAAATCCATTAGTGCAAGAAGTACAAAACAAAGAAAAAGAGTAGCATTGCTCATGGAAAACATACAGAATATAAGATTACACAAAGAATTAGAAAACTATCTTGGTTCTAAGGTCGAATTTTCACCTTATTATCCAGGAATGAGCATTCTTGCTTCAAATCTCTACAAAAAGCAGCTAAAAGAAATTTTAAAACTTTTAGAAAAAGATAATGCATCTAATGCAAAAAGTTTTGAGTTGTATCTTGATACCGTTATAGTTAATATGCAAACTAAGATTAAAAAATATAAACAATCAATTTATTTTAATGATGAAAATATAAAAGATATAGAAAATCAAGGCTACACTATACCATTTTATATTGATGAAAAAAAGAAAGTTTATGTTCTTTTAGGCTTATTAAGCACATAAAGAAGTAGTGTAAATAAGCAGAATTTTGGTATGAGCTTATTTGAGTTTAAAGTTGTGCCATTCGTAAAAGATGTGTATAATCGCTATCTATTTAGTTTTTTTATTTTTAAATACTTTTATTTAAGTCTGAAATTAAATATTTTACGATAGTGTACACTTGAATATTGTAAGTTAATTAAGTAAAAAAGGATAAGCATGGATTATAAATATATTAATAAAATGTTAGCAGAGATGGACAAGGATTTATCTTCAAAAGGCCTCAGTAGAAGAGATGCTATGAAGTTGGCGGGTATTTCTGGTGCAAGTCTTATAATGGGCGGTGCTTCTAGCGCTGAAGCATCTACTGAAGCAGCTCCAGCTGTTTCTACTGCTAAAGGTAAAATTGTAATTGTTGGTGGTGGGCTTGCAGGCATGTCAACTGCTGCAAGATTAACACTTAATCTTGCAAACCCTGATATTACCGTTATTGAGCCTCAAGCTTTATCGGTGTCTTACCAGCCAGGGCAAACTTTGGTCGCTGGCGGTATCTGGAAAGAAAGTGATATTGCTTATAAAAGAGATGACTTTGTTCCAAGTGGTGTAAAACTTATTAAGGACAAAGTAATAGGATTTGATCCTAATAACAACAAAGTAACTACGGCTAGTGGAGAAGTAGTTTCTTATGACTATTTGATTGTAGCAACTGGCTTACAGCTTGATTTTGAGAGAATCAAAGGCTTAGAAGCAGCTGGCAGAGCTTATTCTTCTGGAGACAATTCAAAACTTCTTAAAGTTTTAGGCGACAGTGGCGTATGCTCAATATATACTGCCGAAGGCGCTACTAAAACTTGGGAGCAAATGCAAAAGTATGTAGCTCAGGCGAAATCTGGCAAAAAAACTCAATTTGTATTTACGGATCCTGATACCCCTGTTAAATGTGGTGGAGCTCCTAAAAAGATTGTTTATCTTACAAATTCTAGACTTAAAGAAGCTGGTGCGAGAGAAAATGCCGAACTTACATACTATCCAAATGGTGGACTAATGTTTGGTATTCCAGAATACCATGACGCTATTTTAGAACAATTTAAAAGAGAAGGTTTTAAATGGCATTATAGACATAATCTGGTAGAAGTGGAGCTCGAGAATAAAATTGCTGTTTTTGATTCTAAATGGCAAGAAAAAGGTAGATGGGATCCAATGATGAGAGATTTTGAAGTTATTGGCAAACATGAAAAACTAAGAGTTCCTTATGATTTTTTACATATCACTCCTCCACAAATAGCTCCAAGAGAAATTGCGGAGTCTGATATAGGTTCAGCTGGTGGCTGGATACCGGTAAATAAAGAGACTCTTCAACATATCAAATTTGCAAATATATTTGCTATTGGTGATATTGCTCAAGTACCAATGGGTAAAACAGGTGGTTCTGTAAGAAAACAATATAAGGTTCTTGTAGATAACTTGATAGCTAAAATGGAAGGGAAAAAAATGCCATCTAAATATGCTGGTTACACAGTTTGTCCATTGATAACGAGTATTGGCACTGTTATGTTAGCTGAGTTTGATTGGACTGTTAAGCCAACACCTTCATTCCCACTTGATCCACTAGTTGAAAGATGGGTATTTTGGTTGATGAAAGTATATGCTCTTAAACCTATGACAATGTACGGTATGCTCTCTGGTCGAGCATAATTAATAAGAGAAGGAAAAATTTCCTTTTCTTTCTCTCGCGTTTTTATTCTTTCACAAAAAAAGAGAATCACTTTTTGTATAGCAAAAATGTTTCTTTAGAAAATTTTAAACAAAAAAATTTTATATTCAGGATTTTATATGCAAGTAAAATTTGAGTTTGTTATCTATGATGAGACTCTTGATAAATTTGAACAAGATGACAATGTATATCTTTTAGAGCTGAACGACGAACAAATACTGACCTACAATCTTTTAAAAGATAAAGATTTATATTTATACAACTGGTTCCAAGAGTCTGAATTTTTTATAACTTGGATAAAAGAAAATGTATACCCTCAAAGCATAGGCAAAAAAATAGCAATTAGCGTAATTGATGATATTCTTTTTTTAAGATTTTATTTTTTTAAAGTCACAAGTGGCGATATTCATTATGAATATTTCAAAAAGCTTTTTGATATTTTTCATGAAGCAAATTGGCAAGACAGAGAAGAAGTTGGTGAACAGATTTTAGAACGCCTTCTAATTAAGCGACGAGAACTTATAATCGAGTTGAAAGAAGGTGATACTAAAGATAGTAATTCGAAAACGTCTAAATAAAAGTTTATTTTCAAACATTGTTATGGGCACTAAGCAAAGCACTTGTTATTTTGCCCTAAAATTTTAATCTCAACGTACTACTAAACCCCATCAATTGAATAATCAAAAAATATAAGATAACCCTACAAGAAAAACGAAAAGGAAAACTAAATGGTAGAAAAATTTAAACTTACAATAAAAAAAGAGGTTCTTTATTATTTATTTACACTATTGGCATTGGCTCTAATAATGCACAACGACTTGTTGAACAATCCATTATTAAGACTTCACAATATGTATGAAAAAGAAAATTTTTTTCATCCCTTTTTGTACTCTTTTGTCATCTATTGTGCAATTTTAATTCTTAGAAAAACTATAGATTTTATAATAGGTATATTTGAGAAAAAAACTCATTAAACTTGTGCAAAACTTTAAGAATAGCTACTAAATTTACTAAGTTTTTGTGCGCTATTCACAAAGAAATAAAGTGCAAATAATAATGAATTTTACATTCATATAATAACACTCATATACTATTGACTAAATATAGTATTTAACTTATGAAGAAACTGCTATAAGTTAGTAAAAGTTTAAAGTTAAATATGTTTGACAAACAGCTATTGTGTTCAAAAAAAATGATTATTTATGTGTCCACTATTTTCATTAAGTTAAAAATGATTATTTTAGTTCTCAAAATCTCATTAAGCACTTTTTTATTGTAACATCATTTAAGTTGCTAAATAATACTATAAATTTAGCTTAAATTATAAAATATATGTACCGATAAGTAACACATTTGTCCTGAATCTCTTAATATATTTATTTATTACCTTATTATTTAAAACAGCACATAAAATTTATTTTAAAAAGTGTATAATTCTTTTCGTGCCAACTTTGTGATAAAAATATCCAAAGTTAAAATATTGAAAAAAAAACAAGTAAATTACAAAGGAGAAGATGTGGATAAAACATTCAAAACTGAAGAATTAAACTCTCTTAGCAGAAGAGAATTTTTTAAGAAAACTGCATCTGTGAGTGCTGTTGCCGCCGCGGCTATTATGTCGCCAAGCTCATTATTCGCAGATGATGAAAATATCATACACCATACACAATGGGGAACTACTTTAGGAAATGAACTAAATGAACATCCTTATGGGTTACCATCAAAATATGAGCACAATGTTGTAAGAAGAACATCAAGTCTTATGTCATCTGCTGGAGATATGCATGCTGCGGTATCTATGACGCCATTACATGAGCTTAAAGGAATAATCACTCCTAATGGTTTGCATTTTACTCGAACACATAATGGCATAGCTCAAATTGATCCAAACAAGTATAGACTAATGATTCATGGGCTAGTGGACAAGCCAATTGTTCTTACTTTGGAACAATTGAAAAGATACCCAAGCGAAAGTAGAATTCACTTTTTAGAATGTCCTTCAAATGGAGCTGGCGAGTGGAAAGGTCCACAATTCAACTCTTTACAATTTTTAAAAGGAATGATGAGTGCTTCAGAGTGGACGGGAGTTCGTCTGAAAACTATTCTAGATGAGCTAGGTCTTAAACCAACAGCTAAATGGATGCTGGCAGAAGGTAGTGATGGTTCTGAGATGGGGAGAAGTGTTCCTGTTGAAAAAGTTCTAGATGATGCTATGATAGTTTGGGGACAAAATGGTGAAGCTCTTCGTCCAGAGCAAGGTTATCCAGTTCGTTTAATGCTTCCAGGTTGGGAAGCAAATCTTTGTGTTAAATGGCTAAAAAGATTAGAATTCAGTGACAAACCATGGTACGCAAAAGAAGAAACTTCTAAATATACTGCATTAACGGCAAGTGGAAGAGCTATACAACACTTTTATGCGCTCGAAGTAAACTCTATTATTACATCGCCTTGTCCTGAAAGACCTTGGACTGATCTAACAGGAGGGGAGTTAGTTGAAATTGAAGGTTTAGCATGGAGTGGACATGGAACGATTACAAATGTTGATATCAGTTTAGATGGCGGAAAGAATTGGGTTGAAGCAAATCTAAAAGGTTTAGTCCTTCCAAAATCTTGGACTAGGTTCTCTTATATGCATAAATTTACAGGAAAGCCATTATTACTTCAAAGTCGCGCAGTTGATGATAGTAAAAATGTACAGCCAACAGTAAATCAAGAAAAAGAGGTTATGGGTGTTGAGGGCGTTTATCACAGAAACTCAATTTGTACTTGGGAAGTTACTAAAAAAGGGGAGGTGAATAATGTTCAAGTTAGATCTATTTAAGTTAATTACAACTAGTGTTGCTTTGGTGTTAAGCTCAACTCTTCTTTATGGAGGAAGCGACACAAATGCTCTTCCTGGAAAATATATTTCTAAGATGGGAGCCGTTGACGGCGGTGTTATATATCCAAGAAAAGATGGTACTTACACTGCTTATCGTTATAATGAACAGAGTACTAAAGGTGTGAATTTTGGTCGAGTTCCAACTGCTAATGAATTAAAAGCTTGGGATGTTGATATAATGCCGGATGGTACTGGTTTGCCGGATGGTGAAGGTTCAGTTTCAGAAGGTGATGAGCTTTATGAAAAACAATGTTCTTCTTGTCATGGTGAGTTCGGTGCTGGTGGTAAGGGTTACCCAACATTAACAGGTGGGAATCAAGAGAAATTACCAAATGGAGTGATTAAAACTCTTACTAATCAAAGAATAGAACCAGGAATGGAAGCTCCAAAAAGAACTATTGGTACATACTGGCCAAAGGCTACTACACTTATTTGGTATATTAGAGATGCTATGCCATATGCACATCCAAAAAGCTTAACAAATAATGATATTTATGCAATTACTGCATATTTATTAAAACAAGACAATATCCTTATTGATGGTCAAGAAATGGATGATGACTCTGTATTAAATAGAGAAAAATTAATGAAGATAAAAATGCCTAATGAAAATGGTTTTTATCCAAATATAGATGGTCCGAATGGAGTAGAGAATGTAAGAAAATTTTTCTCTGATCGTGCTAAAAATATTGGCGCAGGTACACGCTGCATGAAAGATTGTAAAGATTTAAGCAGTAAAGGAAATGAGCCTACTGTAATGAAAATAGATAATGAAATTACAGATGTTGTACCTCCATACTCTATGGCTAGAGATTTACCACCTGAAGTGGAAAATAAACTTGAATCAAAAGCTGAAAAAATGTATAATGATTCTTGTAAACTTTGCCATGGAAGTGACAAAATGGGTGCTCCAGTTGTTGGAGACGTAGAGGCATGGAACAAAGTTACACAAAAAGGTTTTGACAATGTTGTGCATAACGCAATAGATGGTGTGGGCGGAATGCCTCCTAAAGGTGGCTATGAAAACTTTACAAACAGTGAAGTTCAAATGATAGTTGAATTTATGATAGACTCAAGTAAGAAAAAACATTAAACAAAAAGGAAAATAAAATGGATAGAAGAAAATTTTTAGGCGTAAGTATTGCAGCAGCAGCTGCACTTATTGCTCCGGTAACAGAGTTAAAAGCGGTAGACTTTAGAGCTACTTCACCAAAAGCATTCGCTGCAGAGCATGTTCCTGAAGCAATCAAAGAGATGTTTGGTACAGCTGGATTGAAAGAAACTGATAAAATCAAGTTTACAGCACCAAAACTTGCAGAAAACGGCGGATCAATCCCACTTACAATTCAAAGTGATTTAGATCTTGAGTCTATTGCAATCTTCCAAGATGCAAACCCAAGAAGTACAACAGCTGTGTTTACAATTCCAAAAGATGCAATCATTGATTACGAATTTAGAATTAAATTGAGAAAAACAGCAGTAGTAACAATCGTAGCTAAAGGAAGAGATGGTGTATTATATACAACATTTAAAGAAATAGATGTTTCTATTGGCGGATGTGGTGGTTGATTTATCATCACCAATCATAATACAACACAAATAAAATAAAATAAAATAAAATAAAAGGCAATAAAATGGCAAATATGAAAATTAAAGCAAAAGAAAAAGATGGCGTTGTAGGTGTAAAAGCAATGTTTACAAGCTTGATGGCAGATAAAGAAGAAGCAGAAAAAAAGAAAATAGCATCGGAGTTTATTACTCAAATTGTTGCAAAAAACAATGGAAATGTGGTATTTGAAGTAACAACAAGTGGATTTATGGCTGAAAACCCTCTTTTTAAGTTTTCGTATAAAGGCAAGGCAGGCGATAAATTAGAAATAACTACAACAGATAACGGTGGAAAAACAGAGACTGAGACAGAAGTAGTTAAATAAGGATTCTTATGAAAATTAAATTAATTCTTTTATTCTCAATATTGGCATTTGTTTTGTCGATGCCGTTCATATTTAATAAAAGTGTTACAATTACAGATCCACATAAACTTGATGCTGATGATAACTTTATTATTAATGAATGGGTGGAACCACGCGAAAGCGCGGCTCCAGACTGGAATTATAACTTAAAGCCAGTAAAAGTAAGTGATAGAGTTTGGTGTTTCTTTGGCACATTAGAAATGCCGACAAAAGAAAATGCTGGAGATATGTCGAATAGTTGTTACATTAAAGGTGATGATAGTTGGATAGCATGGGATAGTGGTCCATCCTATAATTTTGCAAAACAGGCATATGCTGCAATGAGTAAAATTGCAAATCTTCCTGTTAAGACGGTTATAGTAAGTCATGAGCATGATGATCACTGGTTAGGAAACAACTACTATAAACAAGTTCATGGTGCTGAAATTATAGGCACACCATCTATAAATGTGAACTATCACAAGGGTGACCAAACAAGAATGGTTAAAACCTTGTATCAAGATGCTATTAGAGGAACAGAACTTGTTCCTGTTGATAAATCATTTAAAGAGACAACAAAATTTACTGTCTCTGGTGTAAATCTAGAATATGTTCATGTTGGATACGCACACTCTGAAGATGATTGGTTCCTATATTTACCAGATGATAAAGTCGTTTTAGTTGCTGATGTAGTTATGAATGGAAGAGTTACCTCAAATAGAGATGGCATAGTTATCGGTCAGATTGAGGCACTTAAGGCGATAAAATCTAGAGATTGGAATCATTTGGTACCAGGTCACGGTTTTGTTACAGATAAAACAGCTGCTGATGAATCTATTCAATATTTTGATTTAACTAAAAAAAGAGTTTTACAAGCTGTTGAAGATGGTGTCAAAGCAGATGATATTACAAAAACTGTTACTCTAGAAGAGTTTAGAGATAAAGATTTATATTACACTCTTAGTGCGCAAAATGTATTTAGAGCTTATGAAGAGCTAGAAATGTATAGTGGCGATGATGATGAGAAGTAAGAATTACACTCTATAAAGTTAATATGATTAAAGTTTTTATCTTATTGGTTTTTATTTTCAGTATTATTAGTGCTGAAGATATTAAAGTTGATACACTTTTTAGCGAAGCAGAAAAATCACATAAGCATGTGTTGATTTTTCTGCACAAGCCAAATTGTGGATACTGTGAAAGAATGATAGATTTCACATTACAAAATGAAAGAATAGCATTTAAAATAAAAAAAGACTTTGTTTTTGTAGATATTAATATTGCAGATACCGGAAAGGTTAGTTTTAAGAACTTTGAGGGAAGCAGACGAGACTTTGCAAAATATTTAGGTTATGATTTTTACCCCAGCACTATATTTATGAACAACAAAAAAGAAATAGTATATTCACAGCCTGGATATCAAGATGAAGATAAATATTTCAAGATTCTGAGCTATATAGATAGTCACTCATATCAAGAAATGGGTATAGAAGAGTTCAAATAACTAAGGGTTTATATGTTACTAGTTGGAAAAGTTTTAGAACTGTTTTATTCTACAAATGACGGCAGAATAAGCACAGCAGAGTTAGCTCTTGATAATAAGGGTGTTATGAAAGATAAATATTACAATAAAAACTTACAAAGATCAGTTTTGATGACTTCGCAAGATAGTTATTGGTTGGCTAAGAAGCATGGTATAGATGCACCATATAGCTCATTGGGTGAGAATATACTAATAGATTACAATCCATATCATTTAAAACCAGGCGCAAAAGTTATGATAGGTGAACTTGTATTAGAGATTAGTCAAAATTGCACGCTTTGCGAAAGTCTTGCTAAGGTAGATGCAAAATTACCAAAAATACTTGAAGATGGTAGGGGAATTTTTGCAAAGGTAATTAATGGTGCAACTATTAAAAAAAATGATTTAGTTTATCTTTTAAATGAATAGCAATAGTTTCGTAAAATCAAAAAAGGAAAAGAAATGAAGTCGATTATAAAAGGTTTGATTGCGACCCTCTTGCTTGCGGCTGGAGTTACTGCGAGTGCAGCGCAAGATATTCAGATATACACTACTGATAATGCTAAAGGTAACGTAACAGGCGCAACAATAGAAAAAACTTTTGCGGATGCAGGGTTTACTATTTCTGGAAACAATGATATGAATAAAGCCTTTGAATCAAAGTTTCAAAAAACAAATCATAGGATGTACCATCTTTTTACTCTTTATAAAAAAGACTTAGTATTAGCACTAGTTAAAGAATCTCCTAAAGCTGCACTATTTGCACCTTTAAGTATGTCAATATATATGAACAAAGATTCAAATAATATCTCAATTTCATCCCTATCTATAGATGGTATGGCAAAAATCACTGGCATATCTGCAGAAAATAAGCATATGAAGGAGTACAGCAAACTTGTTATTGATACTCTTGCAAAAGCTCTTCCAAATGGTCATTTTGAAAAAATAGCATATAAGCCATTAGAAGCTAAGGGTGAATTAGCAACAACCTTTACTACAGAGATGGAAGCTCAAGGTGATGCTATTCAAGATAAGTTAGAGGGTCTTCAGACCGAGCTAGAGGGTTCACTTGAAACTGTTGGATTTGTTATAGCTGGATACAATAAACTTGGAAATGGGTTTAAAGAAGCTGGATACGACAAATATGATTTTTTTGATGCATACTCTATTTGTAAACTTCCAGTTATATTTGAAGTAGCAAAAAACCATCCTGAAGCTGGTGCATTTGCTCCTTGTACTTTCTACATGTATAAAGAAAAAGGTTCTTCAGTTGTAAATATGGCATATCCATCTGTATATAACTGGATTAGCTCTTTAGCAATTGAAGACAAACCATCTATAAAAGTACTCGAAGATGCACAAGAACTTATGATAAAAGTAGTAAAAGAAGTAACAGAGTAATATAAATAGAGGAAGTCCCAATGGCTATATCAAGAAGAAAGGCTTTACAACTTTCAGGTCTATTTCTCGCAACAACTGCAGTAAGTGGATATAGTGAAGCGGAAAAGCTGAAACCAAATCAAACACCTAAAACTAAATCAATCAACAGTGCGCCAATCGCAGATGCAAAAGGTCCTAGAGTTGTTGTTGTTGGTGGTGGATGGTCTGGATTATCAATTGCGAAATATACAAAAATATTTGCTCCGAATGCTGATGTAATTTTGGTTGAGCAAAGACATGAATTTATTTCTTGTCCACTGAGCAACTTATGGCTTGTAGATAAGATAAAATTAGAATATTTAACGCATGATTATCTTCAGGCTGCAAGAGAGAATAACTATACATACTTTCATGCAACTGCTATTGGTTTAGATAGAAAAAATCGCCTTTTACATACTAGTGATGGTGATATTAGTTTTGACTATCTGGTTTTTGCACCTGGTATTGATTATGACTACTCACGTTGGACAGATGATATAGCTTTTGAGACTAGACTAAGACAAGAGTATCCGGCTGGTTTTATTCCTGGATCTGAACATATTAGTCTAAGAAACAAGGTTTTAACCTTTAAAGGTGGAAACTTTATTCTGACAGTTCCAAGCGGGAATTATAGATGCCTTCCAGCACCGTATGAGAGAGCTTGTGTTATCGCAGATTATTTCAAACAAAAGGGGATAAAAGCAAAAATTATATTATTAGATGAAAATAATGCTATAACTATTAAGAAAAAAGGCTTTCAATCTGCTTTTGATGAACTCTATAGCGAGTATATTGACTATCGCCCTAACACATCTATAAAGAAAATTGACCTAGAAAAGAAAATAGTTGAAACTGAATTTGAAGATATTCACTTCGAAGAAGCTGCATTTTATCCGCATGTTAGAGGAGCTAAAATTTTAGAGAAAGTTGGTATTGCTAAAGATGGGCAAAATAAACTAGAAGGAAATATAAATCCTTTAACATACGAAGTAAAGGGTGAAAAAAATATATATGTGACTGGAGATTCTAGACCAATGGGCTTTTCTAAATCAGGGAATACTTCAAACTCTGAGGGTCATCACGTAGCTCAATTAATTGCACAAAAAATAAATAAAACAGAAGAAATTAAATGGTATCCACCTACAACCACTTGCTTTTCTGCTATTTCTATTAATCCTGAAAGAGCTATATACATCTATACTCAGTATGCTTATAACAAAACAAATGAAACATTTGATTTTGCATCTACGAGCAGTAGTGAGGACTGGAAAAAAGATGGAGTTGCAAATGCAAATTCTATTTATGCTTGGGCTAATACCCTGTATTCAGACATGTTTGATAAATAAAAAAAAATAAAGAAAAAAGGAAAAAAATGAATCCAATAAGAAATATATTAGCTGTTATTGGCGGTGTAGTAATTGTAGGTATGCTTTTTGCATTTGTAAAGTTTGACTTAGGCACAAGGATAAAGCAAGCTTCAAAATTAGACCCTCAGGCAATGGGTGCTTATATGAAAATGGCTGATGGTGTTCTTACTACAGGCAACTCTGCAGAAGCTATGATAAGAAAAGTTAAAATAGATCCTGATGTTTCTACTGAAGCGGTTGTAGAAGCAATGAAGAGTATAGCGACTGATGCCAACATGCTTCAAGTTGGTGATTCACATATGGCAGAAGAAAAGGACTATGAGGGTAAAAGACAGAGATATATTCGAATTCTTCACTACTGTAGTCCTGGTATAGCAAAAACATTTATTGATTATTCTGTGGCATATGGTGCATTTATGCCTTGTAGAATTCTTATCGTAGAAGATGATAAAGGAGATAGATGGTTAGTTACAATGGCAATGGAACTTATGCTTTTTGGTGGACATACATTGCCTCCTGAAATGTTAGAAAAAGCTAATCATGTTAGGTCAACTATGTATAAAATGATGGACTTAGGCGCTAAGGGCGAATTTTAAAATTATACCTATTGCCAATTCATAGTGCATGTGAATTTGCGATTGTCTTCGTAAAGCATATACAATCAATACTGTAAAAAGTATTGATATGTTGTAGCCAAGTGAACAGTTTAGAAAATTGAAATTGGCGTTTTTCTTACTTTAGCAAGTGACATGTTTTTGACATGCCAATAATAAAAATTGGCATATCAAAACTGCTACTTATCTTTTGACTCAGCCGCAGATTTTGCAGATTTTATAGCACTCTCTAGAGCTGTTTTTGCTATTCCCCAAGCCTGCTTGCCCATTCTTTTTGCCTCTTGCGCTGTTTGAGACTTTAGAGCATTATCAGCTTTTCTGACAGCCGATTTAGCAAGAGCCGAGAATCTCTCTCTCATTATTTCAGCAGCTTCTTTTGAAATATGAACTAATTCTTCAAGATCATAGGACATATTTTTATTTATCTCTAAAAGTATTTTTTCAGTACTGGATAAACTCTGAGAGGCTTGCGTTTGAATGACTTGTGAGAAGAGAATGTCCGTTTGGCTTAAATCCTCAATTATTGTGTCGTAATCCTCAATTAAAATATGTTTTGCTTCAATTGGCATGTATGCAAGACGTTTTTTAAATCTATCAATGGAGCGAATAAGACCGCTTCTCATTCCCTTAAGAGTTGCATTTAGAATCTCCTCTGCTCTTGTAGGAGTCGCTTCTGCCACATCTATTGCCGATTGCAAAATAGTAGAAAGGATTTTTCTGATTCTAATTGTATTAAGAGAACCTTCTTTAATAGCTTCAAAAGTTAACTCCTTAATCATCTCCTCTGTTGCTTCCTTTATATCACCGTCTGTATCCTTTTCAAGAGCCGTAATAATCGCAGATTCAACCATTTCTCCAAGTAAATCAAATAAATCAATGGATTGCAGTTTGACCTGATGCAGTTTTGATAAGATTTGAGTATCATCAGGATTTACTTGCATCTCCATAGCGTTAAAAACGCGATATTTTAACTCTTGGAGTACTTCAGATTTTCTGTCAAGATTCCGCTCTATCTGCTCTTTCTTAGCTAAAAGTATTTCAACTTCATCCTGAAGAGTTTTGGTTTCGATGTCCAAAATTGCAGTTGCCAATGTTTTTATTTCATGCAGATTGAGAGCATTTGCATCAACATTCCACTCTGTCACTAAGTGTTTTACAATATCCTCAACTCTTTCATTCACAGTTGGAAGGTCTCTTTTATACGAGTTTTTCAAGTCTCTCTGTAATTTTTCTAAATCCATATTACTCTCCTTAGAGTACCATTTTAATATATTGATGGCTTTTCAGAGCCTCATAAATAAAGTTTCTATCATCTTCATTATGGACAAGCAAATCAAGATTCATACTAATATATTTATTTGTTTTACTGACATTTGAATGGTTTAAATTATGCTCCCTTCCCAAAATAACCTCATGAATTGCCTTTTGTATCGTCTCTTTTTCATAACCTATAAGTTTATAAGACCAAGTACATGGGTAAGTTAATTCGAGTTTCTGAACACTATCGTTGATAATCTCCACTTTTGCCTCCTGATTTAGTTTCAAGTTGAACATTTCTAATAATCATGCTCTTGTCTATCGCTTTTACCATATCGTAAATTGTCAAAAGACCTATGCTTGTTCCTGTAAGTGCTTCCATCTCTACTCCGGTTTGACCCGTTAGTTTTGCAGTCAAAATAAGTTTAAATCCTGGAAGGGCTGGAAGTTCCTCAACATCACAATTAATTCCACTAAGATTTAATGGATGGCACATGGGAATAAGCTCACTTGTCTTTTTAGCACCCATTATCGCCGCTATAACTGCTGTTTGAAGCACTGGACCCTTCTTGGTCTTCTCAGTTACAATTGCGTCATAAGCATCTCTGCTCATCTCAATTATTCCACTCGCAACAGCAACTCTTGTCGTCTGAATTTTGTCAGAAACATCTACCATTTTCGGTCTATCTTTCTCATCAAGATGTGTTAAGTTCATGAATCCTCATCTCTGTTAATATTTTTATATTATATCCAATGGTGTTAAATAGTTATCTAGCACCGCAAAAGTTTATCACCTGTTTTACTTAGTTTATGAATTAGTAGATTTATAAAAATAAGATTACAACAATTATGATACAAAAAGCTATAATTCGCGAATTTACATAACAGAAAGGATTGCAACCTATGACCATCCCTATTACAAATGTTGCCCAATCCACCGCTATTGTAATTTTTATTTTGCTGACAATTTTCTTTCTTAGCTTGCGTAAAACAGAGCATAGCGATCTGTTTCCAATTAGAGTGACGCAGGAGCTAAAAGGCTTTGGCATACTAAGTATTGTCTTTGCACATATTGCATATATGCTAGTGAGTGATAGTCAGTTTCTTTATCCACTTTCAATTGCGGCTGGAACAGGAGTAGATTTATTTCTTTTTATATCTGGCTTTGGGCTGACAGTAGGGATGATGAAAAAAACATTATCTGTCATAGAATTTTATAAACGCCGCTTGATTAAAGTATTCATTCCTTTTTGGATAGTGTTGTTTCTGCTTTTTATTGCGGATGCAGGTTTGCTCCATATCAATTATTCACCGTTCTATATGGCTCAATCTACTCTTGGCTGGTTTCCTAATGCCAATGCTGACACGGATGTTAACTCCCCTTTTTGGTATATAACTTGGATCTTGATATTTTATATACTGTTTCCATTGTTCTTTAATGCACGGCGACCTTGGATAGCAGCAATTATTCTTGCCGTTATTGCCAATTTTATTGCAATACTTAATCCTTTTAATCTTCAAGCTAATTGGCTGCACAGCTTGCATACCTTTGCTTTTTCTCTTGGTATGCTGTTAGCTTGGTTTTTGAGTTATAAAAAGAACTTTGTAGAAAAACTGAAGTTGTTTCGCAGTGAATCAACTCTCTTGCGCTATACAATCATTGCCTCGATGCTCTTTCTTGCTGCTTACATGGTCTCACATGCTACGCCAAATGATTGGCCTTTTCTTTCAATGCTGGTGGAAAAGTTCCATATAAGCAGTCATACTTTTATTAATCAAAGCAGTAATTTATTGGTGATGTTTGCGCTGATTATCGTCTTTTCTCTGAAAAAATTAGACAATAAATTTTTCTATGTATTTGGGGTTTACTCTTACGAAATTTATCTGCTGCATTGGCCGCTCATGGCACGTTATGATACTTTATTTCACTCTCTGCCTGCATGGTTGGCACTATTCATGTGGCTACTGTCATTTATCGCTATCGGCTGGCTCTTGCAAAAGTTCATAGTTCCTTTGGGTATTTGGATAGATAGCAAATAATAAGGGCACAATAGTGAGATTTTGAAGTTAAAGAGTTGAAAGAGGCTTAAAATCCCTATATTGTGGTGGAGCATAGCGGGCTCGAACCGCTCACCTCTTCACTGCCAGTCCCTTGAATAAACTCTATAGAGCCCTAAATAGGGAGCTTTATTAAAATAGTGCAACCGCAGATAACCGCTTTCGATTGCATAATAGCGACATATAATTATTACAAATACATAGATAAATAAAATACAATGTATACAAATTTTTATCTAGTGGCTTCGAATACTGGAAATTCTTAATTAACATATAAAAGACCTAAAACAAGGACTTTGTAACTCTATCAAAATCTTTCAACATCTTCATAATAAATCATTTTTTTAGCACAGTAAAATAAAAAATATTGTTTTTAATTTAAGGTAAAATTAATTATTAAGTAGTTATCATTTTTAGAAGGACTACAGCTCTCCTACCGTTCTCACCTTTATAAGGTATGGTAAATCTGTCAATGCTGCTTATATATTGTGTAATCAAAGATTTGGTTATTTTGTTATAACGAGAACAATAACATTCAAATAATTCAAATATTGAGGAACTTACATGATATCTACTTTATCTAAAAAAACAATTACAAAGCAAGCAGAGACTATTCAAAAAACAAGCCACATTAGACATATGCAGGCACTTGATATCGTTGCAGAAAAAAATGGTTTCAAAAATTATCAGCATTTCAAGGAAACGAAAAAATATAAAATTGCTGTTTTTAGTCGTAAAGGTGGTGTTGGAAAAACAACAACATCACTTGGTCTCTATAAAGATTTAGATGCTGATTGTTATTACAGAACAGATTTCACAATGGGACGTTCTGAATACAAATACTGTCAAATATTTCCAAAAGTGGTAAAAAATAGTAATTTGAAACCAAAAAAAGGCTTATCAGCTATTTATGACCTGTGTAGATATACCAACTTAAATGACATTGATGATATATTAAACGATGTTAACTTATTTATACTTCCGGCTAAATCACATGAATTACAAGGAGCTTATAAGTCTGTTCATACTAATACTATAAAAGATATAAGTAAATATAACAAGCCTATTATAATTTTTTCGCATGGTGAATACACCCCTCAAAAGAAGAAAAATTTAGAAATATTAAAAAATTTAGAAATTGAGCTTAAAGAAGATTATAAAAATATCTACTATGTTCATATAAATGATTCTAAAATATACAATTCTAATTATATATATGATGCAAAAATATTAAAAGAAAAGAGGCACGAAGAATTTTATCTCGATACTTACGCAAAAGGCTTTCTTCAAATTTATTCTGAAACTAAGAAAAATAAGCACACTTTAAAGAAATTTTATGTTTCATATATACAATTTTTAAAACTAATAGAAGAAGTTATTAGTAAACCTATAAAGGAACATTAACACCAAACTGCTCAAAGGCTCATTACTCAGCACAAACTACTTTCCAGTAACTCGCATAGATGTAAATATGTTTATCCAACATAATTTTAACTATCTTAAAAAAGAGATGATACTTTCTAAAAAGAAAAACCACTCTGCCAATATATCGGAGCGTTCCACTGGATATGAACTTGAAACGTACTATGTAGGCAAAAAACCTTTCTTACTCAGAATCTACAATAAACTCAAAGAGCTAGAAACTGCATCAGAGATAAAAAGAGAGTTGATGCACAACTACTTTTTAGTAAATAATCTCGATACCAGAAAACCTATCTTTAATGTAGAATTTGAGTATCACAGAGAGTTTTTAAAACTTTACGACATAGATACAGTCGAAGATGCATTAAGTCGCTCTAAGAGCTTATTTGAGCTTGGCTGTAAGTTTATAAAAGTCATAGATACATCATCACTGACAGAGGAACAGATAAACTCTACAAACAGAAAGAGAGCTGACATACTTCCGATATGGGAATATATATCAACTCACTACGACAACAAATATTTTATGCAGATTGAAACTCCTCTTGAAAAGATAGAAAAAATCTCTTATAGATATTCTCTTGAAGATGCTCGTAAACCAATCAAACGACAAATTATGAGATTGTTGTTACATGACAACTCCCCGACAGTTTTTTACTTTTATGAACTACTGCAAAACGCAAAAGAAGAGTTTGCACTAAGAGATAGTTATAAAGAACTCAAAAGAGAGAGCACACAAGGGCAAAACAGTGAGCCGTCCATTACAGATGAACTGAAAAACTACTCAGATGAAGGTCTGCAAAACTATGAAGCAAGACTTTATAGTGATTTAGAGAGTATGCCTATAGATTCTCAGCTTTATAAAGATATTAGTGAAGTTTATGAAGCTGTAAATGCAGAGTTAGTTCGTCGTGGTCTTTTAGATGATGTTTTTTAGGTGGTATTTTTATGAATATGCATATATACAAATCTACATCCGCAATATGTGAAATATATGAAGTTAGCAGAGACTTTTTTCAAAGAAGAATACAGAGCGGCGAGTTTATTATAAATGAGCATTATGTAAAACAAGCAAATACTATCAGATGGGATTTTAAGGCTATTGAAAGATGGTGGAGAGGCTCAAATTTTTCATCAAGTGAGATAGATAAAATTTTAAATAAAATCTTACCAGATTGAAATGTAAATTAAAAGGTTGTATTATGTCAATGTTATCTGCGGTTGCCAAAAGGAAAACTATGGCAACCATCCGTCCAAGAAATGGTATCTTATATCTTGATTATTACATTGATTCACGAAGAATTAAGAGAACAACAGGGCTTAATGATACTAAGGCAAATCGTAAGATGCTGGAACAAGAGATTATTCCAGAGCTTATGAAAAAAATTTATATGAATGATTTACGAAAACCAGACAATAAAAAGTTTTCGTATTATTTTGAAAAGTTTGTGAAACTTCATGAAAATGACAAAAGTTTTCACAATCGAGTTACTCTTTATAATAGAGTAAACAAGTTCTTTGGAAATATGTTTGTTACTGAAGTTAGGACTCTTGCAGTCAAGGAATATCTGGCATCTCTCGATTTACGAAATAGTACAAAAAAAGAGTACCTCGGTTGTATTAGAGGTACACTCGATATTGCACTAGATGATGAAGCTATTGAAAGAAATGTAGCTTTTGGTATTAGATTTAAGAGAGAAGAAAAGGTATCTATTGAACCTTTTTCAGAAGATGATGTCTCACTATTGCTTGAAAAGTCAGAAGGCATGTTTAAAAACTATCTTGGAATAGCACTGCATACCGGCATGAGAACTGGTGAAATATTAGGTTTAATGCATAGTGATATTTTAGAAGATAGAATTACCGTTAAACGCTCTATTTCAAATGGTCGTATTACTTCGCCAAAAATGCTTGGGAGTGTTCGAGATATTCCAATATTTGAACTTGTAAAGCCGTATATTGAAAGTCAGAGGAAGATAAGTAAATCTTTGTATCTTTTTGATATAAATAATGGTTTTATAAAAGATGCATCATTTTTCAAAGGAAGATGGCATCAACTCATTGAAAAATCTGGAATAGAGTATAGAAAACTTTATAGCACAAGACATACTTTTATAACGGCTATGTTAAATAGCGGAAAGTTTAAAATTATGGAGATTGCCGCTATCGTTAGACATGCTTCACCACAAATGATTATGAAGAACTATGCAGGTTTTATCAAAGATAATCATTTAAAGATTGACACAAGTATTGATTTATTTAAAAAGAGCTGTCCCACAACAGTCCCACTTAATAAATCTGATAAATTGATAGGGGCTTGAAACTACCTAAAATAGGTGGTGGAGCATAGCGGGCTCGAACCGCTCACCTCTTCACTGCCAGCGAAGCGCTCTCCCAGATGAGCTAATGCCCCAAAATATTTGGGAAGTGAATTCTACTATTTTAATTTTTTAAATAAGCTTTAATGCCTCTTTATACTCATCAGGGCTGTTTACATTCAAAAACGGCTGCACATCTTCAAAATGAACAAATATTGTATTTGCATTTTTTAGCAAAATTCCAAGTTTATGGTTATTTGTCTCTAACATGTTAACAAATCCACTCTCTAGCGAACGGTGATAGATTCCACACATAGGTTCTATTCCATGAGATGAAGTTGCGATTGAAGCATCAACATTCAAATTTTTAGTATCCTCTTCCAAAAGTTTAACGATTATCTTCTCGCTTATAAAGGGAGCATCAACACTCAGTGCAAAAAAACTCTCATCTTGTAACTCTTTGAAAATTGCAACAAATCCTGCTGTTGGAGCAAAAACAGAGTCAGTTAAAGCATCTTCAATAAAATTTGCATCAAAATTAAATTTATCTTTGCTTTTACATGAGATATAGACTGTTTTGAAAATTTTACCAAGACGGGAAAGTTGGAACTGTGTGAGAGTTTCGAAGTCACCAAAAGGAAGAAGAGATTTATCTTCTCCCATTCTGCTACTTTTGCCACCTGCAAAGATGACGCAAGGAGTTTCTATCATTTAACTTTTATTTAGTCTCTATAAGCTGCGCTTCAATTCTTCTATTTGCTGCACGACCATCTTTAGTTTTATTTGAAGCAACAGGCTCTTTTTCACCCTTGCCTACTGCTCTAACTCTATCAGCTGCAACACCGTTTTTGATAATCATCTCTTTTACTGCAGTTGCGCGGTTAGCAGAAAGTGCATCATTATGAGCATCAGAACCAGTGCTATCTGTATGACCTATGATTTCTGCTTTATACTCCGGTGCATTTTTCAAGAAAGTTGAAAACTTTTCTACACGAGGAATTGACTCTTTTGCAATTTTTGCAGAGTCAGTTTCAAAGTTAATATGTAAATTTACTTTTTCAGCTTTTACTTCAACTACTTTTTTAACAACCGGAGCAGGTGCTGGAGCTTTAACAACTACCGGAGCAGGTGTTGCCGCTACTGGCTTAGCCTTTTCTTGAGTGCCAAGGGCGATAGTAACACCAGCTAATACTGCTGTATTACTATCCCATCTTGTATGATTTGGTTTTGCCATGTAAACAGCTTCAAGTTTTAAAGCTACTGCTTCAGTTAATGAAACTTTTGTGCTAGCACCGGCGTCAAAAAAGATACCGTCTTTATTTTCAGAGTAGTGCTTACTCATAGTCTCATAACCAAGTCCGGCTTTTGTCGATGGAATAAACATGCCTATTTTGTTATACTCATACACACCGTTTAAAGCTGTGCGGTATATCTCATTGTTTGTAACACTTGGAACTAACTTCTCACTCGCTGCATTCGATTGAAGTACGGAAAGCTCAGGTTTAATTACAGAGTTTAAACCATTATATTGAACCTCTGCGCCATATACTGCTTGGTTTTCTATATTAGTATTACCCTCCGAAAAGTTATACCCCGCAACAGGACTAATCTCGAAGTCGTGTGTAGATGCCATAGCCAAAGTACCAAGCAAAACTGCTGATAAAACGATTGATTTTTTCATTTTGTTCCTTTATCTAAAATATTTTCGAAATTTTAGCAAAACTAGCTAATAATTAGCTAATTATTATTAACTAATTCCTAGGGTCTGTAATATATCCGGTTATTGCAGAGATAGCCGCAACAGCCGAATTTGCCAAATAAACTTTAGAACTTCTGCTTCCCATTCGACCTACAAAGTTACGGTTTGTAGTAGAGACTGCTACTTCGTTATCCCCTAAAATTCCCATATATCCTCCGAGACAGGCTCCGCATGTAGGATTACTTACCACTCCGCCTGCATCTACAATAATGTCAATGTAGCCAAGCTTGTTTGCCTCTCTAAGAATCATCTGTGTGCCTGGAGTAACGATTAAGCGAACATCCTGATGCACTCTTTTTCCTTTAAGAATCTCTGCAGCAACTTTCAAATCGCTCAATCTTCCATTTGTACAGCTTCCGATAAATGCCTGATCAATTTTTATATGGTCGATTTGAGCCTGGACAACGCTATGTCCATTGGACGGCAAGAATGGGTAAGCAATAACAGGGTCGAGTTTTTCCACATCAATTTCAAGCACCGTCTCATATTTTGCATCTGTGTCAGAGTAGTGTATTTTTGGCTCTCTTGCCAAATTTTTATCACTCAAAAACTCTTTTGTAGTTTCATCGTAAGCAACTATTCCGCTTTTTGCACCTGCCTCTATCGCCATGTTGCACATAGAAAATCTATCGTCCATTGTTAAATATTCTATCGTGCTTCCGGTGAATTCTAATGTTTTATAAAGAGCCCCGTCAACGCCAATCATGCGGATAATCTCTAAGATGATATCTTTTCCGGTTGTATATTTACCGGGCTTTCCACTCAGATTAACCTTGATAGATTCAGGAATTTTAAACCAGTTTCCACCCGTCACCATGGCAAATGCCAAGTCGGTAGAACCCATTCCAGTAGAAAATGCTCCCAATGCTCCATGTGTACATGTGTGGCTGTCGGCACCGATAATTACATCCCCCGGAACAACAAGACCTTTTTCCGGCAAAAGTGCATGCTCTATTCCCATATCTTTTTCATCAAAAAAGTTTTTGAGACTATGCTTTTTAGCAAAATCACGGCTGATTCTGGCTTGATTTGCAGAAGCTATATCTTTCGCGGGAATAAAATGATCCAACACGATAGAAAAACCATCCGGATTTGCAAGCGCAGTGGCACCGCTCTCTTCAAATGCATAAATAGAGATAGGTGTTGTAATATCGTTTCCGATAACCATGTCGATGTGTGAGCGGATAATTTCACCTGCATACACTTTTTTACCGACATGCTCGGAAAATATTTTTTCTGTTATAGTTTGTCCCATAGGTGAAATTCCTTAATTTTATTTTGCTAAAGCCGCGGAGGCTACAAAGCTTGATACTTGCGTGTCAGAGTTTTTTTGATTTTTGATTCTGGAATTATACCATTCTGGAGTTAAGAGTAAAATAATTTTAAAATGATAATATTTCTCAAAATAATGACTTGAAAGAGATAAATAAAAAAATGCAAAATAGCTACAAAAGAATCGATGCCCACCTCTCCAGCTTAGGCTACTGCACGAGAAGCGAATCAAAAAAGTTTTTAAACAAATTTAGAGTTTCTATTGGCGGTGTTCGGGTTTATGATGCGACAAAAAAAGCGTATCACAGCGATATTACAGTCGAAGATGAGCCACTTGACTCGGAAAGTTTACTTATTCTTATGAATAAACCCAGCGGCGTAATATGTTCACATGAAGATGCCGGAGTGCTAATTTACTCGCTTTTGCCAGAGAGATGGCAGAGGAGAAGTTCAAAAATTTCTACAATCGGCAGGCTTGACATGGACACGACAGGTGCGATATTGCTTACGGATAATGGTGCGTTAAACCACAAGCTTACAAGTCCAAAAAGTGAAATTTTTAAAATATATGAGGCTACTCTTGCACAACCACTCAGAGGGGATGAGGCAGAGATATTTTTAAGCGGTACGCTTATGTTGAACGGGGAAAAGAAACCGCTTCTGCCTGCCAAGATGGAGATACTTAATCCAACACTCGTAAGACTTGAAATTTGTGAAGGGAGGTACCATCAGGTCAAAAGGATGTTTGGAGCAGTTGGAAACAAAGTTTTAAAGCTTCATCGTCTCAATTTTGGAACCTTCAGCATTGAAGATTTAAACCCCGCTGAGTACAGAATTATTAATTATTCAGTGAACTAAAATACGCTCTTTTATAAGCCTAATATAGAGCTTTGCCAGCTCTATTAGTCATCCAAATCATCCATAAGGTCATCATCAGAATCACCCACCTCTTTATTGTACTCTTTAAATATAGTTCCAATGGATTTAGCAAGCTTTTCTTCACTAACAGGCTTTAAGATATACCCTTTTGCACCTGCTTTAAGTGAAGAGACAATCATCTCTTCCTGACCATGCGAAGTTACCATAATAACATTTACATCTTTGTCAAACACTCTTATATTTTTTACAGCCGTTATACCATCCATGTCCGGCATCGTTATATCCATGGTAATAAGATCTGGCTTGAGTTTTTTGCAAGCTTCTATCGCCTGCGCACCATTTTGAGCCTCGCCGACAACATTATGCCCGAGAGAGGTAATATATTTTTTAACATTCTTTCTAATGATTAGAGAATCATCAACAATCAAAACATTTAGCATTCTATAATTCCTTGAAGTTTAATGCATTGGCAAAAGATTCTTTTGGTCCGATAACAGTTAAAAGCATGTCGCCGAACTCTGTGGTTACAATTGCGGCCGCAATTCTAGAGCTTTTATGTTTAAAAAGAGATTTTGCTTCATATATTAAAATAGGCGGTGTTATTGTCAGCATTGTGCCATCTAGCGGATTTGTCAAAGCATTTCCTACTACCGTATTTACAATTTCAGAAGAGACGCTTTCCCTGATTTCATCCAATTCATCTTCATCCGCTTTCTCTCCTTCTAAAAATGCTTCTACCAATTTTTCAAGCAGCTGATCATCATAACTCATAGTAATAATAACTTGAATACTTCCGCCTGTGCCTATCATTGCAGTATTTTTTTTGAGCTCTACCTGATTTGGACAAAAAACTTCTGCGCTATTGGATGTCACTTTTATCTGCATGTCATCCGTTAAAAAGCTAATGGCTCTTTCTAGCATCGGTAACAAAATTTCTGATTCTATCTCGCCGGCTTTTTTTTCTTTCATATTATATTTCTCCTTTTTGTGTTGGTATTGTAAAGATAAATGTTGTTCCGCTATTCTCTTGAGTGTTTATTTTTATTGTTCCGCCGATTTTTTCCAATTCTACTTGAACAGCATTCATCCCGACACCTCGCCCCGAAATATCGGTAATAGTTTCTTTTGTAGAAAATTGCTCACTAAAAATAAAATTATATATCTCATCATCGCTCAGTGTATTCATCTGCTCTTCTGAAAGAAGCCCTTTTTCTAAGGCTTTTGCTTTTACCTCTTCTTTGTCTATTCCCGCACCGTCATCTGAAATAATTATTTCGATAATATTACCAATCTCTTTAAAACTGCAAGAGATTGTTCCCTGTAAATCTTTACCGTTTTCATCCCTTGTATCAGGGTCTTCGATGCCGTGATCAACAGCGTTTCTAAAGACATGGATAAGTGATTTAACAAATGGTTTTATCTCATCTGAAATAAGCAGATTAGCATCACCGATAATTTTAAGTTCGTAAATATCCTTTTCCAGTTTTTGAGCCAATTGCTCAACTAAAGTTGGATATTGTTTTAGCAGTTGCAATAAACTTTGGTTCGAGAAACTTGCGACTTGATTGATTATCTCTTTTGCCTCTTGCGTTGTCAGATTTGTCTGTTCAAACAGACTATTTATTTTTGCTTCAAGAGTTTTGATGGTCGAGAGGTCTATCTTCACAAAACTATGAGAATTGAAAAAATCATCACCCAAAATATTTTTGATGATATCCAGTTCCTCTTCAAAGTTGGACTTGAAATCAAATTTTATTAAAAGCGAAAGCAGCTCCTCATTTGTATGTTTATTCTCTTTAATCATGGCAGATAACTCACCCTCAATAGAGTGTAAAAATCGAACCACGTCACTCATGTAGAGCTGAGAAAAAGAACCCTTAAATGTATGAATTGTTCTGTAAATTTCATTTATATTGTGAAGTGAGGTTTTTGTTTTGTCCAGTCCGCTTATACATGTAGCTATAAAATTTTCATAATCTCTTTTTGTATCAAAAAAGATATCGCTCTGCGTCACAACTTCAACTATCATTTTTAGAGTCTCTTGCTCTTTTTTGATTTTGTTTTCAAGTTTCTTTTGTGCTGATATATTTGTAATAATCATCATTAATTTATTGTCGCTAAGAAGCTTGTAGTCCAACTTCAGAGCTCTTTTATTTAAAATAATCTCACATGGTAACAGAGATAGAAGAGAGCTTTTGATTGTATCACTGCCCATATCATGAATATCTAAAACGGTATTTTTGAAGAACTCTCTTTTGTTTGTGTCCAAAAAGAGAAGTTCAGCTATATTTTTGCCGGCTATTTTTTCACCCAAAAATCTGTTACACTCCGCAGAATGTTCTCCATCAACAATAAAATCACAGCCAAAAGATAAAAATCCCTGACCTGCATTATCTAAAAGTGCACCGATTTTTTTGGTCTTCTCTTCGACTTTGCCCTCTAAATTTGTATTTAACTCGTTTATCTCTTCATGAAGTTTTGCACTCACGGCAATATTCTCTTTTAAAGAGTTTGCCATGTGTCCAAACTCATCATCCGTATTTATCTCAATGTTGTTTGTATAATCTTTTTTACCCTGCAAAAATAGGAAAAAGCTTGAAAGTCCCTCTTCAAATATTTTAAGCGGATTTGTAACCAACTTTTTTACAGCCAGCATGATGACAAAGGTTATACCTATCGCCATAATGAAGATGCCAAAAAGAGCTAGATAAATCAGGGTTTGAGATTTCTCAATCACACTGTTTACAGCGGAAAGAGGTTTTGCTAAAAGTATAATTCCTAACTCTTTATCTTGAAAATCTTTTACTTTCATATAAGTATAAAAATATTTTGAGCTCAGCGTGTAGCTATTTTTTAGGAGATTTTGCATATCAAGATTTTTCGCATCCCCTAAAAAATTTTTATTTATAAACTTTTGAGAGATAATATAGCTTTGAAATTTATCACCCTCAGTAAATAAAAATTTTTCACCTCCACTCCTCATGTCGTTAATTTTTCCGTCCATTAAAAGCAAAAAGCCTACACTCGTTTTATCAAAATCTTTTGCAACAGAGTCCACTCCTTGAATAAATTCTAAAGACCCCAAATGCTCTTCATTGTCCCCTATAATCGGTATAACTGACCTTAAATTAAGACCTGATCTTCCTACTTCTAAAGATGTAATAGGAATGAGTGTTTTATTTACAGATACGACGGTTGCTCTGAATGAACTCAAATCGTCTCCATATTTTTCTGCCTCCCAATTTCTTAAAAATGAGATATTGTTTTTTGTATGAATTTGAACTTTTATATTTTGAAATTCCGTATACTCTTTCATTTTTATTGAAATATCTTTAAGTGATTCTATTGCATATTTTCTTTCATCTGTTTGCAGAGCAGTTTTGATTCTTTTGTCATTGGCGATAGAAATAGCGTTTGTTATTCCTATTCTGGCTTTGCAGTCCATCTTATAGCTTGCACTTTCTATAAGTTCTTTACCGGTGCTTTGATATACATCTTGTGTAATTTGTTTCCCATACCAAGAGAGAACTAAAAATGAGGAAACGAGGGAAGCTAAAGATACCCCGATAATGGCGATATTTAGCTTTTTACTGACTGACAATGAACGCATAAAAACCCCTGCTTTGAATAATGAAAAGTTATGATACCAAAACGAGGTCTCTTTTTGGTCTCATCTTTTTAGAGTAGTTATACTATTTCGTAATTCAAAGCTTTTTTTGTAAATTCTGCCGAGCAAAAAAACATCGCAACAAAGATAGGATTTATTTTTACAAAATCATCTTCTATGGTTTCAAAAACTTTAAAACTAAAGCCACCGCCATCATTATGATTTTGCGGAGTTACTACAAATTCTATGGGTGCTAAAGCTCTCACCATGTTAATAATACTTTTTTTCTTCTTCTCGCCCACATTAGCCAGAATATTAAAATCAGGCTCTTCCGAGCTTTTGTGAGAGTATAATATCTCCTCTAAAACAGTTACTTTATCTTTAAATACCACTTTATTCCATTTGATAATACTGTTCTCTGAAGCTATCTGCTTTGCCGAGAACATAAGCGGATTTGGTTTTTTGCTTTTCATAGCCTCTATGAGTGCTAAAAGAAAGTTAGCACCACCGATAGTCTCTGCACTTTTTTTCATAAATAGATGAATCAGTGCCTTTGTCTCTTCGCTTTGTTTGTTAAAATTACACATATTTTTCCTTTGATTTGCACTTTTATTATTGACATTATATCTCTAATCCTTCCTAATTCCTTAAATCAAATAATAGGTCAGCTCCATTTAAGCTTTATCAAATAACAAAGCCATTATCATATCAAAACTCAAATCAGACAAAATCTGTCTTATTTAAAAACTAAGGTAAAACAATGAAAGTTTATTTAGATAATAACGCTACAACAATGGTTGATCCGCAAGTTGTGGAGGTCATGATGCCCTTTTTCAGTGAAATGTACGGCAATCCCAACTCGCTTCATAAATTCGGCACCGCCACGCATCCTGCACTAAATAAGGCGATAAACCAAGTTTATACGGCACTGAATGCCGGTGATAACGATGATATAGTTTTCACTTCATGTGCGACTGAATCAAATAACTGGGTTTTAAAATCAGTTTTTACAGATTTAATCGTCAATGGCGACAAAAATCACATCGTAACCACTGAGGTAGAGCACCCTTCAATCCTCGCTACATGCAGGTTTTTAGAAGAGGAAGGGGTGAAAGTCACCTACCTTCCGGTCAATGAAAATGGAATCGTTGAAGCGCACACGGTTAAAAGTTTTATCACAGAAAAAACTGCTTTAGTTTCGATTATGTGGGCGAACAATGAAACAGGCATGATTTTTCCTATTCAAGAGATTGGCGAAATTTGTAAGGCGAAGGGTGTTTTGTTTCACTCAGACGGTGTTCAAGCTGTTGGCAAGATTCCTGTTGACCTGCAAGCAGTACATGTAGATTTTCTTAGCATGTCGGCACATAAGTTTCATGGACCAAAAGGCATCGGCGCTTTGTATATCAAAAACTCGCAAAAACTCACTCCGCTTCTTCATGGCGGAGCACACATGGGCGGTCGCCGTTCCGGAACACTTAATGTCCCCTATATTGTCGGCATGGGCAAAGCCATAGAGCTTGCTACGACAAACATGGAAGAGAAGATAACAGCCATTCGCGCCAAAAGAGACCGTTTAGAAGATGCGCTTTTGGAACTGAGCAATACATTAGTTGTCGGCCCAAGAGAGAGCAGAACACCAAATACAATCTTAATTTCGATTAGAGGGGTTGAGGGTGAAGGCATGTTGTGGGATTTAAACAATGGGCAAATCGGCGCTTCAACAGGCTCGGCATGTGCGAGTGAGGAACTAGAAGCAAATACTGTTATGCTGGCAATCGGTGCAGATAATGAGCTTGCACACACAGGTATTCGCTTGAGTCTCAGCCGTTTTACGACTGATGCTGAAATTGACTATACTATCACTCATTTTAAGAGTGCAGTTGCAAGACTAAGAGCAATTTCCAGCTCGTTTGCAATTCAAAAACCGACAAAAGGCGGCGAAGTTCAAGAATGCGAACTTCACCATTAATTACTGAAACAATTTATAAACATAAAATAAAGGATTAAAACTATGGCAAAAAATGATTTATTAGGGGCTTCATTATGGGATGCGTACTCTAACAAAGTAACAACTTTAATGAATAACCCACAACATCAAGGCGAGATTTTTGAAGCAGATGCAGAGTCTCGCGGAAACAAACTTATCGTTGCCGATTTTGGGGCAGAGAGTTGTGGGGATGCAGTGCGTTTGTACTGGGAGATTGACCCGAAAACAGACACAATTGTAAACTCAAAATTTAAAAGTTTTGGATGCGGAACTGCAATTGCAAGCTCCGATGTTATGACTGAACTCTGTATCGGCAAGACTGTAGATCAGGCTGTAAAAATCACAAACATTGATGTTGAGTTTGCTCTTCGTGACAGCCCAGAGATTCCGGCTGTTCCGCCTCAAAAAATGCACTGTTCGGTTATGGCGTATGATGTTATCAAAAAAGCGGCAGGACTTTACAAAGGTGTGGATGCTTCTAGCTTTGAGACGGAGATTATCGTTTGTGAATGTGCGAGAGTAAGCTTAGGGACACTCAAAGAAGTTATCAGACTCAATGATTTAAAAACAATTGAACAGATAACCGACTACACAAAAGCAGGCGGCTTTTGTAAATCATGTATCAAACCGGGCGGGCATGAAGCCAGGGAGTACTACCTTGTAGATATCTTGGCGGACACACGCCGTGAGATGGACGAAGAAAAGATGAAAGCTGCAGCAGATGCTGGTGCAACAGGCGACTTTGAAAACATGACTTTAGTGCAGCAAATCAAAGCGGTGGATGCTGTCGTGGATGAAAATGTTCGCCAATTCTTGGTCATGGACGGCGGAAATATGGAAGTTATCGACATCAAAAAAGGCGATGAGTACATAGACATTTACATCCGCTACTTAGGTGCATGTAACGGCTGTGCTTCCTCTTCAACAGGTACGCTTTATGCAATAGAAGCGACATTAAAAGAGAAACTCTCCAAAAGAATCCGCGTTCTTCCTATTTAATAGCAGAATTTTCTGCTATTAAATTCTATCTTTATTAGTAATCTCGATACAATTATGCAGTTTGATTAAAAGCAGAAGATTAGCTAGTTTTTTTGCTTTTTATTAGGCAAAGTTAAAGGTAATATCAACTCTTCTGAAGGCTTAAATATGATACATACTCACTCTCACACATTTAAATTCAATACACAAGATACTGCATACGACAACAAAAGCTTTAACAATATAATTTCTATTGTAGAAGAAGACAACAAAAAACATCACATAATCTACCTTCAGTATCGACAGATTGATGAGCATAATATACACTCTAGACAAATAAGTATAAACCTAGACAGACTCTATTTTTTAGAAGTAGCCAACGCTGCAATAGATGACGAAGAGAGAAGAAAAAGGCTCTTTACCGTGGTTGGCAAAAGATGTTTTGGTTTGAATGACAATAAAATTGACCTTTATCTTATTGATACAATAAATATCGAAAATATTAAGCATAACTTAACCAGAAGTATTGAGCAACCGATTTATCATGAATTGATAACGCATAACACGAATAGATACGAAGCCAATACCTTTGCTTTTGAAGATAAATATTTTGTTACTATCAAGCAGACAAATATCTCCAGTAGAAAAACTTTTGAAAAAACTTTTTTGGTTCAACTGATGCAATCGGAGCATGAGAAACTGCTGAGATTCAGAACGAACGAGCTTAAAGTTGAATTTATTTTCAATGTTATCGGAAAAATTTACTTTATGTCAAAACCTCTTACAGCAAACTATTTTCCCCAACAATGTATAGAGCCCGAAACAATTATCAAAAAAGCTTTCGACACTCTGGAAAACTCAATACTTACTAATAGTACATTTTTGAATGAGACGACCTACAAAAATTTACGACACTTGCATAAAGATTTAGAGATACACTACTTCAATATTATAAGCGAAGGGATGACGCTGCTAAAAAATCCTTCGGATGTTGAAACTTCATATCATCTAGCGGATGCCTTTTCCAAATTTACGAATTTATTAGAAAAAGAGAAACTCTTTAGCGAGATAGCCTCCTTTTTGAAAACTATCCAAATTTTTATAAGAGATGGAAAAATATCTTATTTGCTAAACAAAAACGATAACGATATTAGAGATATTTCACTCTTTTTGCTTGAGACTCTCACTCTTTTCAATGCTTCCATTGAAGAGGATGATTTACAAAACTTCAGTGCATGTTCGCTTGATTTCTACAATGCGCTCAGGTATTACATTCAGTCCTATCTTAAATTTTACAGTGAGCATAAATTTTCGGATGCTCTCGAAGCCGTATATGAGCAAAAAGAAGAAAAAAAAGAGTACATTTCCAATTATACTGTTTGCAACAAAACATCTGCGAGAGAGTTTTTAGAAGATATCGGGCTAGATTACAGCGTGTTAGATGAATTGGCTGAACTTGAAGATGATATCAAAAATGCTCTTTATAAAGAAAGAATAGATGAAGAGGCAAGGCAAACTGCTATACTGTTTTTAGAAAACTACTCTAGAACACTGAGTACATTCTATGCCTTCAAAGAACTCTCATACTCTATATCTATCTTGACTCTCTCTTTAATGAACTATGAACTTGAGCAAGAATCGAATAGTATGTTGATTATTTTTTTAAATAAAGTTGTCGATGATCTCATAGATTGGAAAAATGCTGTTTTTATAAGGGGGGATGCTGAGGATATTAACTACATAGATAACTCATTTTATGCGAATGTGACACAGATTAACATTCTGATAAATGATAACGAGTGCTCAGAGACAGAGATGGAATTTTTTTAAAACATGAGCAAAAAGCTGTATAAAAAAATTACCGATGAGCTAGTAAACAGTGGCTATATAATCATTCCACATGCCATGCATAACTCTCTTCAAAGCCAACTTCTTACCGAAGCAAAAGAGACAACAAACTACAAAAAAGCCTCCATTGCAAGAGCCGTAAATAAACAGATAGACAGTGAAAAAAGAAGAGACAGCATCCGCTGGCTCGACCGTGACGACGGAGCGCAAAGCGAATTCTTAAACTTTACAGACGGACTTGGAAAGTATCTCAACAGGGAGCTATTCATAGGAATACAATACTTCGAGAGCCATTTTGCTATTTATGAAGAGGGCGATTTTTATGAAACCCATCTGGATGATTTCAAAGATTCAAAAAACCGTGTTGTTACTATAGTTTATTATTTGAATGAAAATTGGGTGAATGGCGACGGAGGGGAGCTTGTTGTATATGACGAAAAAAATAACTTTTTAGCAAAAGTAGCTCCACATGCCGACACAATGGTAATTTTTTTGAGCGATATATTCCCTCATGAAGTTTTAAAAGCCAACAAAATAAGATATTCCGTAGCAGGATGGTTCAGGTTGGATGGTTCTGTCTCCTAAAACTGTTTCATTTATAAACATTCAAACAATATTGTAAAAATTTAGTAGAACAAAAGTTGCATTTTTAGAACATATCGTTATATAATAAAAAACATAACGATACAAATCGTAATTCTAAAAGGAGAAAGAGATAATAAATCGGAGCAAATTACCTTAAAAACAAAGAAGCAAAAGTATAATAGATAAAAAATAAGGGGAAAAAATGAAAAGAAATATTAAATTAAGTATTGTAGCAATTGCTGCTGTACTCATGGCAACAGTGGCTTTTGGAGCAGATGAAGCTTCTAAACAGGGAGTAGAATATGGAAACAAATCAGTTGACAACTTCGCAGATATGTTTAAAGAGGGGAAACTTGATGGGCGAGTTCGTCTTCAATACTTCAATACAGACTGGAACACAAACGACTGGGGAACTAAGCCTGATGGAGACAGCAGAGGTACGGCAGTCGGAGGAAGTTTAATCTATCAAACAGCACAACTCTCCGGTTTTAGTGCGGGTGCAGGTTTGTACACAACACAGGGAACTGGAATGTTTACTGACGATACAAATGGCAAGATTGCCGGATTTGCTAAAAATACAACTGCATCAGACCTTTTTGCCCGTGGACCCGGTGCAGATACAAATTTTGGTGCAGGATATGCGGTATTAGCTCAATCCTACCTCCAATATGATTTTGCAAAAAGTAAAATTAAGGGCGGTCAATTCTTGATGACGAATCCATGGATTAATCCAAATGATACAAAGATGATTCCGATTGCTATTCAGGGTGCACAGGCAATCTCAAACGATATTGCTAACACAACCATCCAACTCGATTTTGCTAATAAAATCAAAGAGCGCGGTATGACCTACTTCGGCTCCATGGCAGATACCGGGGATACTCCTGATGCGATTAAAAACTACTATCGCACGCACTATACAACTTCTGGAATTACCACAGGAGCAGCTGACCTTGCAGACCAAGCAAAATTTGGGCAAGAAGCTGCTCCCGCAGTTGAAATTTTAGGAGCTAAAAACAAATCAATAGACTCTCTTGATCTTCAAGCGGGTTACATGCACTGGGCTGATATTATTGATCAGGGGCTAATGGAGGCAAACTACGCAATTAAGATGGGGTCCACTACTACGACTCTTGGTGCAAGATATATGCAGCAGTTTGACCATGGTGCCGGCAATATCATCACACCAAAAGATGGTTCCTCTCCTTATGCAACGGGTGCAGTTACAGCTACAAGTCCCTTAGGTGCAGCTTCAAAAGTACAAAGAAAAGGCGATAATGATAACAGTGTAGATACCAATATGTACGCTTTACGTGCTGTCACTGCTTATGGTGCATCTAAATTTTTAGTAGCCTATTCACACACAAACAATGGAGGAGATTTAATCGCTCCATGGCGCGGATTTCCGACAGAGGGCTACACTCGTTCAATGACAGTTACGGATTGGAACGCAAATACTTCTTCATACAAAGCACAGTTTGACTACAACTTTAATGCATTAGTTTCTGGACTTAGCGCATTTGTGAGTTACAGCTTCTATGACCGCGACCCATCAAAAGTGGGCTACCAAGGGGCAACAGACCGCTACTACAACAACGGCGATACAAGACAATGGAACATTGATGCTAAATATGCTGTTGCAAGCATGAAAGGGCTGGAATTAAAAGCTAGATATATGATTCAAGATAATCAAATACTTGCTGCAACAGATAATATTGCAGGCAACAGTGGTGCAAAATCTGAGGGATACGGAAACAACACCTCTAACCATGAGCTTCGTTTAGAAGCCAATTATTTATTTTAAGAATAAATAATGAAAAAAACAGTTATCACACTCCTGCTTGCGGCTTTTGTTAACTTACAAGCAGGAGAAGTTCGTATTACTGCAGCGGCAGATTTGGTTTATGCGTTTAAAGAGATGAAAAGTGTATTTGAAATGGAAAATCCTGAGGATACGGCAATAATTGCTTTTGGATCAACGGGTAAAGCTTACACGCAAATTGTGAACGGAGCACCATACGATATGTACTTTGCTGCTGATATGGGGTATGTTCAAAAACTTAAAGATGCAGGATTAATTAGTGCGAATCCAAAACCTTACGCTTATGGACGCATAGGACTTTGGACACCTAAAAATAGCGGTATTGATGTAACCAAAGGGTTTGATGTACTTTTAGACCCAAAAGTAAAACGCCTAGCCATTGCCGACCCAGCGCATGCACCTTATGGAGTGGCTGCAGTCAATGCTCTTCAAAGTCAAAAGTATTATGACAAAGTGAAAGAAAAATTTGTTTTGGGCGAGAATGTATCTCAAGCAGCGCAATTTGTTCAAACTGGTGCAGCAGAAGTTGGAATTTTACCTATCTCTTTAGGATATTCCGAAGTTTTAAAACAAGAAGGGAATTTTTATCTCTTACCAGCAAATTGGCATAATGACATTATTCAAGGATATGCCCTTTTAAAACAAGGAGAAAGTAATCCTGTTGCTAAAAAATTTGAAGCTTTCATAGAAACTCCAAAAGCAAGAGAAATTTTTAAAAAATATGGATTTGTTTTACCAAATGAATAAAATAAAAGCCTTGATTGATACCATCGAAACACACGATGGTATCACACGAGTTTTACTTACAAGTGGTAAAAATAAACTTACTGCAATAACACTCGAACTTCCTACTTCTTTTAAAATAGGCAGTGAAGTAAATGTTATTTTTAAAGAAACTGAAGTGGGAATTGCTAAAAATTTTAAAGGAGAAATTAGTTTTTCAAATCTCTTGCAAGGTACCATCTTGTTCCTAAATAAAGGCAAAATACTTTCTAAAGTAAACATTGATGTGGATGGCATAAATATTGGTTCTATTATCACTACAAATGCTGTAGAACAATTGACTTTAGGTTTAGGGGATGAAGTAAAAATTTTCATTAAAGCAACCGAAGTTTCATTAGAAGAAGCACTATGAGTGAACTGTTAAACCCTACTTTTTGGGAACCTTTTGGTTTAACAATAAAATTAGCTTTTATCACAACATTTTTTTTGTATCTTGTAGGCATTCCGATTGCCTATTATCTTGCCTACACAAAATTTCGCTTTCGTGCTGTTTTAGAAGCAATTATTGCAATGCCTTTAGTTCTTCCTCCATCTGTTTTAGGATTTTATTTTTTACTTGCTTTCAGCCAAAATGGCTTCTTAGGGGCTTTGTGGAAGGATTTGTTTGGGCATCAATTGGCATTTCACTTTGATGGTTTAGTTATAGGCTCTATAATCTTTAGTTTACCATTTATGGTGCATCCACTTCTTAGCGGATTCAAAGCGATGGATAAATTTCAAATAGAAGCAGCACATACTATGGGTAAAGGTAAGTTTCAAACGCTTTTAAAAGTTATTTTACCAGCTATAAAATCCTCTTTAGCGACAGGTGGTGTTATCTCTTTCGCTCATACAGTAGGTGAATTTGGAGTTGTTTTGATGATTGGTGGCAATATTGATGGTGAAACAAAAGTTGCTTCTATCGCTATCTACAATGAGGTTGAAGCACTCAATTATAGTATGGCACATAGCTACTCTTTGATTCTTTTTGCTTTTTCATTCGCGATTTTATGGTTGGTTTATGTCAAACTTGGCAACGAAGTAAAAGGAAGTTTCCATGCTTGAAATTTCTATCTCTAAAAAACTACTTGGTGCGACAGGTGTAATTGATTTTGAGCTTATATGCAACTTTGAAAAAGAGGAATTTTGGACTATCTTTGGAGAGTCAGGGATTGGAAAGACAACGCTTCTTAGAATGATAGCAGGACTTGAAACACCTGATAAAGGAAGTATCAAGATGGATGGTGAAGTATGGTTTGATAGCGAAAAAAAAATCAATCTTATACCCCAAAAACGAAAAGTAGGATTTGTTTTTCAAAACTATGCTCTTTTTGAGAATATGAGTGTGTTACAAAATCTTCTTTTTGCACAGCCGCACAAAAATATCTCTAAAGCCGAAGAAATTTTAGAGGCAATGGGATTATTGGCTCTAAAAGAGAGAGTACCGAATACTCTTTCAGGCGGTCAAAGACAAAGGGTAGCCTTGGCTCGTTCTATCGCTCAAGAACCCAAAATTTTACTGCTTGATGAACCTCTCTCAGCATTAGATGCTTTGACACGAAGCAGATTGCAAGATGAACTCAAAAAGACACATGAAATTTTTAAACTTACTAGTCTAATGGTTTCACATGACCGCTTAGAAGTTTTTAAACTATCCGACCAAGTATTATGGCTTAAAGAAGGGAAAATTTTTCAAATAGGTAAACCAAAAGAGATTTTTTTATCAAAAACCAGTTCTAGCAAATTCTCTTTTGAGGGAGAGATACTAAATATTGAAAAAAAAGATGTTATTTATGTGGTTACTATCGGCATCGATAAGCAAATTGTAGAAGTTGTTGTTGACGAAAGTGAGGTGCAAGAGTTACAAGTGGGCAACATAATAAATGTCAGCACAAAAGCATTTGCACCTATCATCAAAATAAGATAAAGAGATGAATTCTCGAAAAGGAAGTATGGTTTCAATGCCATTGCGAAAAACAAAAGAACAACTCTCTGTGGATTTTTAAAGCGACCGCTCTTTGCAAACATGAGCGTTTTGGAAAATCTTTTATTTGTAGCAAATGATAAAAAAACTGGCTTTGCATCTGCTCGAACTCACAGAGCTGCAAAAATGCCTTCCAAGCACGCTCAGCGGCGGACAAAAGCAGCGTGTCGCACTCTGCCGCTCTCTCATGAAGCGACCAAGAATTTTGCTTATGGATGAGCCAGCATGAAGCCCTCAAACCGCTGTTTCAACATAATTCAAGTATAATTACAAAAACAAAATAAGGCTTCTCCATGGCAAAATATCCTACACTCTTAGAACAATTTCGCTCATTTTACTATCAAAACAATCCTAAAGACCTTGAAGAGGCAATTGAATATTTTTCTATTTTTGGCGGAATGGGATGGGATGTTGACACATCGGTACCGCTGATTAATCTCATCGAAAGTAAGCTTTTGAGAAACTACACTTACATTCATGGCGATATTACCAAGGTTACAAAGAGCGATAAAATCAGCCATGCACTGCTGAGTGGAGTAGCCTCCGGAGACCGTCGTACACACTCTGCATTTAAAAGAGCCCGCATCACAAAAGCTGAGGGAGAGAGTGTAATCGATTCCCTATGTGAGATGGGGTTTATGAGCATTGAACGCTCTTTGGAAACTCCTCCAAACGGTGAGGAGATAGCCGATAAACTCAATTTTTCCGTACCTTTTATGCGTTTTTGGTTTGCCTTTATTTCACCCTATTTTAAAAGCATTAAAGAGGGAGATTTTAAAGAGGTTAAAGAAAAATTTGCCAACCGTGAGAGCGGATTTTCTAGCCTTATTTTTGAGAGACTCTCAAAAGAGCTGCTAAAGAAGAGCTTCAAAGAAGACCGTATTGTCGAAATTGGAAGCTATTGGGACAGAGATGTCGAGATAGATATTTTGGCAAAAACAAAGTCCGGCAAAATCGTAGCCGGAGCCTGCAAATACTCAAACTCAAAAGCAAACAAGAGCGATCTCACAAAACTCAAAGAGAAGTGTGAAGCAGCTGAGCTTACACCCGATATTTTCGTACTTTTTTCTAAAAGCGGCTTTTCAAACGAACTAAAAAATGAGAAAGGTGACGAGCTGAAACTCTATGCGCTCAAAAATTTTAAAACGCTTGTAGAAGATTTGAGCGAAAAAGATTTCATAGAGTGCATCGGCAAGAGATACTAAAAACTATGACTTTAGCGCAAAAGCAAGAACTGAAAAAAAAGATTTCAGAGGATTTGGACTTCCTCGAGCGTGAAGTAATCGAGCTTGAAGAGAAAATGAAGCCCATAATTCCCGACTGTTGCATCGGAAGTGATGAACGCTTTGAGATGATGAGCGAACAGGAAGTTTTTGAACGTATCTTGTATGAAGCAAAAATACGAATCACAAAACTAAAATATACTATAAATAAAGTGGACGGCGATGAGTACGGTATATGTATGGAGTGCGAAGAGGACATTCCCTATCAGCGACTTTTGATACTTCCGGAATCAAGCTACTGCACCAAGTGCGCTTCAGATTTACAAAAAAGAGTAATCAAATGAACAATTTAATAAACCTATTAGTAAAAAAAACAGCCCTTAAAAAAGAATATATAGAAAATATTTTAAAGCTTTTAGAGGAGGGTTCGACCATTCCTTTCATCGCACGATACCGCAAAGAGATGACCGGAGGAGCGGACGATGAAGTACTCCGTGATTTTGAGACTATCTACATGAGCAGTAAAAAACTTTTAGAACGAAAAGAGGAAGTTTTAAGACTTATCGCAGAGAGAGCAACCCTGAGTGAGGCTATAAAAAAGAGTATTGAAGAAGCGGACAGTTTGAGAGTTTTAGAGGATATTTATCGCCCGTACAAAGAGAAAAAAAGCTCCCGTGCGGCTTCCGCCATAGAAAACGGATTAACTCCTCTCGCCGATGCCTTAGAGAATGCGAAACTCTCGCTTCAAGAGATGCATTCACATGCCAAAAACTTTATAAAAGATGCTGTAACTTCGGCAGATGAGGCGATAAAAGGGGCGCAAGATATTTTAGCAGAGCGATACTCCGATTTGCCAAAAGAACGCGAAGCCTTGCGAAACATGATGATGCGTCATGGAGTGCTGGAGATAAAAAGAACAAAAAACTTTGATGAGAACGGAACTTTCAAAAACTTCGGTGCCAAAGATGCAAAGAGTGAAAAAGTTGCTTACATGCCCTCTCACCGTTACTTAGCGATTATGCGCGGGGTAAAAGAGAAGGAACTCTCTGTAAAAATAAGTATTGATACGGAACATGTGGAAGAGAATATCAGACAATACAAAATCCCGCGCAACGCTTCAAGCTCAAAAGAGCTGCTTTTTGAAGCCTACAAAGATGGATTGAAACGGCTTCTGCTTCCCTCAATAGAGAGAGAAGTTCAGGCGGAACTCAAGGAGAAAGCGGACATCTCCGCAATCGCTGTTTTTGGCAAAAATCTCAACCAGCTTCTCATGACTCCTCCTGTTACAAAAAGAGTTCTTTTAGGCGTTGACCCTGCTTTTAGGTCTGGATGCAAACTGGCTGTGATTGATGAGAACGGCAACTATCTGGAATCCGCCGTAATTTACCCGACAGAGCCGCAAAAGGATTACGAAAACTCTAAAAAGAAAATATTGCAACTTGTGGGCAAATACAATATCACAGGCATCGCCATAGGAAACGGAACGGGCTCAAGAGAGACGCAAGAGTTTTTTGCCCGCATCAATAGAGAAGATGGTACAAAATTGAGCTACACCGTTGTTTCAGAAGCCGGCGCTTCAGTCTATTCCGCTTCCAAAATCGCATCCGAGGAGTATCCGAACCTTGATGTGACAATCAGAGGTGCAATATCAATCGCTGCGAGACTCAGAGATCCGATGGCTGCACTTGTGAAAATTGATCCCAAATCTCTTGGAATCGGACAGTATCAACATGATGTTGACCAAAAGCTTTTGGAGAAAAAGCTGACGGATGTTACGCAAGACCTTGTAAACCGCGTGGGTGTTGATATAAATTCCGCTTCTGCTTCACTGCTCTCCTATGTTGCCGGAGTGGGTGCAAAAGTGGCTCAAAATATTATCGCCCACAGAGAGACCAACGGCAACTTTATAAGCAAAGAGCATCTCCTCAAAGTAAAAGGCTTAGGCAAAAAAGCATATGAACAGGCGGCTGGATTTATCCGCATTAAAGATGGAAGAAGTATTTTTGACAACAGTGGAATTCACCCTGAGAGTTATGAGATAGCAAAAAAACTTGACGGTTTGGACTTGGCAACTTTGAATGTTGATGAAAAAGCAGAGGCTTGGCATGTGGGAGTTGAAACGCTCAAAGACATAGTCAAAGAGCTTAAAAAACCTGGATTTGACCCACGGGAAGAGCTTCCGGCAATTCCATTTAAAGATGGCATCACGGACATCAAAATGCTGAGTATCGGCAGTTTTGTCTCCGGCGTTGTACGAAATATTGCAGACTTTGGAGCTTTTGTGGATATTGGACTGAAAAATGACGGAATGATACATGTCTCAAAGATGAGTGCTTCGCGCATCTCCCACCCGCTTGAAGTGCTCTCACTCAACCAATATCTGCCTCAAATTGAAGTCATTTCTATCGACCATGAAAAAGGTAAAGTCGGATTAAGCCTTATTAAAGGCTAAATTATATATTTATCAAAATAACTCTATGGTATGATGTATAACATTTGATACAAAAAAAAATGTGGGAGAATGAAATTTTGTTTAATTGTGATGATATAAAAATTCAAAGAGAGCATTGCTCAAATATAAGTAACGTATTAATCATTGAAGGCTCTGCCCTCCTTCGAGATAATATAAAAAAAAGTATTAATGATATATTAGAGATTAACTGTGATGCGGCAAGCACTGAAAAAGAGACAATGGAGTTGTTGCAAAAGAACAGATACGATTTAATAATTACGGACCTCCATCTCTCTGACAGCAGCGGGAACTTAATAAGTTATCTGGTGCATGAAAAAAATCGTATTATTATAATTACAGATTCAGATAACGAAGAGAATCGTGAAAAACTTATCTCCCTGCAAATAGTTGACTATCTTTACAAAATGGATGAAAAAAGCATAATTAACTATCTTATAAACTCTATCATCAGACTTCAGGCAAATGCAAATGCAACCGTAATTATCTGCGATGATTCCAGAACATCCAGACTGATGATTAAGCAAGAGGTAGTGAGCCAGAACCTTGCTTATATTGAGCTGGAGGATGGGCAGCAGGCTTATGAGTGTATCGTAAACAAGAATCTGAAAATAGATCTGCTCATTACGGATGTAATCATGCCCAATATGGACGGGATTGATCTTATCCGTCACATACGACACAGATATAATACAAGCGAACTTCCTATTCTGGCACTCTCTGGTTCTAATAAACATTCGCTGGTTGCGCAGCTGCTAAAAACAGGAGCGAACGACTATGTTGATAAACCTATAAAAAATGAAGAATTTTTAACACGCATGAATATTCTGCTTGATCATTCCAGACTCTTTAAACAAAACAAAAAGCTTATAAAAGAGCTGCAAACGACAGCAACTACAGATTTTCTTACAAAACTGTACAACAGAAACTACTTCTACTCAACAATTAAAGTCATTCAGGCTCAGGCAAAAAGACACAATCAGCCTTATGGAATTGTAATGGGAGATATTGATTTTTTCAAAAAAGTGAATGACAATTATGGGCATGAAGTCGGTGATATAGCGCTTAAATCAGTGGCAACAATTATAAAAAAGAGTGCGAGAGAGTCAGATATAGCTTGCAGATGGGGCGGAGAAGAGTTTTTGATTCTCGTACCTGACACAAATATTGAAGAGTTGATAAATTTTTCTCAAAGAATCAGAAAGATTATTGAGAATACCCCGATAATAGTAGGCGATTCTGGTTTAAGATTTAATCTAACAACCTCTTTTGGCGTTGCTTTGTCAAATAAAGAAAATTGTGAATATGTTGAAGAGATAATAGATGAAGCCGACCAAAAACTCTACAAAGCAAAAGCATCCGGCAGAAACTGCGTAGTTTTTAACTAAAAAAATTTAAATACACAAGAAGATTCAGATGATACAACTTATTAATATTTCTAAAAGCTTTACCTCGCAAGAGCTTTTTTCTGACCTCAACTTTAAGCTGAACTCTGGCAATAAGATAGGTTTGGTTGGAAGAAATGGAAGCGGAAAGTCAACACTTTTTAAACTGATTTTGGGTGAAGACACCCCCGATAGCGGCGAAATAATAATACCAAAAGGGTATAAAATCGGAGCGCTTAAACAGCACCTTGAGTTCAGTGAGCCGACACTTAGAGAAGAAGCCGCTTTGGCTTTGGCGGAGGACGATAAGTTTAGCCTCTATAAAGTGGAAAAGATTCTTTTTGGTTTAGGGTTTACCCATGAGGATTTAGAAAAAAATCCGCTCTCATTCTCCGGCGGCTATCAGATACGGATAAACCTTGCAAAGCTTCTTGTAACTGAACCAAACCTCCTTCTTTTGGATGAGCCTACCAACTACCTTGACATTGTCTCTCTTCGCTGGCTTAGGGCTTTTTTGAAGGCTTTTGAAGGGGAGATAATTTTAGTGACCCATGACAGGGACTTCATGGACAGCATAACAACCCACACCATGGGAATCATCCGCAAATCATTAAATCTGATTCAAGGCGACACACATAAATTTTATGCCCAGCTCAAAGCAAATGAGGAACTTTACGAGAAGCAGAAAATCTCCCAAGACAAGAAGGTAAAAGAGCTTGAGGAGTTTATAGCCAAAAATAAAGCCCGAGCTTCCACGGCAGCTCTTGCCCAGTCAAAAGTAAAACAGCTAGAGAAGATGGATTTACTGGAAGATTTAGGCTTTGACTCGACTCTGAAGTTTGATTTTAACTTCAAAGATACTCCTGCAAAAGTTCTGCTTGAGGTCAAAGATTTAAGCTTCGGTTATACACCCGACAATATTCTCTTCAAAAACATCTCATTTGCTCTTGAAAAAGGGGAGTGTTTAGGAATCATCGGAAAAAACGGTAAAGGTAAATCGACTCTTTTAAATACGATTGCCGGAGAGTTAAAGCCACTCAAAGGAGAAGTGAAATTTCACACTACGACTGCATACGCCCACTTCGGACAGACAAACATTGCACATCTCAACCCTAAAAATACGGTCATGGATGAGATTTATGTGGGAAATCCTAACCTCTCGGAGTCCAATGTGAGAAGCATCTGCGGCGGAATGATGTTTAGCGGCGAGAGTGCAAAAAAGAAAATTTCACTTCTCTCAGGCGGAGAGAAAAGCTGTGTCATGCTTGGGCAGATTTTGGCTCGAAATGTCAACCTGCTCTTCTTGGATGAACCCACAAATCACCTCGACATGGACTCCATAGAGGCACTAACAATAGCCATACAGAACTTCAAAGGCTCGGTAATTATCGTTACCCACTCCGAGGAGCTGCTTCGAAGAGTTTGCGACAGACTGATAATCTTCGCAAAAGAGGGAGCTGAATATTTTGACGGCGGATATGATCTCTTTTTAGAAAAAATAGGCTGGGAAGAGGAAGAAGCAGAAGAGAAGGTAAAATCTGTTCCAAAAGGGAATAAACAGGAGAATAAAAAGCTAAGAGCTTCTCTTGTTCAAGAGCGAAGTAAAGCAACCTCCTCCCTTAAAAAAGAGGTTGAAAAACTGGAGAAGTTCATCATTGAGAGTGAGGAGATGCTGGAGATTTATCATGCAGATTTAATACAGGCTTCAAATAAATCGGACAACTCCAAAATTATGGAAATTTCACAGCTTATTGCAAAGTCGGAGAAAGAGATAGAGAGCAAGTTTGAACTTTTAGAGATTACTCAAAACAAGCTAGATGAAATTTTAGAGAGTTATAATAAAAAATTAGAGAAGCTTGAGGGCTAGAAACTGCTCCATCTTTAGTATTGTAAACTTCTATTTTTGCATACAATTTCTATTCAATAATCATTTTTGCAATAAAAAGCCTGATTCCTGTTCCGCCATGTTTGTCTGTTATATAACTCTCAAAAGCGGTAAAAAATGTTTCATAATCTGGGTTCCTTTTATTTATATTTTTTAGTTTTAATGATTAATATATGGCTGTTTGAGTGTCATGGTAAATAGTGCCCCATACGTGTCGTTGGTAACATTTATCGATCCATTCAGCCGTTCATTAATCAGTTTTTTTGCTAAAGGTAGACCAATTCCACACCCGTTCTCCCCTTTAGTCGTGTAGGGAGATGTAAATATTTTAGTGATTACTTTAGGATCGATACCGCTTCCGTTATCACCGAAGCAAATTTCTACGGTATCATCCGTTTTTGTTACGGTAATGGTGATTACAGGACAGTTGATTGCGGCATGGGTAAGCTGATAGATACTGTTGTCAAACAATATCATCAAAATATTGGCAAAAGCATGTTTCGCCCCCGATACTATAATATTTTCAGGACAATTCATAACAACGTCTATATGATAGAGGATTAGATTGTCTCGCTGAAGTTTGCACGCCATGTCGATCTGTTTTTTGAGATTGAAGCTATTTTGATGATCACTGTTGCTGTAAAAATCGTACAGATCATCGACCGTACCTTTCATATAGACTAAAGCAGTATTCATTTTTTCGATGTTGGAGCCGAATTCTGCTAACAGCGTATCATGTTTTTTGAGGCGGTAGAGGCTTTCAAAATACATCAGGTATGAGCTCAGTTGAGAGATGGGTTCTTTCCACTGATGAGTGACGTTCCCGATAGTTTTTCCGACTGATACGAATTTTTCCTCTTCAATCAGGAGACTGCTTTTCAGATCATTATCGGATTTGATTTGCGCAACGCGTTGTGCAAGTGCCATGAACAACAAAATCATTTCAATGAGAACGGCAAAGGGGACAAGGACGTACGCTGGCAAAGCTGATGGGCTAGAATAACCGCCGGTGGCAAATGCGACATAAACTACAGTCAACATATAGAGTCCTTCGCCGATAAGAAAATAGAGTGCACCCACATATTTTTTAGTAAGGGCATAGAGACTGACGAGGATAATAAAAAAGCCTGTGATCAACGGTATAGGCATAAAATAGGCTGTGTACAGGAGTAGACTCGGATCGATTAACTGATAAACCATAAGTAAAAAAATGACGAAATTGACCGATCCCAAAAAAATCAACGCAGAGAATATTTTTTTGTTTTTATCATAAAATTTAAAAAAGGTGTTTGTCAATAAAACAAAAAAGACGGTCACTAAAAAAGGGCTTATCCACGTGCTGATCATGATGAAATAGAAATTTATACCGATGTCTAAAAAGTAAAACATCCCGTTAATTGAATATTGATACCATATCAGAGTTATCCCATGTAAAATATACATCAGATAAACCGGCTCTTTTAAACTCAGAAACATCGACATGTTGTAAATGACGAGAGCGAGCATTACTCCGCCGAAGAATGCATAAAGGGAGATCTCCATGATAGTGCTGTAGGAGTATTTTTGTGGCGTTAATATTTCCCACTCCAGATTCATAGCACCTAAGGATTCGAAGCGTGTAATAACGTTTACCTCTTCGCCCGGATTGAGGCTTAATTCAAATACGCTTTTAGTGGAGGCGATGGAATGAAATTTTTGATTCCGTAAACCTCCTAATGTATACGAAGCTTTGATGGTTTTTCCTTGATAAATAGTAGCATCAATGTTGGTTCCCGTCCTAGGATTTCTAAAAAATAAATTTTGCGGTTTGTCGGAGCCGTTCTTAACCGTTACCTTCGTCCAAAATACGGAGCGGGTGTAACTTGTAAAATATTTGGGATATGTCGAGGCATATCTCCCCTCCAGTACATCTTGGGAGGTGAGGGTAGCGTTGGCATCTTCGATTGCTATTTGATGCGTACGGGTCATAACGGGGGCGAAATTTTCATGCAAGACGATAGGGTCGGCTGCTAGACGCAGAGAGAGTAGAAATAAAAACAGAATTACTGTTTTCATAGGGGTTTCAACATATAGCCGATCTCTTTAATCGTTACAATCAAATCAAGGGGAAGTTTTTTGCGTAGCCGATAGACCATGTTTCGCAAGGTATTTGGAGCGACGCTCCCCTCATAGATACATTCTTCGATATATTCGGTCATTACGAGCATCGAGCGTTTGGCAAGGAGAATTTCAAGAAACAGATATTCGTTTTTGGTGAGTGGCTCTTCTGTTCCCTTGATGAGGAGCTGTTTGCGGATTGAGTCATAGACGATCTCTTCCGAAAGAGCAATTTTCAGTTTCCCTTTATGGTTCAGCCGCTCAACCGATTGTTTCAGCGATTCCATCAGATCGTTGAACTGGAGGGGTTTTTTGAGATAGCTGACGAGATTAAAACCTATGACACTGAGCAGTTTATCTTTTTCAGTAAAACTGCTCGTGATAATAATCGGGATATCCGGATCGGTTTTGCGTATCTCCAGTGCGACGGCATATCCGTCGATGAAGGGTATCACATAATCGAGTATAACGATATGGATATTTTTTTTCTGAAACATTCTCAATGCATCGACACCGTTGTTCGCTTCAAAAACATGGCCTGCAAAGAGAGAGAGTGTTTTAATGGTATTTTTACGAGTCGATTCGTCATCCTCAGCATAAAGTATATTTAAAGTTTTTAATATCTCAGATGTAGACTGCATATCCGCTCCGTATAAATTTATGCGACATTATAAAGCTTTAACATCATTTCTACATCATATTCCAAAATCACTCAATAAATGTGACGCCAATATGATATTGATGTGATGGGGAAATGATTTGTCTTTTGTAAGATTTGAGGTAGAAAGCATCTTACAAGGAGTAGTTAATAATGAATACTACTACACACCAACAAATCGCCTTTGTCCTCGACAATGTTGCCGATAATCAGACCCTCGTTGCGGGAATCCCTTCCGAAACCCCCGTTTATGTACTAGAGAGCAGCGGCGACGTCCTCGCGCAAATAGCAACGATTACGTCCGGTTATTCGAATCTAGACGCGATCCATCTCTACTCCCATGGTTCCGACGGAGCCCTCGATCTCGGTTCTATAACGCTCGATAGTTCAAATCTAAACAATCATGCCACCATTTTAGCACAAATCGGTTCATCACTCAGCCAAAGCGGCGATATTTTGCTTTATGGGTGCAATGTGGCGCAGGGGCAAAGTGGAGTTGAGTTTATCTCAAAACTTTCTCAAGCCACGGGAGCAGATATTGCGGCTTCGGATGATTTGACTGGATCGAGTGATAAAGGCGGGGATTGGGTGCTGGAGGCGCATACTGGAAGTGTAGAAGCTCAAGCGATAAGTGCAAATGAATTTGAATGGGTATTGGCACCTAGCGGTAGCCCGGTTTACGATTTTGAAGGTCCCGCAACGCAAGTTGATACTAACGAAGTCACTTTTGCAGCGAATGATCATACATTAGATACAAGCTCATCAAACGGAACCGTAACCAATATGGGACACTATTTGAGTGCAAACACATCCGCTACAGGAACAATACATTTGCATTTTACGGATGGTGCAACATTTGACGCTTCGTCGATTAAGCTTGAAAAATTCAATGATGAAGATAGTGCCAATCTGATGATAACTTCAAATCTGACGAATAGAGATAACTTAAACTGGATGAATGATGCTTCAAGCAACCAAGAAAAGTATGTTTGGAACACTGCCTTATCTGGATCAAGCTTTGCAACTATCGATTTAAGTATGTTTACAGGGGCAACCAATCTTTATATCGAAGGTTGGAGTGGAGGTGCGATTTCTGGTTTATATATCGATGATTTTACGGTGGATTTTCCTGTGACAAATGCTGCACCGGTCATTACCAACCTCAACGGCGACAGCGTTTCGGTTGCACCAGGCGAAGTCGGTATGATCGATGCCGATCAAATGCCTAACAATGCGTGGGTTACGGACAGCGATTCTGCAAACTTTAATAACGGTTATTTATTAATCCATCAGGCGACGGGTACTACGGACGGTAATTTTAGTGCTATTGACTCTGTCGTATTGTTCAATGCGTCAGGTACAGGTTTAGACGGCAACGATACCCCCGTCTCTGCCAGCGGAACTCCTGCACATGGAAACGATGTATATGTAATGACGATGGCTGGCTGGGTAAAAATTGGTGTGGTTGATCAGTTAGATGGTCAAAATGGTGCTGATTTGCGTATTGATTTAAACGCTGGTGCTACGCCGAATTGTATAAGTACAATTCTTGAAACCCTTCAATATAGCTCTAATACCGCTGGAACAAGAACCTTTGAGACTACTGTTAGCGATAACGGTACCGACTTATCAAATGTAGCTACTTTTACAGTTGTTGTTGGAACACCTAATACAGCCCCGGTCATCACTGACCTCGATGGCGATACATTTGCCTTATCTTCTAGTGGTATTTATTTAGATGTAACTCAGAATGCCACTATTTTTGACTCTGAACTGGACGATGAGGCGGGCAACAACGACTATACGAGTGACTGGACAGGTGCTACCCTCACTGTAGAGCGTGTCGGCGGTGCTGTGGCAAGCGATGTCATTACTATTGCACCTGCGACTGTTGCTGTAAATGAAATTACGCATAAACTCTCTTATGGCGGACATGTTGTCGGCACTTACACCAGCATCAACGGCACGCTGACAGTGAACTTCACAGGTGAAAATGGCGGAATTCCCGATAACGATGTCGTTCAGCAGATTATCAACGGCGTTTATTATGAAAATGCCAAACCTTATGGTTCTGCCGATTTACGTTTTACTTTGAGTGATGGTCAAGGCGGTAGCACGACAGCGGATGTGACGGTCACTTCTGAACAAGTGTATATCGACAATGCCACTGATACGACCACCATTGACCGCACTAATGGAGTTAGTTTTAGCGAGGCCATCTCCATCGCGGCAGCGGATAATATTATCAGCAACAAACTTTACCTTGATAGCAGTATGGGAGGGCAAACAGTGTCCATGTCCGGTGCCACCACGCTGGGTGAATCGTTTACGCTCTACAACTACGCAAATAGCACCACCGTGAGTGGGGGAACGCTATCGATTAGTAGCGGCAAATATCTTTCCTTTAGCGACAACCATTTCGATAAAACCCTGAATTTCAATGGTGTGCTTACCGGTGCAGGCGGTATTATCAACAAAGCCTACGGCACAGTGCAACTCGGCGGTACAAACACCTATAGCGGCGGTACCACTCTTTTCTCTGGCACGCTTGAAATTGCCGGGCAGGCAAACATAGGTTCAGGCGATATAAACTTTGTTTCTACATCAAACCAAACGCCTGCAACGCTATGTCTTACCAACACCTCTAATACCACCATCACTAGCGCTATTACTATAAATAATCTGAATGGCGGGGTCATACAGGTTGCGGGCGACAGCGGTGTCGCCACCATAATTAGCGGCGTAATTTCCGGCACCGCATCCGGCAATTTGACACTGCAAAGCGAAGGTGGCGCTGATAATTCAGTGATGCCAATCATCCAACTCTCCGGTACCAATACTTTTGACGGCAAAACTATTGTCGATATGGCGCACACTAATTCACAGAACATGGGTTATGTCATGATCGCCGGTGATAGTAATCTTGGTACTGGTGCACTGGAGTTGACTTCAGGTGGTCTGATTATTACGAATGACACCACCATCGACAATGTAGTCATCTTGAAGAACAGTAATCACGATTTGGTTATCGGTAGTGGAAAGTCCGTGGAGTTCTCAGGCAACATGAGTGGCGATACTAGTTTTTCTATCTATTCAGATGGCACTGATTCGCAAGTTATTTTCAGCGGCACCAATACCAATGCCGGAGGGGTGTCTGTCAGTGAAAATGCTACATTGACTCTCTCTAGCACAACTAACAGCGCAATTGCAGATACCGCTAATCTTGGGATTTTGTTGGGGACAGTCATTCTTAACCAAGACAGCGAAACCATCGGCAACCTGTATTCAAACGGTGGCAGCCTTGAAATCGGCAGCAACACACTGACAGTGAGTGGCAGCGGTGATAGTATTTTTGATGTCAGTTTGGTTGGTAGCGGTAATCTAGTCATTCAAAGCAACTCAAATCATACCTTTACCGTGAACTCAAATGCAGCTTCGATGAGCAATTTCACTGGGATAACAACCGTGAACAGCAACGGCAAGCTTCTTCTGGGATCCGGTGGGAATCTCAGTGGTGCTATCATAGTCGATGACACTGGACTTTTGACCGGTGATGGTACGGCATTGGGTTTGGTTACGGTGAAAAGTGGCGGTACGCTGGGGGCTGGTAATATAAGTGGTTATGCAACCTCGGTTGCAGATATCGACCTCAAGGGTGGACTAACAGCAGAAGCTGGCAGTACGCTTCATTTCAATATTAAAGGCAATACTGCAGGTTCAACTTATGACCAACTTAAGGTAGTCGGTGCAGTGGATATTGCAGGTGCCACGCTAACGGTAGTGGATACCACATACGCTGTTACGGCAGGTACAGAAATAGTTCTAATCAGTAACGATTTGTCTGATAGCGTCACTGGGACTTTCTCTGGACTGGATGAAGGGGCAACTGTCACCGTTAACGGTGTGGACATGACCATTCACTATAATGGCGGTGATGGCAATGATGTTACCTTGACAGCACCAGTAGCAACAGCAAATACAGTCCCTGTAAACACCATTTCTGAAAGTTATACCACTAGCGAAGATACGGTTAAATCTATAACTGACCTTACTATTGCCGATGCTGATAACAACACACTTAGCGTAACACTAAGCGTAAACCATGGAACAATTAATATTGCAAATATCAATACAGCAGCAGATATTACGGTAATTGATGACAATGGTCTGGATGGAAGCATTAGTTTTAGTGGTAGCGTAGATTCTATTAATGCAATGTTGGCGGATGGCGTAGATTATTATGCTGTAGCAAATGCCAACGGCGATAACGCCGCGACATTAACCATGACAACATCCGACGGCATAGCCGACGCTGTGGTTGATAGCGCAGCAGTTAATATTAGCATCATCAACGATGCACCGACCTTTAATCATTCATTTGGAACCTTTGCAGATGATTTTTCAGGCGGTTATTATTATGACAATGCCGATAGTTACGCCGAAGCCTATGCAAGTGCTTTACAGCCTTATGGCAAACTTGTATCGGTTGGTTATGCAGAGATGGACGGAGGCGATCCTTATTTAGCAATAACTCGCACACATCTTGACGGTACACTGGATGCGAGTTTTGGTCATGACGGTGAACTTGCAATTCAAGGTTATTACGGTGCAGAATCGGTTGCAATTCAGCCCGATGGTAACATTTTAATTGCCGGAATAGATGTCAATGAGAATGCCTTTATCGCCAGATTTGATGAATATGGAAATGGTAACTTTGGCAATGATGGATTTATTGATGTTACCGATGATACCGGACTTAATTCTCTGGGTGTAACACAAGTAACATTACAACCCGATGGCAAGATTCTCGTCGCAGGCACCCAAAATCCTGATGGTGGAGACGGCGGTGATGTTGCACTGGTGCGCTACAACGCCGATGGAACTTTGGATACTGGCTTTGGAAGCAATGGTGTAGTGATTCAGGATATGGGGAGTAATAATGCTGACGATGCGTCAGCCGTAGCTATTGATACCAATGGTAAGATTGTAATCGCCGGCAGTGTCGCAGGTGATTTCGCTGTCTCTCGCTTCAATGCCGATGGAACGCTCGATACCTCTTTTAACACTACAGGTATCAAAACAGTCGATTTTGGAACTGAAACCGGCGCAGATGGATTGGCTATACAGTCAGATAGCAAAATTGTAGCTGTGGGTACATCCAATAATACTGCCGACGGCGATTATGATATTGCATTGGCGCGTTTTAATACGGACGGTTCGTTAGATACTAATTTTGGAACCGGCGGCAAAGTTATACTTAGCCAGATTCACACTCTACTTGGTGAATTTGATGTGCCTGTCACAAACGGTGACGACATAGGCTACGGTGTGACACTGGATAAAGAAGGCAATATCTATGTCAGCGGACAATTCAGTTATATCGGAGAGAACTTCGCCGGAGATTCGATAACTGCTAGCTTCATGGCAGTAGCCAAGTATAACAGCAGTGGTATATTGGATGCAAACTTTGGCAATGGCGGTATTTATATGCCTGATTATGTCGCGAGTGGTAATTTGTACGATAGTGATAGTGCGTATGGGCAAAATATACTTGTCCAGCCGGATGGAAAAGTTGTAGTCACGGGCGGAGATTCTTATCCTTCTTATTGGAATGCAGACATTAATTATAGTGATTTCGTTGTAACACGCTTGGATAGCACAACAGGAATACCGGATTCTCAATTCGGTTATCCAGTGAATACTGTGGAACAAGCAAATACGACTGCTTTTGAGGAGGATGGCGATGCGGTAACTATTGGCGGCTCCGATTATTCGGATTTTCTTCCGACTATTTACGATGTAGAGCAAAATGCACTAGACAATTACTCGGGCGGAACGCTAACGGTTCATAGAGACGGTGGTGCAAATAGTGAAGACCTTATTCGTTTTGATACTTCAAACTCTTCAGCGATGACTACGGCTGGAATCACACTGGAAGGGACATCGGCTACAACCGGCAATATTAAGCACGCAAATCAAACATTTGCAACATTCGATACAGGTACTGCGGGACAATTAGTTATCCATTTTACAAGTTCAGATGCTACCCAAGCACTCGTGGATGCCGTTACCGCTAGCATTTCTTACAAGGACACAAACAATATTAATCCTGGTTATGATGCAGGCGAAGTCAATCTCGCATGGACTTATAACGACGGAAATGATGAAGAAGTGGCTTCAACCACTTACATCAAAATCGAAGGGGCAAATGATGGCGACATCAGCGGTACAGTTACTGTTTCCGGTACGCCATTAACCGGCTCTACACTCAGTGCAGCAGGACTTGATACCATCAAAGACCCAGATTTGGTTACAGCAGATAATCCTAACGGTTATGTATCCGAAAATGACATGTCATTCCAATGGCAAGTTTATGATACTCAAACTTCAGAGTGGGTAAATATTGACGGTGCATACAATGCAACATTTGAGGTCACAGCAGCAGAAAACGGTCTACAAATCCGCGTAACAGTAGGTTATGAAGATGTAACCAACGGTGCGTATAGCGAGCTTGAAAGCAGTGCAACAGGTACACCATCGGGTGGTGGGAATTCAGGTGGCGGAAACTCAGGCGGTGGTAGTTCAACTCCGACACCAGTTGTTCCGGAGCCAGTTGCTCCGACACCAGTTCTTCCAGAGCCAGTTGTTCCAGAGCCAGTTGCTCCGACGCCGACACCAACATCACCTACAATTGTGGATGGAGTGCAAGTAAATACTGGAACAGTAACAGAAACACGAACAACCACCGATACAAATGGCAATACAGTAACAACAAGCGTCACAACTGAACAATTAATAATTCCTACAGTGAGTGAAACACGAACAGACTCAACAGGAACAACAACTACTGCAGATATTCCATTATTCTGGGGTGAGAGTTCTCGAACCGAATGGGCGACTACAGCCAATATTCCAGTTGGAATCGGCTTAGTCTCCGAAGGTTCCCGTGCACCAACAGTAAATCAAACGATAGCATCAGCATTGGGAGACTTACTCTATTATATTGATACAACGACACCTGCTGCGGATATGAGTAAATCGAATCAGCTAGGAGGAGGGTCAAGCTTTCTCGATTTATTAAGCAATGTATCCACTCTTATTGTTAATAAAATAACTCTTACAAACGACAGCGGAATTGCTTCACATACCCCTGTCACTATAAACGGAACTGCAAATTCTATTACAACTTCAACTGGTACCAGTGCTCCGGTTGAAGCAATCGTAATAGATGCAAGCACTCTTCCACAAGAAAGCTATCTCAATCTTCAAAATATTGAGTTTGCAGTTCTTGTAGGCGATGGTATCACTGTGAGAGGTGGAGCAGGAGCCAATATTTTCTTTTCAGGAGCAGGTTCTCAAAACATTGTTCTAGGTAAAGAGGATGATATATTGCATGCTGGAGCAGGAGATGATATTGTCGGTTCTGTGAGTGGTAACGATACTGTTTATGGTGATGAAGGTAACGACACTGTATTTGGAGGTTCTGGATGGGACACTCTCTCAGGCGGAGAGGGAAGTGATGCTATCAATGGAGGACTCGGATACGATACGGCACTGCAAGAGGGGAGTAAATCAGATTACTCCATCCAAATAGCAAACGGAACTATTGTTATGACCGATAAAACTAGTCATAGTATAGATACACTTAAAGATATAAATGAAATCCACTTCAATAATGGGGAAATCTTGTATGTTGCCAATAACATCGCACAACAAAAAATATTATTAGCATTAGGACATGATAAATCAGAAATTTTATATGTGCCGTTGATACAAACCGTAGCAGGGACAAGTGCAAATGATACCTATCAATTGGCTGATAATTTATACGGCTTAAGCGTAGATGCCAAAGGCGGAAACGATACTTTAAATGTTACCGGAAACTTTAAAGACTTTAGAGTAGAGCAAACGCAGACAGGAGTAGAAATCACATCGCTCATCAACGGAACTATGAACGAACTCAAGAATTTTGAATCGATTCTCTTTAGTGACGGAAGCAATATTGTGATAATTGATAATCTCATCTCTCTTGTCGGAAGCCATTATCCAACGGATGCGATTATAGGTTAAAAATGGGGTTCTGCCCCATATTATGAAAACAAAATTAAGATAAAAAAAGGAAAAATATGAAGAACATGAAAATAGTCACATTAGCCATTATTATTGCTTTAAACGCTGGATTAATTGCGTCAGAAACACAAACGGACTCAAATACATTCATTGATAAATTATATATTGGAGTGGATATTGGGAGTACGCAGTTAGAAACCAAAGTTACGAATAATGTAAATGTACCTGCTTTAGCAAAAAGTAATTCTAGCAGTCTCAGTGATACAAGTAGCGGTTTTTCTCAAACACTGAAACTGGGATACATGTTTAATGCAAACAACAGTGCCATGGTGTTTTATCAAAATAGCAGTGCCGAAGATATAAAAGTTTCAATGTATGGTGTCGGGTATGATTATTTAATAGGTGAGAGTTCATTTCAACCTTTCTTAGGAGTTTTTGCGGGACGCAGCAGTATCAATGACTCTAAAAATAATTTAGATGCTTCTGCCATAAATTATGGTGCACAAGTTGGAGTAAGTTATATATTAAATGCAAATATCTCTTTGGAAGCGGGTTACCGTTTTATGAAATCGAACATGGAACAATCCGCTTCCTACAGTGACACGGCCTATGGTTATCCGGCAACTTTAAAAGAAACAGCAAAAGTAGATAAACTTACAAATATGTTTGTAGGTGTAAATTATAAATTTTAGTATCTGACTTTACCCACTTTTTCAATAAAGTGCGTAAAGCTCTAAAAATTAATTTTTTTCCATCATGGCAATATTTAACATCTGCCCATCTTCAATATCTAAATGCTTTAGGGATGTTGTTATCTTTTCTTTATTGAAAATATCATGATATGGGATTAAAGTAAGATCTATCTCTTGAGAATCACTGCTTAAAATCACAAAATCATTTGCATGTATTCTAAAAAGAAGCGAGTTTGGAAACATCTCTTTTAAAAGCTTGGCAAAATCAAAAAGTAACTGATTTCCCATCTCCCAACCATATTTAGCGTTGTATTCTTTAAAATTATGTAAAAAAACTATATCTACATATTTATAAACATTACTAATGCTGTTCTTAATGAAGACAATATTCAAATAATCCTGATTAAACAGCTCCGTTACTCTGTCATTGAAGAAATACACAAAGCGCTCATGTTCTAGCTCACTCTCCGGCAATTGCGTAGCACTCTCTTTTAAAACCACCTTTGACAGCACTTTTACTGCACTCTCTACTACTTTTTCATGAAACTGTATGTTGGACAGCTTCTGCAACTCTTCCAATGCTTCGCTAAGATTCTTTCTGCTTTTGTAAATTCTGCTTGTAGTCATCGCATCAAAAGAATCCGCAACAATCATAATTTGCGAAAGTTCGTTAATCTCTTCCCCTTTTAACCCTTTTGGATACCCTTTTCCGTCATAACGCTCATGGTGGGAATTTATAATATTTGATATTATTTTAAACATAGGAATTTTATTTAACATATCAAAGCCTACGCTGACATGCTCTTGAATTAATTTGTACTCAATTTCATTCAGTTTGCCCGGTTTTAAAAGTATTGAATCCGGAGTAGCAACTTTTCCTATATCGTGAAGTATTCCGGCTCTGTAAATCAGATTACAATCTTCATCACTGTACTTCATCTCTTTGGCTATCATCCTAGAGTAATCGGCAACACGTTGAGAGTGCCCTGCCGTGTAGCTGTCACGACGTTCTATCAGGTCAATAAGTGCAATGAGCGTTTGTTCATAGTTGTCAATCTGTTCTATCTGTATGGCTTCACGTTTTTTTATCTCTTTTTCAACCAACTCTTCTAAATGTTGATGATAAAGTCTGTTTTCTTTTGTTTCATTTATTTTACTGACTAACTGATAGAGAGTATCCAGCATTTGGTCATTTTGGAAGGGTTTTACAATGTAAGAGCCTACGCCAAGCTTTATCGAATCAATCAAATAATCGCTTTCCGTATATGCAGAGGTAATGATAATATCTTGTGCGGGGTTGATTTCTTTAATCTTTTTTATCAAATCAATACCGTTTAAATTGGGCATTCTGATATCTGTAATAACAATATCACAAGCTCTTTCTTTATAGACATCCAAAGCTTTTTGTCCATCAGAGACAGCTCTTATATCTTCAAAAAAGTTACTTAAGTACTTTTCAAATTTTTCTCTTAATTTATCTTCATCTTCTGCATAGATAATAGAAATATTTTTAGAAATGTTTTTTAACTCTTGTACACTTTTCATCTCAAACTACCCTCTGCTTTTTTGCAATTCAATGCAAAAATCTACGCCATCTTTTGTGTTTGTAACACTCAATGTGCCATTAATATGTTTTTCTATAATCATCTTTGACATATATAAACCTATTCCCGTGCCACTTTTACTCTCTTTCGTTGAAAAATAGGGATCAAATATTTTAGAGAGATTGCGCTCTTCTATTGGTCCGCCATTATTACTCATATTTATAATTATACTATTTTCGCTCTCTTTTATGCTTATTGTTATCTCTCTTTCTTCTTCCTTCCTATTTTCTACCAAAGCTTCTTTAGCATTTTTTAGTATATTTATAAATACCTGCACTAACTCGCGTGAATACACTTTTATCTTAGGAGTAGGAGCAACATTTATTTTATAAACAATACTGCTGTTTTCCAAGCTTTTGGACATCATTTTTAATGAATTCTCTAACAGCTCTTCTACATTTACCTCTTCTAACTCCTTGCTTGGCTTAAAAAAATCTCTAAAGTCATCTATCGTATTTGACAGATACCTCGTTTGTTCTAAAATATCGTTTGCTTCTTGCTGCACTTCATCATCATCCAAATTTCCAAGTTCTAAATCAAGCAACATATTATTTGCACTCATGGATATAACACTTATGGGTTGACGCCACTGATGCGCTATCATGCTTATCATCTCCCCCATGGCCGCCGAACGTGACTGTGCTATCATCATCTCATCTTTTTGTTTTAGCTCCTGCTCCATGATAATTCTATTTGAGATGTCCTGCTTAATTCCTATATAGTTTACAATCTTCCCATTTTTATCTTTTATAGGAGAGATAATTGCCGATTCCCAATACACTTCACCGTTTTTCTTAATATTTTTAAAGGTGCCTGACCATGTTTCTTCATTTATTAACTTATTCCAAAGCTGGGCATATTCCTCTTGACTTGTAGCGCCTGATGCTAACACTCTTGGATTATGTCCAAGAACTTCCTCCGAAGTGTAACCGGTAGCTTTTGTAAAAAATGGGTTTACATATTCAAGGTTTCCATCTATATCTGTTATGACAATAGATACGGGGCTCTGCTCAATAGCTGTTTTAAGTTTTTTAAGCTCCTGCTCTGAAGCCACATGCTCTGTTGTATCTATGATAATACCTGTTATTCTTACAGGAACACCCTGAGCAGATTTAACAACCTCATTTTTCATTTTAACATTACGCTCAGTATTGTCTCTTCTTTTGAGTACGCACTCTATCTCTTCTTTTTCTGTTTTTCCCTCTCTAATCCTTGCAATCAGATTGATTATTTTATTTTGATCCGATTGGGCGAAGTAGCTCATTAAAACTTCAAACTGAGGAACAAATGATTCTATTTCTTCACCGAATATTCTAAAAACTTCATCAGACAAAACTATTTCTTTTGTCTTCAAGTCCATCTCCCAACTGCCGATATGTCCTATTCGTTCTGCATCACTAAGCATCTTATATGCTGAGTTAAGTTTTTCTTCATAGTTTTTTCTATCTGTTATATCGAAGTGTGCGCCTATAACACCGTACGCTACTCCATATTCATCTATCAAAGGCACTTTCGAGCTGTTAAGCCATATTTTTGAGCCATCCAATTTTGTTTGTGGCTCCTCATAGTTTATTTTGCTTCTTTTTGACTCCATTACTTCTCTGTCATCTGCTAAATAAAGTTCCGCTTCTTCTATCCATGGCATGTCATAATCAGATTTGCCTACAATATCCTTTTCAGAAGCTAGATTTAATTCTTCCGCAAATATTTTATTACACCCTAAATATTTAAAGTCTCTATCTTTCCAAAAAATCGATATAGGAACCGTATTAATAATTGTTTCCAATAAAGTACTTTCACGCTTTAACTGTTTTTCGATATTTTTCAGTTCAGATATATCTATGCAGACCTGAACAGTTCCTTCTATTTGATTTGCCAAAATGATAGGACTGATTGTAAAGCTGTATGTATGTGAATCATTATGGAACTCATACAATGAAACCGTTTTCATGTTTTTTATGAAGATACAAAGTTCACATGCATTCTCTTCTGTCTTTTTATTATGAAACAGAAGATGATTAGAATGATTTATAATCTCATATTTTGATAAGTTCAGAAACGATTTGGCGGCACGGTTGGCTTGGCGGATAATCCCATCTGCGTCAACGATTACCACCGGAACAGGAATTGCGTCGTATGTACTGATCTCATGCGCCATCAATTTAAATAGCTTTTCTAATGATATTTGAGCTATAGATAAGAATATCATCCAATAAGATAAAAATTTAAACAGGTGTCCGAACATACTGCTTAAACCATAAAAATCTGTATAAAAAGTAAGTGTAAATTCGGAACAAATTGTAAAAATCATTGATGCAATAATGTAGTGATAGAGTGTTGTCTCAAATTTCTCTTTAAATTTTTTGTATATGAATATCGCAACTAAAAGTAAAGCGATAATTACATACTCAAATCCAATCTTAAAAAATGTCAAACCCTCATTCTCTACAAATAAATCAGGTAAATACCCTGAAAATGAAATCCAATAGACAACACTGGAGACAAGACCGAATAAAATGAAAATCTTAAGTTTTGGAATATGTGAAAAAGATACAAAAGGTGCACTCATTAACAACAAAGCTTCCAAAAAGCGGGTAAGTACCCAAAATGCCAGCGTTATATTAGAACTTTCTATTGAGTAAATCATCATACCCTTAAAAGTAAGCATGTGGAAAAGATCAAGAATCGCAATCCAAAAATAGCCGATTCCAAGATAGAGCAAAAAATTATTTTTTGTAAATTGATAGGTGTAGTAGGAAATTATAATAATCATAAATCCGACTAAAACAGAAAAAATTTCAGCCAAACTATGAAAAAGGAGGTGCCCCCCAAAGTAGCGTGAAACTACAATAGTAAAGATAAATATAAATGGAACTGCCGAAGTCCTAAAAAATTCTTGTTTTATTGTTTCTCTCAAATCTATCCCCCCTCACTTATCTCTCAAACATAAAATTTGCTTTTAATAAGTATAGCACTATCTTTTTTTTTATTGGATAAATTAAACCCACTCCTCAATCTTTTTATTCATCTCCATGTGCGTCAGATAAAGTCGCAAATCAAATTCTGCCTGATGATAGGAGGGCTGCATAAATTGGCATAGCTTGTAGAAGGCTTTGTTATGTTCTTTCTCTTTGAAATGGGCGAGTTCATGCACGACAATCATCTTCAAAAACTCCTCCGGAACACTCCGAAACATGGAAGAGATTTTAATCTCGTTTTTTGCTTTGAGCTTGCTTCCCTGCACTCTTGAAATGAAATGATGTGTGCCTAGGGCGTTGTGAATGACATTTATTTTACCGTCATAGAGGACTTTGCTCAGTGGAAGTGATTTTTTGAGATGCTCATTTTTGAGTTCATTGACATACGCGAAGAGTGCTTTATCATTTTTGATGCCATGTGAAGTTTTATATTTGTTTAGAAGATGAAGCCCAACTTATCTTCGTTAATAAGCTTTTGAACTTCTGTTTTTGTCTGGTCGTTGTAGTGATTGAGATATTTTAGAGAACCCATACAGAAAATTTTTTCCCTTTTATCTTTCCATGCTGAAGTTTTTTATGTGCTTGATCTATAAATTTACTTTTAATTGCAACATAACTTTGTTTTTCGTAGATGTCGATTTTGCCTATATCTTCGCCGGAGAGTCCTGCATCTCCCGTAAGTGCGCCTAATAAATCTCCTGCACGCACTTTATCTTTTTTGCCGCCCTCTATTACGAGAGTGATAAATTGCGGTTTCATCTCAAAGCCGTTCTCTTTTTTTAAACTCTCCGACTCCTCAAAAATGCGGTTCTCATTTTTATACTCAAGAGCATTTTGAACCTCATATTCACTGTAAAGTGTTATTGCGATTCCTTCCTGTCCTGCTCTTCCGGTTCGCCCTATACGGTGAGTGTAAGTTTCTGCTCCATGTGGAATGTCATAATTTACAACCATGGAGAGCTCTTTTATATCTAATCCTCGAGCAGCTACATCTGTGGCGACTAACACAGGGCAGCTTTTGTTAGCAAACTGAACTAACACATCGTTTCGCTCATACTGCTCTAAATCGCCGTGAATAGCGAGTGCATCAATTTTGTTTTTTTGCAGGTTCTCTGCAATCTCTTTTGCATCGAGTTTGGTGTTAGTAAAAACTATAACATTCTCAGGTTTGTAAGTGCTGAAAATTTTGATGAGAGTCTCTAATTTATTGCCTTTTTGTGCTTCATAAAATCGTTCACTTATTTTGTTAGCCACCTCGGTAGAAACAGTTTTCACACTTACCGCATCTTTTTGAAGCTTATTGCTGATTCCGATTATCTCATCCGTGTAGGTCGCCGAAAAGAGAAGCGTCTGTTTCTCTTTTGGAACATATTCTAAAACTTTATCAATCTCTTCAATAAACCCCATATCAAGCATTCTGTCTGCTTCATCAAGTACGAGAGTTTCCAGATTTTCTAGGTTTAGAGTCTCTTTATTGAGGTGTTTTAAAATCCGCCCCGGCGTTCCGACTATGATATGTGCGCCATGACGAAGTGAGCCGAGTTGCGGTCCAAAAGCAGCACCTCCGCAAAGGGTTAAAATCTTAATATTGTGGGCAAACCGTGCAAGAGTGCGAAGCTCTTTTGCTACTTGGTCGGCGAGTTCACGGGTAGGACAAAGAACAAGAGCCTGCACTCTAAACTTTTTTACATCCAATTTACTGAGCAGCCCTATGCCAAAAGCGGCTGTTTTACCGCTTCCTGTTTTTGCCTGAGCGATTACGTCCCTGCCATCCAAAATAAAAGGAAGCGCCTCAGCTTGGACCGGCGTCATCTCTGTGTAACCTATTTCATTAAGGTTATTTATCATAGCATGTGGAAGTGGGAGAGTTGAGAAGTTTTTAGAGTTCATGTGCATTCTTTTTTACGAAATTATAGCATCTTAAACGCTATCGACTATTATTATTTTCACAGCAACATAATAAAATATGATACAATTAGTTCAAACAGTTAAAGGGGTTCTACGATGATGTTACATGCTGTATTTATTATGATTTTGGTTTTTCTAATGCCGACTGTGTTGATTGCTGAATATAGTCCTGAAGAGGTGGGATTGTCCTCTGAGCGTCTAAAACGGATTGATACACTTATTGATAAACATATAGAAGAGAAGAAGATAGCGGGTGCAGTTGTTTTGGTTGCACGCAAAGGTGAGATTGAGTATTTTCGTGCCGCTGGGAGTGCAGATGTTGGCAAGCCGATGCAAAAAGATACTATTTTTCGTGTAGTCTCTATGACGAAACCCCTTGCAAGCGTCGCAATTATGATGCTTTATGAAGAGGGGAAACTTCTCCTCTCCGACCCAGTATCAAAATATATCCCTGAATTTAAGAATCCAAAAGTGATAGTGCCAGAACCGGAGGGCTCAGAGTTTAAGTATAAGCTTGTGGATGCCAAGCGTGAGGTTACGGTTCGTGACCTTCTCAGCCACTCATCAGGAATTCTCTATCTCTTTCCCGCCAACTACTATCCTGACAAAAAGCGCCTTATGCTTGTTGACCTTTATAAAGAGGCAGATATAACCGACGGTTTTTGCCGTCCGGATGAAGAGATAGGAGACATGGTGAAGCGTCTTGCACGACTTCCTCTCTATGAAAACCCAGGCGAAGTTTGGGAATATGGACTCAACAGCGATATTTTAGGCTACTTAATTGAAGTAGTTTCCGGCATGAAATTTGACAAGTTTATGGATGAACACATCTTTAAACCTTTAAAAATGAAAGACAGCTATTTTTATGTTCCTCAAGAGAAGCAGGAACGGATCTCGGCGGTTTGGCTGAGCGACTGGAAGGGTTCACTCAAGAGAGTCGGGAATGAACCGCTTATTGATAACAACTTGGCGCTCTGTCCGATGGATGCCTATGCAACTTCAGGAAAATATCTTGCAGGGGGAGGAAGTGTTCTCTCCACGGTATATGATTACTACCGATTTGCGCAGATGCTCCTTAATAATGGCGAGCTGGACGGTGTACGCCTCTTAAGTAGAAAAACAGTGGAGCTTATGACTGCGACAAACCATATCGGTGATTTTGATGCCACATTTTTACATAGTCACGGCTGGAAATTCGGGCTTGGCTTTGCCATTCAAGAAGACAGAAAGCACGATGTTGACAGTGGAAGCGAAGGTGTCTATGAGTGGGCGGGCATCTACTCAACCCGTTTTAGCATTGATCCAAAAGAGGATAAAATCACAATTTTCATGAGTCAGACATCACCATTTGGCATGCATTTTGAACTGTGGGACAAATTGCTTGTATTATCAAATTCAGCAATTAATGATTAGGAAGTAAAAATGAAACTTATACTATTAACGCTACTTTTTTTTAGCATACCGCTTATGGCGACAGGACCGCGTATTACAAAAAGCGCAATCTCACCGGATAAAAAAGAAGTCTTTGCTCTTGATGCTCCCCCATTCATTTCCATTGAAGTGGAGAATGGCGGAATGCTGAATGAGATTGCCGTTGCCGCTTTTAAAGAAGCAAAAATTGATACCGTGATTACCATATTGCCGTTATATAGCATGGTCAGATACTACCTTACGCAGGAGAAGGCAATGGTAATTATAGGACGGTACATGGACTTGAATGCGGAAGATAAAAAATCAGTAATAACAATACCGCTTTACACTGCACAAGAGAGTTATCTTTATTCTAAGTCGAAACACCAAAAAGGGCTTGAATACAAAGGAGAGCTATCAATCTTCAAAGGGCTTACATATGGTGCTTCGGAAGGCGAAGAGACCGGTAAATATCTAGAAGCCGGAATAACCGTAGTAAAAGGACGAACGCTCTCACTTTTCAAAAAACTCCAAAGCGGCACAATTGATTTTGTAAGCCTGCCGGATGAGAGTGCACAATGGTTTTTACAAAACAAGTTTGCAGAACATAAGGATGATTTTGCAACCATGCAGACAAAGAGTGTGACAGCTGATATCTCAATCTATTTCAATCTTAATAATCCTGATGGACAAAAGAGTGCAGAAGGTTTTAAAAATGGTTTGAGAACTATTGTGAAGAATGGAGAATATGCTAAAATATTGGGCAAATATATAAAAAACCCCGATACCGTGAATATGCAGGCACAAAATATACAAAAATTCTTGAAATAAATGGTTGCAAATGCTTCGAAATTTTCTATTTTTACTGCTGTTCATCCTACAATCTTCACTCTACGCTCAAGAAAGGGTGAGTATAGTAGTGCTTGACGCAAACGAAGCTCCGCCCTATTTGTCAAAAACATTGTCAAATGATGGCATAATAGGTGAAATTGTCTATGCCCTCTCCAAGGCATGCGGTTTAAACTCTGAGATAGTGTTTAAACCTCTTTCAAGAATGATAGAAGATGATACAAATAACGACCTTGGAAATCCAGCCTTTTTTATGGCTAATCAAGATTTTGCAGCAATTATTCCTATTGCACTCTACCATGTTTCTTTATATTACTATGATTCAATGCACAAAGATACATTTAAGTTCAAATCATTGAATGATTTAAAAGGGCAAAAAATCGGCGTACTCAAGGGAACGCTCATAGATAGCTCCTATTTTCAGCAAGAGGGTATTCACTTTGAAGAGAGCTATTCGCATGAATCACTTTTTAAAAAGCTCAAACTCGGACGCCTTGACATGGTTATTGAAATAGATTTAGTAGCTCAGCAGACGCTCAAACAACTTTATCCGCAGGAGATAGATAATTTTATACAAGTTGATATGATGACTGCTTCTGAGCCTATTGCAATTATGCTTGCAAATGAGTATCCTGATGCAAAAAACATTGCCAAAAAGTACCGTCAAGGGCTAAAAAAGATTATTCAAAACGGTACCTATGAAAAGATACTAAGCAAATATTATCTCAAAGGAACGCTTCCTGATGGCTGGTTTAAAGAGTTGGAACGATTTGAACAACTCTACAAAATGGATGAGGAATAAGGGCCTATGAAAAGCATACTAGTCAAAAATATCAAGGTCAAAGTCACACTTCTTCTAATTTTCGGTATTACGATTATATTTAGCCTTTTTTTTACTTATCGTTACAATACAGTAAAAGAGCATGAACAAGAAAGATTAGAAGCTTATGCAAACAGAGTCACAAAAAGATTAACGCAAAATTTAGTAGCTCCCCTATGGGAACTTGATGAAAAATGGATAAGCACTGTCCTTTATATAGAAATGGAGAATAAAGAGCTTGGTGCCGTCTATGTAATAGGCAAAGGCAACATCAATATAAGCAAGGAACGCGCCAAAAATATGAAAGATGAGAGACTAGAGCGTTATACTACTATCATGCATGACGATGAAGTTATAGGAACCGTTTCCATCTATATTACTAAGAAATATCTTGATGAGTATCTCTTTGATCAGAAAATAGCCTATTTAGGAAGCGGCATAATATTAATACTCTTTTTAATTTTAGCCCTTTATCTGATTTTAGACTATTTTGTGCTTAACCCTATCAATTCAATTTTTAAGAGTGTAAAAGCAATTGCAAAAGGTGACTTCACGCAGAAGGCTGAAATTATTCATGATGACGAGATAGGTGAGCTTGCACAAGGCTTTAACAATATGGTGCAAAGTGTTCATGAAAAAGAGGAGATGATGCTCGCACAATCGCGCCATGCAGCGATGGGTGAAATGATTAGCATGATTGCCCATCAATGGCGACAGCCTATTGCGGCAATTGCCATGGGTGCGAATAATATGCTTATAGATATTGAGCTGGATGCACTGGAGCCAAAAAATGTAAAAGAGGGTGCAGAGCTGATGCTGGATCAGGCGATGCATCTCTCAAAAACAATTGATGATTTTAAAAACTTTTTCCGACCTAACAAACAGAGAGAGACAGTATTGGTAAATGATGTTCTTGAGGAGACATTTACAATAATTGAGAAGAGTCTTGAAAACCACAACATCGCCATAAAAAGAAGTTACGGTTCAAAAACGCCTATCTCCCTCTTCTCAAGAGAGTTGTTGCAGGTTTTTATAAATATAATCAAGAATGCAAAAGAGGCTCTTTTGAGTGCAAACATTGAGAATCCTATTATCTCTGTCATCACAAGAGAAGATGAGGAACAGGTGTATATTTCAATTTGTGACAATGGTAAAGGAATTGATAAAGCAATAGTTGCTAAAATATACGAACCTTATTTTTCTACAAAAGATGAAAAAACTGGTACGGGGTTGGGGCTTTACATGAGTAAAATAATCGTAGAGAAACATTTGCTTGGAACGCTTCATGCAGAAAATATTGAAGAGGGCGGGGTATGTTTTGTTATCTCTCTTCCAAAAAAAGGAAAAAATGATGAGTGAATTTAAACAACTTCGTGAAGATTTAAGCTCTATCTGCGTGCTTTACGTTGAAGATGAAGAAAAGATACGCGAAGAAACCCTAAAATTTTTAAAAAAAATATTCAGCTGTGTTGATAGTGCTATAAACGGGGAAGAGGGGTTGAAACTTTTTAAAGAAAAAGGGTATAGGCTCGTTATAGCCGATTTGAAGATGCCAAAGATGAACGGACGGGAGATGCTGTATAAGATTCGCGAAATAAATAAAGATGCTGTCTTAATAGTCATGAGTGCCTCTGACAGTAATGTAGATGTAACAACCACAGTCTGTGATGCCTACTTGAATAAACCTGTTATGTTTACAGATTTTTTAAAAACCCTTGAATCTCTGAGGGGCAAACTGCTCAGCAATCCAGATTAATAAATCTCTTTGACTCGCCCCACTTCACCGCTCATTAAGCGCACTTTTATGCCATGATGATGCATTGGAGATGAAGTCAGAATATCGCGCACTATCCCGTCTGTCAATCTTCCGCTCTGTTGATCCTGTTTAAGGACAATTGCCACACTCATTCCATGTTTTATATCTGCTCGTTTCGTTCCATTCATTTTTTTTGCCTTATCTATTTTTAAACTGATACATCATAATTGATGCGGCTACACTTACATTGAAGCTTCTTACGCCCTCTTGCATCTCTATGGTTACAACCTCATCGCAAATCTCTAAAATCTCTCTACTCAGCCCTCTTCCCTCATTTCCCATAAGCAGTACCCACTTTTTTGGAACTTTCACATGCCATAACGGCGTTGAGTTTTGCGTTACCTCGGCGGCAAAAATTTTATATCCCATAGTTTTTAGAGCCTGACATGTAGAAAATATATCCTCATAAATATGGACTCTCAACATACTCACATACCCCATAGAAACCCTGAGTGCACGTCTGTTGTAAGGGTGCGGAGCCTCTCTTGGCACAACAAAAGAGTCTATTCCAAGCGCTGCGGCACTTCTTGCGAGTGAGCCGATATTTTCGCTTGAAGAGATGTTGTCCACCATGATTATGTTGTCGCCTAACGCATTCAAAGGGGAGTTGGATGGACGGATTCCATGCATCATAACATTGTGATGTATCTTATGCCCGACAATTTTTTGCATCTCGTTTTTATCTGTAATGAAAAGTTTAGGGATACTCTTTTGTGCAAGCATCTCCTCAAACTCCTCGTAATACTCTCTGGTCGCCAAAATGCTTTTAATCTCCATGGAGGTTTTCAAAAGTATATTTGCCACCTTTGGGCTGTCAGCCACAAAACTGTTATCCTCCCGAAAGGCACTCTCTCTCAGACTATGATAAATTGCAAGCTCCGGCATGTAAATATCGTCTATTTTAGTCAAGATTAGGCTTCTCAATTAACAAGTTCTTCAAGTTGAGAAACGGAATGAATATTATTTGCTTCTATTTCAATACTTTTTATTACATATCCAAGGCAGATTTCTGTCATCATACCGTCAAGCTTTTTCTGTAAATCACTTAAATTTATCTCCTGTTTGCTAAGAACAGCAAAATCATCTCCAAAAACTCTGAACACAAGAGATTCTTTAAAATAATCACTCAAAAATGCACCAAGTGTATGCAAAAATTCATCACCCGTGTTCCAGCCGACCTCTTTGTTATATTTTGAGAAATTATTCAATAAAAAAACATCTATATGATTGAACTCTTTTTCATAGCTGTTTTTTTTCAAAATTATCTCTAAATAGTTTTGATTATAGGTATCAGTGAGCCTATCTTTATAAAAATATGCGAACCTCTCCTGCTCTAGCTTTGTTCGTGGAATTTGGCTTATAGTTTCGTCAATTTTTATATCACGAAGTGCTATCAGTGCGCCATCTACAACTTCTGGATGAAACTGATGCAACTTAAATTTTACCAGCTCATCTAATGCCTCTTGAACGCTTTTTCTTGTTTTATAAATTCTATTCGTTGTCATGGCATCAAAGGCATCCGCCACTATCATCACTCTTGCCAGAGGATGTATTTCATCACCGCTCAAACCCCTTGGATAGCCTCTTCCGTCATACCTCTCGTGGTGCGAGTGCACAATATCTGCCAAAGACTCAAACATAGGAATATGGTCAAGCAGTTTAAATCCTACTTCCACATGCTCCTTAATGAGCGTATATTCTATCTCATTTAAACTTTTTGGATTTAAAAGAACTGCATCAGGAGTAGCAATTTTTCCTACATCATGCAAGATTCCTGCTTGGTAAAGTTTTGTGCACTCCTCCTCGCTATGCCCCATCTGCTCTGCTATTGCTTTGCAATAGTGTGCAACTCTTTTGCTGTGCCCTGCAGTGTATGTGTCTCGGTCTTCTATCATCTCTACCATCGAGAGAAGTGTTTTTTCATAATTGTCGTTTTTAAAAAGCATCATTTGGGTTATTTCTGATGTTTTTTTCTCAACCATCTGTTTTAAATTTTTTTTGTACTGCTCATTTTGGGCAAAAATATTTAATTTTTCTACTATCTTATAAAGTTCAATATTTAACTGTTCATATTCAAAAGGTTTTATAATGTAGCCGTCCACCCCTAACCTTATAGCTTTAAGCATGTTATCTGAATCGGCATGTGCAGTCGTAATCAATATCGCCTGATTCTCATCTATCTCTTTTATCTTTGCTATCATATCTAATCCGTTCATTTTAGGCATGGACAAATCGGTTATAACTATCTCAAATTCTTTTGCCCTGTATTTTTCTAAGCCTTCAACTCCATCAGAAGCTGTCGTGACACTCAAAAATATTTTTCCAAGATAAGTAGTAGTGAAATTTCTTATTGCTCTATCATCTTCAACATATAAGACTGTGAAGCTTTTGGACAGCTCTTTTAATTTCTTAATATCGACCATTACCCACTCCTCTAATGTCATTCCGACTCTAATGCATGAGAGGATAACATAAATTATCTTTTAAGAACTTATAGCGCTTATGCATCGTCACCTTAAATTAAATTGTTTCCTAATTGTAATAATTTTTAATAGTTTTTTGAAAAAATCAGATATAATTTTCCTGTACTATATTCAAATTATTGAATATAATTTATTATTTTTTATTTCAAAAAATTTAAATTCCGAACCGTTTGCAAGAGCATGCTAGTGGTTATGGATATAAGGTTACATTATATAAAAGGATTTGTCTTGGCAAAAAGAGTTATTTTAGTAGATGATTCAAAAACTATTCTGGCTACAGCTCAAATGGCTTTAGAAGAGATGGAAAGTAGCGGGAGCGTTACTTTAGTTACATATCAAAATCCGGCAGAGTTGCTTGATTTATTAATGGGGGGGAGTGAAAACTTTGACATGCTAATAAGTGATATAAATATGCCGCAAATGAATGGATTAGATTTGGCAGCAACATTAAAAGCAGATGAACGCTTTAAAAACAAACCTATTCTGATTCTGACCACAGAGAGTTCTCCTGCCATGAAAGAGCGAGGTAAGGAGATAGGCGTCACAGGGTGGATGGTTAAGCCGTTTAGTGATGAAAAGCTGACAAAGGCTGTAAAAATGGTATTGGGGATTTAATGAGAACAAAAGATTTAGAGAGTGAAGAAGCCGGTCATAGACACCGTTATTTGAGTTTTTTTGTCCAAGATGAGCAGTACGGAATAGAGATATCGCATATTAATGAAATCATTGCGATGATGAAGATTACACACGTTCCGAGAACTCCCTCTTTTGTGGAGGGTGTTATTAATCTTCGGGGTTCTATCATTCCGATTGTAGATATCCGGGGGAAATTCGGTCTTGAAAGAAAAGAGCATGACATGAATACTGCAATTATTATAAATGAAGTGAGCGGTGTGAATATCGGTTTTATCGTAGACAGAGTAGAAGATGTACTCACATTTGCCGACAAAGATTTAAGCGAACCGCCGAAATTTGGTTCACATATAGACACTTCTTTTATTCAAAGTGTTGCAGAGGTTGGATCGGATGTTATCTTAATCCTTGACATGGAGAAGATTTTTGAAGATGATGAATTGACTCAGATGAGTTCGTTTGAAGAGAGTAAATCAAGTAATAAAATTGAAAAGGTAGGAGAATAGAGATGAAAAATTTAACGTTAACATATAAGATTAGTATAGGGTTTATTTTACTGCTGATGATTACCCTTGTTTTGGGTTCAATGGCTATTTTTAATATGAAGAGTGTTGAGGGTGACTCCAAGAAACTTTCAGAGATATATGTTCCAGAAGTATCGGTAGGAAATAATGTTGAAAGAAACGCTCTTTTAACCATGTATGCCATCAGAGGTTACGCTTATGCCGATGATAAAACTTTTCTGGAAGAAGGTAATAAAAAATTAAGTGAAGTAAAACGCTATCTGGATGAAGCAAAAGCACACGCAGAAAAGTATTCACTTACCAAACTTACAGAGCATGAAAAGCATGCCAGAATAAAAACTTTGGAGTATGAAGCTCTTATCAAGCAGACAGAAAGTTTGTTGGATGCGCTGACGAAATACAGAGCTGAGTTAGACAGTGGTGCTAAAAAGTATATGACCAACTGTAATGACTTTTTAACCGGTCAGAATGAGGATATGAAAAATGAGATTGCTGCTAAGCTACCTCCGGAAAAGTTGGCAGAAAGACTTGAAAAAATCACAGTTATCAATGATGTAATTGATATAGGGAATGATACAAGAATTAAGACATTTAAATCACAGGCTTTAAGAGATCCGTCTATTATCTATGATGCGCAAAAAAACTTTCCTAAAATGGATGCAATATTTGCCCGTCTTGGGAAAATAGTTCACAAAGCCGAGAACCTTAAGCAGCTTGAAGAGATTAAGCTTGCGGCTAACCAATATCAGGAAGCTGTAAATGGTTTTATTAAAAGCTGGATTGAACTGCAAGAGGTTGGAAAAAAACGTACTACAGTAGGAAGCGAAGTATTAGAAGCGGCTCAAGAGACAGCTAAAACAGCAATGGATCAAACTGCAACTACTTCAAAAGATTCGGCTGCCAGCCTATCCTCTTCAGCATTTATCATGATTGTGGGTCTAATTGCAGCTCTTGTAATCGGTATCTCTTTAGCTATTTACTTAATTAGAAGTATTACAGGTCCTATCATCCGTGCGGTCGAGTCAATCACAAGCGCAAACTCACAGGTAGTAAGTGCAGCAGGAGAAATTTCTGAATCTTCACAAGCACTTGCAGAGGGTGCTTCACAACAAGCAAGCTCCATCGAAGAAGTAAGTGCGACCGTAGAAGAGGCAACAGCTATCAATAATCAGAACGCTGACAACTCTCGTGAAGCTGACATCTTGGCAAAAGATACCAAAGAAGCGGCATCCGAAGGTTTTGCAAGAGGTACGGAACTTATGGCTGCAATGGAAGAGATTAACAACTCCAGTGAAAGAATCGCAAAAATTATTAAAACGATTGATGAGATTGCATCCCAAACAAAACTTCTAGCCCTCAACGCTGCAGTTGAAGCGGCACGTGCAGGTGAACATGGCTTAGGATTTGCAGTTGTTGCGGATGAAGTTAAAGGGCTTGCTCAGCGTTCGGCGAATGCTGCAACTGAAACATCGGAAATAATCGAACAATCTATTAAACAGATTAGAAACGGTCTGGATGTAGCGAAGAAAACAAATGAAGCATTTGGAAATATTGATGAAAAGATTAAAAAGACTTCAAATCTTATCAGCGAAATCTCTATCTCTACTAAAGAGCAGAGTGAGGGTATGAGCCAGATTGCACAGGCGATGGGCAACATTGATCAAGTCACGCAACAAAACGCGGCAACATCCGAAGAAGCGGCAGCGGCGTCTGAAGAACTCAATGCTCAAGCTGTTGCTATGCAAGACATGGTTGCAGTAATAGCAGCTATGGTTGGAATTGTAGGCGCACAACAAAACACGCAACAAGTACGTCGTACATCAAAACCGACAAAGAATATAGCGTATAACCAGCCAAAAAGAGCGACAATAGCTCCTAAAAAAGCCTCTAAAGGCAGTAGCAACGATGTATTTCCTCTGGATGATGAGGACTTGAAGGAGTTCTAAATGACAATAGATGGCGATGTTCTTGAGATAGAACTGGACATGGATTTGGGTGAAGTGATTGAACTGAAAAAGTTTGTCGAACCCCGTTTGGAATATATTGAATCTATAGAAATAGTAGGAGAGCGGGAGGTATTTGTCTCTTCTTCTCTTTTTGCTCTTCTGTTTAGTATTAAAAAAAGCAAGCCTGAAATCCGCATTCCTATGATTGACGAGGGAGTGCTGAAGCTTGCTCATTATGGCAGCGTGCATTGGATATATCATGACTAAAGAAGAAATTCGTTCTATATTTATTGAAGAAGCTACAGAGATAATTGAGAAGCTTGATATTGATATTATCAATTATGAAGAGGATTCAGAGAATAAAGAGTTGCTTAATGAGTTATTTCGCGGTGTTCATACCCTCAAGGGGAGTGCAAACTCATTTGGTTTTACCCGTCTTGGCGGTTTTGTGCATCTTTTTGAAGATGTGCTTGACCATTACCGAGACACCGATGTAAGTGTACCTGCGCATGTTATCGATATATTTTTAAATGCCGTAGATGTTATTAAAGAGACTCTTTGGCTAGAGGTAAACGGCGATGAGGGTGTCCCTCCAAACTATGACTCTACCTTAGAATCTATTAAACATCTTCTTGAAAATAAAGAAGTTACAAATGAGTTTGTGGAGATGGTTAATCTTGCAGAAGAGTTTGGTGATATAAATACGACACCTGTTGCAACCGAGGTTATAAACCAAACTGTTGAAGAGACGACAAAACCAAAAGCAACTATAGAGATACCTGTAGCTAGTGACGAGAAGCTGTTATATAAAATTATTTTAAAGCTCGATAATGATATCTATCACAGAGGATATGACCATGGACGTTTTTTTCAACTCTTAAGCGAAAAGGGAAATATTCTTCAATCTCAATGGACACTTCCTAAAATTGCAAAAATAGAAAATTTTGATGCAGAGGTAAATTACTGGGGTGAAGTTGAACTCTATTTAGAGAGCCATGAGAGTATTGCTTCAATTGAAGAGGTCTTTTTATTTGTTGAGCCGGAAGAGTTTTCTATTACTTTAATGGGTAATGAGGAGAGTGCACAGCCACCTGCTCTTGTGGAAACGAGAAGCTCACTGAATGTACAAACGGCTGCACAATCAGAGACTGCTCCTAGTGCACAAATATTGGCAATAGAAAAACAGCCTGCGGAGAATGAAAGAATAGAGAGTAAAAAAGTTGAGAGCAAAACAATAGAGAGTGAAAAAGCTGAAGGTGAAAAGTTCAGAGAAGCACCGGACGCAGATTTGCAGCGCCGTAAAGATGACAAGCGCTCTTTTGTAAAGATAGATACACAGAAGCTCGATGAACTCTTTGACTCTGTGGGTGAAATGGTAATCACGCAAAACTTTGTGGCTGAGAATGATGAGATTAAAAATCTCAATAGCCCGAAACTAACCAGAACTATTGAAAACCTCAGCAAAATCACCCGTCTTATTCAGAACCGTGTCATGGCTCTGAGAATGGTGCCGGTGCATGACACGTTTGACAAGATGAAACGAGTAGCAAGAGATGCTTCTAGAAAAGTGGATAAAGATATAGAATTAAGAATAGAAGGAGAAGAGACCGAGGTAGATAAAACTATGGTTGATTCTCTCTCTGACCCTTTAATTCACATTATCAGAAATGCGATAGACCATGGAATAGAAGCTACTGCAGAAGAGCGCATAGCAAAAGGTAAAAACCCAAAAGGTCGTGTTCTTCTGCGTGCCTACCACAAAGCCGGTAATATCGCTATCGAGGTGCGTGATGATGGGCGCGGTATAAACAAAGAGAAGGTTTATGCCAAGGCACTTGAGAGAGGTATCATTGCCAAAGATGATGTACTGAGCGACCAGCAGATATATGGACTTATCATGCAGGCCGGTTTCTCTACTGCCGATGTTATCAGCGACATCTCGGGTCGCGGAGTTGGTTTGGATGTTGTGAGATCTTCCATTGAGAAGCTCCAAGGCAAAGTGGAGATAGATTCCAAAGTAGGCGAAGGTTCTGTATTTACGATTTTGCTGCCACTTACTTTGGCGATTATAGACGGAATGATAGTCAAGAGTGCGGGAGACATGTTTATTATTCCTACACTGAGCGTAGTTGAGTCGTTTATACCTGCAAAAGATATTGTGCATACAGCCCGAAACAAGGGAGAGTTTGTTGACCTTCGCGGAGAGATGATTCCAGTTATGCGTCTCAATGAGATACTTGGAATCAATGCAAAACGACCGGAAATTTGGGAGTCAACTCTTATCTGTGTAGAGAGTGAAGACGGTAAATATGCACTTCTGATTGATGACTTGGTCGGACGCCAGCAGGTAGTTATTAAACCTTTAGGCAAGGCACTTGCAAAACTCGAAGGAATCACGGGCGGAGCAGTTATGGGCAATGGCGATATTGCTCTTATCTTAAATGTTGATGCACTCTTTAAAATAAAAGTGAATTAATAAATGCTTCAATTGAAGAAAAAAGAGTTTGACCTCTTCAGAGAGCTTGTCTATGACAGATTAGGCATCTCCCTGAGTGACCAGAAAGTTTCAATGATGCAATCAAGGCTCAGCAAACTGCTCACTAAAAAACGGTTAAACAGCTACATGGAACTTTATGACTACTTTGTGCATCATAGCGGAAGCATCATAGACCATGAACTTGAAGATGCCATCACTACCAATGTGACCTCTTTTTTTCGTGAAAAAGAGCAGTGGGTCTATTTTAAAGAGTATATAAAAAACACTCTCCTAAAAAAAGAGAAAAAGAAGCTTCGCATCTGGTCAAGTGCCTCATCAAGCGGTGAAGAGCCATACAGTATCGCCATCTTCTTACATGAGAATATACCCAATATTGAAACATGGGATATTAAAATATTGGCGACGGATATCTCTGAAGAGATTTTAAAAAAAGCGATGCTTGGAGTTTATTCTGAAAAGTCCATGGAAGGATTATCACACAATATCATGCAAAAATATTTCACTCTCAAAAAAAGCGGAACATCCAAAGAGTTTGCGGTGAATGACTCTATAAAAAAAATGATTACATTTAGAAAATTTAATTTGGTGTACGGGAACTACGGCATGTTTTCGAACCCGATTGATATAATTTTCTGTCGTAATGTAATGATTTATTTTGATAAAGCAGTGCAGACACAGATTAATATACATCTCGCATCACTTTTACAAAGTGGAGGATTGATGTTTATCGGTCACTCTGAATCTATACCGCCGAGTGTTAAAAACCTAAAATTAGTCAAGTCATCTATCTACATGAAACAATAAGGAAGCACCATGGAAATTATAAATATCAGTGATAAGGAACTCTTAAAAGAGATAGGACGAAGATTTGAAGAGAAGAGTGCTTCAATTGCAGAGATGGAGTTTATGACAAAAAAACTTCTTGAGATGAACGAGAGAAGTAAAGAGGTTGAAGCGGCAAAAAGCTACTTTTTATCACTGATAAAAAATGAGTTTAATAATCCTCTCTCTTCCCTTCTCAGTCTTGCGAAAAAGATTAAAAAAGATGTGGACGTTGAGCGGCTTGATGCCATAGGTTCGATGATGCGCAGTGAACTCACCTATCTGGATTTCAGTCTGAAAAATATCTTTGCAGCTTCTGAGATAGAGTATGGAGAGATGGGAAATGATTTTGCACGCATTACCCCCGAAGATGTAGCAGACGAAACCATAGAGTATTTTGGACACCTTATTAAAGAGAAGTCACTCACCGTGCGAGTGAAAAACAGTATTGAAGGAAAGATGGTGACAGATGGACAGAAGCTCTATCTTATACTTCTTAACCTTCTTTCAAACGCTTGCGAATACTCTTATCCTAACGCAGATATAAATATTATTTTTGCATCAGAGAATGGCTTTTATACATTGCGGGTTGAAGATTTCGGAGAGGGAGTTTATGCTGCGCATAGCAAAAATATCTACAACCGCTTCTATAAACACAATACCGGAAAAACTCGCCCTGGGCAAGGTCTTGGTCTTGGTCTGAGTGTTGTAAAAGAGCTTGCAGAATCACTCGATGGCTCAATTGATCACTTCAGTGAAGATGACAAAACAGTCTTTTTGGTAAAACTCTCCCATAAAGATGAGGCGAGTCTTTCGCTTTCAGAGGGGCTTGGGTCAGATGAGTTTTTTGCTGAGACATCAGATAATGGAATGATGGAATTCTAATGATTATTAAAAAGTTTATTCATGTCGGTGAGTTTTACATCGGAGTAAGACCGACTGAAATAAGTACTATCTTAGGTTCATGCGTTTCCGTGTGTATCTATGACAAAGCAGAGATGATTGGCGGAATGAACCACTATCTTGTACCTCTGTGGAATGGTAACGGTCTTCAAAGCCCGAAGTATGGGAACATAGCCATTCATAGACTGGTTGAGGGAATGCTCAACATCGGCTGCAAGCTCAATAATATGGAAGCGAAGATATTTGGCGGCGCGAATGTAATTGATACCATTGCGCAAGAGAATATGATGGTTGGACGCAAAAATATAATTATTGCCAAAGAGATACTCAATGAGTATAAAATCCCCATTATCGCACAGGATGTCGGTGGCGGGCAAGGCAGACGCATTCTTATGGTAAGCGATTCAGGAAAAATATTACTCAAATACATAAAAGAGAGTGAGTAATGGGTATCAAGGTATTAATAGTAGATGACAGTGCTACTGCCAGAGCAGTTTTGACAGATATATTGTCAAAAGATTCTGACATAAGCAGTGTTGAAACGGCTGTTGATGCCTACGTGGCACGAGATAAGATTCTTAAATTTAAACCTGATGTTATCTGCCTTGATGTAGAAATGCCTCGAATGGACGGAATAACTTTCTTAAAAAAACTGATGCAATACATGCCCACTCCTGTTGTTATGGTTTCATCACTGACACAAAAAGGAGCAAGAACAACACTCGATGCCCTCGAAGCAGGCGCCATTGATTTTGTTGCAAAACCGCATTCCAATATTTATGACGGTTCAGATGAGATACGCTTGGAGCTGCTGGCAAAAGTAAAAGCAGCCGCGCGAGCGAAGGTGCAAGTGCAGCATGTTGATATCACAAAGGTTCAGCCGTTGACCTATCGCGGCGCACTCTCAGAAACTACCCAGAAAATTGTGGCGATTGGAGCATCTACGGGCGGAACCGAGGCACTCAAAGATGTCTTAGTTCAGTTGCCTAGAAACAGCCCAGGGATTATTATAGTGCAGCACATGCCTGCCAACTTTACAGGACAGTTCGCAGAGCGCCTCAATTCACTCTGTGCAGTAGACGTGAAAGAGGCAAGAAACGGTGACACAATAGGTATTGGTCAAGTACTTTTAGCTCCCGGTGATATGCACATGGTACTGCGCCGTTCCGGACACCGTTATTATATACAGCTGGGAACAGGTGAAAAAGTGAGCGGTCACAGACCATCGGTAGATGTGCTTTTTAACTCCGTTGCAAAGAGCGCCGGTTCAAATGCAGTAGGTGTTATTCTCACAGGGATGGGAAGCGATGGAGCGAAGGGAATGTTAAACATGCACAATGCAGGTGCTCGTACCATAGGGCAGGATGAAAAAAGCTGCGTTGTGTACGGCATGCCGAGGGTAGCTTATGAATTGGGCGGGGTTGACATACAAACCTCACTGCAAAATATCCCAAAAAAAATTCTTGAATTAATCGGGGAAGAGGAGAGAGCTTAAAATGAAATCATTTACTGAAATTATGGGACTGACAAAAAAATATAATGTCCTCTATGTGGAAGACGAAAAAAGTATCAGAACCAATATGGTAGATTTTTTTGAAAAAATATTTAATCAAGTATTTGTAGCGGTCGATGGCTTGGATGGATTAGAAAAGTTTCATAAAAACAGGATTGATTTTATTATAAGTGATATTCAGATGCCAAACATGAGCGGACTTGAAATGGTGAAAATCATACGGGAACACTCCAGCGATATTCCGATTGTAATCACAACAGCTTTTAATGAACAGGATTTTTTTATAAAATCCATAGATTTAAAGGTTGACAAATATATACTCAAACCCATGAATTTAGAGCATGTCAGAGATGTTCTTTATGATATTTCTAAACTTTTGTTTGATAGAGCACGTGCAAAAGAGCTGGAGATTTTACAAATAAAAGAGAAAATAAACCGTATTTCTGACCAGCTTATTATGAAAATTGCAGATGGCTTTCCTAACCCCTGTATTATTTTGAACGGCGAAGATGTACGGTACATTAATGATGCATTCTGCAACCTGTTTCAAGAAAATGAGTTTGAGCAATTCTTACAAAAAAAAATAAACATAAATAATCTCTTCAGTAAAAGAGAGGGCTTTATGGATTCTCTTAAAGATTATAATGAGAAAAATAAAATAAAAAATAGAGTCACAATAGAGGGAAAGAAAGGACGTAAAATCTATAGTGTCATTCAACGAGAGATTGACGTAAGCATAGATTCCAGCCTGAGTCAAATGTACACATTCAATGATATTACCTGGGAAGAGTATCAAAAGATAAAAATCAAGAACTACTCTGAGCTTTTAGAAGAGATTATCTTTAGTAACAGATACCGTATCTCTCCAAAGAAAAAAGTTGTGTCAGAAGAAAAGAGTTTGAAATTAACTGCGCCCTCTGCAACTTCTAAAATGAAAATCAGCGACCAAGAAAATGCTTTACTGCGACGCTCTCACCTCTATAAAACATCGGCTGGCGAATATGTAAAAGAGCTTGACGATGAGATATTAAATGAGCTCCAAGAGCTTGACCAGTTGGGCAAAGAGTTTAAATACAGTGCAAAAGTATTTCAAGATGACAAAAATATTGCAGTAATTGATGAGATAGTAATTTATCTATCCAAATATGCGCATGTAATCAATCTTCTGTTTGAATTTGAAGATCTCTCTTATGCAGTGCGTTCCCTTTCTGAACTGTTGAGTTCAATAAAAGAGAAAGAGCTTCGTGATAAAGATATAAAAAAGATATCCCTTTTCCTTGGGGCTATAGAGTCTGACCTCGCCGACTGGTACCAACTTATTTTTATAGAAAAAAGCGCTCAGGATATTCACTATCTTGATAGTTCACTATTTAGTGCATGTCTTCAGATTGAACTGATTTTGTCTTCTGATATCAACGAGATGGAATCCGAAGAGAATGATTTAGAATTATTTTAGTTTATTTAAGTTATTTTTAGATATGTTATATTGATTATTTACACAGAAAAGATGGTTACGATGCACAAAAATGCAAAGTTATGTAATGTTCTTAAGAGTGTGAGAGAGGAGGTTTTATGTCACTGTTTAACGATACAAATAGCGAGGAAAATCGTCTAAAAGAGATAATTCAATCTTTACAAGCCGCATTAGAAGAGAAGACGAAAGAGCTTTATGAAAAGGAGCATCTGCTTCTCGAACAAGCTAAGCTTGCCCAGGTGGGAGAGATGCTTAACATGATTGCCCATCAGTGGAGACAACCGCTGAATGCTCTTAGCGCCTCGGCTATAAATCTCTCTTTTAAGAATGAGCTTAATCTACTCACGAATGAATCAATCGAAGAGATAAGCAAATTTATTCAAAAAGAGACACTGACTATGTCAGGAATTATAGACGATTTTATGGAGTTTAATAAGAGTGACATAAACAGGGAATTTTTTCTTTATGAAGCCGTAAACGAAGCAATAAAAATGATTACCCCACAGCTGAGAAACAAATCAATTTTGTTAGAAACAGAGGTAGATAAAGAGCTGAAAGTGTTTCACAATATCAAAAGTATTGAGCATGTTTTATTAAATATCATAACAAATGCGAAAGATGCTTTTGAAGGCAAAGATGAGACAACAGAGAAAAAGATCAAAATTTCGACTCGATGGGATGAAAAAGCTATCCGATTAGATATTGAGGATAATGCTGGTGGAATTCCTAAGGAGATTATAAATAAGATTTTTGATCCCTACTTTACTACTAAAGCCAAAGGCAAAGGCACAGGAATAGGACTTTACATGTCAAAATTAATGGTTGAGAATGTAGCCGGAGCATCTTTAAGTGTTGATGCAAAAGATGGCACTACAGTTTTCTCTATTTTATTTAATCAATAAACCTCTTGCAAAATTGTCAAAAGCCACTTAAAGAGGAGAGAGCCTAAAATGAAAATGGATTCAATAGAGGAGCTTTTACCTTACTCTAAAAAGCTTAGTTTACTTTATGTAGAAGATGACCCTTCAACCAGAAAGATGTTCCATAGAATATTTGAAGAACTCTTTGCTAAAGTTTATACCGCTAAAGATGCGGATGAGGGCTTAAATCTTTTTAGCACAAATGATATAGATATTGTTATAACCGATATAGAAATGCCGAGAATGAATGGGCTGGAGATGGCTCGTATTATTAGAAAACAGAAGCATGATGTGCCGATCATCGTTATGACCGGATATATAGAGAATCAATTTTTTATAGAATCCATTGAGATAGGGATAGATGCATATCTTCTCAAGCCTGTTGAAAAAAAAATGTTATTAAATACAATAAATCGGATTGTATCTAATATTAAAACGGTTAAAAGCATGCATGATGACAGTCGCTATTTTCAAGTGTTAACAGAAGCTTCTATTGTTTCAAAAGCAGATACAAAAGGAATCATCACTTATGTGAATGATAATTTATGTAATATCTCTGGATATGCACGAAAAGAGCTAATAGGAAAGTCACACAATATCTTTAAACATCCAAACACTCCAAAAAATATTTATAATGAGATGTGGGATACTATCCTGCGCGGTCAAGTGTGGCGTGGTCGTATGGAAAATTTAAATAAAAATGGAAACTCATTTTTGGCAGATACGATTATCATCCCCCTTGAGGACAACAAAGGAAAAATTTTTGAATTTATTGCTATACGCCAAGATGTTACGGAGTATGTTAGTTTAAAAAGAAAAATGAACGCAGAGATGTTAAAAAAAGAGGAAGAGCAGCACATAAATGAAGCGAAGGAAGCATTTTTGGTATTGTTTACCCATGAGCTTAAAACACCGCTCAACGCTATTATAAATTTTTCAAAATATATTCATACAAAATTAATCAATTCACAATATCTTGAACCTATTAAAACTGCCAATCTTTTAAAATCTATTATCTCCAATGCTTATGACATGCTAGATAATGTCAATAATATTCTTGACATATCGAAGCTTCAAGCCAACAAGCTTAGCTACACTAAAAGATTATTTAGCCTCAACAAACTAATTACCTCTCTTTTGGAACAATTTGATTCGTTAATCAAAGCCAAGCATATTGAGATTGAACTATTGATTGATGAAGAGTTTGAGATTCATTCTGATGAGTACAGAGTAAAACAAATTCTTGGTAATATTCTCTCTAATGCGATAAAATATGGCAACAATAAGATATGCATAGAGATAAAAAAGTCAAAGAGTGCTATTGAAATTTTTATTGAAGACAACGGAAAAGGTATTGTTGACAAAGAGTCTGTTTTTAACCTCTATGAACAAGGAAATACATCGTTAATAAAAAGAGAAACACAGGGAACCGGAATCGGTCTATACTTTGTAAGACTTGTATGTAATGATTTAGGTATAAAATATAATCTTGAAGATTCAAAGCAGATGGGTGGTACCCGTTTTGGATTACTATTTGAAATGAATAATAAAAATAAGGAAGTTGATAGATGAATATTTTAATCGTAGATGATTATCAAGACAATAGAATGGCTATTGAACTTCTGCTTGAAGATATAGATGGAGCAGTTATTAAAGAAGCGGTCGATGGCGCCGAGGCAATCTCTATGTGCAGAGAAAGCAAGTTTGATTTAATTTTTATGGATATTATGATGCCGAATGTAGATGGCATAGAGGCAACCAAAGCGATTAAAGCTTTTTCTGCTTCAACCATGATAATTGCTCTGAGCGCGCTCGATGACGAAAAATCTAAAAACATGATGTTACAAAGCGGTGCTGAAGATTATATTACTAAGCCTATAAATTCAGAACTTTTTGTGCAGCGCGTAAAAAATTATATGACGATTATATCGATGCGCGCCAAACCAATACATACAACAAAAGCAGCTTCACTTTTCAGTGATACCGTATATCCGTTATCCAAAATATTTACTATCGATTCGGAAGCATCCCTTGCATACTTTTGGGATTATTACCTTAATAACAGCACTTGCATGGCAGAAAATATAAGTGACGTAGTAAGAGTCATTTATGGTATCGGTTTATGGCTTTTAAAAACAAATCATGCCTTTACAATTGCTTCTGAAGAGAATGACAGCAATCTCTATCTTACACAAACATCACTCGTTTCGATTAGTGAAATAGTTATTCGTCACATATTACTAAAACATTGTCAGAATACACCATTTATATTAAAAGATGGTGTTTTGTCGTTTAGATTAAAGAAAGCATTACAAACACAACAAGGTAAAACCTCGGCTTATACAACTGATGACATAAAAATTACAGCACAAGATCAAGAGATTCTTTCAAAAACTCATTTCAATAAAATAACTGCTGCAGAGTATGTAGAGACCACGGCAATAGCTCTTATGGATAAGATTGAATCACTAGAGAGTATTGAAGACCGATTGGATGTCTCTCTGCTTGATTTTGAAAGAGAGAACACGGTTACAAATTTACAAAATTTATCTGAACTCTTTTTGGATTATGTAGAGGTGATAGAAGAGCTTGTCGAGTTTGAGCATCTCGCCTATGCTATTGTTTCACTTGCTAATTTTTTAGCAAATCTGGAAGAGTCTCAGTTGGATGAAAAAAAAGTCAAAAAATTAATCACTCTAATGCTTAGCCTTGTATCGGATTTAAGCAGTTGGAGGGTGAATTTATTTGTGAAGCAAGAAGCAAATGATATTCACTATCTTGACTCCTCTCTTCTTAGCTCATGTTTGCAGATTGAGTCCATCTTTGCAGAAGAGAAAGCTAACGAAGAAGAGGATAATTTAGAATTTTTTTAAAAAATATAAAGGTTTTTTTATGAACGAACAAGAGTTAAAAAATAACACAAAGCTCTTAGAAGAGTATAAAAGGGTTGTAGATGCGGGTGCCATTGTTTCCAAAACTGATTTAAACGGCAAAATCACCTATGTAAATGACCAATTTTGCAGAATATCCGGTTATACAAGAGAGGAGCTGCTTGGAAGCAGCCATAATATTGTCAGACATCCAGATGTTCCGGATGAGGTTTACGGAGATTTATGGGGCACCATAAGCAGAAAATCGTGCTGGAAAGGAAAGATTAAAAATCGTGCTAAGAATGGCTCAACCTACTATGTTACGGCAATTATTATACCTATTATGGATGATAATAACAATGTTGTTGAGTACCTTGCCCTGAGACAGGATGTAACAGAACTTGAAGAGTTAAATAATTCTTTAGAAAAACGGGTAGCCGAAGAGGTAGAAAAAAACAGAAAAAAAGATGAGCAGAGCATTGCAAATTTAACTGCCTTTTTAGAAAACAGTCCTAACCCTATCGTTGTCTATAATGGCAGAAATATTCAATATGCAAACTCAAAATTTTTAAAACTTGTGAGTAAAGAAAAAGCAGAACTTTGTGGAAGTGAATTTCAAATAAATTCTATTTTTCATGCAAAAGTAGGCTGTATAAGTAGTATTGAAGAGATTGACCCGCAAAGAAAAGAAAATAAAGTTTCCCTCTTAACAGGAAGGGGAATAAATATTTTTGATATTTTTGTTAGCGATATACCATTTTTGGATAATTCATCTTTAAAAATGTACACATTGAATAATATTACTTTAATCGAGTATCAGAAGCTAAAAATAAGTCATTATAGTATGCGTCTGGAAGATTTTATTAAAAAATTTCGCAAAGGGAAAGAGGTAGATAAAATTCTCTTTGAAAAATCTTTTCAAAAAGCAATTGTACATGTCAAGAAAGAGGTAGAAGAAGAGGAAACATCTAAAATAGCAAGAGTGCTTAACAATAAAGAGAAAAATCTTCTAAAAAAATCTCGTGAAAATATAGCCGTGAGTTCGGAAGATTTTAGTGCTGATATTGACGACTATGTATTAGAAAAGAATGAAGACCTCTCTGAAATAGAAGATGAAGTAAATGAGCTTATAAGAGAGTTTAATGAAGAAAAAAATTTTGATGCACTTAGTCAAATATCTACTAAGCTTTTAAACTATGCTGCCGGTGTCGCTTTATTAGTTGAATTTGAAGATTTATCCTATGCAATAAATTCTCTAGGTGAGTTGTTGCAGACAATTGCAGCAGATGATTTGGATGAGACAAAACACAAAAAGACAGAACTCTATCTGTCAAATATTATGCTTGATTTATCTAACTGGAGACGCAATGTGTTTGTTGAACAAACCACAAATGATATTCATTACTTAGATAGTTCCTTGTTTAGTACGATTTTACAGTTTGAACTTATTTTCAACAAAGCAGATATTATTGAGGATGAAGATGACTTTGAGATGTTTTAACTGCTATTGAGACATAACATATAAATATATTTTTATGGTACATATTTTGCTTCTATTGCGTTAAATCGCTATGTTAAGGAGTATTATATGATTATCACTTTAGAAAAAAATGCAATTATACTTACACCTAAAAATAATTCAATTAATTTAAAGCCTCTTTTGCACTATATAGACTATAGTTTTCAAAGAGTAAATCATTTTTCAAATAGTGTTGTCATTTTAAATGAAATCAGTGAAGAAATAAAGAAAAAATATCTTTTAAAATGGGCGTATAAAATATATGAAAAAGGCAATCCATACAAAGACAGTATGTTTTTTCAGCGGCTAATCACATCTTATTATTTGCCAATACATGTGATTATTCCTAATAATAATTCTGTTAGCAAGATGGCAACTATTACGATAGACCAGATTAATTCATATGAGATTAGCGTATCATGTAATCAGCATCAAGATAAAATTACACAATACTTTAAATTAATTTTTAAAGATTCTATGACACTTACTAGTAATAAATCAACTTTCAATATTACCGTTAAGACTAAGGTGCATCTATCTCTTTTAAAAAGTATTTTATCAAGAAGAGAAATTTTAAACATACCTGTAACTTTTATAGCGCATGGATTAAGTTTTAAGCGTATGCATCCAGAAGATACCTACACAGCAGAATATCTCTATAAAGAAAAACTGCAAAAATCATATATGATTTTAAGTATTTCGGATGATAGCACCGCAATGGAGATGAAAAAAAACTATAGAAATATGCTTAAAAAATATCATCCCGATATAGTATATAATCAAAATGATGATTTAGTAAAACTATACACGAGAAGATTTCAAGTTATTCAAAATGCTTATGAATTTGTAAAAGAGCATCGCAAGATAGCATAATTATAAAATTACATTTGTTTTTTAAATTGGCGCTTAAAAACATTTCCTAAGGATATTTCCTCACTTCGTTCAGAGCACGTGTTCATTTAAACCTTATTTCTCTGTAAAAAGGATTTATCAAGTAAAACTTCACTCAAGTGTTGTGTCTGCTGTGTAGCATTGAGAGCTCTTCATAGCAAATAAGTGGGAAGTGGCGAGCTTTACTACATCTACGCCACAAACATAAAGAGTATCAAAAGTTTTACGAAAGTGCCGATAGACGAAATTAAATCATAGGCAGGGCATCTATTGACAATAGACCTTTAATGGTTGAAGAGAAGAATCGTATTGGATACTTTGAAGGAAATTTGATCATTGGCAAAAACCACAAAGAAGCATTGATAACATTGGTAGACAGACACTCCAAATTCTCACTCATTGTAAAAGCCGCAAATAAAAGTCTTAACAGGATATTGTCGCTATGCTGCGTCCAATCATTAAACATTTGCATACACCATCACGTTCAATTATGGTAAAGAGTTTGCTGATCATCAAACAATGGCGGATAAGCTCGCCGTTAATATGTATTTCGCTCATCTCTGTCACTCATAGATAAGAGGACTAAATGAACACACAAATGCACTAATTCGACAATACTTTTCAAAAAGAAGTTCTCTGAAAAATATTATGGCGGAATAGATCATGATGGTTTAAAACAAACTCAACCAAGACCACGTAAAATATTAGGATTTAAGACACCATTCAAAGTTTTTTATAGTAAGATTTTTCAACATAGGCGTTGTACTTATAACTGAAATTGGCGAATAAAGACAACTAAAGCAATAGTTCAAATAAGAATAAATAATCTAGTAAAGTATAATAAAAGAGTTGATAGATAAAAGAAGGAGAAGGGATTAAATTTGAGAACTAGGCAGCGACCTACATTTCCACACCTGAAAGATGCAGTATTATCAGC
>JAPLGO010000015.1 GCA_026390115.1 Campylobacterales bacterium | reverse complement strand
ATATAAAAAGTCAAAAAAATTAAGTAAATAAATTCAGAGAGCTCAAAATGAAGTTCTTCGAGATGACCTTTACTTTTAATTGTTATATGGAAGTAATAATTTTATTGTGCTTCAAAAGAGAATTTTTGTAGTGACTATATCTTTAACAAATACTAAGAGTTTTTTTATAATAATTAGATGTTTTTTTTTGCTGAGAGCACATCTGAGAGCTTATGGAGAGGGAGTTGAGAGCAACATGAGAGAGCTTGAGATATATTGGGAGAACAAGAAAACATTCTGATAAAGATATATTAATTTTTTTCTTTAGCTTTTTTTTCTTTATACTCTTCATTGAGTTTAATAGCGTTTTCAACATTAGGATGATTGTATTTTCTAATATTATCTTGACTGGTAATTATGATAGCTCCATAAGGAATTATTATATCTTTTGCCATAATGTAGCCATTAATTTTGTAAAGCTCTTTATAATTTATTTCCTTTGTAGATTTAGGTGGTTGAAACAAAATCTCTTCTTTTTGTTCTGGTGTTAAAATTTTTAGAGTTTTAACCTCTTGAGCAAACATCTCATCTTTTTCTTTTAGCTTATCCATTAGCTGCTTCTTATTTGCAAACTTTTGTTCGTGTGTAGCATTGTAATAATAAAGAAGATCTTGTCCAATAAAATACCCTTCATCTTTATTAAAAGCATTTTTCAAGTGTTCATAGATTGCATCATCCTCAATATCTCTAAGCTTTTCAAAATAATTTATATCTTTATTTTTAATCGCTTGGATAAAAGCATCAATCTTGTTCTCAATATCCTCTTTATCTATGTTAGGAGATTTATCATTACTTATGGATTTTCTATCTTCGGTATCCATTGCATGCTTTGCAAATTCATGATTTCTATTAAAAGAACGCAATACATTAGCAAAATTGTCCAAATCTTTTTGTATCCTATCTTCAAGCATCAATTCATCAGGTACGCCCAATTTTTCTATAATAGTATCTATATCACTAACTTTAATAATAGTACATTTAGACATTGCTTTTTTTATGTATGGAGAAGGATTTTTAGCTGTAATTATCGTTTGCCCATATATAGTGACTTCCTCTTGCTCATCATTTTCATTTACCCTAGCTACTGATGGTTGAATCAAAAAATCTTTTACTAGCTTATACATGGTTGCATCATCAAATTTTGTTACAGGGTTAGTAATATCACCAACATGAAAAAATAGTTTATCCTTTGCAATATCAAAAGATGTGGCAGTGCTACACTCTTTATCATTAATGGTAATACAATATTGTAATCCAAAAATTTCTTTTATGATTTTATCCCAAAAAATTTCTTGTGTAACTTCTTGATTACCAAGCAGCACTAAAGCAGTACCACTTTTTTGTAGACTATTGAAAAAACAAGCTAACCAATTCATCATATAGTAATATACATGAATATCCTCATCTACAAGACAAAAAATAAAACCTTCTATAAAGGATGATCGTTTAAAATTCACTGTTTGCTCTGAAGCAAGTGCAACTTTTTCAAGCAGATAAGCATCCTTACTTAGGTTAAAAAGATTATTGTAATTGATTGTATTATTGTTAGGAAGGAAGCTATTATGAAACCGTTTTACAAGATATTTGGTAGGTATAAATCTATTTCGTGTATATAATAAAGCATCGTGATTTTTAATAAATTCAAAATAAGATTGAATATCAAATCTATCGTCATCTATAGTTAGAATAGCATTTTCAAAAAGTAATATTTTTATCACATTTGATGCTTTCTCCTTTGTATTTAGTTGCTGACTATCTATACCTTTAAGTTTATACACTAACACAATTTCTATTGCATAAGTAGATAAAAAGCCACTATTACGGCTATTTAAAAAGGTTGTTATACTTTCTTTTAAAGCTCTAGTTAATAATTCACTTATTTTTTCCTTCTTCTCATATACAATATCGCCACCAATTTTTGAACGAAAACAATATTTGTCAATTCTAGTATCAAACCATAAACTTGCACCATTTCCCTTTAAAATATCTAACACTAACTTCTGCCAAGAAAAAATCTCTGAGTATTCTTGATTATTTTTCATCAGTTGATAATTTTGTATAAAATCATTTGCAAGTTCATTGACAAGAAAATTATCGATTTGCTTGAAATATCTTTTTTCTACTGTCTCTAAACGCTTCTCTAAAGTTTCTATCAAGATGTCTTTATTTTTATCAGCGATAACTTCTATTTGTTGAATATTCAGATTTTCTTGCATTTTACCATCCTTAAATATAAGCCAATTAGGCTCACTCGCTTTTCTTATTTCTAACTCATTTCTATATGACTGTAGGTCAAGGTCTTGCTGCTGTTTAGAGATTGATGGTATCATATTTGTCAATTGATTCAAATTAGCTAGCATCTCATAATACCCTAAAAGCTTTGTTTTGATACTCCATATATAACTTATATTATATTCTTTCCAAAAAGTTTCTTCCAGTTTCACCCTTACTGTCATTAGCGCATAAGAACAAGGATAATTTCTACTATTTTTGGAAATTTCTATATCCTCTTTGAATAAATTATCAACTGTGTTGATTATGTAATTTTGATATATTTGCTTAAACAATTCTACTTCAAAATCTTCAAGATGAATTCCAAAAATGGTATTGTTTTGTATTGTACAAAGTGCATCATAGAGGGGATATTTAAAATCTACTTTAGCATTTTCAGGAGAATTGGTAAAATCAATTGAAAAGCTAATTAAGTTTTTTGAAAATGATGTTGCACTGATTATATTAAAGAGATTGTTAAATTTATATATCGTATTTTTTGTTGGATTTGGTAGCATATAGAATTCAGAAGTTGTTAAAAAAGATTCTCTATAAACAATTGTACCATCTTTAGCGGTAATTATTTTTCGAAATAAGCTATATGCTAGATTTCTTAGATACAAGTGTATAGAATCGTTTATTAATAAATAACTACATGACTTTTTCTTCTCATTAAGAGGAAAAAATTCTATCCATGTTGGATGTTCATAATTTTCAGCTGCAGAATGGAGACCATCTGTTAAAACCATTTGTTTGTTGTCATAAGTTGCACTATAGTTATTTTTTAAATTTTTATTATAAATGTATAGTGAGTTATTATTTTTTATACTTTCTAATCCTAAAATAGTCATGATTTTTTTGTAAAATGAATCTATTTGAGCATTGTAATACAATATATATTTCCAAGTTTAAAATATTTATTTGCCATTATATATACTTTTAACAAGTAAGCAGATTAATTCATTACTTCTATTAAATCTATTAATTGCTCATCTGTTTTTTCAGGAGTGTAATAAATTCTGTGTCAACCACTAAATTCTCTTTTCATTTCATCATCTCGATTATTTTATGAATTTTTTCATCTGTGGCATTTGGATAAATATTTTTGAGAGCTGTAAATTCATCTTCAATAACTTCAACATCGATAATATTTTCTTTATTTGGCAAAAATTTATTTGCGAATATAGTTTGAGCATTGCTTGCTCGTTCTGTACCACCTGTCAAATACCTAGCTTCAGTTGTTGCTAAACTTTTATGAGAAAGCATTTTTGATACATCATAAATATCTGCGCCATTTCTTAGTGCAGTAACAGCTATCATACTTCTTAAATCATGCATGACCATATTATGTATTCCAATTGTTTTTAGAGCTTTTTTAAAGTTATATATAGCACTGTCTCGTCCCATCAGAAATATCTTACCTTTGGTAGTTTTTTGAGATTTAATAGCTTGAATTAATTCTGATGTTAGTGCAAATGTAAAATCTTGATTTGTTTTAGCATACTCTTTTGGTATTGTGAATGTATTGGTTTTATAATTTATATTTTCGTGCCTAAGTTGCAGAGTTTCATTGATTCTTCTTCCACTTAAAAGAAACGCAAATACACCTTTTGCTATGATGTGAGGGTATTCTCTTAGTGCATCAACAATTTTTACTGCATCTTCATCAGTACCTTTAAATGTCCTATCCGTAGTGTTTTTTGGTAAAGTTATTTTTTTCCAATTTAATATAACATCGTTTATATCTAAAAGTGGTTTCATAATCATTTTTACAATTGCTACAGTTGCTGGCTTTAGTCCATTATTTATCATGTTATTAATGATGTTTTGAATGTCATCAACAGTAATGTCATCAATGATTTTATTCTTTAAAATATTAAGATGAGTCCGATAACAACTATCATAGGCTTTTATTGTATTTGCTCTTTGATTAATTTTTTTAGTATTTAGCCAAGCTTCATAGAGTAAACTAAATTTTCTATTCTTGGTATCGATGTTAGATAGCTTTATAGTATCAAGTTTTAAAGTTCCTTTTTCTCTTAAAGTAAATTGCATGTCAGTTTTATATTTTTGCATATCTGCAACAGCTTTAATAATAGAAGTGCCTTTGGGTATGTTGAAAGTTCTTTTTCCTCTGCAGCGTTTATTCTTGAACATTGTCTCTACTGCTACTTGTATTTGATATATTCTATTAGGGGGTTTTGTTTCATTATCTTTTGTGTATTTTATTTCTTCATCGGAAAGAAGAATATACATACCAGAAGCGGTACCATTATTGATTTGTATTTTTCTTGGTTTAAGTGCTGTTGGAGCCATAATTAACGACCTTTAAAGTAAATCCCTACTTTTGATAAAAAAGTAGTTTAAAAGTAGGGATTTCTGTAGTTATTGGTCATTAATTATACCTAGTTGTAGTTTGTATATTTCTTATAAACCCCTATATATCTGGGGTTTATAGATATGTGTAGTTACTTGTAATTAGATTATCCGATTAGTCTATTTATATCGTTATAAAGCCCAAGACCCATAAGTGAAAAAAGCAGAACCCATCCGGCGATTGTAAGCTTGATGATTACTGCTTCACTCGGAGCGCGTCTTACAATAAACTCATAAAGATTGAACATTATGTGTCCGCCATCAAGTGCCGGAATAGGGAGCAAATTTAAAACACCCAAATTTACAGAGATGAGTGCTGCAAAAAAGAGAACACTCATCCAGCCGGCGTCTGTTGCATCCGAGGTTAGTTTTACTATGCTTATAACTCCGCCAAGTTCATTGGCAGGAACATCGCCTGTGATTAGCTTCCCAAGACCTGTAAAGATAAGTGTTGATGCAAAAACAGTCTGCTCGGCTGCGTAGGCAAATGTTTCGCCAATACCTAGCTCTAGTTTATGAGAAACTCCTGCACTTCCTATTCCAATCATCTTTTTTTGAACCACTTCATTGTACAAATTCGTGCTTTGGCTCAATTTTGGAGTAAGTGTCAAAAACTGCATGTAGCCGTCCCTAACAATTTGAACATTTAAAGAGTCTCCAGATTTTTCTATAATTTCCGCCATCTCTTTCCATATAGAAATCTCCATGCCGTTGATAGATTTGACAGTGTCGTTTGTTTGGAGTCCGGCAACCTGTGCCGGTGAACCATCAACAACTTTGCCAATGACAGGTGAAAGTACATTCGGACCTCCAAGAGCAATTATAAAGTACAAAACAAAGGCTAAGATAAAGTTTGCAAGAGGACCGGCTAAGAGAATAAATATCTTTTGCAAAGGCGTTTTTACATTGTAGCTATCGGCATCTAAGCTTATTTTTGTCGGGTCGCTATCATCCTGACCTTTCATTTTTACATAGCCGCCAAGAGGAATTGCAGAGATGCTCCACTGGGTTCCCCACTTGTGAAACGAGAAGAGTTTTTTTCCAAAACCTATACTGAATACTTCAACAAAAACACCCACGAATCTTGCCGCAAAATAGTGACCTAACTCATGAAAAAAGATGAGTGCCGAGAGAACTAAAAGTGAGACGAACCAACTCATACGTTTTTACCTCTTAAAAGTGCAGTTCTAAAGCCATAAAGATACTCTAAACCTGAATAGACTGTTAATACAACTGCTAACCAAAGAAGAAGAGTTGCAAATGGCCAGTGCATTAGTAAAAAGCCGATGGCAATCATCTGTGCAACTGTTTTTACTTTTCCTGCCCATGAAGCCTTTACGCTGATGCCCTCGGTGACTGCAACAGTGCGTATTCCAGTTATGAAAAGCTCACGAACAATGATGATATAAATAGCCCATGCAGAAGCTTCACCAATCATCATTAACCCTAAAAATGCGGCAAGCGTGAGCATTTTGTCGGCAAGAGGGTCTAAAATAGCTCCAAGCAGTGTGGATTGATTCCACTCTCTTGCGATGTAGCCGTCAAAAAAATCAGTTGCAGAGGCGAGTACAAAAAGTAAAGATGCAAAATAGTAGTTCCAGCTTACATGGTAGCCATTAGCTGTAAAAAGCTCAGGGTTGAGGATAATCCAAAACATAATCGGTGCTAAAAGTATGCGAAGCGATGCTAAGGCATTTGGGAGATTAAGCAAATATATCCTTGAGAGTTGAAATGGCGTGATTTTAGCCTCTTATTACTTATTTATACTTTATAGTATTTCTTTTGCATTAATTGACTAATATCAAGTTAAATTTCAGATTGACAATATACAATTAGCAATCAAAATTTGGAGATATAATATGAAAAAAATCGTTACTTTAGTTGCAGTTCTAGGTTTAAGTACATTGGCTATGGCTGATGCGTTCACAAAGTGTGCTGGTTGTCATGGTGCTTCCGGTGAAAAAGCTGCACTTGGAAAAAGTAAAATAATCGGCGAAATGAGCAAAGCAGATATTACTGCTGCAATAAAAGGCTATAAAGATGGAAGCTACGGCGGACCTATGAAAGGTTTGATGGTTGCTCAAGTTAAAGATTTAACTGATGCTGACGTAGCTGAAATAACTGCTAAAATCGGTAAATAGTCCCTCTTCTTTTTCCCAAAGTTATTCTTTGGGAGAGTCTCATTTCTTTAATCCTTCGTTAATAAAAAGAATCAACAATGATACAGCTCTGTCCACTCTGCAGTAATCCAGGAAATAGTTACGCTCAATATAAAACTACTCATTATCTTCATTGTCCAAACTGTCATGCTGTTTTTATGGATGAGAAAGATAGACCAGATAATAAGGCAGAGAAATTGCGATATGAACTACATCAAAATGATCTGGAAGATAAAAATTACCAAAAATTTGTCTCGCCAATTACTTCTGCAATTTTAAGAGAGTTTACAAAAGAGTCAGGCTTGATTTTGGTGCCGGTAAAGATCCTATAATTTCTAAAGTACTTCAAGACAGCGATTTTAGGGTTTTTCAATATGACCCCTATTTTTACAGTGATGAGAAATTACTGCAAGAGAAGTATGATTATATTGCCTGTTGTGAAGTGATAGAGCATTTCTACAATCCACACAAAGAGTTTTTGCTGCTTAAAAAGCTATTAAAACCAAATTCAAAACTTTACTGTATGACAAATCTTTATGATGAAAACAGAGATTTTGCTTCATGGTATTATAAAAATGATGCAACCCATGTCTTTTTTTATCATAAAAAAACATTTGATTGGATTAAAAAAGAGTTTGGTTTTTTGGAAGTTCTTGTCGAGGGTAGGTTAATTACCTTGAGTGTTTAGTTCTACTTCAATAGCTTTATTTATACACGATTCAATCGATGTCGTGTCAGCAATATGAGGTTCTATATTTTCTGGAAAAAACTTGGCTGTTGTATGACCGATAGATATAGCTGTATAACTTTCTTTCCACTTGAATTTTTTAAAAAAGCAGTGAATGGTTGATGGTGAAGAGAAGATTATATAGGAATTTTCCGGGAACTCTTTTGCTTTTATATTTTCATTGCAACTATTTTCATAAGAGATGATATTTTCACAGTCAATTTCCGCATCTTTTAATATTTCTATTAAATTTGTTACAACCTTTTTACCTCTGAGGTAGAGAACTTTTTTGCCTTTTAGCTCATTTATGAGTTCATTGGCAAACTCATTTCCATGTTTTGTTAGACTGACAAATTTTAAATTTCCACCAAGCTTTTTAACAGTTTTTGCTGTTTGTGCGGCTATGGTGTAGGCTGGAATTTTTTTCCATTCGCTGCTAAAAGAGTTGACAGCTAAAACGGCATTTTGAGATGTAAAAATAAGTGCATCATACTTACTAAAGTCTATATTGTTTTCTACATGAGTAATATTATAGAGTGGTATATTTTTTGCAAATTTTGTTTTTTTATCATTGAGTGTATAAATATTCATGTTACTTATTTTTATTTTTTTCACAATAGCTTCTATATTTTTGCTAATAAAACCCTTTGGCTCTTCATCTTGAAGTAAAACTACGCTTTTATCTCTTTGTACAAAAAAATCAAATCTATTCTTACTAAGAGCATATGTAAGTTTCATCAGCTCATCATATCTTTGAATTGTGCTGTACGAAACATCAGGCATAAACGACTTCTTGTTTATGTCATATTCATAATAAAGCAAATTTAATTTATTAATCATTTTAGTAAAATTTGTCATAGAAAGATTTTACCCTTAATAAGTAAATTTTTATTTCAACTCAATGTAAAATTTTATTGAAAGGTAGTTCCGCCATCAATGACAATTGTTTGTCCAGTGAGCCATGAAGATTCATTGCCGCATAAGAAAAGACATGCACCTGTCAAATCCGTAGCCTCACCCATGCGTGAAAGTGGAGAGCGACGTACTACTTCACTTTTTACCTCTTCATAGTTTGGAAATGCTTTGAGTGCATCAGTGTCGATTGGACCACCGCTTACTGCATTTACACGGATGTTTTTCTCACCGAGCTCAGCTGCAGCGTAGCGAACCATCGCTTCAACGGCTGCTTTGTTTGTTCCATGCCCTGCGTAGTTTGGAGTGTAAACCAGGTTTCCGGTTGAACTCATACTAATGATACTCCCTCCGCCAATTTTTTCCATTCTTTTTGCAGCTTCTTGAGCGCCTACAACAAAGGCATCCACGGTTGCGGTGTAGATATTGTTGAGCCCTTTTGGTTTGAGTCTCATAAATGGACCGAATCCGCCAACAACAGCTCTGCCGGAGATAATAGCGTTGGATATAAAATAATCAAGTCTGTCAAAATCTTCATCAAAAAGTTTATAGACATCTTGATACGTTAAAGGTTCTAAAATATCTAGTTTATAAGCTCTGCACTTCACACCAAACTGGGCTTCGACATCCGCAATAATTTCATTTGCCACATCGGCGTTTGACGCATAGGTAAATGCTACATTACAACCTTTTTGTGCAAAAGCGTAAACGATAGCCTTACCGATTCCTCGAGTTCCGCCACTTACAAATAGAGTTTTTCCTTGCATATTATAATCCTTTGATTTCATAATTTTTCATAATTAGCTCTAGTTTTTTCATATTTTCTACGCTTGGATGCACGAGTGGAAGTCTGTACTCTAGAGTCTCCATAAGTCCCGCAATGTACACTGCAGCCTTTATCATCACTGGATTGGATTCGATAAAAAGAACTTTATTGATGGGAAATAGCATGTCGTTTAGGGCTTTTGCACCTGCAAAATTACCGCTCAAGGCCTCTCTTACTAATTGGCTTTTTAAATCAGGGAGCAAGTTTGAAGTAACGGAAGTTATTCCGGCACCGCCATTGGCTAATATAGGGTAGTCAATCGCATCATCACCGGAAAATACTTTTAACTCAGGTCTGCGAGAGAGGAGTTCGATAGTTCTCTCTAAACTTCCCGTTGCCTCTTTGATACCGTAGATATTTTTAACATCATCAAAGAGCCTTATTACCGTATCTGCGCTTATGTCAACAACCGTTCGTCCCGGAACATTATAGAGCATAAAAGGAAGTTCCCCCACTGAAGAGGCGATTGCTTTGTAGTGTTGGTAAAGTCCCTCTTGAGAAGGTTTGTTATAATAGGGAGCAACTGAAAATATAGCGTCAACTCCGCATTTTTGAGCAGTCTTTGCAGCTTCTATCGCTTCTGCTGTTGAGTTGCTTCCTGCACCTGCTAGAACTTTGGTATTTGTTCCACGGCACACTTCAACAGCTATCTCCATGCATCTTCTATCTTCATCATAAGTCAGAGTGGCACTCTCGCCCGTTGTTCCCACAGGACAAACCGCATCAATTCCATTTTTTATCTGTCTTTTGATAAGCTCTGCATATTTTTGTTCATCCAGTTTTCCATTTTTAAATGGAGTTATAAGTGCCGTAGTTGAACCTGTTACAATGTTCATTTATCTGCCTTTTTCAGTATAAGAGTTGTCGATTTATCAAAGTTGAAGTATCTGTTTGCCACTTCTTTTACTTTTTGAGCTGTAATTTTATTGATATTTTCTTCATAATTCAGAAGCGGAGTCAAATCGCCTCGCACAAAGTAGCTTCCAAAAAGTTCCGATACCGAAGTTGAGCTCTCTAGCGAGTAGATAAAATCAGATTTTGTGTTGATTTTCACTTTCTCAAGTTCAGCATCTGTTACTTCTGTAGTTTTCATAAGTTCTATCTGAGAGATAAGCTCTTTTTCTACATCTTCAGCCTTAACACCTTGGTTGCAGGTTGCTAAAAATATGAAGAGACTTGGATCGATAGCCTCCATATTGTAGGCATAAACAGAGTTTACTAATTGTTTTTTGTCTATTAACTCTTTGTAAAGTCTTGAGCTTTTTCCGGAGTATAAAATTTCAGAAATCATGCTTAAGGTCGGTTGGTCTGCATCTTTAAAATTTGGAATATGAAAAGTTATGGCTAACATTTCAACTTCGCTCTCTTTGATAATATTGACTCTTTTTGCACCGTCTTGTTCAGGTTCTATAAATTTAACCTCAGGAATTTTCGTCTTATTTTTTATGCTGCCAAACTCTTTTTCTGCTTTTTTGAATACCTCTTTTGGATTCACGTCACCGGTGACCATTAAAATGGCATTGGCAGGTTGGTAGTAGGTTTTATGAAAATCTTTTATATCTTTTATTGTCCATGTGCGAATGTCGTTCATAAAGCCTATCGGTGTCCAGTGGTATGGATGATAAGAGTAAGCGTTGTTAAACATTTTAAAGTAAAGGTAGCCAAGAGGAGAGTTGTCTGTTCGCCATTTTCTCTCCTCCGTTACTACATCTCGCTCCGGCTGAAACTCTTTATTTTTGAGGTTAAGATTTTGCATAAGTTCCGCAAAGAGGTTTAAAGATTTGCCAAGGTTTTGGCTGCTTGATTTTATGAAGTAATGTGTGTAGTCAAAACTTGTCGAGGCATTATTGACTCCGCCGACACTCTTCACCTCTTTATCAAACTCGCCTGCTTGAAGATTTTTGGTAGATTTAAAGTTCATGTGTTCTAACATGTGAGCTATTCCGGTTTTGCCCATCACCTCATTTCTGCTTCCAACTTTATAGAAAATATCCGTGCTGATTACATTTGTATTGTTGCCAAGAGGGATTACAACGATTTGCAGTCCGTTTTCAAGGGTTTGTGTTTCGTACTTTGGTAGTGCTGATGCCATTAAGGTTCCTAAAATAAGTGTTATGCCGAGTAGAAATTTCATATTATTTTCTACCCGCACCGATTGCCTGAGTGATATTTGTATATCCATCGGCTTTTAAGAGTTCAATCAACCCTAAATTTATATCTCGAATCATGTCAGGACCGCCAAATACAAGCCCGCTGTAAATTTGAACAAGTGAAGCACCGGCTTTTATGCGTCTGTAGACTTCTTTTGCAGAGTCGATTCCACCTACGGAGATAAGTGTCGTTTTGCCGTAAAGCTCTGCTGCAATTGCGTCAAAAATCTCAAAACTCTTCTCTTTTAAAACAGCACCGCTGAGTCCGCCGATATCTTTTGGCGCTTTTACAAGTGAGTAGTCGATGGTAGTATTTGTCGCAATAATACCATCCGCACCTTTTGCAACTGCCATTTTTGTGAGTGTAACAGCATCCTCTTTGCTCATGTCAGGGGCAATTTTGAGTAAAATCGGTTTCTTTGTAATTGCTTTTGCCTCCGCGAAGAGTCTTGTAATGAACTCCTCATTTTGCAAATCCCTCAAACCCGGAGTGTTGGGCGAAGAGATGTTTATAACCAGATAATCACCCAAAGAATGGAGGGCTTTTATAAGCGTTGTATAGTCGTTTATAGCTTCGCTCTCAGGTGTGAGTTTATTTTTGCCAATGTTTACGCCGATTGGTGTTGTAAAAGGATATATTTTTTTAAGTCTTTGTTGTGCTTTGAGCAAGCCCTCATTGTTAAAACCCATCGCATTTTGAAGAGTCTCCTCCTCCACATGCCGAAACATTCTCGGTTTTGGATTTCCATCTTGCGGCTTTGGCGTTACTGTTCCAATCTCTGTGAAACCAAATCCTAAAATCTGCACTCCCCGTATCATCGTAGCATTCTTATCAAAACCTGCACCAAGACCAATCGGGTTTAAAAATGTACAACCGAAAAGCTCTTGACTCAGTATCTCATCGGCAATAAAGTGAGATTTTAAAAATGGGTTAAAAACCATCGGGCAGTAGTTTGGAACTCTAAGAACACATTCGGCTAAATGGTGGGCAGATTCTGGTTGCAGCTTAAAAAGCCAAGGTTTTACACTTTGATAATTTATCATATATTCCACTTTTTAAAAATTTAGCGATTATACTAAAATAAAGGTAAAATTTTAATAAACACTAAGGAGCTGAAAATGAAGAGCATAAAAGTATTGGTGCCGTTGGCATGTGGATTTGAAGAGATAGAAGCGGTGAATATTATCGATGTTTTAAGAAGGGCGGAGATTGAAGTTTTGGTTGCCTCTTTGGATAAAAACAGATTAGTTAAAGGTGCAAACGGCATCACTATTGAAACAGAATATGATATAAAAGATATAATAATTGATACGCTGGATATGATAGTTTTGCCAGGCGGGCATGACGGATCGCTTGCCCTTGCGGAGAATGAAACCGTTCAGAATATTCTCAAAAAGATGGACGCAAAGGGTAAAAATATCGGGGCGATTTGTGCAGCACCGCTTGTGCTTCACGCAGCCGGAGTTCTAAAACAAAATTATACATGTTATCCATCGTACGAGAGGGAGATAGGAGAAGAGGGCTACATGGGCGATAGAGCGATGGTTGTTGAAGATGCAAATATTATGACATCAAGAGGACCTGCAACAGCCATTTGTTTTGCTCTGAAAATCGTCAAAAAACTAAAAGGTCAAGAGAGTTATTTGAGATTAAAAAGAGGGCTTCTGGCTGATTTTTGTGAGTAATTTTAGTTAAATTTTTAAGAAAGATATGTTATTGCTAGATTGGTTGCATATTTATGGGTGTTGAATCCAAAATTATGTCAAGTTTACTTAATTAAATTGGAAAATTGTATGAAAAAAATTATTTTACCAGTAACTGCACTCTTTGTTGTTATATTTATTGTTCTCTTTTTACTTACAAAAAGTTCAGATACTCAAGAAGCAAAGGATGTTATCGAAAAAAAAAGCAGTGATGGAGTGGAGCTAAAGTTTGGGCATCACATGCCAAAAGATAGCGTTTTAGATAGAGCAGCTCTGCGTTTTGCAAACGAAGTCGAGAAAAAAACAAATGGGAAAGTTAAAATAACCGTATATCCAAATCAGCAACTCGGAGATTCTCAGAAAATGATGGAGCTTTCAAGACTTGGACAGATTGATATTATTGCTACTCCTACTGCTAAACTCAGTGTGGCAGTTCCATCGATGCAGTATGCAGATTTACCGTTTTTATTTCCCACAAGAGAGGATGCGTATGCACTGCTCGATGGAAAAGTAGGCAATATGTTGTTGAATGATTTGAATGATATTGACCTTGTAGGAGTTGCTTTTTGGGAAGGTGGTCTCAAAGATTTTACTGCAAACAAGCCACTTCTCAAAATAGAGGATTTTAAAGATTTAAAAATGAGAGTAATGAAGAGTCGCATTATCATGGAGCAGTTTCATGCTTTAGGTGCGAAGCCTATAAGTATTGATTTTCAAGAAACAAAACAAGCTTTAAAAGAGGGTGCTGTAGATGGTCAAGAGACTCCTTTAAGCGGAATTGTCGGAATGGAGTTTTACAAAGTGCAAAGTGATATTACTCTAAGTGAGCATGGATATTTAGCGTATGTTTTAACTTTGAGTAAAAAAAGTATCTCAAACTTCCCCTTGAAATCCAAACTATTTTAGTCCAAACAGCAAAAGAGATAACGCCATGGGAAGGACAAGCGTCACTTATAGAAGAAAAAAATCTATTTGAAGTTGTTAAAAAATTCGGCATAAATATTCATACGATAGTTCCCGAGGAAAGAGAAAGGTTTGTAAAAGCTACATCATATATTATGAAAGAGTACGAAAACATTATAGGCTCTCACATTGTCTCTCGAACAGAGGAGTATCTATACAAAAAATACAATAAAGAAAATATCATCGCAATAGGAGTAGATGCAGACCTCTCTATGGGTGCAAAAGGCTCAGGGCTTGCAATAAAAAGAGGGGTAGAACTGGCAGCAGATGACATCAACAAAGAGGGCGGATTGCTGGGTAAAAAAGTGGTTGTTGTAGCAAAAGACAATCAAGGTATCTCAACACAAGCAAATGAAAATATAAAAGAGTTTATCGATGATAAAAATATCATAGCTGTAATCGGCGGTAAGCATAGTGCTATTATCTCCTCTTACATAAAAGAGATTCAAGAAAATAAGTTAATCTACTTCTCACCATGGGCGGCGGCTCCAACCGTTACAGAAAATGGATATGAAGAGAATTATGTTTTCAGGGTATCTCTCAATGACAGATATGCTGCAAAATTTTTGGTTCAAGAGGCACTCAAAAAGAGTTCAAATCCGGCGATAGTTGCAGAGAATTCTCTCTGGGGTAAAGAGGCTTTAGAAAATATCAATCTCTCTTTAGAATCCAAGGGTTTGCCAAAGCAGGAAGGAATCATAATAAACAGAGGTGAAGAGCATTTTGATAAAATTTTTAATAAAATAAGCAGTGAAAAATATGACTCGATTATTATGGTTCTTAATTCACAAGAGGCTACAAAATTTGTTGAGTACATGGGAGTGAACAATTTTCATATACCTATCATTTCTCACTGGGGCATGGTTGGAGATTTGTTTTTTAAGACGAATAAAAATTATCTCAAAGATATTGATTTAAAATTTATTCAAACTTTTTCTTTAGTGAACAACAGCAAAAAAGAGGCAAAAGATTTAGCAAATGAGTATATGAAAACTTACTCCAAATTATCAAATGAAGAGATAAACGCTATAACAGGCGTTGCCCAAGCTTACGATTCTGTGATGCTTTTGGCACAAGCGATAAAAAAGTGTAAAAGTTTAGATTCAAAAACAGTGAAAGACTCTTTAGAAAATAGCGATAGTTATGAGGGAGTGTTGAAAGGATATAAAAAACCATTCGACAAAACAAGTTCTCTATAAAAGATAGCGGCATGGGAATGAGTAAAGAGCACCAAGAGAATCTCTTCAAAGAGTTCACTCAGGCAGACAGTTCTATAACACGCAAATACGGAGGAACAGGATTAGGTCTTTCCATATCCAAACATCTT
>JAPLGO010000028.1 GCA_026390115.1 Campylobacterales bacterium | reverse complement strand
GCAAACGCAACTATTCAAAAAGCAGAAGCTATGGTAAAAGATGCATTATCTAAAGAGTTCGTAGGAAAAGATAAAATAAATACCTCTTCACAAAACAGACATATACAAGCTGCAAGACCTGCAGTAGTAACACAACATGCCAATGCAAATACTAAAGCAATCGCAGGTTCAAAAAAACATAATGATGTTTGGGAAAACTTTTAAGAAAAAAAAGAATGTATTTCTGCAATATCTTTGTAAATGTATATAAGCATTTACAAAGAAATTGGTAAAACTATGACACTCTTCCAGTATTTAGAGCAACTTCAAAAAGAAGATAGAAATGCCCTTTATATTTCACTTGATTACCCATTTTTAAGTGGAGTGGATTTGATAGATATAGTTGAATATGAACTTTCGTCATCTTGAACTTGATTCAGAATCTTTGGTTTGCAAAAAGTCTAATATTTAATAATAGAAGAATCATAAAAAAATCCCTTAAAATATTCTATTTCCACAAATTTCACATAAAGTTTCAAAATCGTTTACTGCACAGCAAATAGTCACAGCAAATAGTTTTGTAAATATACTCAAACATCTGTTTTATCCTTTTTTTTAGCTATTAAAATCAAGCATTTGCTGTTCCCATAAACCACTAAAATTGCAACATACTTGCAACACTAGGGCGGTATGATTCCATCTTTGGAACTAAAAAATTAAATCAAAAGGTGCATAATTTTATGTATATGAAGGAAGACAAATGAAAAGAGTTATTTTTATAGTAAGTATATTTTCGCTTAGCGTTTTTGCAAATGTTACACTACAAACTGAGGTTCAAGTGTGGCTTTTAACAATTGATGGCGGTACGCCAAAAATAAAATATGATGGGTTGGCGAAAGATAAACAAGCTGGACTTGATAAGTTCTTTGAAGAGTGCAGAGCAGATGTAGCCAGAGGTAAGTTACCAAAAAGTACATGTAAAACACTTTTTTTAAATAAACTAAAGGAAATATAGATGAATATAAAAGGAAAATTTCTACTTGTAGGCACTATCATAATTGCTTTATTATTATTTTTGTTATTGGCTATACGCTTTATAATTGGTTCTGTAGAAAATTCATTTTCTGAAAATACAGCTATGTCAGAAAAAGCAAATGCTTTTCGAGAAATTTATAGTAATGGTTTACAATGCGGTCAATCGCTGCGAAATGTATTTATTGATCCAAAGAACGAGCTAGGAAAAGAAAATTTTAAAAATGGTATAAAAGATTTAGTAAAAAGTTATAGCGAACTTGAAAAGTTAGATTATAAAGCAGCAACTAAACTTAAAGATAAATATACTTTGTTCATAGATGATTTAAATAAATTAGAAAAAACAATAATCTCTGGTGAGTTGGTAACTACAGAACATCTAAAATCAAATACAAAAATTTGGCGTGAGATAAAAGAAGATATCATACAAAATCTTAAAGAGACTAAAAAAATAGCCGAAAATGCTCAAAATGAATTTGCTAGTTATCTTTCAAAAATATTAATATTTTTAACTGCTGGCGTATTACTTTTTATTATTGTAATCAGTATAGTTTTATTTATATTTTCCAGAGGGATAGTATTTTCTATCACTACTACTCAACTAGGCTTAATACGTTTCTTCAGCTTCTTAAGCAGAGAAACTCAAACAGCCGAACTTATAAAGCTCAAGTCTAAAGACGAGTTTGCAGAAATGGCAGTCGTCATTAATGAGAATATTAAAAAAATTGAAGCACAAACGATTATTGATGATAAATTCATGCAAAATGTAAAAGAAGTTATGCATAGAGTTGAGAATGGATGGTTTTCTCAACATATTGAAGCTTCGACAAACAACATTGATTTACTAGAATTAAAAACAATTGTCAATCAAGCATTAATAAATTT
>JAPLGO010000026.1 GCA_026390115.1 Campylobacterales bacterium | reverse complement strand
CTTGCCAAAGCTTCATATTTTTTTATTTTATTTGTTTTATTATCAACAATAGGATGATAAAATGGAACAAAACGATTCTCTATTAGGGCACGTTTTATCATGTCATTGCACTGCAATTGCGAAGCATGTAATTTAACTAAACTTTCATCCCTCTTATAAATAACTATTTTTCCGTTCTTTTCTGCAATTCGCAAAGCAGAATCAGCATGAGCAAGTGTTATTTCATCTTTGCGGCTTACAATTCCTGCGTTCATTTCAAGATACATAAGTTGATTATTTACATCTACCTCTGTTGATTCAATTTCCTGAATTATTTTTTCAATATACTGCTCTAAATGCTCTCCATCAAGAGGTGAAAGTATTGCAAAATGAGTACCGCTAAGGCGATAAAGTGTACTATTTACCATGAATTGATTTTTAATAACTATTTTATTTAATAAGTCTGCGGTCTGCTTGAGTATGTTATTTCCAATATCATACCCATAAAAATCATTCATTACTTTAAAGTTTTTTATTTTAATTACGGCTAATGAGTTATTATGTGGTTCAATAATATCCTGCTGAAATTTAGCAAGTGAATATAATTTACTTACACTATCTATTGTATATGTTTCAATAGCCTGACGACTTTTTTCAATGACAAGTTCCTCAAGGTTTAGCTTACACATCCTATTCTCTTTTTCCATTAAAATTTTGGAAACAATTTTATCAAGAACTTCTAGAGCTAGTTTAATTTGAATTGGTTTAAAAATATAGCCATCAACTCCTAGCTTTACAGAATTATAAAGAACATCTGGGTCATGACTGGCAGATATAAGTAAAGTCGATTGGCTTGAATTTCTCTGTTTTATTTTATTAATCATCTCAAGACCGTCCATAACCGGCATCTGCACATCTGACATAATTAAATCGTACTGTTTATCTAAAGTCGCTTCTAAACCTTCTTTTCCGTTATTTCTATTATCAATATTGTTAAATATTCTTCCGAAGAAATTCATATACTCTTTCCTGATTAACGGATCATCATCAACCAGTAAAATTTTCAAGCCCTTTGATTTGGCTCTAAGCAACTTAATTGATTCAGCAGAATTTTCACAATTAATAAACACGATTAACCCCTGCAATATCAATTTTTGGAATTTTAATGTAAAACACTGTCTTATCAGAATCGCTATCTACTTTTATACTTCCATGTAAATGCTTTTCAATAATTATTTGAGACATATAAAGACCAAGACCCGTTCCTAGTTCTTTGGACTTAGTAGTAAAATAGGGGTCAAAGATATGTTCTTGAATGTTTTTAGGAATTCCACCGGCATTGTCTTGTATAGAAAACAATATTTCATCTTTGTTGAAATGAGCAGTAAAAATTATTTGTCGAGATTCAATATTATGTTCTATAAAAGCATCTTTTGAATTCGAGAGAATATTTAAAAAAACTTGCAAAAGTTCATTTTTATATAAATAAAATTCATCGTCAAGATCTCCTTCAAAGGAGAGTAAAATATTATTATTCTCGAAAATTTTTCCTACTATGTTTAACTATATTCTGAGGTAGCTTATTAGGACGAAAAAAATTACGAAAATCATCTATAGTTTTCGATAAATAGTGTACCTGCTCATCGATAGAAGTTAAATCTTCTAAAATTTTATCATTATCTATTTCACCAAATTCTTCATTAACTTTATTTTTATTCATTTCTTCCGTAATTTGGTTAGTTAAAGAAATTCTCATTTCACCGCACTGCTCTGCCATGCGACAGGCTTCAATTGAATTTATGAGTTTTATTCTAAAATTTGAAAACATATTCCCTAAAGTATCCAAATTTTCATCTGATTTAAAAAGAAATAAAAAGTGCTCTTCTTTTATGGGAATATCAAGTACAAATCCTCCCTCTGCTAAGTCGATTATTGCATAAAACTCAATATTTTTAGTTAAATTCGGAATATAAAAAGTTTCACCTATTCTTACTAGACTCCTGCTGTTAACTCCTTGAGAAATAAATTGACCGCCAATCGCATCGGTTTGACGAATAAATGTGCTAATTATATCTGTAAGCATCTCCTTAAGTTTAAGAGAATTTCCAATTGCATTGATGCACTCATAAGATATTAAAGATTGTTGAATCATAAGGCTGTTCCCCCTCTTTCGTGTAAATTTTTGTTAAATGATTATGCGAATATTGTATCTTTTTTTTGTCACAAGAAAGTTACTCCACCTCTACTTATCTTCATACTATATTTTTCTTATTTAGTTACTCCGAGCATCCCTACCATTTAGAAACAACTCTTCGTTTTTTATTATATTTTTTTTCATCTTTCTTAATAATCGTACTTTGATTTAAAAAAATATCAAAGTTGATATCTTGACTCCCGTTAAATAGTAAATTAGCCATAGAATAATCATCTATATTTTTATTTGAAGCTAAATCTATTTTAGTATATTCATTGTTTATTTCGAATATTTTTTTATAGAGTTATTACGAGCTAACTGTGATGAATAATTTTTTATCAACATGTCAAATATAGCATCGTCTAGCCTAATATTTTTAGCAATATTCTTGGCATACAAATCATTCTTTATTAATAGTTTAACAATTTTTTTATTCAGATTTATATTCTGAGAAAGAACCTCTTTTACTGCTTCATCGCCATCTTCATATAAGATTGTCTGCATAAACTCATCACAATCTGTTCTCATGGCTATTAAAGTTTTTACATAAGTGTCTGCATTTTTTATAAGCATATTTAGCACAGAGGGGGATGTCAAACTGTGAGTCGCAATTGCTGTTACGATACTATAATTTTGATCATTTACCTCACTTTTAAAACTCTTTTGCAATGGTTCAAGATAAGCAATAGCATCTAAAAGCAAAGGTTCTTTGCAGCGTAGAATAATATGAATAAAACCTTGCGTTGAATATTTAATGCACTCTCTTCGTTCTATATCTGTACAGAATCTATCTATGATGGCTGCGCTCATATCGCGATTGTCACTATTTTGAAAGAAGTCTTCATTTGACCATGAATATATCTTCAGCAGCTTCAAGAAAAGCTGATTGCTTATTGTCCTATCCTGCAACATACTTTTTAATTCATATTTATTATGACTAAGTTTTAGGTTCATTAAGAATGTGCTATCACACGATGAATCGTTTTTTAACAAATTTATAGTTGTCGGCTCAATTTCTTCTGCTTCATAATTTTCTAATAGTCGTAAATCACTTATTTTAGTTCCATTCATGGTTATTTCCTTTTTATTCTTGTACAGAACATCATTAAAACATAATATTTCATTGAAACATTTTTTATACTCATCTTCATAATTTTGACATTTTAGTGTTGCAAGTTTGTTGCAATTTTATTTGCGGCAGTTACCTGTAAATTCCACATAGTGAAATTACAAGCGCTGTTTCCTTGTTTTTTAGAAGTATCGTTAACTTTTAAATTCATTTATTGCTACATGTAGCGATAAAGCTATCTTGACCAACTCCTGTAAATCAGCATCTATATTTTTTACACTTGTTCTATTTGAATTGGATAGTGTTTCTATATTAGCTATGTCCCCTATTATTTCATTCATTTGTAATGACATTTTCATGCTATCTTCTCTTAACTCATTTGCAACATAACTAGACAAAGTAATAGCATCTGAAGTTACATTGATTTTATCTTCAACATCATTAGAAATAATTGCTAATTTTTCTATCTTTTTTGCATTTAAATACATTTTGTCACTTACATCATTTATAGATTGAACAATTACGCTGACAGATAAATCTATTTCAACCAAACTTTTTTGAGTACGCTCAGCCAGTTTACGCACTTCATCGGCAACAACAGCAAACCCTCTTCCATTTTCGCCTGCTCGTGCTGCTTCTATGGCAGCATTAAGTGCTAATAAATTTGTTTGTTCTGCAATTTCTTTGATTACATTTAACACATGTTTAACTTGGTCAGCATCCTGTTTTAAAGCAGATAATTCATTTGATAATTCATTTTCTGCTTCAACGAACGAACTTACCTCTCCACCGAGAGTTGTGAGTGATTTTTTTGTTGTGTTAAGTTCACTATTTGCATCTTTAACATTTTTCTGTGTCTCCTCTGTTCTTTCTATATTATGTTCTAATAACTCTTTGATATATCTGCTTTTTTTAGTAGTATTGCTCACTATCTCTTGTTCTTTTTGTGTCCCCTCATTTATAATATAGTTTGACTCTTGAATTTTTGAAGCTATTTGTGTATTTTTAGCACCAAGAACTTTCACATTATTTACCGTAATTTGAATCATGTCTATAAATTTATTTACTTCCATCGCTGCATCTGTAAACTCATCTGCTTTTTTAGTGTTTAATCTTTTCGTTAAATCTCTATTGCCGCCGACAAGTTCTGATATATGAATTTTTAAACTGCACAATGGACTAAAAATTTCTCTTTTAAAGAATACCCCGGCCAGAATAATAAACAGCACGCTTCCTATGGCAAAATTAATTCCTAAAGTTGTTTGAGTAGAAGATATATCTGCATCATTATCATCCAAAGATATAGTCAAATCCATTGTGCCCAGTACATCTCCATCCTTTGCATTATAGTGACATGTTAAACAGCTGGTCTCAGCTACCATGGGTTTTATCATACGGATAGTATGATGGTTTTTTTGATCTATTTCTATTACATCTGTTTTTTTACTTTCAAATACTTTTTGTACCGACACCTCAGATGTAAACTTTTCATTTGGTGCAAAAATATCGATAACAAATTGTGATTTTAAGACTTTTAAGGACTCTATTCCGCTAATTTTACTTGCAGCATGTAATGTTGACTCTACTATTTCTGGGTTGCCTGTTAACATACTTCCTGTAAGTGTTTGAAATATTGATTCACTTAACATTGTAAGTGATTTCTCGGTTGTTTTATGAGAAAGTTTAGACAAAGTACTTGATAGATAATAACTTGTAACTATCATAACTATAACACTCAAAGATATAATTGAAAAAATTACTTTAGATTTAACCTTTTTTAACATTATTATTCCCGCCCTATATTTTTTTATTTTTTAAATACTTGTAAGTATTTTGACATTTTAGTGTTGCAAGTTTGTGGCAAAAAGAGATACTACTTAAATATAACATCTTCTGAATTTTCATCTCTTCTGTCTCGCTCAAACGCATGCACAGAATGAAACTCAGTTGCACCTATTCTTTCACTCCGCGTATAAAGCATCATCTTTTGATCATCACTTAACTCCCTTAATGCTATATCTGATTCTCTAATGGATGTTCTATTTTTCATTAGATCATTTAATACATTCTCAAGTTCAATATTGCTATCTTTTAACTCCTGTGTTATCTCTTCAAGGATGAGATTGAAGTATTCAAGCATCTTGGGTCGTATAATGCCTGGCAAGTTTTACTAAGTTGCTTTATTACAAGTTTGACATCTATAGGTTTAAGCAAAAATCCGTCAACGCCAATATTGATGAGTTTGATTAGCTTATCATTCTCTGAATGAGCTGAAAGCACTATAATTTGTTGAGATTCATTTCTAAGCTTAATTTGTTCTGCTAGTGCTATTCCATCCATAAAGGGCATTGTCAAATCTGTAATAATTAAATCATATTGCTTTTTTTCATACTTATCTAGTGCTTCTTTACCATGATCTGCCGTATCAACACGGCCAAAAAATCTTGTCAAAAATATTTTTAACTGCTCTTGAAGAATTAGGTCATCTTCTACAAGTAAAATGTTCATATCAAACGCTATCTCTTTTAAAGTTCTGTCTGTAGATACTATGTTATAATTTTTTTTCACTGTTTTCTTCCTTTAATAAAATTATTTAATATATCTTTCTGCGGCTGCATAGAGTTGTAAAAATCATATTCATGAACTACCCTCCCCCATAAAAGTTTTTACGCACTAATTGTTTCATCTTAGTGTGGCAAGTATGTTGCAAAATTTATATCTTACTGAGCAGGGAGCAACACCGGTGTGTTAAAAAAAATAAGGGAAGAACGTCTCATTGACGATTTATGTTTACATGTGACAAATGCCTAGCAACTTCATTTTATAATAGCTTTTAGAAATTATCGATGCTTCTACTGAATCTTGAATACTCGCTCTTGTAATACTATTTTAGCAATTCCAAAAAATTTTATCATAAATGTTTTTTTCATTCAGTGGACTTAATATGATGTTGTATTTTAAATTATCTTTATTGTGATGAAGTAGCTCTACTTGGTCCAAAGAAGCAAGTATGTATAAGCCATTATTTTCAATTAAAGTATCAATACTTTTAAAATGTTTTCTTAGACTGTTTATAAGCTGCAAAACATTATTAAAAATATTGTCTACAAAACTTAAGTCAACTATTAGCTTATCTACAATTCTATGGTCAAGATTACTCTTTAATAAAGAGTATTTTGAGAATATGACTATTTCCCAAGAGGGAAGATTTTTTAAGAGAGTATCCTGAAATAGTTTTGATGCATCAATTTGTTTTGTCAGTACATAGACCGTTGTTTTATCGTATTTTTTATATTTTCCCTTTTCAATCGTAGTTAACTGACCAAAATGTGCTAGAACATTATGTGTATTTGGTGTCGTAAATTGAAGCTTTTGTTTTATATATATTTTTATTGCAGATGATTTTTTTATACTAACCCATAGCGCAGTATTTATTTCATGTACATACCGTGGAATAACTTGTCTATCTAAAGTATTAATAAACATTCTAAAATATTGAGTAATTGTAAATATCATTTCTTCATAGTTATTTGAATTTTTATCTAAAAATGGGAATATTTCAATAACTTCAGAGGTATCTGATAATGTAAAAATCATATCTCTTGCAGCATTGATTTCATTAATATGAGATAAAATTAACTTAACATGTTTTAGCTCTATATTATTATCAATTTTATAAAGTTTTTCAATCAATGTTGGGAAGTATGGTATAAAATCCTCATAAGGAAGAGCCTGTTTACTTTTTGACTTATTGTATACATTTGAAATTAGTCGATGAATTGGTTGTAAAATTGCAAATCTTACTTCTTCTTTAGTTGAATTATTATTTAGAGAATCCTTAGCCTCAGCTATAATCGTATTTAAAATTTGTTTTAGACCCAATTCTGAGTGTTCATCTGAATTATTCCAAAAATGATATATTTCTTTTAAGAGTTCTATATCTAGAATATGCCCCTCAAACTTCTCTGAAATATAATTATCCACAATAGCATGCAATAACATAAATAGTTCATCATTATCAATTTTGCTAAAGTGATCAAACTCTGCATTAATTATTTTTTCAAATAAATTTTCTGAAATAGTAAGATCTTTTTTCGTAAAATATGTTTGCGACCATATTTTAATATGCTTTATTTGTTTCTTGTGTGTAAGTTTTATTTTTTTATTTTGTTCATTTTTTTTAAAATGCCGCACTTCTAATTCATTGTAACTCTCACAAAAGGTGTTATTATTAAAAGGTTTATAAATAATTCCCTTGATATTATCTTTTATTGTCGATTTAAGATAGTTTGCATTATTTTCAGTAGTTACAAAAATAATCTCTAATAAATGTATTTTCCCAATGTCAATAAGCATTTCAACTAATTCATCACCGTTTAAGTTTGGCATCATGACATCAGATATAATTAAAGTAATTTCCGGATGTTTACTCAACATTTCAAATGCTTCCATTCCATCATAAGATATAAAAATATTATTCTCACTAAAAAAATGATTCTTTATATTATTTGACAAAAGAGCTTTTGTGATTATTTTTGTAATAAGTTTACTATCATCTATAACTAAAACATTTGTTACATTCATTCACGACCTTGTTCTATTTTTATATCTTGTAAAATCAAATTTTAGAGTTTAGCTGTTTTAAAAGGAATATTGATTATATTCAAACTATGCAAAAAATAGACACTGCTTGTTTGTTTTTATAACATACTTGTTAATAAACCGCTGTATTTTTTGGAAAAAAATTAAGAAATTTATTTAAAATTATAGTTTACGTCATTCATTTCAGCTACTTCTTGTAAACAGTTTTTCATAAAGATTTCCTCTATTTCCTCTTTAGCTTTAGTCAAACTTTTAATATTTTCGATGTTTCTGATAGCATGTCCATTTAGTTCTTCATTTTTAATTTGTTCTAATACTTTATAAAATACACTCATTTATTATCCTTTAAATGCAAGATGATTTTTATATATTTTCATAAAAATTTTAACATTCTAATGTTGCGTGTATGTTGCAAACAGTCACTCTATCTTGATATTTTATAAAACATTTCATTTTATTAAAATTTTTTAAATATGATAGACATATGCTACTTCACCAATACGCAATGCAATTAAGTTCATGAAGCACCCTACCCTTGTCTTTAGGTAATTTTTTTAATAGATGTAAAACATTAAAAGCATAATTATTTCTAAAAAATTTATCAGCTTCATAAAGTTTTTTTGTTTTGCTATTATTTGACTGCCCTTCCCTGCTCGTGTAAATTAGTAAAATTTTTAGAAGATTGCGTCCAAGATAAGATGAAAACATTTTTACCCTGCTCTGCACTCTTTAAAGCTATAGTAAAGCTTTAAACTCATTATTTAAATGGGTTACCCTGCTTTAGATGCTGAAGCTCTATGAAGCGTCTAAAGCGCAGACTTTGTGTAAGTTTTATCAATACCTTAAGCAATATCACTTTTCTTTGCCACTTGAACTGCTAAAAATATGCCAAATCCTGATAGAGTACTACTATTTTTAGTTTTTAATAAAGTAGTTACTGTCTAAATAAATACTTTTATAATTTTTCTGCCTCAATTTTTGTTGTATGTTTTTCAAATTACTGAGTTAATGTAATAAAATTCTGCTTGTTCATATTTTTTTGCGTATATGTATAATCTATAAAAAGATTATGCGTATACGCAATCTATTATATTCTATATTATTCTACGGGTTACTATTAAATGATTACCCTTTTACTATTAAATAACTACCCATGTAGCATTAAATGACTACCCTTCTGCTATTAAATGACTACCCTTTTACTATTAAATGACTATCCTTTACTTTTTGTAAGATTGAATGAATTAATTCTATTTTGAAATAAAAATTTGTTTGTTTATATTTAAGTAAAAAGCCTATCTTTAGGGCTTTAATTCCTAAAAAAAATAGTAAATATAATAAAAATCTAAAATCCGGATGCTATTAAATGACTACCCATAGTTTCCATTTTTTTCAAATATATAGCTAAGGGTTTGGCTCTATTAATTTTGATTATTTTAATAAAATAGTAGATTGAATAAAAATGTAATATTTGACTGCTATTAAATGACTACCTAGCGTCGCAATTGATTTTTTTAGATGATTGATACTGAGAGAATATAAACTGATTATATAAATGCTATATTCTTTCTTTTACTTTCCCTAAATGAACAATGGATTTTGAAAGAACAGATTTTTTTTGCTATTAAATGACTACCCCTTTTTATCAGGTAGTTTTTTATTTTCTGGAAGATGGTGTGTAACAGTTTCAAGTTTCAGGTAAGAGAGCATAAATCTTTTTAAATCTACAGTTATCCCAAATTGTTTAAGCTCTTCTACATGCTCTCTTACTGCCCTGCGTGCTTTTTTAAGTGATGCTTCAATATTTGTCGGATAACCTAAAACATCAAGTAAATTTATGAGTTCAATACTCATATTATTGGCATGTGTAAAGAAAAACCTAATCATTGCTTTAATCAAAGGGTCATCTATTTTCATCAGTTTTTTCATTTCATTTTTATAGTTTACGGAAACTTGTTTTTGAAAGAAGTTCATATATCCTTCTGTAAAAACAATAGCAAAAGAATCTTTTTTTACTGAATATCCACCACTATCTGTTAAATTGAAATCATGGGTATTGCCTGTTTTATCCGTAAACTCAACATTTGTTGTTTTTATTTCATCTAGTTTTTTCTTTAACCAAGTGTTATTTGTTTTAGATTTCATTCCTAGAAATTCTTGAACTTCATACCCAGAGAAGAATAGGGCTACATTTCCTCTGGCGGTTGTTTCAGAGAATGTTGCCGTTGCAAAAATAGCATCAATTATATCTCTATGCGTTTGAGTGAGAATATTACCTTTTATTTTTACAGAGCCCCATGCAGTGCTTATTTTACGGACTCTTCCAGACGATATAAAATCTTTATTTATAGCAGAAGCAGCGGATATTTTAATAATTGGAGCAAAAATACCAACTCTTAATTCAGTAACGGTTGCATTGCTTGTTTTAAATGTTTCAAATAAGCTCAGATGCCCTTTTTTCTCACTCATATTATTCCTTTAAAAGTTTAGCCGGCTAAACTTTATTGTATTCCTAATTCTTCATCACTCGTATATTCAACTACAAAAGCAGGTTGATGATTTTTTGTAAAATTTTCATTAGGAAAAACTTGTATTTGTTTAGTGAAACCGCCAAAATGCCTAGATGCACGGTAGTTGTCTTTCGTTAATGTAATTTTACGCTTAGTACTTTCTACTTCTTTACCATCTTCATCTTTAATTTTTTCTATCTCATAAACAGCTCTAGCCGCATCAACAAAAGCAGATGCTCCACGGCTTTGTGATGTGTTTTTTGTTGAATGATGAATAAAAATTATTGTTTTATCTTCTTCTGATGCCCATTTTGTGAATAATTGCATAAACAACTTTGCTTGAGCATTATTGTTTTCATCACCGCCGTAAAAAGCAATCAGAGGGTCTAAAATAATTAATTTGAATTCTTTTAACATCATTTTCATTTTATAAAAATGAGAATTTATTGTCATTGTACGATTTTGTTCAAGTAAAGTAGGAAAAGTTAAATCATCTGATAATATTAATCTATGAAGGGTTTCTGCACCTAGGGGGTATAAACCGGCAATCACATGGTTTAAGCGATGCTTAGTTAAGCCTAAGGGGTCTTCTGAGAGCCAACAGAAAGCTTTTTCTTGCTGGTTTTCATATAGATAATGCATAGCTAATTGTAATAATAAAGAAGTTTTTCCGGTACCTCCGCCTGCACTGAAGATAGATACGGTTTTTTTTGGAACGGGAATAAAGTTTTTTGTTATAAAATCTGATTCTTTTGCTTCTACATGTGAAGCAGGAATCATTTTAAACAGTTCAACTCCAGATTTAGTTACTAATTTTTCACTGATTAATAGAAGAGAAGCTTCTATCTCATCGGCTGTTTTATTTTCTTGTATATCAATTTGAATATCTAAAAGTGAAGTTTTTACGTTTCTTATTCTTTTTAGCTCTACAAGTTTATCTAAGTAAGCTTGATGGTTTGAAGTGGGCGTAGCACTCAGTACATCTATCATACTGTTGGCGACTAAATTTTCATCTAACTTCAATGTTTTGATTAAATGATTATGTATAAGTATTTCATCACGTGGCAAATTTTGTTGTTCTAGTGATAATAAAGTTAAAAGTATAGATTTGTGTATAGGATAGTAAAATATGTCCGGGTCAATATTTTTAATTGATTCTTCTGAAAAAAATAGAGAAGAGAGCAGGGTGATTTCATAATTAAAATCAAAAAGATTATTCATAAATCACTCCATGTTTTGGCACATTAGTTTTTTTCATTTTTTAGTTCTTTTAAAATTGTTTCTAATGCCTCAATAGCTTCATCTTTATTTTCTAAATATGCTAAATTAAGTTTAAAAGATATTTTATTTTTTTTATGGGAAAACGAAAAGCCATTAGAAAGTTTCGCCGGCGAAACTTTTTCACTTACTCCATTATTTAATTGTTTT
>JAPLGO010000019.1 GCA_026390115.1 Campylobacterales bacterium | reverse complement strand
AAGAAATGGCTGTTCCGGCCCAAATAAACATATCATAAAGTTCTTCAAGCTTATAAGCAGGAACATGTGTCTCTTTTACTGCATAATCTAGTGTATAAGGTGCATAAAGCTCTGTAAGCATCGCTATAAAATCTTCAAACTTATCGCCGGCAGGCATTTTGGATATATAACCTTTAAGTACCATAAACTCCAAGTATGCCTTATTATCAAGCATTACTTCCCAATTGAGCCATTTTTTGACGAATGCTTTATTTACTTTATTTTCACTTAGCATTCTTTGAACTAAATAAAGATAAATAGCTGCTTCAGTTCCAGGCCATGCAGCAATCCAAAGATCTGCCATACCGGCAGAGTTTGACAAACGAGGATCCATTACTACAAGTTTTGCACCTTTTTGTCTTGCATCTGCTATAAATGCAGCTGATTGAGCAAAATAGTGTCCGGCATCCGCAGCATGTGAAGAGTTAAGGAAAATCAACTTTGCATTTGCCCAATCCGGTGATGTTCTATCATCATTTGCCCATTGCATAGTCGGCGTTCGTCCGTTTGCCGAACAAATATTTGTGTGAGAATTGTACGAGTCCAATCCAAGCGTATGCCAAATTGCAGGCACAAAACCATTCTCATTCGGACGACCGGTATGGAACATTACAGATTTTTTAGATAATTCGTCACCTTTTTCTATGGTGTCCGCCATTTTTTTACCGATGGTAGTCATAGCTTCATCCCAAGTTGTACGAACCCATTTACCTTCACCACGCGCAGAACCTGCAGCACGCTTAAGTGGAAATGCTATACGATCAGGGTCATACATTTGACTCTGTACAGCATACTCAACCCACGCAGTAATTCCGCATGACGCTTCACAGTTAGAACAGGCAGTCGGAATAATCATATAATCATTCACTTCGATACCATCAGGGTTAGATTCGCTTCTCACACCCTTGCGGTTAATTCCGCCTCGCTTCCAGTCATTACCGTCTAACTCTTTAAAATCACTCCACTCTTCCATCGGAGGGTAGAATGAGAGAGTATCAGGCGTGTTTGTGAATTTGCTCTCCGTAACTGATTCAGCTAAAGCATCTGTTGTAAATACACCCTTAGCAATAGTAGCACCGGCAACCGTAAATGCCGCACCTTTTAAAAATGTTCTTCTACTTTGTAAATACATTTATATTTCTCCCTAACTCATTGGTAATAATTGTGGAATTATCAGCCAAACATGTTTAACTAACCACAAACCTGCTAAGGCTAAAATAGCTGCAAGTTTTAAAATATTTTCGCTTTTACTAGCACGACTGAGTACTATAAGCAACATTGGCAGAAGATAAGCCATCCACTGACCTAACCAAAACATAACAGTATATGGGCCATCGCCTTTGATGTACTCAAGAACTGCAGCAACTTCTTCTGCTTTCATTGGACCGAATACATACTCTGACATGTATAAAATAAATGACATCAAAGCACTCAATCCAAGAACAACACCCAAAGTTTTTTTAGCTTCATAGTTTAGTTTGTTTCCTGCGAGCAAAATCATAAAAGCCGAGCCTGAGAGAAGTGCAGCAAAAATCATTTGAGCCGATTCCGTAGGCATCTGCCATAGTTCACGCGCTGTACACTGAGACATAAGCCCGGCAGTATAAAGAGTAACCGGAATAGCTAATAAAACTACCCATGTTAAGGTCTTATCGAACGCCGCATTATCTTTTTTGAAAAAACTGAAAAATGCAAGTAAAAAGAGCAACCCTACAAAAGCCGTTGCCATCCAAGCACCGACAGTAATTGCAGATGTCACATGTGGAAAGAAGAATATATGCCACATTCTAAATGGCTGATGTAAGTCAGCAAGTGTAAACAGTAAAAATAGGTGAATGAATATAATTGAAACTACAGTAGTTTGAAATCTCAATTTACCAGCTTGCTCCGGATATTTTTTCAGAAGTAAAAACAACATAAAAATAACACCAGTTCCGATACTTTTTGCCCACATATTTACCGTAACCAACCAAGGCCAAACAATACCCGGTAAAGCTACATCTAAAGTTACTACGGCATTTGTTGCCGCTATTGTTTCATGTACCATTAGTGGTGTCCTCCTATTGGAAGTGTTGTTATGTTGTTAAAGAGATTATGTCCATTCAGTCTATGAGAAGAGAGTGGATTCAGAGTAACATTTCCGCCATTTACATAAAAGTGATGAGGGTTTGTTCCCTTCTCTGGTTTACGAACCTGCACATTCCCTTGATTTTTTTGAATATATTTAGAAATATTAGAAGTCGGATTATCTAAATCACCAAAAATATTTGCTTGAACAGGACATGCAACAACACAAGCAGGCATCATAGATGAAGCAACACGGTGCGCACAGAAAGTACACTTATCCGCTGTTTGGGTTAAAGGATCGATATAAATAGCACCGTAAGGACATGCCATAACACAACCTGCACAGCCGATACATCTCTCTTTATCAATATTTACGATACCGTTCTCAATGTAGTGAAGTGCGCTTACCGGACAAATTCTCACACATGGAGCATTTTCACAATGATTACATCTCAGTGGTGTAAATGTTCTTCTTGTCTCTGGGAAACTCCCCACATCTACATATTTAACGCGAAGCCTCCATGTACTAAGCGGAACTTCATTTTCCACTTTACATGCGATCTCACACCCTTTACATCCCATACACAGATGCAAATCAACTAGGAAACCTAATTGCATATATTCTCCTTTAGCCTTTTAAGGTAAATTTTAAGATTTATAGCTATTTCTAATCTATATTCAAAAGAAACCCTGATACCGGTTAAATTTTGGGTTCTTTCAATTTGAAGATAGTATCTAAGAAATCTTAAAATTGTTATAAAAATGTGATGATTTTTTGTAATGAATTTGAAATTGAGTAAATTTGATAAACATATATTTTTTAATAGAACAAAGTCATTTATTTAACATATATTAAATCTTTTTTTTATACTTTTTAGGAGTATAATTTATGCCATTAACAAAATAAAAGGTTTTTTTACATGAAAGAGGGCGTGTCCAAAAATATATTAATCGTTGATGGCAATGTAAAAAATATACAATTGGCGGCGAATGTTCTAAAAGCTGCAAATTTATATAACATTTTTTTTGCCACAAGTGGAGAGAATACACTTGAACAGCTAAAACTGAGGAATTACTCACTTATTCTTTTAGATATAAATATGCCTGGAATTGATGGGTATGAAACAGCCTCTATCATAAAAAAAGATTCAAGAACAAAAAAAATACCCATTATCTTTTTATCGGCAAATGCAAATAAAGAGAGTATCAGGAAAGGCTTTGAAAATGGAGGGGCAGATTATGTGACAAAGCCGTTTGATGAATTTGAACTACTCCACAGAGTACATACCCATGTCGAACTTTTTCATACGAAAGAGCAATTAAAACAAGAAGTAAATGAGACAAAAACTTTGCTGGAACAGTATAAAATTGCAGTAGATGCCGGTTCTGCTGTCTCAAAATCTGACACGGATGGAAATATTACTTATGTTAATGATAAATTCTGTGAACTTACTAAATATACTAAAGAGGAGCTGATAGGTGTTAACCATAACATTCTTAGAAGCCCTGATGTCGGCGATGATGTTTACAAAAGCTTATGGGAGACTATAAAGAGCAAAAAAATTTGGAAGGGTATGGTTAAAAATAGAGCCAAAGATGGAAGCAGTTACTATATTGATGCAACAATTATGCCCATTTTAAATTGCCAAAGTGAAATTGTTGAATATATAAGCATCAGAACAGATGTTACCAAAGAGGTAATGTTAGCAGAAGACATAGTTGCCACACAAAAAGAGATTTTATCCACACTAGGAGAGCTTGGAGAGTGGAGATCAAAAGAAACCGGCAACCATGTCAACCGAGTTTCACTTTTTTCTGAGCTTTTAGCAAAAGCCCATGGCTGTTCACAAAAAGATGTAGAACTTTTAAAAATGGCTTCGCCGATGCACGACATAGGAAAATTAGTTATTCCAGATGAAATACTTCTAAAACCGGGTAAATTATCATTTGATGAATTTGAAATTATAAAAAATCACACGCTCTATGGCTGGGAGATATTTAACAAATCAAAGCATCAGCTTTTACAAGCGGCAGCTCTGATTTCTCACGAGCATCATGAAAAATGGGATGGAACCGGCTATCCAAGAGGCATTAGAGGTGAAGAGATTCATATATTCGGAAGAATTACAGCAATAGCCGACGTCTTTGACGCACTGAGCCATGACAGAGTTTATAAAAAAGCTTGGTCTTTAGATGAAACAGTTGAGTTTATTAAAAATGAGAGCGGAAAATCTTTTGATCCTCAACTAGTAGATTTATTTCTAGCAAATATAGATGAAATAGTAACTATAAAACAAAAGTATAATGAATAATGAAAAAAAAGCCTATTTAGCTTTTATGCTTCTTTTAGTTATAGCAGTTTCCATACTTATCGTGCTACTTCCAACATTTTTCACAAAAAACGTTTCAAGAATCTCATCTGACAAAGAGATAAATTTACCGCTCATTCTCAATGATGAAAAAGGGATTAAACTTCTATTTTTTGGATATTCCGGATG
>JAPLGO010000011.1 GCA_026390115.1 Campylobacterales bacterium | reverse complement strand
TGATTATGATGTATTAGTGCTTGAAGATATAAATCAAGTCCTTCATAAAAATCAAGATGATGGGAAGTTAAACCCTATAAATAAGTTTCTCTCTGTAACGGATGGGCTAATATCTAAATACAAAAAGATAATCATCACTACTAATATTGAGAGCAAACACCAGATAAATCAAGCACTGCTAAGACCGGGCAGATGCTATGATGTAATTCCATTTAGAAAGCTAGAAGGTATAGAGATTGATAACCTTTGTGATAGTTGTGCAAAAGATTTGAACTTACAAACTGAATCTATAAACCTTAGTGAGTTTTATGCAAGATGCAATGGTGAACAGAACAGTAAAATGTTTTCTAGTAGAGTGGGGTTTTAGCAATGCGTATAAGTACTTATATGGATATAGGCAAAGATGGTTGTGCATTGATTTCAAATTTTCAAGATAGAAAAGGTTCAGTTACTATACCTGTAGTGATTGAATCTAGCAATATGGATATTGAAGAGATAAGAAAAGTTCACAAGCACATTATGGTTGTGAAACAAAAGCAACTAATAAAGAATCCAAGCCTTATTCAAAATGTGACAAATGCCATATCAGATTGTTTATTACCAACTCATGAACTAAATCTGCATTTAGATATAGCTGATATACAAATAATGATAAATTCTAATTCAATTCTATATATCAATGAAGCTCAAGAAAGTGGAGAAGATGCTGCAATAAACGCTTTCAAGTCAATTCTAGATATACCATGTCCAATTAATAGTGCTGACAGCGTACTGTTATGTTTTACTATACACTCTAACTTTCCAATAATGGAAATTGTAGAAGCAATGTATATTTTATTTGAACAATTACCCGAGGAGGCAGAAGTTTTAGCGAATTTAGCAATCAATGATTCGCTCTCAGTGGAACAGATAAAAGTATCAATGATGCTAGGTTACATTTACTAGGTTTAGAAGTTAAAAGAGTAAAAGGCAACAATAAAATAAAGGCAAAAATAATGAAAAATGAACTTATATGTACATATGATACACAAGTTATAAATGAAGCTAAAATTGATAAAAAGAACTTTTTAAAAAATGTTGAAAAGTTTTTTATAGAAAACTCACAGATGCAAGATAATGAAATTTTTTATGTAATCAAAGCATCCATTGATACAGATGGTAAAGTTCAGTCGCATTGTACTTACTATGGAACAATAAGAAGCCCTATATATTTTCTGGTTGATTCTAAAAAGTATAGTAATAAAGTACTTTTAACAAGGGCAAAATCTAAAGAAGCAATGTTAGAGTTTATTTATGAGAGTAAACAGGATAAAAAAGATGAAAACATCTATGCTGTTAAAGTTTTATACGAAGATTTAAAATTATCGAAAGTTCAAAGCTTTTATGGCGGTAAATATAAATTAGATGTGTATATGCTTAATAACAGTGATAAAAAGCACGTTTTAAAAAGATTTGGTAGAGTTGAATACACGCCAAGGCTTCAATTTTTTATGAGTGAAATATAAAAGGAAGAATAAGTTTTTTACAGATTTAGCCATCTTGCAGGTGGCTGCAAGAACCTACGGACATTACAACATAAATGATATATTCTTGAAATTCTACTACAATTTAAAAACAGCTACATATACAGATATCTTCTAAAACAAAAAATAACTCCACTCTAAAATAGACAATAGGATTTTCTAGATATAGACTCCTTAACGTACAAGATAGCAGAAACTATATGTGACAAATGTTTTTATGGAGATTAAAGACCTAGCTAAAAGGACTTGTTTTCTTATGAAAAATTATATAGTTTAGAATCTGGCACAAAAGTAACACTATTCAAATAAAAAATCACATAGGTTCATCTAGAAGCAATACAATAAACTAAAATCTGTTAAAGTCATTTTATGAAAGAAATTGAAAAACAGCTTATAGAAATACCCTTAGCATTTCAAGCAGGGAAGTATGAAAATGTTTTTCAAGATAAAAACAATAAAACTCTTCATGAAACTATATCATCGCAAAAATATAAGTTTCTTGAGAGCAAAGTGAGACAGATTTATACGCAAGATTTAGATAGTAAACTAGGGGATTTTTTACTAAAACTAAAAGTTGCAGGGGATGAATTTTATAAAGAGTTTTTAAACAAATATGGTGATTTAGAATACTCTATATTTTCTCTGCAAGACACGAAACAGCACAACCTAAAAGGAGTTTACTTTTACTACATAAACGATGAGTTAAAATACATAGGTCGTTGTAAAGATAGCATGAAAACAAGAGTAAACAGCGGCTATGGAAATATCTCTCCTAAAAACTGTTTTATAGATGGACAATCTACCAACTGTAAGGTGAATGCTTTGGTTACAAAATATAAAGAGAGTATAGTGCTGAAGATTTTTTCAATGAGTGAAGTAAAAGAAATTGAAGAGTTGGAAAATCAGCTTATTTGTGAAATTGAGCCTGAGTGGAATAATCGAAAATAGTTAGTAATATAAAGAATTATAATTTAACACAAGGATAGAACATGGGAATAGCAACAATATTAGGACCGTTAGCAGTAGAGTACGGACCTAAAATGGCAAGGTATTTGTCCGATAAGATAAGTGCGGATAGTCAAAGAAAAGAAACTTTTGCGCAGGGCATGGTAGAGGGTGTTGGTTTACCAGAAATATTGAAAAAAATTTTTGGTGAAAAGCTGCAAGACTTGTTAACAGAAGCGAAGCATGTAAAAAAAATGAAATATGAGAGTCATTTTCGTCACTATATATCATTGAAAATTGATGAAAATCTAGCAGATTATATGAAAAATGATTTGCTTAAGGCAGAATTAGCTGAAAATTTGGAAAGACTCTCTACTGAAGATTTAGAAAGAGTTGAAATGATTAATAGATCAAGATCTATTTTAAATAAATGGATGAAAAAATTTGTAGAAATTAAAAATCCAGATGAAGAAGCGCTAAAGAAACTTCAAGTATTAGAAGACATATTGAACTCTAAAAAAATGACTGCTAAAGATGTATTTAAAAAACTTAAACCACTATTCGGTGCTAGTGGAGTATTAACGCTTATATATACTGCAATGTTAGCAAGTGGTGCAGGAATGGGTATATTTTATTCAATAGGTATATGGTTTTCAGGTGTGCCAATAGGACAAATTTTTACTCTTACTTCAACAATGCTTTTATTAGCTTACCTAGCCTTAGTGCCTATCAACGATGAAAGTAAAATTCAAATTATAATTAATGGAATTTATGGAATCATTGACGGTAATATTGAGGATTTTGCAGAAATTATAAAAAAGGAAAAGCAAATCTATCAAGATGAAAATAAGCAAAAAGACTTAATGGATGAACTCAATAAAAAAATATATAAAAATGAAACTAATAGTGAGATGCTTATTTTAATAATTTCTTTATTTAAATACACAATATTAATTGATGCAAAAGAACACCATGCAGAAAAAGAAGTTATTGTAAATTTTTTAAAAAATGAATATGCATTAACTAATGAAGAAGTTGATTATTACTATGAAATTGCACCGAATATTGAAGATATTGAAGATTTTTTAAAAGAGTTAAGTGAGTTACTTTCTAAAAAAGATAGCAATAATATTATCAATGTAATAAAAAGAATAATTATCGCTGACGAAGATATACATCATACTGAAGTAGAGCTATTTAAATTGATTAATAAATATTTTAAAGAAACTTAAAATATTTTGAAATATTTACAAAAATAAAAATTTGATTCCATCCGATGTTGGGATATAGGATATTGTTTGGATACTGAACAAGCAAATGTATAATACAAAAACGAATAAATAGATTTTTGTAAGATTCGTTTTGCTCGAAAAAATTTATTAAACTGTATATGTACTTGGAGCTTTTATAAACCGACTGCTTAATCATCCCATGTAGATAAAGTGGTAAAAGTTGTGAGGAATGAACAGAAAGCACAAACAGTTCAGATAATATTACATCCGCTTGGAGTAAAAAAATTTATGAAACACGACTACGATAAAATTATCACTAGACTCACAATTATACTCTCGAAGCTATATCAAGGTCAGAAACTACAGCCTAAAGACCTCTCCGAAGAGTTTGGTGTAAGTCTTAGAACT
>JAPLGO010000035.1 GCA_026390115.1 Campylobacterales bacterium | reverse complement strand
ATTTATTATAAGATAATTTGAATCATTACTCTGTAAGAAATTTATAATTTTAGCTATTTGTTCTTCACTATTATAATACCAGTTGTTATACTTAGGTACTTCCCCATAGTAAGATATCATATCCATAATTACCTATTATCCATTATTCAACTACAAAATTAAAATTCCTTCTTGGATGCTTAGTGTTCAATATTTTCTTTTGCTGTTTCATATTAACTTTAGTATAAATTTGAGTTGTAGAGATGGATGAATGCCCTAGCATATGTTGAATATATCTTATATCAACCCCCTCTTCTAAAAGTAAAGTTGCGAAACTATGTCTAAACATATGTGGAGTTATGTGCTTTTCAATACCTGATATTTTTTGATATTTTTTTATCATTAATCTAACTGATTGTTCAGATATTTGACTATCAAGCCTATTGATAAAAAAGTATTTAGTATGTTTGATTTGCTCACTAAATAAATCAAAATATTCTTTAAGTGTTTTTTTGACTTCGCTATCGCAAATTTGTATAACTCTCTCTTTATCTCCTTTCCCCTTGATTTTAATAATCCCTGCTTGTAAATTTATATTGCCTTGTTTAATATTGCATAGTTCAGATACCCTCATGCCTGTACTAAATAAAATCTCAATAACAGCTATGTCTCTGACTAAAGCTTTGTAGGAATAAATATCTTTATTTGTAAAAGCTTCTTTCTTTTTATATAAAAACTTTAGTATTTTTATTATCTCTTTAAGCTCCATCGTTTTTGGTAATGTTTTTGGTTCTTTAATTGAAATTCTCATTTTTCTAAATGGACTAATTAAAATTATTTCATCAAATTCTAGGTAAGTAAAAAATGCTTTGATTACTGCAACTTTTCTTTTAATAGTTTTAGCTTTAAAATTTAATTCATATAAACTTTGAATATAATCTTTTAACTTGTATTTATCAAATTCACTCATATCTAAATTTTTATAGTCTCGATATTGTTGAAACTGATTCAAATCTATTTCATAGGCTTGTAGTGTTTTTTTACTCAAATTTCTTTCAAATTCACAATGGAATTTAAAATCTTTAACTACTTTCATTAACTGCATACTCTGCTTCTCCTTATTTAATCAAAAAGGCAACATAATAACAGTTCTACAATTGATATGTAACAAGGATTGTGGATATTAAAAAAAATCAAGGTAATTTTTGTACTACCTTGATTTTAAAGATTTTACTTAAAGTTATGCTGTTTTTTCTACAGAAGCTTTGGTTAAATTTTCAGTAATTTTTCATTCTCTCCATCAAATACTATCGACTATTCCCACTTCTAAGAATTTACTTTGCATAGAGCTTGAATCAACTGTTGTTTTTCAGTTTACGATTGATTCCACTGCTAATGGATTATTAATATCTCAACTTATAAGCTTATTCATAAATTTCACCATATTTGTTTTAGAGTGTGCAAAAAACGGAGCAAACCGGACACCTTCAGCGTTTTCATTCGGACACTACAGCGTTTTATAATCGGACGGTGTAGCGGAAATGATTCGGACAGTTTTGTAAAAAAACGCAGTTTTATATCTGCTTAAGAAAAAGGTAT
>JAPLGO010000004.1 GCA_026390115.1 Campylobacterales bacterium | reverse complement strand
GGGGTCCCCTGAGAAAACGGAATATATAGTACGTTAAGAGAATTTAACTGCCCTCAAAGGCCTATATTTTCCTTCTTTGATCTTAGAACTCTTTTTCCAGACGTAATCACCTGTTAAATTGATATGTTCCCAGCCTAATGGCGATAGATACTGAAGCAGAGATTCGTCAATTGTATCTTTATTTTTTAGTGCCTCCACTGCACGTTCCAAATAGACTGTATTCCACAAGACGATAGCAGACGTTAAAAGGGTCAACCCGCTTGCGCGATAACGCTGCTGATCAAAACTTCGATCTCGTATTTCACCCAATCGATTAAAAAATACAGCACGAGCTAACGCGTTTCTTGCTTCACCCTTATTCAATCCTGCTTGTACACGGCGGCGGAGTTCAACACTTTGGAGCCAATCCAGAATAAAAAGCGTACGTTCAATTCGTCCTAATTCTCTTAGCGCTACTGCCAAACCGTTTTGTCTTGGGTAACTGCCTAGTTTTCGTAACATCAAGGATGCGGTCACGGTACCTTTTTTAATTGAACTGGCTAAGCGTAAAATCTCATCCCAATGCATCTGAATATTTTTGATTCCAAGTGTTCCGCCGATCATCGGCTTCAGTGCATCGTATTTTTTTCCATTATCGAGTATATATATTTTTGTATCTGCTAAATCCCTGATCCTTGGCGCAAATCGAAATCCAAGTAGATGCATCAGTGCAAATACATGATCGGTAAATCCGGCAGTGTCTGTGTAGTGTTCTTCAATTCGCAAATCCGATTCATGATAAAGAAGTCCATCGAGCACATAAGTTGAATCACGCACTCCGACGTTTACTAGTTTGGCACTAAAGGGAGAGTATTGATCCGATATATGGGTGTAAAATAATCTTCCGGGTTCACTGCCGTATTTTGGATTGATATGACCTGTACTTTGTGCTTTGCTGCCGGCACGAAACCGTTGTCCATCCGATGAAGAGGTTGTACCATTGCCCCAGTTTACGGCAAAAGGATGCTTCAGCTGCGCATTAGTAAGTTCACCCAAAGCTTGCGAATAGGTTTCATCGCGTATATGCCAAGCTTGTAGCCATGAGAGTTTTGAATAAGTGGTGCCGGGACATGATTCTGCCATCTTTGAGAGACCAAGATTAATTCCATCAGCAAGTATTGCCGTTAAAAGAAGGGTCGAATCTTTAGCTATCTGTTCGTTTTTAATATGAGTGAAATGGCGGCTAAATCCTGTCCATGTGTCAACCTCTAAAAGCAGTTCGGTGATTTTTATATGAGGAAGCAATGCCGCTGCATTTTGGACAAGAGATTGCGCATTTTCTGGAAAAATTGCATCAAAAGGTGTAATCTTCAGACCGTTATTGGTGATGATTGCATCAGGCAGTTCGTTTGATTCTGCCAGCATATTGACAGTATCCAGCCTCTTTTCCAACTGAGCTAAGCGCTGGCTCATGTAGCGTTCACAGTCGGTATCGACACTTATTCCCAGTTTATCCGCTTCTTTTAACGACGAATACGCATTGCTCGTCAACAAATATGCATCGAAATCCTTAAATTGCCGTGACCCTTGCACCCAAATATCACCGGATCGAAGAGCATTTTTAAGTTCGGTCAGCAGGCATAACTCATAATTACGTCGATCAATACCTTCTGCAGTAAATACAAGCTTACCCCATCTACGGCGCACAAATCCGATCGGAGCATCATCAGGAATTTTTCTAGCGTTATCGGAATACAGCTTGCGTAATAATTCAATACCTTGAAGAAGCTCCTCGGCAGCTGGTGCGGCACGGAGTTTTAAAATGACCAGAAAATCGGGTACATATCGCCTGAGAGTAGGATAGTTCTCGGCAATGCGATGGAGAAAATCAAAATCTTCACTTTTTGCCAAACGACCTGCTTCATTCACGCTTTGTGTAAAATCATCCCACGAAATAATCGATTCGATTGCCGCAAAAGGATCTTTACCCGTCCGTTTCGTATCCAATAAAATCTGACCGATTCGATTGTAGAGCCGTACTTTGTCGTTGATTGCCTTTCCGGAGGATTGGAACTCCTTCTCATGCTTATGTTTAGCCGTATTGAAGAGTTTGCCGATAATTTTATCGTGCAATTCAATAATCTCATCCGTTAACGTAGCTATCGCTTCAATGACCAATGCAACCAATGTGGCATAGCGCCTGTTTTGCTCAAATTTTGACAAGTTCGCCGGCGTCATTTGTCCACCTTCACGAGCCATTTTTAATAAACGATTCTGATGGACACTTCGCTCAATTCCCTCTGGGAGATTTATATCATGAAGTAATTTTAGCCGTTCAATGTGCTCAAGCATAGACTTGGAATTGGATTTCATAGGTGATTGGCGAAGCCAAGAAAGATAGGTTGCAGTGGAATCCAGTCTGATTTTTAAAAGCTGGTCAAGCTGCTGGCGCTGTTGATTATTTAGTGGTTCGCTTAGTTTGTTATAGATATCCCGATTCGCACGGGTAATGGCTTCGGCACACATACGCTCAATAACATTAATGGCAGGCAGTAGTATATTTTTTCGGCGTAGGTTTTCAACCAATACGGAGGCAATGACTATCCCCTTATCCGTTTGTTCTGCAACACTGTGAAGCTCGTCAATCATTTCATCGTAACGTTTCATACTGAATAGTTCAAAGTCAAATATACTTTGTAGCTCTAGTAAATATTCACGCCTTGTTTCTTGACGGCGTCCATACTCAATCCAGAGCTCAGTTGTAACTTCAAGTTGATCGGCAAGATACTCAAGAGATATTTTCGGAAGTGGCTGCTCACTTGAAATTGCAATTCCAGGATAACGCATGCAGCACAGTTGAACTGTAAACCCAAGCCGATTGGCCGCGCCCCTATGCTGACGAATAATAGAGAGATCGGTTTCGCTTAGGGTGTAATAGCGGATTAATTCTTCTTCTGATTTGGGAATGGCAATCAGACTCTCTTTTTCGGCAGCGGTTAAAATTGATCGACGGGGCATTGTTACTCCTCTTGCAAACGGTGGTTTTTAAGAAAGAAAATCTTTTGCATATTATTTCCCATAAAATAGAACTTTTCATATTCTCAAAAACTATTCTTAAAATTAATTCTTAATATACTATAATTTTTATGAGTTTCAAGAATATTCAACCAAATAAAATAGTCTTTTAATTCTTATCTATTAGTATATAAGATATAATACTTATAGATTAAAACAAAGGATATAAAATGTTAACTTATGGAGTAACCGATATTCAAAATAAACCGTCTTTAATAAAAATGATGGATGTTGCAGAAATAATTGATAAAAGAGCTCATACTACTTTGGGATATTTTATTTCTTCAAAATATGATAGTTATATCAAACCTATAATTGAACAAATTGATAAAGATGAAAAATTAGCAAAACTTCACAAACTAAAAATGCATCAAGATTTAGAATTTGCAGAACTAGGAGTTGATGATGGAATTTAATTGTGGTGACATTGTAACAGTAAATCTTAACCCTAAAAAAGGTCATGAAGTTGGAAAAATAAGACCAGCTGTCATTATTTCAGGAAATGATGAAAATTCTATATTAGATACCGTGATTCTAATGCCACTTTCGACTGATTTGATTGATGATATGCTCCCATATCGAATGAGAATTTTAAAAAGAGACAACCTAACCCAAGATTCTGACCTTTTAATCAATCAAATACGAACTCTCTCAAAACAAAGAATAGGTGAGAAAATTGCAAAACTCACAAATGATGAATACGAACAAATAATCAAATCCCTTTGCAAAAACTTTAGCTAGGAAAACTATATGCTAATTGGTTATGCAAGAGTTTCAACAACTGATCAAAATCTTGCTCTTCAAAAAGATGCATTAATAAAAGCCGGTTGCGAGAAAATTTATGAAGATGAGATGAGTGGCACAAAAGATAATCGCCCTGGACTTAATCAAGCATTGGACATGCTTAGAAAAGATGACACTCTTGTTGTATGGAAATTAGATCGTCTTGGAAGAAGTGTTAAAAGTTTAATTGAACTTGTTAGTAGCTTAAATCAAAAAGGTATTCATTTTAAAAGTTTAACTGATTCAATCGATACAGGCACACCAAGCGGAAGATTCTTTTTTCATGTCATGGCAAGTTTAGATCAAATGGAAAGGGAGCTTATAGTTGAGAGAACAAAAGCCGGATTAGAAGCTGCTAAAAAACTAGGACGAACAGGTGGAAGAAAAAGAATCATGACAGATAGTAAATTAGCATCTGCTAAAAAGCTTATTAATAGTGGGATACCTGCAAAAGATGTTGCAATAGATTTAGGTGTTTCATTGGCAACGCTTTATAGGTGGATTCCAGCGACATAATTCCTTAGCGTACTATATATTCCGTTTTCTCCAGGGACCCCAACATAATATACTGTCGTAAAGATATCACAGCTTGTGCATAACTCACTACCCTTTAAAATCACTTCTTTTACAAACTCTCGCGTAGTGATCAAATTGCCACGATCACTATCAATCAAATCAAGGATAATGTTAGCGTCTAAAAAATATTTAGCCATTACCCATCTCTGCTTTTAGATCACTAAAATCTTTTCCACCTAATGCGAAAGAGCCTAATTGAGATAATGCCGCAAGCTTATAATCAATTTTGCCATCTTGAGCTTCTTTGATTAAAGTACGATATCTTTCTATGTCAACAACAACTGCAAAAGGCTTTTCTCGCTTTGTAATAATAATATCCTCATTTTTTACATTATCTAACAAATGAGTTTGTTGTTTAAGTTGAGTTGCTGAAATGTTCATTATAACTCCTTGTCTATTTATATAATTATACTATTTAAACAATCATTTAGCAATCTTACCTAGTGTTATGTGATGGAGATTTTAGTGAAAAAATTATTGATGGCATCTAAAAGCCATTGACTATTAACACTTTAACAACATTTCAGTAGTTAATAAAATCACTAAAATACAACGAATATATGCTATACTTTTCATAAATCCCGAAAAATTTTAAATTATTAAATAAATCCCAATTTAATTAATAGAATCCCACTAAAGTGATAATTAAAATGATAACAGCTTTTCAAAATGAAGTACTACCTCAATCATGCAAGCTTATCGGCTACGCATGGTTGATACACAACTTTGAAATGAACGTACCACTAAGACAATTGTGTTGCGTTAGTGAAAAAAGACTAGCATTTCAAACCATACAAAGTGCTAAGTGGCTTATATTTGATGCACAGCTTATGGTTAAGGATACACCATTTAGTCATTTGGAATTCGCTTTAAAGCATGAATATCTGGATCTATTGGTATTAAAAAAAATACTTGAAAGATTCTTGGTAGAAGATATATCGCAAAGTATAAGTGTAAACCTTAAAGGCATACTTAGTAAAAAAATATGGTTTTTGTATGAGTTTTTATTGAAAACACAACTGCCACTCCAAGATCTGCCGGCTGGTAAATATGACAATATTTTAGATGAAAAAAAATATATTGTAAATCGTAATTATATAAAATCTAAAAGACATAAAGTCAATAATAATCTACTTGGTACTCAAAACTTTTGTCCAATTATCAAAAGAACAAAAAAACTTCAAAGTTATTTAGATGCAAACTTAAGTAATGAGATATCAAATGTCATCGGTAAAGTTTCAAAAGCACTTGTTAGAAGAGCTGCTAGCTTCTTATTGCTATCTGATTCAAAAGCATCATTCGAGATAGAGGGGGAGCGACCTCCTAAAAACAGAATTGAAAATTGGGGAAAAATCATAAATGAAGCCGGGAAAACTGCTCTAAGTATAAATGAAATACAAAGACTACATGCAATTCTTTTAGAAGATTCTAGATTTATAAAAATAGGTTTAAGAGATGAGGAAGTATTTTTAGGGGATAGAGATAGAGAAAATTACCCAATACCAGAGTTTATAGGTGCAAACAGTAAAGATTTATCGAACCTTATGCATGACTGGATAGATTTAGAAACAAAATTAACGCATGATGAAATGGATCCTATATTGCAAGCTGTTATAATTGCTTTTGCTTTTGTGTATATACATCCATTGGAAGATGGAAATGGGAGAATACATAGATATTTAATTCACCATGTCTTGGCAAATAGAAATTTTTATCCAAAAGGTATGATTTTTCCAATCTCAAATGTAATTTTAGATGAGATAGAAACATACCGTGATATATTAGTATCTCACACAGAACCATTAATGAGTTTAATAGAGTGGGAAGCAACTGATACAGGAAATGTAAAAATCTTAAATGATACAGATAATTTATATAGATTTTTTGATTGCACGCTAAGCTGTGAGTTTATCTATGGATGTGTAGAAAAAACTATAAAAGAAACTTTACCAGATGAGTTAAAATATTTAAGTTCTTTTGATAAAGCTTATGAAGCTATTAATGAGATAATAGAAATGCCGGATAACAAAATTAAAAGCTTAATTACTTTTATCTTGCAAAATGACATAAAACTTTCTAAGATTAAAAAAGATAAATTTTATCCACAGATAACGGCGCAAGAAATAAAAAAGATAGAAGATATTATTAGAGAAAATTTTAATTTCTAGGGGGAGTGTTAAACTCCCACGGTTTTAATCCGCCTTAACTTAACTTCTTATCAGTCATCGATATTCACTCCTTTTAAAATGCTTTTTCAGTGAGCGGTACTCTATAAAAAGTATCATGACCGTAGGTAATATCCGCTTGTGATTTTTTAGCGTTGACTCCGAACGCTTTTGAGGCAGAGCGTCCATCAATTTTTGCTTTGAGATTGACATAGTTTCTCTTGATTGTATTTTCTTCGGCGGCCAAGAAGAGTTGAAAAACTGCAGTCTTGATTCTTACTATAACAGTCTTGATGGTTTTACCATCTATCACATATACCACATCATTTAGATAACCCTTTGCACCTTGAAAGAGGATGTCATACTCGTCATTAATATTCTTCAAAAATAAATTGACATTTTCTTGTCTAAGCGTTTTTCCATCATAGATAAATTTAAAAAAACTTTCCCTATCATCTCTTTTGATTGCCATATAAACAAAATTTAAAAAGTAATGAATATCAATGGAAACATATCTGAATGGCTCTTTATTAGCAGGTGTGATTGTTCCAATAAATACATGCGGCATAAAACTTAAAATTGCATTTTCCGGATCAAGAAGTTTTGCTAAAAAGTACATGTACACATCTTTGTTTTTAAAGAAGTTTTTAGTTTTAAAGTCTTCGTGTTGAAAGTATTGGCTGTGGCTGAGTTGCTCATCGTAAGTTCTAAGACTTCTGTCGCGAAACTTGAAATCTTTTTTATTATCTTCCTCGTACGCATCAAGCTTTCCAAATCTGCTAATATAATCTTGCAGCTTCGTATCTTCTTTTTGTGCAAGTGTTGCAACGATGTTTTCAATCACCTCTTTTTTAAACTGTGTGTTGGATTCTTTTTCTTCAACTATAACCGGCTCAGTTCTGCTGTAAACCACATTATCATCCTTGATAGTGACTGTTCCGTTTTTCATAGTTATTTTAACCTTGCCACCTTCTAAAATTTCTGCTTTGGCAATATTGCTGTCATGAAAAGGTTCTATTTTTTTAATAGCAATATTATCTAAAAAAGTGTTGGTTAAGATAATTCTAGTTGAGCCATCATCTTCAAATTCTTGAACATCATCGACCACTCTGATTGTCACATCGTTGTACCCAGATGTATGAATAGCAGATTTGATTTTATAGGTCAGCTCTGTCTCCTCTTTTTCCAAATGCAGCCCAAACTTTTTAGCGTTGCGCATCATGTAAAGTACATCTGCAAAATCAATTTTATTGGCATCTTTGGCCAGATCCAATTTAGATTCAACAGCTTTGATGTATCTAATAAATTTGAGAGGGTCATGGTAAATTATTTGTAAAAACTTCTTCGCGGTTTTTGCGTCAATTACAAGTTCTCCTGCTTCATTAATCAAAACAGACTCTGAAAAAAGCTCAACAATCATAATTGCTTCAATTGCATTGATACTGACAACATCTTTGCACTCATGCAGATTGATAATTAATTTTTCAATTCGCTCTTTATACTTCTCTGGGTCAGAGTTCAATATTGAAATTCCAAGATGCTTTTGTTCCTCAGAAGTTATCGGTCGGTCATACCAACTGTTTTCTTTTTTTTGCGATTTTCGAGTCGTAATTTTTTTATAAAAAAGCCATAAAAAATAAGAGGAATACGGAGCGATTAAAATAAGGACAATCGGCACCCAATACTCTAAAATTTTTTCAAAAAACAACATATTTTCTCCTTTTGATTTTAAAATTAAAATAAATAGCCTAGAAGCTATTAAAATTACAAGATGTATAACTAGATACATCTTTTTGTATTAAATCGCTAAAAAGTACTTTAAAATTAGTTTTACGACACTTGTTGCGTTTAAAAATTTTCTGTTTTTTCAAAATGTTGCTAAAATGCAGCATTTAAAAATTGACTGGTTTGAAAATGCTCAAATTATGAGCCTATGATTCAAACACTGTTACTAGTAACAAAGATGTATATATGCGCTTAAAAAAAAGACTTTGCGCAGCAACTATCAAGTGCTATATTATAATATGCGTTAGAAAAATCGCAAAAATGCAAAAAAACACGCATCAACTTACAAGTGCTATATAGTAATATGCGTTAAAAGAATTTCTGCCTTTAAACCTCATTTTCCTCACTCTCTGCGACCTTATCTTCGCTCTTAAAAAAGTGCCATTTCTTGTCGCCTAAATCTCTCTCAATTCCATCTTCTTTTAGCTTAATAACAATCTCCGAGGCAGAGCCTTTTTAGCTGAACGCTAAAATTTTCTCGTAAACTTGAAAACGGAGTATTTACTGAAGGTTTTTATTTTTTAATTTGTACGACCTAGAAGGTCGGGGAATTAAACCCTTTTTTAGATTAAAACAAGAACAATCGGCACCCAATAATTCATAAAAACTTCAAAAAACAACATATCTTCTCCTTTTTATTTTAAAAATCATTTTAAATAACCTTAAAGCTACTAAAATCACAATAGGTATGTACAGATACAAATTTTTAGATTAAATCGCTAAAAAGTGCTTTAAAATTAGTTTTATGATACTTGTTGCGTTTAAAAATTCTCTGCTTTTTCAAAATGTTGCTAATCTTTCAGCCGTTTAAGTTTTCTGCTGAAAAAAATCGTAAAAATTGAGCGCTATATTACAAATAGCAATACCGCTATATATAAATATAAGAAATTCAAAAAAATCACTTTTCTTACTAGTTACAACAGATATTATAAATATAACAAATTCAAAACCGGCTTAAGAAATCAAAAATACTTTTTTTCTCTTACTAGCTTCAACAGCTATAATTATATATAACCAACAAATCAATCTCCAGACTCATCCATCATCTTTTCTTCGTCCGTTGTCGGCTTAAAAACATGATATTTTCCATCCCCTAAGTCTCTAGTTTTTTCTATATTTTTGATGTCAAAATAATCACAAAACAACACTTGCTTTCCATCAATTTCAAACTCATTTGTCTCTTGATTTTTAACTACTTTTTTGCCACTTGTTCTTTGAAGATGATTTGACATTTCTCGTAAACTTTCCATATTCTTTTTAGACAAATATTTAGCCAAAGCTGACCTAAAAAAAGTCGTTGCAACAAACATAACTTCAACATTTCTCTTCGCATCAAAAACAATTACCGGCTTAGTGGTTGCTGCTTTATTTCTGTATTGATATGCTGCGACAGAAGTATGCTTACCGAGTATATTATTCATCAACAACTGTATGAAGTCGTATCTAAAATTTCGATGTAACGAGTTACTAATTAGCCATCCAGAAAAAGAGTAATCAAACATCACTCTCTCTCTTGAATACTGCATTCGATTTCCAACTCTCTCTTGGTACTAAACTTAATAGCATTTCCATCATCATCTTTAGACTGAGACTTTCCATATTTTTTATATTTATGGGTAACTTTTTTATCAATAGAGTAGTGAGCAATCCACTCAGATAAAACCAAAACTACAAAGTTATAATTCAAGTCAATAAGAGGATTTACATCACTATCATTTCTTAAGACATGAACACATACATCTTCTCCGTTTTCTCTCCTCTTGTCTTCATGTTCGATCGTAAAAAATAGATATTTAAAGAACTCTTTTGTTTGAGTTTGGTCCTGAAAAAATACAAATAGACTACGAGCATAGTGATAGGTAATATTTACTGGATACAACCCAACAGGAAACTTATACATCACCACCAACCTTTTCATTTTCAACTACATTCCCTGATGCATCAACATGGTGAGAGAACTCACAATAATTTAAACGATTAGCTGCTAGATGCGTTTCCAAATCAGCTGCACCATCTTCAAATAATATGTTTCTTACATCCTCTTTGAAAGCTCCATAATTTTCAATCTCTTCTTCACTTAATGAACCCAATATTGACGCATCATAATTCATTAAACTTCCCAATATCTTTTCACTCAACTCAACAACTTCTTCTGTCATCTCTTCAGCATCAAGCTCATATTGCTCATGAAAAGTTTGCATCAACACATCACATTTGGAAACCATTGCAGCTTCCTCATCACTCAAAACGCCAGAGCTTTTTAAATAGCCAGTTAAACTTTCACCACTCACTTTTCCAAACACAACAGCGTGATAAATCTTTCCTAACTTTGAGTACTTCTCGTCCAAAGTTTCAACATTGTTATTGCTCATCAGTATCTCCATTTACATTTTGATTTTTTTGATTTTTATCATTCTCAGAAAATAAATTTTCATCCTTTACAAAACTTTTTAAAGCTTCCTCTTTTAGTTTTCCATTTAAAAATTCAACATACATTTTTCCAAGTTTATTGAATTTTTTTCCTCCATCTCCACTGCTTTTTTCAACATTTGTGCATGTTGCTTTCTAGCATTCTCCATAAATTTATTAGCTTCTTCTTCTTTTAGCTCTTGTGCCGTTTTAATCTTTACCATTTTTTGACTCTCCTATAAATTTTTGGGACTTACCTTGCATTGATATTTATCGGAGAACTTTTATTTGCATATATCTATTCGAACCCTAAAAATGTATTGTAAAATTTCAAAAAATGAAGGATAGAAATTATGAACTACATTATTATTTGGCACAACCCACAATGCTCAAAATCTCGTGCAGCTTTAGAAATTTTAGAACACTCTGATGCAAAAGTTGAAATAGTTAAATATTTAGAATCTACCCCCACAAAACAAGAGATAAGAGATATTTTAAAACTTTTAAATATACTCCCAAGAAATTTAATGCGTACAAGTGAAGAGCTTTATAAAGAGTTAAAACTAGAAGAAGAGATGAATGATGATGCACTTATATCAGCAATGGCAAACAATCCAAAACTTATAGAAAGACCTATTATTATAAAAAATGGATCTGCAATTATTGGCCGACCAACAGAGAAAATTGCTGAGTTTTTAAGACACTAAATCTTAACACACTATCAAAAATAATTTCATTCAATTCAGTTATGTTTATGCCATTATGTTTAAAACATAATGCATGCATGCTATTGAAATCAAAGCCGTTTTACTTTGATGAAACAATTAAAATATTGGATAAAAAGTTTTTAACCAAAAAATTTTGACCCACCCTTACTTGAGAGTAAAAATGGTAAAATTCTGTAAATTCAAAAATAAAGATGCATATAGCAATTCTTTTTGTTATCTAGGAAAATAGACTATGAGTGAACATGAAAACATCGTCAAACGTGCATGCCAAGAGTTAGGCATTACTCAAAAAGAGTTGGCGGAGAGACTCGATGTGCCACAGCCAACAATGGCAAGATGGCAAAGTGGAGAAATACCAAAAATGGCAAAACTTGCCTTAGAACTTTTACTTGAAAATAAAGCTTTAAAAGAAGATATGTCAATTCTTAGACAAGCCCATCAAATACTTCATAAAACAGTATAACGAATAATTAAAGCTAAATATATTCTAAAACGATATTTTTATATATAAAATACTATCAAATTTAAATAAAAACTTGACTAATATTTAATATTGATATAAAATACTCCTATATTATTCATTAATGAATAATTAATTCAATTAAGGAGTATTCCACATGCAAACCCCACCCCCAATAATCCACAAACAAGAAAAGATACTAAGTCCATAGAAATCAACCCATACTTAGACTCTTATAACAACCACCGTCACTTTCTATAAATACAAATGAAAAAAATAAATAATGCCTACAAAGGAAGAATTATGCACGCATATCAAAAATACAAAGACAAACTCTCTCACCTCACTCCAGATGAGATTCAAACACTTATGAGTGATTACTATAAAGGTGAAATTACCTACAAACTCATCAAACGCTACAAGATAGATATTCTTATCAAAAATCTCCATAAAGCATTCCCTCTGCAAAAAACACCAGAACATCTATGTGTTTATTGCAAAGAGTCGATGTATAAAATTCCACAGGCCAAAGAGAATGAGCACATCAAAGAATATATTTGTACTTCATGCAATCATATAGATGGTCCATTTGGCTGCGTTTGTAAAAACTGTATTCTTGCCAGACAAGATGATGCGCATCAAACAAGAATGCTTCGTGACATCCAAGAGAGAGGCTCTGAGCAAGAGTATCTTGATGAGAGTAAATCCATTAGTATAGAAGAGCTGAGTTTAAAAGAGAAGGTCTATCTAGGAGCACTCCTTAAAACTTATAACATAAGTAAAGAGGGACTCTTTAAAATAAAAATATCTTCCAAATATGATTATGCGCCCTCAACGCATTATGCGAATCTCATTCTAAACACTCTTATTGAGAGAAATATCATATTTGAAGTCGCAGCCGACCTTGAATCTATCATCTTGGCGGTAAACATTAAGAAAATCTGCACAGACACAACAATTATCGCTACTCTGATTAAACCTAAGCCAATGGAGATAAATACAGAACTTTTAGAAATCATTAGAGAGGTGCAAATCTATGAAGGCGTTGCCTATTTTACATGCATGCTAGAACACTACAGACTCCCCCTGCTCTCTCAAGCGAATATCAAAGAGAGATTTGAAGTTCTTTTTTTAAATATACTCGAGAGTGATTATTGTGTAGCACAACTCTTTAACTTTATTTTTTCGGCTATTCGAAATATTGCGGCTGAGTCAAACCACTGCTTAAGAGATAGCAACAATCTTTTAGAAAAAATCTATAACAACATCTCCAATAATTATGACAAGGCACAGAATGAAAACTGGAAGATTAAAAATTATGACAGAAGGAAGGAACAAGCTTCTAATACTCTTTGTAGCCTCATCAGTAATGATTTATTAGGTGTGAGAGAAGCACTTCTTTATGAGCCAATATGCAATGTATAGGTAAAAAAATTACCCGATTATATAAAAAAATAACAAAACGCGCAAGGGGTGATTTTTTCACTTTTTTTTACAAAAAAACACTTGACACTTTTTTGCATATTGAATATCATACACCCAGCTTCGAAGCAAAGAGTAAAAATATAGGTCTCAAATCGCTTTGGTTGCAAGGGTCTCTTTCATAGATTTTGGAAGATGAACTTTGCACTATTTTATATTTTCATAATTGTATTGGTATTGATAAAACTTAAATTCACAAAGCATATACCCATGCCTATACAACTTATGAATATTTGCTACAAGGAGAAAAAAGTTGCAAACTCAGGAACAGCCCCAGCGCTCAAAAGAGGAGAAAGAGATTTCAAGAAATGCCATCACAGCTATAGTTATTATCTTTAGCTTCATAGGAATATTTATCTATGCCATTTCTGGAGTATCAGAGGATGTTAATCAAGCCGAAAAAACAAAGAAAGCTAAGTCGGATGAAGCGTATTTTTTTTCAAGGTGGCTCTTTTATATGTTCAAGCTCTCCCCTACTCACAAGTGCAAAATATCTTGTCTCAAAACAGAATGGTTGGGAGATTTACAATACGAACTACTTTAAAAAAGCGGATTTGCTTGTTGATTTTAAGAGCTGTAGCAAAACTGCAGAGCAATAAAAGAAAAACACATTCAATTACACACAGGAGTTAAGATGAAACACAACCACCTCAAAGGTTCTCAAATAAAAAGTATCCAAGTCCTTATCTCAAAAGTTACTCTTGAGATTGATAACATCAAAGAGCAACAAAAAGTTCTTCAAAGTTTTATGGATAAAAAAGCACATCAGCTAAAAAAGTACAAAGAGGAACTCCTTGCCCTTCAAATGCAATCTGATGAAATTATTATCAGTGAACATGCAATCCTTAGATACTTAGAGAGAGTCTATAAACTCGATATCACGAAGCTCTATAAAGAGATAGTGACTCCTAAAGTACATGAGCGGATAAAAACATTCGGCAATGGCACTTATAGTGTAGAAGTGTTTTCAATCAGAGTTGTAGATAATGTAGTTGTAACAGTTTTGGCAGAGGAGAGTCACTAAATGGAGATAACACCACACAACATTATAGTTATGGCAGCAATAGGGAGTTTTATTCTTGTGTTTGTGAGCATCTTATCCATGATGTCGCAATTATCTGTAGCAGACCATGAAAACAAGCCTGAATTTTCTATGCTAAAAATAGATGCAGGTGTGATTGTGTTTGTATTTATACTTGCATTTGCGCTCTATAACACCACCCTGCAAAGTGGAAGAAAATCTTTCAATGAAGGCAAAAAGCTGATGTGTCACCCAGAAGATAAACCAATCATTGTCTCTAAGGCACGCGGATACAGCAAACGAGATGATTATCTTATCAAAGAGAGTGAAATTATCTCTTTGAATAGCTGTGAAGTTTTAAAAGAGGAGAAAGAATAATGGCAAAAAGTAATGCAAATAAGCACTCAGAATTATCAGATTGGTTGGCAATAATCGTAGGTCTTACCTTGATTATAGTTCCCCTCGTAGTAATTCTTTCCGCACTAGATAATTTTTTTGAGAATTTTTACAATAACGACAAGAAAAAAGCGTTTTCAAAAAACACTACCTTTATCTGTAAGCCAAATCTGGTGCGAAACAAAGAGTTTCATCAGGTAGCTCAAAAAGATGGCTGGGTCATTTACAAAGAGTATTTCAAAAAAGAGGATTTACTCTTTGAGATCAATAGTTGTAAAGAAGATAAATAAAAAAGTGCTCTGGCACATAACAATAAAAAAAGGAATTGAAACTTATGCAATATTCACAAAACGAGATAATCAGTTCAGAGGAGTTAGCCCTCTCTCTGGATACCTACATGGATAAAGTACTTACAGGTGAAGTAGAAAAGATAGCCATCGTTCACAACGATGCCATGAACTCTGTTATGCTCTCTGTTACAGAGTATGAGAGAATGAAGAAAGCATCTTCTCTTCTCAAAGACAATCCGGCACTCTCAAAGCTTTTTCAAGAACAACAAAGCATCTCAGTCAATGAAGAAGTAAATCAACAACCCACATTAAAACTGCTCTACAGCGGTGTAGATATACGAATAGATGAGGAAGAAAAAGCTATTATCATCAATCCTACAGGAGAGAGATTTTATAACTCAGGATGTGATGATTTGCAAACCATCTTTCGTGATGCCTCTTTAAGCGTTGATGCAAATGGAAACCTTCAAATACAAGGAGTGCAAACTATTTACAATAAACATTATGATAGTGGATTAAATTATGAAGAGCTACTATGTAAACACCCAGAGCAGCTGATAAAGAAACGCTCATTCTTAGGATTGTTTAGTTACTACAGCGTCGATGGCAGTATGACAAGAGATATAAAATCTCTCTACTTCTGTGAATACAAAAACTATCAGATTACACAGAGATGTGAAGTTTTATCTGCAGTTGTTGAGGATGCCCGAGAGAAGAAATTTAAAAGCTAAACAAGGAAATAAAAAATGCAAACAATAGATTATCTCATCATTATCTCTGAGAGAATGCTTTGTGAAGAAGATACCCTAGATACACTTCAAAAACGCATCATGGCACTAGAAGAGAAACTTGGCATGCATTCCCACATGCCAACAAAAGTGAGTAAATAATGGAAAATGCAACAGTAGGCTTTATGCTACTTGGCTCCATTGTGGCATTTCTCTTTATTGTGATAATACTTTTGCAAAAAGATGAAAAAGTTAAGAACGCAAAAAAAGAGCAAGAAAAAGAGGAATACAGACAAAGCAGTATTAAAAAATACAAACAAGAGGAGATGGTCTCACAAGATGTTTTTGCTAAAGAGATAACAAGCTATGTAGATGCATTGACCTCAAGTAAAATAAACAGAATGATTCTCACTAAAGAGGAACAACCAGAAGCAGTGGTTCTCTCTATTGTAGAGTATGAGAGCATGAAAGCACTAGCCGATGAGTACATCGAATATATGGAGTGTGCAAGAATAGTAGCGGAGCGTGTCCCTAATGGTAGAGCAGTAGCATTTGATATTGATGCGTACTATGCAAAAAGAATGGTGGCGAATAAAGTACAAGAGAACATCGATGCACAAGAAGCAAAAATATGGAGTAAAGGTGCCAACCTCGCTTCACAGAACGATGAGTATAAAAAGTCTCTCAAAGAAGAGTAATCAAATACTCTTCACATCTTAAAGAAAAATATTCATAACAGAGTTTACAATGGAAGTTTTAAAAATAATAGGTGTATTAGCAGGGTTAATCTTACTAGCAATGTTTGTTACAAGTATGAATGCATATACTCAAAAAAAGTACAAATACGAAATCTTCAATTGGTACAATCTTGCAGCTGCCGGAGCTGGGTATGCTTTTATCCTCTTTGGAAGAAGTTGGTATCTTGAATCTCTCAATATAAACGGTGACATACTTAATGGAATTATCTTGATTGTTATAGGCGTCATCACTCTTGGTTTAGTAGTACGCAATAATATTCGCAAGACTTCCCTTACATTTGAACTGCTCTTTTCAGTAGTGCAGCTTGCTTTATATATCCCAGCCGCTGTTGTAGCGTTTTATGGATTATTAGCAGCTGCTGCTTTTTTTGCACAAACGAAACCAGTCTATTCTATCAATGGGCGTGGATGATATGCACAGCAATAGTAAAAAATGAAGGCACAAAAAGATGTCTAAACTACGACAAGAAGATGAAGAGTTCGCAAATCGTTTCATACTATTTGCAGCAGCTATTTTTATAGTTTATGAAGTGTATATAGTTTTATTAATAGGCACTCTATTACTTGCTTTTAAAGTGATAGTGCTTGATAGTGGGAAGTACCCGGGGTTGGAAGCGTTTGTGGATGATCTGTTTTAGCAGCACCCACAAACGGATAAAGTACATAAGGAGATTGAATGTTTGAATATGGCGACTTTGAATTTATGAAAGCGACGGTTCTTTTCACGATTACATTAATTATATTTGAATTCGCAAGAAAGGGAACACAAACTAAAAGAAGAACTATTTTTATCTATATTTCTATAGGCATCTTGAGCAATTACTTTGTAGCAGCACATAATCAATCAACCGCACAAACCAATAGTGTTGTTTTTAAAAAAGGTGGTGTTTTACAATGCTCCAATGATTTATCCAAATACAGAGTCTCAATCAAAGATGGCTGGGAGTTTGAGAAAAGATATTTTATAAAAGAAAATTTGATGATACGCGCGGATAAGTGTGAAGCGCAGAAATGATTGCTTTACAAAACATCATCTATTACAATCAACACAGCGGCAGCTATATAGAATTTGAAATTGAAGTTATCCTTGCGCATGATTATTTAGATGAGAATATAGATGTCAAAGATTCTGCAAAAGCTTTTATTGACTCTCTTATGCCTTACATACTCGAGTTTGGTAATACGATTGAGTTTCCGAAGATTTTACTAGAAACATTTGAAGACGAAGACGAGATAGATCTCTTTTTGCTTGCACCCTATGATAAAGAGATTAGAGCTGTTTTAGAGTCATATTTGTTTGTGCGCATGTCCTCAATGAAAATGTGTAATTATCTTGAGAGACAAACATATGAGTATC